>DASVSD010000035.1:0-77099 GCA_036388255.1 Allosphingosinicella sp. | reverse complement strand
GTCGGCGCGCAGAGCGATCGTCATATGATGCTCGCCGAAGCCGGCCCGGCCCGCTGCGACCTCGTCCTTGGCGTTGGAAAGCTCGGCCCGGAGGCTGACCGCCTCGTCCTCGGCCGACCGCATCCGCCTCAGCGCCAGGTTCATCCGCGACAGCGCCGCCTGCCGCTCGACGAAGCCGAAGGACTGGGAGACGGTGAGCTCGAACGGCAGCCGAAGGAGCTCGTCGAGCATCCCGGCGACCGTCTGGCCGGGATAGTCCTTGATCGACACGATTCCGGTGAAGCTTCGCGGGGTCGCACCGGCCGGCCCGAGCTCGACCGTCTCCTGGCCGAAGCTGATCCGCCGGTAGGGGAGATAGTCCCCGAGGTCCTGGCTTGGCAGAAGCACGGGTCGGGTTTCGCCATTGTAGAGCGTCGAGAGGAATTCGAGCGGCTCGGAGCACGGGCCGTGCGCCGTCTCGTAGACGCCGAGCAGGCGGGGGCCGTAGCTGGCGAGCGCCGCCATCAGCGCGTCGCGGCCGCCGACGAGCTGGCGCAGCTCGTAGCCGATATTGGTCTCGTTCGACTTCGTCGCCCGGCCGAGCGCCGCGCGCACCCGTTCGGCGATGCCCACTTTCCCCTGCAGCGGCCGCCGCACCAGCGTCAGGAACAGATCGTTGACGTACAGATGCTTGGCGGAAAGGCGCAGCCGCCAGGCCTCGTCCAGCGTCTTCGAGAAGCCGTCGGCATAATCGGCGCTGAGCTCCGCATCGATGCGCCGCCGGACGATATGGTGATAGAGCGCGAATCGCGACGAGCCGACCGCCTGGAGCATCGCGTCGCGCAACCGCTTCCTGTAGTTGATCTCGTCGCTGTCCGCGGTCTCGAACAGCAGCCCGCGCAGCTGGATGACCTGCATCAGCATGCCGTCGCGAGTCTCGATCGTGAAGTCGTCCACGTGCCGCGCATAAGGCAGGTGCTTCCCGACCGGCTGCTCGCGCGCAGCCGTCTTGGGGTCCGCGTTCAGGGCCGGTACGAGTTGCATCGCCAGACTTTATGGTTGCGCACCCGCGGGCAGCGCCGGACCTTGGTCAGCCAGAGGTCGAAGAAGCGCGGCTCGCGCACGCACAGGATCGCGCCGATTGCGTGCAGGACGAGCGCGACCAGCAGCACCCAGGGAGAGCGGAAGACGAGGAACAATTCGGTCGCCAGCACCGCGTTGACAATGAAATAGCTGTAGGTGACGCCCGCGAACATTTGCGGCCGGGTGAGGGCGACGAACAACGGATCCTGTTCGAGCCGGCTCATCTTCTAGCGCCCGAGGCTGGCGGTCTGCTGGATCCCCGCGACGATGCTCGCCGCGCCGAACAGGATGAAGCAACCGAGGATGACGACGGCCCCGTAGCGCCAGTTGATGCGGCCGGTCAGCATCATGAAGCCGACCGAGGCGACGGCGATCACCGCGACGACGGTCGCCACCGTGCCGAGCAGGGTGCTTTCGAGCCAGCGCACCGCCGCGACGATGACCCCCGAGCCGGCCGGATCGCTGAGCGAATCCTGCGCGGCGGCCGCCGTCGAGACGAGGCCGAGTGCCATGGCCGACAGCCGCGCGGCCAGCCGCTTTCCAACGCAAATCACCTACCCGTCCCCCGCCAAGCTGATTCCCTGATACGCAATTGTGCGCCCTCGCGCGCCTCTTGCCAATAGATTCAGCATCTTCTCGGCACGTCCGGCGGACGGTTCGGCCCGGCTGGAGCTCTCAGTTGAAGATTGCGACGAGGCGCGCCTTGCCGCCGTCCGCCGCCTTCGTCCCGAAATGGACCGGAAGCGGGCCGCTCGAGCTGTGCGACAGCCAGTAGGTCGCGTCGCCCTCGGGCGCGCGGGCCGCGCTGCCCTCGAAAATCGCGGCGAAGCCCCGCCGCCGCGAGACCGAAGCGGGCCGGCGGCCCGGCGACGAAAGCGCCTCGACCGCGACCAGCTTCAGCGGCGCGCCCGGCGCTCCGGCCAGGCTGAACCGCTCGCCGACGAGCGGGCGCCAGCTTTCGATCCCCGCACGGCCGAGATCGCGCCGCGCCGCGCCGGAAACGGCGCGCGCCAGGCTGAGCGGCGCCGCCTGGGCGGCGGTGCCGATTGTGGCTGCAGACATGACGGCAAGCAGGCTGCGGCGCGAGATCGCGCCGGCTTTCGATGCTTCGGTCAAGGTTCGTCCCCCTATTGCGTGTTGAACGTCACGCACCCCCGCCGCGATCCTACGCCGTCCCGCCGCGGCGCGATAGGTCCAAAATCGCTACTTGTCTGGCGGCGGGCGACCCGCCGTCCGGCTCAGGCGCGCGCCGGCCACCGGCTCGCATCGGCCAGTTCCAGCCTGCCGAAAGCGTCCGCGTCGAGCCCGGTCTCCACCTTGCCGGGAGTGACGCTGACCTCGGTCCATGGGAGGATGTGCAGCGCGTCGGCGAGCGTGCCTGCACGCCCGGCGCTCACGACCAGATAGGTGATGCGCCCGTCCTCGCAGCTCGCCATCGCGTCGACGATCGTGCCGAGGGTCGCCCCGTCCGCGCCGGCGACCGCGCCGTTGGCGAGGCTGGAGACGGGAAACAGCGTCGGCGTCGAGCGTCGCTCGCTCTTTTCCGCGGCGGCGCGGGCCCAGTCGTCGTAGCGCGCCCGCCGGATCAGCCAGCGCCAGATTCCGAACAGGTTGACCGCGGTCAGAGCCAGATTCTGCCAGAGCAGGTTCGGCTGGTCCGTGGCGTAGCCGTAGGTTGTCCAGGCGATGGAGCCGAAGGTGAAGACGACGAATCCCCAGCCGGTCACCCGCGCGCCGAGATTGGCCGCCGTGACGCAGGCGGCGATCATCGTCGCGATCGGTGCGATCCAGCCCGCAATCTCGCCCATATCGGGTCCCCGTCTCTCGTTCGTCCGTCGTGAACCGGGCCAACTCCGCGCGCATCCCCGGCGTTCCGAGGTTCAGCCCTTCAGGCGATTCCGGCGTTTCGGGGTCCAGCCGCAGCGCGGGCAGCGGCCCCCGCCGAGATCGGCGTGGATCCCGAACGGCCGCTCGCGCGAGCAGCGCAGGGGAAGCGGGAGCAGCGGCCGGAGCGCGCGCAGCGCGTCGGCCGGCGTCTCGCAGGCGTCGCCGAACAAGCCCTTCGCGAAAGCGTCGTCCACCCCCGACCCCCGTCCTCGTCGTCGTGCCGCGCAAGCTGCCAAGCGTGCGGGGGCGGGTCAATCGTTCCCAGGGTGAAATATTGACGTGACGCTTCGCTTGATCTCCGCCCCGTAGCGTCGCAATCTCGCGGTCTCAGGGAGGAGAACGGCTATGATTGGAAAAGCATTGGCCACGGCGGCGGCTCTCGGTCTTGCGGTTTCTCCCTGCGCGGCGGCCGAGCTCGGCTCTGCCTTCGATGCCGGCCAGCGGCGGAGCGGCGCCACGGCGGGCGTCTATTTCGCAGTGCCGTTCGGCGGGCAGAGGAGCGGGCGCGCGCAGGCGGGCCTGCGCCTCCAGTCGGTGCAGGACTATCGCGACGCGAGCGGCGCCCGGACGCGCCAGCAGAGCGTCGATACGTTCGAGCTGCGCCTGCTCGGGGAAGGCCGGCCGACCCTGTTCGTGGCGGAGCGTCCGGTCACCGGCCGCGACGCGCGTCGGAACCTGACCGGGGGCGGCGGCATTCTTAACCTGGTCGTGATCGGCCTCGCGGTGGTCGGCGCCTTCGTCATCTACAAGGCGGTTGACGACGACGACGAAGATGGTCCGGCCTAGAGGCGCCTGACAAGCGAAGCGCGCGCGGGGCGGAGGGTATGGCCGCGAGCCGATCATCCGCGCGCACTTGATCGACAGCTTCCTGTGACGAACCATATTACACGTCGCGTGCACGCGCCCTCACGGCGCCGAGCGGCTTGGGGCTAGCCTCCGCCGACTTGGCCCCTGCCACCCGCCTCCCTTAGCCGCGCGCCGACGGCCGCGGACCCGGAACCATTCCCCAATAAAACGGTTTGCGCGATAAGTAGTCGATTCGACTATTTATTGTGTAAATTTCGAATTTACAGTGTGAATGCAAAGTAAACACTGTGAGCTCGGTCGAGTATCTTCCTGTACCGCTTGCAAACCTACGCGACACTTTCGAGGGAGATTCAAATGTACTCGTCATCCAGCCAGAGCTGGCGCGATTCCGAGCGCCTGACCGACAGCGGCGCGAGCGCCGTCGCTTCGGACGCGGGCAGCGAGCATAGCTTCGGCTACGCATCCGCCTATTTCGGGCGGACGGGGCTCGGCCTGAAGGCTCCGACCCTCGCCGTGCAGAATCCGGCGGGCATAATCGGCGTCAGCGATCCGGTCCCAGGCGATACCAGCACGACCTTCACGCTCACCGTCGACGCCGCCCCGACCGTCGCCACGCTCGAGACGATCGGCGACGAGGACTATTTCAAGGTCGAGCTCGTCCAGGGCCAGAAATACGACATCGGCATGTACGCCAAATATGGCGGGCCGAACGCCGTCCCGCTGATCGATTCGCTGTTCGAGATCCGCGACGCGTCCGGCGCGCTGATCACCAGCGTCGACAGCGACGGCCAGACCACCCACAACACTCTGAGCTCGGGCTACGACGCGCTCTACACCTTCACCGCGCCTTATTCCGGCATCTTCTACATCAACGCCCGTGCGTTCGACGACGGCGTCACCCCCGAAGGCACCGGCAACGGCATCGGCGACTACGAGCTGTTCGTGAACACGCACGTCGAGGGCGAAGGCGAAGTCCCGCCGGAGGAGCCCAATTCGATCAGCATCTTCCCGACCACGGTCGATACGGTCGGCAACGACCTTCGCACGACCTCTACGGTCACGGCGAACGGACGCTCCGTCATCTCGACGATCGACGCACCGGGCGACCAGGACTTCTACAAGATCGAGATGGTCGCGGGGAACGTCTACCGGATCAACCAGGGCTATGTGACGGCCGGGCCGAGCGGCGTGCCGCTCGCGGACGCGCATTTCGACATTTACGATCCTTCCGGACGGCATGTCGCGACCGTCGCCGGCGGCGGCGTCCTGCCGGGCGGCCTGCTGACCGGGACGGTCATCGCCGAGGGCGACTTCCTGGCGACCGAGACCGGCACCTATTACATCAACGCCCACTCAGGGAATCTCGTCAACGGCGATCCGTTCGCGGGCGAGGGCGTCGGCGACTATAAGCTCACCGTCGAGGGGTGGGACCCCTTCTACGATCCGGACGAGCCGCTCTACGCGATCGACTGGGGCAGCCAGCTCGACCGCACCTCGCGCAACCCCGACGGGGCGCACGGCCCGCGCGACACCGGCAACCCCTATACGGGCGTCGGCTATAACGAGCAGGGCATCGAGGGTAAGAACGTCGTCTATTATTATTTCGCCAAGCAGGGCGAGGTCTTCGTCAGCGAGGACCCGACCGGCGACGTGCTCACCAACATGGTCGCCTCGGGCATGGCCGAGTGGGAGATGCGCGCCTTCGAGCTCGCGATGGAGAAATACGAGCAGGTCGCCGACCTCGTCTATATCGAGGTCCAGGACAAGGCGAAGGCCGACTTCATCTTCATCACCTACAACGGCACGCCGGAGGCCGGCATCCTCGGCCGGATGAGCCCTCCGGGGACCACCAACGAAGGCCAGGCCGAATTCAACCGCAACGGCCCGGGCTGGACCGAGGCCGAGCTGAAGCCGGGCGGCTACAGCTTCATCACCCTGATCCACGAGCTCGGCCACGGCCACGGCCTCGCCCACCCGCACGACAATGGCGGTCGCTCGGGCGTGATGCGCGGCGTCGTCGCGGAAGGCACCGCCTTCGACTACACGACCGGCGACTACGACCTGAACCAGAGCGTCTTCACGATGATGTCGTACGAGGACGGCTGGCAGACGTCGCCCTACGGCAACAGCCCGGACGACGCCTACGGCTATCTCTCCGGCCTGATGGGCTTCGACATCGCCGCCATTCAGGACAAATATGGCGTCAACGAGGAGTGGGCGACCGGCGACAACCATTACATGCTGAAGGACGTCAATGCGTCCGGAACCATGTTCGAATCGATCTGGGATGCCGGCGGCTTGGACTCCATCGGCTATAACGGCGCCCGCGACGCCGTGATCGACCTGCGGCCCGCCTCGCTCAAATATGAATATGGCGGCGGCGGCTGGATCTCCTACGCCACCGGCATCTACGGCGGCTTCACCATTGCCAACGGCGTCACCATCGAGGTCGCGACCGGCGGCAGCGGCAACGACCGGATCACCGGCAACGCCGTCGCCAACAACCTCTGGGGCAATGCCGGCAACGACGCGATCGACGGCGGCGCGGGCGACGACCTCCTCGTCGGCGGCGCGGGCCGGGACGTGCTGACCGGCGGCGCCGGCAACGACACGTTCGGCTACATGTTCGCGTCCGAAAGCGGCATCGGCGCGGCCGGCCGCGACCTGATCGCCGACTTCGCGGAGGGCGACAGGATCGACCTCACGGGCGCCGGCGGCCGCTCGTTCATCGGCAACCAGCTGTTCAGCGGCGGCGCCGGCCAGGTCCGCGTGGTGACCCTGACCGGACAGACGGTCGTCGAGCTCGACGCCAACGGCGACCGCATCGCGGACCTCCAGATCGAGCTGGGCGGCGAATACCAGCTCGACCGGCTGGACTTCGTCGGCCTCGCGGCGGTGCCGACCAACGGCGCCGACGAGCTCGAGGGGACCTCGGGCGCCGACTCGATCAACGCGCTCGGTGGCGACGACACGATCCGCGGCTATGAGGGCGGCGACACGCTCAACGGCGGCGCGGGCAACGACGTGCTCGTCGGCGGCCTCGGCCGCGACATGCTGACCGGAGGGTCGGGCTCGGACGTCTTCCTGTTCGACGGAAGCGCCGACAGCCCGTCCGGCGGCCGGGACAAAATCCTCGACTTCCAGCAGGGCAGCGACAGGATCGATCTCAGCGGCCTCGGCACGTTCGCCTTCATCGGCCAGTCCGCCTTCACCGGCATCGGCGACCAGGTGCGCTTCACCAAGACGCTTACCTCGACCTTCGTCGAAGCCGATTTCGACGGCGACACGATCGCCGATCTGCAGATCGAGATCGCCGGGAGCCACAACCTGGTTTCCGCCGATTTCGTCTTCTGAGGAGCTCCTCCCTCGCTCCTCGGGACGGGGCCGCCGGTTGTCGCGACCGACGGCCCCACTTTTCGAGAGAGAAGACGCGACTGCTCATTCTTCGGCGGGGCGACGGCTTCCGTCGTCACGAATATAATTCAAAAGCGTAAAGTCGTGCCTTAAAACTTGTTGGAAATCGCTGAAAAATACTTGGGTTCAAACCAAAATGGACCTTTTCTTGTCTTTCCCCCGCGGGCGGTCCGACATCTAGGGCGGCGAAGTTCTTGCGCATGACGGGGTGAGTCGTGCGAGAATAGCGTCGCGTTATTGGCGAGTCGCGGAGGGGTCCGTGGGCAGAATCGGTGATGTCCAGCGCTTCATAGACGACCTCCGGGAAATCCGGACGCCGAAGGGCCTCGAACAATCCCTGCATACGGTGGCCAAGGAGATGGGGTTCGACCTCGTCACCATGTTCCACCATGTAGACTTGTCCCGGATCGATCCTTCCCTGACCCACATGCGGCGCGGCGAACTGGTCGGGATTACCACCGCGCCGGTTTCCTGGTCTGAATATTACCGGGACCACAAGCTCGTCGCGGTCGATCCGCGCGTTCTCGCCACCCGGCGCACTATGTCGCCGTTCCGGACGAGCGAGACCGGCCGCATCATCCAGATCACATCGGCCCAGCGCGCCGTGATCGAGAGCCAGGCCCGGGCCAATCTTGGTGAGGGCTTCACCATCCCGGTCCATTTTCCTGGGGAGCCGTCCGGATCGTGCACCTTCATCATGTCCTGCGGGCGAGCCCTGCCGACGCACAATTTCGCGATGGCGCAGTGGATAGGCTGCTCCGCCTTCCAGGCCGGGAGGACGATCCTCGCCAGGGCGCGCGACGGCCGCCCGGCCACACCGCGCGCCAGGCTCACCGAGCGCCAGCTGCAATGTACGGTTCTGGTCGGTCGCGGACTTTCCGAAGGCGCGATCGCGAAGCGCCTCGGCATCTCATTCGAGACGGTGAAGCGGCACCTCAAGGAAGCGAGGCTTGCGTGCGGGGTGACGAAGAGCGTTCAGCTCGTGACGCAATCGTTGCAGGACGGACAGATCACGCTCCGCGACATTTTCGCCGAAGAGATTTCCGGTCTTCATTGATCCCGAACCCGACAAGTTTCCTCTAGCCATTCGCGTGGCTTGCGCTTGCCCCTTTAGGGGGAGTGTGCGCGAGGGGAATCGCGCTCAGGAGTCGATCCCTATCGGGATTGGAGTCGCTGGATGAGCGGCGCGTTGTTCATCTTCAATCGCTTTCGCCCAACCGGGTTCAGGGCCCACTGACGTGGCAAGCGGCGCATCGCCACCGACGGCGCGCCCGGACCCGGCCCTCGCTTGCTTCGTATTGCTTGCGCGCTTCCTCGGCGTCCCGGCGGACCCGCAGCAGATCGGCCACGACCGCGGCAAGGGCGAATCGCCCTACTCGCTCGAAGACCTGTCGCGAATCGCGAAAAAGCTCGGTCTCGTCAGCCGCATCCGTCGCTGCGAGCCGGACGAGCTCGCGCGGATGCCGCTTCCGGCGCTCGCGCCGCTTGCGGACGGCGACGCCGCCGTGATCCTCAAGATCGAGGAGGGGCCGGACGAGCCGCGCGTCCTCGTCCAGCACGGCGATCGCGAGCGGCCCGACATCTGGACCGCCGCCGAGCTTCGCGAGCGGTTCACCGGCCGCCTGCTGCTGATGACGGCGCGCGACCGGGTCGCAGGGGCGACTCGGCCGTTCGATATCAGCTGGTTCATCCCGGCCCTGGTCAAATACAGGAAGCCGCTCCGGGACGTCCTGATCGCCTCCTTCTTCGTGCAGGTGATGGCGCTGGTCTCGCCGATCTTCTTCCAGGTGGTGATCGACAAGGTGTTGGTCCATCACTCGCTGACGACTCTGGACGTGCTGGCGATCGGGCTCTCGGTGGTCCTGATCTGGGAGACGGCGCTGTCGGGGCTCAGGAACTGGCTGTTCGCGCATTCGACCAACCGCGTCGACGCCGAGCTCAGCGCGCGCATGTTTCGACACCTCCTCAACCTGCCGCTCTCCTATTTCGAGGCGCGGCGCGTCGGCGACAGCGTCGCCCGCGTGCGCGAGCTCGAGCGGATCCGCGAGTTTCTCACGTCGAACGCGGTGACGGTGGTGATCGACCTGTTCTTCACCATCGTCTTCTTCGCGGTGATGTACGTCTACAGCCCGTTCCTGACGCTGATCGTCCTGATCTCGCTTCCGATCTATGCGGCGATTTCGATCTTCATCACGCCGCCGCTGCGCGCCCTCCTCGACGAGAAGTTCCGGCGCGGGGCGGAGAACCAGGCCTTTCTGGTCGAGAGCGTGACCGGCATCGGCACCCTCAAGGCGATGGCGGTCGAACCGCAAATGCGCGACAAATGGGAAAAGCAGTTCGCCGGATATACGCAGACCGGCTTCCAGGTCACCAAGCTCGCAAACTGGGGCAACCACCTCATCCAGATCGTGTCCAAGCTGACGACGGTCGCGATCCTCTATTTCGGCGCCAAGGCGGTGATCGCGGGAGACCTCAGCGTCGGGTCGCTGGTCGCCTTCAACATGCTGGCCGGCCGGGTCTCGGCGCCGATCCTCCGGCTTTCCCAGCTCTGGCAGGACTTCCAGCAGGTCCGCATCTCGGTCGACCGTCTCGGCGACGTGCTCAACGCGCCCGCCGAGCCGGAATATAATCCGAGCCGCGCCAGCCTGCCGCGCATCCAGGGCGCGATCGAGTTCGACAAGGTCCGCTTCCGCTACCGCACCGACGCGCCCGAGGCCCTGCGCGGCGTCAGCATCGAGATCGGCGCGGGAGAGATGCTCGGCATCGTCGGGCCCTCGGGGTCCGGCAAGTCGACGCTGACCAAGCTCGTCCAGCGGCTCTACGTGCCCGAGCAGGGCCGGGTGCTGGTCGACGGCGTCGACCTCGCTCTGGTCGATCCGGCCTGGCTCCGGCGGCAGGTCGGGGTCGTGCTCCAGGAGAACATCCTGTTCAACCGGAGCGTTCGGGAGAATATCGCCCTCGCCGACCCGACCCGCCAGATGGAGGCGGTGATGGCGGCCTCCGAGCTCGCCGGCGCCCACGAGTTCATCGCCGAGCTTCCGCACGGCTACGACACGCTCATCGAGGAACGCGGCGCCAATCTCTCCGGCGGCCAGCGCCAGCGCATCGCGATCGCCCGCGCCCTTATCACCGATCCGCGCATCCTCATCCTCGACGAGGCCACCTCCGCGCTCGACGCCGAAAGCGAAGAGATCATCCAGGGCAATCTGAGGATGATCGCCCACGGCCGCACGGTCATCATCATCGCCCACCGCCTCTCCGCCGTGCGCCAGTGCCACCGCATCATCACGGTCGAGGAAGGGGCGATCACCGAGCAGGGCGACCACGAGTCGCTGCTGCGCGCCGGCGGCCGCTATGCCAGCCTTTATTCCAAGCAGATGGGAACGGCCGGATGAGCGCGATCGCGGCCCGCTTCCCGACGCTCGCTCATCATCTCTCGGTGCTGCGCGAAGCCTGGCGCCAGGAGAACGAGGCCCGGCGCGGGCGCCGCAAGGCGATCGCAGAGCACGAATTCCTGCCCGCCGCTCTTGAGATCATCGAAAAGCCGCCGAGCCCGGGCCTCAGGATCCTGATGCTGCTACTCTGCGGCCTGTTCACCCTGGCTCTGCTGTGGTCGTTCATCGGCCGCGTCGACGTCGTGGCGGTGGCGACCGGGCGGACGCTGCCGATCGCCAACGTCAAGGTGATCCAGCCGATCGAGATCGGGGTCGTGCGCGCCATCCATGTGCGCAACGGCCAGCGCGTCCGGCGCGGCCAGCTGCTGATCGAACTCGACCCGACGGCGGCGGCGGGCCAGGAATCGCAGGCGACGCGCGGCCTCCTCGCCGCCAACGTCATCCGGGCGCGCAACAGCGCTCTGCTGGCCCACCTCCAGGGGCGCCCGGCAATCTTCCAGGCGCCGCCCGGAACCGCGCCCGAGGTGGTCGCCACCCAGACCGAGCTGGTCCGGTCCAAGGTCGCGGAATATGAGAGCGAACGCCGGTCGCTTGCCCAGAGCCGGGCGGAGAAGAGCGCCGAGCTCGCCGGCACGCTCGCCGAGATCGCGAAGCTGCGCCAGACGCTGCCGCTGATCGAGCGCCAGCTCGCGGCCCGGCGCGAGCTCGCCGGCCGGGGTCATTTCTCGCAGCTGCGCGTGCTCGAATATGAGCAGGCGCGGATCGAGCATATCCAGAACATCGCCGTCCAGGAGGCGGCCGCCCAGCGCGCTCGCGCCGCCTTGGGCACGATCGACGCGTCGCTCGCGACCCTGCGCGAGCGCTTCGCCGAGGAAGCCGCGACCGAGCTCGCCACCGCCGAGAACGAGTCGGGCCTGCAGGCCGAGGAGCTGCGCATGACCGCGCGGCGGCGCCAGCTCCAGCAGCTCGTCTCGCCGGTCGACGGGGTCGTCCAGCAGCTCGCCGTCCATACCGTCGGCGGGGTCGTCCAGCCGGCTCAGCCCTTGATGATGGTGGTCCCGGTCGACGGCGAGATCGCGGTCGACGCCCAGATCCTCAATCGGGACATCGGCTTCGTGCGCGAAGGCCAGCCGGTGCGGGTCAAGCTCGAGGCCTTCCCGTTCACCGATTACGGCGTCGTCGACGGCATCGTCGAGACCATCAGCCGCGACGCCGTCCCGCCCGAGGCGCCGCCGCAGAGTCAGCAGGGTGCAAACGCCCGTGCAGCGCCTGCGCCGTCCCTGGTCTACAGCGCCCGCATCCGCCTCCTGCGCAACCACCTCGTGATCCGCGGGCGCCGCCAGCCGATCGGCCCGGGAATGTCTGTGCAGGCCGAGATCCGCACCGGACGGCGCCGCATCATCCAATATCTCCTCTCGCCGATCAGCCAGGCGATGGACGAAGCGGGGAGGGAAAGATGAGCGCGGGGCGGGCGACCATCCGGCGCCGGTGCCGCTGCATGCCGATCGGCACGTCCGGTCCGCACCCCCTCATAAATGCCGAATCTCCGTGCGAAATCGACGGTCGCGACGCGACCGGCCATTTCACCGACCGTGGAGGTGAATGATGTCCGACCCCGCTCCGTTCCCGACCCATTTCCGCCCCCCGCTCTTCCGCTTCCGCGGCGAGATGGTCATGGCAGACATCGCCTATCGAACGTCGCGGCTTCGGCGCAACATGTCGACCAGCTCCTTCCAGGGCGTGCTCAATGACCGCAGCAACGGCGGCATCCCGATTCCGGCGGCGGGCTTCGATTACAGTGCGGCCGAGATATCCAACAACTACCGCGTCGTCGCGTCGACGGGAGACGATTTCATCCGCAACTCCGCGCTCGGCACGGACGGTTCCGGCGGGACGCGCGCCGGCCTTCAGGCGGTCATCCTGCAGGAGCGCAGCACAGGGAGATTCTTCCTATCGGTCGCCGGCGTCTGGCCGTTCATGGACGAATTCTTCCAGACCGCCAACTCGGTCTCCCGATACGGCTTCCGCTACGAATGGTCGCGCGATCTCGTCGAGTTCATGCGGATCGCCGCCTCTGTCGAAAACATTTCCCAGTTCCAGTTCTACCAGACCTACGGCCATTCCGGCGCGCTCTCCACGATCTTCGGGGCCGACGTCTATCTGACCCAGAACAGCTTCTATCGCGCGTTCGGCCAAGTCGTGTCCTTCCAGGGCTTCGCGCCGCGCCTTTCGGTTCCGGACACCGACAAGGAGACGCTCAACGTCTATTCCGGCTCGGAGCAGATAGCGGCAGCGCTGCGCGACAAGCGGCGCGACGAGATGTCGCCGGAATGGTACAACGTCGTCGAGACGCTACCGCGATATTTCGGTCTGCACACGATGTTCGACAACATGTACGTCGACATCGGCATCGGCGCGGACCTGGTGTCCGAGATCGGCGGCGAGGGATTCGGGGCTCCGTTGCGCTACCGTTACGGCGCGCCCTCCACGCTCGGCAATGTCCCGCTCATCGGACCGCTCTACGCCACCGGCTCGGACCATCTGCTGACATCGACCTGGCAGGCCGCGGACCGACCCGGCAACAACGAGCCGATTCCCTCGCTCTCCGGCTGGGTGCACCAGGACTGGTTCAGCCACATCAATCTCCAGATCCGGCAGCCGCGGCTTCGCGAGGTGCTCCCGATCATCGAGGACGGCTGGCATATCGGGTCGAAGACCTATCGTGTCACGCCTCAGGGCCTCGTCCTCGAATCGTCGTTCAAGTTCATTCTGAAGCGCGACTCGCAGAATCGGGTCGTTCTGCGCGACGGACTCCCGCTGCTGACCGGCGACCTCTCCCTCCAGAACAAGCTGAGCGTCGCCCGCACTTACGAGGATCCGGTCACCGCGGCCGACGGCCCCGGGGTCATCCGCGATCTCGACATCCTCATTCCGGGCAATCCGTTCGGCCTCACCTTCTCCGATCTCGGCGCTGCCCTCGGGTCCGAGCTTGGATCGCTCATCGGCGGCAAGAACAAGCTCGTCGGCGTCCTCGCGTCCGGCACGCTTCAGACGGTCGGCGACGCTCTGGGCGACATCCTCGACGGTGTCATTTCGGGCGGCTCGTTCAAAGCCTCCGCGAACCTGGCTTTCATGCATTTCACCCGCAATCTCGGCCGGAACATCCTGGGCGCGGGCGTCGGCGCAGTCTCCTCGTTCCTGACCGCGGAGCTTTCCAAGGCGCTAAACCTCAGCGGCTTCGGCGGCGAGCTGTTCAACAGCGCGGCCGGCTCCGTGATCAACACGATTCTCTCCAACATGGCAGGGCTCAACGGCGCGGCCGGGCTTGCCAATCCGCTCAGCGGCGCCGGCTCGATGGCCACGCTCGGCTCCGCCGTCGGCGCCTTTCTGGGGGCGAAGCTGGCCTCGACGCTCGTCAAATTCGACAGCGTGGGGGGCCAGCTCGGCTCCGCGATCGGGACGTCGCTCGGCGTGCTCGCTGCCGGCAAGCTGCTCAGCATCGGCGGCCTTCTCGGCGGACCGCTCGGCGCGGCGATCGGCGCTTTCGCGGGCTATCTGATCGGCGGGTTCATCGGATCCCTGTTCGGGGGGACGCCGAGGTCCGGCGCGGATGTCCAGTGGGACGAGGCGAAGAACGAGTTCGTGGTCGCCAACGTCTATTCCCGCAAGGGCGGGTCCAAGGACGCCGCCCGAAACATCGCAACGGCGGTTGCCGAGACCTTCAACGGGCTCCTCGAGACCGTCGGCGGGACGCTGCTCAACGGCGAGGCGGTCCAGGCCGGCAATTACGGCATGCGATCCAAGACCTTCGTCTATCGGCCGACGTCGACGCGGGACAAGGATGCCATAACCAGGCGCTTCTCCGGCAAGGACGGTGCCGAGCGCCTGATCTCCTACGGGATTTACGAGGGGCTGACGGACCCCGACTTCAAGATCGCCGGCGGCGACGTCTATGCCAAGCGGGCGCTCTACAACACCTTTGCCGGCGGCATCGATGAAGCGAGCTTCGACGCGAGCATCGTGTTCGGCAATGTCGCGACCGCGCAGCAATACAGGACATTCCTCGAAAACGGCGCCACCCTCTCTGCGCTGATCGCGGCCGAGCCGCACGGGACGCTCGCCGCCGAGACGGCGATCATGCTCGCGCGGGCCGTCGAGCTCGGTCTCACCAAGCGCCATGAGAGCGACTGGTACGGCGGCTTCAGCCTCCTGTTCTCCGAAGCGGGCACCAACGCCGCCAATGTCGGCTTCTCGATGAACTACGATCCCGTCACCAAAACGATGAGCCGCGAAATCTACGTCGGCAGCTTCGTGGTCGGCGATTCGATCGACACGGCCGCCCAGACGCTGATCCAGGGCGGCGACGCGGCCGAGACGATTACGCTGACGCACGAGCCGCGCTCCGTTGGACGGGGCGACAATCTGGTCGATGCCGCCGGCTGGCCCGCCGATACGCAAAACCTCCCGGCGGGGGCCGCAACCCTGGCGGGCTGGCGGAACCTCTACGCGGCCGAGACCCGCTGGGCAGCGGTCGAGGGCCCGGACGGTCGGACCGTCACGGCAATCGAATCCGGCCAGCTCGACGGGAATGCGCAGGGCGGCGGCGGCGACACCAACGGCTTCTCGATCGACGGTAGCAAGGCCTACGAATTCTCCGTCTTCTTCCGAAAGGACGACGTCGCAAACCGGGCCATCTCGTTCGCGATCCGCGGCGCATCCGGGGGTGCCATGGTCGTCAATGCGGACGGCGGCAGCGATGCGGAGACGCGCTTCGTCGAGCTCAGCGCCGCGCAGCTCGAATCGCTCGTCGACGGCCGGTGGTACAAGCTGGTCGGCTACGTGCTGCCGGAATATTCTTCGCCGGTGGCGGCCGGATCGCTCGGCGGCGTCTTCGACACGCTGAGCGGCGAGAAGGTCGCAAACGCGGCCGCCTTCCGCTGGAATCCCGGCCGGTCGGGCAATGTCGCCCACGCCGCTTTCTACGGGCACGGCGGCACCGACGCGCCGGGCTATGGCACCTATTTCTACCAGCCCGAAGCGCGCGAGATCGTCGAGACCATGGTGATCGGCGGCGCCGACCGGCTGGCGAGCACGGCCGGGCTGCGGATCAACGGAGTCCAGGGGGACGGCTCGGCGCTTTCGATTCCCGTCTCCGCGACGATCAACGCGGGTGCCGGCGACGACGTCGTCCACGCCGGCGACATGGGCAACAACGCCTACGGCGCCGAGGGCAACGATACGCTGTACGGCGGCCGCCTCGACGACTGGCTGCTCGGCGGCGACGGCAACGACGTCATCCATGCCGGCTCTCAGGCGGGCGGCCTGGGCGGTGACGGCAATTATCTCGACGGCGGCGCAGGCAACGACCAGATCGTCGGCCGGGAGGGCTCCGACTGGATCGAGGGCGGCGACGGCACGGACGTGCTGGACGGCGGCGGCGGAGGCGACATCCTGGCGGGCGGCGCCGGCGACGGCGACGACCTCAAGGGCGGCCATGGCGACGACGAATATCTCGTCCGGCGCGGCGACGGCTCCGACGAGGCGAACGAGGTGGCCAGCGGCGCCCCCGTGGTCGCCGGCATGGTGGGCGATGCGGTCCGCAACCGCTTCATCCTGCTCTCCCAGCCTGGCAACGCGCATCTGCGCAACTGGATCGGCGACGGCTTCGAGATCGAGCGGGCGGAAGTGATACGCCAGGCGTCCGGTACGACCGCTCCCGGCGCGGTCGCCGCGGTCGATGCGGACGGCGAGGATTCGATCGTCTTCGCCGAGGGTATCGGCATGGGCGACGTCCGCCTGTTCCGGCCGAAGGACGCCAATGGCAACGACCTCCCGGATCTGATCGTCCAGGTGATGACCACCGATCCGCTGAGCGGCGTCGAAAGCTTCAGCGGCACCCAGCTGCGAGTCCGCGACTGGTTCACCAACCCGTTCAAGCGGGTCGAATGGCTGAAGTTCGCGGACGGCAACGAGATCCGGATCGCCGACGTCGAGACCTTCATCGTCGGCACCAACGGCGACGACATCCTAAACGGCACCAACGGCCGCGACTTCGTCTATGGCGGCGGCGGCAACGATCATATCCGCCTTTATGCCGGCGACGACATCGGCAGCGGCGGCAGCGGCGACGATGCCGTTTGGGGCGACGAGGACCGCGATCTCCTGATCGGCGGCGTCGGCAGCGACAAGCTCTACGGGGGCACCCAGGACGACAGCCTTTCGGGCGACGCCGGCAACGACGAGCTGATGGGCGAGGACGGCGCGGACGTGCTGAGCGGCGGGCGCGGAGACGACCTGCTCGTCGGCGGCGCCGGCGCCGACACCTTCAAATTCTCGCGCGGCGACGGCCGCGACCTGATCGTGTCCGAGCCGGCGGCCGCGGCCGCCGACGCGGGAAATGACGCCAACTGGCAGACCATCTGGCAGGGCGACTGGATCGGCGAGTTCGACCGCGAGTGGCTCGGCTGGGACAATACCTTCCGGTGGCGCGGGACCGGGGCGACGCGGCGCCTCGAAATGTATGTCGGGGCGGTCACGTCGGTCTTCGCCGCGAGCGACATCATCGAATTCGACATCGGTATCGACATCCAGGACGTCGTGCTCGTCCGCGAGGGCGCCAACCTGGTGCTCGTCGTCAGCGACGCGGATGCGGAATTCACCAGCGCAGCGACCGCGGCCGACCGAATCACCATCCAGAACTGGTATAACAGCGCGGATCCGGCCGCCTGGGGATCGTCGACGCCCGTCGGCCGGTTCGCTTTCTACCAGACCGGCATCCTCGAGGCGGCCAACGAGGGCTGGTCGCTGGTCGCAGGAGGCGAAGGCGCCGACACGATCTCGGCGGCCGGTCTCGGCGTCTCCAGCAGCAAGTTCTGGATCACCGGCGGCGGCGGAGACGATGTCGTCGAGGGCGGCGCCGGCGACGATATCCTGCACGGAAACGGCGGCTCCGACGAGCTTCGCGGCGGCGGCGGCAAGGACGTGCTCTATGCCGGCGCGGGCAACAACGTCCTGATCGGCGGCGCCGGCGCGGACACGCTCGTCGGCGGCTTCGGTACCGACACCGCATCCTATGCCGGAAGCGGAGGCGTCAAGGCCAGCCTCAGCGACCCGAGCAAGAACACCGGCGACGCCGCCGGGGACGTCTATTCCTCGATCGAGAACCTCACCGGCGGCGACGGCGCCGACGATCTCGAGGGACATGCGGGAGAGAATGCGATTCATGGCGGCCGGGGCAGCGACTACCTGCGCGGCCGGCTCGGCGCCGACACCTATATGTGGAACTCCGGGGACGGCGCGGACGTCATCTTCGAGGGCTTCGAGGAGGCGATCGACGCGAACGGTTCGCTCGGCGGTCTCTACGCCGAGTCCTGGAGCTACACGAGCCACTGGATCGACGATCCGAACGACGACGGCGAGACGCCTCCTCAACTCGAACCGGAGATTGGAAACGAGCCGCAGGGCGGCCATTGGGAGTATCGCTGGTCCCTGACGATCACCGGCCCGGGCGAAGAGCTCGTCTATCAGAAATTCAATGGCTGGACGACGACCTCGGCCAACGACCAACCCGCCCTCTCGGCGCTGCCGGTCGACGGTTGGCGGGGCGGCTTCGTCCCCACTGGCAACGGCGCTCAGGTCTCGCGCGGGGACAGCGGCGGCGAAGCCGATCTGGACGTTCTGGAGCTGGGCGCCGGCATCAGCCTTGCCGACCTCGCTTTTGCCTGGTCCGGCGACGATCTCGTCATCACCGTCGGCGGCGACGCGGCCTCCCGGATCACGATCCGGAACCAGCGCAGAGGGAATGGCAACGGCGTCGAGACTATCCTCTTTGCCGACGGTGGATCCGTCAGCCTCGCCAACGTGCTGGCAACGACCCCGGGCGCGCCGAATGCGGCCGGCAGCACCACTGCGGCGGTCGCCGATCTGATTTCCGGCGACGACGGCTCCAACGCGCTCTCCGGACATGGCGGCAGCGACGCGCTGAGCGGCCGCGGCGGAAACGATTGGCTCTATGGCGGCGAAGGCGACGATGTGCTCGAGGGCGGCGCCGGGGCGGACCATCTCGATGGAGGCGCGCACAGCGCTGCCGCCGCCGATCCGACCGGCTGGGGCGACACCGCCCGCTACGCGACTTCGGCTTCCGCGGTCTCGATCGACCTGACGGCAGGGTCCGGAGCCGGCGGCGACGCGCAGGGCGATTCGCTCAGCGGGATCGAGCATGTGGTCGGGTCCAACGCGACCGGCGCGACGACCTGGGGCAATGCCGGCGACCGGCTGACCGGCAACGACGCCGACAACCGCTTGTTCGGCCTCGCCGGCGACGACCGGCTCTCCGGCGGCGCGGGTAAGGACGTCCTCGTCGGCGGCGACGGCGCGGACCAGCTCTACGGCGATGCGGGCGACGACAATCTCGAGGGCGGCGAGGGCGCGGACCTGCTCTACGGCGGCGGCGGCAAGGACTTCCTCGGCGGCGGCGGCGGCAACGACCGGCTGGAGGCCGGCGCCGATTCGACCGGCTCGACGCTCGAGGGCGGCGACGGCGACGACCAGCTCTACGGAGCCGGCGGAATCGAGACGATGTACGGCGGTGCCGGCGCGGACCTGCTGTCGGCGGCGGACGGCGCCGACAGTCTCGACGGCGGCGAGGGCAGCGATACCCTCTACGGCGGCGGGGGCGACGATTCCCTTACCGGCGGCGCCGGCGGCGACACGATGGCCGGCGGCGCAGGCGCGGACGTCTACAAGTTCGACGCCAATTCGGGTGCCGACACGATCACGGATTCCGAGGGACGGAACCGGATCCTCTTCACAGGGGTCGGCCGCGACCAGCTCTGGCTGACCAAATCGGGCAACGACCTCCACATCCGCGTCCTCGGCGGCAGCTCGCACGTGACCGTGCTCGGCTATTTCGCCGGGGCGGCTTCGGCGATTCGCGACATCGCAGTGGGGACCGATTCGATATTCCTCAACCAGGCGGCGATCGGGAGCGACGCGAACTCGCTCGTTTCGAGGATGTCGAGCGTCGTCCCGATTCCGGCGAGCGCAGCCGACGTGCCGCCCGCGATCGCGACCGCCCGCGACGCGCTGTGGGTCACCGGCGGCATGTCCCGGCCGATGGTCGTCGACCAGTCGTTTGCGCTCGACGAGCGGTCCGAGCCCGAGGTCAATCGGTCCATCGCAGGGCAGGTCGGCGCGGTCGACCCTGACGAGAACGTCACCGGCCCCTCGAGCTATTCCGTCTCGGGTGCGCCGCAGCTCGGCACCGTGACGCTCAGCGCGACGACGGCCGGCGCCTGGACCTACGTTCCCACCCTCTATGCCAACGGCACCGATACGTTCCGGATCAAGGTCGTCGATGCCGACGGCAATTCCGCCGAGCAGACGGTCACCATCAACATCGCCCCGGTCGACAGTAAGCCCGTGTTCGCGGCCACGCAGCCGTCCCTTTCCATCCTCGAGACGGCGACCGGCGGCACCCAGATCGGGACGATCGCCGTCTCCGATCCCGACGGCACCGCGCCGGCCCTGTCGATCGCGGAAGCGAACAGTCCGTTCCAGATCTCCGCCGCCGGCCTGCTCAGCGTAAAGGCCGGCGCGACGTTCAACTCGCAAAGCACGCCGACCATCAACGTCACCGTCCAGGCGAGCGACAACGTCACGCCGACCGTCAGCCGGCAGTTCAGCGTCACCATCGTCAACGTCAACGATCCTCCCGGCACGCCGACCGTCAACGGCACGGCAGTGACCTTCGCTCCCGAGGGCGCTCTCGGCGGCACGACGATCGCCAATTTCAGCCTGCCCGATCCCGACGGCGACGCGACGTCGCTTCGCATCCGCACGGGCTCGACCTCGATCTTCGCGGCGTCGGGCTCCACATTGCGCTTCGCGGCGGGCTTCAATCCCAATTTCGAGACCATTGCGGCGGGGGCGACCCTGGTCGACCGCGATCTCGACGGCCAGAAAGAGGTCGAATATTCGGTCGCCGTCGAGAGCTGGGACGGCCAGGTCGCCTCGACTGCGGCCAGGACGATGGTCGTCGGCATCGAGGACGTCAACGAGGCCCCCACCTCGATCATCCTGACCGGCGCCGCGACCGCGGCGGAGCGCGACCGGCCGGCCACCGGCGCGGCCTTGCCGGCCCTCTCGCTCGGCACGCTTTCGGCCGCGGACCCCGACGTCTATTTTGGCGAGACCTTCGTCTTCACGCCGAACGACAGCCGTTTCGAGGTGGTCAACGGCAACGAGCTTCGGCTCAAGGCCGGCGTGGCGCTCGATTATGAAAGCGCGCTCGTCGACGGCAGCAACCGGCGCTATCTCGACCTGTCCGTGACCGCCCGCGACCACGGCGGCACCGGCCTGTCGGTGACCCAGAACGTCCGCATCTTCATCTCCGACAGCGTCGACCATATTTACGGCACCGCCGCGGCTGAGACGCTGTCCGGCACCGCCGGCCGCGACGCCCTTTACGGCCGCGACGGCAACGACGTGCTGCAGGGCCTGCAGGGCGACGACGAGCTCTACGGCGAGGGCGGCACCGACATGCTCCAGGGCGGCGACGGCAACGATCTGCTGGACGGCCGCCTCGGCGCCGATACGCTCCAGGGCGGCCTTGGCGACGACGTCTACGTAGTCGACGACGGCGCCGACTCGGTCGTCGAGCAGGCCGGCCAGGGCACCGACGAGGTGCGGACCTCGCTCGTCAGCCATACCCTTGCCGCAAATGTCGAGAAACTGACCGGCACGCTGGCGACCGGCCAGACGCTGCGCGGGAACGTGCACGACAACATCCTCGCCGGAGGTGCAGGCGGCGACACGTTCCACCTGCAGGACGCGGGGCTCGACAAGGTCAGCGGCGGCGGCGGCAACGACGTCGTCTATTTCGGCGGCACGCACAGCGCGGGCGACGAGTTCGACGGCGGCGCCGGCACGGACACCGTCCTGTACCAGGGCAACACCAATATTTCAGCGGCCGATATGCGGCTGTTCAACGTCGAATCGATCTCGCTGCTCGCCGGCTCGAACAGCGGCTGGGGCGACAATTTCAACAACCGCTACAGCTACTCCTTCACCGCCACCGACGCCACCGCCGCGGCGGGGGTCCAGCTCAAGGTCAACGGCTCGTCGCTGCTCGCCGGCGAGAATCTGACCTTCAACGGCGCCGCCGACACCGACAGCTCATTCTACATTTACGGCGGAATGGGCGTCGACACCTTCACCGGCGGCGCCGGCAATGACATCTTCTATTTCGACAAGGACGGCCGCTGGGCGGCCGGCGACACGGTCGTCGGCGGCGCAGGCACCGCCGACGAGATCATCCTGCGCGGCGCCTATTCGCTGGCCTTCGGCGCGGGCAGCTTCGCCGGCGTCGAAAAGCTGACGATCCTCAACGGCACCGGCTGGGGCACCCAGTTCAGCTACAATCTCAGCACCAACCAGACCAATGTCGCGGCGGGGCAGACCCTGACCGTGAACGCCTCGAACCTTCTCGCCGCCGAGACGCTGACCTTCAGTGGCGCGGCCGAGACAGACGGTTACTTCCACATCACCGGCGGCGCGGGCAACGACGTCCTCACCGGTGGCGCGCTCGCGGATACGATCGTCGGCGGCGCCGGTAACGACACGCTGACCGGCGGCACGGGCGCCGACCGGCTCGAGGGCGGCACCGGCGACGACATCTATTTCGTCGACGATGCGGGCGATGCTGTGGTCGAGCTGGCCGGCCAGGGCAGCGACGAGGTGCGGACCTCGCTTGCGGAATACAGGCTCGCCGATAACGTCGAAAAGCTGACCGGCACGCTCGCGGGCACGCAGTCGTTTTACGGCAACGTCTTGGACAACGTCGTGACCGGCAACATCGCGCGCGACTGGTTCTACATGCAGCAGGGCGGCGCCGACCATGTGATCGGCAACGCGGGCAGCGACCTCTTCTTCTTCGGCAACACCCTCGATGCGGCCGACCGGGTCGACGGCGGCGCGGACACCGACGCAATCTTCATCCAGGGCAATATCACGCTGAACACCTCGATCCTGACCCTGAGCAGCATCGACCAGTTCACCGTGCTCAGCGGCACCGATGCCCGCTACGGCGAGGCCGGGACCAGCATCTACAATTATTCGCTGACCACGGGGGATGGGAGCTTCACGGGCGGCGGGCGGGTCGCCATCTCCGCCGGCGGACTCGTCGCCGGCGAGAGCATCACCTTCAACGGCGCCGCCGAGACCGACGTCTGGTATTATTTCGTCGCCGGCCAGGGTCTGGACAAGGCGACCGGCGGTGCCGGCAACGACCTCTTCTATTTCGACAAGGACGACCGTTGGACGACCGGGGACACCGTCGTCGGCGGGGCCGGGACCGACGAGATCGTCCTGCGTGGCGCCTATAATATTGCGTTCGGCGCCGGCAGCTTCAGCGGCGTCGAGAAGATGACGATCACGACCGGAGCCGCCTGGGCGACCCAGTTCAGCTACAATGTCAGCACCCACCAGAGCAACGTCGCAGCCGGCCAGAATCTGGTCGTCGACGCCTCGAGCCTGCTGGCGGGCGAACGTGTGACCTTCAACGGCAGCGCCGAAACCGACGGCAGCTTCACGATCACCGGCGGCGCCGACGCCGACACGCTGACCGGCGGCGCGCTCGCCGATACGATCCTCGGCGGCGCGGGCAATGATACGTTGACCGGCGGCGCCGGCGCGGACCGGCTCGAGGGCGGGCTCGGCGACGACGTCTTCGTTGTCGACAGCACGGCCGATACCGTCGTCGAGCTTGCGGGCCAGGGCGGCGCCGACGAGGTGCAGACCGCCCTCGTCGACTATACTCTCGCGGCCGAGGTCGAGAAGCTCACCGGCACGGCGGCGACCGGACAGACGCTGCGCGGCAACACGCTCCACAACATCGTCAAGGGCGGCAGCGGCAACGACGCGATCCACCTCGATGCCGGCGGCAACGACACTGCCGACGGCGGGGCTGGCGACGACGTCTTCGTCTTCGGCGCCACCTTCGGGGCGAGCGACACGATCGTCGGCGGCGCCGGCGTCGACTCGATCATTCTCGAGGGCAGTTACAACGTCACGCTCGGGGCAACGACCTTGTCCGGCGTCGACAGCTTCTCTCTCCGCACCAATGCGAACGCCGCGAGCTTCAACAGCTACGCTCTGACCCTCAACAACGCCAATATCGCGGCGGCCACCTATCTTGTCGTCGACTCCTCGCTGCTGCGCGCCGGCGAGACGGTCAACGTCAATGCGGCGGCGGAGTTGGACGGGCAGCTCGTCATCATCGGCGGCGCGAGCACGGAGACCGCCACCGGCGGCGCCTATAACGACGTCTTCTATTTCACCCAGGGCATGCTCGGGGCGAGCGACGTGATGGTCGGCGGGGCAGGGTGGGATGCGCTCTATTTCGCCGGCGGCGTCACCGCGACTCTCGGTGCGACCACGATTTCCGGAGTGGAGGCGATCGCCTTCGTCGCCGGTACGGCCGGGACGGCCTATCATATCACGGCGCACGATTCGAACACCGCGGCCGGGACGACCATGAACGTCTATGCCGACGCGCTGACCGCGGGCGAAACGCTGACCTTCGTCGGAAGCGCCGAGACCAACGGCACGTTCTGGATGACCGGCGGCGCTTCCAAGGACACGTTCATCGGCGGCGCCGGGGCCGACACGATGAAGTCTGCGGCGGGCGACGACAAGCTGCGGGGCGGCGCCGGCAACGACCGGCTGGAAGGCGGCGACGGCAAGGATGAGCTCGAAGGCGGTGCCGGCGCCGACCAGCTGGTCGGCGGCAACGACACCGATCTGGTCAGCTATGCCGGATCGGCCCAGGTCGCCGCGACGCTCACGGAATCCGTCGGCGCGATCAGCCAGGGAGTCTACACCAAGGCAGCGACCTCCGTTTCCTATACCGGCGTCCGGGTCGACCTGGTGGCAAACAGCTCGATCGATGCGGTCAATTTCACGGGTGCGACCGGGGCCATTGGCGGGGACGCCGAGGGCGATCGCTTCAGCGGCATCGAGAACCTGACCGGGTCGGCATACAACGACCGGCTGCGCGGCACGGCGGCGGCGAGCGAAGTCCGCGGGGGCCTCGGCAACGACGTCATCTATGGCGGCGACGGCGACGACAATCTCTACGGCGACGAGAACGACGACGTCATCTACGGCCAGGAAGGGCGCGACACGCTCGACGGCGGTGCGGGCAACGACCGGCTCTTCGGCGAAGGCCTGGGCGACACATTGTACGGCGGCACCGGCGACGACGACCTGATCGGCGGCGCCGGCCAGGACATCTACCGGTTCGAGACCGCCTTCGGCAACGACACCGTCTACAATTATGACGGCGACGGCTCGCCCGACGTGATGGAGTTCGCATCCGGGATCGCCAACACCGACCTGTGGTTCAGCAAGTCCGGCAAGGACCTGGTGATCAAGCAGCTCGGCACCACCAACCAGGTGACCGTGAAGGGCTATTTCCTGAACGACGTCGCTGGCAATTGGGACGACAATGGCGACTTCGTCGTCAACACGATCATCGCCGGCATCTGGTCGAGCAACTACAAGGTCAACACCCCGGCCCTGCTGTCGCTGATGAATGGGGCCCCGCCGGCCAGCTTCGCCTCGCTCACTGCCGAGAAGCAGAACCAGATCAAGGCCGCGTGGGGCGTCAACACCAAGCCCACGATCACGGCCTTCGCGAGCAATCCGGTCTCCACCGGCGAGGGCGTTTTCATAGACCTCAAGTTCACGATCGCCGACGGCCAGTCCCCGGCCCAGTCGCTCAAGCTGACCTACTCGGTGACGAGCGGCATCTTCCAGCCGATCCAGGCGACCGACTGGTCGTACGATCCGACCGACGACAGGGTGCGGACCCTGCGGCTGCGCCCGGTGGTCGACTCGCACGGTCTCGCAACCTTGACCTTGTCGGCCAATGACTGGGTCTTCGATTCCGACACGTTCACGACCCAGGTCCGGCTGCTCGCCCGCGGTGACCCCGTTTTGGTCTCCGCGCCGCTGACGAAGTCGACGAACGTCGGTACCACCGTGTTGCTTCCCGGCTCGCTGGCGGGCGGCGATCTCTTCAAAATCTCCGACACCAATTCCGAGATCTTCAATCATGTGAAGGTCGAGGCCGTCCCGGTCGGGGCGACCCTGTCGGACGGAGTGAACAGCTTCACCGCGACCGCCGGGGCGACCACGGCGACGATCACGAACTGGAATCTCGCCGCTTTGCGGGTCACGCCCGCCGCGGGTTCGACGACCGATTTCACGATGATCCTGAAGGCGGCCTCGAAGGAGAATCTGCAGCCGCACGAAATCGTCCCGGGCGAGCAGGTCGGCCCCGAGGGGAGCACCACCATCAAGGTGATCGTCAATGCGGCGCCGACGTCGGTCGGCCTCCGCGGCACCGGTCTGGCGGCAACCCCGAGCGTCAACGAGTTCACCCCGACGACCAACCCCGCCGGCGCGGTCGTCGGCGTCGCCGTCGCGTCCGATCCGGATTCGATCGAGGCGAACAGGGTCAGCACCGATTTCAACCTGCTTCCCAGGGCAGGCGGGGGCGAGGAGCGGATCATCACCGCGGCGGGTCCGACCGGCGCGCAGGTGCAGGTGCTCGAAACCGGACAGTTCGCCGGCATGGGCGGCGATGCCGGGCACGCCGGCGGCGGCGTCTACGGCGCCAGCGCGGGCGCTCCCGATACGACCAGGGCTTATAAGTACACGATCTACGTCAAGCCGGAGAACCTCATCACTCACTATCTCTATCTCGGGGCGATCGGCCAGGTCGAGAACGCGACCACCGGGGCGGCCGACGGGAATCCCTATTTCTACTACGGGCTCTCCACTTCGCTTACCCAGAACCGCTGGTACAGGATCGAGGGCTGGGTGCTCCCGGCCGGGCATGCGCCGGTCGCCGGCGACGTCTTCGGCGGCGTCTTCGACACCGTCACCGGCGCCAAGGTCGCCAACACCACGACCTTCCGCTTCGCGCCGGGCGCGACCGACACCGGCGTTCGCTTCTTCAGCTATTACGGCCAGGAGGCGACCGGCTACAGCGCGCAATGGTATCAGCCGCAGGTCGAGAAACTCGATTTCAACTATTCGCTGATCGACAATGGTGGCGGCCGCTTTGCGGTCAACAGCGTGACCGGCCTCGTCACTGCGGTCGGCACCAACTTCAATTACGAAGCGGTGACCTCGCACAACCTCACCGTCCGCGCCACCGACTCGACCGGCCTCATCAAAGACCAGGTGATCAACGTCGCCGTCAACAACATCAACGAGCGGCCGAACCCGATCACGCTCCAGTCGCAGACGCTCTATTCCGAATATGTGACGAGCGCCGATCTCGCGCATCCCGGGCAGTCGATCGCGCGCTTCAACATGAGCGATCCCGACGGCACGACGCCCGAGCTCCGCATCCTCAGCGCGCAGGCCTATCCGTGGTTCAGGACCAGCGGGAACCAGCTGCTGTTCGATCAGGCCAATTTCTCGGCGGCCTGGCTGCGCGGCTCGCTTGGGGCCTACGGCCAGGACGCGGGCTATTATTACGACACGGACGGCGATGGGCTGAAGGAAATCCGGGTCGCGACCCTCACGCTCGCGGCTGCCGATACCGGCGGGCTGGTGGGCGATTCGTTCACCTACAACGTGCTGATCGAGGACAGGAACGAGGCCCCCGCCTTCGCCACCCAGACCCTGTCCCTCCCCGAGAATCCCGGCTCGTACCAATTGATCGGGACGGCGATCGGCAGCGACATAGACGGCCCGACCAGCGACCTGCGCTACACGTTCAACGGCGCCGCCACCTATTACGATGCCGCCCTCGGGCGGACAGTGTCCGCCTCGTCCGACGGCAGGTTCGTCCTCGATCATGTCGACGGCCGCGTCTGGACGAAGGGCGCCCAGGCGCTCAACTACGAGGGCACCAATGCCTTCGCCTACACGGTCCAGGTCTTCGATCGGGCCAACGGCGCCCACAAGCTGTCGGCCACCGGCACGCTCAACATCAACCTCACCAACGTCAACGAAGCGCCGGGCCCGATGACCCTCGCGTCGCAGACGCTCCATTCCGAGACGCTGCCGGGCGATACGCCGCACTACAGCGCCGGCGCGATCGCGACCTTCGGTCTCAGCGATCCGGACGGCACGACCCCCGCCATCTCGATCATCGGCGGCAACGGCAACGGTTGGTTCGGCACCAGCGGCAACCAGCTGATCTTCAGCACCGCCAACTTCTCCGCGAGCTGGCTGCGCAGCTACGCCGGCCAGTACGGCACCGACGCCACCTGGAGCTACGACACCGACAATGACGGGCTGAAGGAAATCCGGGTGGCGACGCTGACCCTGGCCGCCACCGATTCGGGCGGCCTCCAGGGCACGCCCTTCACCTACAACGTGCTCATCGAGGACAAGAACGAGACCCCGCTGTTCGCGGCGAATCCGTACAGCTTCTCGATTGCGGAAAATGCGGCGGCCTATCAGTATGTCGGGGCCGTCGCGGGCAGCGATGTGGACGGCCCCGCCGGCGAGTTGCGCTACACCTTCGCCGGGCGGCAATGGTATGTCGACGGCAACCTCGGCCGCTGGGTGACCTCGTCGGCCGACGGTCGGTTCCTGATGGATTTCCACGACGGCCGCGTCTGGAAGACGAGCGCCGCGCTCGATTATGAGAGCACGCCCGCTCTGAGCTACCAGATCTCCGTCTACGACAGGGCGCTCGGAAACAACACGAAGTGGTCGAACGCGACGCTCAACATCGGCGTCCAGAACGTCAACGACAATGCGCCGGCGATGCCGACCGTCGACCAATGGGGCACGACCGCGTTCAACGAGAATAGCGGCTCCAGCATGGCGATCGCCTATCTCAGCGTCCCCTACGATCCGGACGGCAGCGCCGGCCTCAGCTATCAGATCACCTCCAATCCCGACAATCTGTTCGAAATCTCGGGCTGGGCGATCCGGATGAAGGCGGACCGCACGCCCAATTACGAGACCTTCGCCTCGGGCGGCGCCTCGACCACGATCCAGGTGCGGGTCCGCGTCACCGACGGCACCTACGCCTCGCCGGAGAACGCGATCAACGTCACCATCTACAACGTCAACGACACCGGGCCCTCCTTCACCCAGACCCCCGGCACCTTCACGGTCGCCGAGAATACGGCGTACGGCACCGTCGTTTCCGACGGCGTGCGCGCGGTCGACAGCGACGGCGGATCGATCACCTATTCGATCGACCCGGCGAGCAATCCCAACGGCGCATTCGGGATCAACGCCTACGGCCAGATCACGATCGCCAACGGCGTCGACTACGAGGCCGCCAACTGGCTGGCCGACGCCAGCGGAAAATATGCCAATCTGCTCGTCCGCGCCTCGGACGGCGGCGGCACCATCCAGACGACAGTACAGGCCCGCATCACCAACCAGGTGCTGAGGGTGGTCGAAGCGAACGGCGCATTGACCAGCCGCTACCGCTTCGAGCAGACCTCGACCAGCATGGGCCAGCTCCAGGGCCCGCCTTATTACGAGCCCAGTTATTACGACGACCCGCCTTATGGCGGAGAATATGGCTGGTACACCGAGGTCCGTTACGTCGACACCGTCACCGGCGCGGTGGTGATGATCGATGGCGCCACGGGACCCTACGCCTACACAACCAACCGTCCGCTGCCCGATCCGAACTACTGGCAGCTCGCCGAGGGCTTCCGGCGCACCGGCAACGGCTATGAGCTGATCTCCGACGACGAGCATAACAGCTGGTCGCTGGCCCCGATCGTGCTCGACCTGCTCGGCACGGGGCTCGACAATGCGTTCGGCACGGTCAACGCGGCGTTCGACGTGGACGGCGATGGCAAATCGGAGCGGCTGCGCTGGCTGAATCCGGGCTTCGCCTTCCTCGCCCTCGACCGCAACGGCGACGGGCGGATCGGCTCCGGCCTGGAAATCTCGTTCGTCCAGGACAAGGCAGGGGCGAAGACCGACCTCGAGGGGCTCGCTGCATACGACTCCAACGGCGACGGCACGCTCTCCGCCGGAGATGTCCGCTTCGCCGACTTCCTCGTGTGGCAGGACCTGAACGGCGACGCAGTCTCGCAAGCATCCGAACTCAAGACGCTGACCCAGACGGGGATCAGCGCGATCGGCCTGACCGGCACTCCGACCGGGCGGACGCTCGCCAATACCGACGGCCACGTCACGGTCGCCACCGGGCAATTCGCCTTCGGCGGCGGCACCGGCGGAGCTTTCGGCGACACCATATTGCGGCCCACTCTCGCCGACGCTTCGGGCGACGAAGCGGACGGCATCGCCTTCGACGCGCGCCGGTTCGCGCGCAAGGCGGGCAAGTACCGCCTCAGCGTCGACGGCGGCACGCTCAGCATCGTTCCGCTCAAGCCCAAGGGCGTGCTCGATCCGCGCGCCGGCGCGATGGGCGCCGCTTCGATGCTCAGCTTCCGCAACCGCCGCATCGGTATGCTCGCTCCGGTCGTGCTCGACCTCGACGGCGACGGGATCGAGCTGGTGCGGTCGAGCAAGGCGCGTGCCCGGTTCGACATGGACGGCGACGGAAGAGCCGACGATACCGGCTGGATCGGCAAAGGCGACGGCCTGCTCGTCATCGACAGGAACGGCGACGGCCGCATCAGCGGACCTGGCGAATTGAGCTTCCTCGCCGAGAAGGCAGGCGCGAAGAGCGATCTGGACGCCCTCTCCGCCCTCGATTCGAACCGCGACGGCAAGCTCGATTCGGCGGACGCGCGCTTTGCCGAGCTCAAGGTCTGGGAAGATCGGAACGGCAACGGCGTCACCGAGGAGGGCGAGCTCCGCGCCCTCTCCGATCGGGGCATCGCGGCCATCGGCCTCGCCGGCGCCTCCGCCCGCCAGACCGCAAAGCTGGGCGACAATATCGTCCTCAGCACCGGCACCTTCACCCGCACCGACGGCTCGACCGGCACTCTCGCCGATGCCGCTTTGGCGTTCCGGCCCGGAGCTCGCGGCCCGGCGGACGGCGTCACGGCGCAAGGCGCGTCCGACGCGCTCGAGCTGCGACTCGAGGCGCTGCGGGCGGCGCTCGATTCGCCGATGCGGCTCGACGCGCTCGATTTCGAAGACCAAAGCGAGCTCGCGGCCAAGGGCACCGACGCCCAGGCGATCGCTGCCGGTCCGGCGGAGCTGCTCGACCGCCGCACCGCGCTGATGACGCAGCACATGGCGGCGTTCGGCGCAGCTGCCGGCGAAGCCGAGTGGCGGCTTCGCGAGCAGCCGCGCGCCGCCCACTTTGACTATTTCGCCTGAGCAGGGTTCAATGGGCCGATGACCGACTTTCCCGGAGACGCGGCTGCCGCCGCAGACGCTTCAGCCCCCCTGGCTGCCCCGCCGCCGACCGTCAGCCATGTGCTGGGCGAGATGGCCTGGCTGCTCACCCAGTCCCCGCTCCACAAGGCGCTGGCGCTGGGCGATCTCGAATGGCTGGTGATGCCGGCTTTGATCCTCCGCCAGTTCTACATCTTCCGCGACGGCGAGCGGCCGGTCGGTCTGGCGCTTTGGGCCAAGTGCAACGAAGCCGCGGAGGCCAAGCTCGAGCGCGGAATGATCGAGCCTGAGAACCGGCTGAGTCTGGAAGAGTGGAATAGCGGGCCGGCAATCTGGCTGGTCGATCTGATCGCCCCATTCGCAAGCCAGGAGAATCGCCACCGCGAGATCATGATCGCCGATCTGATCTCCGGCCCGCTCGCTGGTCAGTCGTTCAACTTCCATGTCACCGATCCGGCCACCGGGAATCGCACGGTCCAGACCGTCGGCGCCGACGCCGGGGAGCGGCTCAAGGAAGCGATCGAGGCGGCGGTGGCCGCGAATCGCCCGAACTGACCGACCGCACGAACGCCTGGACGCGGCCCTCCGCGATCATTGCCGCGAGCAATCCGTCGTGGCCGTGGCGGTCGTCGACGATCCATAGCGGCGGCCGCGGCAGCGATTCGGCGAAGCGGCGTGCGTGGGCGAACGGGATGAGCGCGTCGCGGCGCGCGACGATCAGCAGGACGGGCGCGGCAAGGCGGCGAAGGTGCGTCGCGACCTCGAATCGATTGCGCGGCCAGGGCAGCATTCCGATCGGCAGAAACGGGTAGCGGTCGGCCGCCGCCTCCGGGAGGCTGATGAAGGGGGAGGTCAGGATCAGACCGCCGATCGGACGGGCGGCGGCCAGCCGCGCTGCCGGCGCGTTCCCCAGCGACTGGCCGACGACGACGATCCTGCCGGGCGCGACGCGCCGCGCGCGCAGCCAGTCGTAAGCGGAGACAGCATCCTCGCTCATCGCGCGCTCGCCGGGCCGGCCCGAGCTCGCGCCGTAGCCGCGATAGTCGAAAGCGAGGACGCCGAAGCCGTCCGCAGCCAACCGCCGCACGATCCCCGCGCGTGTGGCGATGTTGCCGGACCGCCCGTGCATCAGCAGCACGACCGGTGCGCGCGCGTCCGGGGGAGAAACCCACCAGCCCGCCAGCATCGAGCCGTCCGCCGCGGCGATGGCGACGGCCTCGGCCGGCACCCGCCACCGCCGCGGGTCGGCCGATTCCATCGGTTGCGGCCGAAAGATGAACCACGGCGCGGCGAATGGAAGAGCGAGCAGCAGCAGCCCTGCCGCCCCAAGCAGGCCGAGGAGGAAACGAAGCGCTCTCACCGCCGGGGAGCATAGCCCCCTCGCGCTGGCGCGGAAGCCGTGCCAAGGAAGGTAAAAAGGAAGAGACGTTGACGACCACGCTCGAAGATATCCCGGGGTTGATCGACCGGCTCTGCGCCATGTCGGACGAATCGGTCGCGGCGCTGAGGAGCGCGCTCGCCCGCTATCTGCTCAAGGACGAGCGCCCGGATCCGCAGGCGCGGGCCGAAGGCCTGTTCGCCTATCCCGAGCTCCGCATCGAGTATCGAGACGACAAGCCGGTCAACTTCCCGGCCCGCGCCTTCGGGCGCCTCAACCAGCCCGGCCGCTACGCGATCAGCGTCGCGCGGCCGCGGCAGTTCCGTAAATATCTGACCGAGCAGCTCGAATATCTGGTCCGCGATTATGAGGTCGAAGTCTCGGTCGGCCGCTCGGCGAGCGAGATTCCCTATCCGTACGTCCTCGACGGGACCGACGACCTCCGGCTCGACGACGTCCGGGCGGCCGATCTGTCGCGCTGGTTTCCGACCACCGAGCTCGAGCATATCGGCGACGAGATCGCCGACGGCGCCTGGAATTATTCGTCCCAGCCCGCCCGCCCGCTCGCTTTGTTCGACGGGCCGCGCGTCGATTTCAGCCTTGCTCGGCTGCGCCACTATACCGGGACGCCGGTCGAGCATACGCAGCGCTACATCCTGTTCACCAACTATGTCCGCTATGTCGACGAGTTCGTCCGCTGGGCGATCGAGGAGCTGCAAGTCGAGGGGAGCCCCTACGAAGCCTTGTCGGCCCCGGGCGGCATTTTCGTCACGCGCGAGACGGCGGATCCGGTCGCGCTGGTCGCCGAGGGTGGGTGGCGCAAGTACCAGATGCCCGCTTACCATCTGATCGCGCCCAACGGCGGGGGAATCACCCTGGTCAATATCGGCGTCGGCCCCTCCAACGCGAAGACGATCTGCGACCATCTCGCCGTGCTCCGGCCGGAGGCGTGGCTGATGATCGGCCATTGCGGCGGGTTGAGGCCGAGCCAGACGATCGGCGACTATGTCCTCGCCCACGCTTATCTGAGGGACGATCACGTTCTCGACGACATGTTGCCGATCGAGATTCCGATCCCGGCCATCGCCGAGATCCAGCAGGCCCTGTTCGACGCTGCCGCATTCGTGACCGCGGAGGACCCGCAGGACCTGAAGCGGCGCCTGAGGACCGGGACGGTGGTCACCACCGACGACCGCAACTGGGAGCTGCGCTACCAGCTCCAGGCTTTGCGCTTCAATCAGTCCCGGGCGGTGGCGATCGACATGGAGTCGGCGACGGTCGCCGCGCAGGGCTACCGCTTCCGCGTCCCCTACGGGACCCTGCTATGTGTGTCCGACAAGCCACTCCACGGAGAAATCAAGCTGCCCGGCCAGGCCAATGCCTTCTATGAGCGGGCGATCAGCCAGCACCTGCGCATCGGTATAGAAACATTGAGAATATTGAAGCGGGAAGGGGGGCAGCTGCACAGCCGCAAGCTGAGGAGCTTCGACGAACCCCCCTTCCGGTAGCGAGCGATCTGGGCTAGTTGCGGGCACACAGATTCGCGCGGGCGGGTCGCGGACGGGGGTCTTTCGGAGCGGGCGGCGTGGTCGTCTCTTCGAGAGTCATTTGGCTGTAGCGTCGCCCGCATAGGTGCAGCATCGACCCGCCGGTGGGGCGGGCCCAGAGATTCGATCCAGATCGGGTGGGGGAAAAATCAATGAACAAGTACGGACTGCTTTCCGCGGTTGCGGCCGTCGCCGTCGTCGCCCCGACTGCGGCTTATGCGCAGGAGACCACCTCGACCATCCGCGGCGAGGTGACCTCCGGGGGCACCGCCGTTTCCGGCGCGCAGGTGACCATCACCCACGTCCCCTCCGGGACCGTGAGCCGCACCACCACCGACGCGAGCGGCAATTTCAACATGACGGGTCTCCGCCTCGGCGGCCCGTTCACCGTCACGGTCGAGCCGGCCGGCCAGCCGAGCTACCAGGTGACCGAAATCTATCTGTCGGCGGGCGAGCCCTTCTTCGTCCCGATCGACGTCGCCGCCACTGCGGAAGGCGCGGCTCCCGAGGGCACAGATGCCGACATCGTCGTTACCGCCCAGTCGATCGGCGCGGGCACGACTTCGCTGTCGCCGACCACGGCGCTGCGCCGCGACGACATCCAGGGCGTCGCGTCGGTGAACCGCGACGTGCGCGACCTCATCCGCCGCAGCCCGTTCGCCACCCTCGATCCGACCAACGTCCGCGCGACGTCGATCGCGGGCCAGAACCCCCGCTTCAACCGCTTCTCGGTCAACGGCGTCCAGTTCTCGGACGATTTCGGCCTCAATAACGGCGGCCTGCCGACCTCGCGCGGCCCCGTGCCGCTCGACGCCATCTGCGAGTTCACCGTCGAGGTCGCCCCGGTCGACATCCGCGAAGGCGACTTCCAGGGCGGCGCCATCAATACCCAGCTCTGCCAGGGTACGAACAGCTTCACCGGCGGCGCCTTCTACACTTACAATGACGACAATCTGACCGGCGATCGCGTGCGCGGCCAGGACGTCGTGCTCGACGTCCGCAACCAGGCTTATGGCGCCTATCTGCGCGGCCCGATCATCCCCGATCACCTGTTCTTCGCTCTGGCCTGGGAGCGCACCCGCGAGACCGAGCCGGTCGAGTTCGGCCCCCAGGGCGAGCCGTTCGGCAACCCGATCAACGGCATCACGCGCGCCGAGGTAACGGCGGTCCAGCAGATCGCCCAGACCCGCTACGGTTACGACGCAGGCGATACGCCCTCGTCGGCGCCCGAGAGCGACGACCGCGTCACGGCTCGCCTCGACTGGAACATCAGCGACAACCACAACATGTCGCTGACCTACATCTACAATAACGGCAGCCAGTTCGTAGCGGGATCGAGCAGCTCTGCGCCCACCGGCACCAACCTTCCGCGCCTTGCACTCTTCTCGAACAGCTACGAGCTGACGGAGCGCGTTCACTCCGGTGTTGTCCAGCTCAACTCCCGCTGGTCCGACGTTTTCTCGACGGAGGCTCGGATCAGCTACCGCGATTACGATCGCGGTCAGACCCCCCCGAACGGGCGCGAGTTCGGTCAGTTTACCGTCTGTCTCGATCCGACCTCAGTCGGTTCGCTCACGGCTTGTACGGGGGGCGTCGCCGCCACCAATACTCCCGGCAGCGGGACGGTGGTTTTCGGCCCGGACATCAGCCGTCAGGCGAACATCCTCGCGACCGAAAATCTGGACGCCCAGCTGGTCGGCAACATCAATCTCGGCTCGCACAACATCAAGCTGCTCGGCCAGGTCACCAACGTCAACACCTACAATCTATTCCTGCAACGCGCGTCTGGCGCCTTTTACTTCGACTCGCTGGCCGCGTTCGAGAACGGCGTCGTGGGTCAGCTCGACCTCGCGCAGAGCCCGACGGGCGACATCAACGATGCCGCGGCGGAGTTCACCTACACGAACTTCACGGTCGGCGTTCAGGACAGCTGGGACGTTACCGACCGCCTGCTGCTCGTCGCCGGGCTTCGCTACGAATGGTACTCGATGGGGGCTCCGCCCACCTTCAACCAGTTCTTCGCCAATCGCTATGGCTTCTCCAACCAGCAGACCCTGGAGAATCGCGGCGCGTTGCTCCCGCGCATCGGCTTCAACTATCGCCCGACCGACCGGCTGCAGTTTCGCGCGACCCTCGGCCGTTATGCGTCGGGTACGCCCGACGTGTGGATTTCGAACAGCTATTCGAACACCGGCATCAACCAGAACCGGGTAACCTTCAACCGCACCGCCGGCGCGCCGGGCTGTACCCCGGCCAGCGCGGGCGCCGCGATCTGCACGGCCGCGCTCAACGGCAACTTCCTCGGCGGCCCCGGCATTCCCGCCTCGGTCCTGAACTATGTCCGGACCGATCTCGGGGCGCTGGAGCAGGCGGGCGTCAACGCCGTCGATCCCGCGTTCGAGCTTCCGGCGCAGTGGCGCCTCGCGGGCACCATCTCCTACAATGCCGATCTCGGCGCGCTCGGCGACGACTGGTTCTTCGCCGTGGACGCGATGTACGGCCGGGTCGACCGTGCGATCGACTATGTCGACCTTCGCTCGATCCAGATCGGGACCGCCCCCGACGGCCGTCCGCGTTTCGGCCCCAACCCCGCTTTCTCGGCGGCGGTGCGCAACAGCCAGAACAGCGACCTGCTGCTCACCACCACGGGTGAAGGCCACAGCCTGATCCTGGTCGGCCGGTTCAACAAGGAGTGGGAATCGGGCTTCAGCCTCGGCGCTTCCTACACCTTCATGGACATCGAGGAGCGGGCGCCGCTTACCTCTTCGGTGGCTTTCTCCAACTACCAGCAGCAGGGGACCGCCAATCCCAATGGCTCGTCGCTGGGAACCGGAAACGAGCAGATCCGCCATTCGGTTCGCTTCAATGCCGGCTTCCGCCGTGAGTTCATCCGCAACGCCGAGACCCGCGTCGACATCTTCGGCGAGTGGCGCAACGGCCGTCCGTACAGCTACACGATGGACACGCTGCAGACCGCGGGCCGCGACCCGGTGTTCGGCGTGTTCGGGGCCGACAATCGCCACCTTCTCTACGTGCCGACGGGGATCAGCGATCCCCGCGTCGCGGGTAGCGACGCGACGACCCTGGCCTCGCTCGAGACCTTCATCCTCAACTCGCCGCTTCGCGACTATCGCGGCCAGATTGCGGGGAAGAATATCGGACGCAGCCCGGACTGGATGAAGGTCGACCTCCGCATCCAGCAGACCGTGCCTTTGTTCGGCCCGGGCCGTCTGCGCCTGTTCGCCGACATGGAGAACGTGCTGAACTTCATCGACAGCGATTGGGGCGCGCTTCGCCAGGTGTCGTTCCCGTACACGCAGGCGATCGTCGATGCGGCCTGCGTCGCCAGCGGTCCCAATCCCTGCGCGTCCTACCGGTACACGAACTTCCGCGAGCCGACGGTGAACACTTTCACCAACGTCTCGCTCTGGGCGATCCGGATCGGCGCCCGGATCGAGTTCTAAGCAGCCGAAAAGGGGACAGTTGCCGGCAACTGTCCCCGGCCCGGCTTTCGTTTTCGTTCTAGCGCTGCGGCTGGGGCGTGCGGTTGACGATGCGGTCGGTCGCCGGCGGCGCGAGCCGGCCGTTGGCCGCGAAATAGGCCTCCATCGCGTCCAAATCCTGCGGCCCGCCGAAGACGTTGGTCCCCTCGCGGAACACGGTGAAGTTGTCCCCCCCCGTCGCCAAAAAACTGTTCATCGTCACGCGGTAGGTCGCCTCGTCGCGGATCGGCTCGCCGCCCAGCCGTAAATCGAGGATGCGCTGTCCCTCGGCGCGCGACAGGTCGTAGGCGTAGGTCAGGCCGCGGGAGGGCGCCAGCATGTTCGGGGACGCGACCGTGTTCCAGCCGCTGGCGAATTGCTGCTCGAGCAGCCGCCGGATCTGCGCACCGGTGAAGGTCTTGACGACGAGGCTGTTGCCGAAGGGCTGGGAGGCGTAGATCTGCCCGTAGTTGACGCTTCCGTCCGGCCCCGGCACGATCTCGGCGCGCACGCCGCTCGTGTTCATGAACGCGATCTGGGCGCCCCCGGCCGAGGCGGCGCTGGTCGCGGCAAGCTGAGCGTCGGCGATGAGATTGCCGGCGACGGTCTCTCCGCCGGGACTCCTGTCGCGCGTCGCCGGTCCGGTCATGCGCCCGATCACCCGCGCGGCGAGGGGCGCGGCCGCGGCGGCGTAGCGCGCGATCAAGGCCGCCACTTCGGGGTCGCGCGCATAGACCGGGAAGCGGTCGCTCACCGGCACCTCGCCCGAGCTGCTGCGATAGCCTTCGCCCTGGACGATCAGATTGTCCGCGCGCCGCGCAGTGACGCCGCGCCGCGGATCGACGCTGAGGACGATGTCGGTGACCAAAGTGCCGTAGCGGCCGGCGCTGGTGACCAGGAAGGGCCGCGCCGGGTCGATCCGCGCATGGTCGCAGATATAGGCATTGTGGGTGTGGCCCGAGACGACGAGGTCGACCTCGGGATCGAGTCGGGCGAGGATCGGCAGCAGGTCGCCCGCCACCCCGCCGCAGCTTTGGTCGTTATAGCCGGTCTCGGTGGAGAGGCCCTGGTGGATGAGGACGACGATCGCGTCGGCGCCCTCGGCGCGGAGACGGGGCACCAGCGCATTGATCGTTTCCGCCTCGTCCTCGAAGCGCAGGCCTTCGATTCCCGCGGGCGTGACCAGGGTGGGGGTCTCCCGCAACGTGAGGCCGATGAAGCCGATCTGGACGGCGTTCGCCCCGGTCCCGAAGCTCCGCATTCCATAAGCCGGGAACAAGGTCTCCCCATTCTCGGTGCGGACGTTGGCGGCGAGGAAGCGGAAGCGGGCCCCTGTGAACGGCTCGAGGCGGCAGGGCTCGCGAGACGAGTGACGCTCGCAGCCGCCACGCTGCATGCGCAGCAATTCCTGCCGGCCGCGGTCGAACTCGTGGTTGCCGACCGCATTGAAATCGACCCGGATCATGTTCATCGCGTGGATGGTCGGCTCGTCCAGGAACATCGACGAGACGAGGGGTGAAGCGCCGATCATGTCGCCGGCCGAGACCACGACGTTGTTCGGGTTGCCCTCGCGCAGCCGGCGGATGGCACTGGCGAGATAGGCGCCGCCCCCTGCCGGAACGCGGACCGGCTCGGCGCTTCCTTCGACGGTTGCCGAGACAGCCTGGCGCGGCGGCTCGAGGTTGCCGTGGAAGTCGTTGAAGGCGATGATCCTCACCTCCGTCGGAGCGGGCGCGGGTTGCGGGGCGGTGGCGCATCCGGCCAGGGCGATCGCCGCGACGCCTGCGAGAAGCCTGTTGATCATCGTCCTGTCTCCATCGCGGCCGCTGTTGGCACGAGCCGCGCGCGCTGTCACTATGGCCGAGACATGACCCGAAACGGCTCCCCCGATCCCCTCGTCGAGAGCGCGCGCGAGGCCGCGCTCGGCGCCTACGCGCCTTATTCCCGATTCAGCGTCGGCTGCGCGATCGAGTCGGTCGACGGCGAGATCGCGGTGGGATCGAACATGGAGAATGCCTGCTATCGGCTCGGGGTCTGCGCGGAGCTCGCCGCGCTGAGCGCGGCGAAGCAGGCCTTCGGGCTTGAGCGGATCGCGCGCATCGCGGTCGCCGGCGGCCATGTCGAAGCTGGGGCGCTCGGCGGCGGCGCCGTGGTGACCCCCTGCGGGGGGTGCCGCCAGTCGATCCTGGAGGCGGCGCATGTCTCCGGCCGCGATCTCGAGATCGTCTCGTCCAACGGCGACGGGACGAACCTGACCGCGCGGCGCATCTCGGAGCTGATCCCGGAAGGCTTCGGTCCGGCGAACCTGGCCGACGCCGGCTAGGTCCGGGCCGCGAAGATCATCAGCGTGGAAGTGCCATGCGCGAGGAGCGCGCCGTCGACGCTCGTCAGCCGGGCCTCGGCCGTGCCGATCTGCCTCCCGAGGCTGAGCACCGTCCCTTCGCAGCGCACACGGGCGCCGTTCGGCTTGATCGCGCGCACGAAGTTCACTTTGGTCTCGAGCGTCGTGTAGAAGGTGCCGGCGGCGAGGCGGCTATGGACCGCGCAGCCGGCGGCGCTGTCGATCAGAGTCAAGGCATAGCCGCCGTGGACCGTTCCCAGCGGGTTGAGCAGCCCCGCGTCCGGCACGCCTTCGAACGCCACGCGGCCCTCCCCGACTTCGGCCAGCAGGAAGCCGAGCCGCTCGGCCATCGGGGGGGCGGGGAGCTCGCCGGCGACCATGGCGCGCAGCAGTTCGAGGCCGGTGAGCCGCTGCAGGGTATCGGGGTCGGTCAAACCGTAGCGGATCTCCACCGTCCACTCCTCGACTAAGTTTCAAACAGAAACTATTCTGCGCTCGGTCTCCCGTCAACTATGCCGGGATCGTGCAGCCCGGCCGTTTCCTCCTTCGCGCCGTGCTGACCGGGCTGAACCAGATCCGTCGCGCGTTCTGGTCGCTGACCGGCCGGCGCGGCCGCGGTGTCCTGGCGGTGCCCCTCACGCCCGAGCGACGGGTGGTGCTCGTGCGGCTGACTTATGCGCGCGGCTGGCACCTTCCCGGGGGAGGCGTCGGGCGCGGCGAGGCTGCGCAGGAGGCGGCGCTGCGCGAGCTCGCCGAAGAGATCGGAATGACCGCCTACGGGGAAGTCGCCCGCCTGGACGATGCCGGTGCCTCGCCCGTGTTTCTGGTGCGAGACGTCGTCTACGCGCCGCGGCGCACTTATGAGATCGAGGAGGTCGGCGAATTCGCGCCCAAGGCGCTGCCGCCGGACGCGATCCGCTCCGCCCGCCGCGGCGTCGCGGCGGCCATGGCCGCGATCAGGCGAGCTTGATCTCGCGCAGCCGCTCCTGGAGGAATTCGTGCGCCGTGATCGGCTCCGGATAGAGGTTCGGCCGGCCCTCCGAGACGCAGTCCGGCAGCGTTTCGATCAGGAAGTCGGGGCGGAAGTGGAGGAAGAAGGGCATCGAGTAGCGCGATTTGCCGCGGCGCTCGGGCGGCGGATTGACGACCCGGTGGGTGGTCGAGCGCAACACGTTGTTGGTGAGCCGCTGGAGCATGTCGCCGATATTGACCGCGAGCTCCCCCGGCTTCGGGCTGACCGGAAGCCAGTTGCCGTCGCGGTCGAGCAGCTGCAGCCCGGCTTCCTCGGCGCCGAGCAGCAGGGTGATGGTGTTGATGTCCTCGTGCGCGCCGGCGCGGACATTGGGGCCGTCGCCGGGAATCGGCGGGTAATGGAGGAGGCGCAGGACCGAATTGCCGTCCTTCACCGTGTCCTCGAAATAATCGGGATCGAGGCCGAGATGGCGGGCGATCGCCTGGAGGATCCTGAGGCCGGCCTTGTCGAAGGCGGCGAACAGCTCGAGGAAGGTGTCGCGGAAGGATTGCACCTCTTCGGGCCAGACGTTGGGCGCCATCGAGTCGCTGTATTTGTGGCCGGGCGGAAGCTCCCGTCCGACATGCCAGAACTCCTTGAGATCGTAGGCGGTCGCCCCTTTGGCGGTTTCGATCCCGAACGGCGTGTAGCCGCGCGCGCCGCCGCCGCCGGCTACGTGATAGCGGCGCTTCACCTGCTCGGGGAGCGCGAAGAAGGCCTTGGCCTTCTCCTCGGCGCGGTGGATGAGGTCGGCCGGGATGCCGTGATCGGCGATAATCGCGAAGCCGAAGCGCTCGAACGATTCGCCGAGCTCTTTCGCGAAGCCCTCGGGGTCGGTGTCGGACGCGGTGAGCGAGACCGAGGCGACTGCGGGGCGCGGTTCTGCAAGCGTGCTCATGCCGCTACCCTTAGCCGATGTTCCCGCAAGCTGCCACTACGACGCTTCGGCCAAGGCGCTATAGAGCGCGCCAGGAGGAGGTCGGTGTGAGCGAGACGGGGACAGGCCGGCCGAGGCTGAAACTGGCGCTGCTGGTCGCTGCCACGGTCCTCGGCCTGCTCGGCACCGATCTCGTGCTGCCGGCCGTGCCGTCTCTGCCGGAGTCGCTCGGCGGCGACTCGGCGGCCGCGCAGCTGGTGCTCGCCGCTTATGTCGGCGGGACGAGCATCGGCCTTCTCGCCTTCGGAGCGCTGGGCGACCGCTTCACGACGCGCGGGTTGATCGTCGCCTCCTTGCTCCTCACGGCGGCGACGTCCTTCGCGTGCGCCGCAGCGCCGACGATCGAGGCGCTGATCGCTCTGCGGGCGGTGCAGGGCGCGGCCGCGGCCGGGCCGGCGGTGTTCGCGCCTGCGATCGTCCGCGCGATGTTCGACGAGCGGCGCGCGGTTCGCGCCCTCGGCGCGCTCGGCAGCATCGAGTCGCTGGCGCCCGCGCTGGCGCCGATTCTGGGCGTCTGGCTGCTCGGCATGGGCGGCTGGACCCTGTCCTTCGAGCTGATGGGCGCGCTCGCCCTCGCGCTCGCCGCCCTCAACCTGGCGCTCCCCCTCGTGCCCCAGGCGAGCCGCCGCCCGAGCGGGCGCTATATGAGCCTGGCGACCGACCCGGTCTACCTGCGCTATGCGCTGAGCCAGGCCTTCGTGCTCGGAGGGCTCCTGGTCTTCGTCTTTGGCGCGCCGGCGGTGCTGGTCAGGAGCCTCGGCGGCACGCTGACCGATTTCATCGTCATGCAGGTTGCCGGAATCGCGACCTTCATCGCGGCGGCGAATCTCGCAGGCGGCCTTGCCGCGCGCTTCGGCGCCGAGCGGATGATCTCGACCGGGACCGGTCTCGCGGCGGCCGGCGCCGGCGCGATGCTCGTCTATGCGCTCGCCGGCGGGAGCTCGGCCTTGTGGGTGACGGCATTGTTCGTGCCTGTGAACACCGGGCTCGGCCTGCGCGGGCCGCCCGGCTTCTACCGCGCGGTGATCGCCGCGCGGGGCGACGACGCGCGTGGCAGCGCCCTCGTCATTCTCGCGATCATGGCCGCCACCGCGCTCGGGACGGCTGCCGTGGCGCCGTTCATCGACCGCGGCCTGGTGCCGCTGGCCCTGGCGGCGTTGCTCCTCCAGCTCGCCGCAATGGCGTGCCTCGTCGCGCTGCCCAAGCTCCCCGAGCCCGACTGAGCGTCAGGCCGGCAGAAGCAGGCCGGCGAGCGCAGCGCTCATCAGGTTGGCGAGCGAGCCGGCGATCAGCGCCTTGATGCCGAGGCGGGCGATCACCGGCCGCTGGTTGGGCGCGAGGCCGCCGGTCACCGCCATCTGGATCGCGATCGACGAGAAGTTCGCGAAGCCGCACAGGGCGAAGGTGACGATCGCGACCGAGCGCGGGGTTAGCGTGCTCCCTGTCATGTTGCCGAGATCGATGAAGGCGACGAATTCGTTGAGCACGATCTTGGTGCCGAAAAGCCCGCCCGCTTCCCCGGCCTGGTCCCAGGGGATTCCGATCAGGAACATGACGGGCTGGAAGATATAGCCCACCAGCCGCTGGAAGGTGAGGTCGTTGAGGGCGGCGACAACGTTCGGGTGGAGCCCGAGCCCTGCGGCGGCCGAGCGCTCGGCGAGCCAGTCGCCGACGCCGCCGAGCAGGCCGTTGGCAAGCGCGACGAGGGCGACGAAGGCGAGCACCATCGCGCCGACCGCCACCGCGAGCTTCACGCCGGTGGCCGCCCCCTGCGCCGCCGCCATGATGATGTTGGCGGGCTGCTCGCCTTCCTCGAAGGTCTCTGCGAGCTCGACCTTCTGCTCCTCCGGCTCGTCCTCGAGCGGCAGCTCGTCCGGCTGGCGCGGAACGTCCGGCATCATGATCTTGGCCATCAGGATCCCGCCCGGCGCAGACATGAAGGCGGCAGCGAGGAGGAAGGGGATCTTGTCCTGGCCGAGCATGGTCGCATAAGCGGCAAGGATCGTCCCGGCGACGCCCGCCATGCCCACGGTCATCAGCGTGAACAGCTGCGCGGGCGGCAGCGCTGCCAGATAGGGGCGCACCACCAGGGGCGATTCGGACTGGCCGACGAAGATGTTCGCCGCCGAACCCAGCGATTCGACCCGGCTGATTCCGGTCACCCAGCCGATCGCGCCGCCGACCCAGCGCACGATGCGCTGCATGATGCCGAGATAATAGAGGATCGCCACCAGCGCCGCGAAGAACACGATCACCGGCAGCGCCCCGATGGCGAAGGTTTGCGCGAGCGGGTTGTTGGCCGCCGGGCCGAACAGGAATTCGGTTCCGGCATTGGCATAGCCGAGCAGGTTGGAGACTCCCTGCGACATGGCTTCGATGGTCGCGCGCCCCCAGACCGTGCGCAGGACGAGAATGGCGATCCCGGCCTGGAGCGCGAACGCGGCGGCGATGACGCGGAGGCGAATCGCCCTCCGGTTCGACGACAGCAGGAACGCGATCGCGAGGATCACGACGATCCCCGCCAGGCTCATCAAATAGCTCATTCCGTCCCCCGTCCCGCCTTTACCAGACCATGCGAGTTTCGGCGGCTTTCGTCGCCGCGTCCAGCTTTTCGATGGCCTCCCCGATTTCGTCGGCGACCAGCAGCTGCCCGCGGCGCGCCGGCGACATGAAGCCGCTCTCCGTCACATGGTCGACGAAGCCGATCAGCCCGTCCCAGAAGCCGGCGACGTTCAACAGGCAGAAGGGCTTGGAATGGTAGCCGAGCGCGTTCCAGGTCCAGGCCTCGAACAGCTCGTCGAGCGTGCCGATGCCGCCGGGGATGGCGATGAAGGCGTCGGTGAGCTCGGTCATCTTCGCCTTGCGCTCGTGCATCGAGGTGACGGTGTGGAGCTCGGTGAGGCCGGTATGCGCCACTTCGAGATCGACCAGGGCCTTGGGGATGACGCCATAAACCCTGCCGCCTTCGGCGAGCACCGCATCCGCGACGACACCCATCAGGCCGCGGTGGCCGCCGCCGTAGACGAGGTCTATTCCGCGGCGGGCCATCTCGGTGCCGAGATCGCGCGCCGTGTCCGCGAACAGGGGATCGGCGCCCATCGAGGCGCCGCAATAGACGGCGAGCTTGTTCACAGCAGCCTGTCCACCAGCGCCCTGAGGTCGGCTTCCGGCCGCGCCCCGAAGTGGGAGATCACCTCGGCCGCCGAGATCGAGCCGATGCGCAGGCTCTCCTCGATCGACCGGCCCTCGGCCTGTCCCACGAGGAAGCCGGCGGCGAACAGGTCTCCGGCGCCGGTCGTGTCGACGATGTCCCCGCCGATGCGCGCCACGGGTACCGCGACGCGCCGCCCCGTCTCGACTGCCAACGCGCCCTCTGCGCCGCAGGTGACGACGAGCAAGGGGACCTTGTCCTGAATCGCCGCGATCGATGCGTCTCGATCGCCGAGGCCGGCGAGCTCGCAAATCTCGTTCTCGTTCGCGAACAGCAGGTCGATCGCGCCGGCGTCGAGCATCGCGATCATCTCGGCGCGGTGCGGGGCGATGCAGGCGATGTCGGAAAGGGTGAAGGCGACCTTGCGTCCGGCCTCGTGGGCGATCGTCATCGCCTGTTCCATCGCCGCGCGCGGTCCCGCCGAACGCCACAGATAGGCTTCGAGATAGAGGATCGCCGCGCCCTGGATCTGCTCCGGATCGAGCGCCTCGGCGGAGAGCTCGTGCGCGGCGCCGCGGAAGGTGTTCATCGTCCGCTGCGCATCCGGAGTGACGAGGATCAGGCAGCGGCCGGTCGGCAGGCCGTCCGCCTTGGCCGGGGTCTCGAATTCGACGCCCAGCGCGCGGATGTCGTGGGTGAAGATGTCGCCGAGCTGGTCAGCGGCGACCTGGCCGACGAAGCCGGCGCGCCCGCCGAGCGCCGCGACTCCGGCGACCGTGTTGGCAGCCGATCCGCCGCTCGTCTCGCGGGCGTTGCCCATCTTGGCGTAGAGCCGGGTCGCGCCCGCGGCGTCGAGCACCTGCATCGATCCCTTGACCAGCCCTTCCTCGGCGAGGAAGGCGTCGTCGGCGCGCGCGATGACGTCGACCACGGCGTCGCCGATGGCAAGCACGTCGAGACGGGTCTCGGGCAAATCGCGGCCTTCCGAACGGTGGCGGATGCGGCTTGATGGCCGCAGAAAGGCGCGACGGAAAGTCCTTTTTGTGCGAGGCGAAAGCCGTTACGCATCGGTCATGACGACACCAGCCGCCCCCGCGATCCCGCGCTCGCTCTTCGTTTATTCGATCTTCTACGGCGGCATGGTCTGCGTCGCCGGCGTGCTCGCCAACAAGCAGGTGGCGCTCGGCCCGCTGGGAGTGGAAGCGGGAATCTTCGCCTTCCTGATGCTGGTCGCGAGCTCGAGCGCGGTCGCCGAGCTGTTCGGCCGCGAGACCGCGAACAAGCTGGTGCTGTTCGGCTTCATCCCGCTGGTCTTCTCGATCCTGCTGGCGATCCTCGTCCTGGCCCTCCCGGCCGCGCACGACATGCCCGCGGACCGCCTGGGCGCGTTCAACACGGTGATGGGCGGGACGCCGCGTATCTGGGCGGCCGGAATCGTCGCCTACGGCATCTCCCAGTATCTCAACGTCACCATCTTCAGCGCGCTCCGCGGCAAGGGGGAGGGGCGGATGATCTGGCTTCGCGCCGGCATCGCCGCGATCCTGTCGCAGATCGTCGATACCCTGCTGTTCATCACCATCTCCTTTTACGGCGAGTTCCCCATCACCGACCTGCTGATCGGCCAGATGGTGGCAAAGATCGTGCTGTCGGCGGTGCTGGTCCCGGTGCTGGTGCAGCTGTTCGTCTCGCTCGGGCGGCGCCTGGACGGGACGACGCGCTGAGCTTTACGCCGCGAGGCGCTGGCCCAGCTCTTCGTTGCAGCTGCGCTGGCGGCGGACCGAGACCACCAGAAGCAAGTTCATCACGGTGGTCTCGACCAGGAAATAAAAGAGCGGAGAGCCGAGCGCCATGCTGAGGCCGAGCAGCAAGGTGCGCGGGTTGGCTCCGAGCAGCCCCTGCAGGAACAGGGGCTGACGCGAGGCGCAGCGGCAGAGGCGGGTGAGGCGCCGCCGGGCCGCCGGATCGCGTGCGGCCTCCTCGGCCGCTCGGTCGAGCTCGGTTGCGGTCGGCGTCAGCAGGTCGGCGAGCCACATATAGGCGCGGGTGAGCCTGGCCAGCAGCCAGAAACCGCCTTTCGCTCGAAAGAGCTCGTCCTCGGACTCGTGCGCCTGCTGCATCCAGGGGACGCCATAAGCGCGCCAGAGGTAGATGCGGCGCTGGGTCTCGGCATGATTGGCCTGGGCGACCCGCGAAAAGCCCGCCGCGAGGCCGAGGGGATAGGCCCAGAGCCCGATCTGATCGTCGAGATAGGTCGCCAGCAGAAGATAGACGATCGCGTGGCTGATATAGTCGCAGGAACCGTCGATCATCTCGCCGAGCGGCGAGGCGCGACCCGTCAGGCGCGCCAGCGCGCCGTCAGCCCCGTCGACGACGTGCCACAGCAGGTGGAGACTCAAGCCCAGCGCCACCGCGACCGGCAGAGCGAGACCGAAATAGCCGGAATAAGAGAGGCCGGCCGCCAGCACCAGGATAGCCCCGGCCAGCGAAAGCATGTTCGGCGTAATGAAGGTGCGCGCGAGCGCGCGGGCCAGCAGCCCCGACAGCGGATGGAACAGCCGGCGGTTGAAAAAGTCCTCGAGCTCGCGGGGCCTGATCCCACCGCGCCCAGAATCCTCTCTGCAGACCGTCGTCGCCACCTTTCCTCCTTATCGCGATTCGGGGCGCTTCTGCACTGCAATATCGACCCAACGCAACAACCTGGGCCGGGAGCCGGCGCCTCGCGCCCTTGCCCCGGCTCCGCTCGGGCGCTAGCGCCGCTCGCTTCATGCAGTGCGTCATCATCGCCGCGGGCCAGGGCAGCCGGCTGCGCTCGAAAGCGCCCTCGAAGCCGCTGGTGGAGATCGCCGGCCGGCCGCTGATCGAGCACGTCGTCCGGCGGGCGCGCGCCGGCGGCGCGCGCTCGTTCCTGATCGTCACCGGCTATGCCGGGGAGGGTGTCGAAGCCTTCCTGTCCGGGCTCGCCTCCAGGGAGGGGCTGGCGATCGAGTGCGTCCGGAACGAGGAGTGGCGGCGGCCCAACGGAGTCTCCGTCGCTGCCGCTGCGGGGCGGCTCGAGGCGCGCTTCCTGCTGCTGATGTCGGACCATCTGTTCGACCCCGAGATGGTCGCCGCGACGATCGCCGCCGAGGATGGGGGGGACATAGTGCTCGCAGTCGACCGGCGGCTGGACAACGAGTTGGTCGACATCGACGACGTCACCAAGGTCGAGACGGGACCCGGCGGGCGCATTGTCCGGCTGGGCAAGGCGATCGAGCGCTACGACGCGTTCGACACCGGCGTCTTCCGCTGCACGCCCGCCCTCGTCGCCGCGATCGAGGAGAGCGTCTCCGCCGGCGGCCAGGGCAGCCTCTCGGAGGGCGTCCAGCGCCTCGCCGATCAGGGCCGCGCCTTCGCCCTCGACATCGGCGCGCGCTGGTGGCTCGACGTCGACGATCCGCGGGCTCTGGCCCTGGCCCAGGCCGAGCTGGGCGGCGCCAAGAAGCTGATTTCACGATGAAATGCGCGGCAAAAGACGGCGATCTGCGATTTCGTGGCTGGTCTTCGCCGCGGCGGGACGCTAGGCGAAGCCGGGTGGGGAGGCTGTTTCAGGGAACGTGCGCGGTCGCGCTCGTGCTGGGCGCTGGCGCTGGTGCGCTCGCGCAGCCGACGGCGCGCGCCTTGCCCGAGCCGTCGCGCGATCCGATGCGCCTCGATCCCGCGTCCGACCCCATCCTCCAGCTCGGCGCCAGCCGCGCAAGCTTCGACCAGTTCCGCGACGTGATCGCCGCGGCCGTCCGCCGCCACCCCGCGACTCGCGAGCAGGAGGCGACCACCGACGAGGCCCGCGCCGTCCTCGCCGAGGCGCGCGAGCGGCGGCTGCCGTCGGTCGACGCCACCGTCACCTCCTATCGCGTCATCTCGCGGGAATTCTCGAACGACCAGGACAATATCATCGAGCGCTCGCGGCCCGACCAGCGCACCGACGCGACGCTTTCGGTCCAGCAGACGCTGTTCGATTTCGGGGCCAATAACAGCCGCGTCCGCGCCGCCGGCGCCCGCCTGCGCGCCGCCGCGCTGGACGCCGAAGCGACCAGCGACCGCGTCGCTCTGTCCGCGATCGCCGCCTGGTACGACATGTTCGCCTATCGCGCGCTGACCGCGCTCACCGAGAGCTTCGCCGAGAGCCAGCGCGAGCTTCGCGCCTCCGTCGAGGAGAGGGTGCGCCAGGGCGTCTCCGCGCCGGGCGACGTCGCCCGGGTCGAAAGCTATATCGCCTCGGCCGAGACGCGGCTCGCCCGCTTCCGGCGCCAGCTCGCCAATGCCGAGGCGCGCTTCGAGGAACTTGCCGGCGCGGCGCCGCCGGCCGCGGTCGAGCGCGCGCCGGCTCCCGCTGCCCCGGTCGCGAACCGCGACGACGCCGCGCTTGCTTCGGCCCAGTCGCCTGCCGTCCAGTCCGCCGAGCGGCTCGCCGAGGCCGCGCGCCAGGAGGCGCGCGCCGCCCGCGCCGACCGCCTGCCCCAGGTCGCGGCGGGGATCGACGCGGGCCGCTACGGCGTGTTCGAAAACGAGCGCGACTACGACATTCGCGGCCGCGTCTCGATCCGCCAGCGCCTGTTCGGCGGCGTCGACGCCCGCGCCGACCAGCTCGGCGCCCGGGCGCGCGCGGTCGAGGCCCGCGCCGACCGGGTGCGCGAGGAGGCGGCGCGCGACGCGGCGATCGCCTGGTCCGACGTGCAGGCGCTCGAGGAGCAGTTGCGCGCGCTCGAGGCGAGCTACATCGCCGCACGCCGCTCGCGCGACGTCATCGTCGAGCGCTTCCGGGTCGCGCGCGGCTCGCTGTTCGACGTGGTCGCCGCCGAAGACACCTATTTCTCGGCGGCCGCAGCCTATATCGAGGCGATCGCCGAGCTTGACGCGGCGCGCTACGTATTGCTGTCGCGCACGGGGCGGCTTCTCGACGCCCTCGCCATCGACGAGGCGGCCGGGGAGGAGGCAAGGTGAGGACCGAGAGCAGCGAAAATCCGATTCCGGCACCGAAGCCGCGCTTCGCGCCGTGGCTGTTCGAGCCGATGATCGCCAACCGGCGCATCTACTACAAGGTCGCCGTGGCGGCCGCTTTGATCAACATCTTCGGCCTGGTCACGGCATTGTTCACGATGACGGTCTACGACCGCGTCGTCCCGAACAACGCCACCTCGTCGCTGGTCGCGCTGTCGATCGGCCTCGGCATCATCATCGTCTTCGATTTCGCGCTGAGGCTCCTGCGCGCCTATTTCGTCGACATCGCCGGAGCGCAGATCGACCGCGAGGTCGGCGAGACCTTGTTCGAGCGGCTGCTCGCCATCCGCCTCAACCTCAAGAAGGGCAGCACCGGAGCGCTGACCGGGATCATGCGCGAGCTGGAGGCGCTGCGCGATTTCTTCGCGTCCGCGACGATGACCGCGATGGTCGACGTGCCCTTCATCCTCGTCACCCTGCTCGTCGTCTGGATCATCGGCGGCGCCGTCGTGCTGGTTCCGCTGGTGATGATCCCGGTCGTGATCGGCGTCGCTTTGGCGACCCAGCCGGCGCTGCAGCGGCTGACCAACGAATCGATGGGCGAGGGGCTGATCAAGCAATCGGTCCTGGTCGAGACGATCGGCGGGCTCGAGACGGTGAAGGCGGTCGGTGCGGGGCCGCTGCTCGCGAGCCGGTGGACGCGCTCGGTGGAGAATCACAGCGACGTGTCGCTGCGCCAGCGGCTCATCGCGACGATCGGCATCACCACCGCGACCAGCGCCGGCATGATCTCCTATGCCGGCGTCGTCATCGTCGGCGTCGGCATGATCGCCGACCGGACCCTGACCATGGGCGGGCTCATCGCCTGCTCCATCCTCGCCGGCCGCGTCGTCGCGCCGCTGGCGCAGATCTCGCAGCTGCTGTCGCGGATCACCGCCACCCGCACCGCCTACAAGCAGCTCAACGACATCATGGATTTGCCGCCCGAAGGGCCGAGCGGCGAGCCGCTCCAGCTCGGCAAGGCCGAAGGACGGATCGAGTTCCGCAACGTCAGCTTCCGTTATCCGAACTCGCCCGAGAAAGCGCTCGACGAGATCAGCTTCACGATCCAGCCCGGCGAGCATGTCGCTTTGCTCGGCCGCGTCGGCTCGGGCAAGTCGACCATCGCCCGCCTCATCCTGGGGCTCTACGAGCCGGAGGAGGGGCTGGTCATGATCGACGGCACCGACATCCGGCAGCTCGATCCCGCCAGCGTGCGCCGCAATGTCGGAGCAGCGCTGCAGGAGAGCGTGCTGCTGACCGGCTCGGTCCGCGAGAATATCGGCCTCGGCCGTCCCGAGGTCGACGACGAGGAGCTGGTCCGCGCGGCCGAGCTTAGCGGCACCCACCAGTTCATGGGCGCGATCGCGAACGGCTACGACCTCCGCCTCGCCGACCGCGGCGAGGGCCTGTCAGGCGGACAGCGCCAGTCGATCGCGATCGCCCGCGCTCTCGCGCTGAGCCCGCCGGTGGTCGTGTTCGACGAGCCGTCGAGCGCGATGGACGCGCAGACCGAGACCGGTCTCATCCAGCGTCTGCAGGTCGAGCTCAAGGGCCGCACGTTCATCCTGATCACGCACCGGCCCCCTCTGCTGCAGCTGGTCGACCGAATCATGCTGGTCGACAAGGGGCGCGTCGTCGCCGACGGACCCCGCGACCAGATCCTGAAGCAGCTGACGAGGCCACAGGCGGCATGACCAGACCCGAAGGAAGCCTTGAGGATTTCGCCGGCCGCATCCGGCCGAAGCTGGCGTCGAGCGTGCTGCTCTGGGCGGTCGCCGCCTTCTTCGTCATCTTCGTCGTCTGGGCCGCGCTGACCGAGCTCGACCGCACCGTGCGTGCCCAGGGACGGGTGATCGCCAGCTCGCAGCTCCAGATCGTCTCCAACCTCGAGGGCGGCGTCGTCGAGGCGATCCTCGTCCAGCCCGGCCAGATGGTCCAGGAGAATGCCGAGCTGGTGCGCCTCGATCCGACCTCGACCAGCTCCGAGCTCGGCAGCGGCGAGGCGTCGATCGTCGCCCTCGCGGCCAAGATCGCCCGCCTCGAGGCCGAGGTGGCAGGCCGCGAGCCGGTCTACCCGAACGCGGCCGATGCCGCCGCGGCGGCGCAGATCGCCATCGAGCGGTCGCTCCATGCCAGCCGCATGTCCGAGCTCGCGCAGCTCACCAGCGCCGCCCAGGCGCGCATCCTTCAGGCCCAGCGCGCGATCGCCGAAGCGGACGCCGCCTACCAGGCGCGGGTCACCGCCCGCGACGCGCGCCGCCAGGAAGCGGCGATGATCCGCCCGCTCGTCGAGCGCGGCATCGAGCCCCGCATGTCGCTGACCCAGGCGGAGAGCGCCGCGGCGATCGCCGCCAGCGAGGCCGCGGCTGCAGCCGCCGCCGCCTCCCGCGCCCGCGCCAGCCTCTCCGAGGCGCAGGCGACGTTCGGCCAGCAGCAGGGCGACTGGCGCACGCGCGCCGCCACCGAGCTGGCGACCGCGCAGGCCGAGTTCGCCGCCCGCCGCCGCGCAATGCCCGCCCTCTCCGAGCGGGTCGCGCGGACGGTCGTCCGCTCGCCGGTCCGCGGCCGGGTCAACCGGGTGCTGGTCACGACGGTCGGCGGCAGCGTCGCGCCGGGGGCGCCCCTGGTGGAGGTGGTCGCTTCGGAGGACAGCCTGGTCGTCGAGGCGATGGTGCGTCCCCAGGATATCGGCTCGGTGCGGATGAACCAGGCGGCGCGCGTCAACATCACCGCCTACGACCCCACCGTCTACGGCCATCTCGACGGACGGGTGGTGTCGATCTCGCCCGATGCGGTCGCCGACGAGCGGACCGGCGAGACTTTCTACATGGTCCGGGTTCGGACCACCGCCAACGCGCTGCGCGGGCACCGCGGCGAGCCGCTTCAGATCGGTCCGGGCATGCAGGCGGAGGTGAACCTGCTGGGGGACAAGCGCTCGGTGCTCAGCTACCTCCTCTCCCCGATCACGCGCCTGCGCGAAACCGCCTTCCGCGAGTAACGCCGTCGCTCGGCACTGATTACGCACGCGGAACGGCATCCGGCGAATAATCGATCGGGTCCGAGGGCAATTATCTGCCGACTGTAAGCTTGACGTTTACATCAGGCGGCAGCCTCGACTTTCCGCCTCAGCTTCCGATCGACGTCGTCGAAGCGCCGTCCACGGCGGTTCGCCGCATCTGCGTCGGCATTCGTCTCGCGCCAGGGGAGTCTAATCTTCTCGGCCGCGGATACGAATGGCCGCTGCATCGTTCTCAACGCACCTGGCACATCATCGTGGAGCAAGGGGGCACTTGCGACCGGCGCCGCGCGGCGGCTGCCGAACGAGAAGATTATGGAGGCCAAGATGAAGAAATATGTGGTGACCGCCGCCGCGCTGATGCTCGGCACGTCGGCCCTCGCCTGGGCGCCCGCCGAGGAGGCCCATATCGGCGCGATGCAGGCCGGAACGTGGATCAGCGAGATGAGCGCGGGCAAGACCCCGCAAAGCTTCGCCGCGTTCGACGACAAGGGCGCAATGAAGGCGCAGACCGCGGCGTACGACGCCTCGCCGGCGGCGACGAGCGACGACGGCAAGAAGGCGTTGGCCGGCCTCGACGAGTCGCTGGTGGAGACCGCGGCGGCGGAGGGATTCAAGGATACGGCCGACGCCGCGGCGGGCAAGCCGGCGGTCGAGACCGCTTCGCTGGACGGCAAGACCGAGATCGCGACGTCCGGCACCGAGGCCGGCATGGGCGGCCCGATCGAGGAAGCTCAGGGCTATCCGGCCTGCCGGCCTGGCCCGGGCGACGACAATTGCATCCAGCTCTACGAACGCGGCGTCACCCAGGCGCTCGCCGGCTGGAAGGGCAGCGACTCCGGAGTCGCGATGGGCGGCCCGTTCGAGCCGGTCGCCGACGGCAGCAAGGATAGGCCGCCTGCGAGCGACGATCATGCCGCGATGGGCCATGGCAGCGCCATGCCTGCCGACACCGCCGACACCGCGACCGCCAAGCCTGAGGCCACCGCCGAGATGACCGGCGATGCCGAAACCGCGGTTGCGGCCAAGCCGGCTGCGACCGAAACCCCCGCCACCCCCGGCGTCGGCGGCCCGGTCGAAGCGCGCACCGACTACCCGCCCTGCCGCCCCGGCCGCGGCGACGACAATTGCATCCAGCTCTACGAGCGCGGCGTGAGCGGCCGTAAGGACTAAGGCCGGACTTTCCGTCTTTCCCGCTCGCGGGGAAGAGGCCGGGCCCGGGCGAGGCGGCTGATCAGCCGGCTTCGTCCGGGTCTTCGCTTTTCGTCGCGAGCCACGCGTCGAGCTTGGCGACGGTGCGCTCCAGCGCCCGCGCCGCCTCGCGCACCCGCGCCGGATCGGCTCCGGCGAGGACCAGGTCCGAAAGCCACCAGGTCTCGGCCAGCCATTCATGACCGTCGTCCTGGTCGGCGATCGACAGGCTGACATAGGCTTCCTCGGCCTCGACCCAGGCTTCGCCATCGGCTGCGACGCCGTGGATTCGGAGGCTGCCGGTGCGGCGGAAGTCGCCGATGCAGACCTCGCGTGCGGCGTGGAGGAAGGGCTCGATCAGCGCCCAGTGCATCTTGGTCTCGACCAGGGTCTCGTAGGTCGCGTTGAGGACCTGCTTCTGGACGACGTTGTGGAAGTCCGACGTCGTGTATCCGTCCGCATCATATTCGGGCGGGACGCCGTGATCCTCGTCGCCTTCGAAATCGTCTTCGCCGGGCAGCGGCTCCTGCGCCTGCTCCTCGAAAGTCGGCTCCTGCGGCGGGTCCTCTTGCATCATTTCCTCCGGGCGGCTGACGCTGCGAAGCAGCTTCTCCGCCGCCCGTCCACCCGGAAATCGCGGGGGGTTCAGCGCGGAAGCCAGCCCGGAAAGGCCTCGATGAGGTCCAGCGGGCCGTCGTAGATCGCCGCTGCGCCGCCCAGCTCGCGGTCGGGAAAGCCGCCGCAGCGCACGGCGATGGCGGGGACGCCGAGCTTGGCCGCCGCGGCCATGTCCCAGGGGGTGTCGCCGACCACCACCGCGAGCCCGCCGTTGAGCGGCCGCGCCTTGTCCAGCGCGGCTTCGAAAATGTCGGGGCATGGCTTGCTGTGCTCGACATCGTCGCGCGAGGTCGTTGCCGTCAGCAGCTCGCGGCAGCCGAGCCTGTCGATGTGGAAATCGAGCTCCTCCTGCCTGGACGATGTGGCCAGCACCAGCTTGGCGTCCTCGTCGTGCAGCCGCCGGAGCAGGTCCGCGGCGCCGGGGAAGGGCCGCGACCTGGGCAGATAGTCGCGCCTGAAAAGCTCGCTGCGAAACGTCTCGATCTCCTCGTGCAGACGGTCTGCGATATCGTCCGGCAGCAGCGACGGGATGAGATTGTCGCCGCCTTTGCCGATCTGGCCGCGGACCCGCTCGTAGGGGAGGACGATTCCGAAATGGCGGAAGGCCTCGAGCCAGGCGGTGGCATGAAGGTCGTTGGAGTCGACGAGGGTGCCGTCGACGTCGAACAGGACAGCGTCGATCATGCGGCGCTCCTGACGCGGCGCTGCCGGCCGAGCACGGTCAGCGCGAGGCCGTAGACCGCCGATTTCCAGGCGACCTCACCGAGTGCGGGAGCCGCGGGGGCGGCAGGGCGGGCCGCTTGCGGGGGCGGCGCCGGATCGCTCGTCTCCGGCTGCGCCGCCGCCGCACGCTGCTCGAGCTCCGAGTTGAGCTCCGCGCCGAGCAGGACGATGTAGGCCGAGAGATAGAGCCACGTCAGGAACACGATGACGGCGCCGAGCGAGCCGTAGGTCGCATTGTAATTGCCGAAATTGGAGACGTAGAGGCCGAAGCCCGCGGTGGCGGCGAGCCAGCCCAAGGCGGCGAAGGCCGAGCCCGGCGTGATCCAGCGCCAGGGCGCGTCGGGCCGGTCGGGGCCGTAGCGGTATATGACCGCCAGCAGCAGCACCACCGCCGCGGCGGCGAGCAGCCAGAAGATCGCCTTGATCGCGAAATGCGTCACTCCGGAGAGCGAGGGCAGCAGATCCTCCGCCGCGTTGCTCGCAGAGACGGCGACGATGGCGAGGAACAAGGTGAGCAACGCGCCGCCGGTCATCGCGAAGGACAGGATGGTCTTGCGGACGAAGCCGCGCGTTTCGTCGACGTCGTAGGCGATGTTGAGCGCCGTCATGATCGAGGTCGCGCCCTTGGTCGCTCCGTAGAGGGCGATGAGGATTGCGAGCGCCAAAGCGAAACCTTTTTGCCCGCCGTTTGTCTCGGTCATGCTCGTCAGCTGATCGCCGACGATCTCGGCGGCGTTCTGCGGCATCACGCTGGTCAGGGCCTGCATGTGGTGGACGACGGACGATGGCTCGGCGACGATGCCGTAGGTCAGCACGAAAGCGCTGAGCAACGGGACGAAGGCAAGAAAGGCATAGAAGGCGACGCCCGCCGCGACCAGGGCGAGATTGTCTTCGCCCGACTCTTTCCAAGTAGCGACGGCCACCTCTTTCCATGCGCGCGGCGGGAGATCGGTCGGACTTTTCTCGCCGGCGGGCCGCGCCATGGCGCCCTGTCGTTGCATTCACTCGCCCCTGTCGATGCAATTCGCCGGGATTCGGCCGAACCCCGGTACAATTACTTTCCTCGATTCAAGTTCCAGCGCAAGCCTCGCCTAGCGCCAAACCGCCGCCATTCCGGAGCAATCGCCGGGCGTGGTCGTGCTGCGGCGGATCGTCGGCATGGTTTACAAATCCTTTCCGCTTAACCATCGGACGGGCGCTTTTCCGCGGCTGGCCCGCTTCTTGCTCCTTCACCGGCATGTGGAAGCGCATCGGCCGCCTGTTCGTGATCAAGACCCGCCTCGAGGCGTGCTGCGTGATCTACGCTCTCGGCCTCGGCGCGATCGAGCGCGGGCTCCATTATCTCGATCTCTATCCCGGCTTCGGCGGCTGGCTGCTGTTCGCCGCCTGCACCGGCGCGGTGTTCATGGCCGGCGCCAAGCTGCTCGAGATCACCCGCCCCGACAAAGGCCAGCGCCGCCGCCGCACCGACCTCGCCGCCTGAGCGGAACCCGCCGGCGCGCAAACCGCCAAGTCGCGGCGGAAAATCCCAACTCGCAGCGTGGGCGTTTCGGCCGTAATCGGCGGCATGGACCGGAAAAGTGCGGATTTCCGCCATTTCCTCCACTTGGCACGGCCTTTGTAATCCTGACTGGCATACCGCCCCGCATCGAGGCGGAGCGAGACACCAGAGGGAGCAAAGCCATGTTGAACATCGAGATCCGCCGCATCGCCACCGCCGCCGTCGGCGCGCTGATCCTCTCCACCGCCTGCGTCGGCGCCGCCGTGGGCCCGGCCACGGCCGCCCCGGCCCAGACCCAGACCGCCGCCTGAAGCGACACTTTCGGGGCGCTTGGGAGGGCGCCCCACGGCCGGCGGCCGGAGAGCTCACCCCCTAGCCTCTCCGGCCGCCGCCATCAGAACAGACCTTCCAGGAGCATTTCCAGATGGGCATCTTTTCCCGCACCCGCGACATCGTCGCCGCCAACGTCACCGACCTCCTCTCGAAGTCGGAAGACCCGTCGCAGACGATCCGGGTGATCATCCTCGAAATGGAGGAGACGCTCGTCGAGGTCCGCGCTTCCGCCGCGCGGTCGATCGCCGACCAGAAGGAGATCAACCGGCAGATCGGCCGGCTCGAGGATCTCCAGGCGAGCTGGACCGAGAAGGCCGAGCTCGCTCTCTCGAAAGGCCGCGAGGACCTCGCCCGCGCCGCGCTGATCGAGCGCGAGAAGGTCGCCGACATGGCGCGGCGCCTCGCCGACGAGGCCGCTGTCATCGAGGAGGCGCTGCGCGCGTCCGAGGCCGACATCTTCAAGCTGCAGAGCAAGCTGCGCGAGGCGCGCGCCCGCCAGAGCTCGATCGCGACCCGGCTCGAGAGCGCCCACAACCGCACCCGGATGCGCGAAATGTATGCCGGCACCCGCGTCGACGGCGCCTTCGCCAAGTTCGAGCTACTCGAGCGCGACGCCGATCACGCCGAGGGCGAGGCCGAGGCCTTGCTGCTCGCCGCGCCGCCCAAGACGCTCGCCGAGGAAATTGCCGATTTGCGCAACGCCGAGAAGGTCGATGCCGAGCTCGCGCGCATGAAGGCCGCCCGAGCGGCCGCCTGAACCAGGGATTCGAAGGAGGAATGAAATGAACGGGATGAAGTTCGCGGTGGACCGGAGCCAGGCCAAATTGATGGGAGTCTGTGCCGGCCTCGGGCGGGCGATGGGGATCGATCCGACGATCGTCAGGATCGGCTTCGTCGTCGCCACCCTGATCGGCGGCTGGCCATGGACGGTGATCTTTTATGTCGCGCTCGGCTTCCTCGGCCAGGCTCGGCGCGGGCGGGTGCGGCCGCGGCGCGCGGCGAGCCTGGCGGGCTCGGCCTACGAGGCGCGCGACTTCGACCGGCGGCTGGCCGAGATCGATTCCTATGTGGCGAGCCCCAACAGCCGCCTCGCACGCGAGATCGAGAACCTGCGCTGAGGCGCGGTTCCCTGAATGAATGAAGAGAACGGGAGGACGAGATGAGCGAAGAGTTGACGACGATGATCCTGGCGACTTTCGGCTTCGCCGCGATGGGGATGGCGGTCTTCGCCGCTCTCAAGGGCTGGCAGGGCTGGCTTGAGCTGAAGCGGATGGAGCTGGCCGGTCACGCCCGCCAGGACGGCCGCGGCGAGGCGATGGAGCGGATCGAGATGGCCGACCTCAAGGAGCGCATCCGCAAGCTCGAGGCGATCGCCTCCTGCGTGGATCTGTGAGAGCGCGCGCGCCATCGGGCCCTGCGCTCTTCACCCCCTGAGATCCCGGCGAAGGCCGGGATCTCAGGACAAGTAGTCCCCGCCGCCCCTGCAGCGCCGCCTCACACCCCTCCGAGATATTCCAGCAGGCTGCGCCCCGGCATGAAGAAATAGCCCCCGCCCAGCGTCTTCACGAACTGGGGAAGCGGCTTCAGCCGGATCGGCCCGTCATGGGTCGGCACGACATAGCCCGAACCTTCGCAATTGCTGGTGAGCGGATCCTGCTCGCCGACCAGGCCGTGGAAGGAGGGGCTGATCAGCCAGGTCTGCTGGATGAACTCGAACTGCCGCTCGATGTCGCCGTTGAGGCACATGAACATGAGGCCCGGATTCTCGCCGGGCTCGGGCCGGTAGAGGCGGCCCACGCGCAGCATCCGGTGGCGGTTGGAGATCGAGACCTGCTCCATCGAGCCCGGCATCAGCGAATCGCGCGGGTTGGCGCGGCGGATATGCGCCCCGAACGGGCAGCGCGTCGCCTGCGGATCCTCGACGCCGAACAGGAAGTCGTTGTCGCTGAGGCGGACCGGCGCCGCCTCCTCGGGCGGAGGACGGCTCTCGGCCTCGGCCTTCTTGTCCTCCGCGTCGGTCGCCGTTCGCGTGCGCGCGCCCGTCGCCCACTGCGCCGCTGCGGTCGCGCCGGCTCCCACCACTGCGGCGGTGGTCGTCGCCGGCGCCGCCGGGGCGACGCTGGTGCCCTGCTCGGGATTGCTCTCCGGCCGCACCGTCTCGGAGCCGAGCGGCTCGCCGGACGCCGCGATCGCGGTGCGCTCGTCATAGCCCTTGGCGTTCTCGCGGTTGCCGCGCCGCTCGATCCGCTCCTTATGCTCGATCGGGAACGGATAATAAGGGTTGCGGACCAGCGAAGAGCCGTCGCGCCAGCGTCCGACCAGCTTGGCGGCGATATAGTCCGGCCGCATCTCGTAGGGGGCGGGCAGGCGGTCCTTCAGCCGTCGATACTCGCCCCAGCAATAGTCCCAGAAGCCGGTGACGTCCTGTTCGAGCTGACGGATGACTAGGTAGGTGCCGTTGCGCCCGACCGCCCGCGGCGCCTCGACGATGGTGTTGCCGAACTCGCGGCACTTGGCGGCGACCGGGAGCCGGTTGTCCGGGTCGGCAAGCGGCGACAGCTCGGGCTCGGGCGGGAAGTTGCCGCGGTTGTCCGGGTAGCCGATGATGAACTCGCCCGGCTCGACCAGATGGATGGGATCGTTCTTGCGGTAGCTCTGGTAGCTGCCGCGGATCACCGGCTGCGAGATTCCGTCGACGAAGCCGAACGGCTCGATCGCCGGCTTCTTGGTCCGCTCCAGCGCGACCCGGTGCGGCTCGCCGATCCCGTTCTCCTCGGCAAGCGTGCGGATGCGGCCGCATAAGGCGGCGACCGCATCCTCGTCCTTGCCGTAGACGAGCAGGGCGACGTCGTAGGGGTCCCGGCCCCAGCGCCAATGGCCGGGCGCGTTCTTGTCGATGTCGCCGAGGATGCGGTTGCGCCCCTCGGTCGCCATGCCTTCGAGGAATGCGGGGGCGAAGCCCTTCAGGCACTCGTCGGGCAGACCGAGCTTCTCGAGCGCTTTGGGTCCGAGCGCGACTGTCGCCACCGCATCGCGGCGGAGCTTGCGGCCGTCCCCGAAGCCGACGTCGGGATAGAGGCCGGCGAGGAACGCACGGGCTTTCTCGCGGTCGTCGGGAAGGTGGTAGAGGACGACCGAACCGTCCTTCATGAAGCCGAGGCCGCCGAAGACGAGGGACTGGATCTGGCTGGTCTCGAGCTTCAAATCGGGCCGCGGCCCCGAACCCAGCAGCTGAAGCCACTGTCCCGCCTCGTCGTTGGTGAGCGCCGCGGCCAGGCCCCGGCGGAGCGACGCATTGGCACGGACGTGGTCGGTCACCAGCTTCGGATAGGCGCTGTACCAGAAGCGGGTCGGCAGCATCGAATGACGCGCATAGCGCTTGAAGCGCTCGCCGTCGGTGGCGCCGTCCTGGAACAGGTTCCTGGCGCGCGGAAAGCCGATCGAGTTGGACCAGACCCCGGTGAGGCCGTCATGGGCGCGGGTGATGAAATCCTCGAGATAGCTTTCCCAGCTTCCGCCGAAATTGGAGAAGAAGACGAGGTTGCGCGTCCCCGGCACGGTGATCCAGCGCGCCGCGTGGATGGTCGAGATGCCGCCGAGGAAGCCCGGCCTGTAGACCCTGGTCGCGAGGAGGGCGATCACGGAGAAGATCAGCCGGATCGTCACCCAGCGCACGAAGCCCGGCTTGCGGCAGGTGACCGAGACCATGTGGTTCTGCGCATAATGGTTCTCGCGCTTGCGGATCTCGGCGAGGATGCCCGCGTCGAGCGAGCGGGGGTCGCACCAGTCGCTATTCTCCTGCTTCCTCAGCTTCGCGTAGAACAGGCCCGCGGCGGCCACGGTCAGGGCGATCAGGATCACCGTCGCCCAGAGCGCCGCCTCCACCCCGTCCATGACGTCGCCGCTGGCCAGCCAGGCGACCATGAACGTCGCCAGGATCAGCGCGCCGAGCAGGGAGAGGAGCGCGCGCAAAAGCGGGTGGGCGAGCGCGAGCGTGACGAAATTGAGCTTCACGGCGTCCCGCCCCGGAGGGGGCGGCGGCTCCAGCGCCCATGCGAAGCGGGGATTGGCCTTCACCGCGCGCCGCACCGCCTCCAGCCGATCGATCGGCCGGACGTCGCAACCGCCAAGATCGACCTGGTTGGCGACGAAGGCCGCCAGCTCGGCTTCCTTGTTGATGCGCTCGACGCTCATCCCGGGCGTGCCGGCGAAGCAAAGGCCGGGCGGATCGAAGAGTCCGTAGCCGACCTTGATCCGGTGCGACTTGAGATAGGTGGCGAGCGCGACATTGCCGCGCCAGTCCCGGGCCCGTTCGAAGATGCGGGTCAGCTCGGGCCCGATCGCCGCCGCGATGCGCTCGACGGCGCGGTCGGAGGTGCCGTCGGCGGTGAATTCCATGACGATGCTGGCGGTGCCGTCATGGCCGTTCGGGATGGCGTGGAGGCTCATGAAATGGGTTCCGCCGCCGTCCGGGTCGGTGACGTCGAGCCGCGCCTGGATCGACTCGTTCGCCGGATTCTCCATCGAGTCGAGCATCGCTTCGATCGTGCCGATGTCGCTTTCGTGGATCGGCGCGACGATGGTGACCATCGAATCCATCAGTTCGGCTCCTTCCTGAGGCATGCGGCGAGGCGGCCCGGGAACGGCCCGGTCCATTCGACCGCGCTCGTCCGCCCGAGCCCGCGCGCCATGATGCCCGCCACCAGCAAGGGGATCTGGAAGCGGTTGACCGGACGGCCCGAGCAGGGGTGCAGGCCCCAGCCCATGTGGAGATAGGCGGAGGGGTCGCGTTCGGGGTCCATCCGCTTCGGATCGGGGAAGGCGGCGGGGTCCTGCATCGCAGCCTGGGTCCAGGCGATCACCGTGTCGCCTTTCTTGACCTTCGTGCCGGCGAGATCGGCGTCGTTCAGCGCATGGCGCATGACGATCGGATTGTGCGGCCAGAGCCTCAGCGCCTCGTTGCACCAGCCGTCCATTCGGTCGAGGTCGGCGGCGTCCCGCTCCATCGCCCAGCGCAGGTCGCCGTCTCCGGACGCGACCTTGACGATCTTGGCGACGCAGGTGGCGGTGGTGTCGATGCTGCCGACGAGCATGCCGCCGAGCGTCCGCCGCGCGCCTTCGTCGTCGACGATCCCCTGACGCAGCAGGTGCCCCATCATGTCGTCGCCGAGGTCGCCGGACGCGCGCCGGCGGGCGATCTCGTCGCGGAACCAGCCGCACATATAATGGCCGGCCTTGATCGCCCGCGCGCGTATCTTCTCGTCGTTGGAGAGATTGAGGAAGGTGTGCGCGAAGACCGAACGGACGGCTTCCATGAACATCCTGGGGTTCGGGCCGGTGATCCCGAACAGGCGCTGCGCGGTGCGCGCCGCGATCGGGCGGGCATATTCGCCGACGACGTCGATCGAGCCGCCGGCGGGGACGGCGCGCAAGGCCGCCTCGATCTCGCGCTCGACGCTGTCCCTCAGCGCGTCCATGTCGACGGCGCGGAGCGCCTCGTAGAGCGCCCGTCGCTCGACTTCGAGCACAGCAGAGCGGTCCTCGCCGAGCACGAACGGGCCTTCGTTGACCTCCTCGATCTTCGTCGCGTTGATCTCGGCGATTCCGAAATCGAGGTCGCGGCAGAGCAATTCGCGGACCTGGTCGTGGCGCGCGGCGATGACTCGCTGGCCGATGCGCAGCGGCTTGGCTGCGAAGCGGATGCCGAGGCGCGCCGCGAGCGCGGGCAGGCCGGGCGCCCGCCCGAGCCGCTCGGTCAGCCCGGCACGCCGCTTCGGCGTCACTATCGATTGGTCGAATTCCGCCCCGGCCATGGCCGTCCCCCCCCCGAAACGCCGCCAAAGCCGGATGCTGAACCAGCGCCGCGCGGCTGTCCAGCGCCGCGGCGGAATGGGTCCGAATCGGACCAAATTAGCAGTCGATTCGCCGAACCGTCGTCGCCCCCGATGGCCTGGCCACCCGCCACACCTCGCCATAGCTGTCGTCGCCGAGGTCGCCGGGCCGGGTGCCGCCGAGCGCTTCGACGATGTCGGGCACGGTGTTGGAATGCCCGACGATCAATATGCTGCCCGCGGTCGCACGGACCCGGGTGACCAGCCCCGCTATGTCGCGGGCATCGTAAGGCAGCGGCACCGTGTCGGCGCGCTCCGCGACGTACAGGCCGGTCTCGAGCGCGCGCTGGGTGACCGTGGCATAGACCGCACGGATGCCCGCGTCCGCCAGCTCCTCCGCGAGACGCCGAGCGCAGCGCCAACCTTGCGGGCTAAGCGCGGGGTCCGCTCCCGCCTCTTTGTGCAGGTGGCGCATCACGTAGAAGGCCGGCTCGGGCGCCGGTTCCCGGGAGGCCACGCAGGCGGAGAGGGCAAGAGCGAGAAGTGCCGCGCAGCGTTTCGTCATGGCCGGATCCTATCGTGCGCCCCGGGGTCGCGAGGCCCCGATGTCGAGGCGGTAGACGTCGCTTCCGATCGCGAAGGCGCGGCGCTGGGCGCCCCAGCCGACGAAGCGGATCTTGTTCACCGCCCGGCCCATCTCGACCCGCGACCAGGTCGCGCCGCCATCCCGGGTCTCCAGGCCGCCTTGATTGCCGCCGACCCAGCCGAGCCGCTCGTCGGCGAATCCGATCCCGAAGCTGCGCCAGCCATGATCGTCGAGGAGCGGCAGCTCGGTCCAGGTCCGGCCGCCGTCGTCCGTCCTGACGATGAACCGCCGGCTCGCCGCGGGGTTCGGATCGTAGCTCTGGACGCTGGCATAGCCGGTCCGGCGGGTCGGGAAGTGGATCTTCCAGACCGTTTCGAAGCCGCGTGCGCCTCGATAGACCGGCCCCCAGCTCGCGCCGCCGTCCTCGGTCCGCAGGATCAGCGCGTTCATCGCCGCCCTGTCGCCGGGGCTGCTCGCCGCCAGGAAACCGGTGCGTCGATCGATGAACCTGACGTCGTAGATGGCGCCGGCGAGGGACGAGAGGTCGCGGCTGGTCCAGCTCGCGCCGTAATCGTCCGAGCGGAGATAATGCGCCGGCCCGCCGACCCGCCCGGCGGCGTGCATGATCGCATCGTTGACGATCATGTCGCCGCGGCTCGTGCTCGACCAAAGGACGTCGATTCCACAGATGCCGCCCGGGGCAGGGCCTTCGATTCGGGCGGCGGCCCAGCTCCTGCCGCCGTCGGTCGTTCGGTAGAGCGGCACTTCGTCGGTGACGTTCGGGAACGCGCCGGGGCCGACATTGCCGAGCACGCCGACATCGTGGCCGACGAAGCCGAGCGCGCGGATGAAGGTGCCCGGCTTGTGCCAGATCTCTTCCCAGGCATCGCCGCCGTTGGTCGTCGTGTACAGCCGTCCCTCGCCGTTGCCGTACCAGCCCGTCCGTGAGGAGCCGGGCGATTCGAAGGCGATGTCGTCCTGCTTTCCGCGATAGGGGACCGTCGGCAGCTTCTGCCAGGCGAGCGGTACGCGGATGGCTTCACGCCTGGCGACGCAGCCGGGCAGGATGAGCGTGGACGCGCCGCCGGCGAGGAAGAGACGGCGACCGATCACTGTACGCTGCGGGCCGCTGCCGCGGCCGCCTCGAGCAGATGGTCGAGCGCCGCGCGATCGTGGACGCGCCCCGCCGCAATCACCGTCTCGGGCCGGCGCAGCAGCGAAAGATCGCGGGTCGGGTCCCCGCGGAGCAGGATGAGGTCGGCCCGCGCGCCCGGCTCTATCGTCCCGAAATCGGCGCGCCAGCCGAGGCTGGAGCCCCCGTTCGGGAGCGAGCGGAAATAATCCCGCGGCACCACCGTCGCGCTCCTCAGCGCGTCGAGCCGGCTGAGGCCCGCGGCGTGGAGCGCCTCGATCTCGTCGATCAGGCCGGGACCCCACAAATGGAAGCGCTGGGCGGTGTCGGAGCCGGCCATCATCGGCACTCCCGCCGCGTGGAACGCGCGCACGATGCGCCGGCGAAGCTCGCGGAAGGCGCGGCCCTGCTCGGCCGTGAAGCCGGCGTCGCGCAGCCCCGTGGCCTGCTGTGCCCATTGGGCGAGCACAGGTTCGGGAACGTAGCGCATCTCCGGGCGCGCCCGCAGCGCCGCCACGTCGGCGTCGATGTCCGCGATCTTCTCGAACAGAGCGAGGGTCGGCACGTGCCAGCTTCGCGCCGCTCGCGCCTGGCGCGCGAGCGCGGCGATCTCGGCGTCGCCCGTGCGGGCGAGGGCGGCGAGCACCTCGGGCGGGGGGATCTGCGCGAAGTCGATCTGCCGCTCCGGCGCACCCGACGGAAGCAGCGCGAGCAGGGTGCCGTCGAGATGCTCGATCTGCTGGCCGGCTTCCATCGCCCGCGCGAGGCCAACCTGGTTGGCGACATGGCCCGCGACCGGCAGCCTTTGCGTCCGCGCCTCGTCCTGAACGGCCTGCCAGATCGCGGCGTCCGGCAGATGATGCGACTTGATGAGGTCGTAGCCGGCGGTGCGGGCCGCCCGCACCGCCTGGCGCGCCGCGTCCGGGCTGGCGGTGTTGTTGACGTGCAGACCGGGCGAGGCGGCGTAGAGGCGCGGGCCGATAAGCTCGCCGCGCTCGATCCGGCCGCGCACCGCGAGGTTGTTCGGCGAGCCGGCCATTCCGCGCGCCGTGGTCGTGCCGTGGGCGAGCATCACCGCCAGCGCCCGCTGCGCCGCGTCGCCCGGCTCGCCGGTTGCGGGGGCGAGGTGGACGTGCATGTCGACCAGCCCCGGCATCAGCATCATCCCGCGCGCCTCGATGCGCCTGGCGCCGCGAGGGATCGGAGTACGCCCGCGCGGGCCGACTGCGACGATGCGGTCGCCGCGGAGGATGACCGTCTGGTCGCGGAGTCGCTCGGTTGCCGTCATCGGGAGCAGGTCGGCCCCGACGATTGCCGTGACCGGGGCCTGCGCCGCCGCGGCCCCGGCGGCGAAGAAAAAGGCGAGCGCGACGAAGAATCGACAGAGCATGCGGTGCTTTCCTCCGCGGCCAGCTTAGCCCGCAATCGCACTTTTCCCAGCCCCCGCCCGCAGCTTCACATAGACGACGTTCGCCGCTAGGGGGCTGCAGGGGCGGACAGGAGCCAGGGTAGAGGATGAACAGAGAGACCGAGCGCCCCAACCGACCGGCGCTCTCGCTCCACGTGCCGGAGCCCGACGCGCGGCCCGGCGACGAAATCGACTTCAGCCATATCGAGATTCCCGCCGCCGGCAGCCTGCCCCGCCCCGACATCGCAGCCCCCGCCTCGGACACCCGCGAGCTGGTCTATTCGCTGGTCCGCGTGCTGGACGACGACGGCGCGGCGGTCGGCCCGTGGGACCCGCGGCTCGACCCCGACACTTTGCGGCGGATGCTTCGCGACATGATGCTGGTGCGCGTCTACGACGACCGGATGTACCGCGCCCAGCGGCAGGGCAAGACCAGCTTCTACATGAAGTGCACCGGCGAGGAAGCGATCGCCGTCGCGGCCGCCCACGCCATGGACCGCGACGACATCTTCTTCCCCACCTACCGGCAGCAGGGCCTGCTCGTCGCCCGCGACTATCCGCTCGTGAAGATGATGTGCCAGGTCTATTCGAACAAAGGCGACCCGCTCAAAGGGCGGCAGCTGCCGATCATGTATTCCGACCGCGCGCACGGTTTCTTCTCGATCTCGGGCAATCTCGCGACGCAGGTTCCGCAGGCGGTGGGCTGGGCGATGGCCTCGGCGATCAAGGGCGACAGCCGCATCGCCGCGGCCTGGATCGGCGACGGCGCCACGGCCGAAGGGGACTTCCACAACGCCGTCACCTTCGCCGGAGTGTATCGCGCGCCGGTCATCCTCAACGTCGTCAACAATCAGTGGGCGATCTCGACCTTCTCGGGCATCGCCGGCGGAAATCTCACCACCTTCGCCGCCCGCGCCGTCGGCTACGGCATTGCCGGGCTCAGGGTCGACGGAAACGACGCCCTCGCGGTCTACGCGGCCACCGCCTGGGCCGCGGACCGCGCCCGCTCCAATCTCGGCCCGACCCTGATCGAGCATTTCACCTACCGCGTCGAAGGCCATTCGACCTCGGACGATCCGACCGCCTATCGGCCGCAGGGCGCGGGCGCCAAATGGCCGCTCGGCGATCCTGTGGAGCGGCTCAGAAGGCACCTCGTCTCGATCGGCGAATGGGACGACGACCGCCACCAGGCGCAGCAGGAGGCGCTCGCCGCCGAGGTCCGCGCGGCCCAGCGCGAGGCCGAAGCGCAGGGGACGCTCGGCAGCGGCCATTATGAGGATATCGGTTCCCTGTTCGAAGATGTCTTCGAGGAGCAGCCCTGGCACCTTCGCGAGCAGCGCGACGAGGCGCTCGCCGAGGCCCGCCGCAAATGACAGTCCGCAACATGATCGAGGCGCTGAACGACGCCCACAACGTCATGATGGAGCGCGACGGCGACATCGTCGTGCTGGGCGAGGATGTCGGCTATTTCGGCGGCGTCTTCCGGGTCACCGCCGGCCTCCAGAAGAAATACGGGACCAGCCGCGTGTTCGATGCGCCGATCGCCGAACTGGGCATCGTCGCCACGGCGATCGGCATGGCCGCCTACGGCCTGCGCCCGGTCGCCGAGATCCAGTTCGCCGACTACATCTACCCTGGCTTCGACCAGATCATCTCCGAGGCCGGCCGGATGCGCTACCGGACGGCCGGCGAATGGCCGCTGCCGATGGTGATCCGCACGCCTTATGGCGGCGGCATCTTCGGCGGGCAGACGCACAGCCAGTCGCCCGAGGCGTTCTTCGCCCACATGCCCGGGATCAAGACGGTGATCCCGTCCAATCCCTATGACGCCAAAGGCCTGCTCATTGCCGCGATCGAGGACAACGACCCCGTCCTCTTCTTCGAGCCCAAGCGAATCTATAACGGCCCGTTCGAAGGCTATCACGACCGCCCCGTCACGCCCTGGGCCAAGCACCCGGCGGCGGAAGTGCCCGACGGCCATTATTCCGTGCCGATCGGCAAGGCGGCGATCGCGCGGGAAGGGGAGGCGGTGACCATCCTCGCTTACGGGACCATGGTCCACGTCGCCCTCGCCACCGCGGAGGCCGAAGGGATCGACGCCGAGGTGATCGACCTTCGGACAATCGTCCCGGTCGACATCGACGCGATCGAGGCCTCGGTGAAGAAGACCGGCCGCTGCGTCGTGATCCACGAGGCGACCCGCACCGCCGGCTTCGGCGCCGAGCTCGCCGCGCTCGTCCAGGAACGCTGCTTCTATCATCTCGAGGCGCCCGTGATCCGGGTGACCGGCTACGACGTCCCCTATCCGCATTCGATGGAATGGACCTATTTCCCCGGCCCCGCCCGCTTGGGCCCGGCGCTCAGAAAAGCCCTGGAGGACTGACGTGGCCCGCTTCGAATTCAAGCTGCCCGATATCGGCGAAGGCATTGCCGAGGCCGAGATCGTCGCCTGGCACGTCAAGGTCGGCGACCGCGTCGAGGAGGACCAGCAGCTCGCCGACATGATGACCGTCAAGGCCACGGTCGAGATGGAGAGCCCGGTCGCCGGCACAATCCTCGAAGTCGCGGGCGAGGTCGGCGACCAGATCCCGATCGGCTCGGTGCTGGTGGTGATCGAGACCGAAGGCGCCGCGAGCCAGGAGGGCGACCAGACCGATGTCGCCGGCGCCCGCACCGACGACGTGCCGCTCGCCGACGGCATGGTCGACGCGACCGAGGGCCTCGAGGCCGCCGTCCCCTCGACCGACGTCGAGAGCGCCGAGCGCCGCGAGACCGGCGAGCGCCGCAGGGGCGACCGCCGCCAGGCCCCCCGCGACGACGACGACCGCCGCCAGGGCGAATGGCGCGCCGAGACGAAAGGCGGCGCGGTTGCGTCTGCGGGGGAAGCCGTCGGTTTCAACCCCCAGCCCGATCCGCCACGCGACCTGATGTCGGTTCTCGCCTCTCCCGCGGTCCGCGCCCGCGCCCGCGACCTCGGCATCGACCTTTCGCAGGTGAAGACATCGGGCGACCGCATCCGCCACTCGGATCTCGACGCCTATCTCCTCTACAGCGGCGGCGGAGTCTCGCGCGGCGGCGGCGCGCGCCGGCAGGACGAGACGGTCAAGGTCGTCGGCCTGCGCCGCAAGATCGCCGAGAACATGCAGGAGGCCAAGCGCCGCATCCCGCATTTCACCCTCGTCGAGGAGTATGACGTCACCGCGCTCGAGCAGACCCGCGCGATGATGAACGCCGATCGCGGCGGCAATCCCAAGCTCACTCTGCTTCCCTATCTGATCACGGCGATGGCGCGGACGCTCGGCGACTATCCGCAGCTCAACACGCTGTACGACGACGACGCCAACGTCCTCACCCGCTCCGGCGCCGTCCACATGGGCATGGCGACACAGACTCCGAACGGGCTGATGGTTCCGGTCATCCGCAACGCCGACCGCCTGGGCATCTGGGACATCGCCCGCGAGATCCTCCGCCTCTCCGAAGCGGCCCGCACCGGCAAGGCCGCGCGCGACGAGCTTTCCGGCTCGACCATCACCATCTCCAGCCTCGGCCCGATGGGCGGGATCGCCTCGACGCCGGTCATCAACCGCCCCGAGGTCGCGATCGTCGCGGTCAACAAGGTCGAGGACAAGGTCGTGCCGGTCGACGGCGAGCTTGAGATCCGCAAGCGGATGAACCTCTCGCTGAGCTGCGACCACAGGGTCGTCGACGGCTGGGACGCGGCCAGCTTCCTCCAGGATCTGAAGAAACTGATCGAGAACCCGCTGAAGCTGCTCTCGGCCTAGGGCGTCAACGCCGCCCTCACCGGTCCGCCTCGGCGCGGGCCAGCAGCTCGCCGACGGTGACGAAGCGGAATCCTCGCCGCCTCAGGCCGTCGATCGCCAGCGGCAGCGCCTCGCGGGCGACCCGGTTCGAGCGGTACATGACATGCATGAGTATGATCGAGCCGGGCCGGGCGCGCTCGACGATATGCGCCGCATAAGCGCGCGGGTCGGCGGTGTCGGGTTCGGCGACGTCCCACAGGACGAGGCGGTGACCCTGCCGGCGGACCGCGAGCGGGAGCCCGACCAGCTTCTTGCCGAACGGCGGCCGGAACAGCAGCGGCCCGCGTGCGCCGAGCCGCCGCAGCAGCGTCGCGGTGCGCGCGATTTCCCGGTCGTACCAGCCCGAAGACCGGCCCATCATCCACCGGTGCGACCAGCTGTGATTGGCGACCTCGTGCCCGGCGACGAGGATTCGGCGCACCTCCCGAGGATTGCGCTCGATCTGCCGCCCGATCAGGAAAAAGGTTGCCCGCGCACCTCCCCGCTCCAGCGCGGCGAGGACCGCGGCGGTGCCTTCCGGCGTCGGACCGTCGTCGAGCGTGAGGGCGACGATGCGCTCGTTCGTCTCGACGCGGCAGGTCACTTCGCCGACGAGGACGAAGCATGGCGCCTTGGCGACGATCCACAGGCCGGACAGCGATGCGAGCAGAAAAGCGGCGGCAAAGGCCCCGCCGGCGAGCCGGCGGCGTCTCGGCCAGCTCCGCGGCGAAAGGCTCAGGCCTGCGCCTCCGGCTCGCCCTGTTCGCCCTCGCGCTCGGCCTTCTTCGCCTTTTTCTTCGAGGCCTTGGGCGGCGCGGCGATGATCTCGAAGGTGGGGGCGCCGTCCTTGATGCGGACCTTGACCTCGCCGCCGTGGATCAGCTTGCCGAAGAGGAGCTCCTCGGCGAGCGGCTGCTTGATCTTCTCCTGGACCAGCCGGCCCATCGGCCGCGCCCCGTACATCTTGTCATAACCCTTGTCGACGAGCCACTTCCGGGCCTCCTCGTCGAGCTCGATATGGACGTTGCGGTCCGCGAGCTGCAGCTCAAGCTGCAGGATGAATTTGTCGACGACGCGGCTCACCACCTCGGGCGGGAGGTAGCCGAACGGCACGATCGCATCCAGGCGGTTGCGGAATTCGGGCGTGAACATCCGCTTGATCGCTTCCTCGTCCTCGCCCTCGCGGGTCATCGCTCCGAAGCCGACCGCCTCGCGCGCCATGTCGCTGGCGCCCGCATTGGTGGTCATGATTAGGATGACGTTGCGGAAATCGACCGACTTGCCGTGGTGGTCGGTGAGGCGGCCGTTGTCCATGATCTGGAGGAGGATGTTGAACAGGTCCGGATGCGCCTTCTCGATCTCGTCGAGCAGCAGGACGCAGTGCGGATTCTGGTCGACCGCGTCGGTGAGCAGCCCGCCTTGGTCGAAGCCGACATAGCCCGGGGGCGCGCCGATCAGCCGGCTGACCGAATGCCGCTCCATATATTCGGACATGTCGAAGCGCTGCAGCGGCACGCCGAGGATCGAGGAGAGCTGGCGCGCGACCTCGGTCTTGCCGACGCCGGTCGGTCCGGAGAACAGATAGTTGCCGATCGGCTTGTCGGGATCGCGGAGGCCCGCGCGGCTCAGCTTGATCGCCGAGGCGAGCACCGAGATCGCCGCGTCCTGCCCGAACACGACCCGCTTGAGGTCGCGGTCGAGATGCTCGAGCGTCTTCTTGTCGTCGGCGCTGACGCTCTTGGGCGGGATGCGCGCGATGGTCGCGATCACCGCCTCGATCTCCTTGACGGTGATGATCTTCTTCCGCTTCGAGGGCGCCACCAGCATCTGCATCGCGCCGACCTCGTCGATCACGTCGATCGCCTTGTCGGGCAGCTTCCTGTCGTTGATGTAGCGCGCGCTGAGCTCGACCGCGGTCTTGATCGCATCGGGCGTGTACTTGACGCTGTGATGCTCCTCGAAGGCCGAGCGCAGGCCGGTCAGGATCTTGATCGTGTCCTCGACGGTCGGCTCGTTGACGTCGATCTTCTGGAACCGGCGCAGCAAGGCGCGGTCCTTCTCGAAATGGTTGCGGAACTCCTTGTAGGTGGTCGATCCGATGCAGCGGATCGCCCCGTTGGAGAGCGCCGGCTTCAGCAGGTTCGAGGCGTCCATCGCGCCGCCCGAGGTGGCGCCGGCGCCGATCACGGTGTGGATCTCGTCGATGAACAGGATCGCGTGGGGCAGCTTCTCGAGCTCGTTGACGACCGCCTTCAGCCTCTCCTCGAAGTCGCCGCGATAGCGCGTCCCCGCGAGCAGCGCCCCCATATCGAGCGAATAGATCACCGCGGGCCTCAGCACCTCGGGGACGTCGCCCTCGACGATCTTGCGGGCGAGGCCTTCGGCGATCGCGGTTTTGCCGACGCCGGGATCGCCGACATAGAGCGGATTGTTCTTCGAGCGGCGGCAGAGGATCTGGACGGTGCGGTCGACTTCGGGGCCGCGGCCGATCAGCGGATCGACCCGCCCTTCCTGCGCTTTCTCGTTCAGATTGACGGTGAACTGCTTGAGCGCGCTCTCGGGCTTCTTCTTGCCCTCCTCGCTCTTCGCTTCCTCGGCGCCCTTGACCTCGGCGGGCTCGGCGGCCGCCTGGCCCTTGCCGACGCCGTGGCTGATATAGCTCACCGCATCCAGCCGGCTCATGTCCTGCTGCTGGAGGAAATAGACCGCATAGCTCTCGCGCTCGGAGAAGAGCGCGACGAGCACGTTGGCGCCGGTCACCTCGTCGCGGCCCGACGACTGGACGTGGAGGATGGCGCGCTGGACCACGCGCTGGAAGCCGCTGGTCGGCGAGGGATCGGTCTCCGCCTCGACCTTCAGCGCCTCGAGCTCGTTGTCGAGATAGGAGCGGACCGCGTCGCTCAGCTCCTTGATGTCGACCCCGCAGGCCGCCATCACCTTGGAGGCGTGCGCGTCTTCGATCAGGGCAAGGAGGAGGTGCTCGAGCGTCGCATATTCGTGCCGGCGGCCGCTCGCCTCGGCGAGTGCGTTGTGCAGCGTCTGTTCGAGTTCGCGGGCGAAGGACGGCATGGTCTAATCTACTCCTGCGTGCCCGCGCCGATTCACGGACTGCTTCTTCGCCTCAATGTCGGGACGCGCCTTCGGTTCATCAAGCGCGTCGCCGAAACGGTCGCATGGCGGCCGCGGCAACTCATTTGCGGAATATCTCGTCTGCGCTTGCGCGAAACTTAACCGAAGCGTCCATCTTCGCCTCGGCACGCGCGATCTCGGCGCGGAGCGCGGCGATCCGCGCTTCCAGTTCCTCCACCGAAAGCGGATCGAGGTCCTGCTTCGCCAGCTGGGTCAGCGGATCGTCGGGCTTGCTGGGGAAGAGCTCGTCCAGGTCCATGCCGGCAGAATCCCCCGGAACGCCGCCTTGTGTCAACCCGCCGCCGGGGGTTAGGAAACGGAGGGGAGCATCGCGCGCGAATGGGGACGGTTCCGGATCGGATGCTTGCGATCGACCCGGACCAGCCGGGCGAAGCGGAGGTGCTACGGCCGGTCGAGCGGCCCGTCCCGCGGCCGGGCCCCGGCGAGGTGCTGATCGCCGTCGCCGCGGCCGGAGTGAACCGGCCGGACGTGCTTCAGCGCCGCGGCTTCTATCCGCCGCCGGCGGGCGCGTCCTCCATCCCCGGGCTCGAGGTCGCCGGCACGGTCGTCGCGCTCGGACAGGGCGTGGCCGAGCTCCAGCAGGGGCAGCCGGTCTGCGCCCTCGTCTCAGGTGGCGGCTATGCCGAATATGCGGTCGCTCCCGCTGGCCAGTGTCTTCCGGTGCCCGATGCGCTGACCATGATCGAGGCCGCGGCGGTGCCCGAGACGCTCTTCACGGTGTGGACCAACCTGTTCGAGCGCGCCTTCGCCCGCGACGGGGAGTGGGCGCTGGTCCACGGCGGCACCAGCGGCATCGGCACGATGGCGATCGCTCTGGGCAAGCTGTTCGGCCTCAGGCTCATCGTCACCTGCGGCTCCGACGAGAAATGCCGCCGCGCCGAAGCGCTCGGCGCCGATCATGCCGTGAACTACCGGGGCGCCGACTTCGTCGAGGAGACGAAGCGGATCACCGGCGGCCGCGGCGTCGACGTGGTGCTCGACATGGTCGGCGGCGACTATCTCCCGCGCAACCTCGATTGCCTCGCGGAGGAGGGGCGCCACGTCTCGATCGCAGTCCAACGCGGTGCCACCGCCGAAATCAACATCGCGAAAGTCATGATGCGGCGGCTTTGCCTCACCGGCTCGACCCTCCGCGCCCGTTCGATCGAGTTCAAGTCCCTCGTCGCGGACGAACTCGCCCGGACGGTGTGGCCGCACGTTGCCGAGGGGCGGCTGAAGCCGGTGATCGACTCGATATTCCCGCTCGCGGAGGCGGCGGCCGCCCACCGCCGGATGGAGAGCGGCGAGCATGTCGGAAAGATCGTGCTGACGACGGGACCCTAGTCGCCTTCGTTGCTGTTCATCTCGTGGGTGAGCCAGATCGCATAGCCGGCGACGCCGACGACGACCACGCCGACGCCGATCGCGACCCAGCCGAGCGTGGAGACGTTCTGCCGCCGGCCGTCGGGGCCGCGCGGTCCTTCCGCCAGTTCGTTGATCGTCCGGCCGTTCAGGGACAGTGCCGGTCCGCGGCGCTCGGAGAGGCCGAACTCGACGCCCTCGCCGATCCTGAGCCGGGTCGCGCCGTCGGCGCGCACTGCCAGCGCGGTCGGGGCGATGGTCAGGCCGGCGCGGACCCGTTCCCGCGGCTCGCGGTCGAGCGAGATGCGAAGCCGCGCGCCCGCAAAGCTGCCCATGCGCGTGCTGTCCTGAGCGGCAGAGTCGATCAGGTCGGCGGCGCTCGCGGGCGCGGCGGCGGCCAGTTGCGACGCGACCAGCGCGATGATCGTGAACTTCTTCATGTCAGCAACCCCTCCACCCCTATGTGACGGAAGCTACACGCTTTTCCGCGCGGCGCCAACCGGGGAGCCGACGCTCGGGATTTCCCTGGGAAACGGCGGCAGGGGGCGCTGAATCGTCTGGATTTCTCCGCGTCCGCCGATAGGATCGCCGCGGGAACAGGGGGGGTCATCGATGATCGTGCCGCGCATCGCGCTGGGGCTGCTGGCGGCGGCGTTCGCGCTCGCTTTCTTTCTGTCGGAGCGCGAATGGGGGCTGACCAGCATGCCCCGCGTCGAGGCGATCGACACGCTTCCCGCCACTCCGGAGCTCGCCGCCGTGCGGCGCTACACCGAGATCGGCTCCGGGCTGCTTCCCTACCTCCCGCGCGAACGGGCCCGCAAGGCCGCGGCCCTGCGCGTCGAGCGCCAGCCGCTCCGGGTCGGCTTCTCATATCGCGAGATCAGCATCCTGCGGCTGCCGATCTGGGCCGCCGAGGACAACGGCCTCGTCACCTATATCGAGCTTCCGTCCTGGTATCAGATCGCCTTGATCAACGACGATCAGGTGCGGTTGCTGGAGCGGATCAGCGGCCGCAGCTATTCCGGTTACAGCTTCCCGAGGTGGAAGCACATGTGGGGATGGCTGTTCCTGCTGGGCCTGATCGGCTGGTACCTGCTCCACCGCCGGGCGGTGGCGAAATGGCGCGAGGAAACCGGGATCATCTGAGCGCCGCGGCCCGGCACTCCGCGCGCCGGTTCGGCTTGCCCTTCGGCGGCGCAGGGGTTACATGGCATGCAACACACCGGCCGCTCCGTGAAGGGGCGGCCCTTTCTTTGTCCGGAGACTTCAGTGGCCCAGCCGCTCATGCCCCATGCGACCGCCTCCTGGCTGGTCGATCAGACGTCCCTCACCTTCGAGCAGATCGCGGAATTCTGCGGGCTGCACATCCTCGAAGTGCAGGCCATCGCCGACGACACCGCCGCGACCAAGCTCACCGGCCGCGACCCGCTGCGGGCCGGAGAGCTTACCCAGGAGGAGATCGAGCGCGGCCAGGCCGATCCCGAATATCGCCTCCGCATGCACAAGGAGCCGGACAAGATCACGCGCACCAGGGGCCCCCGCTACACGCCGGTCTCCAAGCGCCAGGACAAGCCGGACGGCATCGCCTGGATCATCCGCAACCATCCGGAAATCACCGACGGCGCGATCTCCAAGCTGATCGGCACCACCCGCACCACCATCGCCGCGATCCGCGACCGCAGCCATTGGAATATCGCCAACATCCAGCCCAAGGACCCGGTGACGCTCGGCCTGTGCTCGCAGCGTGAACTCGATGCGCTCGTCGCTAAGGCCGCCAAGGCTGCCGGCATCGAACAGCCGCAAACCGACCTGCGCTTGGACGGCGACCGCGAAGTGCTGCTCGAACAGCTGCGCCGCGAGCGTGACGTCGCGGCCCGCGACGCGGACGCTGCCGTTGGAACGGAAGCGGCCGAAGCCGGCCCCCGCGATTTCGATTCCTACTTCAAGAGCTGAGCCGGCGACGGCGCACGAGTCGCTGCCCGCAAGCAGCGAACCGTACAGCCACAAGGGCCTGACCTACCCGCTCGGCCGCCGCGAGCCCGGGCCGGGCGAAGTCATTAAGCTTGCCGAGGGGCTGGGCTGGGCACGCCTGCCGGTTCCAGGCTCGCTCAAGCACGTCAACATCTGGGTGCTCGAAGACGAAGGCGGGGTGGCGCTGGTCGACACCGGCCTCGACATTCCGCCGTGTCGCGAAGGCTGGGAGGCGCTGCTCTCCGGCCCACTCGCCGGACGCGCCGTCACCCGCATCCTCTGCACCCACTTCCACCCCGATCACCTCGGTCTCGCCGGCTGGCTCACCGAGCGCTTCGGCGCGCCGCTATGGATGACCCGCGAGGAGTGGCTGTTCGCCCGAATGCTCACCGCCGACGTCCGCGACGCGCCGCCGCGCGAAGCCTTTGCCTACTGGCGCGCCGCCGGCTGGAGCGAGGAGCGGATCGCCGCCGAAGCGGACAAGGGCTGGGGCCGCTTCTCCGCGATGGTCAGCCCGGTGCCCGTCAGCTTCGTGCGGATGCAGGATGGCGACACTCTGCGCATCGGCGCGCGCGACTGGCGGGTCGTCACCGGCAACGGCCATTCCCCGGAACATGCTTGCCTTCTCGACGAAGCCGCCGGCGTGCTGATCGCGGGCGATCAGGTGCTGCCGCGGATCACGTCGAACATTTCGCTCAGCCTCAGCGAGCCCGAAGGCGATCCGCTCGGGGACTGGCTCGCCTCCATCGCCAAGCT
>DASVSD010000034.1:0-22628 GCA_036388255.1 Allosphingosinicella sp. | reverse complement strand
AGAATAATCTCCCTGAGATCCCGGCCTTGGCCGGGATGACGGTCTCGGTCGCGCGGCGCGCGACCTGACCGTCAGTCCTTCCAGGCCCAGAAGAGCTGGGCGGGGGGGACGTTGATCCATTCCATGCCGCGATCGATCCGCTTGAAATGCGGAGCGATGAAGTCGCGGACCTTGGGCGAGAATTGGTAGACGAGGAAGCAGCCGCCCTTGCGAAGAGCCGCATGGGTCTCGGCGGCGATCTTCGGGCCGATGCCGGGCGGCAGGGTCGAGAAGGGCAGGCCCGAGAGGACGTAGTCCGCCTCCTCGAAGCCCGCTTCGGCCATGATCTTGCGGGTGTCGGCGGCCGATCCGGTCACCGCGATCAGGCGGCTGTCGCGGAACTTGCGGTTCAGATATTCGGTGAAATCGGGGTTGGTGTCGATCGCGATCAGGGTCGCGTCCGGGGCCATGCGCTGCAGGATGTGCTCGGTGAAGGTGCCGACGCCGGGGCCGTATTCGACGAACAGCCGGCATTCGTCCCAATCGACCTTGCTGAGCATCTTGTCGATCAGCGCCTTCGACGACGGGATCACCGAGCCGACCATGACCGGATGCTTGATGAAGCCGCGCAGGAACATCATGAACGGCCCGCCGCTCGGCCCGCGATTGGCGCCGCGATCGCTGCGCGCCTGATTGGATGCTGACATGGCCGGTCTCGTCAATGTCTGGAGGCAGCCGGTGCGTTGGCAAATCGCCGCTGCGATGGCAAGGGCGGGTTTGCGGCGCGGCCGCCTCGATTGCTCGGTTCGGGACATAGAACGGCCGGCGCACCGAAAAGGCTCCGGGTGCGGCGGCGACGGAAAGAGGCGACTGGACGCGTGGCAGAATATGGAATTCCGAAGGGGCGATTCCTGCTGCTGTTCGCGGTGATGCTGGTCGCCGCCTCGGGCAATACGGCGATGCAGTCGCTGCTGCCGGCGATCGGGCGGCGGCTCGGCGTGCCGGACATCTGGGTGGCCGTCGCGTTCAGCCTGTCGGCGGCGCTTTGGGTCGCGACCGCGCCCTATTGGGCCCGGCGCGCGGACCGGCGAGGGCGGCGGGCGCTGATGCGGCTGGGCCTCTACGGCTTCATCCTCTCGATGCTGATCTGCGGCGCCGCGCTGGGGGCGGGGCTCGCCGGGCTGGTGCCGGCGGGGATCGCCTTCCTGCTCTTCACCGTCGGGCGGACCCTCTACGGAGGCTGGGGATCGGCCTCGCCGCCCGCGGTCCAGGCCTATATCGCGGCGCGCACCGAAGGCGAGCAGCGCACCAATGCGATGGCGGCGCTGGCTTCGTCCTTCGGGCTCGGGACGATCATCGGGCCGGCGGTCGCGCCGTTGTTCATCTTCCCGCCGCTGGGCCTTGCCGGACCCTTGATCGCCTTCGCCCTGATCGGGATGGCCGTGCTGGCGGCCCTGGCGCTGCGCCTCCCCGACGACACCCCCCGTGCCGAGGCAAAGGGCGAGGTGGTCGATTATGCGGCGATCGGCGGCGCGGCGGCGAGCGCGCCGCGCGCCGAGAGCGGGACGACGCGGCTGAGATGGCGCGACCCGAGGGTGTTCGCCTGGCACATGATCGGCATCGTCGGCGGCCACGGCCAGGCCGTTTTGCTCGGCGTGATCGGCTTCCTGATCATCGACCGGCTCGAGCTGCCCGCGGAAGCCGCGCAGCACGCCATCGCGATCGTGCTGATGGCGGGAGCGGCGGCCAGCCTGCTCGCCCAATGGTGGCTGATCCCCCTCTTGGGCCTGCCGCCGCGCCAGCTCGTCGCCTGGGGCGCCCTGATCGCCGCTGTGGGCACCGGGCTCACCGGGGTGGCGCAGGGCACCTACGGCATCATGATGGCATTCGCGCTCGCGTCGCTGGGCTATTCCCTGTTCCGGCCGGGCTTCACCAGCGGCGCGTCGCTTGCCGTGCCGGAGGAAGAGCAGAATGCGGTCGCCGGGATGGTGACTTCGGTCAACGGCGTGGCGTTCATCGCAGCGCCGGCGATCGGCGTCTGGCTCTACACCCTGTCGATGCCGCTGCCCTTCCTGATCACCGCCGCCTTCATGGTCGCGCTGGCGCTGTGGACCTGGCTCAGGTTCAGCCCTTCGGCCCCCGCGGAGTCAGCATCCCGGGCGCGATGAAGCCGATGCCGCCGGAGGTGGCGGACATTGCATCCTGCTTCAACTTGTCCTGGATCTGCTCATATTCCCGCTCCATTTCGGCGGTCACCGAGGCGCGGGTCTCGAGCAGGGCGCGCTCGAACTCGGCCATCGTCACTTGCGTCGCCTCGATCGAGCCGCGCAGCGCGAACAGGCCCGCGCGACGCACGAGGTCCTCGAGATCGGCGCCGGTGAAGCGCTCCGTCCGGTCGGCGAGCGTGTCCAGATCGACGTCTTTCGCGAGCGGCATGCCCCCGGTGTGGATGCCGAGGATGTGCCGGCGTCCGTCGCGGTCCGGCACCGAGACATAGATCAATTCGTCGAAGCGGCCGGGCCGGAGCAGGGCCGGGTCGATCAGGTTCGGCCGGTTGGTCGCGCCGATCACGACGACCGACTGGAGCTCTTCGAGGCCGTCCATTTCGGCGAGGATGGTGTTGACCACGCGCTCGGTCACCTGCGGCTCCCCGAGGCCGCCGCCGCGCGCGGGGACCAGGCTGTCGAGCTCGTCGATGAAGATCACGGTCGGCGCGACCTGGCGGGCGCGCGCGAACAGGCGGGCGATCTGCTGCTCGCTCTCGCCATACCATTTGGAGAGCAAGTCGGAGGATTTGGTGGCGATGAAGTTCGCCTCCGCCTCGCGCGCGGTGGCCTTGGCGAGCAGGGTCTTGCCGGTGCCGGGCGGACCGTAGAGCAGGAAGCCCTTGGCCGGCCGGATGCCGAGGCGGCGAAAGGCCTCGGGGAACTTCAGCGGCAGTTCGATGCCCTCGCGCAGCCGCTCGCGCGCCTCGTCGACGCCGCCGACATCGTCCCAGCCGACGTTGGGGGCCTGCACCATCACCTCGCGCATCGCCGACGGCTGCACGCGCTTCAACGCCTCCTCGAAGTCGGCGCCGGTCACGGACAGGGTCTCGAGCACGTCGGGCGGAATGGTGCCTTCCTCGAGGTTGATCCTGGGCATGATCCGCCGGACCGCCTCGATCGCGGCCTCGCGGACCAAAGCGGCGAGGTCGGCGCCGACGAAGCCGTAGGTCCGGCGGGCGAGCGCCGGCAGGTCGACGCCGCCGTCCAGCGGCATGCCGCGCGTGTGGATGCCCAGAATCTCGCGGCGGCCATTCTCGTCGGGGACGCCGATCACGATCTCGCGGTCGAACCGGCCCGGGCGGCGCAACGCCTCGTCGATCGCCTCGGGGCGGTTGGTGGCCGCGATGACGACGAGGTTGGTGCGCGGCTCGAGGCCGTCGAGCAGGGTCAGCAATTGCGCGACCAGCCTTTTCTCGGTCTCGCCCTGGACCTGACCGCGCTTGGGCGCGATCGAATCGATCTCGTCGATGAAGATGATCGAGGGCGCGGCCTTGGTCGCCTCCTCGAAGATTTCGCGCAGCTTGCGCTCGCTCTCGCCATAAGCCGAGCCCATCACCTCGGGCCCGGCGATGTGGAAGAAGGTCGCGTCGCTCTCGTTGGCGACGGCGCGGGCGAGGCGGGTCTTGCCGGTGCCGGGCGGGCCGTGGAGGAGGACGCCCTTGGGCGGATCGACCCCGAGCCGTTCGAAAATCTCGGGGTAGCGCAAAGGCAGCTCGACCATCTCGCGAAGCTGGTCGATGGTCGAGCCCATCCCGCCGAGATCGTCATAGGTGACGTCCGCGCGTCGGCTCTCGCGCGGCTCGGTATATTCCGGGAGGAGCTCGACCTCGGTATTGGCGTCGATGTGGACGATCCCCTTGGGCACCGTCGAGACGACGGTGAGCCTGATCTCCTGGAGCGCGTAGGCCGGCGCGGCGAGCATCTGCCTGAGCTCGGGCGGGATGTCGCCGCGCTGGACCTGCTGCTGGCCGGTGGTGGAGACGACGTCGCCGGCGACGATCGGCTTCATCCCGAAGCTGCGCTTGAGCGCCTGGGCCGAACCCTGGAGGCGCAGATTCTTCTGCGCCGGCGCGAACACGACACGCTGGGCGGGTTTCGATTCGGCTTTGCGGATCTCGACATAGTCGCCCGATCCGATCTCGGCATTGGCGCGCTGGAGGCCGTCCAAGCGGATGATGTTGAGGCCCTCGTCCTCAGGATAGGGGCCCACCGCGCGCGCGGCGGTCGCCCGCTTGCCGGTCAGCTCGACGACGTCGCCGTCCTTGAGCGCCATCGCCGTCATCAAGGCGCGCGGCAGCCGGGCGAGCCCCCGGCCGCTGTCGTCGGGCCGCATCGTCGCCACCTGGAGGCGCCTTTGCTCCTGCCGTTCCTCGTCCGCCATTTCGCCTCCTCGCTCTCGCGGGTGAAATAGGAACGGGTAACGGCGGGTCCAACTCACAAGGTCCGCAACGGGCAAAAAAAGGGCCGGTCTGGGGGGACCGGCCCTAAAGTTTTTAGGAGAGGATGCCTGAAAGGCAGGATCGGTGTGCGCTCCGTGCGGTTATGTTGCAAGTGCGAAGAAATACGGTAAGAGTGCAGTTGTTGCATGCGCGACAGGGCGAATTCGTCTCGTTTCTGCAGCGCAGCGCATACTTTTGCAGTGCACAAGAAGGGCCGGCTCGATGAAGAGGCTGCCGCCGCTGACCGGGATTGAGGCGTTCGTGCAGACGGCGCGGCTGGGTTCGGTCAAGGCCGCGGCGGAGGCGCTCTCTTTGTCCTCGCCGGCGCTCACCCGGCGCATCCAGGCGCTCGAGCGGGCGGTCGGACGGCCGCTGTTCGACCGCGGCCACCAGAATATCGCGGTCAACCCGGACGGCGAGCGGCTGCTCGCCGAGATCGGTCCGTCGATCGACGCGCTGGCAGCGGCGATGGAACGGGCGTCGGGGAGCCCCGAGATGATGCGCCTGAGGCTCGCCGTCCCGTCCCTCTTCGCCGCGCAACGGCTGATGCCGGCGCTGCCTCGCCTGCGCGAGCTGCATCCCGAGCTTCACATCGACCTGGACACGGGCGCGAATCGGCTGGCCCGGCTGGACGAGGGGCTCGACGCTGCGATCGCGATCACGACCGATGTCGATCCCTCGCTCTACGCGCGCCGCATCGACAATAATTGCGTGATCGCGATCTCCTCGCGCGGATTGCGCGACGGGCCTCCTGCGCTGAAGCGCCCGCAAGACCTCGCCGGCGCCACCATCCTCGTCCATCGCGACCTCGACCGGGCGTTCGACTATTGGCGCGAGGCCGCCGGGGTCCCCGATCTCGAGCCGGCGGCGGTCGACATGTTCGATTCGGGCCAGCTCATCCTCGATGCGGCCGCGCAGGGCCTCGGCGTCGCGATCATGCTCGAAAGCCACCTCGCGGGAAGCCATGACGAGCGCCTCGTCCAGCTGTTCGGGACCAAGGCCGAGACCCCCTACAGCTACTGGTTCGCCTGCCGCCGCTCGGCCCTGTCGCGCCGTCCGGTGCGGATCTTCCACGACTGGCTGTTCACCGAGACGTTGCCCGCCTAGGCGCCGGAACGGGACTTGCGTTTCGGCCGTCCGCGGGCTTTGCTCAGCCGCCCGGACAGGAGGAACCAAGCCCTTGAGATTGCGACTGTCGATCGCCGCTCTCGCGCTCGCGGCGTTCCTGCCGCCGGCGCCCGCCGCGGCCGAGTTCCTGCCATCGCCCGGGCGCTTGCAGGGTCCCGCCCCGGTGCTCCGCGAATTCACAGACATGGTGGTCAATCGCGGCGGACCCGAGCCGGAGCGGCTGGGCCGTCTCGATGCGATGCTCGCGCAGCTTCCGGAACCGACCGAGTTGCGCGGATTCGTTCAGTATGCGCGGGCGGTCAATCTCCGGCAGCGCGGGCGGATCCCCGAAGCGCGCGAGGCGATCGAGGAGAGCATCCGCCTGCTCCAGGGTTACAGCGCTCCGCTTCTGTTCGCGGCGGACATGGAAGCCTATGCGGACCGGCCGGAGGTCGCCGCCGACCATCTCATCCGGGCGAGCTACATCGATCCCGGGATCGTCCGGCAGTACGACTCGCAAGACCTTCTCAACCTGCGCGACCGGCTCGGCGACCGCTATGACACACGGCGCATCGGACGCCTCGGGGGCCGGATGGTTGCGATCGGCTGGCAAGGCGATGACCTTCGCCTGCGTTCGCTGCTGGCGCTCGACGCGATCCGCAGCCGCATGGAGTCGGGCGACGTGGCGGGTGCCCGTCGACTGGTTCCCCGGCTAATCGTGCCCGGCCATATCCAGGCGCTGCTGATCGTCGATCGGTACCGCGGCCTCTGGCCCGATATCGAGACCTGGGCCGGGAGCCGGCTGGAGAGGCAATGGCCCCTCTATCTTGGCGAGCTTCGGGCTCGCTTCCGCGCCAGCGGAGATCCGGCGGCGGCCCGCCGCTATGCGACCGCGCTGCGCGAGGCCGACCATTACGAGACCATCGTTCGCGACATCCTCCCGCTGTTCCACCGCCCGCTGGATCGGCTGCGTGATTACGATCTGGTCTGGGTGGCGCCGATCGTCGCCGACGCGCTGGCGCGGCTCGGCAGGTGGCAGGAGATCGACACGCTGTTCGACCGGGCGGCGGCCACCTGGCCGCTCGGAACCGACGCGAACGCGCTGAACATCGCGGCCAACCGCGCCCGGCTGCTCCTCATAGGCGGGCGGACACGCGAAGGGCTCGCCGCGATCGATGCCGTCATTGCGGATGCGCGTCGCCGCCGAGGTGAGGTTTCCGAGCCTGCCTTGGCGTCGATGCATCTCGCCCGGGCCTGCGGCCTCGAGGATGCCGGGCGGGGCCGCGAAGCGCTCGATTCGGCCTCGTTCGTGCTGGGCGGGCGGGACCTCACCCTCATCGCCGAGCTCCACCTCTGCTTCGGCCGGCATGGGGCGGCGCGGACGGCGCTGATCGACGCGCTCGCCGACGAGCGCAGCCGCGACGAGGTGATGCAGTTCATCCAGCCTCAAACCGGGCCGCCGATGCGGAGCGCCCATGGCCGAACGATGCACGAGCGACGGCGGGCGCTGCGCGCCGATCCGATCCTCATCGCCGCCGCGCAGCGCCATGGTCGGGTGCTGCCCTTCCCGGCCAGCGCCGGCGCTCCCCCGGAGCCGGGACGCTAGCTTTTCAGCTGCGCGATCACGCGGCGCGCGGAGCGCGCGGGAGCAGGCGGCTCCTGCTCCAGGCCGTCGCGGCGAGAAGAGCCTGCAACCGCTTCGCCGGTTATCGAAGCACGGATGTCGACCTAGGTGTTTCCTGCCTTCCATGTTATGAAAGCCGGCGTCGGGGGGCGGAAATGCCGAAAAAAAAGGATGATCTGGTCCAGGATACGCTCTTCGCGTTAGAGCGGCTGATGAAGATGTTTGCGATGGAGCGGATGCTCTATCTCCTTTGCTCTGTAGTGTCCTTCGTCCTGCTGCTCATCTGCCTCTGGAGCCTGATCGACACCCAGCAAGTGCAGGTGCCGCATCTCGCGGCGATTTTTGGCGCGAGCGGGATGATTGCCGCATCCGCGGCGAGGGTATCCTATTTTCTCAATCGGTCGTTCGACCTGGTCGCATCGATCATCCAGCATCTCGTCGCGCTGGAGCAAGGAGAGGACCGTGGCTGAGCGCGTCCGCGACCTTAACGAAATACCCGATGCGATCCGCCGCCTGCAAAGGTCGAGCAGGCGGGCGGTGCCGCTGACCATCATCGGACTTCTCGCGACTCTGGCCGCCGCCGGCGTAGCGATCTATTATATCTTCAACATTTCGGCGCAGCTCGCGGAGGCAAACCGCAAGCTCGAGCAGGCCGAAGCGCAGGTTGCCACCGCGCGCCAAGCGGTTGCCGCCACAGAGGCGATGCTGCGTGAAACGCAGGTGCGGCCGCAAGGCACGCGAGGTGAGGCCACCGGGGTCGAGCAAGCGCTCGCATCCCTCCAGACCAGTCGGCAGGCGCTCAACTCGGCGTCGCAGTCGATCGAGCAGGCTGTGGAAACCCTTCCCGAGGATACCGCCGTCCCGAGCGGCGGCTGGTTCGTGGTGCTGGCGAGCTACCCGGCGGGCGAGGGCGGGCTGGCTGAGGCGCGCCAACATATCGGACGGCCGGAATTCGGACGGACCTGCGCAACCATCTGGCGTACCGCGATCAGCAATCACACGGCGGTCGTCCTCGGCGTGGCTTCGGACCGAGATGCGGCTCGGGAGAATGCAGGGCGGGCACGGGCAAACGGACTCGCGGCGGACGCTTTCGCGCAACGGGATTCCGGGTGGGCGCTGCTCGGCCGGTCCGCCGGATGCGCGGCGTCGCCGGGCTAGGGTCCGTACTCAATACCCGTTGCGGGTATCGAGTACGGACCCTGAGCGTTCGTCAGGCCTTCAGGCGCGCGATGATGCGGCGCATCGCGGCGCGCGGAAGCAGGCGATTGGACTGGGCGCCGACCTTGTTCATCAGGCCGGGCACGACGATCGCCTTATCCTTCGCGAGGCCGTCGAGCCCGGCGTGAACGACCGCGACCGGGTCCGTCGCCATCTTCGCGAGGCGGCCGTCGGGGGCGCCGGCCACTTCGAAGAACTCGGTGGCGGTCGGCCCGGGGCAGAGGGCGGTGACGCGGACCCCGCTGCCTTTCAGCTCCTGGTGGAGCGCTTCGGTGAACGACAGGACATAGGCTTTCGATGCGTAATAGACGGCCATGTACGGCCCGGCCTGGAAGGCGGCGGTCGAGGCGACGTTGAGGATCGCGCCGTCGCGGTTGCGGCGCATTTCGGGCAGGACGGCGGCGCAGAGCTCGGTCAGCGCGCGGACGTTGAGGTCGATCGTCTCGAGCTGCCGTTGGGCCGGCAGCTCCGCGAAGGCGCCCGAGACTCCGAAGCCCGCATTGTTGATCAGGACGCGGACCCAGAGGCCGCGGGCGGCCGTCTCCGCCACGACCCGGGTGCCGCTGCCCGGCTGGCTGAGATCCGCTTCGACGACGTGGGCGTTGGGCCCGAGCTCGACCGCGAGCGCCTGGAGCCGGTCGCGGCGGCGGGCGACGAGCACGACTTCGTCGCCGCGCGCCGTGCACTGCCTCGCAAACTCGACGCCGAGCCCCGCCGAGGCGCCGGTGATCAGGGTCGAGGGGCGCGGCTCGGCCAAGTTCAGGGCCTCAGGCTCGCCTTGACGATCTTGCCGGGCTCGCGCGGCGGCTCGCCCTTCGGGAGCGCGTCGACATGCTCCATGCCTTCGACGACGTTGCCCCATACGGTGTACTGGCGGTCGAGGAAGGTGGCGTCGTCGGTGCAGATGAAGAACTGGCTGTTGGCGCTGTTCGGGTCGTTGGTGCGCGCCATCGAGACGGCGCCGCGGACGTGCGGCTCGGCGGAGAATTCGGCGCGCAAATTCGCCTTGTCCGAGCCGCCGCGGCCGGTGCCCGAGGGATCGCCCCCCTGGGCCATGAAGCCCGGGATGACGCGGTGGAAGACGACATTGTCGTAGAAGCCCTCCTCGACCAGCTCCTTGATCCGCGCGACATGGCCCGGGGCGAGATCGGGCCGAAGGCGGATGACGACGTCGCCGCCGGAATCGAGATTGAGGACGAGGGTGTTGAGCTCGTTGGACATGGGGGCTCCTTCGATTGATCCGATCCGCTCATCCTGAGGAGCCGCTGAGCGAAGTCGAAGCGGCGTCTCGAAGGACGCACTGAGGTCCTTCGAGACGGGCCTTCGCCAGGCTCAGTCCCTCCTCAGGATGAGCGGGGAGGTCGGTTTGGGGCCGCTCTAGGAGCCCTGCCACGCGAGCGCCAGCCCGTATCGACAGGGCGAAAGGCCCGGCCTAGGAAGCGGGCACCACAAGGCTCCAGCGGGGAAGGGCGATGAGCGACAGCGATCTCCAAGCGCCCGAAGGCGCCCTGCCGACCGCCGAGGACCGGCTCGACGCCGACGACCGGCTGAAGCCCGAATTCGTCGAGATGGTGATGGACCTCGTCGAAGCCGGCAACCACGAGGCGGCGCGGGCGGTCATCGAACCTCTGCACCCGGCCGACCTCGCCGACCTGTTCGAGCTGATCGATTCCGACGACCGCCGCGCGCTCGCCGCGGCGATCGCCGACGAGCTCGATGCCGACGTCCTCGCGGAGATGAACGACTGGGTGCGCGAGGAGCTGGTCGACGCGCTCGAACCGGCCGCGGTCGCCGAGATCGCCGGCGAGATGGAGACGGACGACGCCGTCGCCATGATCGAGGACCTCGAGGAGGACGAGCAGAGGGCCGTCCTCCGCGCCCTCGACCCGGACGACCGCGCGGCGATCGAGGAGGCCCTCTCCTTCCCGGAGGAATCGGCCGGAAGGCTGATGCAGCGCGACCTGATCGCCGTGCCGGAGCATTGGACGGTCGGGCATGTGATCGATTGGCTGCGCTCCGGCGAAGAGCTCGCCCACGACTTCTGGGAGGTGTTCGTCGTCGACGGGCGCCACCACCCGGTCGGGACGATGCCGCTCAGCCGCATCCTCAGGACGCAGCGCAAGGTCCCCGTCGCCGAGATCATGCAGCGCGAGCAGACCCTGATACCGGTCGACATGGATCAGGAAGAGGTGGCTTTGCGCTTCCAGAAATATGCGCTCATCTCGGCTGCGGTGGTCGACCAGTCCGGGCGGCTGGTCGGCATGATCACCGTCGACGACATCGTCCACATCATCCAGGAGGAAGCCTCCGAGGACGTGCTGCTGCTGTCGGGCGTCGGCGAAGGCGACATCAACGAGCCCGTCATCGACAGCTACAAGTCGCGGGTGCGCTGGCTGATCGCCAATCTCGGCACGGCCCTGGTCGCGGCGACGATCATCGGCCTGTTCGAAGGGACGATCTCGCGGATGGTGGCGCTGGCGGCCTTGATGCCGATCGTCGCCGGCGTCGGCGGCAATGCGGGGACGCAGACGCTTGCGGTCACGGTCCGCGCGCTGGCGACGAACCAGCTCACCAAATCGAACACCGTGCGGGCGGTGACTCGCGAGATCCGCGTCGCGTGCCTCAACGGGCTGACCGTCGCCGTGCTGATCGGCGTCGGAGTCACTTTGTTCTTCGGCAACCCGCTGCTCGGCGCGGTCATCGCGGCGGCGATGATGACCAACATCATGATCGCCGGCTTCGCCGGGGTCATGCTTCCGCTCGCGCTCGACCGGGCGGGCGCGGATCCCGCGGTGGCGTCCTCGGTGTTCGTCACCATGGTCACCGATTCGATGGGGTTCCTCGTCTTCCTCGGGCTGGCCAGCGCGTCCGGGGTGGTGGGGTGAGGGGACAGTTACTTTTCCGCGCTTCGGTGCTAAGCTGCGGAGATCGTGCGGAAAAGTAACTGTCCCTCACCTCTCAACATGAGCAAGGTCGCGGTCGGGTGCGGGACCCTAGACGCGCTCGCCGTGCGGCAGAGGCTCCGCCTCGCCGGCGGGATCGTGCCGATCGTCACGCGGTTCATGCCCAAGCGCGCCGACGAGCTGGTCGGCGGGTCGATATACTGGATCGTGAAGCACCGCATCACTGCGCGGCAGACCATCCTCGGCTTCGCCATCCGCGAGGAGGACCGCAAGACGATCATTCGGCTCGATCCGGAGCTGGTCCCGGTCAGGGCGCGGCCGAAGCGGGCGCACCAGGGCTGGCGCTACCTCGCCGCGGCGGACGCGCCTGCGGACCTCGACGGCGACGACGACGGGCTGCTGGCGCTGCCGGCGCCGCTGTCGGCGAAGCTGGCGGGGCTCGCGCTGATCTAATGACAGACGTGCATAGAAATACTGCGTAGTTTCATATAGTTCTGGAAATTCACAAGGAATTCGTTGTACTTCATTGAACAGAGCGGCCTTCACTGCTCCGAAATCATAATCTCTAAAACGGTTTGCACCAAAATGGTGTTAAAAACCGGCCGGATGTTTTGTTTGGCCGCGAGATTTATGCAATAAAGAAATGGGACCGAGTCGTTTGCGTCGAAAACTGAGGGGATATCGGCTATGACAAACGATTGCAGGGATAAGAACTGCTCGGGATCGCATCGATTGGATCGCCGCGCAACGATGCGGACGATTGCCCTGGGAGGGGTGGCGCTGTTTGCCGGCGCCGGCCTCACGGGCCCCGCGGCCGCTCAGGGATTGCCGGTCGGCTGCGTCCAGGAGGGATGGCGCTGGTGCCGAAAATGCCAAGGCATGTTCTATGGCAGGGCGAGCGCCAGCGCAGGGGGCCTCGGCCGCTGCCCGGCCGGCGGCGCGCACGATCCCTCCCAAAGCGGCCATTATTACCAGCGCATCGGCGGCGATATCGCCAACGTGCAGCAAGGCGGGTGGAGCTGGTGCAGCAAGTGCATGGGCCTCTTCTATTCGCGCGCGAGCGCGGGCATGGGCCGTTGTCCCGCCGGCGGTGCGCATACGAACGCAGGCAGCAGCGCTTATGCCTCCATCCTAGGCAATGCCGCGACGGGGCAGCAAGGCAATTGGCGCTGGTGCAGGAAGTGCCAAGGGATGTTCTATCGCGGCAACGGACTCGGCGTCTGTCCGGCGGGCGGCGGGCACGACCCGTCAGCGAGCGGGCAATATGCTTCGCTGACCTGAAGGCGCGATTCGCCTAGCGGCGGTCGCCGCGTCCGCAACGGACCTGACTGGCGCTCAGCCCGCTCACGCTGCACGCCGCGTTGCCGGTGATCTCGACCTCGCCGATGCCGGAAGCGGTGACGGTGGCCTGGCGCTCGACGCCGACGGCGATGCGGCCGGCGCTGTCGGTGACGATCTGCGCGGCCTGGGCGCGAAGGGCTCCGGCGTCGAGATCGGCCCAGCCGTGGACGCTGGCGCGAAGGTCGGCCGCCGTGCCCGCGACCTGGATGCGGCCCGAGCCGATCATGCCGACGACGAGGCGGTCGACGGCGACGGCGGGCACGGCGATCCGTCCCGATCCCTCGACGGTCAGGTCGACGCGCATGCCCGAGGCACGGTCGATGGCGAGGCTGCCTGCGCCGAGGACGGTCGCGGCGCGAACCGCACGGGTCGAAATCTCGATCGCGACGGGACCGGACGCGGCGCCCGGATCGGCGCTCCAGGCGGCGCGGTTCGGCCGGATGCGCAGGACTCCGCTTTCGACGGCGATCGAGACGCGGTCGAGCGCTTGCGGCGATCCGGTCGCCGAGGCCGCCGCGGGGCGGCCGCTGGTCAGGCGGACGGTGAACGGGCCTTCGATCCGCACCCGGTCAAAGTCGGTGACGCTGTAGGTGCGCTCGGCGGCCGCGGCTGGTGCGGCGAAGGCGCAGGCCAGCGCCAGGGCGGCGATGATCTTGTTCATGGCCGGGAGCATGGCCGCAAATGGTTAACGGTCAATAAGTTTCGGGGCGCCTCAGCCCTGCGCGCCGCAGCGTACGTCGCCCGAGCCGCGCTTTTCGACCTGGCAGCGCGCCGGGCCGGTGATCGAGACGTCGCCGGAGCCCATCAGGGTCACGCGCGCGGCCTGCATCGCCTTGGCGGTGACGTCGCCGGAGCCGTGGACCGAAACGGTGGCGTCGCGGATCTCGAGCGCGCCGAGATCCACGTCGCCCGAGCCGTTGAGCTCGATGTGCGCGCGCTGGGCGCGGCCGACGGCGCGGATCCCGCCGGAGCCGGTGACGCTGAAGCTGGTCTCGCCCGCCTCGACCCGGCCGAGATCGAGGCCGCCCGAGCCGGTGACCGTGGCGGCGAAGCGGCCGCCCTGGACGCGGTCGATGCGCATGTCGCCGGAGCCGGTGACCGTCGCCGCGGCGAGGGCGGGCACGGTGACGTGGACGGTGACGTTGCGGTGGCGGCCGAAGCTCCAGCTCGATCTCTGGCGATAGCCGATCCTGAGATCGCCGTCCTCGACCCGGATTTCCAGACGCTCGATCATCCGCGCGTCGCCCTCGGCGCGGACCGAGGGCGCGCCGCCGACGGTGACGATCACGTCCGGCGAGCCGGTGAGGGAGATCGATTGGAAACCGCCGACCTGGAAGGCGCGCTGCGCCGTCGCACGGTGGGCGTTGCCCTCCTGGGCATCGGCGCTGCAGCCGCCCAAGGCGATCGCCAATACCGAACCCGCCACCAACGCTCTGCCGCGCATGTCATCGCCTCCCGCTGTATTGCTCGTCTAATACACATACGTGGCGGGAGGCGCAAATGAAAAAGGCGGCCCGTCTCCGGACCGCCTCTCCCGGCCTCCCGCAAGCGGGAGGCAAGCCGATCGGACGCGGACCTCAGGCCAGCGCCTTCTCCTTGTTGTAGACGGCGGCCGCCTTGTTCAGGATCTCGAGGATCTTCTCGAGCGCCTTGGGTTCGTCGACCTGCTCGACCGCGGCGAGCTCGCGGGCGAGACGGCTCGAGGCGGCCTCGAAAATCTGCCGCTCCGAATAGCTCTGCTCGGGCTGGTCGTCGGCGCGGAACAGGTCGCGGGTCACTTCGGCGATCGACACCAGGTCGCCCGAATTGATCTTCGCCTCATATTCCTGCGCACGGCGCGACCACATGGTGCGCTTCACCTTCGGCTTGCCCTTCAGCGTCGCCATCGCTTCCTGCATCGTCTTGTCGGACGACAGCTTGCGCATGCCGACGCTCTCCGCCTTGTTGGTCGGAACGCGCAGCGTCATCTTTTCTTTCTCGAAGCGCAGCACGTAAAGCTCGAGCTGCATCCCCGCAATGTCCGTGCTCTGAAGCTCCACGACACGGCCGACGCCGTGCTTGGGGTACACAACATAATCGCCAACGTCGAAGCTGAGCGCCTTCGCTGCCATTTACTTGCCTTCCTTTGGATACCGCAAAACCGTGCCGGACTGCATCCGCCCCCGAGACGCTTGGACAGTGATTTGCGGCGATTCTCTCTTGGACCACCATGAGCGGACGCGACGTCCGCTGCGATGACGAGCCTTATAATCCAAAACGGCGGGAAAAGCTACCCTTTTGGAGGAAGGCCGCGGCGAAGCGTTGCAGAGCGAGACGGAATGGACCGGGACCGTCGTCCCGGCGGAGGCCGGGACCTCAGGACGAGAAGTCTCTAACGTTCATGGCGCGCTCCATCGGCGCCTGCGCCCTTCACCCGCCGCGATCCCGGCCTCCGCCGGGATGACGGGCACTGGATGCGCTCAGTCCCCCTCGCCGGGGGTCGCAGTGAAATATTTGTCGAACTTGCCCTCCTCGCCCTTGTGCTCGTCGGCGTCGGCAGGGGAATCCTTCTTGCGCGTGATGTTCGGCCATTCGGAGGAATAGGTTGCGTTGACCTCAAGCCACTTTTCGAGCCCGGCCTCGGTGTCGGGCAGGATGGCCTCGGCCGGGCATTCGGGCTCGCAGACGCCGCAGTCGATGCATTCGCTCGGGTTGATGACGAGCATGTTCTCGCCCTCGTAGAAGCAGTCCACCGGGCAGACCTCGACGCAGTCCATATATTTGCAGCGTATGCAGGCATCGGTGACGACGTAGGTCATGGGCTTCTCCAGGGCGCGGCCGAATCCCTAGTCGCCGCCGCCTTCGCTCGTCAACGTCGCAGCGGTCGCTTGCGAAAGGTCGGTGTAGAGCGCGCGCGCCTCGGCCGGCGGGCCGCGGCGGGTCGGCAGCGCATCGATCTGGAGCACGCGCACCGCGCCGCGCTGCGCGAAGCTCAGCACATCGCCGACCCGCACCGGGGCGTGGGCGCGGTCGGCGACGCGGCCGGCGATGCGGATGCGGCCCTGTTCAGCGAGCGCCTGGGCCAAAGCGCGCGTCTTCACGATCCGCGCGAACCAGAGGAATTTGTCGAGGCGCAGCGTGTCAGCCACGGCGCAGCGCGGACAGAGCAGCGAAGGCGTGGGACGGGTCCTCGGGCGCCTTCTGCACCCGGCGGCGACCGCGGCCGCGCCACGTCCAGGGTGCGGTCTCGTCGGCGCGCCGGAAGCCGAGGTCCCGCATGAGCCTTGCGAGGCCCGCCGGCTGCAGGCCGAGCGACGTGACCAGCGCCTCGTCGACGGGCGTCCCGTCGGCACCGGTGCGGACCTCGTGGGCGTGGCGCGCGAGCCGCTCGACCATGTCGACGCGCAGCATCTGCCGGCCGAGGGGCCGGAATCCGAGCCGGCCGAGGAGCGCGCGCTCCTCGGCGGCGGCCGGGGCGGGGAGGAGGACGCTGGAGGGCGGCGGCAAAGCGGACATGGGTTCGTTGCTCGCGGCCGCCCGCAACGCGGTGCGCCAGCGCATCGCCTCGGGCTTGAGCACGTCGGGCATGAACAAATCGAGCGCCCCGATCCGGACGCGAAGCGCGGTGACGGTGCGGCGCTGGTCCCGGTCGAGCAAGGAGAGCGGCCTGGCGACGGCGTCGCGCGCGACGATGCCGCCCTCGTCGACCAGCAGGGCGAGGATGGAGCGGACGGGGGCCGGGGTGGCCGCGTCCTGCGCGGCGGCGCCGGCGCGGCGGAGCGGCGCCAGCCAGCGCTCCACCTGGCCCCGGACCCAGTTCTTGAGCCGCTCGACCACCGCCTCGCGACCGCGGTCGGATACACGCTCGATCCGCCGGTCCAGATTGACGCGCGGCGAGAGCAGGTTCTTGCCCGGCCCGAGCCGCGCGACCTCGTGGCCGCGCCAGAGGATCGCGACCGGGGCCCCTGCATCGGTGCGGAGGCTGAAATGATCGTCCGTGTCCGCGACCAGGGCGGCGGCGCGCTTCTCATATTCGCCGCCCAGGCGCCGCTCCGCGGTCGCGAGCAGCATCTTGCGGTCGGCGTGGCGCGCGGCGGGATCGACCTCGAACGCGAAGCCTTCCATCCGCCCGATCGGATAGGAGCCGACGGTGACCTCGCCCTCGTCGTCGACCAGAACCGGGAACTCGGCCGCGCCCTTGCCGCCGAGCTGGCGCATCAGCACCGAGGTCCGCCGGTCGACGAAGCGCTGGGTGAGCCGCTCGTGGAGCGCGTCCGAGAGCCTCTCCTCCACCTCGCGGGTGCGCTCGGCCATCGTCTCCGGGTCTTTGAGCCAGTCCGCGCGGTGGGCGATATAGGCCCAGGTGCGCACCCCTGCGATGCGGTCCGCCAGCGCGTCGATGTCGCCCTGGACGTTGTCGAGCCGAGCGACCTGCTCGGCGTACCAGCTATGCGGGATGCGACCGTCGCCCTCCGACAGATAGAGATAGATACGCGACACCAGGCGGGCGTGGAAATCGGGCCCGGTCTTGCGGAAATCGGGCAGGCCGCAGGCGGCCCAGAGGCGGCGGACGCGCTCCTCGCCCTTGGCGCGCTCGACGATCTCCGGGTCCCCGGCGATGCGCTTCAGCACCGCAAGGTCGATCGCCTCGTGGGCGCCCCGCAGCCCGGGCCGGTCCGGCCGCCGCTCGAGGTCGCGGATCAGCGCCTCCAGGCTGCGCATGTCCGGGTCGCCCTCCCGCCAGTAGAGATGTTCGAGCGGGGCGAAGCGGTGCTCCTCGATTGCCTCGATCTCCTCGGGCCGGAACTCGGCATTATGCTCGCCGTCGACGGTGAGCGCGCCGAAGGTCCCGTCCTTGTGGTGGCGCCCGGCGCGGCCGGCGATCTGCGCCATCTCGGCCGGCGAGAGGCGGCGGCGCCGATTGCCGTCGAACTTCGAGAGTCCGGCGAAGGCGACGTGGCTCACGTCCATGTTGAGCCCCATGCCGATCGCATCGGTCGCGACGAGGTAATCGACCTCCCCGGCCTGGTACATGGCGACCTGGGCGTTTCGGGTGCGCGGGGAAAGCGCGCCCATCACCACCGCCGCGCCGCCGCGCATCCGGCGCAGCATCTCGGCGACGGCGTAAACCTGCTCGGCCGAGAAGGCGACGACGGCCGAGCGCGGCGGCAGGCGCGAGAGCTTCGACGAGCCGGCATAAGAGAGGGTCGAGAAGCGCGGCCGCCCGATGATCTCCGCCTTGGGCAGCAAGGCGCGGACCATCGGCGCGAGGCTCTCGGAGCCCAGGATCATCGTCTCCTCGCGGCCGCGGGCGTGGAGCATCCGATCGGTGAAGACGTGGCCGCGCTCGCGGTCGGCGCCGAGCTGGGCCTCGTCGACGGCGACGAAGGCCACGTCCTTGTTGACCGGCATCGACTCCGCCGTGCACAGGAACCAGCGCGCGTCCCTGGGAAGGATCTTCTCCTCGCCGGTGAGCAGGGCGACCTGCGACGGGCCCTTCATCTTCACGACGCGATCGTAGACCTCGCGGGCGAGCAGCCGCAGCGGGAAGCCGATCATGCCGGAGGAATGCGCCGCCATGCGCTCGACGGCGAGGTGGGTCTTGCCCGTGTTGGTCGGCCCGAGGATGGCGGTCAACGGGGCGCGGGCGAAGTCGCTCATCGCGGCCTAGATTGGCGCATATGCGGCAAATCGCAATGCGAAGATCGTAGTTTTCCACTTGGCCGGAGCCGCGGGCGATCCGGCGCAGAGCGGCCGCGGCAAGCCGCTGAGTAATTTGACTTTAACCCTTTTTCTTCACAACCCTGACCGCCTGCTGGGGGGAACCAGTGGGCATCGTTTTAGTCGCGCGGGGGCTCGCCCACCTTGTATCAGTTCCGGGACATCGGCCACGCCGGCGGCGCCGCGATCATCGCGCGGGAGACCGTTTTTCACCGTCCGGCCATCGCCCGCGGCTTCGGCCGCAGGAACGAGGCCCAGCGCCGCTTCGTGCCCGACGTCGACCTCGTCGTGGACCTCGGCGTCCGGATCGGGACGCGCGACTGGTTTCGCGGCCTCGCGACCTGCGCGGCGCTCTGCTACGGCGCCTGGTCGCTCGCCCCCGAAGCCAATGCGATGGTCGGGGCGTCCCCCGCGCCGATCCCCGATGCGCAGCGCGACGAGGCCCGCGCCCTCGCCTTCGCTCCGCTCGCGCTCGGCGGGGGGACCGGAAAGCGGATGGCGCCGACCGAGGCGGTCGAACCGCTCGCCACCGCTCCCGAGCGCCCGCGCCTCGACCTCGTCGCGACGATCGGCCAGGGCGACGGATTCCAGCGGGCGCTGGAGCGGGCCGGCGTCTCGGAGGACGAGGCCGCCCGGATCGCGGCGATGGTCGCCGAACATATTGCGCTCGACGCGATCAGGCCGGGCACGGCCGTCAACGTCACCCTCGGGCGGCGCCCGCATCCGAACGTCGCGCGGCCGCTCGACGCGCTCACCTTCCGCGCCCGGATCGACCTGCGCCTGACCGTGGTCCGCGCCGGCGACCAGCTCGTGCTGCAGCCGCGGGCGATCTCGATCGACGAGACGCCGCTGCGCATCCAGGGCCGGGTCGGCGCCAGCCTCTACCGTTCCGCCCGCGCCGCCGGCGCCCCGGCGCGTGCGGTCGAGGCCTATATCCGCGCCCTCGCCACCCAGCTCAACGTCGGCGCGATCGGCGCCGACGATCGCTTCGACCTGGTCATCGAGCATCGCCGCGCCGAGACCGGCGAGAGCGAGACCGGGCGGCTGCTTTATGCCGGCCTCGAGCGCGCCGGCGGCCGCGACCTCAGGCTGATGCAGTGGACCGTCGACGGCAGCACCCAATGGTTCGAGGCCTCCGGAGTCGGCCGCACCACCGCCGGCCTGCAGCAGCCGGTTCCGGGCGCTTTGAGCTCCGGCTTCGGCTACAGGGTGCATCCGATCCTCGGTTACCGCCGCTTCCACCGCGGTCTCGATTTCCGCGCCGCCTACGGCACCCCGATCCTCGCCGCGACGGACGGCCGGATCGCCCGGGCGGGCTGGGGCGGCGGCTACGGCAACGTCGTCGAGATCCGCCACGGCGGCGGCCTCGCCACCCGCTACGGCCATATGAGCCGGATCTCGGTGCAGCCGGGCCAGTCGGTCCGGCAGGGCCAGGTGATCGGCTATGTTGGATCGACCGGTCTCTCGACCGGCCCGCACCTCCATTACGAAATGTACCGCAACGGCCAGATCGTCGATCCGCGCTCGGTCCGCTGGGTGACGCGGTCGCAGCTGTCGGGCGCGGACCTGGAGGGTTTCCGCAGCCGGCTGAGGACGTTGCTGGCTCTCCCGGCGGGTGCGCCCGGGGCACCGCCCGCGCCCGGCGCGAGACCGGTGCGGAACGCACCCTGACCGAGGCGTCATCCCGGCGAAGGCCGGGATCTCGGGGGGAGTAGGTGCGAACGTCGATGGAGCGCTCCACGCGCGCCTGCGACATCTCGTCCTGAGGTCCCGGCCTTCGCCGGGACGACGAGGACTGGTCATCCGCCGACTCCTGTCGCAACCTGCCACGATGGCCGGCGGGTGGGTCTACATCGTGACGAACAAGCCGCATGGCGTGCTGTACACGGGCGTCACAGCGAACCTCGTGGAGCGCATCGGCCAGCATCGCGGTCGTGGCGGAAGCAAGTTCGCGCGGAAATTCAATTGCAGCCGGTTGGTCTATGCGGAGCCGCATGGCACGATGCTGGAGGCGATCGCCAGAGAGAAAGCCGTGAAGGACTGGCCACGGCTCTGGAAGCTGCGCCTGATCCAGGAGCACAATCCTGAGTGGCGGGACCTGTTCGATGACTTGAACGCCTGACCCAGGCCGTCATCCCGGCGCAGGCCGGGATCTCAGCGAGAATAGGCGCGACCGCCTATGGAGCGCTGCACTTGCAGCGGTGACATCTCGTCCTGAGGTCCCGGCCTTCGCCGGGACGACGTCACCGTCCCTGGGCGCGCCAGCGTTTGACGACGCGCTGGACCATCGCTTCCTCTTCGCCGCTCTGGCGCCAAAGCGCCGAGAAGATCGGGTCCGAGGAGGCCGGGCGGCGGTCGCGCTCGAGGTCGTCGAAGGCGACGCGGATCGGGATCGAGACGCCTTCGCCGCAGACGATGCATTCGCGGTTCCTGAGCGCCGGGATGACGTCCAGGAAGCCGCGCGAGCCTTCCGGCATCGCATTCTTGACGAACTGCTGGTCGCGGTCGTTGTTGAGGCGCATCGCGATGATCGTGCCGCATTGCGAGAGCACGCCCTCGGCCAAGTCTGAGGGGCGCTGGGTGATGAGGCCGAGCGCGACGCCGTATTTGCGGCCTTCCTTGGCGATGCGCTCGAGGATCTTGCGCACCGCCTGGCCGTTGCCGGTCTTGTCCGCGGGCACGTAGCGATGCGCCTCCTCGCAGATCAGCAGCACCGGGCGCTGCAATTCGCTGCGCGACCAGATCGCATAATCGAAGACCAGCCGCGACAGCACCGCGACGACCACCGAGACGATGTCCGAGGGCACGCCCGAGACGTCGATGATGGAGATCGGCTTGCCCTTGGCGGGGAGGCGGAAGATCTTGGCGAGGAACCCCGCCATGGTGTCGGCGACGAGCATCCCCGAGAACATGAACTGGTAGCGCGGATCGCTCTTCAGCTCCTCGATCTTGGTCTTGAGGCGCATGTAGGGCGCGGTGTCGCCGGCCTTGTTGAGCAGGCCCATCTCGTTGCCGATCGCGGTGGTGAGATCGGAGAGGGTGTAAGGGATCGGAGAGTCGACGGTGAGCTTGGTCAGCCCCTCCGCGGCGCGGTTCTTGCCGCGCGCGATCAGCAGGCACTTGGCGAGGATGTCCGAATCGCGCTGCCGGTCGGAGCCGGAGGTGGTGATGAAGACCTCGCAATGCTCCTCGAAGTTCATCAGCCAATAGGGCATTGCGAGATTGTCGACGTTGAACAGCTCGCCATGGCCCTTGAACGCGGCGCTGTACTCGCCGTGCGGGTCGATCATGACGATGTGGCCCTCCGGCGAGAGGTCGCAGATGCGGTGCATGATGAGCGCCGCGGAGGTCGATTTGCCGGTGCCGGTCGATCCGAGCAAAGCGAAATGCTTGCCCAGCAAGGCGTCGACATAGAGCGCGCCACGCACGTCCTTGGTGGGATAGACGGTGCCGATCTCGATATGGGCGCGCTCGTCGGCGGCGAACATCTGGCGCATGTCCTGGCCCGAGACCGGGAAGACCTTGGCGCCCGGAGGCGGGTAGCCGGTGATTCCGCGGCGGAAGTTGATCAGCTTGCCGCTCTGCTCGTCCTCCTCGCCTTCGCCGAGGAAGTCGATGTCGGCGGAGATGACGCCCGTCGCGCCGTCGCGCAGGGTGAGGCTGCGGACGTTGGCGAGAAGCCAGCGGTTGCCGGCCTCGAGCTTGACGTGGCCGCCGACCTGGCCGGACAAGGCGATGCTCGGGTCGGGGTCGCGGGCGATCTCGCCGATCCGTGTCCCCTCCAGCTCGATCCGGCCGCCGCCGCCTTTCACCTCGATCACCCGGCCGATCGGGCCGTGGCGCATCGGTTGCGGGATTCGCGGCCGGATGGTGGGGGCGAATTCCTCCGCCTCTTCGGAGACGGCGACGGTCTTGAAGTTCATCATGTCGGTCATGCGGCGAACGGAGCCCCCGGCTGTTTTGCGCAGGCCGTCCTAGCAGCGAGGGGTAAACAACTGCTTTTCCTTTGGTCCCCTTGCCTTCGCACGGGGAGGACTAGCCCTTGCGGAACACGACGCTCCCGCCCCAGCCGAGCAGAAGCGACATCGCCACGGCGGCGATTCCGTAGGCGAAGGACCAGCGGTCGGCGGCTTCGGCGACGTCGCGCTCGAAGCCGGACTTCTCGATTCGGATCTCCCGGACCGCGCCGGCGATCACGCGGCCGTCCTTGATCAGGAAGGTCTCCGCCGTATAGTCGCCGACCGGCACCTGGGCGGGGATCCTGACCCGG
>DASVSD010000033.1:0-129233 GCA_036388255.1 Allosphingosinicella sp. | reverse complement strand
CCTTGACGGTGGCGACGACATCATAGGCGCCCTTGCGGTCGGCAATGTCGAACGGCTGGTTGATCACCAGGCGCAGCGTGGGCCTGGCGAAATAGACGTCCTGCTCGCGCTCGTTGATGACGATCTTGCCCGAGCCCGGCTTGAGCCAGACGCGCGCGACCGCGTCCTTGCGGCGGCCGGTCGCGTAGGCGCGGCCGTACTTGTCGAGCTGCTGTTCACGAAGCACCGCTTCGATCTGCGGCGGCGGGGGTGGCGGTGCGTCCTCGGCGGCTGCGTCGGGCGCGGCGGCTTCGGTGCCGGCGTCGGCACTGGCTTCAGCGGCTGGGGTCTCGGTGACTTCGGGAACCTCGGGCTCCGGGCTGGTCAGCGCGCCGAGTTCGGAAAGAGTCTTTGCCTTCTTGGCCATCTTAGGCGCCCACCTTGTTCTTGCGGCTCATCGCGCCGACGTCGAGAGTTTCAGGGTTCTGGCCGCCGTGCGGATGCTCGGTGCCATTGTAGAGGTGCAACGCGCGCATCTGGTCGCGCCCGAGCGGTCCGCGCGGGACCATGCGCTCAACGGCTTTTTCGAGCACGCGCTCCGGGAAGCGACCGTCGAGCACCTTGCCCGCGGTGATTTCCTTGAGGCCGCCGGGATAACCGGTGTGCTTGTAATAGATTTTCTGGTCGAGCTTGCGGCCGGTGAACTTCACCTTGTCGGCGTTGATGACGATGACATGATCGCCGCAATCGACGTGCGGGGTGTAGATCGGCTTGTGCTTGCCGCGCAGGATATTGGCGATGATGGTCGCCAGACGGCCGACGATCAGCCCTTCGGCGTCGATCAGATGCCATTTTTTGACCACATCGGCCGGCTTGGCCGACTTGGTGGTCTTCATCAGCGCCTTCATGGCTCGGACCTCTTGTGAAATGAACCGCGCCGCGACCCGAAGGCGCGGCGCTGCGAGCGGCCAAATGGCAGCGATGCCGCAAAATGTCAACGAAAACGCGGGATTCCCGGAAGGTATTATATTACCTCAACGCAGGGACTCGTTCCAGCGTCTGCACTTCGGTCGCGCGGCCGGTGGTGCCGTTGGCTTCGGTCACGACGATCTTCTCCGTGCGATAGCGCTCGGTAAGGCCCGTCTCCAGGGACACTTCGTAGGCCTCGGTCAGCTCGTTCGACACGATGCGGAAGCCGAGCGCGTCCTGGCGCGAGGGTGCCAGCCGCGCCATCAGCTCACGCGTCGCCGCCTCGAGCTCCTCGCTGGAAACCGTCGACCGGCCCGACAGCCGCGCGACCCGGCCGTCGACGCCGTCGAGGCGGACGGTCGCATTCTGCATGAGCGATCCGAGTATCGAGTGCGCCATGCCGCTCTCGCGAAGCTCCTCCCCCACCGCAAGCTCGACGCCCGCCGCCGCGACGATCGGCGCCACGTTGCGGGCGAAGAGCTCGAGCTGGGCCTCCGGGGGAAGCGCACGGATCCGCGCGATCATCCCGGCCACCGCCTGGCGCGCCGACGGATCGATCGCGCGTTGACCCGTCATCTCCGCGACCGCCCGCTCGCCCGCTGCCCAATGCGCCTCCATGTCGAGCATCTCCACGATCTCGCCGGCCGGGGTCAGCCGGAATTCGGTCGGGCGCGAGAAGATCAGCGACATCGCGCTCGACGCCGACGGGGGCGGCACGCCCGGCGGCAATTCGAGGCGTACGCTCATCACATAGTCGCCTCCCGACCGCCGGAATGAAACGAGGAACATCGCCTCGGTGCGCTGCGGCCGGCCGCCGCGCGTCGTTTCGCGGACCAGGCGATAGCGCAGCGGCTGTCCCAAAGGCGGCGCGAACGGGATCGCGACCAATTGCGGCGCCTGCTCCGCCGCGGGCGCGGTCGTCGGAACCGCAGAGGCCGGTTGAGTCGCGGCTGCAGCGGCGATCGCGGCAAGCAGCATGAATGATCCTAGATTGCGCATTCGGCCCTCACCCATTCTTCATAAGCGCTCGTTGCCGCTGCGATCGGCCAGACCACGGCCGCGGGCACGTCGTAGCTGTGGAGCGCGGCGATGCGGGCGATCAACTCCTCGGCGCGCTCCTCAGTGGTCTTGAACAAGGCGGCGACCTCGCCGGCTTCCTCGATCCCGCCCTGCCACCGGTAGATCGACCGGATCGCGCCCAGCACGTTGACGCAGGCGGCAAGGCGCTCCTCGACGCAGACGCGGCCGATCCGGCGCGCTTCCTCGTCGCTGGCGAAGGTTGCGTAGACGGTGACGATCCCGGTCATGCCGCTAGCCCTTCTCCGCCCTGCGCTCGCCGAGCCGGTAGGCGGCGAAGACCGTCGCGCCGAGCAGCATCGCCGCCATCGCCTGGTGGGCGACGGCAATGCGAATCTCCACGCCGGAGAGGATGGTGACGATGCCGAGCTGAATCTGGATCACCAAAGCAGCGAGCAGGGCAACCGCCGGGCCGCGCAGCCGCGCCCGCCATGCCGCCAGCGCCAGCGCGATCGCCACCGCCGCGACGACGAAAGCGAGCCAGCGGTGAACGAACTGCACCATCACCGGATTGTCGGCGAAATTGGCGAGGAAGGGCGAGAGCATCGGCGTCTCCGCCGGAAACCAGTCCTCGCCCATGCGCGGCCAGGTGTTGAACGCATAGCCGGCCTCGAGGCCGGCGACATAGGCGCCGAACAGGAACTGGAGGAAGAGCAGCGACAGGGCCCAGACGGCGAGCGTGGGCGCCCGCACCGCCGGCGCGTCCGGCGCCCGCGCCAGCCGGTCCATGTCGAGCGCGACCCAGAGGAGGCTGCCGAAAATGGCCAGAGCGGTCAGCAGGTGGACGGCGAGCCGGATATGGCTGACCTCCGGCCGGTCGACCAGGCCCGAGGCCACCATCCACCAGCCGATCGCCCCCTGCAGCCCGCCCAGACCGAGCAGCGCGCCGAGCTTCCACCCCTGCCCCGGCGGGATGGCGCGGCGCCACCAAAACCAGACCAGGGGAATGGCGAAGACGAAGCCGATCAGCCGCCCCAGCAGCCGATGGACATATTCCCAGAAATAGATCGACTTGAAGTCTTCGATGTCCATGCCGCGATTGACCTGCCGATATTGCGGAGTCTCGCGATAGGCGTCGAACTCCTCCTGCCACTGCGCTTCGCCGAGCGGCGGAAGGGTGCCCGTGACGACGTCCCAGCGGACGATCGACAGGCCCGATTCGGTCAGACGGGTGATGCCGCCGACCACGATCATCGCAAAGACGAAGACGGCGACGGCGAGCAGCCACCAGGAGATTATGGCAGGGCGGGGAGACGCCTGCGAAGGGCGGTTCAGCATCGCCGGGCGATATGGCCGCGCCGCGCGCTTTTGCCAACGAAACCTTTTTGCGGATGATATGTTGTATCTTTACTCTGGCGACGCTATAGGCATCGGCAACAGGAGGACGGAATCGATGTTGGCGCGCGACGCCGGGACTGGAGTGATCGACCGGGCGGCGATTGCCGTATCGGGCCTTTGCCTCGTCCATTGCGTCGCCAGCGCCGTGCTGGTCGGCATTCTCGCCTCGGCCGGCGGACTGGTCGATCCCAGAATCCACGAGATCGGCCTGGCGATCGCTTTGGTCCTCGGGCTCTTCGGCCTCGGCCGCGGCGTCCTGGAGCACGGCTTCATGATGCCGGCCGCGATCGGCAGCCTCGGCCTCGGCATGATGGCCGGATCGCTGACCCTCCACCATGGCGGCGAGGAGGTCCTCTATTCGATCGTCGGCGTGCTGCTGCTGGCTTTGGGTCACGATCTCAACCGCCGCGCCGTCATTTGAGCTCATGGCGGGCTGAGTCCCGGACCGGCCTCAGTCCGTCACCCCCCTCCGCATAAGCGAGCAAAGCGTCCCGCTTCGCCGCAAGCGCCTCCCAGTCTCCCGGCGACGCCGGCGCGGGGAACAATGTCCGGTCCATGCGCTCCCGCGCCTCGCCGTCGAGGGACGGCAGCGCCGCGGCGATCTCTTCCATCTCCGCGACGTCTCCCGAGCAATGCAGAGCGAGGTCGCAGCCCGCCTCGACGACTGAGCAAGCGCGTTCGGCCGCGCTGGCCTCGAGGGCACCCATGACGATGTCGTCCGAGAGAAGCAGGCCGGCAAAGCCGATATCCTCGCGGACGAGATCGATCACCGCGGGGGACTGGCTCGCGGGGCGCTCCGGGTCGAGCGCGGCGTAGACGACGTGCGCGACCATGGCGGCGGGAGCCGAGCGGAGGCTGCGGAACGGCGCGAAGTCGGCCTCGAGCGCTTCGCGGGCGGCGTCGATGACCGGCCGCTCCTCGTGGCTGTCCGCGCCGGCGCGGCCGTGGCCGGGCATGTGCTTGACGCACCCCGCCACGCCGGCCGCGGCAAGCCCGTCGAGCACCGCCCTCCCAAGCGCAGCGACCTGCATCGGCTCGGCACCGAAGGCCCGGTCGCCGATTATGTCGTGGCCGCCCTCGTGGCTGAGGTCGAGGACGGGGGCGCAGTTCATGGTGATTCCGGCGTCGCGCAGCAGCAGGCCGATCGCCCAAGCGTTGGCGCGTGCCGCCTCGATCGCGCTCATCGGGGCGACGGCGTAGAGCCGGGCGAACGCCGCGGCGGCCGGGAAAAGCGGCCAGTGGGGAGGCTTCAGGCGCGCGACGCGGCCGCCTTCCTGGTCGATCATGACGAGGACGTCGCGGCCGGCGAGGGCCCGAAGATCGTCCGTCAGCGCGCGCAGTTGCTCCGGATCGGCGCAGTTGCGGGCGAACAGGATGTAGCCGGCGGGATCGGCGGCGCGGAACAAGGCGCGCTCGGCGCCGGTGAGCGCGGTCCCGGAGAGGCCGAAGACCGCGGGGAGCGTCACCTGACCGGCGTGCAGGTCTCGCCGGCGACCTCGAGGCGGCGGCAGATGTCGGCCGCATTGGGACCGCTCGCGCGGAGGCGGTAGAGGGTTCGGCCGCCGACCTGCGCCGGTGTCACGCTGTGCGCCAGCGGCGCGAGATAGCGGAAGCGGGCGGAGAGCGCCGTCCAGGCGCCGTTGGCCGCCGCCTGGCTGGAAAAGGCGCCGAGCTGGATCGCCGGGCCCGCGGGCGCGGGCTGCGGCGCCGGCTGCCGGGGGGGATTTTGCGGCTGGGCCGGCTGCTGCGGCTGCGCCGGCGCGGCCTTGGGCTGGCCCTGCTGACCCTGCGGCTGGGCGGGCTGCGACTGCGGCGCCTGGCCGCCGGGACCGACCGGACGCTCGGGGACGCGCATCGACAGGTTGCCCTGCGGCTCCTGGCCTTCGCTCGCGGCATGGGCGGTGCCGCCCTCGCCTTCCGCCTGCATCCCGCCGGGACTGTCGGGCGCGACGCGATAGGGTCCGTCCGGCGCCTCGATCAGTTCGGCGTCGCCGTCGCCGCCGCCGTCGCGGTTGCCGAGCCAGAACAGGCCGCCGACCACGAGCCCGATCGCGATCAGGCCGATCACCACCGCAGCGATCAGCTTCAGCGCCGACGGCCCGTCGCTGCCGCCCTCCTCGTCCACGGCTTCGAGCCAGGGGAGGCGATCGCCGTCGTCGGCGATGGGGGTGCGTGCGTCGGTCATCTCACAGCATCTCCTCGGCCGGCTCGACGCCCATGATCGAGAGGCCGTTGGCGACAATCTGCCCGATCCCGTCGGCCATTGCCATACGCGCGCGGCTGAGCGCGGGATTCTGTGCCACGAGGAAACGCCTCGAAGGATCGTCGTTACCCTTGTTCCACAATTGGTGGAACGCGGCGGCGAGATCGTAGAGGTAGAAAGCGATCCGATGCGGCTCGTGCGCCAGCGCGGCGCCCTCGACGATGCGGGGGAACTGGGCGGCGAGCTTCACCAGTGCCAGCTCCTCCGCGTCCAGCAGCGACAGGTCCGCCGCGGCGGCCCCGCCCTCGACGTCGATCCCCTCCTCCTTCGCCCGGCGGTGAAGCGAGCGGATGCGGGCATGGGCATATTGGACGTAGAAGACCGGATTGTCCTTCGAGGCCTCGACCACCTTGGCGAAATCGAAGTCCATCTGCGCGTCGGACTTGCGGGTGAGCATGGTGAAGCGGACGACGTCCTTGCCGACTTCGCGGACGACGTCGGCGAGGGTCACGAAATTGCCCGAACGCTTGGACATCTTGACCGGCTCGCCGCCGCGCAGCAGCCGCACCATCTGGACGAGCTTGACGTCGAACGGCTTCTTCCCGTCGGTCAGGGCCTGCACCGCCGCCCGGATCCGCTTCACCGTCCCGGCATGGTCGGCGCCCCAGATGTCGATCAGCTGGTCCGCTTTCTCCGCCTTCTGGAAATGATAGGCCATGTCGGCGCCGAAATAGGTCCAGCTGCCGTCGGATTTCTTCACCGGCCGGTCCTGGTCGTCGCCGAACGCGGTCGATTTGAACAGCGTCAGCTCGACCGGCTCCCATTCGTCATGCGGATCGAGGCTCTTCGGCCGCTCCAGCGCGCCCTCGTAGATCAGCCTTTTCGCCCGCAGCGCCTCCAGGGCAGCCTCCGGCTTGCCCGCCGCCTGCACCTCGGCCTCCGACGCGAACACGTCGTGATGGATGCCGAGCAAAGCGAGATCGGCCCGGATCATCTCCATCATCGCCTCGACGGCGGTGCGGCGGAACAGCGGCAGCCATTCTTCCTCCGGCGCGTCGACGAAGCGGTCGCCATGCTCGGCGGCGAGGCGCGCCCCGACCGGCTTCAGATAGTCGCCGGGATAGAGGCCTTCGGGGATCTCGCCGATCGCCTCGCCGATCGCCTCGCGGTAGCGCAGGTGCGCGGAGCGGGCGAGGACGTCGACCTGGCCGCCGGCGTCGTTGACATAATATTCGCGCGTCACCGCGAAGCCCGCATGTTCGAGCAGGCTGGCGAGCGCGTCGCCGACCACCGCGCCGCGGCAATGGCCCATGTGCATCGGGCCCGTCGGGTTGGCCGAGACATATTCGACGTTGACCCGGACGCCGTTGCCGACCTCGAGCCGGCCATATCCTGCGCCTTCCGCAAGGATCGTCCGAAGCTCCTCCTCCCAGAGCCGCGGGGCGAGACGCAGGTTGATGAAGCCGGGCCCGGCGATCTGCGCGCTCACCACCTCGTCCAGGGCTTCGAGCCGGGGAGCGATCAGCCCGGCGAGCGCGCGCGGATTTGTCCCGGCGGGCCTGGCCAGCACCATCGCGGCATTGGCCGCGAGATCGCCGTGCGCCGGATCGCGCGGCGGCTCGACGGCGACCGCGCCGCGCGCGAGGCCCGGCGCGAGCGCGCCCTCGGCCTCGAGGGCGTCGAGCACGGCGTCGAGATGCGCGGCGAAACGGGCGTAAAGGGTCATTGAATTGAGCATTCCATCCTTGGAGCGCGGCTATCTAGCGGAACTGGAATAGAAACCCAAGCATGGAAGCGATAGCTTACATATGCGAAAGTATGCTATTGCTTACTATCCAAAATGTATGGTAACGCTTACAAACCAAAAAGGAAGCGATCGCTTACATGCCCCGTACCCCGCTTCGAACCGTGGCCGATCTCGGCAAATTCATTCGCGGCAGACGCCGAGCCCGTGGGTGGGACCAAGCGGAACTTGCCGAACGCGCTCGCGTCAGTCGCCTTTGGATCAACGAGGTCGAACAGGGGAAGCCAGGCGCGGGCATCGCACGCATCCTGCGAACCCTCGCCGTCCTGGATGTAGGCCTGGTGGCCGAACATGGCACCGCCGAACCAACCACTTCCCCCTCCCGCCGCTCGACGTCAGACGAAATGATAACCCGATTGGTCTCACGGCACGACCGGAAGGGAAAATGACCGCTCTCCTTGCCGTCAGTGGCGACGAAATCGTTGCCACGCTTACCCACGCAAACGGGAAAACCAGCCTACGCTATGACGAGACATGGCGGACCGATTTCGATACTTATCCGCTGTCGCTCTCAATGCCGCTGAGCACAGACCTCCATTCCCACAGCACAGTCGAACCGTTTCTTTGGGGATTGCTGCCCGACAACGAGCTGGTCCTCGATCGTTGGGCCAAGCGATTTCAGGTCTCAGCTCGGAACGCCTTTCGGCTGATTGCCAATGTCGGAGAAGACTGCCCCGGCGCGATTCAGTTCGTTCGTCCCGAGCGCCTCGATTCTCTACTGGCCGGAGCCAACGACAGCATAACCTGGCTCAGTTCGAGCGACCTCGCCGGCCGAATGCGGACCCTCCGCGACGATGCAGGGGCCGGTCGGGTAGCACGAGATACCGGTCAATTCAGCCTTGCCGGAGGCCAGCCGAAAACGGCTCTCCTGAGAAAAGGAAATCGATGGGGTATCCCGTCCGGACGAATTCCGACAACGCACATACTGAAGCCGGCCTCGCGCGATTTTGACGGCCACGCCGAGAACGAACATCTTTGCCTGGCCGCCGCCAACGCCCTCGAGCTGGTCGCCGCTCGTTCGGAGGTCGTCCACTTCGACGATGTCTCGGTCATCGTCGTCGAGCGTTTCGATCGGGCTTCTGCCGACGGACAATTTCTCCGCATCCATCAGGAAGATATGTGCCAGGCATTGCGGGTTCACCCCGCGCAGAAATATCAGAATATGGGGGGGCCGGGACCGCGAGAGATCGTCGCCCTCCTTCGATCCAGCGTCTACCAACCTCCCTTGGAAGGTGCCGATCCCGAAGCCGTCGAGGACGCGGCCGAAACGGACGTCTGGCGCTTCCTCGACGCTCTCTTCTTCAACTGGCTGATCGGTGGCACCGACGCTCATGCAAAGAATTATTCAGTTCTCATCGGCAGCGGCGGCCTCGTCCGCCTCGCCCCGCTCTATGATCTGGCCAGTATCTTCGCCTACCCGGACATCGACGAGCGGCGGGCGAAGCTGGCAATGCGCGTGGCAGACAAGTATCGATTGGATGAAATTCAATTGCGCCATTGGCAGCGCCTCGCACAGCAGGTTCGAGTCGATGCCGATGCCCTCGTGGAACGAATCCGCGATTTGGCGGCTGCCCTACCGCCGGTTCTTTCCGACCAGGCATCGGCGCTGCGCCGTCAAGGGATCGATCACCCGGCGTTGGCGCGACTGACAGACGGGGTGGCCCGATTCACCTCGAAGGTGCTGCGCATGTAGGTCAGAAACCTTCCGGCAGGCGGACGGGGCCCACCGACGCCTCGTGCATGCGGACGGCGTAGCGGTCGGTCATGCCGGCAATGAAGTCGCCGATGCGGCGCCGCGCGGCGACGGTGTCGAGGCCGTCGGGGCGCCATTCGGGCGGGAGCAGCGAGGGGTCGGCGCGGAAGGCGGCGGCGAGGGCGGCGATCACCTTCTGCGCCTCGGTCCGCACCGCCGTCACCGCCGGCGCGTTGTACATCCGGGCGTGGAGGAAGCGGCGCAGGACCCTTTCCTCTCCGGCGAGGGAGGACGAGAAGCCGGCCAAGGCGCGGCCCGCGGCGCGGACGTCGGCGGCGGTTTCGATCGCTGCGGCGCTCAGGCGGGCGCTCGTCTCCGCGATGACGTCGTTCACCATCAGCCCGATCTGGTCGCGGACCAGCTCCGGGACCAGGCGCGCTTCCTCCACATCCGGATAGCGCGCCCGCACCGCCGCCCAGCCGCGCGCGACGATCGGCACTTCGAGCAGCTCTCCAAGCGTGAACAGGCCGGCGCGGAGGCCGTCGTCGATGTCGTGATTGTCGTAGGCGATGTCGTCGGCGATCGCCGCGACCTGCGCTTCGAGGCTCGGCCAGCTCGCGAGGGCGAGGGGGAACTCTTCATCGGCCTCGGCGAGCGCCCACGGCAGGGGCCCGGCGAGCGGGCCGTTATGCTTGGCCAGGCCCTCGAGCGTCTCCCAGCTGAGATTGAGGCCGGGAAAGGCCGGATAAGGCGTTTCCAGCCTGGTCAGCAGGCGGATGGTATGGGCGTTGTGATCGAACCCCCCGCAATCCGCCATCGCGAGCTGAAGCGCGTCCTCGCCGGCATGGCCGAAGGGCGGGTGGCCGATATCGTGGGCGAGGCAGAGCGCTTCGGTGAGATCCTCGTTGAGGCCCAATGCGCGGGCGATTGCGCGGCCGATCTGGGCGACTTCCAGGCTGTGGGTGAGCCGGACGCGGAAATGGTCGCCGTCGGGCGCCACGAACACCTGGGTCTTGTGGCGGAGGCGCCGGAAGGGGACCGAATGGATGATCCGGTCGCGGTCGCGCTGGAAGGCGTCGCGCGGTCCGCGCACGGCGTCGCTGCGCTCGGCGTGCAGCCGGCCGCGGCTCGCCGCGGGATCGGAGGCGTAAGCGGCGAGCGCCCTCACCGTGCGGGGAGTCTCGCGACCTCCTCACCGGCCTCGCTGGTCCAGGGGAAGGCGGAAACGTCCTCGCGCGCCAGCTGGTTGACGAAGGCGCGCGCCGCGGCGGCGGTGGCGAAGGGGCCGACGAGGAGGCGCGCCGAGCCGCCATTGCGCGCCCAGTAGGCATTGCGGGCGCGGAGGAGCTCGGGCGCCGACTGGCGCAGCCGGCCGAGCTGGAAGGAGAATGCCGAACGGTCGCCATTGGCGAGCTGGACCCAGTGCCGGCTGGGATGGGGCGGCGGCGCCGGACGCGCCGGAGTGCGCGACGCGGTGCGGGTGGTGCGGGCCGGGGTCGCGGCCGCGGGGCGCGGGGTCGCAACGCGGGGCGGGGCCGAGGCGGCGGGCCGCGGCTCCTCCTCGACCGGCAGCGACTGGACGAGCGCGGCGACGTCCGAGAAAGCGGGCACCGCGGGCGCTTCGGCGGCGGGCTCCTCGCGTGCCGCGGGCGGCGGAGTCTCGCGGACGATCACGGGCGGCGGCGGCTCCTGGCGGACGGCCGGCTGCGCAACCGGCTCGCGGCGCACCGGCGCGGGCGCCGCCTCCTGGCGCATCGCGGGCGGGATTTCGAGCGGCTGTCCGGAAGCTAGGCGCCCAGGCTCTTGCGTCTGCGTTGCCGGCGGCATGCCGAAGCCGGGCTGCGGCTGGGCGGGCGCCTCGTCGGCCTTGACCGGGCCGGCGCCGGGAATGTCGGCGACCGAGGTCACGATCGTCCGCCGCGCGGAAGAGGGCGGCGCCGTGGAGGCGGTGGCGACGGGCTGGCGGCGGCTGGCGGCGCGGTCGCGCGCCTCCTCGCGACGGCTGCCGACCGGTTCGGCGAGGGCGGCGCGCCGGCGGGTGCCGCGCGGCGCAGGCTGCGTCGCCGCGGCGAAGCGCGTCGGGGCGGAAGGCGCGGCGCCGGTGAAGGCGACCGCGGCCGGCAGCGGGCTGGTGTCGACGGCGGCGGTCTGCACGGCACGCCCGTCGGCCGGGAAATGGCCGAAATGCACCGCCATCGCCTTTTGCGCGGGACCGAGCGAGCCGAGACGCGACAGGAACGGAGCCATCGCCGCGCCCTGGCCGGGCATCGCGCCGTCGACCGCCTGGGCCGCGCCGTTGGCATCGCCGGTCAGAGCGAGGACGAAGGCGCGGGTCCGGTAGGCGGCGCGGTCGTGCCTGCGGAGCAGGGGATCGAGCGCCCGCAGGGCGGCGTCCCGGTGGCCGCTCACCGCCAGCGAGAGGGCGAGCCGGCGGCGCGTCTCGGGATCGTCGCCGCGGTGGAGGACGAGGAGATAATCCTGCTGGGCGCGGCGGGGGTTGCCGCTGAGGTCGTGCGCGAGGCCCCGGTCGCGCGCGACCTCGACTTCGGGCGCGCCGAGCCGCGCCGCTTCCGCGAACAGGCGCAGGGCGGCCTGGGGCTGCCCGAGCAGGACATAGGCCGAAGCCATGCCGGCCTTGACCCGCGCATCGCTCGGCGCGACCTCCTCGGCGCGGGCGAAGAAGCCGAGAGCCGCCTCGCCGTCGCCGACGCGCACCGCGGCGCGGCCGGCGCCGATCAGCGAGGCGAGGCTGCGCGGATTGGCGGCGAGATCGGCGAGATGGCGGCGCAGCTCGGCGCCTTCGTCGGCGGTGGGGAGCGGCTGCACGGACGCGCCCGGCGCGCGGCTCTGCGCCGCCGCCGTGCCTCCGCCTGCCGCAAATGCCGTCCCGGCCGCCAGCAGCACGAGACCGCGGCGGACCCCCCGCAACCATGAAATCATGGTGGGATTAGACCCCGCAGCGGGTGAACCGGCAATGGCCAAGTGGTTGAGGATGCGCCGGAACGGTGGCGGCGGGCGGTGAACGGGGGCCGCTCCTCCCCGGAACGGGGAGGGGGACCAGCCGAAGGCTGGTGGAGGGGCGGCGACGGTGAAACCGGCGCCGTCGGCGCCGGCCCCTCCACCGCACTTCGTGCGGTCCCCCTCCCCGTTCCGGGGAGGAGTTCCTGGCTTACTGGTTGTTCTGGCGATTGAGGAAGCGGGGGATGTCGAGGGGGTCGCGGGCGGTGCGCAGGCGCGGCGTCGATTCCGCCGCGTCCTCGTCGACCTGGGCCTTGGCGGCGCCGCGGGCGATGTTCGACATGCGCTCGAACAGGGTGCCGCCCTCGCGCGCGGGCTTGGCGGCGGGCGCCGGCTCGGGCTCCTCGTCGCGGCTGAGCCAGGTGCGGGCGCCGGCGGGCGGCGCCTGCTCGTCGTCCGCCACCATGTCCATGTCGCCGAGCAGCAGCTCGTCCTCGCCGGCCTCGTCCGAGGCCTCCAGCGGAAGCTCGGACCGATCCTCGGCGCTCGCGCTGTCTTCCTCGGCATATTCGGCGGCCGGCGCCTCTTCCTGGAGTTCCTGCGCTTCTTCCGCGACCGGCTCGGGCGGGGTCAAAGTGAGCGGCGGCAGGCTCGGCTTGGCGGCCTCGCCGCGCTGCGTCGGGAAGGCGAACACCTTGGCGGGCGCGGCCGGCACGGTCACCGCCTCGGCGTCGATGCCCGTCGCTACGACCGAGACCCGGATCTTGCCGTCGAGGTCGTTGTTGAAGGCCGAGCCCCAGATGATGTTGGCGTCGGGATCGACGAGCTCCTTGATGTGGCTGGCGGCCTCGTCGACCTCCATCAGGCGCATGTCCTCGCCGCCGGTGATCGAGATGATGACGCCGCGAGCCCCCTTCATCGACACGCCGTCGAGCAGAGGATTGGCGATCGCCTGCTCGGCGGCCTCGATCGCGCGGTTGTCGCCGGCGGCCTCGCCGGTGCCCATCATCGCCTTGCCCATCTCGCCCATCACCGAGCGGACGTCGGCGAAGTCGAGGTTGATGAGGCCGGGCATGACCATCAGGTCGGTGATGCCGCGGACGCCCTGCTGAAGGACCTCGTCCGCCATCATGAACGCTTCCTTGAAGGTCGTGTTCGGATTGGCGATGCGGAACAGATTCTGGTTGGGGATCACGATCAGTGTGTCGACATGCTGCTGCAGCTCGGTGATGCCGCTTTCCGCCGAGCGCATCCGGCGCTGGCCCTCGAAGCTGAACGGCTTGGTGACGACGCCGACGGTGAGGATGCCCTTGTCGCGCGCGGCCTTGGCGATGACCGGCGCGGCGCCGGTGCCGGTGCCGCCGCCCATGCCGGCGGCGATGAAGCACATGTGCGCGCCGTCCAGAGCGCGCTCGATTTCGTTCAGCGCCTCTTCGGCGGCGGCCTTGCCGATCTCCGGACGCGAGCCGGCGCCGAGGCCCTGGGTGATCTTCGGGCCGAGCTGGATGCGGGTGTCGGCCTCCGAGTGATTGAGCGCCTGGGCGTCGGTGTTGGCGACGATGAAGTCGACGCCCTGGACATCGGAGTTGATCATGTTCGCGATCGCATTGCCGCCGGCGCCGCCGACGCCGATCACGCTGATCCGGGGCCGCAGCTCGTCCACTTCCGGCCGGATGAAATCGATGCTCATCTCACTCTCCCCTGTCGCTCGAGCACATCACGACGCGCTCCCTAAGCCCTTTTGCACTATGCGATTCTTGCGTGCGAGCAAAAAGTTAACGCCGTAGTAAAAATTCTTAATAATCACTTCGGAAAGCCGCAATCAGACGCTGGACGATATTGCCGCCCGCGCCGCCGTCGCCGCCCCGTTTGGGACCGGCGGGGACGGGCGGAGCTGCGCCGCCGAGATCGAGCTCGTCCGACGCCGCGAACAATGCCAGCCCGGCGAGCGTGGTGAAGGCCGGGCCGCTATGCGCCTCCGGCAGGCCGGGCAGGTTCGGCCGCCCGATGCGGACCGCGCGGCCGAGGACGCCCTGGGCGTAATCGGCGATGCCCTTCATCTCCGAGCCGCCGCCGGTGAGCACGACCTGACGGCCGAACGGGCCGGAGAAGCCGAGCTCCTTCAGCGCCTTGGCGATCTCGCCGGTGAGGTGCTCGAGCCGCTGGCGGATGATGGCGACGAGCTGTGCCCGCGTGATCCGGGCGGCCTCGGTACCCTCCTCGCCTCCGGCGATCGGCTTCAGCTCGATCATGTCGTGATTGTCGCGCGGGCTGGTGATCGCCGAGCCGAAGAAGCATTTCATCCGCTCGGCCTCGCCGCGGCGGGTGCCGAAGGCTGCGGCGATGTCGTCGGTGATGTCGATCCCGCCCATCGGCAGTGACTTGAGCCCGACCAGCATGCCGCCCGCGAAGACGGAGACGTTGGTGACGCCGGCACCCAACTCGACCAAAGCAACGCCCAACTCGCGCTCCTCGTCACTCAGACAGGCCTTTCCCGCAGCGACGGGAGAGGCGACGATGGCCTCAACGCCCAAATGCGCCGATCGGACGCACAGATCGAGGTTGCGGACCGGCGGGGGCTCCGCGGCGACGACGTGGATGTCGACCGCGAGCCGGCCGGCGTGGAGGCCGAGCGGCTTCTTGACGCCCTGCAGCCCGTCCAGCGTGTAGAGCGCCGGGAGAGCGTGGAGGATCATGCGGCCGCCCGGATCGATCGCGTCGCGCGCGGAGGCGAGCAGGGCGTCCATGTCCTGCTTCTCGATCCGGCGTCCGCCGATCTCGCGCTCGACCGAAGCGAGATCGCTCACCAGGCCGCCCGCCGAGAAGCCGACATAGGCCTGATCGACATTGGTGCCGGCGATGCGCTCGGCCTGCTCGACGGCCTCACGGATCGCGACCTCGCTCTTCTCCATGTCGGCGATGAAGCCGCGGCGGACGCCCTGGCTCTGCCGCTGGCCGCTGCCGAGGATGCGCAGCGAGCCGTCCTCGGCCGGTTCCGCGATCAGCGCGCAGACCTTGGACGAGCCGACGTCGAGGGCGGTGACGAGCTTGCGGACCGGCGCCTGCGGCAAATCTCGGCTCCTCAGATGGTGTTGGCGAGATCGGCCGGAGTGCCGGCCGAGGGGGGCGGCACTTCGGGCGCGATGGCGGGGACGACGCTGCCCGGCTCGCGGGAGACGCGGACGATCATCCGGCCCGGGATGCGCATGTCGAAACGGGCGAAGCCGCGGCCGAGCATCTGCGCCTGCTGGTCCCTGCGCGCGAAGTCGGCGATCGCGCGCTGCGCCGCCTCCTCGCCTTCGGGAAGCGCGAGCACCTCGCCGGTCTGGAACCGGAGGTCCCAGCGGCGGCCGCCGATCCAGGTCGCGCCGGCGAGCTGCGGGCGGAGGTGGGCGGCGCTGCCGAGCAGGCGCTCGAGCGAGGCGGTCTGGAGGTTTGCGGCGGGGCCGATCAGCAGCGGCAGATCGGGCATCGCCTCCAGCCTGACATGCTCGAGCACGACGCCCTGCCCGTCGATCAGCATCAGTCTGCGGTCGTGCTGCCAGATCGCTGCCGGAGTGCGCTCGACGATGTCGATCACCAGAGTGTCGGGAAGGCGGCGGGAAACCCGGGCGTCGGCGACCCAGCCGAACACGAGCAGACGCTCGCGGATCGCGCCCAGATCGACGAGCGGCATCGCGCGGCGCAGCTCTGCGGCGACGACGGCGTCGATCCGCTGGCGGTCCATATTGTCGACACCGCGTATCTCGTAGCGCCGGACCGCGAAGCCCGCCTCGCCCACGGCCTGGCCCACGGCCGCGCCGACCCGCTGCGGAACGCGCAGAGCGAGGATCGCGCCGATCGCCATCGCCGCGAGCAGGCTGAGCACGATCCATTTGGAAGCGCGGCGCACCGTCTCGGGCGCGATCCCGGCCTGCTCCAGCCAGCCGGGCCGCTTCTGGCGGCGCGGCGCGGCCCGCGGCGCGCTGCGCGCTTTCGCCGGCCGTGCGCGCGGCCCCGGGCCGCCCCTCGCGATCCTCGCCGTTGTCATAACGCCGCCTCCACGATCCGCTCGACCAGCTCGGCATAGTCGATGCCGCGCCAGCGGGCCTGCTCGGGCACCAGGCTCAGCGGCGTCATTCCCGGCTGGGTGTTGACCTCGAGCAAATACAGGCCGTCCGTTCCGCGTTCGTCGTCCCAGCGGAAGTCGGCGCGCGAGCAGCCGCGGCAGCCGAGCAGCCGGTGCGCGCTCAGCGCCATCGCCATCGCCTCGGCCGCGACGGGCTCGGGCACCTCGGCGGGGCAGACGTGAACGGTGAGCCCGTCCGTATATTTCGCGTCGTAATCGTAGAAGCCGGTGGTCGGCTTCAATTCGGTGACCGCCAGCGCCTCGTCGCCGAGCACCGCGACGGTGAGTTCGCGGCCGCGGATGAACGGCTCGGCCAGGAGGCGCGGAAAGTCCTGCCAGGGACCGCGGACGTCGCGGCCGATCGGATCGCCGTAATTGCCTTCGCGCGTGACGATCGCGACGCCGACCGAGCTGCCTTCGTTGACCGGCTTCAGCACATAGGGCCGCGGCATCGGATCGGCCTCGTGGAGGCTCTCGCTGGCGACGATCGTCCCTTCCGGCATGCGGATGCCGTGGGGGACCAGCACCATCTTGGTCAGCTCCTTGTCGATCGCGATCACCGAGGTCTCGAGGCCGCTATGGGTGTATTTGAAGCCCATCAGGTCCATCAGGCCCTGGACGGTGCCGTCTTCGCCGGGCGTGCCGTGGAGCGCGTTGAAGACGACGTCCGGGTTGGCGTCGGCGAGGCGCTGGGCGAGGTCGCGGCCCATGTCGATCCGGGTCACCCGGTGCCCGCGGCCCTCGAGCGCGTCGGCAACGCCGGCGCCGGTCACCAGCGAGACCTCGCGCTCGGCCGACCAGCCGCCCATCAGCACGGCGACGTGGAGGGGGCTAAGCATGACGCGTCGCCCCGGCGCAGGCCGGGGCCTCGGGGGGTGAAGGACGCAGGGGTCTTTCACCCGCTGGGATCCCGGCCTTCGCCGGGATGACGAAAATGCACCTCACTCTGCAACCCCCACACGCTGGATTTCCCATTCCAGCATCACGCCCGAATGCTCGTGCACGCGGCGGCGGACCTCCTCGCCGAGCGCCTCGATGTCGGCGGCGCGAGCATTGCCCAAATTCAGGAGAAAGTTGCAATGCTTTTCAGAGACTTGCGCATCGCCGATCGTCAGGCCGCGGCAGCCGGCCTCGTCGATCAGCTTCCACGCCTTGGTGCCGGGCGGATTCTTGAAGGTGGAACCGCCGGTGCGGCTCCTGAGAGGCTGCGAGGCTTCGCGCTCGGCGGCGATCCGGTCCATCTCGGCGCCAATCGCGGCGCGTTCGCCGGGGACCCCTTCGAACAGGGCTTCGACCACGACCGCGCCTTCGGGCACGTCGCTGTGCCGGTAGGTGTAGCCGAGGCGGTCCCGGGGCCAGGTTTCGACGCGGCCGTCGCGCAGGACCACAGTCGCCTCGACGAGGATGTCGGCGACCTCGCGGCCGTAGGCGCCGGCGTTCATCCGGACCGCGCCCCCGGCGGTGCCCGGAATGCCGCGGAGGAATTCGAGGCCGGCGACGTGCGCGTCGCGCGCCTTGGAGGCGACGGTGATGCCCATCGCCCCGCCGCCGGCGCGGACGCGGTTTCCCGGCTCGACATGGACGTGGGCCATCGCCTTGGGGAGGCGGACCACCACCCCGGGCACGCCGCCGTCGCGCACGATCAGGTTCGAGCCGACGCCGACCGGGAGGACGGGAATATCGGGGTCGAGGTCGGCCAGGAAGCGGGAGAGGTCCGCGACGTCCTTCGGGCGCACCAGCCATTGGGCAGGGCCGCCGGTGCGGAACCAGATGAAGTCGGCGAGCGACCCGCCGGGCTCGATCGAGCCGGCGAGAGGGGGGACAGTCACTTGCCCCACAGGCCGCAACGATTCATCACCGGCAGAGGGGGCAAGTGACTGTCCCATCACTTGTTCAGCCTCGCGCAGCGTATGCCGTCGGCGAGGCCCGCCGCCCATTTGGTGATGTCGCCCGCGCCGAGGCAGATCACCATGTCGCCGCGCGCGGCGATGTCGCGAAGGTTCCGGCAGAGGTCGTCGAAATCGGCGACGGCCTTGGCGGCGCGATGGCCGCGCTCCTTGAGGCCTTCCACGAGAGCGTCGCCGTCGATGCCTTCGATCGGCTCCTCTCCGGCCGCATAGACCGGAGCGACATAGACGATGTCGGCGTCGTTGAAGGCGCCCTGGAACTCCTCCATCAGATCGCGCAGGCGGGTGAAACGGTGCGGCTGCACCACGGCGATGACGCGGCCCTCGGCGCCTTCGCGCGCGGCCGAGAGGACGGCGCGGATCTCGGTCGGGTGGTGGCCGTAATCGTCGATGATCGTCGCGCCCTGTATCTCGCCGACGCGGGTGAAGCGGCGCTTGACGCCGTCGAACTTCTCGAAGCCGCGTGCGATCGTCTCGTGCGGAATGCCGAGCTCGGCGGCGACGCCGATCGCGGCGAGCGCGTTCTGGACGTTGTGCCGTCCCGGCATCGGCAGCTCGACGTCCGTGATCGTCGCCGTCTGTCCGCTGCGGTCGCGCAAGGTCACGTCGAAAAGGTTGCCGCCGGGAACCGGACGGACGTTGTCGCCCCGCACATCCGCAAGCGCCGCGAAACCGTAGGTGACGACGCGCCGGTCGCGCAGCCGCGGGATGATGGTCTGGACCTCGGGATGGTCGACGCAGAGCAGGGCCGCGCCGTAGAAGGGGACGTTCTCGACGAACTCGACATAGGCGTCCTTGGCCCTCTCGAAGGAGCCGTAATGGTCGAGATGCTCGGGATCGATGTTGGTGACCACGGCGATGGTGCCGTCGAGGCGCAGGAAGCTGCCGTCGCTCTCGTCGGCCTCGACCACCATCCAATCCGACGACCCCAGCCGCGCGTTGGAGCCGTAGGCGTTGATGATGCCGCCGTTGATCACCGTCGGATCGATCCCGCCCGCGTCCATCAAAGCGGCGATCATCGAGGTCGTCGTCGTCTTGCCGTGGGTGCCGGCGACGGCGACGGTCGACTTCAGCCGCATCAATTCGGCGAGCATCTCGGCGCGGCGGACCACCGGGATGCGCCGCTCATAGGCCGCGACCAGCTCGGAATTGTCCTTGCGGATCGCGCTCGAGATGACGACCACCGCCGCGTCGCCGAGATTGCCGGGATCGTGCCCGATCGCGATCGGGATGCCGGCCTTGCGAAGCCCCTCGACCACATAGCCCTCGGCGACGTCCGAGCCCTGCACCTTGTAGCCCAATATGTGCATCACCTCGGCGATGCCGGACATGCCGATGCCGCCGATGCCGACGAAGTGGATCGTGCCGATATCGGTGCCGACGCCTCTCATGCATAGGCCCCGCCGGCCACCGGGGTGAGGACGTTCTCGCGAAGGAAGGCCGGGTCGAAGCCGCGGTCGCGGCCGGTCCGCTCGACCAGGTCGGCGAGGTCGGCGGCGGCGTTGGGCCGGCCGACGGCGCGGGCGCGCGCGGCGGCGTTGGCGAGCGCCGAGGGATCGAGCGCGAGCTTCTGCATCTGCTTGGCGAGCTCGACCGGCGTGAAGCGCGACTGGGCGATGGCGCGGGCGCCGCCCGCCTTGGCCATCTCGCGGGCGTTGAAGGTCTGGTGGTCGTCGGTCGCGGAGGGCAAAGGCACCAGGATCGCCGGGCGGCCGGCGGCGGTGAGCTCGGCGATGGTCGAGGCGCCGGCGCGGGCGATGACGAGATGCGCCCAGCTGAGGCGCTCGGGCATGTCGGCCATGTAGGTGGCGAGATCGGCGGGGATGCCGAGCTCGCCGTAGCGGGCCCGAACCCGCTCGATGTCCTCGGCGCGGCATTGCTGCGTTACCTGGAGGCGGCGGCGGAAATGCTCGGGCAGCAGGGCGAGCCCTTCCGGGACGACGTCGCTGAGGATGGTCGCGCCCTGGCTGCCGCCGGTGACGAGCAGGCGGAAGATGCCGTCCTCGTCGAGCGGCGGGAAGGGGAGCTCGCGCAGCGCCAGCACCTCCTCGCGGACCGGATTGCCGACGAGATGGGTCTTGTCGCGCGCCTTGGCGGGGAGACGCTGGACGCTCTCATAAGCGGTGGCGACCGCGTCGACCTTGCCGGCCATCAGCCGGTTGACGCGGCCGAGCACGGCATTCTGCTCGTGGATGAGGGTCGGAACCTTGTCGGCGCGGGCGGCGAGAAGCGCGGGCAGAGCGGGATAGCCGCCGAACCCGATCACGGCCGACGGGCGGAAGGTCTCGTAGAGGCGCAGGGCCATCGCCCGGCCGGTGAAGATGTTGCGCGTCGCCTTCAGCCAGCCGACCGGCCCGCCGGCGAGGCGGCCCGCGGGAAGGACGTGGACCTGGACGCCGTCGAACAGGCCGGGGATGCGGGCGCCGCGATCGTCGGTGACGAGCGCGACGCGATGGCCTCGGCGCATCAGCTCCTCGGCGAGCGCGTGGGCGGGGATCATGTGCCCGCCGGTGCCGCCGGCGGCGAGGACGTAGTGGCGCCCGATCATCGGCCGGCCCCTTTCACCACATAAGGCGAGCGGTGGAGATAGGGATTGCGCCGGGTGAAGGCCAAGAGCAGCCCCATGCCGAGCGCCAGCGCGATCATCGACGAGCCGCCGTAGGAGATGAAGGGCAGGGTCATGCCCTTGGACGGCGCGATCTGGACGTTGACCGCCATGTTGATCAGGGCCTGGAGGCCGAACTGGGTGACGAGGCCGGCAGCGGCGAGGACGACGAAGCCGTCATCCTCGTGGAGCAGGCGAATGAGCACCCGCGCGACGATCGTCATGTAGAGGATGGCGATGGCGAGGCAGGCGATGATCCCGAACTCCTCGCCGATCACCGAGAAGATGTAGTCGGTATGCGGCTCGGGAAGGTGGAACTTGCGCGTCCCCGCCCCCGGCCCGGCGCCGAACAGGCCGCCCGATGTCAGGGTGCGCAGGGCGTTTTCGGTCTGGTAGGTATCGCCCTGGCCGAACAGGAACTGGTCGATGCGGGCGGTCGCGACGGGGTAGAAAAGGTAGGCGAGGACGATCGCCGCGACTCCGGCCGCCGCGAGCAGCCCGAGCAGGCGCAGCGACACGCCGGCGAGCATCAGCAGCATCACCCAGGCCGACACGAAGATGATCGTCTCACCGAAATTGGGCTGGCGCATCAGCAGCAAAGCGACGACCCCGGTGAGCAGGCCGGTGAGCGGGACCACCGGCAGGCTGGCGTCCTTCTGGCGGAGCGAGAGCATCCAGGCGATCGCGACGATGAACAGCGGCTTCAGGAATTCCGACGGCTGGAACTGGGAGATGCCGACGCCGAGCCAGCGCCGCGAGCCGTTCACCTCCACCCCGACGATCGGCACCAGGAAGAGCAAGATCGTGAACACGATCGCGCCGACGATGCACAGGCGCCGGGCGAGCGTGCGCGGCAGCATCGAGACTCCGATCAGGACCGGCACCGCGACCGCGATCCACATCAGCTGCCGGTAGAAGAAATGGAGCGAGGCGAAGCTGACATTGCCGCCCGAATAGCGGGTGGCGGCGGCGGGGGAGGCGGCGGCGACGGCGACGAGGCCGATCGAGATCAGCACCGCGAGCAGGATCAGGAGGACCCGGTCGATCTCCCAGAACCAGCGCCCGAGCGGGGTCCGGTCGGAACGGCCCAGCCGGGCGGCGCCGCTCTTGGTCACGGGCTGCAGGATACTCATGCAAGCGCCTCCACCGCGGCGCGAAACGCGTCGCCGCGTGCTTCATAATCCCTGAACTGGTCGAACGATGCGCAGGCGGGCGACAGGAGGACCACCTCGCCCGGCTCGGCCGCGCTGGCGGCGCAGCTCACCGCCTCGTGCAGCATCTCGCAGCGGCGGACCGGCACCTTGCCCTCGAGCAGGTCGGCGAACATCGGCCCCGCCTCGCCGATCGTGTAGGCGGCGCGGACGTGATCGAGATAGGGCTCGCACGGATCGAGATCGTCGGACTTGGGCAGACCGCCGAGGATCCAGTGGACCCTCGGATACGCGGCCAGCGCCGGGGCTGCGCTGTTCGGATTGGTCGCCTTCGAATCGTTGACGAACAGGACGCCCCGCTTCTCGGCGATCCGCTCCATCCGGTGCGGAAGCCCGCGATAGGAAGCCAGCGCGGCGGCGATCGCCCCGTTGCCGATGCCGAGCGCGCGGGCCGCGGCGACCGCGGCGGCGACGTTCTGAGCGTTGTGCGGGCCCTGGAGCGAAGGCCAGCGCGACTGGTCCTTCACGTCCGCCGCGGAGACCAGCACCTTCGGCCCGGCAACGGTCGCGGCGATGGCGCGCGTGTAATCGTCGTCGATGGCGACGACCGCGACATGCTCGTCCGACTGCATGGCGAACAGACGCGCCTTGGATGCGGCATAATCCTCGACGCCGTCATAGCGGTCGAGATGGTCCGGGCTGATGTTGAGCAGCACCGAGACGTCGCAATCGAGGCCGTGGGTGAGGTCGATCTGATAGGAGGAGAGTTCGAGCACGTAGACGCCGTCGGCCGGGAGCGGGTCCTGGCCGAGGATCGGATAGCCGATATTGCCGGCCATGGTCGCGGGCAGGCCCGCGGTCCGGCAGATATGGTGGACGAGGGCGGTGACGGTCGATTTGCCGTTGGTGCCGGTGATGCCCACCACCTTGTGCGGCTGCAGGGTCGCGCGCGCCTGGGCGAACAGCTCGATGTCGCCGATCAGCGGCACGCCGGCGTTGCGCGCGCGCTCCGCGATGGGATGCCGGTTGAGCGGCACGCCGGGCGAAACGACGATTCCGTCATAGCCGTAGAGCGCGTTGGTGAGGGGATCCGCGATGCGGACGCGTTCCTCCCCTGCCCTTGCAGGGGAGGGGGACCGTCCGACGGACGGTGGAGGGGCGGCGGAGGCGAAGCCGGAGTCGTCTTCCTCGCTTCGCTCGGCCCCTCCACCAGGCTTCGCCTGGTCCCCCTCCCCCGGGAATCCGGGGGAGGATTTCAAAGCCTCCCGCGCCTGGGGGCTTTGGTCCCACGCCATGATCTCGGCGCCGCTCGCGGCCAGCGACTCGACGACGGCGCGGCCGGAGCGGGCGAGGCCGAGCACCGCATATTTCTTTCCGGCAAAGGCGGGGCTCGCGATCATCTCAGCTTCAGCGTCGAGAGGCCGGCGAGGGCGAGAACGAAGGAGACGATCCAGAAGCGGATCACGACGGTGGGCTCGGACCAGCCCAATTGCTCGAAATGGTGGTGGATCGGCGCCATCTTGAACACGCGCTTCCCGGTCCTCTTGTAGAAGAACACCTGGATGACGACGCTCATCGCCTCGACCACGAAAACCCCGCCGATGATGCCGAGCACGATCTCGTGCTGGGTGCAGACCGCGATCGCGCCGAGCGCGCCGCCCAATGCGAGGCTGCCGGTGTCGCCCATGAAGACCGCGGCGGGGGGCGCGTTGAACCAGAGGAAGGCGAGGCCCGCCCCGACGATCGCCGAGCATAGCACGGTGAGATCGCCCGCGCCGAGCACGAAGGGAATGCCGAGATAGGAGGAGAAGACGGCGTTGCCGACCAGATAGGAGATGATCAGGAAGGCGAGGCTGGCAATGATCACCGGCATGGTCGCAAGCCCGTCGAGGCCGTCGGTGAGGTTCACCGCATTGCCGAAAGCGACGATCACGAACGAGGCGAAGACGATGTAGAACCAGCCGAGATCGACGACCGGGCCGTTGTAGAAGGGGATGTAGAGCTCGGTCCCCGCGCCCCAGGTGATGATCAGGACGCCGGTTGCGGCGACCACGAACTCGGCGAGCAGCCGTGTCCGCGCGGAGACCCCTTTGTGGTGGCGCTTGGAGACCTTCTCATAATCGTCGAGGAACCCGATCAGCCCGAACCCGACGGTGATGAACAGGCACGCCCAGAGATAGGTGTTCGAAAAGTCCATCCAGAGCAGCATCGAGACGGTGAGCGAGGTGAGGATCATCAGTCCGCCCATGGTCGGGGTGCCGCGCTTGGCCTGGTGCGACTGCGGCCCGTCGATGCGGATCGGCTGGCCCTTGCCCTGGCGGATGCGCAGCCAGCCGATGAACTTCGGGCCGATCAGCAGGCCGATGATCAAAGCCGTCGCGGTGGCCGCGCCCGCGCGGAAGGTGATGTAGCGGAAGAGATTGAAGATGCCCGCGAAGCCGAGCTGCTCTGATATCCACAAGATCATCGGTCGTTCCCGCTTGCCAGCGCCTCGACGAGAGCGGCAAGTCCGATGGAATTGGATCCCTTGACGAGTATCGCGTCCCCCGGTCCGATCGCTTCGCGGACCAGGCCGGCGGCCGCGGCCGCATCGCCGACATGCGCCAATTCGACGCCCCGGCCAAGCGCTTTTGCGAGCGCCTCCATCTCCTCGCCGACGAGCACCGCAAAGTCGACCTGAGCCGCCTCGACATGGGCGGCGAGGGCGGCGTGGAACGCCGCGGTCTCGGCGCCGAGCTCGCGCATCGCGCCGAGGACGGCGATGCGCCGGCCCGCGACCTTCTCCTCGCCGAACGTCTCCAGAGTCGCCGCCATCGAGGCCGGGTTGGCGTTGTAGCTTTCGTCGATCAGCAAAGCCTCGCCGCCGTCGGCGCGGATCCGGCGGCGCTCGCCGCGGCCCTTGAGCCCCGGCATGTCGGCAAGCGCGAGGCCCGCCAGAGCGAGGTCGCCGCCCACCCCCTGGACCGCGCCGAGGACCGCCAGCGAGTTCGCCACCCAATGCTCGCCCGGCTGCGAGAGGGTGTAGCTGAGCTGCTTGTCGCCGAGGCTCGCCGTCACCATCGTCCCACCCGCCGGGGCGCGCAGGGCATAAGTGGCGCGGATGTCGGCGCCTTCGCCGAAGCCGAAGCTGACGATCCGCGCCGCGTGCCGACGCGCCGCCGCGGCCAGCCGCGGGCAATGGGGGCTGTCATAGGGCACCAAAGCGACGCCGCCCTCCTCCAGCCCTTCGAATATCTCGGCCTTGGCGTCGGCGATTGCCTCGTCGCTGGCGAAGAAGGCGCGATGGGCCGGCGCGATGGTGGTGACGATGGCGACATGCGGGCGGACGAGCCGGGTCAAAGCGGCGAGCTCGCCCGGATGGTTCATGCCCATCTCGAACACGCCGAAGCGCGCGTCGCGCGGCATCCGCGCCAGGCTGAGGGGCACTCCGGTGTGGTTGTTGTAGCTCTTGACCGAGCGGTGCGCCCGGCCCGGCGCGGCGCGGTCGAGCGCGGCGTAGAGGGCCTCCTTGGTGCCGGTCTTGCCCGCCGATCCGGTGACCCCGACGATCTTCGCGCCGGAGCGGGCGCGGGACGCCCGGCCGAGATCGTTCAGCGCCGCCATCGTGTCGCCGACGAGGACGTGCTGACCGTCGACCGGCTGCGACACGATCGCGCCCGAAGCGCCGGCGGCGAACGCCTGGGCCACGAAGCGGTGCCCGTCGGTCGCCTCGCCCTTGAGCGCGATGAACAGGTCGCCTGGCCCGATCTCGCGCGAATCGAAGGCGACGCCTGAGACTTCGAACGCGCCTTGCGCGGTGCCCTCGACCGCCTCGGCGATCTCCTCGGAGGTCCACAGCGGCGCGGTCATGCCCCCTCCTCCCGCGGCGAGAGGGAAAACAGGGACAGTATACATTTTTCGAGCGGGCATTCGTCGCCGGAGCGCGGGCGCCAGGGAAAAATGTATACTGTCCCTGTTTTCATGCCGCGCATTCCCGGGCGACGGCGACGTCGTCGAAGGGCAGCACCCGGTCGCCGACGATCTGGCCCTGCTCGTGGCCCTTGCCGGCGAGGAGGACGATGTCGCCTTCGCGCGCCTCGGCGATCGCCGCGGCGATCGCCTCGCGGCGGCCGGCGACCTCGCGCGCGCCGGGCGCGCCCGCCAGGATGTCGCGGCGGATGGCGGCGGGATCCTCGGTGCGCGGATTGTCGTCGGTGACGATGACCAGGTCGGAGAGGCGCTGCGCTGCGGCGCCCATCCCGGCGCGCTTGCCGGCGTCGCGGTCGCCGCCGGCGCCGAGCACGGCGATCAGCCGCCCGGCCGCATGCGGGCGGAGCGCCTCAATCGCACTCTCGATCGCGTCGGGGGTGTGCGCATAGTCGACATAGACCGGCGCACCGGCGCGGCTGATCACCGCGCGCTCGAGGCGGCCGCGGACCGGGTGGACGCGCGAAAGGTTGGAAAGGGTCTGCTCGGTCCCGCCGCCGGTCGCGATGACCAGGCCGGCGGCGGTGAGGGCGTTGGCGGCCTGGTAGGCGCCGATCAGGGCGAGGGTGACGACGTGGCGCTGCCCCTCCGCCTCCACCACCAGCTTCTGGCCGAGCTCCGTCGTCTCGCGCGAGATCAGGCGCAGCGTCTCGCCTGCGCTGCCGACGGTGAGCAGGCGCAGCCCGCGCGCGCGGCAGCGGTGGGCGACCTCCTGCGACTTCGGATCGTCCATCCACACCACCGCGGCGCCGTCCGGCTCCACCACTTCGGCGAAGAGCCGCATCTTCGCCTCGAAATAGGCGTCCATCGTCTCGTGATAGTCGAGATGGTCGCGGCTGAAATTGGTGAAGGCGGCGGCCTGCACCGGCAGGCCTTCGGCGCGATATTGGGAGAGGCCGTGGCTCGACGCCTCGAACGCTGCATGGCCGATGCCCATCCGCGCGAGCCCGGCCATGTTGGAGAGGAAGGTGACGATGTCCGGGGTGGTGAGGCCGGTCGACACCTGGTCGTCGGAGGTGGTGACCCCGAGGGTGCCGATCGAGGCGGAGCGGTGCCCCGCCATCCGCCAGAGCTGGCGGGTCAGCTCCACGGTCGAAGTCTTGCCGTTGGTGCCGGTGACCGCGGCCACATTCTTCGGGAAGGGCGCGAAGAATTTCGCGGCGAGCCGGGCGAAGGCCCGCCGCGGCTCCTCGTCCGCGACGTGGACCGCGCCTTCGACCTTCGCCTGCGGGCGAGCGACCACCGCGACCGCGCCGGCGGCGACGGCGTCGGGAATGAAATCCTCGCCGTCGAAGCGCAGGCCGCGAAAGGCGCCGAAGACGGTGCCCGGAGCGACCTTCCTGTGGTCGATCGCGAAGCCGGTCACAGGTGAATCGTCGCCGCCGCCGATCAGGGCGCCGAGTCGCATCTAGTGCTCCGCGGAGGCGACGAGTGGGATGAGCTCGCTGGTGTCGATGTCGCGGGAGGCGTCCGGAATGATGCCGAGCAGCGGGCCGGTCCGGGCGATGACGCGCGAGACGACCGGGGCGGCGGTCCAGGCGGCGGTGGTGAGGAAGTGGGTCTCCTCATTCCCTCGGGGGGCATCCATCATGACGACCACCACATAACGCGGTTCGTCCATCGGAAAAGCCGCCGCGAAGGTGGAGACGTTGACCCGCCGCGAATAGCCGCCGCCGGCCGCAACTTTTTCCGCAGTGCCGGTCTTGCCGCCGACACGGAAGCCGGCCGCCTCCGCGCGGCGGCCGGTGCCGTGGGTGACGATCATGCGCAGATATTGCCGCATCCGGAAGCTGGTCGCTTCGGAATAGACGCGGCGCCCCGGCGCGGCCTGGCCGGGCGCGACCCGCATCAGGGTCGCGGGGCGCCAGATGCCGCCGTTGACGAGCGCTGCATAAGCCGAAGCGAGGTGGAGGGGGGTGATTGCGACGCCGTGGCCGTAGGCGCTGGTCAGCGCCGTCGCGCGGCCCCACTCGGTCGGCCACAGCGGACGCGCCCGCTCGGCGAGCTCGATATGGGGGGGCTCGTTGAAGCCGAGATCGCGGAAGGCGCGCTGCATGCGCTCGGCGCCCATCTGGTCGGCGATCCGGGCGGTGGCGATGTTGGACGAATGGACGAGCAATTCCGGCACGGTGATGGCGCGGCCGAGCGGATGGTCGTCATTGATCTGGAAGCGGCCGATCGCGACCGGCGAGGCGGCGTCCCAGCGCTGGGCCGGCGAGGTCACCACGCCCGCCTCCATCGCGGCGGCGATGGTGATCGGCTTGAACGCCGAGCCGAGCTCGTAGACGCCCATGGTCGCGCGATTGTAGAGCGCGGCCGGATCGGCGGCGCCGGCGTCGTTGGGGTTGAAGGTCGGCGCCGAGGCCATGGCGACGATCTCGCCGGTGCGCACGTCGAGGACGATGCCGGTACCGCCCTCGGCGCTCATCGCGGCGACCGACGAAGCGAGCTCGGATTCCATCGCCGCCTGGACGCGGCTGTCGATCGACAAGGCGACGGGCTCGCCGCGCCGCGCGGGATCGAGCAGGCGCTCCTCCAGGACCCGCTCCATGCCGGCGACGCCATGACCTTCCATGTCGGTCCAGCCGAGCACGTGGCCGGCGAGGGCCGTCTGGGGGTAGAGCCGCTCGGGCTCGCGGCTGAAGACGATGCCCGGCTCGCCGATCGCGTTTGCCGCCTCGACCAGCTCGGGCAGAGCGCGGCGGCGCAGATAGATGAAGGTGCGGCCGGAGCCGATCATGGCGCGATACTGCGCTTCGCTGCGCTCGGGCATCAAAGCGGCGAGGCGTGCGGCGACCTCTGCGGGATCGCCGATGATGTCGCGCGGGCGCAGGCCGACCGTCCAGGCGTCGATCGTGCGGGCCAGCGGCACGCCGTTGCGGTCGACGATGTCGCCGCGCGCGGGAAGCAGGGGATTGGCCGCGGCGCCGCCGGGCGCGCGGTCGGTGAACACCTGCAGGAACATCAGCCGCGCGACGATCAGGAAGGTGACGCCGGCGAAGATCAGCAGCATCACCATCAGCCGCTGATAGGTGATGGCGAGCGGCTGCGGCCGCTCGAGGGCGGCGCCGAACGGTTCGGAACGGGCGGCGAGCGTGGCCATCCTGGGGCTCAGTCCTTGGCGGCGCGGTCGGAACGGGCGGCGGTTGGAGCAATGGTCCGCTCCGGACGCGCGGCTGCCGCCGGCGCGCGGCGGCGCTCGGCGCGCGAGGCCTCGCCGAGCTCGCGTGCGGTGCGCTCGTCGAGCAGCGAGACGGCGCGCGTCGGCGCGGGCCGGGTCTCGGTGCGCGCCGGCGCCTCGCTCAGGCTGGCGCGGCGGACCGCGGGCACGGCCGGCGCGGGGGCGGCGGCGGAAGCGGTGCGGACCTGCGGGCGCTGGGGCGCAGCGGACGGAGCCGGCGCCGGCGCCGCGGCGGCCGCGGTACGGACCTGCGGCGCGGGCGCAGGCTCGACGGTCTCGGCCGAGGCCATGCGGACCGGCGCGCCTTCGGCGAGCTCGCCGTTGCTGCGCGTCTCGAGGCGGGCGAGCACCAGCTCGCTCTCCACGAACTGCCCGGCGACCGGCGACGACAGAGCGAGCACTTCGCTGTTCCACTGCTCGAGCTGCGACAGGCGGCCGCGCGTGCCGAGCTCGGTCTGGAGGTCGCGGATCGCCTGGCGGGCGCGGACGATGCGCTGCTCGACCGCCATGAGCTCGGCGCGCTCGGCGGCGACCTGGAGGGAGAGCATGTAGCAGCCCAATGCGGCGCCGCCGATCCCGGCGACCCAGACGACCGACTTGAAGCTCCTGGCGATCATGAGGACGTCCCCTGTGCTGCCATTGTCCAGGAAGGTGCCGCGGTGCGGCGGGCGACCCTGAGGGTCGCCGAGCGCGCCCGCGGATTGTTGCGGATCTCGTCCTCACCGGCGCGGACCGGCCTTGCGACCGCATCGAAGCTCGGCGGCGGGCCGCGGTCGGTGCGGTCGGGAAGATGGCGCGATCCTGCCGGAACGTCCCCGCTGCGCTCCTTGAGGAAGCGCTTCACGAGCCGGTCCTCGAGGCTGTGGAAGGTGACGACGGCGAGGCGCCCGCCGGGGCGGAGCACCTGCTCGGCCGCCTCGAGCCCGCCTTCCAGCTCCTGCAGCTCCTCGTTCAGGTGGATGCGGATCGCCTGGAAGGTGCGCGTCGCAGGGTCCTTCTTCATGCCCGGGTGCCAGCCCAGCGCCTTGCGCACGATGGCGGCGAGCTGCCCGGTGCGCTCGATCGGCCGCGCGGCGACGATCGCGCGGGCGATGCGCCGCGATTTGGGCTCTTCGCCGTAGCGGTAGAGGATGTCGGCGATCTCCTGCTCGGACGCCTCGTTCAGCAGTTCGGCGGCGCTGCGCCCTTCCTGCGACATGCGCATGTCGAGCGGGCCGTCGGACTGGAAGGAGAAGCCGCGCTCGGCGCGGTCGAGCTGCATCGAGGAGACGCCGATGTCGAGCGTGACTCCGTCCACGGCGTCGACGCCGCGGGCGGCAAGCGCCTGACGCATCCGGCTGAAACGTTCCGGAACAAGCGTCAGGCGCCCCCCGCAAGCAGCGGCATATTCCTCGCCTTCGTGAATCGCATCGGGATCGCGATCGAAGGCGAAGACACGGGCCGCCCCTTTCTCGATGATGGCTCTGGTGTAGCCGCCGGCGCCGAAGGTGCCGTCGACATGGGTCTCCCCTTCCGCGACCGCGAGCCCCGCAATCACCTCGTCGAGCAGGACGGGGATGTGAGGGGCGGCGGCGCCCGGATACGCTACAGGGGCGGTCACGGGCGGATCCCCCTCTCCTCGAGCCGGTAGGCGGCGAGCTCCCGAAGGTCCTCGTCGCCATGCTCGAGCGCGGTGAGGGGGTTCCAGATCTCGAACGTGCCGCCGACCCCGACGAACAGGGCCAGGTCTTCGATCCGGCCTTTGCGGCGCATCATCGGGGGCAGGATGATGCGACCGCTGGGGTCGTACGGCACGTCCTCGGTCAGGCCGAAAGTACGACGGGCCCGACGGAAATGTCCGACATTGTCGCCGCTTCCCGACTGGCCTTCCTCCAGCAGGCGGCGGCGTTCGTTCTCGATGTGCAGGTGGCGGGAATAGCCGCGGTCGTAAGCGGTGAGGCAGGGATCGACCTCATGGGCGCCGACGACGATCGCCTTGGCGTCGGAGCGGCGCTCGACGACGCTGCGGATGAAGGCCGGAATCGACAGACGCCCCTTGGCGTCCACCGCGTTGAGCGCGCTTCCGTTGAAGAGATGCTCCAACTCCACGGCCTTGCCCCGACCCCCTCACGCACGCGGAGCTCCCCCGTTCGCAGAGCGCACTACACGCGCCCCGCGTCGCCTAAATGGCTCAGCCAGGAAATGCCCCTAATTGGAGCGGTGTGAATAACAGGGATGGCATGCCTTGGAAAGGGATTTCATGCCTTTTCATGGTCTTTTGTGGTCTTCCGAGGGAAGACATGGAGGTTTTAGGGCGCTGTAGGCTCCTCTGTTCTTGTGTTGTTCACGGTCCCCCGGCCTGTGGATAAGTTTGTTGGCGACCTTCTGCGACCGTACAGCAACGCGAGTCCCGTGGCGAGAGCCGCGAGAATCGGCAGCGCGGCGAGCAGGAGGGCGCGGCGCTCCCCCGCCGGGCTGCGCGGAATCTCCAGCCAGCTGACCGGGCGGTCCGCGCGCGGGCGAGAAAGGCCGGCAAGGCCGTCGAGCAGGTCGGCAACGATCAGCGGGTTGTCGGCGATGCGAAGATGGCGCTCGGCGCCGCGCGGCGTCGCACGGACCCACAGCCGCTCGTCGAGCAGATCGGCGTCGGCGAGGACCAGGGCCTGGCCGCGGCCGATCCGGCACCGCGCGAGGTAGAATCGCTCGGAGACGCGGCATTGGCTGCCGGACGCTGCGAGCGAGCCGGGCGCACGCAGCACCAGCCGGCGTTCGCCACCTTCGGGCCCGAGCGCGTCTTCGAACATGTCGCCACGTTCGGGGCCGAGCGTCAGCCCCCAATGGCCGAGAAGGGGGGCGAGCAGGCTTTGGCCTGGCGGACGCAAGGCGTCGCCCGCCGTCCACTCGCGCGCCCAGGCGAGGCGGGGATCGGCGAGGACCAGCAGGCTGCCGCCGGCCCGCACCCAGCCGTCGAGCGCGACGAGCTCCTCGGGCGCCAGCAGGCGCGGCTGGGCCAGCAGCATCAGGCTCGCGCCTGCGAGCGTGCGAGGCTCGATGGCGTCGATCGGCCGCACCTCATATTCGCGCTCGAGCGTCCGGTAGCTTTCGGACGGCCGGCTGTCCGGATCGAATGCGCCGCCCTCGCCCCAGACCAGAGGCAGGCCGGTCATCAGCAGCAGCGGCGGCTTCGGCCCCGGCTGCGCGCGGGGCGCCGTCGGTCCGAGCACCAGCGCCTCGTAGGGGCGCATGGCCCCCGCCCCCAGCAGAATCACCAAGGCCGCGGCCGCCAGGACCGGGCCGGCACGCCGCCGCCATCGCCGTCCCATCTGGACGGCAAGGTCCGCGACGAGCGCAACCGCCGCCCCGGCGGCAAGGCCGCGCAGCATTTCGGACCACGGCTCACCGGCGCCGAGCGAGCCGATGAGCATGGTCTCGGCCGCAGCGGCGAGGGCCAAAGCGGCGGCGTAGAACAGGCACCGGCCGGGCCAGGTCCACGCCGAGACCAGCGCCGCGGACATGACGAGCAGCCAGGGCCGGAAGGCGAGAAACAGCAGCGCCTCCGCGCGTCCCCAATCGAAAAAGCGGCCCGGCAGCAGGCCCGCACCGAGCTCGCACGCGGCAAAGCCGGCCGCCCCGATCAGCGGCGCGGCCGCCGCGCTAGCGCGTCGGGGCGGGCGCAACGGGCGGGGCGGCGGGGGCGGCGGCGTTGTTGGTCTGGGCGCTCCCCGGCGCGACGCCGAGCTCGGCGAGCGGCTCGGTCGGCTCGCCGCTGCTGTTGGCGCTCGACCCGGAGGCCCCACGCGGCGCGCCGACCGTATTGGCGCTGAGCGGCGGCTCCTCGCTCGGGCGGACGAGGATGGTCGCGAGCATGACCAGAAGGAAGACGAAGGCGAGTCCCGTCAGACCGATACGAACGCGCTGCATGCGCCGATTGCTCTCCGCCCCCGGTGAACGACGCGCAAAGGGTAACGAAAAGGATCGGGCTTGTCGAACCTGCGCATATTACCGTGCGGATGCCGTCGCAAAAGCGCTTGACGCCGAAGCCGCGCGGGGGAAGAACGCAAGAATGGCACGTAACCTTATATCATTTGCTGCCGCCGCGCTCACCGCCGGCAGCCTCGCCCTTTCCGCTTGCAACAGCGAGCCCGAGACCGTCGGTCCGGCCGACAACGATCCCCAGCGCGAGGCGCTCGCCAAGGCGACGCCGAAGGAGCTGCCGCCCGCAATCCAGGCGAGCCGCACCTATCGCTGCCAGGACAACAGCCTCGTCTACGTCGATTTCTTCACCAACAACACCGCGCGGATCCGCACGACCGAAGGCGGCACGCCGACGATGCTGCGCGCCGAGGGCGGCAATCCGCCTTTCGTCGCGGAGGGCTATTCGGTCGCCGCCAATTCCGAGCGGACCAACATCGCCGTCCCCGGCAAGGGCTCCCAAAGCTGCCGCGCCCGCGACTGAGCGGGCACGTTCCGGTCATCCGTCCTTAAGCCCCTCCCCTCGATGGGGAGGGGTTTGGGGTGGGGTGGAGTCTTCGGAAGAGACGCTGCCCAGATGACGAGTCCACCCCCACCCAAACCCTCCCCCCTCAAGGGGGAGGGCTTAAGGGAGCGACCTTTCCGGCACGCCCCTCACGCCGGCGCGCCGAACGCTTCCTGCATGCGCCGCCCCATCTCCTCCTCGGAGACGTCCTCGATGTGGGTCGAAAGCGTCCAGCGGTGGCCGAACGGGTCGGTGAGCGTGCCCATCCGATCGCCCCAGAATTGATTTTCCGGCGGACGCTCCGCAGTGCAGCCCGCTTTGATCGCGCGCGCCCAGGCCGCGTCGACGTCGGGGAGGTAGATCATCAGGCTCGCCGTCGCGCCGCCGCGCGCCTTCGGCCCGAACATCCCCTGGTCCGGCCATTCGTCGGACAGCATGACGTGGCTGTCGCCGATCCGGATCTCGGCATGGGCGAGCTTGCCGCTGTCGCCCATCGGCATGCGCAGCACCTCGATTGCCCCGAAAGCCTCGCCATAGAAGCGAATCGCCTCGGCCGCGCCGTCGATGATCAGATAGGGCGTAACGCTATGATAGCCTTCCGGAATGTGGCTGACGGCCATTTTCGTCCCTCCTCCTTCTGAGAACAAAGCAGGATCATCCATACACCCGCGGCACCCCTTCGACAAAGCGGATTCGATTCGGTACGGCGCCCGCCATGACGGGCAGGATCACGCCGAAGACGGTCGCCGAGCATGGGCTGAGCGCCGAGGAATATGAGCGCGTCCTCCATGCCCTCGGCCGCGAGCCCAACCTCACCGAGCTCGGCATCTTCTCGGTGATGTGGTCCGAGCATTGCTCGTACAAATCCTCGCGCATCCACCTGAGGAAGCTGCCGACCGCCGCGCCCTGGGTGATCTGCGGGCCCGGCGAGAATGCCGGGGTGATCGACATCGGGGACGGCCAGGCCGCGATCTTCAAGATGGAGAGCCACAACCACCCCTCTTACATCGAGCCCTACCAGGGCGCGGCGACCGGCGTCGGCGGCATATTGCGCGACGTCTTCACGATGGGCGCGCGGCCCGTCGCCAACATGAACGCCTTACGCTTCGGCCGGCCCGATCACCCGAAGATGCGCCACCTGATCGCCGGCGTCGTCGCGGGGATCGGCGGCTACGGCAATTGCGTCGGCGTGCCCACGGTCGGCGGCGAGGTGAACTTCCACGGCGCTTATGACGGCAACATCCTGGTCAACGCGATGACCGTGGGCGTCGCCGACCAGGACCGGATCTTCTATTCGGCCGCGGCGGGGATCGGCAATCCGGTCGTCTATGTCGGCTCCAAGACCGGCCGCGACGGCATCCACGGCGCGACCATGGCCTCGGCCGATTTCTCCGAGGACAGCGAGGAGAAGCGCCCGACCGTCCAGGTCGGCGACCCGTTCACCGAGAAATTGCTGATCGAGGCCTGCCTGGAGCTGATGGCCTCGGACGCGATCGTCGCCATCCAGGACATGGGCGCGGCCGGCCTCACCTCGTCGAGCGTCGAGATGGCATCCAAGGGCGGGGTCGGGCTCGAGCTCGACATGAACGCCGTCCCCTGCCGCGAGGAGGGGATGACCCCGTACGAGATGATGCTCTCCGAAAGCCAGGAGCGGATGCTGATGGTGCTGGAGCCCGGCCGCGAGGCCGAGGCCGAGGCGATCTTCCGCAAGTGGGAGCTCGATTTCGCCGTCATCGGCCGGGTCACCGACAGCGGGCACCTGGTGCTCAAATATGAAGGAGAGACCGAAGCCGACATTCCGCTCGCCCCGCTCGCCGACGACGCGCCCTGCTACGACCGTCCGTGGCTTCCGACGCCGAAGCCGGCGCCGCTCACCGACGTGCCCGAGAGCAGGGACGTCGCGGCGGATCTCCTCAGGCTGATGGCCTCGCCCGACCTCGCCAGCCGCCGCTGGATCTGGGAGCAGTACGATTACGGCGTCGGCGCCGACACCGTCCAGCCGCCCGGCGGCGACGCTGCCGTGGTCCGCGTCCACGGCACCGGCAAGGCGCTCGCCGTCACCACCGATTGCACGCCGCGTTACTGCTATGCCGACCCCGTCGAGGGCGGCAGGCAGGCGATCGCCGAGGCCTGGCGCAACCTCTGCGCGGTCGGCGCCCGGCCGCTCGCCGCGACCGACTGCCTCAACTTCGGCAACCCGCAGCGTCCCGAGATCATGGGGCAATTGGTGGGCTGCATCGAGGGCATGGCCGAGGCCTGCCGCGCGCTCGACTTCCCGATCGTCTCCGGCAACGTCTCCCTCTACAACGAGACCAAGAACGAGGACGGCACCGGCAGCGCGATCCTCCCCACCCCGGCGATCGGCGGCGTCGGCCTGCTCGACGACTGGCGCAAGGCGGCGACGATCGCGTTCAAGGCCGAAGGCGAAGCGATCGTCCTGATCGGGGGCGGCGGCGGCCATCTCGGACAGTCGCTCTGGCTGCGCGAAATTCACGGCCGCGAGGAAGGGCCGCCGCCCTACGTAAGCCTGGTCCGCGAGCGCCGCAGCGGCGAGGCGATCCGCCGCCTGATCGACGCTGGGCTGGTCACTGCCGTTCACGACGTCGCCGACGGAGGCCTCGCCGTCGCCATCGCGGAGATGGCGCTCGCGTCGGGCATCGGCGCCGAATTTGACGAGGTGTACACGCCCGGCCTGACCGGCCGCTGGTTCGGCGAGGATCAGGCACGCTATGTCGTCACGACGACCGGCGACATGGCCCGCCTTCGCGCGGTCGCGGGGCAGGGGGTCTCCTGCGAGCGGATCGGCACGACGGGTTGCGTCAACCTTCTCACCGGCACCCAGGGTCTGTTCTGGCGCGTAACCGCCCCGAACAACCGCGCCGTCGAAAGCGGCTACGATGTCGAGCTCGACGATCTCAGGCGGGCGCACGAAGGTTTCTTCCCGGCCCTGATGGGCGGCGAGCCGGCGGCGTGAATTCCTCCCCGGAACGGGGAGGAGTTACCGGCCCCCAACGAAATGGGGGCCGGCGTTGCCGCCGGCCCCCACTGTCTCGGAAGGGCTTCCCCGCACCCGAAGGTGCGGACCCGCCCGCCGAGCGGTTTCGGGCGAGCCGTCGAAGCTTGAAGCTCCGGCGTCTCCCGGGCTCCCCGCCGAGGCCGAAGCCCCGAACGGTTCGCCGCGGTGCGGAACCTGAAAGGTCCCGCCGGGCCGCCGAAACCCGCCGCCTTGAAGGCAATAGCGTCCGCCTGCGCTTCCGCTCTGCCCTGCCGGGAGGCTCGAGGCTCGCGCCCTTCGCGTCCCGACCGGCGGCGGCTCCGTCGAGCCGCCCTACCCTCGCTCCCGCGCCGGTTCCCGGGGGAAACCGGCCCGTCGGCTCGGGCTTGGCTGGATCGGGTGGGGGCGTCGCCGCCCTCGCCTTCCCCCGCCGGGCTTCTGCCGAGGCTGCCGCGTCCGCTTGGCCGTGGCTTGCACCTGGCTGCCGCTGTCGCGGCGGCTTCGTCAGCCGCCCTGCCTTGCACGTGCCGGCCCCGAAAGACCTGCCCGCTCCGGCTGTGGCTGGGGAGGCATCCGGTCCGTTTTGCGAAACCGGCCGTCTCTGGCCACGGACCGAAACTGCCAGCGATCGCGATTCGGCGAAAGCGGAATCCGGCTGTGGATAACAAGGATAACGGGGACGGAAATCGAAGGCGCCTACTAGCGCATGCGGTCCGGATGCGCCGCGGCGAAGGCGGGGTGCGCCGTCGCCTCCGCATCGGCGCGCACCAAAGTCGGATAGGCCTCGAGCGGGACGTCGAACCGGCGCGCATTGTACATTTGCGGGACCAGGAAGATGTCGGCGACGGTCGGCTCGTCGCCGATCAGGAAGCGCCCCGCTTTGGCCGCCGCCATCGCCTCCAGAGCCGCGAATCCCTCGCCGACCCAGCGCGCGATCCACGCCTTCTTCGCGCCCGCGTCGGCGCCGAACTCGGCCTCCAGATGCTTGAGCACGCGCAGGTTGTTGAGCGGGTGGATGTCGCAGGCGACGGTCATGGCGAGGCCGAGCATGTGCGCGCGCTCGGCCGGATCGGCGGGCACGATCCGGGGCTCGGGCCGGGTCGATTCGAGATAGTTGCAGATGGCGAGGCTCTGCGTGATGCGGTGCCCGTCGATCTCGAGCATCGGGACGAAGCCCTGCGGGTTGAGCGCTTTGTAGTCGGCCATGCCCTGCGCGCCGAAGGCGAGGTCGATCGGCACCCGCTCGTAATCGACGCCCTTCAGCGCGAGCGCGATCCGCGCCCGGTAGCTCGCCGAGGAGCGCCAGTAATCGTAGAGGACCGGCCGCGCCATTCGTTCGCTTCAGCGGCGCGAGTGCATGGTCGCCGCGCTGTCGGTGGCGAAAATGCTCAGCACGTAAAGGATGAGGCCGGTCTCGTCGGTCACGTCGACGCGCCAGTCCTTGTCCGCCCAGATCTTGCCTGCGTGATCGCGCAGCAGCTCGCCGACGAATCGGGCCATCTCGATCCGGAGCGCGTCGAGGTCGTCTCGCTGGACGTCCAGGGTTTCCCAACCTGGTCGGCTGTTCTCAGCTCGATATGGTATTTCGGCATAGGCAAATCTCCGCCGCGACTATGCGCGGCTTGGGAGCGGCTGTCACGTTGGTTCCCGCGTCGGGGCCGCCCGCGCGCCGCCGGCGCAGGCGAAAAAAGGGGCGCGCCGCAGCGCGCCCCCAGGCGCAGCCGGTGGAGGGGAGGGCCGCGTCTAGCCCGTACGCCGGTCGGCCTCATCGTCGCCGATCAGCCGCGTCAGGCGTTCGAGATGGAGCTGCGAGAGACCGAAATGGGCCCGCGCCGCGGCCTTGTGGCTGGCCTGCATGGCGAGATCGAGCTCGGTCGCCGCACGCTCCGAATGGAATTTGACTGGGTCCCCGCTCATCGTCCGTCCCCGTTTTCCTGGCCGTATTTCTACCGCTGTCAGGCATGCGGGTCCCACACGTGCGTTAAGGCCGGCCCGGAATCTGACTGATCTGGGTGAATCAGGCGGCCGCGCAGGTGTCGTAGTGCAGATAGCGCGCGTTGAAGTCGCCGGCCTCGCGCATCCGGTCCCAGTCCTCGATCACGATCGCGCGCTTGTTGCGGCTGATCAGCCCCTCCTCGCCGAGCTGGCGCAGCACGCGGTTGACATGGACCGAGGTCAGGCCGACCGCGTCGGCGAGCTGCTCCTGGGTCATCGGCAGCTCGTAGCGATGGTCTTTCGCCAGTCCGGCTTCCTCGAGCCGCAGCGAGAATTCGCACAAGATGTGGCAGATGCGCGTTCGCGCGTCGCGGCGCCCGACATTGACCACCCATTCGCGGAAGATCGCGGAATCGACCAGCGTATCGACCCACATCGCGACCCCCACCGCCGGCCGCGCGAGCGCCAGCGCCTTGATCGCCTCGCGCGGCACGAAGGCGACCTCGCCGTCGGTCAGCATCTGGACATTGTGGTCGGAGACTTCGAGCAGGCCGTTCTGAAGGTCGACGAAATCGCCGGCGAGATGCAGCGAGAGGACCTGGCGGCCGCCCTCGCCGGTGATCTTGTGGCGAAAGGCGAAGCCCGAAATCAGCAGGCAGCAGGAATCCGGCTTGTCCCCGTCGCGAATGATGTGGGTGCCCGCGGAGACCTGCCGGAGCTGGTGCGGCAGCGCCAGCAACGCGTCGCGGTCGTCCTCGCCGAGCCGCGCGCGCCGCTCGAGTTTGCGCAGCATCGGCATCAGCGTCGACGGATCGGCCCTGGAAGCGTGCACGGCTACTTTAACCCCTGCCGGAGAGACTTCATGGTGGCGGCAATCCCCGTTCCACGCCCGACGGGCGGGCGCCCCGAATACCTCCATATAGCATGAAACGGCCGAGGCCTTTACCTGGATCAATTCACCGCAAATTCATCGGCGATTCCCGGCTCTTAGGCCGCGGACTCGATCGTCGTGGGGCCGCCGCGCTCGATGTGGAGGTAGCGGCTCGAAAAGTCGCCGACGCGGCGCAGCCGCTCCCAATCGACGATCGTAACCGCGCGCTTCTGCCGGTCGATCAGCGAACGGCGGCCGAGCTCCTGCAGCACCCGGTTGACGTGCACCGGCGTGAGCCCGGTCGCATCGGCGAGCTGCTCCTGCGTCATCGGCAAGGTGTAGCCCTGCTCGTCGCCGAGGCCGGCCGCGCGCAGGCGGAGCGCGAACTCGCAGAGCAGATGCGAGATGCGGGTAAGCGAATCGCGGCGCCCGACATTGACGATCCATTCGCGGAAGATCGCCGCGTCGATCAACGTATCGATCCACATCGCGCGGGCGATTTGCGGGCGGGACGAGGCGAGCGCCTGCAGGGCGGCGATCGGCACCGACGCAAGCTCGACGCGCGTCAGCGCCTGGACATTATGATCGGCGACCGCGAGGAAGCTGTTCTGCAGATCGAGCAACTCGCCCGGCATGTGGACGGACAGAATCTGGCGGTCGCCCTGGCCGGTCACCTTGTGGCGATAGGCGAAACCGCTCAGCAGCATCATGCAATATTCCGGCGTCTCGCCCTCGCGTACGATGTAGGTCGCCGCGTCGAGGCTCCGGTAGACGAACGGGAGCGCGCGAAGCCCCTCGCGGTCCGCTTCGTCGAGCGGCGCACGCGTCTCGAGGCGGCGGACGACCCGCTCGATACTATGAGTGATGGACATCGAAACGCTCCACGGAAAAAGGGGCGGGAGCGCTTGGATCTCTCAGTCGCCGGCGCCCGGTTTGGCGTGGCCAGCGATACGTTCTCCTTAACCGGGGGTGGGATGATCGTATATCACAAGCATTAGGTGCCAAGTGTCTATCATAGGTTAGGAAGGGTCGGTTTCACGCGTATTGATCGCGACGGCGATCCACAAACAATATAACATGGATTAATGTCCCAAGCCCCCGCCCCGCGGCGGGAGCGCGCCGGAGAGCGAAATCCGCTCGTCGTCAAGCTCCAGACCGTTGCCGATCTCCCTGACGAGGACATTGCCGCGCTGAATGCCGTCTGCATCGATGCGCGCGAGCTTGGCGGGCGCCGCAACATCATCCGAGAGGGCGACCGGCCTGAATTCGTGCACCTGATCCTCGACGGTTGGGCTGCGCGCTACAAGGTGCTGCCGGACGGCTCGCGGCAGATCACCGCTTTCCTCATCCCCGGCGATTGCTGCGACATGCACGTCACCATCCTGGGCGAGATGGACCACTCGATCGCGACGGTCGGCCGCGCCACCGTCGCCTACATCCCCCGCGGCGATATGGAGACACTGACCCAGCGGCCGAAGGTGGCATGCGCATTCTGGTGGGCGACTCTGGTCGACGAGGCGGTGCTGCGGGCGTGGGTCGTCAATGTCGGCCGCCGCGACGCCTATGAAGCCGTCGGCCATCTGATCTGCGAGCTCTATGTGAGGATGGAGAATGTCGGGCTTGCCGCCAACCATCGCTTCGAGCTGCCGCTGACCCAGGAGGAGATCGCCGATGCGCTCGGCCTGACCCCGGTCCACGTCAATCGCGTCCTGCAGCGGATGCGCTCGGAGGATCTGATCACGCTGAAGCGCGGCGCGCTCGAGATTCTCGACTATCGGCAGCTCGAGAAGGCCTCCGGCTTCAACGCCAACTACCTCCATATCGAGGAGCGGGTCTGAGCCGGATCGCCCGAGAAAAGCTGATCCAGGTGATTGCGCCTGCCCCCGAAACGACCGAGGCGGGAGGCGTGCCGCGATTTTTCTTCCACGTTTACGACGACATCGCGGTGCGCGACGAGGAAGGCCTCGATCTGCCGGATTTGGCCGCGGCGCGGCGGGCGGCGCTTTCCGGAGCGCGCTCCCTGATCTGCGCCGAGGTGGGCACCGGCCGCCTGCACCTCGGTCATCGGCTCGAGGTCGAGGACGAGGCAGGCGCGTGCGTTCTGGTCCTGCCCTTTGGGGATGCGATTGAAATTCTGCCCTGAGGCGGCGGGCCGGAACTTAATCCAGATCAAATCGGTTGATGCCGCGGCACCGCGGGTCGATTTCCCCTCTGTCCTGTTCGGCCTCCGCGGCGGTTCCGCCCGGACGCGATACCCGCTACAAGCACAGGAGAGGGGCGTGCAATGAAGGACGGGGGCTTGGGACCGATCATCGGCGAAGATTCCGCCTCGCTGCGCAGGCTGGCCGAGCAGTGCCGGCGCCTCGCCCGCGGCGCGAGCACCCCCGCCGTCTGCTCCTCGCTCAAGGAGATCGCCTCCAATTACGAGGATCTCGCCGCGCGCAGCGAAGCTTCGCAGACGCCTGAGCTGGAGCCGGCTCCCGCGCCGGCAGCCACCCCCCGCTGAACCTTCCGTCGCGCCGCGGCGTTAGGGAAGCGGTGCCGCATTATTATTTCAACATCCGCAACGGTTCCGGCTTCGTCGAAGACGAGGAAGGCCGCGACCTTGCCGACGCGGCCGAAGCGCATGCGGAAGCCGTCAAGGGTATTAGATCGGTGCTGGGCGAAGAGGCGAAGCAGGGACATCTCGATCTGCGCGGCCGCATCGAGGTCGCCGACGAGGCGGGCGCGCACCTCTTCCACGTTCGCTTCCGCGAAGCCGTCGCTCTCGACGACGGCGATCTCGCCTGAGCGGCGCCGGCCGGCCCACCACGGCGACCGGCACGCCAGGCCCGCAATCTTGTTCTCACAATGTCAAAGAGCCGCGCCGCGCCGAGCCTCGCGACTCGGCAGCCGCCCTTATGATAGGAAGCTTCCTACTTGTCAAGAACAAAGATGAAACCGATCCGTCGCCGACGGGGCGATCGGGGGCGTCGCGCGGGAGAAGGGAAGTCAGGCAATGCCGGATCGAGTCCGGCATGACCGCAAAGGCCGTCAGGCCTGCGGGTTGGGCGCCATCATCGTGGCGAGGGCGGCGTTGCGCTCGGCCTTTTCGGCTTCCTGCTTGTCGCGCATCTTGCTGGTGCGGGCGGCGCGGTCGGCCATGCTCTCCCAGGCGGCGGCGGCGCGCAGGCAGCGCTCGCGGACATTGTCGAGCAGGGCCGCCTCGGCGTCGGCGCGAGCGTCGATCGCCCGTGCACGGTAGAAGTCGGACTGTGCTGACATGTCGTTCCTTTCAGGGGGGACAGTCACTAGTGACTGTCCCCATTTGGTCTTTCTTCGGGGACAGTCACAGTGACTGTCCCCAAGTCGGTTCAGGCCGCCTGGATGTTGACGGCGCTGGTCTTGCCGCGCTTGTCGGTCTCGAGCTCGTAGGAGACGCGCTGGTCGCGATCGAGGGTGCGCATGCCGGCGCGCTCGACGGCGCTGATGTGCACGAACGCGTCGTTCCCGCCGCCTTCCGGCGAGATGAAGCCGTAGCCCTTTTGCTCGTTGAAGAATTTCACGGTGCCGATCATTTCATTTTTCCTTCTGTGGCGGGCCGCCGATCGGCCCTCCGGTGCTAGGAGAGGCGAGAAGGAAAAAGGAGCCGCAAAGCGCCAAAGACCGTCATTTGCGACTAGTAGCGAGCCCGTATCTAGGCGCTCCCGCCCGAAAAAGCAATCCGGCGCCCCGATCCTCTCAGTCGATCCGGAGCCTCAGGAACAGCATCGCCCCGTCCGGGTCGCCGCCGTAGGAGGGCTCGAGCGCGCCGGGCACGAAATTGAGCGCGTAGAGGCCGCCGACGCCCACCCGCACATGCCTGGCGACGCGGAAATCGCGCAGCAGGCCGGCCGAGACCTTGCCGACGTCGTAGGCCGGCCCGTGATGCCCCCCTGCCGAGAACAGCTCGTCGGTCTCGATGCGCTCGGCGCGGCCGAACAGGGTCCAGCCGCCGAGGCCGGCCGCGGATTCCAGGGTGAAGGCGTCGAGCGTGCCGTGGTCCTGCGCGCGGCGCCCCCAGGCCAAGGTCGTCGACCACCAGCCGCGCGCGCCGACCCCCCGCGTGTAGATCGCGCTCGCCGACCAGCGCGTCTCGTTCTCGTCCGGCGCGAGCTGCTCGGGGGAGACCAGATGCGCCCAGCTCGCCTGCAGCGAGAGGTTGCGGGTGGGATTGGCGGAAATCCGCAAGGCGGTGGAATCGAGCGGCCCCGTCTCGATGTCCCAGCGATTCTCGTCGGGCTCGCGGCCGTTGAAGCGCGAGGCTTCGATCCGGACGTCGCCGAAGGCCAGGCCAAAGGTGACCACGCCGAACGCGATATGGGTCGAATCGAGCCAATGATGGCTGATCGGCGCCTCGGGCGAGTCCATCGCCGAGAAGCGGTGCATGAAGGCGGGCGGGCCGAAAGCGGGCGCGCCGGGAAGGCCGCCGTAGAGGAACGCGCTCGCGCGGCCGCCGAGCGGCACGCTGTAGCTCGCCGACAGCTCCATGAAGAGATCGTGCGGATGCTGCCGGTCGACGAGGGTGGTGACGCCGTCCGCGCTCTCGCCGGCGGAGAGGTGCTGCGGAAAGCCGCGCGCGCCCATCGCCGGGTCCGGGCTCAGCATCGCGCGCAGCTGCAGCGCATGGCCGCTGCGGAAATCTCGCCGCGCGCTGCCCATCGCCATCCCCGAGACGAAGACAGCCTCGTCGCCGCGCGGCCCCTGCTGCCGGTCGTAGACCGCGTTGAGGAGAGCGTGGCCCATCAGGTTCCAACTGCCGGCTCTGGCATGCACGCCCGAATGGCGGGAGCTGTCAGGCTGCCATGACGTCCCCGAGGCCTCCCGGTGCATCGGATAGGGGCCCAGTGCGCCGCGCTGAACGATCGGGTGCGCGAGCAGGATCTGGCTGTCATCGGCGTCCGGGGATTCAGGCGGCTCTTCCGCGGGCGCCGCCGGAGCCGGCGCGTGACCGCCATGGCCGCCATGTTGCGCCGCTGCGGCGGACGGCGCCGCCAGCGCCGCGGCGCAGAGCAGGATCATCTTCATCTCCCGCTGCGCTCCAGGAGCTCGATCAGCTCGCCGGCCTTGCGGCGCTGCTCGTCGGGGTCGCCGCCGGTGATGGCGGTCTCGATGCAATGGCCGAGATGGTCGCGCAGCAGCTCCGTCTCGACCCGGCCGAGCGCGGCGCGCACCGCCTGGATCTGGGTGAGCACGTCGATGCAGTAGCGATCCTCCGCGACCATCCGCGCGACGCCGCGCACCTGGCCCTCGATCCGGCTCAGCCGGTTCAGCAGCTTGGGCTTGTCGTTCTTTTCCACGATCCATGCCTTTATACCCTGCCGGGGTAATTGACAAGTACCCCCATAGGGTATATTTCACGCACCGATCAGGAGTGACCCATGAGTGACCATTCGCACCGCGCCCATTCCCCCCATCCCCATCATGGCGGGCACGGCGGAGCCCTCGCCACGTCGCTGCACGCCACCCTGCACTGCCTCACCGGCTGCGTGATCGGCGAGGTCGCCGGCCTCGCCATCGGCGTCACCCTCGGCCTCTCGACCTTCGCCACCATCGCCCTTGCGACCGTGCTCGCTTATGCCAGCGGCATGACGCTCGGCCTCGTCCCGGTGATGCGGCGCGAGCGGATCGGGATGCTCGCCGCCCTGCGCATCATCTGGATCGGCGAGGTCGTCTCGATCGGGGTGATGGAGTTGGTCATGAACTGGGTGGACTATGAGATGGGCGGGATGGCCGCGCCGTCGGTGCTCAGCTGGATGTTCTGGCGCGGCCTCCTCTTCGCCGTGCCGGCCGGCTTCCTCGCCGCCTGGCCGGTCAATTACTGGCTGCTGAGCCGCAACCTCAAAGCCTGCCACTGACCTACCCCCCTCCTCCCTCCCCCTTGATGGGGGAGGGCTGGGGTGGGGGTGGAGTCAATGAAGTGCCGTGACTCTCCGGAGGCTCCACCCCACCCCAAACCCCTCCCCCTCAAGGGGAGGGGCTTCACGCAGCATCCTCATCGACCGTCTGCGCGGGTGCGGCGGCGGCTCGCGTAGCGCCGCCGCCGCTCCGCGTCGGGCTCAGTAATCGAGCCCGTACCAGCTGTGCACCTTGCGGCCGTAGGCGGTGTCGAACTCCGGCTCGCTGTCGCGGTCGAAGCTCGGGGCGTCCTCGAAGTCGCGGGCGAGCATGTCGATCACATAGCCGCCGGCGTCGCGATGATAGGTGAGCACGCGCCACGGCAAGGGATAGTAACGCTGCCCCATTCCGAGGAACCCGCCGTAGCGAAGGACCGCATACTCCGCCTGGCCCGAGACCTTGTCGACCATGAAATTGTAGATCGAGCCGAGCCGGTGGCGGTCGCGGCTGTAGACCGGCGTCCCTTCCACCTTGTTCGAGGCGATCAGCCGGCTGGTCTCGTCGATCGGAAGGCCTTGGTGGCGGTCGTCATAGCCATAGTCGCGGCCGCGCTCCCGCGACGCGCCGCGGGCACGATCCGTGCCCCAGCCTTCGCCGCCGCTTGAGCGGCCCTCGCCGTACCAGCCTCCGCGATGGTCGGGACGGGTCCGGCCTTCGCCGGGATCGGGACCGAACCAGCTCCCGCCGGAGCCGAACATGCCGCCGCGCCGTTCCTCGCCGCGCGGCCGCCGCTCGCCTGTGTCGTAGCGTCCATGATCTGCCATCTCGGTGACTCCTTCCTCTCGCGCTCAGCCGCGGCCGCGGCCGGTTTCGGGGCTGCTGCCGGTGCTCGATTCCATCGCCGAGGCGTCGCCGCCGCCGGTCGTGGTCGCGCCGGCCGCTTCGTCGCCGAGGATCGCGCTGCGGCCGGAGCCGACCGCGCCGGACGTCTCGCCGCCTTGCGCCGGCCGGCTCACGCGGGTCTGGCGCCAGCTGTCGAAATCGCTCTCGAAGCGCTGCTGCCGCTCGCGGCAATAATCCTCATATTCCTGGTCGAGCCGGGCGATCTGCTGGTCGCGCCAGCGCCGGTAATTCTCGTCGAAATGCGAGCCGCCGCCGGACGCCTGGGGCCAGCCGCCGCCGCCGCTGCGATCGTTGCCGGCGCCGCCGCCCCAGCCGGAGCGGTAATGCTCGCCGCCATAGCCGCTCTGGCCCTGGCCGTAGCGGCTGCGCTCGGACCAGCCGCCGCTGCTGCCGCCGCTGCCGCGGGATCCGTCTTCGTCGCCCAGCCAGGAGCGGACCTCGTCGCGCGCCCGCTCGAAGAAGCCGCGCCCGCCGGATTCGCCGGTCCGCCCGCGCCCGCTTTCCTCATCGGAGAAGATCGAGCCGCCGCGTCCGCGGGCTCGCCCTGAATCGCGATAACGATCGTCTGCCATGGAGATACTCCTCGAATGTCACAGGTTTGCGGCCGCGCCGGCCATGCGGGATCAACCTGTGATGCCCTGCGAGGGTTGCGGGCGCAGAGGCCGCGCGGGCCGGTGCGTGGCGGCGGGCGGACCAGCCGTTCGGGGCCCGCTCAGGGGCCGATGTCGCCCTGTATGCGCCGCGTCGGCGGCCGCTGCCGCGGCGGCAGGCCGAGCGCCTGGGCGACGCCTTCGTCCCAGCCATAAGCGTCGGGCCGGAACAGCAGCCGTCCGCTGCGCTCGCGATAGACGCTGTGATAGAGCAGGCGCACCGGCAGCGGCCGCTCGAGCTGGACCGCGCCCTCCTGCGGCTCGCCCTCTTCGTTGCGCCGGGCGAGGGCGCGCTCGAACTGGGCGCGCCTGCCGTCATGGTCCGCGATCAGGGTCGCGAAGCCGACCGCGTCGCGGACTCGCACGCAGCCGTGGCTGAGATGCCGCTCGGCGCGGGTGAAGCCGGCCTTGCTCGGCGTGTCGTGCAGATAGATTGCATGGCGGTTGCCCATGTCGAGCTTGACCAGCCCCAATGCGGATTCGGGCCCCGGCTCCTGCACCAGCCGTCCGTTGCGGCGGGTGAAGTTGTTGCGCGCGAGATAGGCCTCGCCCTTGGGGAGCAATTCCTCCTCCTCGATCGATGCCGGCACCGTCCAGGGCGGGTTGGCGACGAGGCGGACGATCGGCGACTGCAGCGCGGGCGTCTCCCAGTCCGGCTGGCCGACCACCACGACGCGGCTGTCGACAAGCTGCCCGTCCCGCCAATATTCGAGGAAGGCTGCGGCGGTATTGACGTCGATCCGGGTCGTGGGTGCGGTGCGCGGCAGCCAGCGGCGGCGCTCGAGGTTGACGGCGAGCTGGCGCGCGCGGTCGCGGGCGGTGGCGTTCAATATGTCCAGCGTGCCGCTGCCGATCACGCCGTCGGCGTTGATCCCGTAATCCTCCTGCACCCGCCGCACCGCGGCGGCCGCCTCCTCCGTATAGCGGGTCGGGGTCGCGGCGGGCCGCTGCGGCGCCTGCGCCTTGCCTCCCGTCTGCTGCGGGGCGGGCGGCGTTTCGGCGGGAAGGTAGCCGTGGGTTCGCAAAGCGGCGACGATCGCCGGGACGCGCGGGTCGCTGTCGCCGACATGGATGGCGTCGCCGGTCCGGATCGCCGGAGCCTGCTCCCGCGCGGCCGCGTCGCTCCACCGCATATAGGCCTCGGAAAGGGCGCGATATTCCTCGTCCTGCGGGGCGAGGCCGGCGAGCCATTCGCCGACATTGCCCTGCTCGACGGCGGCGGCGAGACCGCCGGCGACATCCGCTTCGGGCCGCGGGATCTCGTAGATCTCGTTGACCCGCTCGGGATCCGTCTGCCCGCGCGCCAGCGCCTCGCCGTAGCCGATCGCCGCGAGGGTGAGGGCCGCCTCGCGCGCCGCCGGCGCCGCGCCGCCCAGCCCGCGCAGGTAGCGGCGGGAATCGAGCCCGTGGCGGCGCGCGTCGGAGACCGCAGCGACGAGGGCGCGCTCCTGCTCCTCGCCCCAGACCGGCCGCCACTGCCGCGCCTCGTAGAATCGCCTGACCCGCGGATCGCCCACCGCGGCCTGGAGATCCGCGGCGGCGACCGCGACCGGCGCGGAGCCGCTCTCGTTGCCGCCGCTCATGCCGTTGCAGCCGGCCAGTGCCAGCATCGCCGCCGCTGCGGCCTTCGTTCCTGCCCTCACCGACGCACCACCCAGACGCAAACCTCGTTGTCCGGCAGCAAACGGACGGAGCCGCCGCCGCGTTCCGCTTCCGCGCGTCCCGGGCGCCTTAACCGTCATTTATCGATTTGCGTCCATAGGGCCATCTCACGATCCCCTGCCGGAGCCGCACGTTGAGAAAAGCGCATCTCGCCATATTGCCGACCCCGGACGGCCGCCGCGCCGAGCGCCGCATCGTCAACCTCGCCGCCAGCCTGCGCGAGCCGGGCGCGAGCATGGCCGAGGTCGAGGTGCTCAATCTTTCGGTGACCGGCTTCGCCGTCGAATCCGACATGCCGATCGAGACCGGGGCCCATCTCTGGCTCAAGCTCCCCGGGCTCGAGGCGCTCAACAGCAAGGTGGTGTGGGTCGAGGGGCGCCAGGCCGGCTTCGAGTTCGTGACGCCGCTCCATCCGGCGACGCTCGACGCGGTCACCGCCGCGACCCGTCCCACCGTGGTCAAGCGCCATTTCGGCGTGAACGCGGTCCGCCCGGCCGCAGGAATCAAGGCTCGCTAGAGCGGCGATGAGGCAGTTGGCCCGCTCCCGTTCGGCCCCGGACTGGATCCGGGGCTGTCGAAGCCCTCTCTTTTCCCTTTCAGACACGAAGGAAAGCCCTTCGACAGGCTCAGGGCGAACGGATTGGGATGATCCAATCTAATCCTTCGACGCTCTAACGTTCCTCGCCGCCGCCCGCCGCCGCCTCGCGGCGGCAGCGGTCGATTTCGACCTGCACGTCGGCGCCCTTCCTCAGTCCTCCCGCGGCCAGCCGCTCGAGGCAGGCGATCTCGCGCTCCTTGAGCGCGATGAAGTCGGTCCGCTCCGCTTCCGCTCGCCGTTCCTTCCAGGCCTGGAGAGCAAGCGGCGCCGCCGCGACGGCGAAGATGGCGGCGACCCCGGCCCCGAGCAGCTTCTTCCTGTGGCGCATCGGCCTGCGTCTCTACGCGGGCGGGGCCTGCGAGGCCAGTGCAACCCCTTGCACCGGCGAGGCGCCTCCGCTTTGGCTCCGAAAATGGACCATGATCCGCTTCTGCCTCCGCGGCGGCAGGGTTATGGCCGACGCCTCTGTAGCGAGTGCGGGAGGCGAGAGTGATCGTACCATCGGATTTCGGCGAGCGCTGGACTCGCCTCGCCGACCTCACGCGCGTCGCCGAGGAGCTGCTCCACGGCCTCGACGAGCTCGGCCTCCACCAGGCCGCGGCCTATGTCGCCATGTCGCTCGACGCTATGCGTGCGTCGGATCCGGATGCGCTGCCGACAGGCTGATGAAGCCGACCATCTTCGCCCGCCCGCGGTCGGTGAGCTTGAGATAGGCGCTTCGGGCGTCGCTCGGATGCTGGGCGCGCGCGGCGAGCCGCACCTCGATGAGATGGGCGATGTGGCGCAGCGCGGTCGATTGCGGCACGGCGGCGGCGACGCAGGCGCCCTTGATGGTGACGTTGCGGCCCTCCTCGGCGGCGACGAACAGTTCGAGCAGGATGTTCCAGGCCGGATTGGGAAAGAGGTCGCGGCCGAACAGGCGGTCGCGGATCAGTCGCGCGGCCGAGAGCCGGCGCGCCTCGGCGAGCAGCTGCGCCGGCGGCAGCGGCTCGATCGCCGGCATCCGCTCCTCCGGCTCGCGATAGGATCGGCGCAGCTCGCCGCCCGGATCGGCGACGCTTTCGCCGGCGCTGCGCAGATGATCCCAGTCGAATCCGTCGGGCAGGGAATCGCGGGAGGCGTCGTCCATCATCGCGCCCCTTGCGCATCGTCAGGATGGCTGGTTCGACCGTCGGTCATCGCGTCTCGCCCCGACTCGCGGCTGCAAGTCATTGACGGACATAGCCTCGCCACGCGCCGCGCGTCCACACCTTCGCCGCTCGGGACGTTCGTCGGCAGGAGAAGTGTCCGGAAATGGTGCCGCTTAACGGACTCGAACCGTTGACCCCATCATTACGAATGATGTGCTCTACCAGCTGAGCTAAAGCGGCTTATCCGGGTCCCTGCGGCCCCTATCAGCGGCCCTGCCCGCTGACAAGTCGGCCACCCATTTCGCTCCCCTTAACCTTATTTCAACCGCGCTTGGCCAAGGTGCCGGCTCGCAGTGGGGCAGCTGAAGGCACGAGCATGGACAGTTACCGCGGCTTCGAGGAAGAGGCCTATGCCGTCCAGGACGACGAGCCGGCGATCGAGGCGCCGCCCGAGATCGGCGTCGACGAGCGCCGCATGCACGTACGCGCCTACAACCACTGGGTGTCGCTGCTCGACGGGCGCCCCTATCCTTTGATCGAGGATCTCGATCCGGCCAATATCGAGGATTTCGGGCCGCACAGCGTCCTGCTCGATTTCTCCGGCAACAGCGAGGATCCCGAGGTCTGCTTCCTCGGCCGCGCGCTGCGCGCCGAATGCGGGCTCGATTCGAACATCCGCCGGATCAGCGAGGTGCCTGCCCGCTCTTTGCTGTCGCGGCTCACCGACCATTATCTCCAGATCATCGCCAACAGCGCGCCGATCGGCTTCGAGGCCGAATATCTGAACCGCCGCGGGGTCAACACGCTCTACCGGGGCATCCTGATGCCCTTGTCGTCGGACGGCGAGGCGATCGACTTCATCTACGGCGTGATCAACTGGAAGGAGCTCGCCGACAGCGAGACGGCGACCGAGATCGCCGCCGCCGTCGACCGCGCGGCCGCCGCCGCGCCGGTGATCGCCGACTGCCCGGTCTGGGCGGACGGCCCGAACGCCGAAATGCCCGACGAGGCCGTGCCGGTCGAAGCCGCGGCGGAGGACGATTCGACCCTCAGCCTCTGGCCGGAGGACGATGCCGGGACCGCGGAGTCGGAGCCGCAGCCGCCGGCAGCCGATGCCGGCCTCGGCGACCGCCTCGCGCACGCCCGCCACAGCGCCGAGGCGGCGCGCTCGGCCGACCATCGCAGCCGGGGGGCCCTCTACCGCGCGCTCGGCGACGCCTACGACTTCGCGCTGGCCGCCGAGGCCGACCCCGAAGACTATGCCGAGCTGCTCGAGGATGCGGGCCTGAAAGGCCAGGCGCGCGCGCCGATGACGCCGGTCGTCAAGCTCGTCTTCGGCGCCGATTACGACAAGACCCGCCTCGCCGAGTTCGCGGCGGCTTTGTCCTGGGCGCGGCGCGAGGCGCTGCCCGCGGGCAGCTTCGCCGCCACGCTGGAAGCGGAGCCGGGCGGCCTCAAGGCGATCGTCCGCGCCGAGCGCCAGGCGAAGCGTCCCGAGCCGAAGCCCGATCCGATCGAGCAGGCGCGCGCGCGGCTGCGCGAGGCGGGGCCGCTCGGCTTCGTCGACCTCGCGGTCGAGGGCGAGGGCGAGTTCGTCCTGTTCGTCGCCCGGCGCGAAGCCGGCGGCCGCATCGCCCTCGTCGCCGCGCTCGACGACGCCGCGACCGTCGACCGCGCCGTCCGCAAGGCCGCCGCCTGACCGAGGCCGTCATCCCGGCGAAGGCCGGGATCTCAGGACGAGAAATCTCGGGAGACGTGGAGTGCGCTCCGCACGGCCGCCGGCGCCTTTCACTCACTGGGATCCCGGCCTTCGCCGGGATGACGTGTTCAGCTCACCGGGCCGTTGCAGCGTCTCGTCAACTGCCCCCATAAAGGCGAATGCGCATCCTCGTCACCGGCGCCGCGGGCCTCATCGGCAGCGGCGTCGCAGCCCTGCTCCGGCGCGACCATGAGGTGATCGGTCTCGACTTGAGGCCCGGCCCGCAGGTCCAGAAGACGGCCGATATCCGCGATCCCATCGGCCTCGCCGGCTTCGACGCATTGGTCCACGTCGCCGCGCTGCACGCTCCCCATGTCGGCCGCGTCCCCGACGCCGAGTTCCGCAGCGTCAATGTCGACGCGACCGAGCGGCTGCTCGACGCCGCGCTCGCCGCCGGCGTCGGCCGCTTCGTGCTCACCAGCACCACCTCGCTCTACGGCCACGCGCTCGAGCCCGCCGCCGGCCGCGCCGCCTGGATCGATGAGACCGTCGAGCCGCACCCGCGCGACATTTACGACGACACCAAGCTCGCAGCCGAGGCCCTGGTCCGCGCCTCCGGCCTGCCCGGAGCGGTCCTGCGGATGTCGCGCTGCTTCCCCGAGCCGCTGCCCGAGATGGCGCTCTACCGCCTGCACCGGGGCATCGACCGCCGCGACGTCGCGCGCGCCCATGTCCTCGCGCTCGAGGCGCAAGGCGGGACCTATGTGATCAGCGCCGAGACGCCCTTCCGGCCCGAGGATCGCGAAGCGCTCGTCGCCGACGCCCCCGCCTTGCTGCGGCTGCGCGCCCCCGAAATCGCCGCCCGCTTCGAGCAGCACGGCTGGCCCCTCCCGCGCTCGATCGGCCGGATCTACGACGCCGCAGGAGCCGCCGCCGGGCTCGGCTTCACCGCCCGATACGGCGCCCGCTCGGTGCTCGACGGCGACTGCGACCCGCCGCCGCTTTCCCCTTGACCGCCGCACCGGTCCACGCGAGCTTCGGCATGGGAGAAGGTCCATGAAGCACCCCGCCCTCGCCGCTGCGATCCTGCTGCTCGCCGGTTGCGGGCCGGCGACGAGCTATCAGGGCATCTCCCTGCGCGGCGGCGGCGCCGCGCCCGAGGTGCAGGCGCTCGCCACGCGCGCCGCGTCCGGCGACAAATATGCCCAGCTCGAGCTCGGCATCCGCTTCGAGGAGGGGCGCGGCGTCCCCCTCGATTGGGAGCGCGCCGAGCGGCTCTATCGAACGGCCGCCGCGCAGAGCGGCGGCACGATGATGGTCTACGTTCCGCCGACCCGCCGCGGCGGAGCCGGCCACGTCATGCCGATTTCCTCGGGGCCGGTCGTGCCCGGCCTCCCCGAGGCGCGGGCGCGGCTGGAGGCGCTGCGCAAGCGCCGCGAGACCGAGGGCACGCCCCGCCGCATCTGAGCTCGCGCGCGTCGGCGCGAGTCCGCTCAGCCTTGCCTCTCCGGCGCGCCGGGAGCATAGGGCGCCGCGAGAGCCGACGGCCGGTCACGCCGTCCGAGCGCCAGGAGCCTTTTATGACTGCCGACATTGCTGCTGGATCCTCCCTCGATTCCGGGGGAAGCGAGGGCAGCAACAAGGCCGGCCCCGCCGACCGGCGCCTGATCGACGCGCTCTCCGACGCCTTGTGCAACGGCGCGCTGCCCGGCGAGCTCGCCGGCTTCGACGCCGTCGAATGCCGCAAGGCCGCCGAGTTCATCGCGGCCTGCGCCGGTCGCCGCCCGCCCGGCACCGCCCTCGTCCGGCTCGAATCCGCCGGCGGCCAGGTCGGTCACCGCCGCATGCGCATCTGCATCGCCAATGACGACATGCCCTTCCTGGTCGATTCGGTGGCCAATGCGATCGCGGGCCGCGGCGTCGTCATCCACCGGCTGCTCCATCCGGTGGTGTGCGTGGAGCGTGATGGCGGCGGCTCCCTGATGTCGGTCGGTCCGCTGTGCGACGACGGGCGCCGGCGCGAATCGATCATGTACATCGAGGTCGACCGCGTCGACGCGCGCGAGCGGCGCGACCTCGTCGCCGCCCTCCACCGCGTCCTCGCCGACGTCCGCGCCGCGGTCGGCGACTGGCGCGCGATGCAGGCCCGGATGCGCGCGGACGCCGACGCGATCTCCGATCCGGAAGGGGCCGAGCTGCTGCGCTGGTTCGCCGACGGGGCGATGACCCTGCTCGGCTATCATGTCGAGCGCCCCGGCCGGCCGCCGAGCGAGGCGCTGGGCCTGTTCAGGCTGCCCGGCGACCCGACCGACGAGGGCGGCTGCGGCGGCGCGATGCGCTATTTCGAGCGGGGAGGCGACGAGCCCCTGCTCGCCAAGGCCGACCGCAAGTCGACCATCCACCGGCGGGTGCCGCTCGACCTCATCGTCCTCCCCGTGCGCGAGAATGGCGAGGTCGTCGGAATCGGCGTCCATGCCGGCCTGTGGACCAGCGAGGCGCTGAACCAGCCCGCCGACCAGGTGCCGCTGCTGCGCCGCCGCCTTGCCGAGCTCGAGGCCGAGTTCGAATTCGACCCGAAGGGCCATAGCGGCAAGGCGCTGCGCCATGCGATGAGCGCCCTGCCGCCCGATCTCCTGATCAGCCTCTCCCCGGCCGACGTGCGCGCGCTGGTGATGACCGCGATGTCGCTCGCCGACCGGCCGCGGCCGACCCTGCTGCTCGCCCGCAGCGCGCTGCAGGGCCACCTCTTCGCCTTCGTCTGGCTGCCCCGCGACGAGCTCACCACCCGCCGCCGCACCGAGATCGGCGCGATGATCGAGGCCGCGACCGACGGCAAGCTGACCAACTGGGCGGTCGAGCTCGGCGAGGGCGACCTCGCTCTGGTGCGCTACACCTACGACATGGATGCGGAGCGGCCGCTGCCGGACGTCGCCGAGCTGGACCGGCGGCTGGTCGACATGGTCCGCGGCTGGGAGCCGAGCGTCGAGGAGGCGCTCGGATCGATCGTCGGCACCGCCCGCGCCACCCGGCTCGCGCTCAGCTACATGGACGATTTCCCGGAGGGCTACCGGATCCGGACCGGCCCCGGCGAGGCGGCGCAGGACGTGCTCCGCATCTGCGAGCTGGACGGCGCGGCCGCCCGCGACGCCCGTTTGTTCCGCAAGGAGGAGGACGGATCGGGGCGTCTGCACCTCAAGACCTACCGGCTCGCGGCCCTGATCCCGCTCTCCGAGGCGGTGCCGGTGTTCGAGAATTTCGGCTTCCGCGTGCTCGAGGAGGTGCCGACCGCACTGGACGGCGGCGATCTCGGCTACATCCACGATTTCGTCCTCGAGACGCCGCGCGGCGGCGACGCTTCCGACGTGATGAAGCGCGCCCGGCTGGTCGAGCGGGCGATCGCGGCCGTGCTCGAGGCCCGCGCCGAGAACGACCCCTTCAACCAGCTGATCGTTTCGGCCGGGCTGCAGCCGCGGGAAGTCGTGCTGTTCCGCGCCTGGTTCCGCTACCTGCGCCAGATCGGGCTGTCTTATTCGATGGTGACGGTGGTCGAGGCGCTGCGCCGCGCTCCCGACGTGACCGCAAGCCTCGTCGCCTTGTTCGATGCGATGCACGATCCCGACTTCGAGGGCGATCGCGGGCAGGCGGTGAAGGACGCCGAGCGCCGGATCGACCGCGGTCTGGGCAACGTCGCCGCGATCGACGAGGACCGCATCCTGCGCCTGTTCCGCGCGGTGATCGGGGCGACGCTGAGGACCAACGCCTTCGCCCCCGCGGCCGCCGAGGCGCTCGCCTTCAAGCTCGACAGCGCCCGCATCCCCGGTCTTCCGGCACCCGTGCCGTGGCGCGAAATCTGGGTCTACAGCCCGCGCGTCGAGGGCATCCACCTGCGCGGCGGGCCGGTCGCGCGCGGCGGCCTGCGCTGGTCGGACCGGCGCGACGACTTCCGGACCGAGATCCTCGGCCTGATGAAGGCGCAGCTGGTCAAGAATGCGGTGATCGTGCCGACCGGGGCCAAGGGCGGCTTCTATCCCAAGCAGCTGCCGCCGGTCTCCGAGCGCGACGCCTGGCTCGCCGAGGGAACCGAGAGCTACCGCATCTTCATCCGGTCCCTGCTCTCGGTGACCGACAACATCGTCGAGAACGAGGTGGTCCATCCGCCGCAGGTCGTCGTCCGCGACACCGAGGACCCCTATTTCGTCGTCGCCGCGGACAAGGGCACCGCGACCTTCTCCGACGTCGCCAACGGCCTGGCGATATCGGCGGGCTTCTGGCTCGGGGACGCGTTCGCATCGGGCGGCAGCCAGGGCTACGACCATAAGGCGATGGGCATCACCGCCCGCGGCGCCTGGGTCTGCGTCCAGCGCCACTTCCGCGAGATCGGCGTCGACGTCCAGACCGACCCGATCCGGGTGGCCGGCGTGGGCGACATGTCGGGAGACGTGTTCGGCAACGGCATGCTCCTCTCGCGCGCGATCAAGCTCGTGGCCGCGTTCGACCACCGCCACGTCTTCATCGACCCCGACCCGGATCCGGAGGCGAGCTGGACCGAGCGCAAGCGTCTGTTCGACCTGCCGCGCTCCTCCTGGGCCGATTACGATGCCAAGCTGATCTCCAAGGGCGGCGGCGTCTTCCCGCGCAGCCAGAAGTCGATCCCGCTCACGCCCGAGGTCCGCGCGCTGCTCGAGCTCGAAGGCGACGAGATCGAGCCGGCGGCCGTGATCGCCGCGATCCTGAAGGCGCCGGTCGACCTGCTCTGGTTCGGCGGCATCGGCACCTACATCCGCGCCCGCAGCGAGACCAACGCGGAGGTCGGCGACCCGGCGAACGACCCGATCCGGATCACCGGCGGCGAAGTCCGGGCCAGGGCGATCGGCGAAGGCGCAAACCTCGCCATCACCCAGGCCGGCCGGATCGAGTTCAGCGACGCGGGCGGGCGCATCAACACCGATTTCATCGACAACAGCGCCGGCGTCGACTGCTCGGACAACGAGGTCAACATCAAGATCCCCCTGAACCGCGAGATGGCGGAGGGGCGGCTGAGCTTCGAGGACCGCAACGCCCTGCTCGCGGACATGACCGACGAGGTGGCAGCGCTCGTGCTCGAGGACAACCGGCTGCAGGCGCTCGCGCTCTCGACCGCGGAGCGCGGCGGTTCCGCGGCGCTCCCGGCGCAGGTCCGCGTGCTCGAGGTGCTCGAGGAAAGCGGCCGCCTCAGCCGCGCCGTCGAGGGCTTCGAGGGCAATGAGGACCTGCTCCGCCGCGCGCACGAGAATCGCGGACTCACGCGGCCCGAGCTCGCGGTTTTGCTGTCGCACAGCAAGATGGCGCTGCAGGACGCGACCGAGAAGAGCGGCCTCTCCGAAGACCCGACGATGGAGACGGAGCTGCTCGCCGCCTTTCCGCCGCAGATGCAGGAGCGCCATCGCGGCGCCATCCTCAACCACAGGCTGCGCTGCGAGATCATCGCGACCAAGGTGGCCAACCGCCTGGTCAACCGGCTCGGGCTCGTCGCGCCCTTCGCCTTGATCGAGCAGGAAGGCGCCTCGCTCGGCCACGCCGCTTCCGCCTTCGTGTCGGCCGAGCGGCTGTTCAGGATGCCCGTGCTCTGGCAGGCGCTCGACACGATCGACGTTTCGGAGCAGGTTCGGCTCGAGCTGTTTGACCAGGCGTCGACGGCCCTTCAGCTCCACGTCTCCGACCTGCTGCGCTGCACCCCGCCCGACATGAAGCCCGGCGAGACGGTCGCGCGGCTGCAGCCGGGCATCGACAAATTGAGCGCTTCGCTCGAGCGGCTGCTCCGGCCGGAGCCGGCGGCGCAGGCCGCGGCGCAGCGCGCCCAGCTGATCAAGCTCGGCGCGCCGTCCGAGATCGCCGACGAGGTCGTCCGCCTCTACGAGCTGAACGGAGCGATCGGCCTCGCCGACCTTGGCCAACGACTCTCAACCGACGAGATCGCTCTCACCCATGCTTATACCAAGCTGGGCGAGGCGCTCGGCATCGACTGGGCGCTGTCCGCGGCGCACAGCTTCGAGGCCCACGACCAGTGGGAGCGGCTGCTGACCGCCGGGCTGGCGCGCGACTTCGAGCAGCTCCGGCTCGATTTCCTGCAACGCCGCCAGGCCGGCGATCCGGTCGCCGCCGTCGAACGCTGGGTGACGAATCAGCGGGCGCGGATCGATCAGTTCCGCCGCACCGTCGAGCGCGCCCGCACCGCCCCGGTCACCACCGCCCCGATGCTTGCCCAGCTCGCCACCCAGGCGAGAGTGCTGCTCGGCCGCTAGCATTCCTCCCCATGCTTGCATGGGGAGGGGGACGGCCCGAAGGGTGGTGGATGGGAAACTGGCTCGGCCTGCGCCAGTTACCCATCCACCATGCTTCGCATGGTCCCCCTCCCCACGCGCTTCGCGCGCAGGGAGGAATCAGCATCGCCGCGCCATTTGCGCGTGCGCAGCCACATGATGATCCCCGTGACCGCCAGGAGCGCCGGCAGGATGCCGCCGACGAAGATCACGATCTGCCAGACCATGCCCATGCCGGTCCCGTCGTGCCAGCGCCGCATGGTGCGCGCGGTGGTCTCGGCGCGCGGAGGAGAGGGCGGCGAGGCGCGGCCGGTCCCCTCGTCCACCTTGACCTCGGCGTTGCCGCCCCGGCGCCGGAAGGCGATTGTCCATTGCGGCGCCCTGTCCGTCGGCCAGGCGATCGAGACGAGCGGGCCGCTGCGGTACGGCCGGGCCGCGGCGAGCGCGGCGTCGGGGCTCAGCCGGGTCTCGGCCAGGGGCCTCGGCGGCTGGGCCGGCGCAGCCCTGGCCGGCGTCGAGGCGCCGCCGAAGATTCCGGGGAAGGAGATCCAGACGCCGGTGAAGCTCAGCATCGCGAGCGGCAGCGCGACCCAGAAGCCGGCGAGGTGGTGGAGGTTGGCGTTGGTCGTTCCCTGTCGCCGCCACCGCAAGCCGCGGCGCAGGCCGCCGCCGACCGGCCACCACAGCCAGAGGCCGGTGAGCGACGAGATCAGCATCGCCACGCCCACCCAGCCGACGATCTGCCGGCCTGCCCCCGGCACCATCAGGCTGCCGTGGAGGACGTGGAGCATGCGGACCGCGCCTTCGTTGGTCCCGGCGCGGTCGAGTACGCGCGCGCTTGCCGGATCGAGCCAGAGCAAGGTCCGCACCGGCCGCCGGGCGCCGGGCTGACTCGGCCGCGCCGCCGTGACCGTCACCGGTCCGTGCTCGCCGGGAAAGGCGATGCTGAGGATCCGCTCCCCCGCGGTCAGCGCGCGCCTGGCCGCTTCCGCATAGGCCGAGGGCGGCAGGCTCGCCGGGCCGCCGACCGCATGGCGCTGCGGGTTGATCCTTTCGTCCACCCAGTCGTGCCAGACCAGGGCCGAGCCCGACAGGGAGATCGGGACGACCAGGATCGCGAGCGCGATGCCCAGCCATTTGTGGACCGTGAACCACATCTTCCTGAGGCGGATCCTGTTCGATGCGGCCACGCGCGCGTCTCCTTCGCGCCCGCCTCTGCCTTTATTGCAAACGCTTCGCAATAGCTCTTTCGAACAGCCAGACCCGGATCGCGCTGGCGAGGTTGGCCGGCCGCGGCGCCTCGACCCGCTTCGCGTCGATTCGCGCGACCAAGGCGGAGAGCGGCAGCCCCTCCTCTTCGGCCGCCTCCCGCAGCGCTTCCCAGAAGACCGGCTCGAGGCTGATCGACGTCGCGTGGCCCGCAATCATCATCGAGCGCTTGGTGGGGCCTGAAGGGACCGTCACTTTCACAGGCGGCGCTGCGAGGTTTCGCACGGCGGTTGCGAAAGTGACTGTCCCCCTGGCGCTGAGGGGACAGTTACTTTCAGGCTCGCCGTGCGAATTCGGGCGACGCCGCGTATGAAAGTAACTGTCCCCACCCCCACCCCTCAGTACATGTGCTGGCCGCCGTTGATGCTGAGCGTCGAGCCGGTGATGAAGCCGCCGTCCTCGCCGCAGAGGAAAAGGACGCCGCGGGCGATCTCGTCGGCGCGCCCGAGCCGGCCGACCGGGATGCGCGCGACGATCTTGGCGAGCACGTCCTCGGGCACGGCCGCGACCATCTCGGTGTCGATATAGCCTGGCGCGATGGCGTTGACCGTGATCCCGGCGCGGGCGCCCTCCTGGGCGAGGGCCTTGGTGAAGCCGTGGATGCCGGACTTGGCGGCGGCATAATTGACCTGGCCGTACTGGCCGGCCTGGCCGTTGATCGAGCCGATGTTGACGATGCGGCCGAACTTGCGGCCGTTCATCCCGTCCCAGACCGCCTTGGCCATATTGAAGCAGCCGCCGAGATTGACGTCGATCACCTCGTCCCAGGCCAAGCGGGTCATCCGCTTCATGGTGCCGTCGCGGGTGATGCCGGCATTGTTGACCAGCACGTCGACCGGCCCGAGCTCGCCTTCGACCTGGGCGATGCCGGCGACGCAGGCGTCGTAATCGGAGACATCCCATTTGTAGGACTTGATTCCGGTGCGCGCGGTGAATTCGCCCGCCTTCTGCTCGTTGCCGGCATAGTTTGCGGCGACGGTCAGGCCGGCGTCGCGCAGCGCGACCGAGATCGCCTCGCCTATCCCTCGGGTCCCGCCGGTGACCACTGCGACGCGTGCCATGTCTCTCTCCCGTTTCTAATTGTGGGTCGCGCTCTATGGCGGAGCGATCCATCCTTCAAGCTCGCGGCCGATGATCCCGCGCAGCATCGCGATCCCGGGCTCGCTGTCGTTGAGGCAGGGCAGGTACGCGAAATCCATGCCGCCGGCGGCGAGGAAGGATGCGCGGCCGCGGATCGCCAGCTCCTCCAGCGTCTCGAGGCAGTCGGCCGAAAAGCCCGGCGCGACCACCGCGACGCGCCTCACGCCTTCGCCGGGCAGCGCCTCCAGCACCTTGTCGGTCGCCGGCTCCAGCCATTTCGCCCGCCCGAAGCGCGACTGGAAGGTCAGCCTGAGCTCGCGCCCGAGCGCGTCGGAAAGCAACCGCGCCGTCTTGTGGCAGTGGCAGTAATAAGGATCGCCCAGCTCGAGCGTCCGCTGCGGCATTCCGTGGAAGCTCGCGAGCACCGCCTCCGGCTCGAAATCGAGCGCGGCGAGGGAAGCTTCCACGTGGCGCTTCAGCGCTTCGATGTAGAGCGGGTCGTCATGATAAGGGGGAAGCGTCCGCACCGCCGGCTGCCGGCGCAAGCGGCGCAGATGCGCGAACGCCTCGTCGTTGGCGGTGGCCGTCGTCGCCGCGCAATATTGCGGATAGAGGGGCGCGATCAGGATGCGATCGCAGCCCGCCTCCCGCAGGGCATCGATGCGGTCGCGGATCGCCGGCCGACCGTAGCGCATGGCATGGTCGACCATGACATCGTCGCCGAACGCGCCGGCCAGCGCCCGCGCCTGGCGCGCAGTGATCGCGGCGAGCGGCGACCCTTGCTCGGTCCACACCTGCCGGTAAGCGTGCGCGGACTTTCTCGGGCGGGTGTTGAGGATGATGCCCCTCAGGATCGGCTGCCAGACCAGTTGCGGGATCTCGACCACGCGCGGATCCGACAGGAACTCCTTCAGGTAGAGCTTCACCGATCCCGGCTCGGGCGAATTGGGCGTGCCGAGGTTGATCAGCAGCACGCCGACCTTCGGCGCGGGCACCGGCGGATGACCTTCGGGCCTCACCAGCCGCGACTCCCCGGCACCAGCGGCAGTCGCCGGAGCCGCCGCCCGGTCAGCGACGCCAAGGCATTGGCGATCGCCGGCCCGACGGGGGGCACCGCGAGCTCGGTGACGCCGCCCGGCGCCTCCTCGGAGGGGATGATCTCGACGCTGATCTCGGGCGAATCCGCAAGCACCGGGAGGCCGAGCGCGCCGAGGTCCGTGGCGATCGGCATACCGTGCTCGATCCGCAGCGGGCGGCCGGTCGCGGCGGCGATGCCGTGGACGATCCCGCCCTCGATCTGCTGCCTGACCAGCTCGGGATTGACGATGCGGCCGCAGTCGACCGCCGCCACCGCGCGAAGGACGCGAACGCGCTGCTCCCCGGTCAGCTCGATCTCGACCAGCAAGGCGACGTGCGAGCCGTAGGCGCTGTGGCAGGCGAGGCCGATGCCGCTCCCCGGGGGCCCGCCGTCCCAGCCGCCCAGCGCCGCCGCCTGGCTCAGCACCTGCGCCAGCCGCGGGTTCGAGCCCAATAGCTGCATCCGGAACGACAGAGGCTCGATCGCCGCCCGCCGCGCCAGCTCGTCGATGAAGCATTCGGTGAAAAAGCAGGTGCAGCTGTACGCGCCCGAGCGCCACAGGCCGGTCTCGAGGCCGATCTCGACCGGCACCCGCTCCACCGAGACGGCCGGAATCGCATAAGGCGGCACCGCTCCCGCCACGTCCGCCGTCTCGAGCTCGCCGAGCAGACGGCCGGCGCGGAGGCGGGAGAGCAGGGGCGCCATCGTCGGCGGCGCGACGATCCTCGCCTGCCATGCCGCGATGGTCGCATTGTTGCCGAACCGCGCCGCCATCCGGGCCAGCGCCGGCGCGCGCATCCGGTCGCGCTTCAGCTCCTGGATCCGCGGCCAGGTCAGCTGGACCGGCCGGCCGAGCTTCAGCGCCATCACAGCGGCCTGCTCGATCGCATCCATCTCCATCTTCCGGCCGTAGCCGCCGCCGGCCAGCGTCGGGTGGATTGTGACCGAGGCCTCCGCAAAGCCGGTGGCGCGCGCCGCGGCGGCGCGGGCGAGGCCGGGGGCCTGGGTCGGCACCCACACCTCCATCAGGTCGCCCACGATCCGCACCGTCGCGCTCAGCGTCTCCAGCGGCGCATTAGGGGCCGGATCGACCGCATAATCGGCGCGGACGACGTCGTTGGCGGCGAGCTGCTCCCGCCAGTCCCCGGACGAGACCACCTCCTGCGCCTCGCCTTGCGCCAGCGCCGAAGCGAGCGCCGCCTCGATGCCGGCGCTGCTCGCCAGGCCCGCGGGGATGCTGAACTGCGGCGCCATCAGGTCGAGCGCCTTGTTCGCGGCCCACCAGTCGTTCGCCGCCACGCCGATCCAGCCGGGGTTGCGGACCAGCCCGACCAGCCCCGCGACGCGCCGCCCCGCTTCCCGGTCGAAGCGCAGCAGGCGCGACCCCGGCGGACCGCTGCGGACGCTCGCATGGACCATGCCCGGCAGCCTGACGTCCGCCGCGAACCGGGCCGAGCCGTCGACCTTCGCCGGCGTGTCGATGCGCGGCAGCGGATGGCCGGTGAGGCGGCCCTCGAAGCCGCCTCGCACCGGCAGATGCTCGGGCAGCGTCTTACCGGCCGCCGCCTCTGCCAGCTCCGCGAAGCGCAGCCGCCGGCCGTCCGTGGCGAGGACGAATCCCCCTTGCGTGTCGAGCGCCTCCCAGTCGGCGTTCCAGCGATCCGCCGCCGCCATCTGCAGCAAGGCCCGCGCCCCCGCCCCGGCCTCGCGCAGCCGCGGCTCGAACGCGCGGACGGAGCTCGAGCCGCCGGTCAGCATCAGCGCCGAGCGCGTCGCCTGCTCGCGCATCGCGCTGCGGCCGAGATCGTCGAGCGGCGCAGGGAGTACCCCATCCGCGATCTCGCCCAGGAACAGGGTGTTGGCGTAGAGCGGCGACAGAGGCGCCGCCTCGACCGCCACCGTATTCCAGTCGGCGCCGAGCTCGTCGGCGAGGATCTGGGGCAGGCTGGTGTAGACGCCCTGGCCGATCTCGGCCTGCGGGACGGCGACGACGACGCGGCCGTCGGTGCCGATCTTGAGGAAGGCGTTGAACAGCAGCTCGCCTTCGTCGGCGACGAAATTGGGCTGGTAGCTGCGCGGCCAGAGCTGCCAGGCGACGAGCAGGCCGAGCCCGGCGCCGCCGCCGATCAGCAGGTTCCGCCGGCTGATCCCTCTCCTGGCCGGCGTCCGCGCCATGCTTCCTCCGCCGCGGACCCGCGTCAGCGGGCGGCGCAGCTCGACTCCGGGCCCTCGATCAGGTCGAGGCAGCGGCCGTCGATCGTGCCCGCCGGAATGTCGAGGCCGATGACCGCGGCGAGCGTGGGCAGGATGTCCACCGTCTCGACCGCGAGCGGCTGCTCGAAAGGCTGCATCCCGCGCCGCCAGAACAGGATCGGCACCCGCCGGTCGTAATCCCAGGGGCTGCCGTGGGTCGAGACGTAGCCGCGGCTGGTGTCGGCGATCGGAGTGATCCGGGGGCGCAGCAGGACGACGAGGTCGCCCGAACGTTCGGCATCGAACGAGGCGCGGGCGCGGTCGATCAGGCTCCAAGCGTCGGGCGGGCCGGTGGGGCTCGGCGCGGCGCGCAGTTCGTCGCGTGTGAAGGCGGCGGCGACCTGGGGATGGGCGCGGTAGCGCCGCGCCGCCTCGGCTACGACGCGCGTGCGCACGGCCGGGGCAAGCGCGCGGTCGACATAGATGTCGCCGAACGCGCCGTCGCCGATCAGCACCGGCCCCTGGAGGCCGAGCGCCGTCCCGATCGCCCGTCCCATCTCGGCGGCGGTGAGCGTGGGATCGACCCGCGCCGCCCGCGCAGCGCCGTTGGCGTTGGCGCGCTCCGGTATGTCGACGCCGCCATGGTCGGCGGTGAGCACGACGAGATAGTCGACTCCCGTCCGGTCCATCCGGATGAAGAAGTCGCCGAGCGAGCGGTCGAGCTCGATCAGCTGCTGGCACATCTCCGCGCCCTGGGTGCCGAAAGCGTGCCCGACATAATCGGTCGCCGAGAGGCCGACGATGAGCAGGTCGGTGCCGCGGCCCTGGCCGAGGCGCATCTCGTCGCGCAGCGCCATCGCCAGAGCGAGGGTGGCGCCGTCCATCTCCGGCGAGGCGCGGAAGGATCGTGCGTCGCCGGCGTCGCGGGCGAAGCGGTGCGAGCCGACCAGCGGGCCGCCGCCGCCGAGCGGCACCGCGCGGGCGCGGGTCTCGCAGAGCGGCGACAGGGTCAGAGCGGGCGCGGGGCGGGCGAGCGCGGCGGCGACCGCCTGGTTGGCGAGGGTGACCGCCTCCGTCGGCCGGTGCTGGTTCTGGCTGGTGAAGTCGCGTCCGCCCCACCACCAGCGCTGGTCGACGGCGCGGCCGCCCATCATGATCGCGGCGCGGTCCTTGCCGGCGACGGCGACGACGCGGCTGGCCGGGTCGGCGCGCTTCATATGGTCGCCCAGCGCCGGCACGCGCAGATATTGCGGGGACACCGTGTAGTTGCTCGAGCTGCTCCCGGCGACGCTCGGATCCTCGGAGCAATAGACATTCTTGTCCTCGCGGCCGAGCGAGAGGTCGTACCAGTTGTTGGCGATGATCCCGGTCCGCGACGGCCGCGATCCGGTGAGGATGGTCGAATGGCCGGGGCAGGTCTCGGTCGCGGCATGCGCCTGATAGCCGGCCGGGAACACCATGCCGCCCGACAGCCGCCGGAGCCCGCCGGTGAAATGCTGGCGATATTGGGCGAACAAATCGGCGGAGAACTGGTCGACCGAGATGACGACGATCAGCCGCGGCGGCCCTCGCGGCGCGGCGGGTGCCGGCTGCGCGGCGGGCTGTGCGAGCGCCGCGCCCGCCAGCAGGGACAGGGTCAGCGAAATGACGGCGCGCAACGGCTTCATCCCCGGCTCCTCGGCAATCGGACGGTGACGGCCATGCCACAGCGGCCAAGGGAATCAACCGCCCTCTCGACGGGCAGCGCCAAGCCGTCATCTTGGCGAAGGCCGGGATCTCAGCGAGTGTAAGCACCGCGTCCCGTGCAGGATGCCTCCACTCGCCAGGGAGCCTTTCCGTCCTGGGATCCCGGCCTTCGCCGGGATCACGGCGCTGGACACACCCCCGTCCCGCAGGACGGCAAAAGGGCCGCCGGGACTAAACCGGCGGCCCTTCTACATGGTCAGCGGCCGGAAGCTCCAGCCCGGAAGACCTTGAAAGACTTAGCCTTTCATCTCCCGAACGAGCTGGACCGACCTCTCTGCTGAACCATGAGACATCGGATCACCTCCTTTCGCTTGTTGAACTCGGCTTCACTATGATTCGCGCCGAATCGGCGATCAAGTCTTGAACTCGATTATTTTGGCGCTAGTCTTCCTTGCTTCGCGCCCGTCCCGGCGCTTCTCTCCCCGCCTCAGCCCCTGCAATCGTCGACCACCCGCGCCGGCTCCGGCCAAGACGGGACGATCAGCACCGGCAGCACGCTCGCCTCGACCGCGAAGCGGCCGCGGCTGAACAGGATCGCATCGAGCAAAGGGTCCGAGGCGGCGAGGCTGGCTTCGAGCCCTTCCGGGCCGCTCCGCGCCGGCAGCGTCCGCGTCGTGCTGCTGGTGCGGATCGTAAGGCTGCCGCCGGTCGCGGGCGCCGCTCCGCGCCGCTCGATCGTCACGCGCCCGGCGCCGGCGCAGCGGACGACGAGGCTCGGCTGTCCCGGCGGCCCGAACGAGGCGGCGGCGGCGGCGCCGCCGTCCCAGCTCCAGTCGCCCGGGCTGAGCGGCGCGTCCTGCCACTGAAGCTGCGACGGCGGCGAGGCGATCGGCGGCAGCACCCGCGGCGCGGGCCGCGGCGGGACCCGGGGTTCCGGTGCGGGCGCGGGCCGTGTGGCGCAGGAAGCGAGCGCGACGGCGAGGGCCGGCGCCAGCGCAATCCGCGAAACCCTCATCACGCCACTCCCGCTCGTTCGACCCGCATCAACGCCCGGCGGCGGCATTGGCCTCATTGCCTGCGGGAGCGGCCTGGACGTTGCCGTCGGCGGGCGCCGTGCCGACGGGCGCGGCATCCGCCGGGAAGCCCTGTGCACAGCCGGTCGCGAATGCGCCGATGAGCGGGCTCTGCGGCAGCACCAAAGCCGTGCCGTCGCCGAAGCGCAAAGTGATCGGCGCCTGGGCCGAGGCAAGCTGCTGGATCAGGGGGTCGCCGCCGGCGAGCGCGGTGCGCTGCGCCGGCGCGCTGCCGCCGGCCGCGCTCATCGTCAGCTGGCGGGTCTGGCCGCCGACCGCGACGGTCACGGTGGGCGCCGATCCCGGCGGCGCCGCACCGGCGCGCTGCAGGACGAGGCTTCCTCCCTCGGCGCAGGCGACGGTCAGCAACGGCGCGGTCCCCGCCGGCCCGAATTCGAGCGACGGCTGGTCCTCCTGCAGCGACCGCCGCCACTCGCCCAGCGCCGGCTCGCGCTCGTCGCCGTCCTGGCTGCGCACCTGCTCGACCGCGCTGTAGCTTTCGTTGCTCTCGCCCGGCCTGACGCTCGCATCCTCGCTCCGCGCGCAGGCGGAGAGCAGGATCAGCGCGAATGCGGCGGCGGCTGGCTTCATGGTCGGGCTCCTGTTGGCGCTGGACTCCTAGGTCGGGCGCTCGCCGATGTCACGAGGGCGCGGCATTTCCCAGCGCCCGCCGCATCGCTTAAGCTCGGTCCATGCCGAGCGCAGAGCAGACCGACCGCTTTCGCCGAGACCTGGAAAAGCTGGCGGGCGGACCGCCGGAGCGCCTGGGGCTCGCCGTGTCCGGCGGGCCGGACAGCCTCGCTCTGCTGCTGCTCGCTCACGCCGCCTTTCCGGGACGGGTCGAAGCCGCGACCGTCGACCATCGCCTCCGCCCTGAAAATGCGCGGGAGGCGGCCCTGGTCCGGGAAATTTGCGCCGGTCTCGCCATGCCCCACGAGACGCTCGCCGACCCGGACGCGCCGATCGCCGGAGCGAGCGCGCAGGCGCGGGCGCGCAGGCTGCGCTATCGATTGCTCGCGGGCTGGGCCGAACGGCGCGGCATCGCCCTGCTCGCGACCGCGCACCATGCCGACGACCAGGCCGAGACGGTGCTGATGCGCCTCGCCCGCGGCGCGGGCCTAAGCGGGCTGTCGGCGATCCGGCCGCGCCGGAACGAGGGACGGGTCGCCCTGCTCAGGCCGCTGCTCGGCTGGCGCCGGGACGAGCTCGCGGCGATCGTCGCCGGGGCCGGTCTCGCCGCCGTCGACGACCCCTCCAACCGCTCCGACGCCTACGATCGCACCCGCTTCCGCGCGCTCCTCGCGGGATGCGACCTGCTTCCGCCCCCGCGCCTCGCCGCCGCCGCCGCGCATCTCGGGGAAGCCGAGGACGCGCTCGAATGGGCGGCGGAGCGCGAGTGGCAGGCGCGGGCCCGCGCCGATCGCGGCGCCGTTCTGCTCGATCCGCACGGACTGCCGGCAGAACTTCTCCGCCGTCTTTCGGCGCGGGCCATCGAGACCGTCCGGGGAGAGCGCGGCGACTGGCGCCGCGACAAGCTCGCCGCCATCGTCGCCGAAATCGCGCCCGGCGGCCGCGCGACCCTCGCCGGCGTCCAGGTCACCGGCGGGGCGGTCTGGCGGTTCGAGCGGGAGCCGCCGCGCCGCCCCGTCTAGCGTTGAGCCCGCGGCCGCCGCTATAGCGGCCGGAGCAGCAGGGAGTCGGAGCATGGGCCGGGTCGACGCGATCGCGAAGCATATGGGCGAGGCGCCGATCGCCTCGGTCGAGATCCCCTCGCTCGAGGGCCGGGTGCCCGAGGAGGAGTGGAAGGTCCGCGTCGATCTCGCCGCCGCCTACCGCCTGATCGCGCATTACGGATGGGACGACCTCATTTTCACCCATCTGTCGGCGCGCGTGCCGGGGCCGGAGCACCATTTCCTGCTCAACCCGTACAATCTCATGTTCGAGGAAGTGACCGCCTCCTCATTGGTCAAGGTCGACATGCAGGGGCTCCCGGTCGAGCCCACGCCGTTCATCACCAATCCCGCCGGCTTCACCATCCACAGCGCGATCCATATGGCGCGCGAGGACGCGCAGGCGGTGATCCACCTCCACACGCCGCACGGCCAGGCCGTCTCCGCGCACGGCGAGGGCCTGCTGCCGCTGACCCAGACGGCAATGCTGATCCGCGACGAGGTCGCCTATCACGATTATGAGGGCGTCGCGGTCGATCTCGAAGAGCGCGAGCGGATCATCGCCGATCTCGGCTCCAAATGCGCGATGCTGCTCAGGAACCACGGCACCTTGGCCGTCGGAGAAACGGTGGGCGAGGCCTTCATCCGCATCTACTTCCTGGAGCGCGCCTGCCAGGCGCAGATCCTCGCTCTGTCGGCCGGCGACGGCAATCTCAACAACCCGCCGCAGGGCGCTCCCGAGGTGACCGCGCAGCAGGGCAAGATCGGCCTCAAGCTCGCCGCCGGCGCCCTCGCCTGGCCGGCCCTGCTGCGCAAGGCCTACCGGCTCGACCCGGCCTTCGCGAGCTGAGGTTCACGCGGCCCTGTACCAGTCGCGGCCGATGCGCCAGGCGGCGAGGCCGTAGAGCGAGGCGCTGAGCAGGTAGAAGCCGAGCGCGTAGAACATGGCGTGCTGCAGCGCGTCCTGGCCGTATGCGGGCGTCAGCAAGGTGCTGAGCTTGCCGATGAACCAGATGCCGAAGCCGATGCCGATCAGGTTGTTGATCAGCAGGAAGGACGCCGAGGAGCTCGCCCGCATGTTCGGCGGCACGATGTGCTGGACCGCGGCGATCACCGGCCCGAGCCAGGCGAGGCCGAAGGCGGTGCCCAGCACGATCATGAACCATGAGAGGGTCAGCGACGGGACGTAGATCGCGGCCGTGTAGAGCGGCGCGGCAATGAGGAAGCACACCGCCGGGATCAACGGATAGCCGGCCGGCCTGATGCTCCCCATCCGGTCCCCCACCACGCCGCCGAGCCAGATGCCGCCGATCCCGCCGATCAGCGCGATCGAGCCGTAGAACCAGGAGATGTCCATCAGCTCGAGGCCGCGGGTGCGGGTCAGGAATTGCGGGAGCCAGAAGGCGAAGCCGTAGCCGAGGATCGAGCCGCAGGCCGCGCCGAAGCTCAGCAGCCAGAAGGTCGGCTTGCGGGCGAGGCATTTCATGACGGTCAGGAAAGGCGGCGCGGGCTCGACCGCCTTGCCGTCGACCCGGTCGAAGCGGCCGCGGCCGGGATCGCGGATCCCGAGCAGCATCAGCGGCACCAGCAGCAGGCCGAGGCCGCCGACCAGCGCGAAGGCAAACCGCCAGTCGACGCTGCTCGCGAGCCAGCCGCCGAAGAACACCCCCAGCGAGGTCCCGATCGGGATTCCGAGCGAGAAGATCGCCATCGCCCGGGCGCGCCGCTCGGGCGGGAAATAATCGGAGATGAGCGCGTAGGCCGGCGCGACGCCGCCCGCCTCGCCGACGCCGACGCCCATCCGGGCGAGGAACAGCTGCCAGAAATTCTGCGCCGCGCCGCAGAGAGCGGTGAACGCGCTCCACACTGCAAGGCTCACCGCGATGATCTTCACCCGGTCCTTGCGGTCGGCGAGCCAGGCGATGGGAACGCCGAGTCCGGAATAGAGCAAGGCGAAGGCGACTCCGCCCATCAGGCCCAGTTGCTCGTCGTTCAGCTCCAGCTCCCGCTGGATCGGGATCTGGAGGATGCTGAGGATCTGGCGGTCGAGGAAGTTGAAGATGTAGGCGAGGAGCAGGATCGAAAGCACGCGCCAGCCGGGCGTCTCGATGCCCGCCTGCGTTCCGATTCCGCTCCTCGTCGCCATGCCCGCTCCCTAGAACCTCACCTGCCCGGTCACCGTAACGGTACGCGGCGGGCCATAGAAGCCGATGATCGAATTGCCAAAGATCGGCGAGGGTATGTCGGAGAAGGAATAGCCGCCGACGCGGTAGCGCGCGTTGGTCAGGTTGCGCCCGTGCGCCGACAGCTGGAAGCGCTGGTCCGCCGAAGTCCAGACCAGGCTCGCATCGACCAAAGTGTAGCCGTCCTCGTCGAGGATCGGGCTCGGAACCTCGAACATCGAATATTCCGATCGGTGCGAGATCGACGGCGTGAACGCGATCGTCCCGCCGCCCACGTCCGCGCTCAGCGTCGGCGAGATCGCGACGGTGAATCGGGGCGTGTTCTGGAACACCCTTTGGTCGGCCACGTCGATGAAGCTCGCCGTCGCCAGATTGTAGGTCTCGAAGCGCAGGAACCTGGCGTTGGTGTAGCCGAACATGCCGGTGATCTGGAGGTTCGGGCTGACGGTCGCGCGCGCTTCCGCCTCGAAGCCCCAGATCCGCGAATCGCCGGCATTGTCGACGAAGCTGGCAATGCCGTTCGTCGCCGCCTGCTGGATGGTCACCTGCTGGTTGCGATAGTCCGAATAGAAGCCCGCGACGCTCAGGTAGACGGCGCGGTCCAGAGCATAGAGCTTGACCCCCGCTTCATAGGCATCGACGGTTTCCGGCTCATAGCCGTTCACCGTGCCGGGGGTGAAGACCGCGTCGCCGCGCATGTCGTACCCGCCCGATTTGAAGCCGCGGCTGTACGAGGCGTAGAGCGTGAGATCGGGGGTCGGCAGATAGGAGATGCTGGCGCGCGGCGTGAACTGCTCGTCGACGCGCTCGTTGGTGTAGTCGGTGCGGATCAGGCCCGGGACGGCGGCGGCGTTTCCGAAGAAGGGGCTGCGGATGCCGGTATAGTTGCGCCGGAACACCGTGCCCTCGCGCCGGTCGCGGGTGTAGCGTCCGCCCAGCGAGATGCGCACCTGGTCGCTGATCCGGTAGGTGAAGTCGCCGAACGCCGCGATGCTGCGCGTGTCGACCTCGCCCGAGGTCAGGATCGTCGTGTTGAGGATGCCGAGCACGGTGTCGAACGCGCCGCGGGCGACGCCGTCGAGATAGAAGAGGCCGGCGACGCCCTGGATGCGGTCGCCCTCGTAGACGATCTGCAGCTCCTGGGTGAGCTGGTGGTCCTGGTAGAAAGCCGGGATGTCGAGGACCGGCCCGGGCGTGTTGTCGAAGTCGATATTGCCGTTGGTCTCGCCGTCGCGATAGGCGGTGATCGATTTGAGCGTCACCGTCGGCGACACATTATACTCGGCGGTGAACGAGACCCCGCGGGTTTCGACGCGGTTCCTGTCGCCCGCGCCGGCGCGGGTGTCGTAGACGCTCGGCAGCGGAGCGAAGACGGGGTCGGCGCCGCGGCCGACCTCGCGGTGGCCGTGGCGGGCGTTGGAATCGTCCTGCAGCCAGTCGCCGGCCAGGCGGAAGAACAGGTTCTCCGACGGCTCGAACTCGATCGAGGCGCGCGCCGTCCAGACGTCGCGGTTATAATGTTCGTTGCCGGTGTTGAGGTTGGTGCCGAAGCCGTCGCGCTGGAAGCGCCCGACGCCGGCGCCGATGCTGATCGTGTCGGTGACCGGCACCGTGATCGTGCCGATCAGGTCGATCTGGTTGTAGCTGCCGTAGGAGGCGCGGACGCGGCCGGAAAATTCATGGCCGAGGCGGCGGGTGACGTAGCGGATCGCGCCGCCGATCGTGTTGCGGCCGTAGAGCGTGCCCTGCGGGCCGCGAAGCACCTCCACCCGCTCAACGTCGAAGATGTCGAGCACCGCGCCCTGCGGACGGGCGATGTAGACGTCGTCGACGTAGAGGCCGACGCCCGGCTCGAAACCCCACAGCGGGTCCTGCTGGCCGATGCCGCGGATGAAGCCGATCAGAGTCGAGTTCGAGCCGCGCGCGATCTGCAGCGTCGTATTGGGCGTCTGCTGGGTGAGCGCGGTGATGTCCTGCGCGCCGCGATTCTCCAGCGCCTCGCCCTGGAAGGCCGAGACCGAGATCGGCACGTCCTGCAGGTTCTCCGCGCGGCGGCGGGCCGTTACCACGATGTCGCCGTCGCTCTCGCCGGCGGCCGCTTCGGTTCCGTCCGGGTTGGCGGAGGCGGCCTCCTCCTCCTCGGTGGTCGGGCTCGCATCTTCGCCCGGATCGGGCTGGGCATAAGCCGGCGATGCGGCGGCAAGCGCCGCGATCGCGGTTCCGATCTTCAGGGCGGTCGAAAGGCTGGTCCTGCGCATGGCGTTCCTCCTCAATTCATCATTTGCGTGGTGCGGGTTTCGGGGGCGCGGCTGAGACTCTCCGCGAACGCCCGGATGGTGGCGTTGAACTTGTCCGGCTCCTCGATCTGCGGGGCGTGTCCCGAGGCCGCGAACTCGACGATGCGGGCGTCGGGGAGGACGGCCGCAAGATGGTCCGCCGTCGCGCCGCCGTAGAGCTGGCTGTGGGCGCCGCGGACGATGAGCGTCGGCTGGCGGATGCGGCCGAGCAGCGCGCGGAAATCCTGGCCGACCAGCGACGCCCACAGGCTGCCGATGGCGGCGGGATCGTTGCGGGCGAACTCGAAGCTCGCCCAGTCGGCGCGGTCGCGGAAGGCCGCGCCGATCGGCTGGGCGAAGATCGCCTGGCCGGCGGCGGTGGCGAAGGTCTCGAAATCCTCGGCGATGGCGGCGGTGCGCGCGTCGCAGGCCTCCGGCGAGAGGCCGAGCTGCCAGTCGCCGCAGTTCATGACCCGCGCGGTCATGTCGACGACGACCGCGCCGGCGAAGCGACCGCCGGTCGGGCCGGCCAGGACATGCCAGAGCACGCTGGCGCCGAGCGACCAGCCGATGCCGACCGCGCCCTGGAGGTCGAGGCTCTCGGCGATCCCGGCGACGTCTTCGGCGAGCTGCCGGACCGTGAGGGCGCCGCCCGCCGCGCGCGACGCGCCGTGGCCGCGAAGGTCGATCGAAATGAGCCGGAAATCGCCGGCGAGGGCGGCCTGGGACGCGAAGAAGCCGCTATGCGCCATCAGCCCGTGCAGCAGCACGACCGGACGCCCCGCGCCCTCGTCGCGATATGCGATCCGCTCGCCGTCCGCTGCCGTGAACTGCTTCAACGATCCTCCCCCGCGACGCGCCCCTCTCCCGGGGGATTCGCCGCACCGCTGGGATTGCCGTAAATTGAAACATGAGTCAATGTTCAAGTTATGGCGCGATCTCGGCTCGCCTAGCCCTGCGCCGCTATAGATTCAGGAGCCGTATTCGGAGAGGTCCACCGCCTCGACCGCGGCCGCCAGGTCGCCATGCCGCTTGTTCAGGCCCTTCACCGCGCGGCGCAGGTCCTTGGCGAGATAGTCTTTGAGATAAGGCGCGGCCGCGAGGGGATCGCGGCCGGCGAGGCGCTCCGCCACGGCCAGCGCCGTCACCAAAGCGCCCTCGCTGAGATAGCCCTGCGCGCGCGACGACCAACCCATCTCGCCGGCGCTCTGGAACTGGCTGAAGGACTTCGCGCTGTTGGCGAGGAACAGGCCGAAGCCGAGATGGACCGCGGCGAGATCGGTGTGGAGCTCGTGCAGCTCCCAGCCGCCCGGCGGGTCGCTCTGTGCGGTGCTCATCAGATAATGGCCGAGCTCGTGGGCGAAGGTCGCGATCAGCGCGGTCGGATCGTCGGCGAGCGACGGATTGTAGGTGATGATCACCGTCGGGCGGCCGTCCTCCCCGATCACCTGGAAGGTGCCGCAGGGCGGCGAAGCGCCCTCGTGGCGAAGCAGCAGCCCGGTGCCGACATGGGCGGGCCGCTCGCCAGCGCCCGGCTGCAGTTCGCACGGCCAGTCGGTCATGCCGGCCGCCGCCTTCACGTGGCCGAACAGGTCGGCGATGCGCGCGGCACCCTTGCTCGCGGAGGGCGGGAACCAGTCCTTGGTCGGCAGCACCAGTGCGTCCGACGGCGGCCCGAACGCGCGGCCCAGCCATTTGAACGTCGCCAGCTGGAATTCGAGCTCGTCCTCGTCGATCGGCAGCCTGGCCCCGAACAAAGACAGCATCAGCGGCCGGCGTCCTCGCCGCCGTTATAATGGCCGAGGATCTGCTCCCAGGCTTCCTCGGCCGTCTCGCAATAGCAGAACAGGTTGAGGTCGTCGGGCGAGACCACGCCTTCCTCGACCAGCGCGCCGAAATCGACCACCCGCTCCCAGAATTCGCGGCCGAAGAACAGGATCGGGATCGGCTTCACCTTGCCGGTCTGGATCAGGGTCAGCAGCTCGAAAGCCTCGTCGAACGTCCCGAAGCCGCCGGGGAAGACCGCGACCGCCCGCGCGCGCAACAGGAAGTGCATCTTGCGCAGCGCGAAATAATGGAACTGGAAGCTCAGCGACGGCGTGACATAGGGATTGGGCAGCTGCTCGTGGGGGAGCACGATGTTGAGCCCGATCGATTCGGCGCCCTCGTCGCAGGCGCCGCGGTTCGCCGCCTCCATGATCGAGGGCCCCCCGCCCGAGCAGACCACGAAGTGCCGCTTGCCGTCGGCGTCGAGCGGCACCCGGCTGGCCAGGCGCGCCAGCTTGCGCGCCTCGTCATAATATTTCGACTTCGCCTTGAGCCGCTCCGCGACGATCCGCTGCTGGTCGGTCGCGGCGGCGGCGAGCAGGGCTTCGGCCTTCGAAGGCTCGGGAATGCGCGCCGAGCCGTACATCGGGAAGGTCGAGGCGATCCCGGCCGCGTCGAGCATCAGCTCCGGCTTCAGCAGCTCGAGCTGGAAGCGGACCGGCCGCAGATCCTCGCGCAGCAGGAAATCGAGGTCTTGGAAGGCGAGCCGGTAGGCCGGATGCTCGGTCTGCGCGCTGCTGGTCTGCTGCTTGGCGGTCTCCGCCTCCTCGCGGGCGGCGGGGAACAGGCGCTCGGGCGGCGTGCGGGGATTGCTGTCGTTCATTCCACGGGCTCTAGCGGCAATAGGGGCCGCGGCCCAAGTCGAAATGGAGATGGTTGTAATGGTAGGCGTCGCTGTCCGGCGACAGGCCGACGCTGAACCGCCGGCAGCCGGCGCGGTGCACGGCCCGCAGGAACGAGCGGGCATCCTCGCCTTCGCCGTTCCAGCCCTGCTCGACCGTGATCCTCCGCCCGTCCGCCAGCACGAAGGCGGCGATATCGACGGCATTGGCCGAACCATGCTCGCTGAGCCGCGCGCCGGGACGCGAATTGACCGGGCGGCAGGCATAGGTGCCGAAGCTCTCGATCCGGCGCACCGGCGAGCCGAACCGCCGCTGCGCCTCGGGCTGCACCGCCTCGCGCACCCAAAAGGCGAAGGCGCGGGCGAGCGGGCAGCGCATCGCGCCGAGATTGGTCACCGGCGTGCCGATCTCGGTGAGCTGGACCGCGCCGGTGGCGCTGCACCCGCCGCCGAACATGCGGTCGGGAAGCACCCGGAAGCCGACGCCTTCGCGGGCGAGCGCGACATGGCATTGCAGCGTCTCGCGATCGGTGGGAGCGGGCACGCCGGCAGCCGGCGACGGCCGCCGCGGCCCGGGCGGCGCCCGCCGCTCGTCGGCGCGCGGGATGCACGAGGCGAGCAAGAGCATCGCGAAGACCGTTCCCCACCGCATGCCGGCGAATGTGCCCGCGCGCCGAAGCGCCGGTCAACTCGTCATTGACACGCCCGCCCCCGCCTCTATCCCCGGCGGCGGGCCACGCCGTCCCAACGCGGCGCGTGCTCTCTGCGAGGAGAGTGTGACAGTGACGAACGTGAGACCGGACGCCGCCGGTGCGCCTGCGCGCCGGGAAAAGCCTGAAACCCGGCCTGCGCGTCCTTATTTTTCCTCCGGCCCCTGCGCCAAGCCGCCGGGCTGGGGCCTCGAACATCTCGCATTGGGATCGCTCGGCCGCTCGCATCGCTGCAAGCTCGGCAAGGCCCGGCTCGGATATGCGATCGAGCTGACCCGCAAGGTGCTGCGCGTCCCCGCCGGCCATCGGATCGGCATCGTCCCCGCCTCGGACACCGGCGCGGTCGAGATGGCCCTATGGAGCCTGCTCGGGCCGCGTCCGGTGACGCTGCTCGCCTGGGAGAGCTTCGGCGAGGGATGGGTCACCGACGTGGTCGGGCAGCTGAAGCTCGACGCCACGATCCTGCGCGCCGATTATGGCAGCCTTCCCGATCTCGGCGCGGTCGACCCGGCCTCGGACGTGGTCTTCACCTGGAACGGCACGACTTCAGGCGTCCGCGTGCCCGACGGCGAGTGGATCGCCGACGACCGGAAGGGCCTGACGATCGCAGATGCCACTTCGGCCGCGTTCGCGCAGGACATCCCCTGGGACAAGATCGATGTCGGCACCTTCTCCTGGCAGAAGGTGCTCGGCGGCGAGGGCGGCCACGGCATGCTGATCCTCGGCCCGCGGGCGGTCGAGCGACTGGAAAGCCACGTCCCGGCTTGGCCGCTCCCCAAGATCTTCCGGATGACCAAAGAGGGCAAGCTGATCGAGGGCCTGTTCAGGGGCGAGACGATCAACACGCCCTCGATGCTCGCGCTCGAGGATTATATCTTCGCATTGGAATGGGCGCAGGGCCTGGGCGGCCTCTCCGCCTTGATCGGCCGCGCCAACGCCAATGCCGCCGCGCTCGACGCCTGGGTCGAGGCGACCTCCTGGGTCGAGCATCTCGCCGCCGATCCGGCGACGCGCTCCAACACCAGCGTCTGCCTGAAATTCGCGGCGGACGCGGTGCGCGGCCTCGACTCCGAGGGCCAGGCGGCGCTGGTCAAAGAGATGACGGCTCTGCTCGAAGCCGAGGGCGCGGCGTTCGACGTCGCGAGCTATCGCGACGCGCCGCCCGGCCTGCGCATCTGGTGCGGCGCCACCGTGGAGACCGCCGACATCGTCGCCCTCGGCCCCTGGCTCGACTGGGCCTTCCACGAAGCGAGGCCGGCCTGACGCGTCGTCCCGGCGAAGGCCGGGACCTCAGCGAGAACGCAACGCAGCGCCTTCCACCCCACGAGATCCCGGCCTTCGCCGGGATGACGGAGCAAGAAATGCCCAAAGTCCTGATTTCCGATCCGATGGACCCGAACGCGGCGGAGATCTTCCGTTCGCACGGGGTCGAGGTCGACGAGCGGCCCGGCCTCTCGAAGGACGAGCTGAAGGCGGCGATCGGGAGCTATGACGGGCTCGCCATCCGCTCGGCGACCAAGGTCACGAGCGAGCTGCTCGATGCCGCGCGGCGGCTGAAGGTGATCGGGCGCGCCGGGATCGGCGTCGACAATGTCGACGTCGCGGCGGCGACCGCGCGCGGCATTGTCGTCATGAACACCCCGTTCGGCAACTCGATCACCACCGCCGAGCATGCGATCGCATTGATGTTCGCGCTGGCCCGCCAGCTGCCCGCCGCCGATGCCTCCACCCAGGCTGGCCGCTGGGAGAAAAACCGCTTCATGGGCGTCGAGCTGACCTCGAAGACCCTGGGGCTGATCGGCGCTGGCAATATCGGCTCGATCGTCGCCGATCGGGCGCTGGGCCTGCGCATGAAGGTGATCGCCTTCGACCCCTTCCTGACCCACGAGCGGGCGGTCGATCTCGGCGTCGAGAAGGTCGAGCTGGACGAGCTGCTCGCCCGTGCCGACTTCATCACCCTGCACACGCCATTGACCGAGCAGACCCGCAACATCCTCAGCCGCGAGAATATCGCCAGGACCAAGCGCGGCGTGCGCATCGTCAACTGCGCGCGGGGCGGCCTGATCGACGAGGCGGCGCTCAAGGAAGCGCTGGAAAGCGGTCAAGTCGCCGGCGCGGCGCTCGACGTTTTCGTCGAGGAGCCGGCGAAGGCCAACCCCTTGTTCGGGACGCAGGGGCTGGTCGCCACGCCGCATCTCGGCGCCTCGACCACCGAGGCGCAGGTCAACGTCGCCATCCAGGTCGCCGAGCAGATGAGCGAGTTCCTGGTCCGCGGCGGCGTCGTCAACGCGCTCAACATGCCGTCGCTCTCCGCCGAGGAGGCGCCGCGGCTTCAGCCCTATATGGCGCTTGCGGAGAAGCTCGGCTCGCTGGTCGGGCAGGTGGACGGGCGGCGCGCGACCGGGCTCTCGATCGAGGTGGAGGGGGCCGCGGCCCAGTTGAACCAGAAGCCGATCACCGGCGCCGTCCTCGCCGGCTTCATGCGGGTCTATTCGGACAGCGTGAACATGGTCAACGCGCCCTTCCTCGCCCGCGACCGCGGCCTCGACGTCCGCGAGGTCCGGCACGACCGGGAGATCGACTATCACACCCTGGTGCGGGTCACCGCGCAGACGCCCGAGGGCGAGCGCAGCGTCGCCGGCACCCTGTTCGGAAACAGCGCGCCGCGGCTCGTCGACATGTTCGGGATTCCGCTCGAGGCCGAGCTCGAGGGCGAGATGATCTACATCGTCAACGAGGACCGGCCCGGCTTCATCGGGCGCCTCGGCACGCTCTTGGGAGAAGCGGGCGTCAACATCGGCACCTTCCATCTGGGCCGGCGTGCCGCGGGCGACGAAGCCGTCGCCCTGGTCTCGGTCGACAGCCATGTCGAACCCGCGACGATCGCCATGCTGGAGGCGATTCCGGGCGTGAAGCGGGTCAAGCCGCTGAGATTCTGACCGATGCCGTCGTCCCGGCGAAGGCCGGGACCTCAGCGGGGGTAGGCAGGGGGGCTCGTGGAGCGCTCCATCTACGCCCCAGACTTCTCGTCCCGAGATCCCGGCCTTCGCCGGGATGACGGTCGCGGCCAGACGCCTCTCGCACGCCTCGACTCCCCATGTTATGCCGCTGGGTCCGCAGGCAAAAGGGACCGTTTATGGGTCGACTGACGTTGCTGCTCGCCGCCTTCGCTCTAGCCGCGCCGCTGGCCGTCCCGGCCACAGCGCAGGAGCCCGAATGGCGGCAGTCGGCGGACTATGACGTGCTGCTGAAGCCCTATTCCTACGAGCCGGCGACGCTGCGCCTCGAGGCGGGGCGGCCGGTGCGGCTGCGCTTCGTCAACAGCGGGCAGAGGGCGCTCAGCTTCTCCGCGCCCGCATTCTTCCGCGCGGCCCGGATTCGCTCGGTCGACCGCGACGACCTCGCCGACGGCAGCTTCCGCCTCGCCGCCGGGGAGCGCCGCACCATCCTGCTCGTCCCCGCCGCCGGCCGCTACCGGATGCGCAGCACCAGCCTCTTCCACCGGCTGCTCGGCATGAGCGGCCGGATCGTCGTCGAATAAGCGTTAGCGGTTCGGCGAAGGCCGCGCCGGAGCCTCCCGCCGCCGCGCCTGGCCCCGCATCTGGCCGCGGATCGCGCCGGCCGGATACGCCGCATTGTGGACGTTCACGTAGAAACCGTGCGGCGTCATGATCATCTGGCGGGCAAGCTCGAGCGTGACGGTCGCGCATCCCTCGCTTCGCTCCGAGGCTCCCGGCGGCGTGAGCGGAATGACCGGCGGCCCGGCGCTGCCTGCCTCGCCGCGGTGGATGTGGGCGCCGGTCGCGCGGTCGATTCCGCGGGCGTTCAGCTCCCAGCAGACCTGGCCGCGCTCGGCGTCGACGCGGGCGCGCGCCGTGCCCGTGCCGTCGAGGTCTCCGGGACCGGGCACCGCCTGGTAGCCGGTCAGCGTCGAGGTCAGCTCCAGCTGCTGCGGCAAGCCGCCGGTCGCGCAACCGGCGAGCGCCAGAGCCGCTCCGGCGCCCACGGCAATCCGTACCAGGTCCATCGCCCTTTCCTCCTGCTATCGCCTTCGCCTGCGTTAGCCGACGCGGAGGGCCGCGCCTAGTTGGGCAGCACGGTCACCGCGCGGCGGTTCCGGGACCAGGCCTCCTCGGTCGAGCCTTCGACCGCCGGCCGCTCCTTGCCCCAGCTGATCGTCGTCATCCGGTTCGCAGCGACGCCCCGCGATTCGAGATAGTTGCGGACGCTGTTCGCGCGCCGGTCGCCGAGCGCCAGATTATATTCGCGCGTCCCGCGCTCGTCGGCATGGCCCTCGATCGTCACCGAGACGTTCGGGTAGCGCAGCAGATAGTCGACCTGAGCATCGAGGGTCGCCCGCGCCTCCGCGGAAAGCGCGTAGACGTCGGTGTCGAAGAACACCCGGTCCGAGGGGACGCTGCGCAGGAAATCGGCCTGCGAGCCGGGCACGGGGGCGCCCGCGGCGCCGCTCTGGTCGCCGGCGCTGGCCGACCCCGTGTCGCCGGTGGTCGTCGCGTCGCCCGGAGGCGGCGGCAGCTGGTTCGGGCGCCGGGAGCCGCAGGCGGCGGTCAGCGACAAAGCGACGGCGAGGACGGTGAGCCGGAGGGCGGTCTTGTTCATCTGGGTCTCCAGTTCGGATCAGGGATTGATGGCGGACCAGGCTGGGTCCGAGCCGTCGAGGGGCGTGGGGATGCGGCGCTCGTTGCCGCCGGTGAGGTCGACCGACCAGATCGAACCGCGCCCGCTGCCCTGCGCGCTGCGGAAGAAGATCAGGACGCGGCCGTTCGGCGCCCAGCTCGGGCCCTCGTCGTGCCAGCCGTTGGTCAGCAGCCGCTCGCCGGAGCCGTCCGAAGCCATCACGCCGATGCGGAAATTGCCCGCGACCCTGGTGAAGGCGATGAGGTTGCCGCGCGGACTCCAGGAGGGAGTCGCGTAGCGGCCGCCGCCGAAGCTGATCCGGCGCTGGTTCGAGCCGTCGGCGTTCATCACGTAGAGCTGCTGGCCGCCGGAGCGGTCGCTCTCGAACACGATCCGGCTGCCGTCCGGCGAGAAGCTGCCGCCGGTGTCGATCCCCGGCGCGTTGGTCAGTCGCTGCGGCCGGCCGCCCTGGGCGGAGATGCGGTAGACGTCGGTGTTCCCGTTGACCGCCATCGAGAAGACGATCTGCCGGCTGTCGGGCGAGAAGCGCGGCGCGAAGGTCATGTGCGGCGCGTCGACCAAAGGGCGGGAGCGGCCGGAGGCGAGGTCGTAGACGAACACCCGCGGCTGCTCGTCGGTGTAGGTCATGTAGGTGATGGTGCGGTTGTCGGGCGAGAGGCGCGGCGTCAGCGCGGTGAACTGGCCGTTGGTGAGGAAGCGGTGGTTGGCGCCGTCCTGGTCCATGATCGCGAGGCGCTTGATCCGGCGGCCCGGCGGGCCGCTCTCGGCGACGTAGACGACGCGGCTGTCGAACATCGCGCCCTCGCCGGTCAGGCGCGAGTAAACGAGGTCGGCGCAGCGATGGGCGGCGCGGCGCCATTGCGCCGGCGGCACGGTAAGCTCCTGCTGCGTCAACTCGCTGCGCGAGGCCAGATCGTAAAGGTGGCAGCCGACGGTGATGGTCCCGTCGGGATTGGCCCGCACCGCGCCCTGCACCAGAGCCTGCGCGCTGGTGCCGGACCAGAAGCCGTAATCGGGGGCGGTCACCTGCGGGATCGAGACGGCGGGCAGGCCCTGCGGCCCCATCGGCGTGAACACGTTCGAGTTGCGCAGGTCGCTGGCGACGATCTGCGCGACCTGGAGGCCGAGGGCGGACGTGTTTCCGGCCGGCGTCGCGACGGCGGCCGGCGTCGGCATCGGCGGAACCGCGATCGGGACGACGGTGATGACGCCCTCGCCGAGGCGGATCGGCTCATCCTCGGCCTGCGCGTCCGCCGCGGGGGCCGGGTCCGCGGGCGGGTCCTGCGCGAGGGCGACCGAGGCGGCGGCGCCGGCCGGCACGGAAAGCGCGAGCAACAACCATGATTTCATCGCGATGACCTTGGATCGAAAATGTAGGGGAAGGTGCGCCACCCGTTCGGCACGTCGTAATATTGGGCATATTGGACGGCGAGACCGCGCAGCGAGCACTGGCTGACGACGCGCAAGGCGGCGCGGCGGATTTCGTCCTCATATTGGTTGAGCCGCGGATCGTCGTTGATCACCCGCGTTCGCGTGCCCGCCAGCGTGCCGTCGCGGTTCAGCGTCACGTCGACGCGGACCTGGATCGCCCGCGCCTCGGGCGGCGTCGTCAGCGGCTGGCGCTCGCAGGGCAGGAGGGCGCGGCGGATGATGCCGCGAATGCCGGTCCGCGCCTCGGCGGTGAGCGCCGGTGCGGCCGGCCGGTCGGAGCGGGCGGCGGGATCGCTGCCGATGCCCTTGAGGATGTCGGGATCGAGCCGCGAGCCCCGATTCGCCGTCGCAGCGCCGGAACCGCTCTGCCTGGCGGCCTGCTGCGGCGCCTGACGCGGCTGAGGCTGGGGTTGAGGCACGAGCCGCGGCACGGGCTCGGGGATCGGCGCCGAAGCCGCGGGTGCGGCGTCCTCGGGGAGGCCGGTCTCGGGCGCGGCGCTCTGCGCGGCGGGCTCGCTGGCCGGCGCACCCGCTACGGGGCCGACATCCTCGACGAAGGAGACGTCCATCGGGGGCGGCGGCACCGGCTCCGGTTGAGATCGCAGGCCCAGGGCCCACAAAAGCGCGCCGTGCGCGGCGAGCGCGACGCCGAGGCCGGCGACCTCCGCCCGCTCGACCCTCATCGCGGCTGGTCCGCCCCGGTCGAGACCAATGCCACCCGGCGAAGATCGGCGCGGTTCAATTCGCCCATCACGCCCATCACCCTGCCATAATCGAGACCACGATCGGCGCGCAGGAAGATGCGGGGCCCGCCTTGCTCGCGCGACGCGGCGGCGATCTGCCTGAGCCGCGCCGGCAGGTCGCCCTCGGCGACCGGAATCTGGTCGATGAAGATCGCGCCCGAGGAGTCGATGGTGACGGCGACCGGCTCCCGGTCCTGCTCGAGCGGGGCAGCCTTGGAATCCGGCAGATCGACCTGGACACCGGCGGCCAGCAAGGGCGCGGTGACCATGAAGATGATCAGCAGGACGAGCATCACGTCGACCATCGGCGTGACGTTGATCTCCGCCATCGGGCTCCGCCGCCCGCGCCGCCCGGGGCCGAGGATGGGATGCATGGGCATCAGCGAATTCCTCCCCTGCTCTTGCAGGGGAGGGGGACCGCGCGAAGCGCGGTGGAGGGGCCTTGCTGATTTCGAAGAACCCCTCCACCAGCCTGCGGCTGGTCCCCCTCCCCCGGAAATCCGGGGGAGGAACTGAGAGCGAACCCCCTCATCCTTCCATCTCCAGCTCTCTCGACAGCGTCCCGTGGAAGCCGTCGGCGAAGCGGGCCAAGCGGGCTTCGGCGCGATTGATGCCGTAGCTGAAGCGGTTGTAGGCGATCACCGCCGGAATCGCGGCGAACAGGCCGAGGGCGGTCGCGAACAGGGCCTCCGCGATTCCGGGGGCGACGACGGCGAGGCTGGTGCTGCCCGCGCCGGCAATGTCGCTGAAGCTGCGCATGATGCCCCAGACCGTGCCGAACAGGCCGACGAAGGGCGCGACCGACCCGACGGTGGCGAGGATGTTGAGGCGCCCCGCGAGCCGGTCAATCTCGGCGGTGACGGCGCTGTGCAGCGCGACCGACAGCCGCGAGCGCGTACCCTCCTTGTCGATCGCCCGCCCGGCGGTCGAGCGGCGCCACTCGGCGATCCCCGCGGCGAGCACTTTCGCCGGCGGGATGTCCTCGCGGCCGCGGGTCTCGTGGAAGCTGTCGAGATCCTCGGCCTTCCAGAAGTCGCGCTCGAAGCGCTCGCTCTCGCGGCCGAGGCGGTGCATCTTCCAGGCGTGGGCGACGATGATCACCCAGGTCCAGACGCTGGCGACGAGCAGGCCGACCATCACCGCTTTGACGACGATGTCCGCCTGCATGAACAAGCCGACCGGCGACATGACCTCGCCTGGGCTCGGACTGGTACCGGCTACGCTCACGCTTCCCCTTCCGTCACCAGCCGCTCGAATATCTCCACCCATTCGCGCGGCTGTCGCTTCGGGCGGCCTTCGTTCGTGATGAACGCAGCGGTCACCTTCGCGTCGGTCAGGATTTCGTCCCCGCGCATGACTCGCTGCTGAATGACGCAGGCGGCGGCGCGGACCTGCCGGACCTGGGAGGCGACGACGAGATCGTCGTCGAGCCTCGCGGACCCGCGATAGCGGATCGCGACGTCCGCCACCGCATAGACGCCCTCGCCCTGCTCCATCGCCCTCCTCTGATCGATGCCGACCGCGCGCAGCATGTCCGACCGCGCCCGCTCCATGAAGCGGAGATAATTGGCGTAATAGACGATGCCGGCGGTGTCGGTGTCCTCGAAATAGACGCGCAGCGCGAAGCGGTGGGTCCTGCCCACGAAGCCGCCGCGATAGGGTGTGTCATATTCCCCGCCCACCCAAGTGGCTGTAGGGGCGCGGGATTCGCGGCCGCAACCGAAAAGGCGCGGCGAAGGACGAGCCGTGACGTTTTCGCGTTGACAGCCGTGTAACGCTGAGGTTACATGTCACCCACAGGTTACACGGGGGACAGGATATGGCCGGAAACGACGTCGAATATGCGGACCGCCTCGGCCGAATGCGGGCACGGATGCTGCCGGCCCTCGCGTTAATGTTCATCGTCCAGCAGATAAGCTTCTTCACTTCGCGTATCGAAGACCCGGCCCGCCTCGTCGATAGCGTGAAGATCGGGGCCTGGCTGGTAATGTCGATCGCGCTCCTGCTCATCCTCACCACCGACGGCGCCTGGCTCCAGAGGCCCAGCGTCAGGGCTCTGCTCAACGACGAGGCGACCCGCGCCCACCGCGCAGCAGCGGCACGGGTCGGCTTCATCGCCTCGACGTTAGGCGGCGTCTGCCTCTACTTCATCAGCTTCCTCGAGCCGGTGGGCGGGCGCGACGCCATCCACCTGCTGGTGACGATCAGCCTCGCCGCCGCCTTGCTCCGCTTCGGCTTCCTGGAAAGGCGCGCGCATCGCGGTGGCTGAGGGGCTCGGCAACCGGCTCAATGCACTGCGCGCCGAGCGCGGCCTCACCCAGGCCGCGCTGGCGGAGCTGGTCGGGGTCAGCCGCAAGACGATCAACACGGTCGAGAACGGCGTGTTCGTGCCCTCGGCCCTGCTCGCGCTCAGGATCGCCCGCGCGCTCGGACGCCCGGTCGAGGAGGTCTTCCACCTGGAGGACTAGCGGCGGGGGCGCGCGAAAGCCGCGCTCTGCTCCTCGACCAAGGCGAGGAGGTCCCCCATCGCCAGGTTCATGTCGACCAGGTGGAGCCCCCAGCCCGGCTGGATGCGGCCGCCCAGGACGACGTCCCCCGGAATGCGATCGGTGCGCGGGTCGGCGGGATCGGCGTTCACCTGGACCGCGAGATAGCCGACAGGGCCGCGCCGCACGCAGGCGGCGCTGACCAGACCCTCCGTCCTAAGGAACGGCGTCGGCGACTCTCCTTCGGCAGACCATGCGATCGGCGTCTGAGTGGCGGTCAGCGAAGGACCGGCATACCAATAGCTGTCGAGAGGCGCTGGCCCGCCGCCGAGCGCCGCCGGATTCGTGCAGGCGACCGTCATGCCCGGCCCCGCCGCCCGGCCGAACAGGGCGCCCGCAGGGGGCGGATTTCCAGCGCGGAACGAGACGAAGGTGACGACGCAGCCAGTCTGACCTCGCGCCGTGCAGAGCGGCGTCGTGCGAAAGGTGCCGCCGGCGGTCCGACCTTCGGGGACTTCGATGTTGAATCCGAGAAGGATCGCGGAGAGCATCCGCGCCGCCTCGGGGCGGCCCTCGATCCGCGCCGCGATCAGCCGGCTGAGATGAATCGAGCCCTGGCTGTGGCCGATCAACACGAATGGGCGGCCGCGATTCCAGGTCTCGAGATAATGTTCAAAGGCATGGCCAATATCGTTCGAGGCGAAATCGAGCATCTCGTCGCGGCTGGCCCCGCCGTTCCACATGCCGAGGAGGGCAGCGAGGGTGGCCTGGCGGTAGATCGGAGCGAAAGTCCGGCAGACGGTGCCGAAGCGCGCGAACTGGACCGTGGCCACGGCCCGCTCCTCCGGCCCCGCGTCGAGATCCGAATTGGAGCCCGGATCGCGGGACACCGTCGGGTAGACGTAGAAGCAGTCGATGGGCGGGCCGGAGGCGGGACCGACGAGGCCGGTCGAACCATAGCCGTTTGGATTGAGGGCGGTGGTCGGAAGCGGCCGCGAGCAGGGATCGTCCCGCCCAGGCAAGCAGAGCCATGTCTCCTCGTTCGAGTAATTAACGTCCTGCGAAGCGCGCGCCGGCACCGGCGCCAGGGCCGCCAACAGGCAGGCGAGGAGAAGCTTCAGGCGCATCAATCCTCCTTCAGGCGTCGAAGAGACCCTCCTGCGCCGTTCGGGGCGGCGGCAGGCCGAGATGGGTCCAGCCGCGGCCGTTGAGGCAGCGGCCGCGGGCGGTGCGCGCGACCAGACCGACCTGGATCAGATAGGGCTCGATCACCTCCTCGATCGTGTCGCGCGGCTCCGAAAGCCCGGCGGCGAGCGTCTCCACGCCGACCGGGCCGCCTTTGTAGAGATCGGCGATCATCAGCAGGTAGCGGCGATCCATCGCATCGAGGCCGAGCCCGTCCACCTCCATCCGGGTGAGGGCGCGGTCGGCGACTTCGGCGTCGACCTCGGCCGCGCCTGCCGCCTGGGCGAAGTCGCGCACCCGGCGGAGCAGGCGCCCGGCGATGCGCGGCGTCCCGCGCGAACGCCGCGCGACCTCGCGGGCGCCGTCCTCGGTGAGCGCGAGGCCGAGCAGCCGCGCCGCGCGGCGCACCACCTGCTCCAGCTCCTCGACCGAATAGAAATTCAGCCGGACGGGAATTCCGAATCGGTCGCGCAGCGGCGTCGTGATCAGCCCCTGGCGGGTGGTCGCGCCGACCAGGGTGAATTTGGGAAGGTCGATCCGGACGGAGCGGGCGGACGGCCCCTCGCCGATCATCAGATCGAGCGCCCTGTCCTCCATCGCGGGATAGAGGATCTCCTCGACCGCGGGCGCGAGCCGGTGGATCTCGTCGATGAACAGGACGTCCCCGTCCTCGAGATTGGTCAGCAAGGCGGCGAGGTCGCCCGATTTGGCAATCACCGGGCCCGAAGTGGCGCGGAAGCCGACGCCGAGCTCGCGGGCGACGATCTGGGCCAAGGTGGTTTTGCCGAGGCCGGGCGGGCCGAAGAACAGGACATGGTCGAGCGCGTCGCCGCGAGCCTTGGCGGCGTCGATGAACACGCGCAGGTTCTCGCGCGCCGCCTTCTGGCCGACGAAATCGTCGAGCGTCTTCGGGCGAAGCGCGGCGTCGAGATCCTCCGGTCGGCGATCGGGGGTGGTGATGCGGTCCTGCTCCACGAAAAGCAGCTTTAGCCGAAGCGCCTTCGCTGTCGAGCCGGTTCGCCTCGTTCCAGCTTCGTTCTTGACATGTAGGATTCTTCCTACTATTCTGCATTGTTCGAGTCGCGAATCGAACGGGCTCTTTGACATCGTGGATGAGATTCCCAGCCGGGCGGGCCGGTCGGGCGTGGCTTGAGACCCGCGCCGGACGGCCCTAGCGTCCCGGCACGTCGCGGAGGCCGCGGATGTCGGCGTCGGCGGGAGGTGGAGGGAATTTGAACGAGCAAGCGGGGCTGGCACTGCTGCGCGCACTGGAGGCGCTCGAATATGCGTTCGTCCCGGTGACGCCGGAAACGCACAAACGGGTCGTCGCCCGCCCGGAGAAGTCCGGCGCCCGCGACCTGCGAGACGTGTTCGGATGGAGCCTGGAGTTCGACGAAGACCTGCTCTCGTGTGACCTGTTTGTAACCTTACGGGACGGCGGGCTGGTCGAACGCCGCGGCGGCCGTTGGAAGAGCAAGGTGCGGGCCTCGACGGTCGCCGGACGGCTGTTCCTGCATTCCGCATTCCCGACGGTCGAGGCCGACAGCGTCTTCCTCGGCCCGGACAGCCTGCGCTTCGCGGGGTTCCTCGATGCGGAGCTGGACTCGGTGCCGCGGGCGAGGCGGCTGATCGACATCGGCGCCGGAGCGGGCGTCGGCGGCATCGTTGCCGCGGCGCGGCTTCCGGGCGCCGCGGTCGAGCTGATCGACGTCAACGAGAAAGCGTTCGGCTTCGCCCGCGCGAACGCGGCGCATGCGGGCGTCCCGGTCGCGACCTATCGAAGCGACGGCGTCGATGCGGTCGCGCCGGGCTTCGACTTGGCGATCGCGAATCCGCCCTTCATCATCGACGAGGGCGGACCGGCCTATCGCGCCGGCGGCGGCATGCACGGCGCCGAGCTGTCGCTGGAATGGGCGCTCTCGGCGGCCGCGAAGCTCGCGCCGGGCGGGCGCATGCTCCTCTATACCGGAAGCGCGATCGTCGCGGGGCGCGACGCCCTCCGCGAGGCACTGGAGCGGGAGCTGCCCGTGCTCGGCTGCACCCTCGTCTACCGCGAGATCGATCCAGACATTTTCGGCGAGGAGCTCGAGAGGCCGGCCTATCGCGACGTCGAGCGCATCGCCGCGGTCGGCGCCGTCATCGCGAAGGACTGAGCGCACTTGATCCGGAGCGGCAACGCGCCGATCGGGCCGGCATGGCGGACATCGAGAACTTCCACGCCCACATTTATTTCGACGCTCACGAGATCGGCGCGGCGCGCGCGCTTGCCGCCGAGGCACAGGCGCGCTTCGGCGTCGCCGTCGGCCGCTTCCACGAGCGGCCTGTCGGGCCCCATCCGCGCGGCAGCTGCCAGCTCACTGTCGCGCCCGAGCGGTTTGGCGACTTCGCTCTCTGGGCAATGGTGAACCGCGCGAACCTGACCATTTTCGCCCATGCGACGACGGGCGACGAGATCGCCGACCACACCAGCCACGTCATCTGGTTCGGTCCAAGCGAGGCGCTCGACCTCACCGTCCTGAGCTGAGGGCCTGTTCCCGGCTTTCGCGCGCCCGGGCCAGGGCGTCCACACCGCGTCCGGTCTTGGCCGGCTCGTCGGCCGCATGGGCAAAGCGGCGTCCGCGGTAGCGGTAGAAAGCGAGGCCGCAGAGCACGGCAACTCCGAGCCACCCTTTCCAGTCGAAATGGGTTCCCGACCAGGGCGTGTTGCGGAAGGCGCCCGGGTCGAAGCTGCCGTAAAGCTGGATGATCAGGCCGGGCCCGACGATCAGCATGGCGACGATCTCGAGCCAGCGCGGCGCGCGCGAGGGGTCCGCCGGCGGCGCTGCCACCCGCGGCAAGCTTGCCAGCTCGGCCTCGATCCGTCGGGAAATCGATTCGATCCGGTTCGACTGCCAAAGGTAGATGGCGACGGGTCCCAGGAATATGGCGAGGAGGATGATGAGCCCGGCGCCGGGGATGACCTGTCCAAAGCTCACCGCAAAGAGAAAGATCGCCGGATACAAAGCGACGGACAGCCCATTGACGCGCCGCCCCACCGGCCGCGTCGCCTCATCGAACGCGATTCCGACCGCGTCCCACTCCTTCTTGCGAAGCGCGACATGGCCGGATCCGTCGACCAGGCGATACACCACGCGGCCGTCGGGCAGCGTGGTCGCCCGATGCTGAAAGCCGCTCGCCGCCAGCGCGCGCGAAAATCCCATGCCGAGCATGACGCTCCTCCCTCGCAGCGAAAATAGGGACGCACGGGTTAAGGAATGGCGCAAAACGGGGCTAGCGCGCCGCTTTCTTGAGGGCGATCCGGACCAGCGCGTCCAGCGTCGCTTCGGGTCCGAGCTCGGTTTCGGCCTGCGCCACGGCGGCGGAGGCTTCGGCGGGGCGGAAGCCGAGGTTGAGCAAGGCGGAGAGGGCATCGGCACCGAGCCCTCCGGGCCGCGGGGCTGCGGGGCCGCCGCTGCCCAGCACGATGCCGCCGGCCTTGTCCTTCAGCTCGTTGACGATGCGCTGGGCGAGCTTGGGGCCGACGCCCTGGGCGCGCGAGAGCATGCGGTGGTCGCCCGAAGCGATGGCGCGGTGGAGCTCGTCGCCGGCCAGCGCCGAGAGGATGCCGAGCGCGACCCGGCTGCCGACGCCCTGGACCGAGGTCAGCAGCCGGAACCAGTCGCGCTCCTCGGCGGAGGCGAAGCCGATCAGCCGGATCGCGTCCTCCGAAACCTGCGTCTCGACGTGGAGGGTCACCTCGGCGCCGATCGCGCCGAGGCCGGAGAGAGTGCGGGTCGACGCGGAAACGAGATAGCCGATGCCGTTCACGTCGATCACCGCGAAATCGGCTCCGAACGCATCGAGCAGGCCGCGCAGCTTCGCGATCATGGGTCAGTGCCGGGACGAATATTCATGGCCCCTCCTAGACCGTTCGGGCTGAGCTTGTCGAAGCCCTGTCCTTCCCTTCCGCGAAAGAAAAGCAGGGCCCTTCGACGCCGCCTGCGGCGTCGCTCAGGACAGGCTTCGACAAGCTCAGGCCGAACGGGCCCGGGGCGCCATGCGCTGGGCGGTCGCAAGATGATGGGCGTGGGTGATCGCGACCGCGAGCGCGTCGGCCGCGTCGGGGCCGGCGATCGCGCAGCCCGGGAGCAGCCGCTGGACCATCGCGCGGACCTGCGCCTTGTCCGCCCCGCCGGTGCCGACGACCGCCTTCTTGACCAGGCTCGGCGCATATTCGCCGACTTCGAGGCCGCGCGCGGCGGCGGCGAGCAGGACGACGCCGCGCGCCTGGCCGAGCTTCAGCGTCGATTGCGGATTCTCGTTGACGAAGACCTCCTCGACCGCCGCGGCTTCGGGCGCATAAGCGGCGAGGAGCGCGGCGAGCTTCTCGTGGAGATCGAGCAGCCGCCTGGGCAGGTCTGCCTTCGTGTCCGTCCTGACCTGGCCGTTCGCGACATGGCTCAGGCGGTTGCCCTCGGCGGCGATCACCCCCCAGCCGGTCGTGCCCAGCCCGGGATCGAGGCCGAGGATGATCATCTCAGCGAAAATGCCGTTCGTGCCGAGCGGGTTGTTCGGCCGCGCCGTGCTACGTACCTCGGCGTCCCGGCGCGCATCCTAACCCAGCTTCTCCATGACCTCGTCGGAAACTTCGTAATTGCCCCAGACGGTCTGGACGTCGTCATCCTCCTCGAGCGCGTCGATCAGGCGGATGAGCTGCCCGGCATCGTCGCCGTTCACCTCCACCGGAATCTGCGGGCGCCAGGCGAGCTTGGTCGAGGCGGGCTCGCCGAGGCTTTTCTCGAGGGCGCGCGCGACTTCGTGCAAATTCTCCTGCGCGGTCCAGATCTCGTGGCCTTCCTCGTCCGATTCGACATCGTCCGCGCCGGCCTCGATCGCCGCCTCGAGGACCTCGTCCGCGCTGCCCGCGGAAGCCGGATATTCGATCAGGCCCATCCGCTCGAAGCCGTGGCTGACCGAGCCGGAAGCGCCGAGATTGCCGCCGTTCTTGGAGAAGATGGTGCGCACGTTTGTGGCCGTGCGGTTGCGGTTGTCGGTCAGCGCCTCGACGATGAGCGACACGCCGCCCGGGCCGAAGCCCTCGTAGCGCAGCTCCTCGTACGCGTCGCCTTCCCCGACGGCCGACTTGTCGATCGCCCGCTGGATATTGTCCTTGGGCATGGACTGCGCCTTGGCCGCGAGCACCGCGGCGCGCAGCCGCGGGTTCATGTCCGGATCGGGCGTGCCCATCTTCGCCGCGACGGTGATCTCGCGGGAGAGCTTGGAAAACATCGCCGAGCGCTTTTTGTCCTGCGCGCCCTTGCGATGCATGATGTTCTTGAACTTGCTGTGGCCGGCCATGGGTCCGGTTTCGGTCCTGCTGTTGGAAGAATGGCCGAGCGATAGCCGAGAGGCTCAGCCTCGCGCAACGGACGTGTAGGCGGCGCTGGCCAGGCCGAGGCCGAGCAGAGCGAGGAGCACGCTGAGCGGGCCGTCGATGAGCGCCAGGGGCCAGAACCAGCGGCCGGCGCCTTCGACCAGCAAATTGTCGATGGTCGCGTGGAGATGGCCGAGCGGGACGACCAGGACGAGGGACCACAGGACCAAGGGCGCCAGCCAGCGTCCGAAATCGCGCAGCCACGGCCCGGCCCGCCACGCAAGCGGCCGCTCGACCGCGATCGCGACGAACCACGCGGCGAGCGGTGCGGTGAGGACCGACACGGCGGCGCCGACGATCGGCCCCGCCGCGGCCGGATCGACGCGGTCGCCGAGGAGACGCGCGAGGCCGAGGGTCAGGCCGAGGCCGAACAGGAAGGTGAGGAGGTAAAGCGCGAAGCTGGCATCGGGGCGCCACGGCGACCTCGGGCTGCGGTTGACGATCCTGAGCATGGCGACGAACAGCAGGAGGAGGCCCCCTGCCCGCGCCAGGGCCACCCCCTCGAACAGCAACAGCTCCGAGCCTGTATCGGGATGTGCGCTGGCGAGGACGATGTTGGTGACGGTGAGGAGCAGGGTCAGCAGCAGCACGGGAACGAGCAGCGCCCGGTCGGCGACCGCGGCCAAGGCGGACGCAAGGAAGCCGAGGAAGCCGCTGCGCCGCGGCGGCGACGCCGCGACGGCCCTCGCATCGGTCATGACCTACCCTCCCCGCGCGCAACCTAACGCGGCGGCGGAAAGGCGCAAGGCCGGCTCAGGCGAGGCCCAAAGCCGCCCGGTAGGTCTCGAGCAAGGCGTCGGCCTCCTGGCGGACGTGGGTCTCCATCCTCCTCAGGCGGACGATGGCGCGCATCGTCTTGGTGTCGTAGCCGCGCGCCTTGGCTTCGGCGTAGACGTCCTTGACGTCGTCCGCGATCGCCTTCTTCTCCTCCTCGAGCCGCTCGATCCGCTCGATGAGCAGCCTCAATTCGTCGGCCGCGATCGATCCTTCCGCCATCTGTCCGTCTTCCATCCGGGGTTGAGCCGCGGCCTTAGGGGCGGCTATGCGCAGCTTCAATGGCGAACTCCGAAACGCTCCACAGCCAATTCGTGCCGCGCAGCCGCAAGGTCCGGATCCTCGCCACCTTGGGCCCCGCCAGCAACTCTCCGGAGATGATCAGGAAGCTCGCCCAGGCCGGCGCCGACGCCTTCCGGATCAATATGAGCCACGGCACCCACGCCGACCATCTCCGCGCGATCGAGACCATCCGCTCGCTCGAAAAGGAGCTCGAGCGGCCGACCACCATCCTCGCCGACCTGCAGGGGCCGAAGCTGCGCGTCGGCACCTTCGCCGGCGGCGGAGTCGAGCTCGAGCGCGGCCAGCTCTTCGCGTTCGATCGTGACAAGGGGCCTGGCGATTCGAGCCGCGTCAATCTGCCGCACCGCGAGATCTTCAGCGCGGTCGACGCCGGGACGCGGCTGCTGATCGACGACGGCAAGATCGTCCAGCGGGTGACCCGAGTGACTGCGGACCGGATCGAGACGGTGGTCGAGGTCGGCGGGCGGATCTCGAACAACAAGGGCGTCAACGTCCCCGACGTGGTGCTGCCGCTGGCGGCGCTGACCGACAAGGACCGCGCCGACATGGCGTTCGCGCTCGATCATCATTGCGACTGGATCGCGCTCTCCTTCGTGCAGCGGCCGGAGGACGTCGCCGAGGCCCGCAAGCTGATCGCCGGCCGCGCCGCCTTGCTCGCCAAGATCGAGAAGCCGGCGGCGATCGAGCGGCTGGAGGGCATACTCGAAATGGCCGACGCGGTGATGGTGGCGCGCGGCGACTTGGGCGTCGAGCTTCCGCCCGAGCAGGTGCCGCCCTTCCAGAAACGGATCGTCGAGACGGCGCGGCGGATGGGCCGGCCGGTGGTGGTGGCGACGCAGATGCTCGAATCGATGATCTCGTCGCAGACGCCGACGCGGGCCGAGGTCTCCGACGTCGCCACCGCGGTCTATGACGGCGCCGACGCGGTGATGCTCTCGGCCGAGAGCGCGTCGGGCGACTATCCCTGCGAGGCGGTCTCGATGATGAACCGGATCGCGACCGCGGTCGAAGCGGATCCGAGCCACGGCGCGCGCGTCCATTTCACCGAGACGCTGCCGGACCCGACCACCGCAGACGCCATCGCGCAGGCGGCGAACACGATGGTCGGCACGGTCGGAGCCGCGGCGATCGTCTGCTTCACTCTGTCCGGCTCGACCGCGCGGCGGCTGTCGCGCGAGCGGCCGGCGGTGCCGCTGCTGGTGCTGACGCCGTCGCTCAAGACGGCGCGCAAGCTCGGGCTGCTCTGGGGCGCGCATGCCGTGCGGACGCGCGACGTCGCCAATTTCGAGGAGATGATCGCCAAGGCCAAGCGCATGGCGCTCAGGCACCGCATCGCCAAGGCCGGCGACCGGATCGTGATCATCGCCGGCGTCCCGTTCGGAACCCCGGGATCGACCAACGTCATCCATATCGTCCGCCTCGCGGGCGACGAGCTCGACCGGCACAAGAGCCGGGTCGAAGCGCCCAGGGGCACGCGGCACTGAAGCCCCTCCCCTTGAGGGGGAGGGGTTTGGGGAGGGGTGGCGTCTCCGGAGGAGGCGCTGCCCAGATGACGAGTCCACCCCCACCCGAACCCTCCCCCCTCAAGGGGGAGGGCTTCAGGCCTCAAGCGTTCACGATGGCCGGCACCAAGTCGAGGATCTCCCTCGCGAGGAAGCCGAGGCGGCCGACTCGCTCGGCCAGGATACGGCCCGCCTCGCCGTGGGCGTAGACGCCCCACAGGACGGCCGTCAGCGGATCGGCGCCGCGCGCGGCGAGGCCGCCGACGATCCCGGCCAGGGTGTCGCCCGACCCCGATGTGGCGAGGCCGACGCCGCCGCCTTCGAAGCGGAAGGCGCGGCCGTCCGGCGCGACGATGTAGCTGAACGGGCCCTTCACCAAGCTGACGACGCCGAGCGTCTCCGCCGCGCGCCGTGCCGCCGCCTCCGGCTCCGCCTCGACCTCCTCGCGACTGCAGCCGAGCAGCCCGGCCATCTCGCCCGCATGCGGCAGGATCACCGCGCCGCCGCGCCAGCCCCGCAGCGCGTCCGCCCGCGGCGCGAGGCAGCCGAGCACCGCCGCGTCGAGGACCAAGGGCAGATGATCGGCGCCGCAATCGAGCAAGGCGTCGAGCAAGGCCTCGAGCGGCGGCCCGCCCTGGAGTCCGCAGCCGAGGACCACCGCCTGCGCTTCCCGCGCATATTTGACGATCGGACCGATCGCCCCGGGATCGACGCAGCCCTCTTCGGTCTCGGCATGGCCGATCACCCGCGCCTCGGGCACGGCGACGCCGAGCGGCACCGCAATGCTCTTCGCGGTCGCGATCTGGAGCTTGCCGGCGCCGGCGCGCAACGCGCCGATGCCCGCGAGATAAGCGGCGCCCGGAAGCTCGCGGCTGCCGGCGACGACCAGCAGGCGTCCGCGATCCTCCTTGCTCGATTCCTCGGGGTGGTCGGGCAGCGGAAACTGTTCGAGCAGCGTCCGGTCGAGCTCCTCTACGCTCCTCATCTCGTGCCCATGATGACGTCCGGCTCTGCGGTCACCTTGGCCTTCTCGTCCTCGATCAGCGGCGCGGCGAGATTGTAGCGGACCAGGCGCGGCACGCATTCGCGCTCGTCGTCCGGCTCGAACTCATATTCGCAGACGCCGCAATTCAGCACGTCCCCTTCCTTGTCGACGCGCAGCACCGCTTCCTCGTCCATCTCCTCGAGGATGTAGCGGAAGCAGAGCACCACCACCTGGTGGCAGACGATGAGCACCCTCCGATCGGCATGATGGAGGCTGATCGTGTCGAGCGCGGTGCGCAGGCGCAGGATGACGTCGGCCCAGCTCTCGCCGCCGGGAGGCCGGTGATAGAATTTTCCGAGCAAAGCACGGTGCTCGGCCTGGTCCGGGTGAAGCTGCCTCACCCCCTCGGTCGTCAGCCGGTCGAGGATGCCGAACTCGCGCTCGCGCAGGCGCTCGTCGATCACCGGCCCCTTGGCCCCCGGGACGACGCCGCCCTCGTGGCAGATCCGGGCCGCCGTCTCGCGGGCGCGCACGTAAGGCGAGGCGAGCACGACCTCCGGCCGCTCGTCTTCGGGCAAGGCGGCGAACCAGCGGCCCAGCGCGTCTGCCTGGCGGCGCCCCAGCTCGCTCAGCGGCACGTCGACGTCGCGCGTCGGGATGTCGATCATGTGCCCGCCGGAAGCCGAAGCGAGGTCGCGCGCGACGTTGCCGGCGCTCTGGCCGTGGCGGACGATCCACAGTCGGGAAGGCCATCTCTGCCGCATCGCCCACAACAAAGCGCGAGCGCGGCGAAAGGTTCAGAGCAGGCCCTCGGCCTCCAGACGGCAGCGCAGGCTCGCGGCGTCGGTGAAGAGGTGGCCGTGCATGCCGACCGCTTCGGCGCCGTCGACGTTGATCGCGCGATCGTCGACGAACAGGGCTTCGGCGGGCTCGAGGCCGAAGCGGCGGAGAGCGCGGAGATAGAGGGCCGGATCGGGCTTCAGCAATTTCTCCTCGCCGGAGACGACGATGTCGCGGAAGCGGGAGAAGAAGCTCCGCTCGCGTTCGTGGAACGGCGGCCAGAAGTCCGCTGAAAAGTTGGTGATCGCGAACAGGGGCACGCCGCGTTCGCCCAGCTCGACGACGATGTCGTGGCTTCCCGGGACGGGTTCCGAGATGGTCTCGCCGAACCGCTCGCCCCAGGCCGCGAGCAGATGGGCATATTCGGGGAACTTGCCGACGAGCTCCGCGGCCGCCTCGTCATAGGCGCGTCCGCCGTCGAGGCTGTCGTGCCACTCCCAGAGGCGGACGTCCTCGATGAACCGCAGCCGGGCCGCGTCGTCCGGCAGCTGCCGCGCGAGGAAGGCTTCGGGATCCCAGCCATAAAGGACGTTGCCGACGTCGAAGACGACGGCGGTGGGGTTCGACATGGCTACACCGTCATGCCGGACTTGATCCGGCATCCATGAACTGGAGAGCACGTGGATAGTCGCGGACGCCGCGTTCATGGGTCCTGACTTTCGTCAGGATGACGCGGCGGGCGAGGATCAGCCCTGGCGCGCCTTGAAGCGGCGGTTGGTCTTGTTGATGACGTAGGTGCGGCCCCGGCGGCGGATCACGCGGCAGTCGCGATGGCGCGACTTCAGGGATTTGAGCGAGTTGCGGATCTTCATGGCGCGCGGCCCTGCCTCTTGAAACGATTGGAATTGCCGGAAAAGCGAGGCGCCGACCTAGTGGGAAGCGCAGGCGCAGTCAAGGGCGGTGCTACTCTGCGACATAGCGCCAGGGCGCATCCGGCGCGGCGCGCCGCCACACGGTGAAGAAGGGAAAGGCCGCGGGCTGGCCCTCGGGCACCGTGCCGTTCGGCCGGATCCAGCCGAAGGTGACTCCAAGGTCGCCCGAAGGCGCGACCAGCACCCCTTCGTCCGGGGCCCAGCGCAGCCGGCTCGGCGCCTCCTGCGGCATGCGCGCCGCGATGGCGGCGGCGCCGATCGTCACCGCGGGCTCGCGGCCCAGGTTCATCGCATCGGCGCTGCCCCAGTGAGCGAAGGCCGGGCCCAGACCGATACGCTGCGCGTCGGCAGAGAAGGCGCGCTCGGCCGCGGCGAGGCTTTGCGCGGCGCCGCGGAGCGGCCGCGCCCCGATCAGGCGCGCCGGCAGAGCGGGCGGCAGCATGCGGGTCGACACCTCGCCCTCCGGCCGCGGCACCCTGCGATAGGCGGCGACGCGCCAGCTCCCTGCCCGCCGCACCCAGTAAGAAAGATATTTTCCAGGCCGGACGCTGCCGTCGGGCGCGCGCGCCTCGGTATAACCCCAGGTGAAGCCGTGACTGCCATCCGCCGAGATCCCGCCGCGCACCGGCGTCCACCCGCCTCGCGACTGGAAGCCGCCGCTCGCGGCGAAGGCGTTGAGCGCGTCCGCCCGTCCGCGCGCGAAGGTCGCGTTTGGCAGCGGCATCATCACTTGCTCGTCCAGCATTCCCGCAAGCGCCGCACCGAGGCTGCGCTCCGACGCGATCGAGGCGAACGCGCGATCCGCCGCCAGCAGCGTGTTCAACGCTTCCTGAGGAGTCCCGGCAGCCACAGGCGCGGCAAGCAGCGAAAAGAGGGCGATGAGCGCCTGTAGGAAGCGTGTCATCCTGTCCGCTCCGCGAGCTTGCGCTCCCAGGCCAAAGCGTCGGCGACGATGGTGTCGAGGTCGGCCCGCTTCGGGCGCCATGGGAGGGTCGCCAGGATCTTGGCGTTGTCCGCGACGAGAGCGTCGGGATCGCCGGGGCGGCGCGGCTCCAGCCGCCGCTCGATCCGCATGTTGGTGACGCGGTCGACGCTGTCGAGCACTTCGAGCACCGAGAAGCCGCGACTGTAGCCGCAGTTCATGACATGGCTCTCGGCCGGGTCGGCGATCAGCTTTTCGAGCGCGTCGACATGGGCGGCGGCGAGGTCGCTGACGTGGATATAGTCGCGTATGCCGGTCCCGTCCGGCGTGTCGTAGTCGGTGCCGAACACCGAGACGTGGCTGCGCTTGCCGGTCGCCGCCTCGACGGCGACCTTGATCAGATGGGTGGCGCCCGCGGTGGACTGGCCGGAGCGGCCCTGCGGGTCGGCGCCGGCGACGTTGAAATAGCGCAATGCGCAATAATTGATCGGATGGGCGAAGGCGGCGTCGGCGAGCATCCGCTCCGTCATCAGCTTCGACCAGCCATAGGGGTTGATCGGCTCGGTCCGGGCCGTCTCGCGGACCGGAACCTCGTCCGGAATGCCGTAGGTCGCGGCGGTCGAGGAAAAGATGAAGTGACGCACCCCGGCTTCGACTGCGCTCTCGATCAGGGCACGGCTCTTCACCGTATTGTTCTCATAATATTTGAGCGGCTTCTCGACCGATTCAGGGACCACGATCGATCCGGCGAAATGCATGATCGCGCCGACCCTGTGCTCGGCGACGAGACGCGCGACGAGCGCCTGATCCGAGACATCGCCCCGCACGAAGGTCGCGCCGGACGGGACCGCCCACTCGAATCCGGTCGTGAGATTGTCGATCACGACGACCGGCCAGCCGGCGTCGAGCAGAGCGAGCACGGCGTGGCTCCCGATATAGCCGGCGCCGCCGGTCACCAGCACCGTCGGCTTTTCGGATTCATTCATTGAAATCGGTCCTCGGATTGCGGATGCAGCGAAAAGGCCGCCGGAGACGTTACGGCCCTATACAGTCTTCAACGCATATCGCGAGGTGCAGGATGAAGAGGCTCGGGACGGCACTGGCGATCGCCCTCATGCTGGCTGGCTGCGCGAGCTCCCGCCGCGGCGGCGGCGAGGCGGCGGGCGCGGTCGACGTCACCCGCACCCATCTCGGCCAGCAGCTCGCCCGCGCCCAGATCGCCGTCGAGCCGGTCAACCTCGCGGACCGCAACAACCCCGAATTCCAGGCCTACGCCGCCGCGGTCGAGCGCCATCTCGCGCGCCTCGGCTACACCATCGCCGCGAACCGGCCCGCCTCCGAACAGATTGCGCGCGTCACCGTGACGCAGGGGTCCCGCGGCGCTTTGACCAGCGGATGGCCGGCGGGCCTCGGCCGCGCCAGCCGCGACCGCAATGCGGTCGCCACCCTCCTCGACGTGCGCATCCAGCGCCGGTCGGACGGCTCCGTCTTCTGGCAGGGCCGCGCGGTGACCGAGACCTCCGCGGGCAGCCCGCGGCCGGCGATCGTGGAGCGCCTCGCCGCCGCCCTCTTCCGGGACTTCCCCGGCGAGTCGGGCCGCTCTATCAGGGTCAGATGAGCCTTTCCGTCACGTCCGCCTTCGACGGCGGCAACATCAAGCTGATCGCGATCGAGGGGGACCGGATCGACCTCGAGATCGTCAAGGACAACCAGTCCGATTTCTACCAATGGTTCTACTTCCGCGTGACCGGCGGGGCGGGCCGCGCGCTCGAAATCCGCATCCTCAACACTGCGGGGTCCGCCTATCCGCTCGGCTGGGAGAACTATCGCGCCTGCATGTCGTGCGACCGCGAGGAATGGGAGCGGGCGGACACCGTTTATGCCGGCGGCATCCTCACCATCCGCGCCACGCCGGCCGCGAACAGTCTCTGGTTCGCTTATTTCGCGCCCTACACGATGGAGCGCCACCACGATCTCGTCGCCCAAATCGCCGAGCATCCGGAGGCCGATTATCGCTCGCTCGGCCGAACCCTCGACGGCCAGGAGATCGACTATTTCCGGATCGGCCGAGGACCGCTCTCGGTCTGGCTCTACGCGCGCCAGCATCCCGGCGAGACGATGGCCGAATGGTGGATGGAGGGCGCGCTCGAGCGGCTGCTCGACGATTCCGACCCGGTCTCGCGCCGACTGCGCGAGAAAGCGACCTTCCACGTCGTCCCGAACATGAATCCGGACGGATCGAAGCGCGGCCACCTCAGGACCAACGCGATCGGCGTCAACCTCAACCGCGAGTGGCACGCGCCGAGCCTCGAGCGCAGCCCCGAGGTCTTCCACGTCCTCGCCGAAATGGAGAAGAGCGGCGTCGACTTCGCGATGGACGTCCATGGCGACGAGGCGATCCCCGGCAACTTCCTCGCCGGCTTCGAAGGCGTTCCCGGCTGGAAGAAGGAGAAACAGGCGCTGTTCGACGCCTTCTCCAACGCACTGGTCGGCTTTTCGCCCGATTTCCAGACCGAGAAGGGCTATGAGATCCCCCGCCCGGGCCAGGCGAACCTGTCGATGTCCACGGCGCATCTCGCCGAGCGGTTCGGCGCCGTCTCGATGACGCTCGAAATGCCGTTCAAGGACAATGACGACCTGCCCGACCCGGTCTACGGCTGGTCGCCCGAGCGCTGCCGCCACCTCGCCCGCTCGTGCCTCGACGCGCTCCACGCGATCCTGCCGAAGCTGGAGGGAGCGAAGCGCTGATGCTGCCTTTGGCACTGCTCGCAGCTGCGGCGCAGCAGGCGCCGGCGCTCGGAAGCGAGGTCACGATCCGCGGCCGGACCTTCATGCCGCAGCTCTGGTTCGACATCGAGCTGCGTTACCAGGCCGTCCCCGGCCTCTATCGCCGCGCCGAGCACAATTGGCGCGCGCGGCGATTGCAGATCGGCCCCTACCCCGCCGAAGCCTTCGCCGCCCGGCGGGAGGGGACGGTCTACGTCCGGCTGGTCGTCGACGCGGCCGGGCGTCTCACGGGCTGCACCGTCATGCAGCCGAGCGGCGCGGCCTCGCTCGACCGCCACGCCTGCCCGCATCTGATGCGCTACGCGGTCTTCCACCCCGCCCTCGACGACCGGGGCCGGCGCGTGCCGCAGACCTTCGGCGCGCGTCTCGACTATCAGCTTATCCCGCGCATGCACGCGCCGCTCTTCTCGCCCGGGGACGGTTCGACGCCGGCGCGGCCGCTCCAGTCGATCGACGCCGCGACGGTCGGCATCGACGCCTCGACGCGGCGCCCGCCGAACGTCAACAGGATCGACGCCGCCCTCGCCGTCGGCGCCGACGGCGCCGTGACCGCCTGCACGCTGACGCAGCCCAGCCTCGACGACGCGATCGACCGTCGCTTCTGCGACGGCGCGCGCGCCGTCCGCTTCGAGCCTGCCCGCGATGCGCAGGGCCGGAACGTCGCCGGCGACTACCATTTCGGGCTGCCCTGGCCCGACGGCAACCGCTGACGGTCGACGAAAGCGCACGATGCCCCGCTTGGTCCTCATCCGCCACGGCCAGTCGGCCTGGAACCTCGAGAATCGCTTCACCGGCTGGTGGGACGTCGACGTCACCGAAAAGGGCGCCGAGGAGGCGCGCGCCGCGGGCGCGCTGATGAGGGCGCGGGGGCTCGATTTCGATCTCTGCTTCACCAGCGTGCAGAAAAGGGCGATCAAGACGCTCCATCTCGCGCTCGGCGAGATGGACCGGCTGTGGCTTCCGGTCGAGAAGGACTGGCGGCTGAACGAGCGCCATTATGGCGGCCTCACCGGCCTCAACAAGGCCGAGACCGCGGCCCGCCACGGGGAGGAGCAGGTCCATATCTGGCGCCGCTCCTTCGACGTACCCCCGCCGCCGATGGAGGCCGAGAGCCCCTACGACCTCTCCGGCGACCGCCGCTACGCGGGCATCGAGGTGCCGCGCACCGAGAGCCTCAAGGACACGATCGCGCGCGTGCTTCCTTATTGGGAGGGGCGGATCGCGCCGGCATTGCGCGACAGACAGCGGGTCCTGATCTCGGCGCACGGCAATTCGCTGCGCGCCTTGGTCAAGCACCTTTCCGGCATAGCGGACGACGAGATCACCGGCCTGGAGATCCCGACCGGCCAGCCGATCGTCTACGAACTCGACGACGACCTCGCCGAGCGCGAGCATTATTATCTGAAGGACCGCTGAGCCGAACACGTCATCCCGGCGAAGGCCGGGATCTCAGCGAGTGAAAGTCTCCAGCGCCAGTGCGGTGCGCCCTGGCGGTGCTTTGCAAATCCGTTCGAGATTTCTCGTCCTGAGATCCCGGCCTTCGCCGGGATGACGGCCTGGCCTCTCATCGGTCGGTCTTGGCGCGATACATGTTGCGGTCGGCGCGGGCGATCACGTCCTCCGCGCTGTCGCCGGGCAGGATCGTGGCGACGCCGATCGCGGCATCGAGCGAGACCTGGACGCCGCCGAGATCGACCGGCGACGAGGCGATGCAGCGCGAGATCCGCTCGGCGGTCTCGATCGCGCTGTTATGGTCGAGATGGTCGAGGATCAGGCCGAATTCGTCGCCGCCGATCCGGGCCACCACGTCGGTCGAGCGGATCAGGGCCTGGAGCAGCCGCGCGACGTGGATCAGAGCCGCATCGCCGCCGATATGACCGTGGCGGTCGTTGACCCGCTTCAGGCTGTTGAGGTCGATATAGAGGACCGCGCCGGGCGTGCCGTGCCGCGCCGCGTGGCTCACCACCCGCTCGAGCTCGCGCATGAAGCGCCGGCGGTTCGGCAGCGGCGTCAGCGTGTCCGTGTCGGCGAGGTGCTCGAGCTCGTCGAGCCGGTCGCGCATCTCGGCCAGCGAGGCCCTGAGCAGAGCATTTTCGTCGGCGAGCGCCGCATAGCTCGCTCCGCCATCGATCTCGACATTGGGTTGCGTCGCCATTCGTCCCTCCTCGGCCGGTGCACCCTATCGCGGAACGGTTAACGCATCGCCAAAACCCGCGAGCGCGATTTGCCTGCCCGCGGGCCGCCGTCTAAGGGGCGGCATGGCTGAAGACGGGCCTCATGTCGGCATCATCATGGGCAGCCGCTCCGACTGGGAGACGATGCGCCACGCCGCCGAGACGCTCGCCGAGTTCGGCGTGGCGCACGAAACCAAGGTGGTGTCGGCCCACCGCACGCCGGAACGGCTCTACGATTATGCAAGAGGCGCGGCAGCGCGCGGCTTGCGAGTCGTCATCGCCGGCGCCGGCGGGGCGGCGCACCTTCCGGGAATGGCCGCGTCGATGACGCGCCTGCCGGTGCTCGGCGTGCCGGTGGAATCGAAGACGCTCGCCGGCCTCGACAGCCTGCTCTCGATCGCGCAGATGCCCGCGGGGGTGCCGGTCGGCACGCTTGCCATCGGCAAGGCCGGCGCGGTCAACGCCGCCTTGCTCGCCGTCGCCATTCTCGCCACCACCGATGAAGGGCTGGCGGCGAAGCTCGACGAGTGGCGCGCGCGGCAGACGGACGGCGTCGGCGAGCAGCCCGAATGAGCTTGCCGCCCGGCTCCACGATCGGGATCGTCGGCGGCGGACAATTGGGCCGCATGCTGGCGATCGCCGCCGCCCGCCTCGGCTACAAGGTGCACATCTACGCTCCCGACCAGTCGCCGCCAGCGGCCGAGGTCTCGGCCTTCTTCACCCGCGGCGAATGGACCGACTTCGATGGAATGTGTCGCTTCGGCGAGCAGGTCGATCTGCTCACCTACGAATTCGAGAATGTCGACCCGCACTTCCTCGCGCCGATTTCAGGCTCGATCCCGGTGAGGCCGTCGGCTTTTTCGCTCGATATCTCCCGCTACCGCCCCAACGAAAAGCAGTTCGCAGAAAGGGCCGGTGCCCGCTGCGCTCCGTGGCGCGTCACGGCGACGGCAGAGGCGCTTGACGCAGCGGTGACCACCCTCGGTACGCCGGCCATCCTCAAGAGCTCCATGCTCGGCTATGACGGCAAGGGGCAAGCATCGATCGACAATCCTGAGCAGGCGTGCGCCGCCTGGGACGCGATTGGACATGCCGACTCGATCCTAGAGCGTCGGATCGACTTCATCGGCGAGTTTTCGGTGATCATGTGCCGCTCGGCCGATGGCGTGATCGTCGAATGGCCGTCCCCCGAAAATGTCCATGCCGGCGGCGTGCTGGTTCGATCGACAATCCCCGCCCGCGCTGAGATCGAAAGCCAGGTTCCGGAAGCCAGGCGGCTGGCCCGAGACATCGCCGAAAGGCTCGGACATATCGGGGTCCTGACGCTCGAATTCTTCGCGACCGGCGACGGGCCACTCTTCAACGAGATGGCGCCGCGGGTCCACAATAGCGGCCATTGGACGATCGAAGGCGCCGTCACTTCCCAATTCGAGAACCATATCCGCGCGATCTGCGGCCTGCCGCTCGGGCCGACCGCGCTGACGGCGCCGGGGGTTGAGATGGAGAATCTGATCGGCGACGACGTGCTGCGCTGGCGCGACCTCCTCGCCGAGCCTGGGGCGCACCTCCACCTCTACGGCAAAAGCGAGCCGCGCCCCGGCCGCAAGATGGGACATGTGACGCGGCTGAGGCGCTAGCGCGGCGTCACCACCTCGATCGGCAGGCCGATGCGTTCCAGCTGGGGGCGGACCACCGAGGCGTCGCCGACCACGACGAAGACCAGCCGCGCCGGATCGATCGCCCGCCGCGCCGCCGCGTCGAGCTCGGCGGTCGTCATCGACCGGTAGCGGGCCGGAAGGCGCTCGACATGATCGTCGGGCCGGCGGAGGATCGAAATCGTGCGCAGGGCGCCGAGCAGCTGCTGCGACGTCTCGAAGCTGCCGGCGAGCTCGCGGCTGTTGCCCTGGACGACGCGCTGAAGCTCGGCCGGAGTGACGCCGCGATCCGTCACGAAGGCGCGCACCTGGTCGATGATCGCCTGGACCGAAGGTCCGGTCTGATCGGTTTGCACCGGCGCCTGGAGGAACAGGGGCATTCGCTCCTGCACCGACTGGACGAAGCCGAACACGCCGTAGGACCAGCCGCGCGTCTCGCGCAGGTCCTGGTTCAGCCGGGCGAGGAAATCCGCCGAGAGGACCTCGTTCGCAGTCTCCAGCGCAAGCGTGTCGTCGACGCCGCGCACCGGCAGCAGCTGTCCTGCGAAGATCAGAGACTGAGGCGACTGCGGGCGGTCGATCAGCACGATCCGGCTGCCGCCGGCGGGCACCGCCGCGGTGAAGCGCTTCACCCCCCTAGGGGTCGGCGGCGCCTGCCACCGGCCGAAGCGCGCCTCGAGCAAGGGCAGCAGCCGGGCGAGCGGAAGATCGCTGGAAGCGAATATCTCGGCATTGTCGGGCCGGAACCACGTGCGGTGGGTTGCAACCAGATCGTCGCGCGCGAACCCGCGGACCGTGTCCTCGCTGCCGGTGCCCGAGAAGGGCCGGCCATAAGGATGTGCTTCGCCGTAGAGGATCGCCGGCAGCACCCGGCGCGCAAGCGCCGTCGGCGAGGTGCGCTCGGCGGCGATCCCCGCAAGCTGCTGCGCCCGGAGGCGCTCGACTTCCCCCGGGGCGAAAGCGGGATTCATCACCACGTCGGCGAGCAGGTCGAGCGACGGGCCGAGATTCGGCGTCAGAGCCGACAGCGTGACGATGGTCCGGTCGACGGCGACTCCGGTGCCGACGAAGGCGCCGAGCCGCTCCTGCTCTTCGGCGATCTGGATCGAGTTGCGGCTCGTCGTGCCCTCGGTCAGCAGCGATGCGGTGAGCAGCTGCAGGCCGAGCCGGTCCGCCGGATCGGCAGCGATGCCGGCGTCGAAATCGACCCCAATCAATGTCGTGGGCACCGTCTCGCGCCGGACGTAGGTGACCCGCATCCCGTTCGAGAGCCTCGCCCGCTCGATCGCCGGGAAGTCGATGTCGCGGACTTCCCCGACCGGCGGGACGGGCCCGCGCGGGGTCGCCGCAATCTCTGCGGCCGGCGCAGCCGCGGTGCGAGCCGGCCCCGCGGCTTCCTGATAGGCCGCGCGTTCGCCCGGATCGACGCGCAGTGCGTAGACGGGGCGGCTCAGCCAGCGCTGCGCCGCCGCGCGCACCTCGGCCGGAGTGGTCGACGCCAGCGCCGCGAGGCGGCGCTGGTAGAAAGCCGGATCGCCCGCGAGAAGCGTCCCTTGGGCGAGCGCGACCGCCTTGCCGCCGAAGCCCCCCACCTGCTCCATGCCGAAAACCGTCGAGGAAACGGCGCGCATCACCGCCCGCCGGACTTCGTCGTCGCTCGGCCCCTCGGCGATGAACTCGGCGATCAGCGCGTCCAGCCGCCGCTCGACCGCCGCGGCGTCGACCCCGGGCCGGACATCGACGATTATGCTGAAGACCCCCACGCGCTGGAACGGAGTCATCGAAGCGGTGACGCCGACCGCGCTTCGGTCGCCGCGCACCAGCGCGTTGTCGAGTCGCGAGCTGGCGAGGCCGCCGAACACCGAAGCCGCAACCTCCAGCGCGACCGACTGCCCGTCGAGCATGCCGGGGACCGCCCAGTTGCGGTAGAGCCGCGTGTTGGCGACCCGATCGGTCATCGTCTCGGAGAGGGGTGCCGCGAGCGTCGGGACGCTGGCTTCCGCCGGCCGGTTTTCCGGCCCGCGCGGGATGTGGCCGAAATAGCGCTCGACCAGCCTGCGTGCCGTGCGCGCGTCTATGTCTCCAGCGAGGACGAGCACGGCGTTGTTCGGGCCGTAGCGCTCGCGGAACCAGCGCCGCACGTCCTCCAGGCTGGCGGCGTCGAGGTCCGCCATCGAGCCGATCGTGGAATGGCGATAGGGGTGGCCTTCAGGGAAGAGGGCTTCCAGCATGCGGTAGTAAACCAAGCCGAAGGGCTGGTTGTCGTTCTGCCTTTTCTCGTTCTGGACGACGCCGCGCTGGGCATCGAGCCGCTCCTGGGTGAGCGCGCCGAGCAAATGCCCCATCCGGTCGCTCTCCATGTAGAGCGCCTGTTCGAGGGCCGGGGTGGGAACCGTCTGGAAATAGTTGGTGCGGTCGAACCAGGTGGTGCCGTTCCAGTCGGTCGCGCCCATCGCGCGCAGCGGCTCGATCAGCCCGGCGCGGAAATTCTCCGTCCCGTTGAACAGCCCGATATGTTCGAACAGATGGGCGAAGCCCGTCCGTCCCGCCGGCTCGTCCTTCGACCCGACATTGTACCACGCCTGGATGGCGACCACGGGCGCCTTGCGATCCTCGTGGACGACGACGCGCAGCCCGTTGGCGAGGGTGAAGGTCTCGTACGGAATCTGGGTCCGTTGGAGCAAGGCGCGGATCGCGGGCTGCGCGGTCGGAGCCGACGGCTGGGCGCCGGCGGGGGAAACGAGCGCCGCCGCGGCAGCAATGACGATCCCAGCGAGCTTACGCATTCCGGCTCCCCCAAAAAAAGACGCCCTTTCAGCGAGCTCGCCACCCTAGCGGCCGAGGCGGCGATGGCAACTCGGCCCGATGCCGGCGAGCGGCACGGCATCCGAGAATCAGCGGGCCCCTTGTGTTGCACATTGGCAACACTACATGGGCGGGCGGAAGGAATAGGGGCAGACGATGAACCTAGAGAAATTCACCGATCGGGCGCGTGGCTTCCTGCAGGCGGCGCAGACCGTCGCGATCCGGCTGAACCACCAGCGGATCGCACCATCGCACCTGTTGAAGGCGCTGCTGGAGGACGAGCAGGGCATGGCTTCCGGCCTGATCGCCCGCGCCGGCGGCTCGGCCGAGGCGGCGCGGCGGGAGACTGACGAGGCGCTGGCGAAGATTCCCGCGGTGTCGGGCAGCGGCGCCAGCCAGGCGCCCGGCCTCGACGCCGAGACGATGCGCGTGCTCGACCAGGCCGAGCAGGTCGCGCAGAAAGCGGGCGACAGCTACGTCACCGTCGAGCGGCTGCTGCTCGCCCTCGTTCTCGCCTCGAACACGGACGCCGCCAGGGCGCTGGCGGACGCGGGCGTCAAGGCCGAGGCGCTCAACGCCGCGATCAACGAGCTGCGCGGCGGCCGCACCGCCGACACGCAGACGGCCGAGGACCGCTACGATGCGCTGAAGAAGTTCGCCCGCGACCTCACCCAGGCCGCGCGCGACGGCAAGCTCGATCCCGTCATCGGCCGCGACGAGGAGATTCGCCGCACCGTCCAGATCCTCGCCCGCCGCACCAAGAACAATCCCGTCCTGATCGGCGACCCGGGGGTCGGCAAGACCGCGATCGCCGAGGGCCTCGCTCTGCGTATCGCCAATGGCGACGTCCCGGACAGCCTCAAGGACCGCAAGCTGATGGGGCTCGACATGGGCAGCCTGATCGCCGGCGCCAAATATCGCGGCGAGTTCGAAGAGCGATTGAAGGGCGTGCTCGACGAGGTCAAGCAGGCCGAAGGCGACATCATCCTGTTCATCGACGAGATGCACACGCTCGTCGGCGCCGGCAAATCCGAGGGCGCGATGGACGCGTCCAACCTGCTGAAGCCCGCGCTGGCGCGCGGCGAGCTGCACTGCATCGGCGCCACGACGCTCGACGAATATCGCAAGCATGTGGAGAAGGATCCGGCGCTGCAGCGGCGTTTCCAGCCGGTGTTCGTCGGCGAGCCGACCGTCGAGGACACCATTTCGATCCTGCGCGGGCTCAAGGAGAAATACGAGCTCCACCACGGCGTCCGCATCACCGACGGCGCGATCGTCGCGGCGGCGACCTTGTCGCACCGCTACATTTCGGACCGCTTCCTCCCCGACAAGGCGATCGACCTGATGGACGAGGCGGCATCGCGGCTTCGCATGGAGGTCGAGTCGAAGCCGGAGGAGATCGAGACCCTCGACCGGCGGATCATCCAGCTCAAGATCGAGCGCGAGGCGCTGAAGAAGGAGACCGACCGCGCTTCCAAGGACCGGCTGACCGCCCTCGAGCAGGAGCTCGCCAATCTCGAGCAGCAGTCTTCCGAGCTCACCCAGCGCTGGCAGGCGGAGAAGGAGAAGATCGCCGCCGAGTCCAAGGTCAAGGAGCAGCTCGACGCCGCGCGGCTCGAGCTCGAGCAGGCGCAGCGCGCGGGCGATCTCACCAAGGCCGGCGAGCTCCAGTACGGGCGCATCCCGACCCTCGAGAAGCAGCTCGCCGAGGCCGAGGCGGCGTCGGAGAGCGCGATGCTGCGCGAGGAGGTGACCGGTGAGGACATAGCCGGCGTCGTCGCGCGCTGGACGGGCATCCCGATGGAGCGGATGCTCGAGGGGGAACGCGAAAAGCTGCTCCAGATGGAGGAGCATCTCGCCAAGCGTGTCATCGGACAGGACCAGGCGGTCAAGGCGGTCTCGACTGCCGTGCGGCGCTCCCGCGCCGGCCTCCAGGACCCGAACCGGCCCTTGGGTTCATTCCTGTTCCTCGGTCCCACCGGCGTCGGCAAGACCGAGCTCACCAAGGCGCTCGCCGAGTTCCTGTTCGACGATCCCGGCGCGATGGTCCGGATCGACATGTCCGAGTTCATGGAGAAGCACAGCGTCGCCCGCCTGATCGGCGCGCCTCCGGGCTATGTCGGCTATGAGGAGGGCGGCGTGCTGACCGAGGCGGTTCGCCGGCGGCCCTACCAGGTGGTGCTGTTCGACGAGGTCGAGAAGGCCCACAACGACGTCTTCAACATCCTCCTCCAGGTGCTCGACGACGGGCGGCTGACCGACGGTCAGGGCCACGTCGTCGACTTCACCAACACGATCATCGTGCTCACCTCGAACCTCGGCAGCCACCATCTGACCGGTCTGGTCGACGGCCAGCGGGTCGAGGATGTCGAGCCGCAGGTGATGGACGTCGTCCGCGGCCATTTCCGCCCAGAATTCCTAAACCGGCTCGACGAGATCATCCTGTTCCACCGGCTCTACGCCGAGCATATGGGGCCCATCGTCGACATCCAGGTGGCGCGCGTCCAGAAGCTGCTCGCCGACCGCAAGATCCGGATCGCGCTCAGCGACGCCGCGCGCGGCTGGATCGGCCGCGTCGGCTACGACCCGGTCTACGGCGCGCGGCCGCTCAAGCGGGCGGTCCAGAAATATCTTCAGGACCCCCTCGCGGACCTGATCCTGCGCGGCGAAGTCGGCGAAGGCGACACCGTGCGTGTCGAGGAGGGCGAAGGGGGCCTGAGGCTGGAAACCGACAAGGCGCGCGCCGAGGCCGCCTAGTCGTTGCCGGAACGCGAGAAGGCCGCTGCCGCTTCCCCCGCGGGGGAGACGGCAGCGGCCTTTTTCGACCCGTAAGGACTAGACTAGCGGTTGCCGGCCGCAGACCCGCCGGAATGCTCCTGGCTGCCCGACCTGCGCGTCTCCGACTGAGCCCGGGCATCGACCGCATCCCACTCGTTGCGCGGGCGGCACACGCGGCGGCGCATCACCGACCCTGTGCCGACGACGCGGCGGCAGATCGGACGCTCGGACGCGGCCTGGCCGGCCTCGCGGCTCGTTTCCGCCGTCGAAGCCGGGGCGGTCCCGGTCTCGGCCGAAGCGGTGGCAGGAGCAGCGGTGACGACGGCGCAGGCGATCAGAAGCAGGTAAGGACGCATCGGCAAATCCCCTCAGGCAGGTTCAAAAATGGTTGAGCCTGAACCTGCCGGAGGACGCCGTCGCAACGGGTACCGCAGAATCAGTGCTGCACTTTCAATAACATAGCTCCCGGCAAAACGCAAAAGGGGCGGCACCGAAGCACCGCCCCCTCTGCATTCCAACCGGCAGGGCCGATTAGAAGTCGACCCTCGCGCCGACGCGGAAGTAGCGACCCATCACGTTCGGGCCGGCCCACGCCGGGTTGAACTGGAAGATGTGATACGCGGCGCTCGGCTCGAACGGCGCATCGATATCCAGCACGTTGAGGATGTTGGCGTAGATCGTGAAGCGATCGTCGATCCGGTGGCTGGCCGTCAGGTCGACGTTCCAGGTCGGATCGGCCCGGCAGAGAACCGGGTCGCCGTTGGCGTAGGTCACCACCGAAGCGCCGATCGAGGCGTTGAACTCGCAGTCGCCTTCGACGCCGCCGAAGTCGATGGAGGCCAGATCGTAGCCGCTGGTGTAGTACGCCGTCGCCGTCACCGAGGTGTCGCCGAACTGCAGCGTGTTCTGCCAGCTGGCGCGCCACCGCGGAGCACCCGAGCAGGAGGTGATGTTGCACGGGCTGAGCGTGCCCTCATACTCGAGGACCGTGCCGGACTCGTCGGTGAGGTGGTACTTCATCAGGTACGACGCTTCGAACGAGCTGGTCAGCGTGATGCTGTTGGACAGCGGCACGCGGATGTTCGCCCCGAAGTCGAGACCGCTGACGATCTGCGACGTCGCGTTCTTGAACGACGACTGGATGAAGCCGAGCAGCGGCAGGGCGTTCGGGAAAGCCGGATCCGGCTGGCCCGGGACGACCGTGATGCCCGGAAGGTTCACCACACCGTTATTGGCGTAGTATTGCGCCTCAGCCGCCGACGTGTCGGTGACGCCGACGATCAGGTCGCGGACCTTGATGCGCCAGAAGTCGACGGTGAAGCTCACGTTCCGCATCGGCTCGAAGATCGCGCCGAGGGTGAACGAGGTTGACCGCTCGGGCTCCAGAGCCGGGTTGCCGGTCTGGGTCAGGCCGAGCGAATACTGGCCGGTCGCGTAGGCGTTGTTGCCGTGCGCGGCGCAGAACGTCGCGAACGTGGTGCAGTTGACGACGCGGGTGACGTAGCCGGTGGTCGGCAGACCGAACGCTTCGTTGAAGCTCGGAATGCGGAAACCGCGCGACCAGGTACCGCGGATCGCCAGCTCGGGGATCGGAGTGAACTTCACGCCCACCTTCGGCGAGAAGGAGCTCTGACCCGTCGAGTAGTCGTCGTAACGGCCGGACAGGTTGATCTCGAGCTGGTCGAGGATCGGAGCGTTCAACTCGAAGAACGCGGCCCGGACGCTGCGGCTGCCCGACGTACCCACGGCGTTGATGCCGTAGTAACGCTCATACTGGTTGCCGCTGATCGGATCGGCAGCGGGGTTGCCGCTGGGCGCTTCGATCGACTCCTGGCGATAGGCCGCGCCGACCGCGAGCTGGAGCGGACCGCCCGGAAGCTCGAAGAGCTCCCTGGCGATGGTCGCCGACGCCTGCCACAGCTGGGACGTCGACACGCGGCTGTTCACCGGCGCGATGTAGTCCCAGACCGACTGCGGGTTGGCCTCGAGGTCCATCAGGTTGAGCTCGCCGCGGGCGACGAGGTTCATGATCCGCTGCGGGATGAAGTAATTGCCCTCGGTCCGGCGAAGCGCGACTTCCGAGGCCGTGAAATCGACGGTGTAGTTCCAGTCGTCGAAGATCGTGCCGGCGAGGCCGACAGCCGCGCGCAGCGCGCGGGCGTTAGTCTCGATGTTCCGGCCGCGGGTCGAGCGGACGAAGGCCTGCGCGGTCTGGCCCGCCGCCGCGAACGGATTCTGCGGGTTGAGCGTGCCGTTGGCCGCCGTACAACCGGTGCCGACGCCGTTACGCGTACCGACGCCGGTCGGGCAGACATAGACCGGCAGGATCACGTTGTAGGCGCCCAGGCCGGCCGGGATCGGCGGCGTGGGAGTCCCGTTCAGGCCGAGCGGCGTGAACGACGCGAACGTGTCGGTCCGGTAGTAGTTGCCCATCGCGTAGAGCTGATGGTCGGTGCCGAGGTCGACGGTCGCGCGGGCGGTGATGCCCATCCGCTCGATCTCCGGCTGCAGCATGATGTAGGCCGACTGGAAGTCGACTTCGCAGACCTGGAAAGGCGAAGTCGCCGAAACGCCCGCGGGGACGTTCGTGACCGGCCACTGGCGGCAGCCTGCCGCAGTATTGAGATACTGGAAGCGTCCAGCGCCCGTGAACGCGCCGGCGGTCGTGACCGGGCGAACCAGGGTGACCCCCGGAATGCTGATCAGGCCGTTGAAGTTGTTGTCCTCGGTGGAAAGGCCGTTCCAGTTGAGATTGTGCATGCAGCTGCCGGCTTCGCCGCAGATGCCGCTGAGGTCGGAGCTGTTGAACGGATAGCCGCGATCGCGGGCGAACAGCGGATCCTGGCGCTGATACTCGGCGCTGACGTAGAAGTTGAAGCCCTGCTCGTCGAGATCGCCATAACCGTAGGTGAGGTCGACGCGCTGCTCGCCGGCATCGCCGCGCTGCGAGATGCCCGCCGACGCGTTGAGGTGCAGGCCCTGAATCTCGCGGCGGGTGATGACGTTGATCACGCCCGCGATCGCGTCCGCGCCGTAGGTCGACGACGCGCCGTCGCGCAGGATCTCGACCCGCTCGATGATCGCGTTCGGGATCGTGTTCAGGTCGACGAAGTTACGCTGACCGTCGTCGGCCAGCGGATACGGCGCCATGCGGAGGCCGTCGAAGATCGACAGCGTCGACTGCACGGTGAGGCCGCGCAGCGACGGCGCGTTGGCGCCCGACGCGAAGTTGAAGCCCGTGTTCCAGCCCTGCTGGATGGTGCCGGCATTGTTCGCCGAGATGCGCTGCACCGCCTCGGAGACGGTGTTGATGCCGCGCTGCTGCAGCGATTCCGCCGAGAGGACGGTCACCGGCGACGGAGTCTCGTCGGTCGTGCGCTGCCGGAACAGCGTACCGGTCACGGTGATGGTGTCGTCCTCGCTCTCCGCGGAGGACTGCTGGACGGGAGCCGGAGGCTGGCCCGCGTTGGGATCGTTGTCCTCGGGCTGCGCATAAGCGGGCGTCGAGAGAACGGCAGCGCCGATCAGGAGGGTCGACGCCAACAGGCGCTGACGGAGAGTTGATTGCATCTTTAGTCCCCTAGCAAACGGCGGTTTCGGCCGCCGGATCTCTTCTAATCTCTTTCCCGTCCGTGAGCGGCCTTCCCCTGAAGGCCATGCGCGCAAACGGTAAAAACGGCTTCGAAGCCGCTTTCATCGCCCCGTGTAGGACAGCCTTTGAGAACAAGGCAATGGCGCGGCGACACTCGCGGCGAGTTGATCGGAGGCTGTAGCAAAAAGGTCACAATGTGCGCCGCGGCGGCGCGGGCCGCCATTCACCGCCGCGGCGCGCCCATCGGGCCGGCGGCCAGCTGCGGATCGAGCCGCGCGCCGTTCCAGGTCAGGCTCCAGTGGAGGTGCGGGCCGGTCGCCCGGCCGGTGGCTCCGACCGTGCCGATCCGCTGTCCGCGGCGGACCGGCTGGCCGATCGAGACGTCGACGGTGGCGAGATGGAGGAAGGCGCTGCTGAGCCCCATGCCGTGATCGACGATCACCAGATTGCCTTCGAGGCTGAAGGCCGGCGGCCCGGCGAGCACGACGACGCCGTCGGCCGGCGCCCCCACCGGCGCGCCGGCGCCGGCGGCGACGTCGACTCCGCCGTGATAGGCCGCCGGGACTCCGCGGTAGATGCGCTGCGCGCCGAACAGGCCGCTGATCCGGCCGCGCGCCGGCCAGACAAAGCTCTGCTGCCAGCCCGAAGCCCCCGTGCGCCGCGCCCGTGCAGCGCGGATCCGCGCCAGCTCCGCCTCGCGGCGGCGGCGATAGGCCTCGTCCGGCACACCCGACGGGCGCCGGGCGACGTCGATCCGCTCGATCGGCCAGCGGCGCGGCGCGACGGCGATCGCCTGCTCCACAGTACGGCCGTCCGTGAGCCGCGCGGTCAACAGGGCGGTGGCCGGCTGGTCGCGGTCGAAGCCGATCAGGAAGCGCCCGTCCGGCGCGAGCGGCACCGGCTCCGTGCCGATCCTGAGCGCAACCGTTCCCGACGGAGCCCGGCCGCGGACGAGGCCGCCCTGCACCGCCGGCCCCGCGATCTCGATGGAGCCCTGGGCGGCTGCGGGGAGAGCGGGACTGAACGAGAGGGAGAGAGCGGCGGCCAGCGCCGCCGCCGCCGGCCTCACGCCTTGCCCTCCGCCTTCATCGCCGCTTCCGGCGAGGCGTAGGCCTCCTGGCGCTCGACGCTCCAATAGCGCAGCTGGTCGAGTGGGATGGGCTGACCGGTGACGGCGCAGGTGACATGATCGCCGTTGACCAGGACTCGGAACGAGCCGGGAAGATAATGGACCTTGGCCGGGCGGCCCCTGCTCGACATCAACATCTTCGATTCCTCAAAACAGCTTGGGCTGGTCGACGCCCACCTTGGTCAGCCCGGGACGGCGCGGCCGCGGCGGCGCGTCGCCGACGCTCGCCTCGACCGCATCGTCGCTGAACACGAGCTTGAGCAGGCGCGCATCGCGGGCTGCGGCCGCCGAGGTCAGGGTGCGGCCGCCGCGATCCTCGACGCGGGCATAACCCCGCTCCAGCGGCTTGTTCGGGTGGGCGAGCTCGGCGACCCGCCACAGGGCCTGCAGCCGCTCGGAGGCGCGGCGATGTGCGCCGGCGAGCAGGCCCGGCCGGAGCGCCCCGGCGGCGCGGCCGAGTTCGCCGCGCGCCCGGTCGAGCCGGCCGGCCAGCGCGCGCGGCAGCCTGTCGGCGCGCTCGTCGAGCTTCTGCCGCTGCGGCGCGAGCAGCGAATCGCGCTCCGGCCAGCGGCGCACGGCGATCTCATACTGCTCGCCCGACCGCTCCACCGCGCGCCGCGCGCAGCGCTCCGCACGATGGCCGAGCTCGCGCAGCTGGCCGAGCAGGTCGCGCCGCACCGGCACCGCGATCTCCGCGGCGGCGGTCGGCGTCGGCGCGCGGACGTCGGCGGCGAAGTCGCAAAGCGACGTGTCGGTCTCATGCCCGACCGCGGAGATGATCGGGATGGTCGAGCCGGCGACGGCGCGCACCACCTCCTCCTCGTTGAACGCCCACAAATCCTCGATCGAGCCGCCGCCCCGGGCGACGATGAGCAGGTCGGGCCGGGGAAACGCCCCGCCGGCCGCGAATCCGCGCACTGCGGCCGCGATCTGCGCCGCGGCGCCCTCGCCCTGGACCGGCACCGGCCAGACGAGGACGTGGCACGGGCAGCGGTCGGCGAGCCGGTGGAGGATGTCGCGGATCACCGCGCCGGTCGGCGAAGTGACGACACCGATCACGCGCGGCGCGAAAGGCAGCGGCTTCTTGCGCTCGGCGTCGAACAGCCCCTCCGCCGCCAGCGCGCGCCGCCTCTTGTCGAGCAAGGCCATCAGGGCGCCCTGGCCGGCCAGCTCGAGCCGCTCGATCACCACCTGATATTTGGAGCGTCCGGGATAGGTCGTCAGCCGCCCCGTCGCGATCACCTCCACGCCGTCCTCCGGCTGGAAGCGCAGGGCCGCCGCGTTCGCCCGCCAGATGACCCCGTCGATGCAGGCGTTCTCGTCCTTGAGGGTCAGGTAGCAATGGCCGGAGCCGTGGCGCTTGAAGCCGGAAATCTCGCCGCGGACGCGGACATGGCCGAACGCGTCCTCGACCGCGCGCTTGAGTGCGCCCGAGAGCTCGCTCACCGACATGGCCGGCGCGTTGTCGCCCGGCGTCTCGGTTGCTAACAGCGCGCCGTCGGCGGCCTTCGGGAATTCGCTCATGAATGTACTGCTCATCGGCTCCGGCGCGCGCGAACATGCGCTCGCCTGGAAGCTGGCGCAATCGCCGATGCTCGGCAAGCTGTTCGCGGCGCCCGGAAATCCGGGGATTGCGGAGCATGCCGAGCTGGTCGCGATCGACCCTGCCGACCACCGCGCCTGCGCCGATTTCTGCATCCGCCATTCGATCGGGCTGGTCGTCATCGGACCGGAGGCGCCGCTGGTCGACGGCCTCGCCGACAATCTGCGCACCATGGGCTTTCGCGTCTTCGGTCCCGACAAGGCCGCGGCGCAGCTCGAAGGCTCCAAGGGCTTCACCAAGGACCTCTGCGCGCGCGAGAACATTCCGACCGCACGCTACGCCCGCGCCTCGGATCGGCTCGCCGCCGAGGCCGCGCTCGGCGATTTCGGATATCCGGTCGTGATCAAGGCGGACGGACTCGCCGCGGGAAAGGGCGTCGCGATCGCCGCCGATCCGGTGGAGGCGGCCGCGGCGCTGGATGCGGTGTTCGCCGGCCGCGGCGGCGCGGTCGTGATCGAGGAATTCCTCGATGGCGAGGAAGCGAGCTTCTTCGTGCTCACCGACGGCGAGACGGTCCGGCCGTTCGGCTCCGCCCAGGATCACAAGCGCGTCGGCGAGGGCGACACCGGTCCCAATACCGGCGGCATGGGCGCCTACAGCCCGGCCGCGATCTTCACCCCTGAGATCGAGCGGCGGGCGATGGAGGAGATCGTGCTTCCGACCATCAGGGCGATCGCGGCGCAGGGGGCGCGCTACAACGGCATCCTCTATGCCGGCCTGATGCTGACCGCTGAAGGACCAAAGCTGATCGAATATAATGTCCGCTTCGGGGATCCCGAATGTCAGGCGCTGATGCTGCGGCTGGAGAGCGACCTGCTCGCCTTGATGGTCGCGACCGCCGAAGGCCGGTTGTCGGAGGCGGAAGCGCCGCGCTTCGGCTGCGAGGCGGCGCTCGCCGTGGTGCTGGCGGCGAGCGGCTATCCCGGAACCGCCGAGGTCGGCGGGGAAATCCGCGGGCTCGACGAAACGGCCAAGGCAAAGGTGTTCCAGGCGGCGACCGCGCTGAAGGACGGTGCGCTCGTGGCGAACGGCGGCCGGGTGCTGTCGGTGGCCGCGACCGGCGCCACGGTGGCCGAAGCGCAGCGCGCGGCCTATCGGGCGGTCGACGCGATCGACTTCCCTGCCGGCTTCTGCCGCCGCGACATCGGCTGGCGGGAAATCGCGCGGGGCTGACCTGCGGGCGCTTGGTCGCTAAAAGGATGGCGAGACGAGGAGGAACGATGCCGCGCTGGGCCAAATTGCTGATCGGGCTGGCCGCCGCCCTCGTGGCCGGCTGGCTCTATTACGGTCCCTACGGCGGAGGCGCCCGCTTCATCGACGCGCTCCAGCAGCGCGCCGAGCTCCGCCTCAGCCTGCCCGAGGTGCGCGGCGTCGGAGTAACCGCGCGGATGCAGCGGGAACCGCTCGCGCGCCTCGTCACCCTTTCGGGGCCTGCCGACCCCTATCAAAGGGATGGGATGGGCTCCTATCCCGGCATCAACGATCGCATGCGCACGATCCCGGGAATGGGCGGCATCGCGTGGCAAGGGGAAGAGGGAGACTGGGTCCTGCCGCTGCTCGCGGAGATCCTCCTGCTCGCCGCCGCCGCCTGGCTGATCGGCCTCGGCATCGGCTGGCTGCTGTTCGGGCGCAGGAGGCGGCAGAGCTTCCTGGGCGACGAGGAGTTCGAGACGTGATTGCGCTCATCCAGGCAAACATCTTCCCGCTCGCGGCCGCGCTGCTGATCGGCATCGTAACCGCCCGCTGGGCCTTCCGCCGGCCGCGTCCAGGACCCGAATAGACATGACTGACGGCTCGAACCCGATCCTCCTGATCGTCATCGCAATCGCCGCGCTCGCCGCGGCGATCGTCGCCTGGCTCGCCTGGCGCGGGGCCCGCCGCCGCCGCGCCCGCGGCCCCATCCTCAGCGAGCGCTCGGCGGACGAGCGGCCCTATGTCCGGCCGCCCCCCACCCCGGCCCCGGCCCATGGAGGCGTGACCGACGAGGTCGCTGCCGCCACCACCGACGTGCTTCGCGACGTGCTGAGCGTAGACGCGGATGCGCCCGCCGGCGCCGACAATCTCCAGCTGCTCAAGGGGGTCGGCCCCAAGCTCGCCGCCCGCCTGCGCGAGCTCGGGATCACCAGCTACGCCCAGCTCGCCCATTTCGGCGAGACCGAGGTCGCCCGCCTCGACGAGCGGTTGGGGCCGTTCAGCGGCCGCGTCGCCCGCGACCGGCTCGTCGAGCAGGCGCAGTTCCTGGCGCGCGGCGACACGGACGGCTTCGAGGCGCGCTTCGGCAAGCTGGGCGGGGAGAGCTGATGGGCGGGACCGTCTTCCCGGCGACGGGCGGGACCTCAGGACGAGAAGTCACCGCCGCACATGCAGCGCTGCGCATAAGCTTGCGCGAATTCTCGCTGAGATCCCGGCCTTCGCCGGGATAACGCGACCTGCTCAACGTCGCCTTTTGTCTTGCTGGGTGGCGATCAGCTTGTCGATCTTGCGGCCGTCCATGTCGACCACCTCGAACGACCAGTCCGTGTAGGAAAAACGCTCGCCGGTCTCGGGCAGGCGCTTCAGCACCGACAGAGCGAAGCCGGCGACGGTCGCATAGTCGCGGTCTTCGGGCAGAGCGATGCCGAGCTGGTCGCTGAGCGCATCGGCCGACAGCGATCCCGAAATCAGCCAGCTGCCGTCGTCGCGTTCGACGAGTGGCGGGTCCGAGCTGTCGTCGGCATTCGAAGCGAAGGCCCCCGCCAGCGCCGCGAGCAGGTCGGCGGGAGTCACCAGCCCGTCGAAATGGCCGTATTCGTCGTGGACGAAGGCCATCGGCACCTCGGAGTCGCGGAGCACGGCGAGCGCGTCCATCGCGTCCATCTGGTCGGGGATGACCGGCGCGTCGCGCATCAGCCTGCGCAGCTCCAGCGGGCGCCCCTCGACGAACGCCTTGACGATGTCGCGCGACTGGACGACGCCGACGAGATTGTCGACCGACCCTTCGGCGACCGGAAGCCGGCTGTGCGGCGTGTCGCGCAGCTTGTCGCGGATCGCGGCGACGTCGGCGTCGGCGTCGATCCAGTCGACGTCGGTGCGCGGGGTCATCACCTCGCGCGTCGGCCGGTCGGCGAGGCGGACCACGCCGGAGATGATCGCGCGCTCGCTCTCCTCGATGACTCCGGCATGCTGCGCCTCGGCGACGACGATGTTGAGCTCCTCGGCAGTCACCCGGCTCCCCCCCTCCCGCTTGAGCCGGAGCAGCCGGAAGATTGCGGCGCTGGTCTTGTCCAGCAGCCAGACGAACGGGGCAGTCGCCCGCGCCAGCCACAGCATCGGCGGCGCCATCACCGCGGCGATGCCCTCGGGCGCGCGCAGGGCGAACTGCTTGGGCACCAGCTCGCCGATGACCAAAGAGGCGTAGGTGGTGAGGACGATCACCACAGCGAAGCCGGCCGTCTGCGCTGTGCCCGCCTCGAGGCCGAGCAGTTCCAGGCGCTGCCCCACCGGCCCGCCGAGACGCGCGCCGGAATAGGCGCCGGCGACGATGCCGACGAGGGTGATCCCGATCTGCACGGTGGACAGAAAGCGGCTCGGGTCGCCGGCCAGGTCGAGCGCCGTCTGCGCGCCGCGCCGCCCGCGCTTGGCCATCGCCTTCAGCCGCGGCCTGCGCGACGACACGATCGCCAGCTCCGACATGGCGAACAGCCCGTTGACGCCGACCAGCAGGACGATCGCGAGGACGTCCAGCCAGGGAAAGGGCGCGATTTGGGGGGCGGAGGGAGCCATGAGCGGGTCGGCTCGTTTAGCGCTTTAGCTTTCGCATCGACAACCCGTTCCCCGGGTGGTGCGCGCGAGCCGTCGGGCCGGATGTGGAACAATGGCCCCGCCGCGGCGGTTTGTCCGCCGTTCACCCCCTCACCGGGAAAGGAATGAGTATGTCCAAGCGTATCACCGCGGCCGTTGCTGCCGCGCTCCTTGCCACCACCGCCGCCTGCGTCACCAACCCGGAGACCGGCGAACGCGAATTCCCGACGCGGACCGTGATCGGCGGCGCAGCCGGCGCGATCGGCGGCTATCTGCTCGGCGACCTGATCGGCGGCCGGCGCGACCGCACCGAGCGGATCCTCGGCGCCGGCATCGGCGCAGTCGCCGGCGCGGGCGTCGGCCAGTATATGGACCGCCAGGAGCAGGAGCTGAGGCGCCGCACCGCCGGCACCGGCGTGGTGGTCGAGCGCCAGGGCGACGAGCTCGTCCTGACCATGCCGTCGGGCATCACCTTCGCCCACGACCAGTACGACATCCAGGCGCAGTTCCAGCCCGTCCTCAACGAGGTGGCGCAGACGCTGACCTCCTACCCATCGACGATGATCGACGTGCTCGGCCACACCGACAGCACGGGGTCCGACGCCTACAATCAGGGCCTCTCCGAGCGCCGCGCCCAATCGGTCGCTTCCTACCTGACGGCGCGCGGCGTCCAGCCGGTCCGCATCGCGACCCGCGGCTACGGCGAGAGCCAGCTGCTGGCGAATCCCGAGCGGAGCGAGGCCGACCGGCAGGCCAACCGCAGGGTCGAGATCCGGATCGTGCCTGCAACCCAGGGTTAAGCCAGGTCGAGGCACAAGAGAGGGCGGCGGGGCATAGCCACGGCGCCTTCTTTCGTGGCGGACTGGAATGGCGAGCGTTGTACAGACCCGCATTGACCAGCGCGGCAAAGCCGCGATCGCGGTCGTCTTGCTCCATGCGGCTCTGGGCTATGCGCTGATCGTCGGCCTCGGCGTCGATTTCCGGCGCGCGATCGAGGCGCCGCTTCGAATCATCTCGATCGAGGTGCCGCCCCCTCCCGAGCCCACAATTCCCGCCCCCGTTCGCCGGCCCGATCCCGAAGGCGCGGCCGCGCCGCAGAGCCTGAAGGCGCGCCCGACGCCGGTGGTGGCGCCGCGCGAGGCGCCGTCCCGCTCGTGGGCGGTGCCGATGCCGATGCCGGTAGCGACCGGAAGCGCCCGTCAGGCCGGCGCCTCGACCGACCCCGGTACCGGCACTGGCGGCGGCGGCGAGGGGGCGGGGGCAGGCTCCGGACGCGGCGGGTCCGGCACCGGCGGCGGAGGCCTCGCCTCGCGGGCGCGGCGAATCTCAGGCTCACTCGACGATTCGGATTATCCAGGCAGTGGCCGGCGCGACCGGATCGAAACGGTCTCGGTCCGTTTCACCGTCGGCGCCGACGGCCGCGTCGGACGCTGCAGCGTCACGGAGTCGAGCGGCAACCCGCGGCTCGACTCCGTCACCTGCGGCCTTATCGAGCGCCGCTTCCGCTATCGCCCCGCGACCGACGGCCGCGGCGAGCCGGTCCCCTCGGTCGTCAGCACCAGCTTCGACTGGGTCCCGCCCGCGCTCAACCGGCGCCGCTGATCGTCAGGGGCGCCGCTCGCGGAAGAAGGCGCGCAGCATCTCCCCGGCTTCGCCCTCACCGATGCCGCCGTAGATTTCGGGCGCATGGTGGCAGGTCGGCTGCGAGAACAGGCGCGGGCCGTGGAGGACCGCGCCCCCTTTCGGGTCCGCCGCGGCGAAATAGAGCCGCGCGATCCGCGCCAGCGCGACCGCTCCGGCACACATCGCGCAGGGCTCGAGCGTCACCCAGAGGTCGCAGCCGTCGAGGCGCGGCGTCCCCAGAGCGGCCGCCGCCGCGCGCATCGCGACCATCTCGGCATGGGCCGTGGGATCGTTGAGCTCGCGCATCCGGTTGCGGCCTGTCGCGATCACCTCCCCCTCGCGGCTGACGACCGCGGCGACCGGCACCTCGCCCGCCGCCGCCGCGACGCGCGCCTCGTCGAGCGCCACGCGCATCGGCTCGGGCAGAGGGAAGCTCATCGATCCCTGCTAGCGGCGATGCGGCGGCACGCAAGCCGCGGGAGGTCAGTGGCTGCTATTGCCGGTAGCTGGGTCGAGCTCGCGGGGTTCGGTCTTGACCTCGACCGTGATCGATCCATCCTTACGCGGCGGGTCGGGGAGCATGCTCAGGCCGATTGTCGCCATAACCGCGATGAACACGACGTAGGCCGCCGCGACGCCGAGGCCGGCGCGGCTCAGCTGGTAGCCCCGTCTGTCCGCAAGGTCGCGCCCCGCCCTCAATCCGAGGATGCCGAGGATCACCGCCGCGAGGAGGGTCAGGAGTCCCAGCCGGCCGACGAAGAACGAGGCCGCGGCGCAGATGAGCGAGAAGATTCCGAGCATGAGCGCGTTCGAATCCGCGGCCGCTCCTGCCCCGCCGGGCAGCAGCAATATCTCCCCGGCCCGATCGCCGGCCGGCGTGAAATCGACGCTTGCGCCCAACCGCGGCGCCCCCGGGCTCTTCCAGTCGGCGGCGGCGAAGCCGAGGCGCCTGCCTTGCGCATCGAGGACGATGCCTTCGCCGCTCGCCCGATCGAAGGTCAGGATTGTTCCTTGCATGGGCCGCCTCCCGCGCGGGAGGATAGCCTATCGCGCGCGGTCGATAAATCCCGCGCGCCTACTGGCCGTTGGCGGGCGGCGGGGCGGCGGGCGCCGGCGCGGCATCGTTGCCGGTGTTGACGCGCAGCGTCGGCGTCTCGACCTGACGGGTCTCGGTGCCGACCTCGACGGGGTGGAGCCGGACCTGGCCGCGGCCGAAGTCGACGTCGACGATGCCGGTCCCGACCAGCACGATCCCCACGATCACGAGAAGGGCGAGCAGGAGCAGGAACTTGCGCAGCATCGGGGAATCTCCGGCAATGACGATCGACAGGAGAACGAAGGCCTAGCCGCTTGGTTGCAGCCCCGCAACGACTCTCCTGCCGGCTATGCGGTTGACGAAGCAGGCCCCGGCCGCTATTTCGCCACCGCTTTCGGGGGTCCGCCCCCGCTTCATCCAGGACGAGACAAAAGATGTCGCGCATTTGCGAGCTGACCGGCAAGGGCCGGCAGGTGGGCCACAACGTTTCCCACGCCAACAACAAGACCAAGCGGACCTTCCTGCCCAACCTGCAGGACGTCACCTTGATGTCGGACGCGCTCGGCCGCTCGGTCAAGCTGCGCGTGTCGATGAACGGACTGCGCTCGGTCGAGCATGTCGGCGGCCTCGACAACTGGCTGCTCAAGTCCAAGAGCGAGAAGCTGAGCCTGCGCGCGCGCCGGCTCAAGCGCGAGATCACGAAGAAGCAGGCCGAGACCGCCGCCGAGGCGTAAGCGCTAATTCCACGTCATCCTGACGAAAGTCAGGACCCATGAACACGGCCTCCGGCGATACGCCCCGGCGCTTCGGTTCATGGATGCCGGATCAAGTCCGGCATGACGATTCGGCCCTTCACTCCACGAGCGCGAACTTCAGCAAGAGCGTCCGCTGCAGCAGCGGATTGAAATTGTCGTCCGATGCGATCCAGACGATCGTGCGGCCCGCCTCGCGCGTCACGCTCAAGGCTTCCAGATTGTCGGCCGTCGTCGTCCCGCCGAACTCTGCGACGACGCGCGCTGCCAGCGGCGCTCCCCCGTCCAGATCGCGTGGATCCGCGACCGCCAGCGCCGCTTCCCATCCTCCCGCGAGGCTCCAGCGGCGGTGGAGGAACAGCAGCCGCCCGTCGGGCAGCGCGGCCGCGTCGCTCGGCCGATAGCCAGTCGGCGGCCGGTAGCGGAGCCGCAGCACGCGCGTGCCCGCCAGCGCCGGATCGCCGCGAAAAAGCAGCAGCGGGACCGTGCCGTCCCGCTCCGGCCGATCATCGCCGATGACGAGGAAGCGTCCGTCCGCCAGCGCCACCATCGCCTCCGGACCGCGCCTTCGGGAAAGGCCGCGCATCGCTGCTGCCGCCTCGGCGTGCCGTCCGCCGCTGCCGTAGCGCCAGATCTGGTTGCGCCCCTCGTAGAGAGCCCAGAGCCGCCCGCCGGCGACGGCGATCGCCTCGACGTCGCGGTCGCCCTTGCCGAGCCCGCCGCCGGGGCCGCGCGCAAGCCGCTCGATGCGCAGCGGCAACGCTCCCTGACGCGGAAGCGGGAAACGGAAAACCGAAGCGGTGTCGCTGACGGCGAGCACCGCGTTTCCCTCCACATGGATGGCCGAGATTCCTCCGAAGCGCGTGTCGCCGCTCGACAGGTGCCAGCCCTCGAGAAATTCGAGTCCGCCTATGCGCCGCTCCTCCCCCAGCGTCAGGGGGTGAGCCGTCAGCGCCGCGAGGCTCGGCCGCGGCGCCCTGTCCGAGGGCGCGACGAAGGTGGCGAGCAGGAAACCCGCGTAAAGGGCCGCGGCCGCCCGCAGCACGGCCGCGCTAGAGCCCCGGCGCGTCGAACAGATCGGCGAGCTGGCCGATCATCGTCCCGCCCAATTGCTCGGCGTCCATGATCGTCACCGCGCGGGCATAATAACGGGTCACGTCGTGGCCGATGCCGATCGCGTTCAGCTCGACCGGAGATCGCTCCTCGATCCAGCCGATCACCTGGCGCAAGTGCCGCTCGAGATAGGTGCCCGAATTCACCGACAGGGTCGAATCGTCGACCGGAGCGCCGTCGGAGATCACCATCAGGATCTTGCGCTCCTCGGGCCGCGCGATCAGCCGGCCATGCGCCCAGAGCAGGGCCTCGCCGTCGATATTTTCCTTCAGCAGCCCCTCGCGCATCATCAGGCCGAGGTTCCTGCGCGCCCGCCGCCAGGGATCGTCGGCCTTCTTGTAGACGATGTGGCGAAGATCGTTCAGCCGCCCCGGATTGGGCGGGCGGCCCTCGCTCAGCCAGCGCTCCCGGCTCTGTCCGCCCTTCCAGGCGCGGGTGGTGAAACCGAGGATCTCGACCTTGACTCCGCAGCGCTCCAGCGTCCGCGCCAGGATGTCGGCCGAGATCGCCGCGATCGAGATCGGCCGCCCGCGCATCGAACCCGAATTGTCGATCAGCAGCGTCACCACCGTGTCCCTGAACTCGGTGTCGCGCTCGACCTTGTAGGAGAGCGAATGCGCGGGATTGACGACGACCCGCGCGAGCCGCGCCGCATCGAGCATCCCCTCTTCCTGGTCGAACTCCCAGCTGCGCGACTGCTGCGCCATCAGCCGTCGCTGCAGCCGGTTGGCGAGCTTGGTCACCGCGCTCTGGAGGTGGGTCAGCTGCTGGTCGAGATAGGAGCGCAGCCGCCCCAGTTCCTCCTCCTCGCAAAGCTCGGCCGCCTCGACCACCTCGTCATATTGGGTGGTGAAGATGCGATAATCGAATTGCGGGGGCAGGTCGGACGTCGGCCGGTTTGGCCGCGCGGGTACGACCCCCTCCTCGCCTTCCTCGCCGGCGCCCTCGTCGGCCTGCTCCATGTCCTGGTCGGCCCAGTCGCTGACGTCCTCGTCCTCGCCGCCTTCCCCCTGCTCGGGGCGCATCTCGGCCTCGCCCTCGGCCGCGCCCTGATCGTCCGCTTCGTCGTCGCTCTCGCCGTCGTCGCGATCCTCGTCGCTTTGGCCTTCCTCGCCGCCGTCCTTGTCGTCGTCGGGCAGAAAGTCGCCCTCGACCAGCTCGAGGTCTTGGAGGACGCGCCCGAGCATCTGCGCGAACGCCGCCTGGTCGTCGAGCACCAGCGCGAGCCCGTCGAGGTCGGCCCCCGCTTTCTCCTCGATCCATTGCGAGACCATCGCCAGCGCCGCCTCCGCCGCTTCGGGCGGCGCTTCCCCGGTCAGCCGCTCGCGAACGATCAGGCCGATGGCGGTGCCGAGCGGCACTTCGTCCCGCGCCCTCGCCCGGCTCAGCGGATCGGTTCGGAGGCGCATTTCGGTGAGCCGGTTGAGGTTGGAGCGGACGCCCTCCATCGCCCGCGCGCCGAGCGCCTCGACTCGCGCCTGCTCGGCGGCGTTGAACACGGCCCGCGCCACCTCGTCCGCCGGCGCTCCGCGGGCGTGGAGCTGGGCATTGTGGTGCCTGAGCTTCAGCGCCGCGGCGTCGGCGAAGCCCCGCGCCTCGGCGACCTCGCGCTCCGGCAGCGTCCGGCCCGGCATCGGCGCCTTGATCGTCTTCCCGCTCGCGCTCGGCGCCTCGGCGGTCAGCCCGAGCTCGACCTCCCGGTCCCGAGCGATCGCCCGCGCCGCGCCGGCGAGAACCTGCCGGAACGCGTCGAGCGGGTTGTCGCGGTCAGACATGGCGCGACAATAGCCCTCCCCCTTGAGGGGGGAGGGTTTGGGTGGGGGTGGAGTCTCCGGAAACGCACCGCACTTCATTGACTCCACCCCACCCCAAACCCCTCCCCCTCCAGGGGAGGGGCTTTCCAGGGCGAGGCAGCTTCACCCCGCCTTCCCCACGACGCTCTCGGGCAGGTCCTTGCCGAACACGCGCTGATAATATTCGGCGACGACCGCGCGCTCGGCCTCGTCGCACTTGTTGAGGAAGGTGAGGCGGAACGCGAAGCCGACGTCGCCGAAGATGAGGCTGTTCTGGGCCCAGCTGATCACCGTGCGCGGGCTCATCACCGTCGAGATGTCGCCGGCGACGAAGCCCTGGCGAGTCAAATCGGCGACCTTGACCATCTTGTCGACTTCCTGGCGGCCGCCCTCATGATCGTACTCGCCCGACTTGGCGAGCACGATCCGGGCCTCGGTCTCGGCCGGCAGGTAATTGAGGGTCACGACGATGTTCCAGCGGTCCATCTGGCCCTGATTGATCTGCTGGGTGCCGTGATAGAGGCCGGTCGTGTCGCCGAGACCCACCGTGTTGGTGGTCGCGAACAGGCGGAAATAGGGATTGGGCCGGATCACGCGGTTCTGGTCGAGCAGGGTCAGCTTTCCCTCGGTCTCGAGCACGCGCTGGATGACGAACATGACGTCCGGCCGGCCGGCGTCATATTCGTCGAACACCAAAGCGGTCGGCGTCTGCAGCGCCCAGGGCAGGAGCCCCTCGCGGAACTCGGTGACCTGCTGGCCCTCGCGAAGCACGATCGCGTCGCGGCCGATCAGGTCGATCCGGCTGATATGGGCATCGAGATTGATCCGGATCAGCGGCCAGTTGAGCCGCGCGGCCACCTGCTCGACATGGGTCGACTTGCCGGTGCCGTGATAGCCCTGGATCATCACCCGGCGGTTCTTGGCGAAGCCGGCGCAGATGGCGAGCGTCGTGTCCGGATCGAACACATAGGCCGGGTCGAGGTCCGGCACGCGCTCGTCCGCCTCGGAGAAGGCCGGCACCTCCATGTCGCTGTCGATCCCGAACGCCTCGCGCACCTTCAGCATGCGATCCGGCGCGTCCATCACGGTCGCGCCGCGGCTGGCGGGGTTGGCGTTGGGAAGGTCTGGCATTGGTCTTCTCTTCGCTGGCTCAGGCAAAGGCCGGGCGGGACTTGAGCTGCGTATAGGCGTCGATCACCGCCTGCAACGCTTTCTCATGGCCGCGGTCGCCGCCATTATGATCGGGGTGGTATCGCCGCAGCAAATCGGCGTAGCGGCGCCGCAGCGTCCGCCGGTCGGCGTCGGTGCCGAGGCCGAGGACGCGCAGCGACTTGCGGTCGCTCTCGCTGAGCTCGCGGCCGTCGCGGCGCGGCCCTTCCGCGGAGGCGCGGCGGAAGCGGGCGCCGATCGCGTCGAGCGGGTCGGTGAAGTCGGACCAGCGCGGCGGGGCGCTGCCTCCGACCGAGGCGAAAGCCCGGGTCTCGCGGTCCCAGCCGCCATAGGGATTTTGCGCCGCGGAAATCTCCTCGGCGCTCATCCCGCCGAAATAATTGTAGCCGGCGTTGAATTCGCGGACGTGGTCGAGGCAGAGCAGCCGCCACTCGCCGGGGCCGTTGAAGCTCGGCCCGCGGCCGGCGGGCGCGCGGAACTCGCCCGCCGCGGTGCAGCCCGGCTCCGCGCAAAGCCCCTGCCCTTCGATCCGTCCGTGGAACCGGCCTTCCTTTCGCCCCGCGCTCGCCAACTGCAACTGCCCTTCTCGTCCAAACCCTCTATATAGGCGGGATGCCCGATGCTTTCACCGGCCCCGTCGCTGCGGAGATCGACAAACGCCTGCGCGCCGCCCTCGCTCCCGAGCGGCTCGATGTGGTGAACGACAGCGCCCGCCATCGCGGCCATGCCGGCGACGACGGCAGCGGCGAAAGCCACTTCACGGTGCGCATCGTCGCTTCGTCCTTCGCAGGACAGAGCCGGGTGCAGCGCCAGCGCGCCGTCAACGCCGCCCTCGCCGATCTCCTGCGCGACCGGATACATGCGCTGGCGATCGAGGCGCGGGCGCCGGGGGACTAAAGCCCTCCCCCTTGATGGGGGAGGGTGGGGGGGGGGTGGCCTCGCCATTTGGGCAGCGCCTCTTCCGGAAGCTCCACCCCACCCCAAACCCCTCCCCATCAAGGGGAGGGGCTTTAGGCGGCATGCGCGGCGGTGTAGGAACGGCCCATGCCCGACGATCTCATCCTCCAGACGCTCCTCCCCACCACCCACGATCTCGGTGGGTTCAAGGTGCACCGCACGCTGCCGCACCGCGAGCGCACGACCGTCGGACCCTTCATCTTCTTCGACCAGATGGGGCCGGCGCAGCTGCCGCCGGGCGAGGGCATCGACGTCCGGCCGCATCCGCACATCAACCTCGCCACCGTCACCTATCTGTTCGCCGGCGCGATCGACCATCGCGATTCGCTCGGCACCTACGCGACGATCGAGCCGGGCGCGGTCAACCTGATGACCGCCGGGCGCGGGATCGCCCATTCGGAGCGGAGCCCCGCGACCCTGCGCCCCGCCGGGCCCGAGCTCAGCGGAATCCAGACCTGGCTCGCTCTGCCGAAGGCGAAGGAGGAGATCGAC
>DASVSD010000032.1:0-301175 GCA_036388255.1 Allosphingosinicella sp. | reverse complement strand
CGATCGAGAGCGCGTCGCCGTCGCCGGTGATGATCCAGACGTCGAGCGCCGGATTGGCGAGCTTGATGCCGGTGGCGAAAGTCGGCGCTCGGCCGTGGATCGTGTGAAAGCCGTAGGTTTCCATATAATAAGGAAAGCGGCTCGAGCAGCCGATTCCGGAGACGAACACGACGTTCTCCGGCCTGACGCCGAGCTCCGGCATGGTGCGCTGCACCGCTTTCAGCACCGCATAGTCGCCGCAGCCCGGGCACCAGCGCACCTCCTGGTCGGTGGCGAAGTCCTTGGCGGTAAGCTTGGTCATCTCGTTCATGGGGTGGGCTTACCTGTAAAGGAGGTACCAGATCAAAGCGCAGACGATCGCCAGGAGCAGAATCAGGCGGATGAGGCCGGGGGTGGTCATTTCGAGGCCCCTCCATCCAGGAACGTCATCCCGGCGAAGGCCGGGATCCCGGCGGGTGAAAGGTGCGGAGGGGAGTGGAGCGCTCCATTGACGCACGAGACATTCACCCCCTGAGATCCCGGCCTTCGCCGGGATGACGGAATCGGACGAACCCTCATCCCAAAGCCTCCTCGATCGCGGCTTCGATCTCGGCGATCTTGAAGGGCTGGCCCGAGACCTTGGTCACCGGCCGCGCGTCGATCAGATACTGGTCGCGGAGCAGGGTCTTGAGCTGGCCCTTGTTCATCTCGGGTACGATGACGCGCTCGAAGCCTGCGAGCAGCTCGCCCAGATTCTTCGGCAGCGGCCAGATGTGGCGGATGTGGATATGGGCCACGTCGAGGCCGCGCTTGCGGGCGCGGCGCACGGCCTGGTGGATCGGCCCGAAGGTCGAGCCCCATCCGACCACCGCGAGCGCGCCGCCGGCTCCGCCGAGGCACACTTCCTGCGCCGGAATGGAATCCGCGACGCCGAGCACCTTGTCGGCGCGGATGTCGGTCATCGCCTGGTGGTTCGCGGGCGCGTAGTCGATATGGCCGGTGCCGACATTCTTCTCGATGCCGCCGATCCGGTGCCTCAGGCCATAGGTGCCGGGCCGGATCCAGACCCGCGCCAGCTTGCCGTCCCGGGCATAGGGGTTGACCTTCTCCCCTTCGGCCGGCGGATCCTCGAGGAAGGTCACCGGGAAGGGCTCGTAGGAAGCCATGTCCGGCACGCGCCAGGGCTCGGCGGCATTGGCGATATAGCCGTCGGTCAGCAGCATCACCGGCGTCATGTACTGCGTCGCGATCCGCACCGCCTCGATCGCGCAGTCGAACGCGTCGGCCGGCGAGCGCGCCGCGATGACCGGCAGCGGCGCGTCGCCGTTGCGGCCGTAGACCGCCTGGTAGAGGTCGGACTGCTCGGTCTTGGTCGGAAGGCCCGTCGAGGGCCCGCCGCGCTGCGAGTTGATGATCACCAGAGGGAGCTCGGTCATGATCGCGAGCCCCATCGCCTCGGTCTTGAGCGCGATTCCGGGACCTGACGACGAGGTCACACCCAGCGAGCCGGCGAAGCTGGCGCCGATCGCCGCGCCGATCGCGGCGATCTCGTCCTCCGCCTGGAAGGTGGTGACGCCATATTCCTTGAGGCGCGACAGATGGTGGAGGATCGCCGAGGCAGGCGTGATCGGATAGCCGCCGAAGAACATCGGCAGGTTCGCCAGTTGCGCGCCGGCGACGAGGCCGATCGAGATCGCCTCGGCGCCCGTGACGGTGCGGTAGAGTCCCGGCGCCGCCGGAGCCGGCTCGAGATGCTGCTGGTGGATCTGCCCGCCGATCTCGACCGTCTCGCCATAAGCGTGGCCGGCGTTGAGCGCCGCGATGTTCGCCTCGGCAAGCTCAGGCGCCTTGGCGAATTTGGACTTGAGCCAATCGACGATCGGCGCCCGGTCGCGGTCGAACATCCAGAGCGCGAGCCCCAGCGTCCACATGTTCTTGCAGCGCAAGGCTTCCTTGTTGCCGAGACCGAAGGGCTTCACCGCTTCCAGGGTGAGCTGCGAGATGTTGAACGCGATCACCTGCCAGCGGGACAGCGAGCCGTCCTCGAGCGGGTTCGCCTCGTAACCCGCCTTGGCGAGGTTGCGCGCACCGAACTCGCCTTCGTCGGCAATGATCAGCCCGCCGGGCTTCAGATCGTCGACGTTCACCTTGAGCGCCGCCGGATTCATGGCAACGAGCACGTCCGGCGCGTCGCCGGCGGTTTCGATCGAGGCCGAGCCGAAATTGATCTGGAAGGCGGAAACTCCGAAGGTCGTCCCCTGCGGCGCGCGGATTTCGGCTGGGAAATCGGGGAAGGTGGCGAGGTCGTTCCCCGCCAATGCCGTCGAAAGGGTGAACTGCCCCCCGGTCAGCTGCATGCCGTCGCCGCTGTCGCCGGCGAAGCGGACGACGACATTCTCGGGCGCGGGATCGGCCCGACTTTCCTCTGGAGTGACGAAATGGGTGGCGGTCGCCATCGTAATTTGCTTCCTGGAGATCGTTCGGCGCCCCTCTTAGCCAGTGGCGCCGCTCTCCCCAAGGTAGAAGTTCTCCGCTTCTCCACAACGCCTTGCCGCCGGAAAAGCGCCGCGGAGCGGGCGATGGACGCGCGGCGCCATCTTTTCTACCAGAGCGGTCGCTGTCCCTTCCGGCGGAGCTTTCCTTGTCCGTGCCCTATGTGCGCCCCGACGTGCGCCAGTTCCTCGAATTCCTGAACGCCCTCCCGGGGCCGAGGAGTCACGAGGTCGGCCCGGCGGAGGCCCGGGAGATGATGCTGCGCTCGCGCCACGTCGCGGACGCGCCGACCGGCGCGCTCGCCTTGATCCGCGACCTCGCCTGCCCCGGCCCGGCCGGCGACATCCCGGTGCGTCTCTACGACGCGCGCGCGCAACGCGAGCCGTCGCCGCTCCTGCTCTTCTTCCACGGCGGCGGCTTCGTGCTCGGCGACCTCGATACGCACGAGCCCTTCTGCGCCGAGATCGCCCGCCGCCTGGACATGCCGGTGCTCGCCGTGGGCTATCGGCTCGCGCCGGAGCATCCCTTTCCGGCCGGGCCGGAAGACTGCATCGCCGCGGCGCGCTGGGCGGCGGGGTCTCCCGAGGCGCTCGGCCGCACGGCGAAGGGCCTGATAAGCTGCGGCGACAGCGCCGGCGGCAACTTCGCGATCGTCGTCACCCTCGCGCTTCGCGACGACCCGGCGCCGGTGCCCGTGCTGGCGCAATGGCCGATCTATCCGGCCGCCGATCCGGCGAAAGGCGGCTATCCGAGCTTCACCGATTTCGGCGAGGGCTATTTGCTCACCCGAGACAGCATGGACTGGTTCGACGACTGCTACCGCGCCGAGGCGAAGGACTGGCGTTTCTCGCCTTTGGTGAAGAGCCAGGCGGGGATGCCGCCGACCCTTGTCGTCACTGCGAGCCTCGATCCGATCCGCGACCAGGGCCGCGCCTATGCCGCCGCCTGCGTCGAAGCGGGCGTCGACACGATCTTCATCGAGGCGAAGGGCAACATCCACGGTTTCGCCAACCTGAGGAAAGCGATCCCGTCGTCCGAAAACGATATCGGCCGCTGCGTCGAAGCGTTGAAGATGCTGCTGAAGGATTCAGCGAGCGAATGACATTTCAGGCCGTCATTGCGAGGAGCGAAGCGACGAAGCAATCCAGAGGGCTTCCGACGCCGCACTGGATTGCTTCGCTTCGCTCGCAATGACGGGGAACGCACGCCGATGACCGACCCAGCCTCCCTCCCCTATCGGCCCGGCGCGGGGATCATGCTCCTCAACCGCGAGGGCAAAATATTCGTCGCCCAGCGGCTCGATAACGCCGCAGACGCCTGGCAGATGCCCCAGGGCGGCCTGGACGAAGGCGAGGATCCGGAAGCGGGCGCATTGCGCGAGCTCGAGGAGGAGACCGGCATTCCCGGCGACAAGGTCGCGCTCGTCGCCCGCTGCCCGGTCGAGCTGACCTACGACCTTCCCGACGAGCTCCTCGGCAGGCTCTGGCGGGGCAAGTGGCGCGGCCAGAGGCAGCACTGGTTCCTGATGCGCTTCCTGGGCGAGGATTGCGACGTCAACATCGCGACCGCGCATCCCGAGTTCCGGGCCTGGAGATGGGCCGATCCGGCCGAGCTCGTCGGGTTGATCGTCCCGTTCAAGAAGAAGCTCTACGAGGACGTGCTCAAGGCTTTTCGCCCCTGGCTGTGACGACGCTCCGCGAGTGGCGCGGTGTGGCGTTGGTGGAAAGGCTCGGCTAGGGAGCGGCCATGCTGGGGGTCTCCACGATCGAAGCGGCTGCGGTCGAAGCCGCCGACGGCGAACCGATGTTGGAGCAGGTCTGGGCATGGAGCGCGGTGAACAGCGGCTCGCGCAACCTCGCCGGCCTCGCTGAAATCGCGGGCTTGCTCGCCGAAGCCTTCTCCGCCCTCCCGGGTGCCCTCGAACTGCGCGATCCGGCGCCGGTGGAGGAGGTCGATGCGAGCGGGGCCCTGCGGCGCCTCGATCACGGCCGCAACCTGCACCTGCGCGTCCGCCCCGAGGCGCCCGTTCAACTCCTGCTCACCGGCCACATGGACACCGTCTTCGCCGCCGATCACCCGTTCCAGCAGGTCTTCTGGCGCGAGCCCGATGCCGTGCTCGGGGGCCCCGGCGTCGCCGACATGAAAGGCGGCCTCGCCGTGATGCTCGCCGCGCTGAAGGCGGTCGAAGCCTCGCCGCTTTCCGAACGCCTCGGCTACGAGGTGGTCGTCAACTCAGACGAGGAAGTGGGCTCGCCCGGCTCGGCGGCGCTGATCGCCGAGGCGGCGCGCGGCAAACGGGCGGCTTTCACCTACGAGCCGGCGGCTTTTCCCGACGGGACCCTCGCCGGCGCTCGGCCCGGCAGCGGCAACTTTTCGCTCGTCGTCACCGGGCGCAGCGCCCATGCCGGCCGCAATCCCGAAGAGGGGCGCAACGCCCTCCTCGCCGCCGCCGATCTGGCCCTGCGGCTCGAGCGCGCGAAAGCGCCGGGCCTGGCGATCAACCCGGCCAGGATCGACGGAGGCGGACCGAACAACGTCGTCCCTGACCATGCGATCCTGCGCCTGAACATGCGCCCCGCCGCAGCCGCGACCCAGGCGGGCGCACGCCAGCTGCTGGAAAGCGCCGTCGCCGCCGTCGAACGGGAGCGCGAGGTGCGCATCGCCGTCCACGGCGGCTTCGGGAGGCCGCCCAAGCCGCTCGATGCGCGCGCGGAGAAGCTGTTCCGCCTCGTCGCCCGCTGCGGCGCCGATCTCGGCCGGCCGGTCGGGTGGCGCGACAGCGGCGGGGTCTGCGACGGCAACAACATCGCCGCCTGCGGCGTGCCGGTGGTGGATACGATGGGGGTACGCGGAGGCGCCATCCATTCGAGCGAGGAATATCTGATCGTGGAGAGCCTCGGCGAACGCGCGCGCCTGTCCGCGCTGGCGATGCTGAGGCTGGCCGAAGGGGAAGGTCTGTGAGCTTCAGGGTGCGCCCCGTCCGCAACGACGATTTCGAGGCCATATACGAAATGGCCAAGCTCACCGGCGGCGGCTTCACCAACCTCCCGCCCGACCGCGGCACCCTGGTCGACAAGCTGATCCGCTCGGAACAGGGCTTCGCCCGCGACGCGGACGAGCCGGGCGGCGACCTCTTCATGTTCGTGCTGGAGAATGTCGACACCGGCCAGATCCGCGGCACCTGCCAGGTGTTCAGCCAGGTCGGCACCGAAAGCCCCTTCTACAGCTACCGTATCTCGACCCTCACCCAGACGTCCAAGGCCCTCGGCCGCACCTTCCGCAACGAGATGCTGACCCTGGTCACCGATTTCGACGGCTGCTCGGAGGTCGGCGGCCTCTTCCTTCACCCCGAAGCGCGCGCCGGCGGTCTCGGCCAGCTGCTCGCGCGCAGCCGCTATCTGTTCATCAAGCTGCACCGCAAGCGCTTCGCCCAGAAGGTGCTTGCCGAGTTGCGCGGGGTCATGGACAATCAGGGCGGCTCGCCCTTCTGGGACGGGATCGCCGGCCGCTTCTTCGGCATGGGCTTCGCGGAGGCGGACGAATTCAACGCCACCCACGGCACCCAGTTCATCGCCGACCTGATGCCCAAGACCCCGATCTACACCGCGATGCTGTCGGAAAGCGCGCGCTCGGTGATGGGGGTGCCGCACCCTTCGGGACGCGCCGCGATGAAGATGCTGGAGCGCGAAGGCTTCGCCTGGGACTGCTATGTCGACATTTTCGACGGCGGCCCGACCATGACCTGCGCCACCGACCAGGTCCGGACGGTGCGCGATGCACGCGAGGAGGTCCTGTCGGGCGTCAGCGAGGCGGAAGGCGGCCAGACCATGCTCGTCGCGGCGGGCAAGCTCGAAGGCTTCGCCTGCTGCTGGGGCCAGGTTCGGTATCCGAGCGACGGCGGGGTTACCCTCGACGCGAAAGCGGCCGGGATGCTCGGCCTCGCGCCCGGCGACAGCTTCGTCGCCGCCGGGCGCTGACCCGATGCCGGTCGCCGAGATCAATTTCGACGGCATCATCGGCCCGAGCCACAATTATTCGGGTCTCAGCCTCGGCAACCTCGCCTCGACCTCGAACAAGGGACTCGTCTCCCGCCCGCGCGATGCCGCGCTCCAGGGCCTCGCCAAGATGCGGCATAATGTCGGCCTCGGCCTCGCCCAGGGCGTGCTCCTTCCGCACCCGCGTCCCGACCGCGCGTGGCTCGCCGAGCTCGGCACGAGCGTGGAGGAAGTGCCGCCGTCGCTCCGCCCGGCCGCCTTCTCGGCCTCGGCGATGTGGGCCGCCAACGCCGCAACCGTCTCGCCCGCCCCCGATTGCGCCGACGGCCGCACCCATCTCACCGTCGCGAATCTGAGGACGATGGCGCATCGCAGCCACGAATGGCCGGCGACGCTCCGGCAGCTCCGCCTCACCTTCGCCGACGCGGCGCATTTCGCGGTGCACCCGCCGGTCCCTCCCACCTTCGGCGACGAGGGGGCGGCCAATCACATGCGCCTCGCGCCCGCCCACGGCGCGCCGGGCCTGGAGGTGTTCGTCTACGGCCGGCGGGGCGGCGAGTTCCCGGCGCGCCAGCATGTCGAGGCCGGCCGGGCGATCGCCCGCTTCCACCGCCTCGATCCGGAACGGACGCTGTTCGTCGCCCAGTCCGAGGAGGCGATCGCCGCCGGCGCCTTCCACAACGACGTCGTCGCGGTCGCCAACGAGAACGTGCTTTTCGCCCACGAGAAGGCGTTCGAGGACCGCCCGGCTTTCTACGCCGAGTTGCGACGCCTCCTCCCCCAAATCGAGATCGTCGAGGTGCCGGACAGCGCGGTCAGCCTCGCCGACGCCATCCGATCCTATCTGTTCAACGCCCAGCTGGTGACGCTGCCCGACGGCGCACAGGCCCTGATCCTGCCTGAGGAAGCGCGCGAGACTCCCGGTGTCTGGGCCTGGCTCGAAGCGATGGTCGCCGGCAACGGGCCGATCCGCCGCCTGCTCGTCGTCGACGTGCGCCAATCGATGGCCAATGGCGGCGGCCCCGCCTGCCTCCGCCTCCGCGTCGTGGCCGATCCCGCGACCGTCGACCCGCGCTTCCTCGTCGACGAGGCGCAGCTCGACAGGATCGCGGCCGTAGTCGAGTCCGAATGGCCGGAGCGGATCGCCCCCGAGGACCTTCTAGACCCCGAACTCTGGGAACGGATGGAATCGGCCCGCCGCGCCCTCAACGCCGCTCTGGACCTCTCGGAGCTCGATTGAACCGAACGGCCCGCGCCGGGTTTTGCCGGCGAGGAGGACGTCCGATGCCCGCCAAGTCCAAGTCCCAGCAGAAGGCCGCCGGCGCCGCGCTGTCGGCCAAGCGCGGCGACACCGCCAAGTCGAAACTCAAGGGGCCTTCGAAGCAGATGGCCGAATCGATGAGCGAGAAGCAGCTCGAGGAGCTCGCCTCGACCAAGCGCAAGGGCAAGCCCGAGCACGCGAACGGCTGATCAGTCGCTCGCGGCGGCGTTCGCGGGCGCGGCTTCATTGCCGTCGTCCAAGCGGGCGGCGCGCTGCTCCATCTCGCGTTCGCGCACTTCCTCGCGGTCCCGCGCTTCCTCGACGAGGCGGCGGCGCTCCACCTGGTCGTTGACGATGATCTGGTTGAAGGTCTGGTCGAGCGCGGCCGGATCCGCCTCGTCCTCGCCCGCCCCGCACCCGCTCACCGCGATCGTCGCCAGCACGGCGAGGGCTGCATTGTTGATTCGGCTTTGCATGGCCGGCCAACGTTTCGGTGCCAAAATGGCTGCACGGCGCGGACCGAGGCTCACAGGGTCAGTTCGGCGATCTCGGTGAGCGGCAGCGTCCAGACGTGGAGACCGCCTTCGTCCTCGACCTGGAGGCTTTGTCCTCCCCACTGCCGCCGGTCGCGTCCGTCGGCAGCGAGGAGGTCGCGCGCGCTCCGATAGGCCTGGTACCAGGCCGCCTCCGCATCGGGCAGACAGACGCCCCGCCGGTCCTCCAGCCGGGCCTCGCCGTCGTGCAGATGGAAGTAGAAGTGCGGCATGCACCCACAACCGCAAATCCTCGTGATGGTTGCGGAGAATCAACCTAACCGGCTGATTAACCACCTTTCTTCCGTTCCGCCGTCGTGAAGCGTCCCGGCCGCCACAGCCGCTTAGCCGCGTCCGGCGTTCGTGCTATCCCGGCGCAAAGGAGGAGGCATGGCTGGCGGACGTGCGGGGGGCGGGCTGCTGCGGGTGCTCGGTCTGAGCTTCGGCCTCGCAATGGGGGTCGGCGCGGTGATCGGGGCCGGGATCTTGCGCACGCCTGGCAGCGTGGTCGACAGCGTCCCGCTCCCCTGGCTGGTGCTCGCTTTATGGGCTTTCGCGGGGGCGCACGCGCTCCTCACCGCCAACATCGTCGCCGAGACGATGACGGCGCTGCCGCGGTCGGGCGGCCTGTTCAACGTCGCCGAGCGCGCCTTCGGCCCGTTCGGGGCGGTGCTGGTCGGCTGGACCGACTGGCTGTTCAACGTCGCCGCCTCGGCCGCGCTCGCGATCGTCTGCGGCGAATATCTGGGGCTCATCTTTCCGGCGCTGGCGCCGCACGTGGCCGCCGCCGGCATTGCCGTCGCGGCCCTCTTGTTCGCGCTCAACTGGATCGGCGTGCGCGAGGGCAGCGCGGCACAGATCGTCACCAGCGCCGCCAAGCTGGCGCTGCTCCTCGGCCTCGTCGGGGCGATCTTCCTGCTTCGCCGGGCCGGGAGCGCCGAGGCCGCGCCGGGCGGCGCGGGACCGATCGGATTCTTCGCGATCGTGGTCGCCTACCAGCTCATCGTCGGCACCTATTCCGGCTGGGCGAGTCCGGCCTATTTCGCGGAGGAGGAGAAGGATCCGGCGCGCAACATGCCCCGCGCTTTGTTCGGCGCATTGGCCGCCGTCATCCTCATCTACCTGCTGATGAACGCGGCTTTGCTCTACGCGCTGCCGGTCGACCGGCTGAGCCGTTCCGAGCTCCCCCTCGCCGAGGCGATTTCCGACATTTTCGGCGGGGCCAGCATCGCCGTGGTGGCCGCCGTCGCCGTGATCTCCGCCATGGGCACGATCAACGCGGGAATCATGCTGGCGACGCGCATCCTCCACGGCCTCGGCCGCGACGGCTTCGTCCCCGCGATCGCCGGCCGCGTCAATCGCGGCGGCACGCCCGACGTCGCGCTCGGCGTGTCGGCGGCGGCGACGGTGGCGCTGGCCGCAACCGGCCGGTTCGAAGCCGTCTTCCTCGCCGTCGGCGCCCTCAGCATCGCGATATTGGTGGTGGTCGACGCCGCCTTCTTCGTGCTTCGCTGGCGCGAGCCGGAGCTCGAGCGGCCGTTCCGCGCCAAGGGCTATCCCTGGCTGCCGGCACTGGCGCTGGCGCTGGATGTCGCCGTGCTCGTCGCCTTCCTGCTGTCCGACAAGAGGAGCGCTTTGTTCATGGCGCTCGGCATCGCTCTGTGCGTCCCGCTTACCCTGTTCGCGCGACGGACCCGCCGCCGGCCTGCGCGATGAGCGCCGCGCCGGGCGCCAGCACCGATTCCAGCGTCGGATCGGCGAGACGCAGGAAGAACCAGCCGATCCCGGCATTTCCCATCATCAGTCCCGAAATCTCCTCGCGGGTGAGCAAGCCGGACGGCCACGGCCGCTCCGCCTCGTGGAAGGCCCGGATCGCGTAGGCGGCGCAGGCCTCGACGATCCCCGCCCCCTCGGTCCGCCCGGCGCGGACGGCGTCCCAAAGCATGTCGGCGAGACCGAGAACGCCGTGGCAGAGGGTGAAGTCCGATCCCGGGCTGTGCAGAGCGCGCTGCGCCTCGCGCATGGTCGCCGCGATTCCGGCCGCGAGGTCCGCGTCCAGCGCGAACCCGGCGGCGGCCGCGGGGAGGCGTCCCTGGGCAATCCCGGCTGCGCCGTGGCACCAGGCCACCGGGAAGTAGACCTGGTCGGAAGAATAGCCGGGCATGATCCGGAAATCGGGCCAATTGCCCTGGACGGGATCGAACAGGCCGCGCTCGTACGCAAAAGCCGCGCCCGCCGCTTCGCGCAGCTCGTCCTGCGGCGCGGCCGCATCGAGCAGGAGAAGAGCGTGGGCGATCCCGGCCGCGCCGTGGCCGAAGCCGGTGAGGTTCGCGCGGCGGTCGGCCATGCTGGCCCAGGAAAGCCCTCCCGCCGCGTCGCGCTCCCCCCTCTCGATCAGCGCGGCGGCGGCGTCGGAGGCGCGGCCGAGCAGCGCCGCGTCGCCGCCGAGCGCGCCGGCGGCAAGGACGAAGGCGACGACCGTCCCGGCCAGCCCCGAGATGATGTCGGTGGCGAAGGGATCCTCGGTGCCGGTCGGGCAATCGAGGAGCAGGGCTCGGCCCGCGCTGAGGCTCTCCTCGTCGCCGAGCCGCTGTCCGGCGACGGCGAGCACCGCGCCCGCCCCGGCCGCGCCGCCGTAAAAGCCGTGCGGCGCCGATGCGACCTGCTGGGCCGCCCGCGCGGCCGCCTGGCGCAGCGCGGCGCGGGCCGTGCGGAGCAGCAGCGGATCCCCGGTCCGGATCGCGGCCTCGGCGAGGAACCACCCGATCCCGGCGGTGCCGCCGTAGACGTCGGCGCCGCACATCGCGCTGACCGCCGGATTCTGGCCCGGCATGACCGGATAGGCTTCGAGCCAGGAGCAGCGCTCCCCGCTCCAGATCGCCTTGCGGGCGATGCCGAAGCCGATCGTCGCCGCGACCTCCAGCGCGGCGTCCGGCGCCGGCAGGCTCATGCCGCCAGCCTCTCGAGCCGATAGGGGTAGCAAGTCGCCGGATTGCGCTCGAGCGCGGCGAGATCGAGGCCGTAGCTCGCGAAGCGCTCGACAATGGCGCCGAGCCGCGCTTCGGGTTCGACAAGGCCGCGGTCGAAGCCGGCGACCAGCCCCTCGGCGACGAGCCGGCAACGGTGCATGCCGAAGCTGTCCCCGGTCGGAGGGCTTTCCGCAAAGGCGAGCCCGGGACCGAGCCGCCGGGCGAAGAGCGGCGTCTCCGCCCGAAGCGACGGTGCGACCGATTGGGTGGCGGCGTGGACGATATCGAGCGCGGCTTCGAGATCCTCGATATTGAGGTAGAGGACGGCGCCGTCGGCGCGACCGTAATGCTCCGGGGCGACCGGCGCCTTGGCCTGGAACGGGATGCGGCGCCGCTCGAGGCCGGTGCCGACCGCGCCGAGCAGAGCCGCGGCCCCGGCCGGCGAGACGTTCCAGTAGAAGCGGGTCTGGGTGCCGGCGCGCGCGTCGCGGATCGGCCGGCCGAGGACGACATAATGGCCGCCCGGGGCCGTCACCAGCTCGCGCGGGACCGCGAGCCGGACCGGCTGACCCGGCCCGATCCCCCCGGCAAAGGGCACGATCTCGGCCAGTGCTGCCCGTCTCTGGCCGCCTTGCGGGTTGGCGAGGAGGATTCCCGCGGCATCGGCCTGAAGAACGGTCCAGCCGTCCTCGAAACGCTGCGGCACGGGATTGGCCGCGCGCAGCGTCTCGAGGAATGCGCCGCCGCCGCCGGGACCCGGCGGCGGTGCCGGCGAAGGCACGATGTAGAAATGTGCGTAAAGGGCCGCGCCAAGGCCGGCCGTCGGACCGCCGGGCCCGCCGACTTCGATCTCGGTCTCGCCGATCCTGGCGCGATTGCGCACCGGCAGGGAGACCGCGGCGACAATCCGCTCCAGCGCCGCACGCGCGTCGGGGTTCAGGCCGCCCACCGCCACCCTCCCTTCCAGGCCTCCGGACGGACGAGCAGCTCAAAGGCGACGGCGAGCAGCGAGGGGAGCGCCTGCGGCACGGGCCCTCCATAATGGACTGCTTCGAGGCAGGTCTGCAGGATGCGCGCGCCGGCGAGCCGCACCACCGTCTCGCGCCAATCGCCGGCGCGCACTGCTATCCCGCCCTCGACATAGCCGCCGCACAGCGCTTCGACCCAGGGCGTCGCCCGCGCCTGCAGCACCGCCACCGGCTCCTGAGGCATCAGGGGATTGGGGAGCAGCAGGGAATGGACCATGCCGGCGACGTCCCAGAGCCCGTCGCCGAGCGCCGCGATCTCCCAGTCGATGATCCGGATCGAACCGTCATCGAGGATGAGCACGTTGGCGCCCTTGGCGTCGCCGTGAATGACCTGGTCGGTGCGCCATTCCGCCCGCGCCCGCGCGAGCGCGGCGACCGCGTCGGGCCGGCGCAATATCTCTCCGAGCACCGCCGACGCGGTCGGGTTGCCGGGCATGAACCGCGCCTCGGCAGAGCCGAGCGTCAGCACCCAGGGGATGTCGCTCCGGAACAGGCGGCGGCTCGGCTGGGCCGCCGATCCGCGCGACACCGCTCCGTGAAGCAGAGCGAACGCCCGGCCCACCTCACGCAGCAGCGCCGGCTCGACCGGCCCGGCGATCAGCTTCGACATCAGCGAATCGGCGGCCGTCACATATTCGATTGTGAGCAGCTTGTTGCTCTCCTGATAGTGGTGATAGCGCGGCAGCCAGTGCGCCAGCCGGCCGAATTCCGGATCGTTGGCGGTCAGCCAGAAGATCGCCGCCTCGGTCCACATCGTCATCGCGTCGGGAGCGTCGGCATCCTTCGGCTGCTTCAGGGTGAAGGACGGCGCATCGGGTCGCTCGACGCGCACCATGTGATTGCGCCCGATGCTTTCGTGCACCGTCACCGTCCCGTCGAGCAGCTCGCCGGGCGTCACCAAACCGATCCGGAGCAGATGATGGATAGCGTCGAGGCGCGTCAGCATGCGCCTTTTGTTTCCGATTTCCGCAGTCGACGCCACCGAAAAATCGATGGGAAGCAATGACGACAAAGTACTAGCCAAGAGAGAACAGCTTTCCCGCGTCTAAGGAAATGGTCCATATTGGACCCATCATATTGCAATCGCAGAAACGACGGGACTAGCCTCTCCTGCTATTGCACGCCGAGTCTTTCGGTAGCGAAGAACAGGGGAATCATCAAAATGGCAGAGAAAAAGGGATCGTCCATCCGTTTCGATGATTTTGTCGGCGCTGTTCATGCCGATCCGGCTGCAGCCGAACCTTCATTCCTTCTGTCCGGCTATATCGGGCGCAGCGACAATGAGGCCAATCTGCGCATCTATCCCGATGCCAGCCTCGGCCACTGGTTCGAAGTGCCGCAGGAAGACGTCATCCATTCGATGCCGCAGTCCGATTCGCCGCTCGGCGGCTCGCATGTCTGGGTCCGCGCGTCCGCGAACATCACGCCGGGAGCTCCGAAGGTCGCGACTCCGGCCGGCGGCGACGAAGGCGACGGCGACGGCGTCAACCCGGTGCCCGATACCGGCATCTTCAATCCGCTCCAGACCATCCACCCGACCTTGTGGACCCAGATCGGCTGCCACACCGCGGTTCAGAATTGCGGGCCGGTGACGATCCACCCGACGATCTGGACCCAGATCGGCTGCAACACCCAGGCCGGCTGTATCGAGACCGTCGCGTGCCTTCCGCAGGGCGGAGCGGAGATCGCGCAGGCGCAGGCGCATATCAGCCTGCCGGGCTGCATCCACACCGGCACGGGCTGCGCGCCGATCACGGCGCGGACCCTGGCGACCTTGTGCACCCATCCCGGCCATTGCCCGCCGCACACGCAGTCGTTCGTCTGCCCGCCGATCACGGCGCGGACCCTGGCGACCTTGTGTACCCATCCCGGCCATTGCCCGCCGCACACCCAGTCCTTCGTCTGTCCGCAGAATACGGCCGCGACCGTGTGCACCCAGCTCGGATGCCCGCAGACCATCACCTGTCCGACGCGCTTCGGCTGTCCCACCCAGCTCGGCTGCCCCAACACGATCAGCTGTCCGCCTCATGGCGGCGGCGGCGGTCTCCTGGCGCATGCCCAGATGGCCAACCCGTCGATCGAGACGGTCTGTACCCAGGCGCCACCCTGCGTCGGCCAAACCGGCTGGCAGGGATGCGGGCAGGAGCAGCCTGCCGCACAGTTGATTACGTTCTGCTGCCTCATCACGGCGCCTGCCGCCGCGGCAGAGCAGCAGGGCGGCAATATCGGCCACACCGGCTGGCAGGGCTGCCATCTGATGAGCGCGCCGCCGAACTGTCCGACGGTGCAGCAATGCCATCCGCCGCTGAGCGCCCCGCCGCACTGCCCGACCGTGCAGCAATGCCATCAGGTCGGCGTCACCGGCTGGCAGGGCTGTGGCCAGGAGCAGCGGGTCGGCAATGTCGGCCCCACCGGCTGGCAGGGCTGCCACCTGATGAGCGCGCCGCCGAATTGCCCGACGGTGCAGCAATGCCATCCGCCGCTGAGCGCTCCGCCGCATTGCCCGACCGTCCAGCAATGCCAGGTCGGCGTCACCGGCTGGCAGGGCTGCGGGCAGGAGCAGGAGCGCGGCAATATCGGACATACCGGATGGCAGGGCTGCCACCTGGTGAGCGCGCCGCCGAACTGCCCGACGGTCCAGCAATGCTATCCGCCGCTGCTCAGCCAGCCCGGGCGCTGCCCGACCGTGGGCATCGGCTGCTTCCCGACGGTGAGCGGGCCGTGCCTGCCCTATACGCTGGGCGGCTGCCAGCCGCAGACGGCGAATCCGGGCTGTCCGAACTCGGCGACCTGCACGCCCGGGGGGCATCAGATGGCTGCGCAGACGGGGCCCACCGCGGCGATGTGCACGGTCTTTGTCTGTTAGCAGCAAGGTCTAACAGCAACGTCGGAGGTGGCGGGGCCACCTCCGACGACGCGCATGGCCCGGTGGGCGCGTGACACGACGCCGCCGCGAGAGATTGTCCCAGCAAGGATGAAATGGATTGCCGGGAAAAGTGGCGCGCCCGGAAGGATTCGAACCTCCGGCCCCCAGATTCGTAGTCTGGTGCTCTATCCAGCTGAGCTACGGGCGCGCGGGAGACGGCGACATAGGGGTAGCGGCCGGGGGGCGCAACCCCGTTGCTCGCGATGGCCGCGCCGCATAGGAAGGCCGGGCCGATGCCCCGCCCCCGCTTTTCCGCCGCTTTGCCCGCGCTCCTCGCAGCCGCCGCGCTCGCCGCCGCCTGCACGCCGGAGGGGACCTTTCCTTCCCTCGCGCGGCGGCCGATCGAACGCGAGGATCCGCTCGAGGAGCCGGTGCGGGCACCGCCGGTGGTGGCGGCCGATCCGGCGCTGAGGAGCCGGGCGGCGTCGTTGCTCGCCGAAGCGCGACGGGGGGACGCGGAGTTCGAGGCCGCGCTGGCGGGCGCAGCGGCGGCGCTGCGCGATCCCGGCGCGCCCGGTTCGGAGACGTGGGTGGTCGCCCAGCAGGCGATCTCGCGCGTCGAGGCGGCACGGGCGGCGACCATGCGCGCCCTCGCCGAGCTCGACCGGCTCGCGACCGAGCGTGCGGGGGTGCCGACGGGCGAAAGCGACTTCGCCGCGATCCGGGCGGCGCTGGCCGAGGCAGAGCGGCTGGCGGCGGGGCAGCAGCGGCACATGGACCGGCTGAGGGGCGCGGTCAGGCGTTGAGCGCCTCCGCATGGCGCTTCGCCAGCATCACATAATGGGCGACTCCCGCGCGCATCCCTTCGATGTCGGCGGGGGTCAGGTCGCGGACATATTTTGCAGGGCGGCCGGCCCACAGCTGCCCCGAGGGGACTTTCCGACCCGGCGTCAGCATCGCGCCGGCGGCGAGCATGGCGTCGCTTTCGATCTCGCAGCCGTCCATCACGATCGCGCCGAGACCGACAAAGGCGCGGTCGCGAAGGATGCAGCCGTGGACCATGGCGAGATGGCCGATCAGAACCTCCTCGCCGATGATCGTCGGATAGCCGGCTTCGTGCCCGGGCCTCGGCGAATCGACGTGGAGCACGCTGCCGTCCTGGATGTTGGTTCGGGCGCCGATACGGATGGCGTTGACGTCGCCGCGGAGCACGCAATTGTACCAGATGCTGGCTTCGGCGCCGATCTCGACATCGCCGATCAGCCGCGCGCCGGGCGCGACGAAGGCGCTGGGGTCGATGCGCGGCGTCCTGCCGCCGAAGGTCAGGACGGATTCCATCGGCTCCGCTCCATCTCGTAGACGATCACCGGGTTCATCGACTCGGGCCAGTCCGCGTCGAAATAATCGAGATCCTCGCGTCTCGCCATGCCGAGCCGCAGCATCAGGCCCCAGCTGGCGCGGTTGCCGGCGACGGTGAGCGCGACGACGCGCTCGGCTCCGAGCGTCTCGAAGGCAAAGCCGAGCGCGGCGGTCGCGGCCTCCTTGGCATAGCCTTGCCCCCAGGCATCCTCCCGCAGCCGCCAGCCGATCTCGATCGCTCCAGCCACGGAGCTGCCCCGCCCGTCGGCGACCTTGAGGCCGCAAAAGCCGAGAAAGGCGCCGTCCGCCTTCCGCTCGACGACCCAGAAGGTGAAGCCGCGCTCGGCCTGCCAGCGCATGAAATGCTCGTGGACGACGGCGTCGAGGAACGCGCGCGGCCTGACCCCGCCGAGCCACCGCATCACCGCTTCGCTGTTGGTGTGGCGGGCGAAGGCTTCGGCATCGCCCTCGCGCCAGTTGCGGAGGCGCAGCCGCGGCGTCTCCGCCGCCGACGCGCCCGGCGCCGTCACCACGGGAAGCGGATCAGCGGCAGGATCGAGGCATGGTCGTCGCTCCAGCCGGCGAAACCCTCGCGCGGCTCGACCACCATCCAGTTGAGCCCGTCGTCGCCGCTCAGCTCGACCAGCCGGTTGATCGTCTGGGGGTTGCGCGACAGCGCGATCCAGACCGAGACGGTGGCGTTGATCTCGAGCTCCTCCCGGGTCGGCTGATACTCGAGCAGGGCGCTGGTCCAGCCGCCCGAGGCGGCGAGGTCGGCGACCACCGGCTCGAGATCCAGGTAGCGGTTGGAGATGTGGAAGAGGACGAGGCCGTTTGGGCTGAGCGCGCGCCCGTAGACCCGGAGCGCCTCGCGGGTGAGCAGGTGCATCGGCACCGCGTCGGACGAGAAGGCGTCGACGGCGAGCACGTCGATCTGCCCGGGCGGCTGGCGGGCGATCGTCAGCCGGGCGTCGCCGAGCACGACCCGTGCATGCGGCGCGCAATGGTTGAGGAAGGTGAAGCGGCTCCGCGCCACATCGACCATGTGGCGGTCGATCTCGAAGAAGGTCCAGCGCTCGCTCGGCCGCGCGTAGCAGGCGAGCGTGCCCGATCCGAGGCCGATGATGCCGATCCGCGCATTGGATCCGTACATCGCCTGGGCGTTGGTCAGCGCCAGCCCGACTCCCGAACGGCGCGCATAATAACTGGTCGGCTCGTGCTGGACGGCCGGAACCAGGTTCTGGACGCCGTGGAGGGTGGTGCCGTGGGTCAGCGTCCGCGCGAAGGGCTGCCCCTCCACGTTGCGGGTGCGGACTTCGTAGATGCCGAAATAGCTGCGCGTCCGCGTCCCCTGCGCGGTCACCTCGAGCTCGTCCCAGCCCCCGTAGCTCAGCATCAGAGCGAGCAAAGCGACGGCGAAGGAGATCGGCCGGCCGAGGCAGGAGAGGGCGAGCAGCGAAATCGCGATGCTGGCGACGGTCGGCCAGTAACCGCCCTGATAGAAGAGGTAGTAATTGGCGAACAGCGACATGGCGAAGGCGAGGATCGGAACGCCGATGCCGAGCACCAGCTTCAGCCGGTCCGGCCAGGGGACCAGCGCGATCTGCGGGACGAGCAGGGCCGCGGCCAGGATGAGCAAGGGATGCTCGTAGGCCCAGTCGAACAGCAGGGGCGCGACGATCGCGCAGAACAGCCCGCCGAGCATGCCGCCGAACGACATTGCGAGGTAGAAACGGGTGAGGTGGCCGACCGCCGGCCGGCGCCGGAACATCTCGGTGTGGAGCGCGACCGCGACCACGAACAGCAGCAGCAGGCCGAGGCTCGCGGTGAAGAAGGGGTTGGTGCTGCCGTCGGCGAAAGCGAGGCCGCCGGCGATCAGGATCACCAGCGGCGCGACCATCGCGATGAAGTCCGCGACCGCCCGCCGCGCGGCGAAGGCGATCACGAAGCTCAGCAGATAGAGGCCCAGCGGCAGCGCCCACAGCAAAGGCATGGCGACGATGTCGGTGGTGAGGTGGGTCGTCGTCGAAAGCATCAGCCCGGAGGGGACGGCGGCGAGCACGACCCAGTGCAGGATCTGGCGCCGCGTCGGCGGCGGCGCGGTCTCCTCGGGCACGACCTCGACCGCGTCGCCCGGCACCGTCCATGCGCAGCCGGCGACGAGCAAAACGAGGAAGATGTAGAGCGAGGTCCACAGCCAGCTCTGCTGCTCGAGCGTCATCAGCGGCTCGACGATCAATGGGTAGGAGAGCAGCCCCGCGAAGCTGCCGAGGTTGGAGGCGGCGTAAAGCGGATAGGGGTCGCCGCGCGCCGATTCGAGCGCGTACCAGCGCTGCATCAGCGGCGCCTGGGCCGAGACGATGAAGAAGAGCGGCCCGATCGAGCTGATCAGGAACCAGGGAACCCAGAAGAAGGGCTCGCCGCCGGCCGGCGGAAGCACCTCCCTGAGGCCGATCGGCAGCCACAGGGCCGCGACCCCGAACAGGATGAGGTGGATGCCGACCTGCTTGCGCGGCCTGAGCCGCGCCACCCGGTCGGCATAAGCGTAGCCGCCCAGCAGCAGCAGCTGGTAGACCAGCATCGCGCTGTTCCACACCGCCGGCGCGCCCCCCACGCGCGGCAGCGCCATGCGCGCGATCATCGGCTGGGTCAGGAAGAGCAGGAACGAGCCGGTGACGATGGTGAGGACGAAAAGCGGCTTGGCGTAACGCTCGCGCGACGCGGCGGTGGCAGTCAGTTCAGCCAATCCATATCTCCCCTCGGAAAGCCGCCTTTAGCGGCCGAGCAGCCGCGCCGCCACCGGCGCATGATAGCTGAGCACGCCGGAACAGCCGGCCCGCTTGAATGCCGTCAAGGTCTCGAGGACGAGCGCGTCGCGGTCGCCGGCGCCGGCGGCCGCGGCGGCCTCGATCATCGCATATTCGCCCGACACCTGATAGGCGAAGACCGGCACCTCGAACCGTTCCTTCACCCGCCGCACGATGTCGAGATAGGGAAGCCCGGGCTTCACCATCACGCTGTCCGCGCCCTCCTCGATGTCCATCGCGACTTCGCGCAGAGCCTCGAGCGCGTTGGCGGGGTCCATCTGGTAGCTCTTCTTGTCGCCCTTGAGCAGGCCGCGGCTGCCCACGGCGTCGCGGAACGGGCCGTAGAAAGCGGACGCATATTTGGCGGCATAGGCCATGATCTGGACGTTGACGTGCCCGGCGCCGTCGAGCGCCTTGCGGATCGCCCCGACGCGGCCGTCCATCATGTCGGAGGGCGCGACGATGTCGGCCCCCGCCTCCGCCTGCACCAGTGCCTGGTCCATCAGCACGCGCACGGTGTCGTCGTTGACAACATAGCCCTTGTCGTCGGTGAGCCCGTCATGGCCGTCGGCGGTGTAGGGGTCGAGCGCGACGTCGGTGAGCACGCCGACCTCCGGCGCGGCGTCCTTCGCCGCCTTCACCGCGCGGCAGATGAGGTTGTCCGGATTGAGCGCCTCGCGCCCGTCCTCGCTCCTGAGGTCCGCCGGGGTGTTCGGGAAAAGCGCGATGCACGGGATGCCGAGGCTGCGCGCTTCGCGGGCGAGGGCGCCGACCCGGTCGATCGAGTGGCGCGAGACCCCGGGCAGGGTCGATATCGGCTCCTCGACCCCCTGCCCCGCGGTCACGAACAGCGGCCAGATCAGGTCCGCGGGCGTCGTCACCGTCTCGGCGACGAGCGCGCGGCTCCAGGCGGCGATGCGGGTGCGGCGGAGGCGGACGGCGGGATAGGCGGGCATGTCGGGCGCGGGCTTAGCCTGTGCCGCCCCGCCTGCAAAGCCGCGTCGGCGATGCCGCCCAGGGGACGCCGCGCCTTGCTTGTATCAAGTGCCGATCAATGGCATTCTTCCGGGGCTTAGTAACGACAGGAGTCGGGGCAAGAGTTAAGTCGTGCATCACTCGAACGAGGGGGAAAGAGGATGAAGACGCTTAAGGCTGTCATGAAATTGTCCGGCGCGGTGATGCTGGCGCTGCTCGCGGGCACGGGCCCGGCGCAGGCGCAGCCCAACCCCGTCCTCTATCTGACCGCGATCGAGCCCTATACGACCCCCGGAGGCAGCTTCAACCGCTACCGCTACGACGTCCTCAACAAGGACCAGTATCCGGCCGCGATGTTCGCCGCGGCCCCGGGCCTCCCGCCCTGCGGAAGCAACACCAATTCGTCGCGCACCTGGGTCGATTTCTTCAACGGCAACACCCGCCAGCGCATCTACGGCTTCTGCGCGCTGAGCAGTCCGAGCCAGCTCGGCTCGATCTGGTTCGCGATGCCGGAAGGGTCGATCCCGCCGAGTTATGTCTATATCGAGCTCATCGACCGCCAGACCAACACCCGCTACCGCTCCAACCTCGCCGATACGGTGATGTAGAGCGGCGCGGTTCGATAGCGCCGGATCGTCACCCCGGACTTGATCCGGGGTCCACCTTCCTGCCGATGAGGGGCTCGAAGCCGAATTCCTCGGCTAGATCGCACCACATCGGATTGGCCTCCTCGATCAGCGCGACCTTCCAGTCGCGGTGCCAGTTCTTGAGCTGCTTCTCGCGCGCGATCGCCGTCGGCATGGTCGCGTGCATCTCGAACCAGACAAGCCGTTTGCAGCCATATTCTGCAGTGAAGCCGCCGAGGCTGCCTTCTCGGTGCTGGTAGATCCGCTGGAGCAGGTTGGAGGTAACGCCAGTGTAGATGGTGCCGTGAAAGCCGCTGGCGACGATATAGGTGGCCGGTTCGCGCGCCATCGAGCGAGGCTAGATCAGCCGGCGGTGGGAAGAAAGGTGGATGCCGGATCAAGTCCGGCATGACGAGCAAAGGGATGCGCCGCGGGGCGCAACCAACGCGGCGCGCGCTGAGTTGGGCGCTGTGTGAGTTCGTCGAGACCGGTCCCGCGCGAGGCGGCGCTTATCGTCAACGCCCATTCGCGGCGCGGACGCGCGCTGTTCCGCGAGGCGCGTTCGAAGCTCGAGGCGGCCGGGATACGGCTGATCGAGTCCCATGCCGTCGGCGACCCGCGACGCCTCGTCCCGACCGTCACCGCGGCGGTCCGCGCCGGCGCGCCGATGGTGATCGTCGGGGGCGGCGACGGGTCCCTCTCCTGCTCGGTCGACGAGCTGGTCGGCCGCGATTGCGTCTTCGCCTTGCTGCCGCTCGGCACCGCCAACAGCTTCGCGCGCACGCTCGGCATCCCGCTCGACCTCGACGGAGCGATCGAGACCATCGCGACCGGGGTCCGCCGCCGCGTCGATCTCGGCATCATCAACGGCGACTATTTCGCGAACTGCGCGGCGATGGGCCTGTCGCCGATGATCGGCGAGGGCATACCGCACGGCCTGAAGCGCTGGCTCGGCCGGGTCGGCTACCTGGTCTGGGCGATCTGGTGCCTGATCCGCTTCCACCCGTTCCGGCTGACGGTCCGGACCGAAGACGGGGAGACGCGCTTCTGGGCGACCGAGGTCCGCATCGCCAATGGCGGCCACCATGGCGGCGTCGAGCTGATCGAGAGCGCCGAGGTCGACAGCGGCCAGATCGTCGTCCAGGCGGTCGAGGGGCGCAGCAGCCTCAACCTGCTCAGGGACTGGTTCGCCAAATATTGGAAGCTCGAATCGCGCGAGCACACGACCCGAGAGTTCCACGCCCGCCGGATCGAGATCGAGACCCGCCCGCGCCAGCGCATCTCGATCGACGGCGAGGTGCTCGCCCGCACCCCCTGCGTCGCGACCGTCGCCGAAGCCGCGATCGAGGTGGTGGTGCCGGCCTGACGAACGGCATTCCGAGTCGACCGGCGGCGTCCCGCCGATCCGCTCGATCGTTCGATTCACCTGTCAAAGAGCGGATGGTACATTAGCAGAACATTTGCACAGATGTCAACCCCTCCAGCCACGAATATTTTTCGTTCTATAACCGTATAAGTTCATCCGAGGCGTGCGAGGGCGGCTCGATAACGCTCCGCGTCGGAGGCCTTGGCCGCATGATCCTCGCGCGCTTTCTCCACCGCCTCTGCCTTGGCGCGCTCCAGGAAGCTGGGATTTTCGAGACGAGCACCGAGCGAGTCGCGCTCCTTTTCAGCGGCCTGCGCCGCCTTCTCGAGCCGTGCCCGCTCAGCCGCGACGTCGAAATCGGCGGGTAGCTTCAACCGCGCGCCATATAGGGGGGTTTCAATGCTCACCCAACGCAGCCCTCTTGCCGCTGCTATTACGGGATGGGCAGTATCAAGCGTCGGGGGATCGCGACCTTCATCAACCCAACCTTCAGTGAGATATAGATCGATTCGAGCCATACGCTTGAACGCTGCCTGATACCGGTAGAGTGCGCTTTCGCCGGCTTCACTCTGCCGGAAGACATGCAACGGTAAAACGGCACCAAATCCTAGGCCGAACTCCATCCGAACTCTTCGAATCTCCGTGATCAAATCAATCACGGCCTCGATCTCCGGCCCGGCCTCGGCATCGAGGGCGCGCGCATCGGGCATCGGCCATTTCGCCAGGATCAGCGGATAAGGCCGCTCCCCGAGCGCATTCCACAGCTCCTCGGTGATGAACGGCATGAACGGGTGGAGCACCACCAGGATCTGGTCGAGCACCCACCCGGCCACGGCGCGGGTCTCGGCCTGGTCCCCCTCCCCTTGAGGGGGAGGGGTTAGGGGTGGGGTGGAGTCAATGAAGTGCGGTGATTCTCCGGAGACTCCACCCCCACCCGACCCTCCCCCCTCAAGGGGGAGGGCTTTGGCCTCGCCCTGCAGCACCGGCTTGATCAGCTCGAGATACCAGTCGCAGAAGGTCGCCCAGACGAAATGGTAGATCGTGTTGGCGCTCTCGTCGAAGCGCAGCTCGGCGAGAGCGAGGTCGAGCGCCTGGACGGTCTTGACCGTCTCCGAGACGATCCAGCGGTTGACCGGCAGCGTCGCCTCGGGCGGCTCCAGCGCCGCCGACGCCCCGATCCCGTTCGCCTGGCAGAATCGCGCCGCGTTCCACAGCTTGGTGGCGAAGTTGCGATAGCCCTCGACGCGCTTCTCATCGAGCTTGATGTCGCGCCCCTGGTTTTCCATCGCGGCAAGGGTGAAGCGCAGCGCGTCGGCGCCATAGCGATCGATCAGGCCGAGCGGATCGACGGTGTTCCCCTTCGACTTGGACATCTTCTGGCCGTGGGCGTCGCGGACCAGGCCGTGGAGGTAGAGGGTCTTCCAGGGCTTCTCCCCCATGAAATGGAAGCCCTGCATCGCCATCCGGGCGTCCCAGAAGAAGATGATGTCGAAGCCCGAGACGAGCACGTCGTTGGGATAATGGCGCTTCAGCTCGTCCGTCTGCTCCGGCCAGCCGAGCGTGGCGAACGGCCAGAGCGCCGAGGAGAACCAGGTGTCGAGCACGTCGGGATCGCGCCGCAGCGGCCGGTCGCCGGCCTCCGCCCTCGCCTCCTCCTCGGTCTCGGCGACATAGGCCCTGCCCTCCTCGTCGTACCAGGCGGGAATCCTGTGGCCCCACCAGAGCTGGCGGGAGACGCACCAGGGCTGGATGTTCTCGAGCCAGTTGAACCAGGTTTTCTCCCAGGATTTGGGCACCACCTTGATGTCGCCGGAGCGCACCGCCTCGATCGGCCGCTGCGCCAAGGTCTTCGCGTCGACATACCATTGGTCGGTCAGCCACGGCTCGATGACGACGCCCGACCGGTCGCCGTAAGGAAGCTGGATCACCCGGTCCTCGACGCGCTCGAGGAAGCCTCCCGCTTCCAGCAGCGCGACCACCCGCTTTCGTGCCTCGAAGCGGTCGAGGCCGAGCAGCTCGTCGGGAATGCCGCCGCACTGGACGACGCGCGCCTCGGCGTCGAACATGTTGAGCATCTCGCCCGCCTTGAAGCCGGCCCGCCGGCCAACCTCGAAATCGTTGAAATCGTGGCCCGGCGTGATCTTGACCGCGCCCGAGCCCAGCTCGGGATCGGCATGCTCGTCGGCGATGATCGGGACCAGCCGGCCGGTGATCGGCAGCCGCACGCGCTGGCCGACCAGCACGCGGTATCGGTCGTCCTCGGGATGCACGGCGACGGCCATGTCCGCCAGCATGGTCTCCGGCCTGGTGGTTGCGACGTGGATGAAGCCGGAGCCGTCCTCCAGCGGGTATTTCAGGTGCCAGAACTTGCCCTGGACCTCGCGCGTCTCGACCTCGAGGTCGGAGATGGCCGTGCCGAATTTCGGGTCCCAGTTGACCAGGCGCTTGTCGCGATAGAGCAGGCCGTCACGGTAGAGCTGGACGAACACCTTGAGCACGGCGCGCGTGAAGCCCTCGTCCATGGTGAAGCGCTCGTTCGCCCAGTCGCAGGACGCGCCGAGGCGGCGGAGCTGGCGGGTGATCGAGCCGCCCGATTGCGCCTTCCACTCCCAGACGTGCTCGATGAAGGCCTCGCGGCCCATGTCCGCGCGCTTGACCCCCTGGCTCTCGAGATTGCGCTCGACCACCATCTGGGTGGCGATGCCGGCATGGTCCATCCCGACCACCCAGAGCGCGTCCTTGCCCTGCAGCCGTGCGTGGCGGATCAGGATGTCCTGCAGCGTGTTGTCGAGCGCATGGCCGATATGCAGCGAGCCCGTCACGTTGGGCGGGGGGATCACGATCGTGAACGGCTCGGCGTCCGGCCGTCCGGGCCGGAACAGCCCCCGCTCCTCCCAATGCGCATACCAGCGCGCCTCGATCTCGGCGGGGTCGAAGGTCTTGGGCAGCTCGGTCATGGAGCGGGGATTAGCGGGGTCGAGCGCGCGCGTCACCCCGTGCGAGGCGCGTCGTCCCGGCGAAGGCCGGGACCTCAGGGGGTGAAGGGCGCGGTCGGCTCTGAGGGTCGCCCTGCACGACCATCGGCGGCTATTCTCCCTGAGATCCCGGCCTTCGCCGGGATGACGCGACCTGCCCTACTGCCCCGTCGCGCCCTGCCCGCCCCTCAGCCAGCGATCCATCCAGCCGTGGACTTCGCGATACCATTGGATCGAGTTCTGGGGCTTCAGGATCCAGTGGTTCTCGTCCGGGAAGATCACCAGCCGCGAGGGGATGTTGCGGCGCTGGAGCGCGTTGAAGACGCTGAGCGACTGGCTGTAGGGGATGCGGAAATCGCGCTCGCCGTGGAGCACCAGCATCGGCGTGCGCCAGTTCCGGACGAAGTTGACCGGGTTCGAGCGCTCGTAATTGGCGGCCGCGTTGGAGTCGAAATAGGGCCCGCCGAACTCCCATTCGGTGAACCACAATTCCTCGGTCTCGTAGGCCATGGCGCGCTGGTCGAAGATGCCCGAGTGGCTCACCAGGCACTTGAAGCCTTCCGGCCAGTTGCCGGCGATCCAGTTGACCATGAAGCCGCCATAGGACCCGCCCAGCGCGCAGGCGTTGCCGACGTCGAGCCGGCTGTCCTCGCGCCCCGCGGCGGCGAGGCCGAGGCGGAGGTCCTCGAGCGGCGCCCCGCCCCAGTCGCGGTTGATCGCGTCGGTGAAGGCCTGGCCGTAGCCGGTCGACCCGTGGAAATCGACGGTCACGGCGGCGTAACCCGGCGCGGCGAACACCCAGGGGTTCCAGCGGTAGGACCAGGCGTTGCCGAACGACCCCTGCGGCCCGCCGTGGATGAGATAAGCGACCGGAAGCCGCTCGCCGCTTTCGGGGCGGACGATCTGGCCCCAGACCCGGTCGCCGCGGGCGCCGGCGAAAGAGAAGCGCTCGACATGCGGAAGGTCGAGCCCGGCCAGCCGGTCGGCATTGACGCGGGTGAGCTGCTGCTGCCCGCCGCGGCGGGCGAGGCGGTAGAGGTCGTCGGGGGCGGTCAGGCTGTTGAGCGTGTAGAGGACGGACCCGCCGCGCAGCGCGAAGACGTTGCCGACCGTGCCGCCCTGCGTCAGCCGGGTGACGCGGCCGTTGCGCGCATCGACGCGGAACAAAGGCGTGTCGAGGATCTCGCCGGCCGTGACGTACAGGCTGCGGCCGTCCGGCGCCCAGGCGATCGAGCCGACCGAGCGGTCCCATTCCTGGGTCAGAGCGCGGACCTCGCCGGTGCGCAGGTCGCGCAAATGGAGGACCTGGCGGTCGGCCTCATAGCCCGGGCGGCGCATCGCCACGTAAGCGAGCCAGCGGCCGTCGGGCGAGACGGTCGGCATGGTGTCGGTCGCCTGGTTCGCCTCGGTGAGGTTGACCGGCGGCCCGCTGCCGTCGGCCGGGGCGGCATAGATGTCGAGGTCGGTCGAGATGGGCTCGGCGCGCCCGCCCTCCCGCAGGGTGAAATAGAGGGTGCGGCCGTCCGCGCTCCAGGCGATCTCCTCGCCGCCGCCGAACGGCTTGGACGGGGCGTCGCCGATCAGCGTGCGCGCCACTGGAGTGCCGGCGCCCTGCGGCCGCCCGTCGACCAGCGGGAAGGTGAAGATGCGCGACCGCACCCCGGGCTCGGCCCAGACGTCCCAGTGCCGCACGAAGGTCTCGTCGTAGACGCGGCCGGAGCCGCGGCCCTGCTCGGCATCGGGGACGTTGTCGCAGTTGAAGTCGGCGCAGGTCGTGTTGCGGTCCGCCCAGATTGCGATCCGGTCGCCCGAAGGCGCCAGCGAATAGCCGGCAATGTCCGCCTCGAGCCGCGTCACCTGCTCGGGCGCTCCGGCGCCGCTCGCTGCAACCCGCCAAAGCTGGTCCGAGCCGGAAGCGTTGGACAGGAAGTAGATCCAGCGCCCATCGGCCGAGAAGCGCGGATCGTGCTCGTTATGCTCGGGGGCCGACGCGATCCGCACAGGCTCGGCGCCCGCGCCGCGCAGGTCGAGCAGCCAGAGATCGGTGCGACCCCGATTCGCCGGCAGGTCGGTCTCGCGCAGCTGGTAGACGACCCAATTGCCGTCCGGCGACGTGGCCGGCGCGGCGAGCCGGTTCAGGGTGGCGAGATCGGTGGCGGTGATCGGGCGCGCGTCGGCCGCAACCGGTGCGAGCGCCAGCCCGGCGAGGCCGGCGAAGACGAGCTTGTTCATGGTGCGGCGCCTTAGCGCCGAATCGGTTCGCCGTCACGCGCGCAGAAAGGGACCTAGAGGCTGCGCCCGGTGATCCGGGCGATCTCCCGGGTGACGAGTTGCTCCACCAATTCGGGCAAATGCTGGTCGAGCCAGTCCTTCAGCAGCGGCCGAAGCATATCGCGCACGACCGTCTCGAGCGCGCCGTCGCCGGCGCCGGAAGAGCCCTCGGAGCGCTCGCTGAGCGCGCTCAGCGCGGCGAGCTTCTGGCGGCTGGCGGCCGCGGCGTCGGCGGAAAGCAGACCGCCGGCCTCGCCGACCGGATCGTCGAGCTCGAGGACGTCCTCGGCCTCTTCAGGTTCGAAGGACGGCGGCTCGACCCGGGCCGGGCGGCGCTGGGGCCGCGTCGACGCGGCCGCGGCGCGGCCGTCCTCGGCGATGACGCGTTTGATGGAGGCGAGGATCTCCTCCATCGAAGGGTCTTGCTGGATATCCCCCATAATGAGGGCCTTATCCCTCATTCTTCGCGCGCTGTCACTCGGGAGTTTGCGGGGGGCCGATCACCGTATCGCGCCGCTGCTCGATCGGAGTCTCCGAAGCCGGGCCGGTGATCGTCCGGGTCGACACGGGCTGGGGATCGTCGTCGTCCGACCAGTCCGACCAGCGCCGGCTGACGCGGTCGTAATTGGCGACCGGATCGTAGAGCGCGCCGCCGTCGAGGTTCAGGTCCTCGGCCTCGGCGCGGCCCATCGCGTTCAGGAGGGCGAAGCCGGCGACATAGGCGTCGCGGCGGGCGGTGACGAGCGCGACCTGGCTGTTGAGCAGCTCCTGCTCGGCATTGAGCACGTCGAGGACGTTTCTGGTGCCGACCGTCTGCTCGGCGCGGGTGCCCTCGAGCGCCAGGGTGTTCGCCGCGACCGCGACCTCGTTCGATTCGATCGCCTCCAGCGCCGCCCGGTAGCTGGCGAAGGCCGCCCGGGTCGTCGCCACGACGAAGCGCTCCGTCTCGACGCCGCGCTCGAGGAGCTGGCCGCGCAGCGCCTGCGCCTGCCGCACCCGGGCGCCGACGACGCCGCCCTGGTAGATCGGGATCCGGGCCTGGACGCCCACCGCCGCCGTGCTGATCGAATTGGCGTTGCCGGTGCCGCCGAACTGCTGGTCGGCCGAGCCGAGATAGTTGGTGTAATCGCCCTGGCTGACGCCCGAGACGGTCGGCAGCCGGCCGGCCCTCGCGACCGACACGTCGCGGCCGGCGGCGCGGATCTGGGCCGCGATCGAGATCAGGTCGGGATTGTTGGCGAGCGCGATCTCGACCGCCTCGTCGGCGGTGCGCGGCAGCGGCGGCAGCGGCGGCGGCGGCTGGAGATCGGCCGGCAGCTCGCCGATCACGCGGCGATAGGCCTCCTCGCTCGAGCGCAGCCGTCCCTGGGCGCCGGCGAGGTTGCTCCGCGCCAGCGCGAGCCGCGCTTCCGACTGGGCGACGTCCGTGCGGGTGAGGTCGCCGACCTCGAAGCGGTCGCGCGTGGCCCGCAAATTGGTCTCGAGCACGCGCACCTGGCCCTGGTTCAAGCTGACGATCGAGCGGTCGCGGATGACGTCCATGTAGACGCTGACCGCTTCGGCGAAGATGTCGCCCTCGGTGGCGCGCAAGGCGGCGCGGCCGGCGAAGACGCGCTCGTTGGCGGCGCCGATCCGGTTGCGGTTCGCCCCGCCCTCGAAGATCGGGTAGCTGACGTCCACCCCGGCGTTGAAGTTGCGGCCGTTGCCGAAGCCGCCCTGGCTCGAATAGACGTTCTGATTCACGCCGGCATTGGCGGAAATCTGCGGCCTCCGCGCAGCGCGGGCGATCGCTACGCCCTCGTCTAGCGAGCGCAGCTGCGCGCGCTGCCCCATGATCGTCGGATTGGTCGCGTAGGTCTTGACCAGCGCCTCGCGCAGCGTCTCGCCGTGCGCAGTCGCAGCCGTCACCATCGCGGCAAGACCCGCGGCCGCCAACAAACCTCCCCGCATCGAAACCCCTACTCCGCTCTCTCGAAACTGAACATGCGCGGCGCGGTGAAGCCCGGCAGGATCGCCGCGGCCGCGTCGGTGAAGATGGTGAAGCCGAAGCCGCCGCCGGCCTTGCGTCCGACGCCGAGGCGCGTGACGCCCCGATCGAGGATCGCAGCCGCGAGGCGGCCGCCCTCGGCGAGCTGGTCGACGATTGCGTCCGGGACCCGCTCCACCGCCCCGTCGATCAGGATCAGATCGTAGGGCGCGCCGGCTTCATGCCCCTCGGCCAGCGGCCCCTCGACCAGTTGCACCGCCGTCCCGGCAAGCGCCTCGCGCGCAAATCCAGCCAGACGCCCATCCTCCTCGACCGCGACCACCGAGGCGACCAGCCGATCGAGCACGGCCGCCGCGTAGCCGGTCGCCGCGCCGACCACCAGAGCGCGGTCGCCGCCCCGCGGACCCGCCTCGCTGAGCAGCCTCGCCGTCGCCATTGCGGGGCTGAGCTCGCGCCCGCCGCCCAGCGGCACCAGGGCATCGGCATAGGCCAGAGCGACACGCTCGGGCGGGACGAAGCGCTCGCGCGGCACCGCGCCGACCGCGGCGAGCACGCCCGCATCGGCGACGCCCGTCGTCCTCAGCTGGCTCGCCACCATCGCGCTGCGCATCTGCTCGAAATCGTAACCGCTCATCCTGGGCCTTATCGCACGACTGTCTTAGGTATACAATACACCTTGTGTCCTTGGGCTTGTATCGGCCCCGCCGGGTGGCGCCAAGCCGATAAGCCCAGAACCCGCTCCGCTGAATCGGAGCAAGAGCCATGCCACGACCCTGCCCTGCCGCAGCGGCCGAGGAAAGCCGGGAAATGTCCGGAATCGCACACGAAACGTCCGCCTGCGGACAGGCGGGCGGCCCGCGCCGCGCAATCCGTTGACATTCGCGGCCGCCCCACGCATTTCCGCGCTCGGCGGCCCGATGGCGGAGTGGTTACGCAGAGGACTGCAAATCCTTGCACGCCGGTTCGATTCCGGCTCGGGCCTCCAGCCGCTGGTCGATCTTCACGCCAAGCCGATCATGATTTCAATATGAACGGAGAACAGCGGCTCGAGCCGAATCGCACCGACAGAGCAGCCGCGTCTTAGTCGGGGGTCCCGGTTCGCCTCAGCTCCCAAGGAAAACCAGCTCATTGGCCGCAAGCTCGGCAATCGTCTCCCGCACGGCCTGGCCCTTGGTCGGCGCGTCCTTCGCGATCGCCTCGAGTTCTCCCTCGCCGACCCGGGCCAGCTCGATGAGCTTGAGCGCGAGGGGTCCCACCCGCACCACACAAACCTGTCCGTCTCGACGGCGAACGAAGGCAAACGATTGGGGTGTTGCCTCCGCCGCCTCGGCAAATTCAGGAGCATAGCGGAATGTTTCGATGTGGATCGTCGGATTGATGCCGGCGTGTGGACCCTCGCCGTTTGTGGCGGCCCATCGCGTTTCAGGCGCGACTGAGCGGAAGGATTGCTTCAAACTTTCCCACCGGATGATTTCGTCGAACCTCTCGCCGCCCACGCCGCGCTCGACCGCGAAATGCGAAGCGAACTCGATGAAATCGGCAATGCCGCCAAGATGCGAATGATAGGATGCTGCATCCGCTGACGCGGGCCGCTGTGCGAGCCACGCCGCCCAAGCGTTGAGCTGGTCGAACGGGTCGATCGCCTTTTCATGAAAATAGGCGGTCACCGTCGGAAGCGAGTTGAGGATGGGAAAATACTCCTCGGCCACCTCAAGGGTACGGACGAAGCCCTCTTCCCGGTGTTCTGCCAGCCGGGAGTAACGCGCGAAAACATCGCGGTGCGATGCGATCAGGGCGCGATTTTCGTTGCTCGTGAGGGTGTCGAGGGGGAAATCGACGAAATCGAGCTCCGGCACGAGCCGATGCTCGATCGCCTCAAAATTCGTGCTGCCGCGATAGGGACCGAAACCGAAGAGGTGCACGGTCGTGTGTTCGAGCTGGAGATAGGCTGCGGCCTCGCTCAGCGTTCCCTGCAGGCTCGCCGCGTTTTCGCCCGGCAGCCCGGCAATGAATCCGACGGTCGTGGAGACGCCATAACGGTGGCAAAGCGCAATGATGTCCCGAGCTTCGTTGAGCCCGAGCGACTTGTCGATAGCCTTCTGCATTTGGGCTGAACCCGTCTCGACGCCGAAATAGATGTCCCGGCACCCGACGGCCGACATTGCAGCGAGTTGCTCCTCGTCGAGCGTGTCGGTGCGCGAGCTGCAGGTCCAACTTACCCCAAGGTCCGCCCTCGCCATTGCATCGCAGAACTTGAGGACCCACCGCCTGTCGGTGGTAAAGAGGTCGTGCGTGAAGTTGAAGTCGCGGCGGTGGTAGCGATCGCGAAACATCGTCAGCTCCGCAATGATACGCTCAGGCGACTTGATCCGATGCTTTCGGTTCCAATAGGGAGCGGTCACGCAAAAATTGCACTTGAACGGGCAACCCCGACCGATCTCGACCCACACGGCATCAGCCGGCTCCAAGCCCACCAACTCGGGATCGATCCACGGCAGGGTATCTAGATCCGGGATCAGCGCTGCGTCGGCGGTACGCGAGACTTCGCCTCCGCTACGATAGGTCAGGTTGCTGACCTCGCCCAAAGGTCGAGTGCCCGCGATCGATTCGAGCAGCTGCCGAAAGGCAACCTCCCCTTCGCCGCGAATGACATAGTCGACGAAGGTATAGCGAGAGAGGATTTGCGCGGCATTGTAGGAAGCATGAACGCAACCGAGGACGATCGTCAGGCTTGGGCGGCGCGCCTTGAGGCTGGAGCAGATACGGATCACGTGATGGAAAGAATCGCAGTCCGTCATAAACCCGACAAGGTCCGGCAGGCCGGCCAGGATGAGGTCCGCAGCCTCATCGTATAAGTGACCGTCCAGAGGCACGGTCCCCGCATTGATCTGCTTGTTGATGTCGAAGATGGAGACTTCGGCCAGATCGTCGACGGCTGCCGCCAGGGACAGCAGGCCCATCGGCAGAAAGGTTTGAGCGAAGGCCACGGGCTCGTGGCTCGGCTGCCGGTCACGCCCGTCGAACAGCGCGCTTCGATCCAGATGGGGACTGGTGCAAAGAATGATCTTCATGGCTAGGCGCTCCTCGCGAACCTGCGTGCGTCCGCTGGGGTGTCGGCTTCGTTCACGAGCGACATTGCGGACGCGACAACTGCCGCAAGGAGGGCGTCCAGATCGCGCTCAGTCGTCAGCGGGTTCTGAATCACGGCGCGCAAGGCCAGTCGGCCACCGAGGCGGGTCCGCGAAAGCAGAGTGTGACCTTCTTCGTACAGCTCAGCTTGAATGGCACGATTGATCGCGTCGACATCGGTTCCCCCGGTCTCGATCCATCGGAAGCACACGATATTCGTATCGGGGCTCGCGATGAGCTCGAACCGCCGATCCGAAGCGACCCGTTTCGCGAGGTAACCCCCCAGGGCCAGGAGGTGGTCTGCGATGGCGCGCAGGCCGTCGCGCCCAAAATGGCGAATGGTCATCCAGATCTTGAGCGCGTCGAGCCCGCGCGACCCTTCGATATGGGCCAATGCGGGGTCGGGCGCACCAACCTCCTGAAAGGCATAATCCGGGCGGTGGGCGAGCGCCGCTGCGGCGCCGGGATCGCGAAGGATCAAAGCACCCGCGGGAAACGGGACGAACATCGTTTTGTGAGGGTCCCAGGCGACCGAATTCGCTCGCGTCCAATAATCTTGCGGAGGCGCGCTCGCCAATGCCCGAAAGCCGCCATGGGCGCCGTCGATGTGGAGCCATGCGCCGGCCTTGGCGGCCTCCTCGGCAAATGGCTCGACCGGTTCCATGAGCCCCGCATTCGTCGTGCCGCCGGTACAGACGAACAGAAACGGTCGGTAGCCGCGCAGCTCCGCACGGCCGACCGTCTTCGCGACGGCTCCCGGGTCGAGGCGTCCGTCGGGCCCGGTAGGCGCGCGGAACAGCGCCTTCTCGCCCAGACCGATGAGGCGGGCTGCCTTGGCTATCGAGAAGTGCGCTTGATCGGTCGCGATGACGCACGGCTTCGCATTGGGCGGCCAGGTGCGACGTGCGCGGTCGAGGGCCAGAAATGCCGCGGCGTAATTGCTGACGGTTCCACCCGAGGTCAGCATCCCGCCGCTGCCTTCCGGAAATCCGAGCGTCGCTCCGAGCCAGCGCAATACCGCCTGCTCCAGCGCCGGCGCCAACGGTCCTTGTTGGACGGTGAAAGCGCATTGGTTGGCGGCGGCCTTCAGGAAGTCGCCGATGACGGACACCGTCGCTGGCGGCGGAACCATATGGGCAAGCGATTGGGGATGTCGCGCGGCATAGCCGCAGGATTCCAGCGCAACGCACGCATCCTGCACCACGGCAAGCAAGGAGCTGCCGCGCCCACCCTCGAGTCCAAGGTCGATCTCGCGGGGCACCGGCCGGTAGCCGGTTTGAGGATGGCACAACCTCTCCACCGCCTGTTCGGCACGCGCAAGTGCAAGGGCGGCTTCCCCGCTCCAGCCGAAGCTCGGGAGGAGTTCGTTAATAGACATAGCCCATCTCGGCCTGCAAACGCTCGGTGCGGAGGCGCAGATCGGCCTTCTCGAACTCCGTCGCGCCACAGCCGAACAGCGTCCCGTTCAGCACGAGCGACATGACGGGACAGCGATTGGCGCAGAAATAGCCGTCGCCGTTGAGAGGGCATCCGTGACAGGTTTCGTCGATGAAGTTCTGCCAGGTGATCGACCGCATGTCCGCGAACGAATTCTCCCACAACGCAGAAAAGGGGGTTTCACGTATATTCCCTGCCTTGAACGTCTCCGTAGCGGCGCTTGATACGCATGGGTAAACGTCGCCATTGGCAGCGAGATATGCGATGGAGCGCGAACAATGCTCCCGGCGGGTCATGTACATCAGATTTAGCGCGTAATCGAAGAACTTGCTGACGCACATACCGGTTTGCTTGTCCTTCTCCTTCTCGAATTTCTTCTGCATCATGAAGACGGCACTGGAGGCCTCCGCATCGTCTGCGGAGAGCGAATGAACGCCGAGGTTATGAAGCCCACGGCCCAGCGGATTGAACGTCACCGTCCGGAAAATGATGTCTTCGCTGATGCACCACTCGAGGAGCTCTTCGAGCTCCCCGATGTTGGCCTTGGAAATGACGGTGGAAATGGAGTGCTGGACCCCCTCTTCCCGCAACATCGCGAGACGCTGCTTCATCAGGGGAAATGTCGATCGGCCGCCGCGGATTCTGTTATGGGCATCGATACCGTCGACGCTGAGCGTGACTCTGCACCTCTCGCGCGGAATGCGTCTGGCGAGCTCGGGGCTCAGAAGCGAGCCGTTGGTGACGATCGCGATCACGAACCCGAGGTCGGCGGCATAGGTCAATATGTCTGGAAAGTCCTTGCGGAGATATGGCTCGCCGCCCGCGAACACGATCGAGAAGACGCCGAGTTGTGCGAAATCGTCCAGAGCCGCGAACACCTCATCCGTGGACAGCTCGGCCGGGCGTTTCCGCCCCGCATCTATGTAGCAGTGGGAACATCGCAAATCGCAAGCCCGAGTCACCTCGAACCATACGATGAGCGGACTCCGAAGGTGGAAATCCGGAGGTACGGTGAGGCGATTGAGCCGATGCGGCTCGAAGTCTTGCTTGGTATGCGCGGTGGAGAAGAGGCTAGCCGCGGAATCGGTGTAGAGGTCGATAGACCCATCCGGGAAGACGATCAGATAACCGAAGTCTTCCTTGCTGTATCGAATCCCGAGCACGTTGCCGCCCCTTCCGCCACGCGTGCGCCGAAAGGCAATCGCCCAAACGGCAACCTTAAACTACTTTGCCGTCCCGACCTGGATCGACGCCGGGGAAATCTTGCCGCCGACCACGTCGACCTGGATTTCTACGGTGCCAATGCTTTTCGTGTCGGCCCAGAAGCGCTGGATCGCAGTCTTTTGCTCGGCCGTCAGCGGAAGCGACATACTTTTCATCTGGCGTGCTTTGACTTCCATGATAACCTCCCGTGGCGAGTCGCCGACGAAATCTTATACAAAAACTCCATTCTCGGGTGATGTAGACCTATCCATTTCGGATAGAGGCTACTCGAATGTGGATATATCCAGCGAAAGGTCGCCTATTCGGCTTCTAACTCGTTGAGAATCCGTTCTTGCATAGACTATCGATGATCGAAGTATTCAGCGACGGCGGCCAGCGCCGGACCGGCTCTACTGCGACCTGCTTCGTTAGATCCCCTTATGGGCCAGGCAAGCCACTGGCCGGCACGCTAGCCCTCCTGCAACGTCGCCAGATATTGGGCGACCTCGGCGCAGGCGGGGTTGCGCGACACGCGAATCGAGGTCCGCGCCCATCCCAGCGGCGTTTCACGATGCTCGGCGTCGCGCGCCCCGACGTCGGCGCCGGCTGCGACGAGGATTTGCGCCATTTCCAGGTCGCCGGCCCAGGCGGCCGCGTGAAGCGCCGTCTGCCGCGAGACGTCGTCCGAGCGCGCATTGGGGTCGGCGCCCCGGCCGAGCAGCCAGCGCACCAGCGCGTGATGCCGCCCTTCGACCGCGGCGAGCAGCACGGCGCCGCGGGCGAGGATCGTGCGGTCGCTCTCGGCGAGGATGGCGAGCGATTGCGAGTCGCCGAGCCTCGCAAATTGCTCCGGCGCCGGGGCTGCGCCGCGGATCATGAGGTGCCGGATCAGCTCGCGGCCCTCGGCGCCGAGGCGGCTCATCGCGTCGACGGGCGTGACGCCCCAGCGGTCTTTCTCCTCCGCACTGGCGCCGAGCTCGAGCAGACGGTCGATCGCGAACGTGGTCCGCGCGAAGGCGAGGATCGAGCCGCCGTTCGGCGCATCCGCCGCAATCCCGTCGCGGAGCAGGTCGCCGACCCGCTCATCGTCCTTCATCATCAGCGCCTCGACCAGGCCCACCGTCGCGCCGCGCGCGATCAGCGAGGCGCGCATTTCCTCCCGCCCGCGCGAGACGGCCAGCATGAGGGGAGACCAGTGGTCATAGGCTTCGTTGCGGCCGTCCACGTCTGCGCCCGCATCGAGCAGCAGATCGAACATGTTTCGGCGCCCCATCTCGACCGCGACGTGCAGGGGCTGCGGGCGCCCGCCCCAATAAGGATGCCGGCCGGCCGCGTTGACGAGCTCCGGCTTCGCCTCGAGCGCCGTACGCACGGTTTCGATGTCGCCGTCGCCGACCGCGCGCAGGAAAGCGGACGCTTCCTCTTCTCCCGGCCCGTCCCGCTCCTGTCGCTGCACATGCGCGTGGAGGGCGCGCCAGCTCGAAAAGCCGTAGCTTCGCGCGACCTGGCGCTGGGCCTCGGCGAGCCTCGCCCCGGGACTTCGTTCGCGCAGGGTGCGCAACTGCTGCTTGGCAGTCTTCTTCAGCCATTCGAGGCTTGCACGCGGGGGAAGCCGATCAGGCATGACGAACCTTCTTTCCAGGTGCCCGGAGTCCGCGTGCCGCGGGCTGAAAGAAGGGTATCGGGAAACGAAGGGCCAGGCGGGTTCAACCCTGCTCGCGGACCGAGTGTCGCCTGGTCGACCTGGCCATCCTATTTCGCCTGCAGGGGTGCGTCAACGTGCGCAAGGGGATGCCTTAGCGGTTGGCGCCGAGGGCCTGGCGGATGAAACGGCCGGCCGAGATTCCCCGGAGCAGCGCGACGCGGTAGCGGTCAACGACGGCGCGATCGTTCCACCGGCCCTGCGGCCAATCGTCGACCAGCCGGCGCATCATGCCGAAATCGAGGGTCTCGGCGGCCTCCGGGCAGTCGGCGATCGCGGCGACCTCTTCCGCGATCGCGTCCCGCGCGGCGCACAGCCCCTCGTGCCAGTCCGGCGCCTGCAACCCCTTGCGCGGTTCGAGCAGCAGCGCGCGCGGCAGCCGGTCGGCGAAAGCGCTGCGGGCGAGAGCCCGCGGCCGGCCGTCGGCGAGATACCGGTCGAGCGGTACGGAGAGGCAGAATTCGACCAGCCGCCGGTCCGAAGCGGGATCGCGCTGGTCGATGCCCCAGCCACCAAGGGTCCCTTTGACATAATTGCCCGGATCGACGCGCCGCAGCATGGCGATGCGCATCGCCACGGAATCGGCGTGCGGCCGATAATCGAGATCGTGGCCGCGCTCGGCCGCCCGCCGGATGATGCCGAGTCGGTCCGCGCGCGCCGGGTCGACGGCGGCGATGCCGCCGAGGCCGAGAGGGGCGCCGCGCAGCCGCGCGATGGCGCGCCAGGCCGGGCGCGGCACCCATGGCCCGAGCGTCTGCGAGGCGATCGTGCCGAGGCGCGTGCCCCGGCGGCGCAGGCGCGCCCCCTCCCCCGCCAGCCGGAGCAGCCGGCCGCGACGGAGCAGGCCGTGGAGAAGGGGAAAGCCGTGGAAGCTGAAGCTCGCATTCCCCGCCAGTCCGGTGAGCAGGACGGAAAGGTTGCGGCGCTTCGCCTCGTCGAGCGTCGCCGCGACCCAGACGCCGTTGCACAGGTTGAGGAACGGCCGCTCGAACAGGAAGAAGTTGCGGCCGAGCTCGTCAAGCGGCGAGACGCCCGCGGGCGCGATCCGGACATGGTCGATATTGGCGTGCATCGCCGCCACCGCGGCAGCGAGCGGACCCTCGTCGGCGATGACGGCGTCCAGCCCGGAGGCGTCGAAGCCTTCTCGCGGCACGGCGGTGAAGCCGACGACGCTTCCGTTCGCGGGCGCGAGCAGGCGGGCGGCGGTGGCGGCGACGGCGGAGCTGTCGAGGCCCGCGCTGAGATGGGCGCCGACCCGGTCGCCGGCCCCGCGCAGGCGGGCTGCAACGGCGCGGTCGAGCTGCTCGCGCAAGGCCTGAGCATAATCTTCGACTCGCTTGAGACGGAGCTCGGCCGGCCGCGGGTCCCAGAATCGGCGACCCTTCAGCCGCTCGGCGTCGATCGAGACGATTTCGCCGGCGCGCACCTTCTCGATGCCCTCGAAATAGGATTCGCGGCCCGTCTCCGGGAGGAGAGCGAGAAAGTCCGCGACGGCGCGGCGATCCGGGCTGCGCGGGATTTCGGGCAGCGCGTGCAGGCCTTTGGGCATCGAAGCGAAGGCGACGAAGCCGTCGCCGCGATGGAAGTGGAGCGGCCGCTGGCCCATCGCGTCGCGGGCGAGCAGCAGGGTCCGGCGCTCCGGCCGCCACCAGGCGAAGGCGAAGTCGCCGAGGATCCGGTCGAGCGCGCCCTCGCCCCAGCGCGCCAGCGTCTTCAGCAGCAGATCGGCGTCGGCAAGCCGTGCGGATTCGCTGCGGCTCGCCCCGAGCGAGTCGGAGAGCTCCTCGCGATTGTCGAGCCGGACATCGGCGACCAGGACGCCGCTTCCGTCCGACGCGACGGCGGGCCCGCGGTCGAACCGGTCCTCCGGGAGCAGACGGAAGAGGCGACGGCCCAGGGCGATGCGCCCGTCCGACCAGGTGGCCGGCGGATCGGGCGCATAGACAGACTGCGCCGCGAGCATGCGCGCGCAGCCGCCGGCGGCGTCGATCTCGCCGCCGAAGCTCCACAGCCCTGCGAGAGCGGTCACCTGTCGAGCGGCTCCAGGGCGACCAGCCCGTCCGCCTCCAGCGCGTGCAGCAGCTCCCCGATCTCGCGCTCGCAGGTCTCGGGATCGACGTCATATTCGGCGACGAGCGCGTCGCGCAGCTCGCTGGTGCGCTTCGGGGTCTCGATCAGGCTCCAGATTCGAGTCGCCGTCGCATTGAAGCCGAAACAGGTCCCCTGCTCGACCTCCAGGCCGATCAGCTCGTCGTCCAGCTCGGCTTCGATCAGGCGGCCGCGGCGGCGCACGAGGAGGTCGCTCAACGATTTTTTCCCTTCATTCCGGCTATTTCGCGTCGCAGCGCGGGCGCAGCGCTTGCGTTTGACACAGCGATGCGCAAATGCATAGGTGCACGCTGAAACGATAACCAGAGTTAGGCAGGTCCATGACACATCCTCGCAATCAAGACGACCGCAACGGCCCGGCCTCGCAGGCTCGGCGCGACTGGATCCGCCCCGCCGTCCGCCGCATGTCGGCCGGCAGCGCAGAGGACGGCGCCAACACCCATCCCGATTCGGGCATACGCCCTTCCTGAGCCATAGCGAGCGGCGCAAGGCCGCTCTGCCGCCTGCGTAAAGATCGAGCGGGGCCTGCGTTCAGCGGGTCCCGCTTTTCTGTGCCTCGGGTTCCGCCCGTGCCGACCCGAATAGAGAAGGGCGGCAGCCTGACGGCCGCCGCCCACCCCCTCCAGGAACCGAATCAGAGAACGAAGTCGCCGACCGTGAGCGACTGCAGCGGGTCCACGTAGGCGCGCAGCACGAAGTCCGCGACGCCGTTGCCGTCCGTGTCGCCTTCGACCTGCCAGATGTTGTTGACCGCGTCGATCTGGTGCGCCCGCAGCTGCCCGGCCGAGATCGGACCGGCGGCGGTGAACGTCGCCGCGCCGATGAACGAGAAGGCCTGGTCGCCGGCCACCGCGACCTTGGCGTCGATGACGCTGAGGTCGATCTTGTCGACGCCGTGGACGAAGTCGAGGATCGTGTCGATGTTGGCGAGGCCGATCGGCGACTCATTGGTCGCCTGGTAGCGGAAGGTGTCCGCCCCGCCATTGCCGCGCAGCTGATCGGCACCGCGGCCGCCGTAGATGAGGTCGTTGCCGCCGCCGCCGGTCAGAGTGTCGGCCGCCGCGCCGCCCCACAGGCGGAAATGGCCGCCGCCCTCGAGCGCTCCGTTGAACGCCATCGTCTCGTTGATGCCGAGCCCGCTGCCGTTGACCGAGATCGTCGAGCCGGTCGCCAGCATCGAATCCTTCCAGACGATGGAATAATCGAACTCGCCGTCGCCGCCGCCGACAAACGTAGTATCGCTGCTCCCGCCGAGCGTGATGCTCTCGATTCCGGAGATCGCGCCGGTGAAGCCCATCGAGGTGAAATCGAGCGCATAGTCGCCGCGCAGGTAGAGCGAGTCGTAGCCCCCGCCGCCATTGACAACGTCGCTGCTCCCGAACCGCCCGTCATGGCCGAACACGAAGATGTCGGCCTGTGCGCCGCCGGTGAGGTTGTCGACGCCCTGGCCGGCCAGCAGGATGAATTGCCCGTCGGTCTCGGCCGCGCCGTTGAAGGTGAAGTCCTCGCCGGCGCGCAGGTAGAAGCCGTTGACCTTGAGCAGCTCGAGAGCTGCCACGTTCGAATTGAGGGTGGTGAGGTTGTAGTCGTAGAAGTTGTTGGCGGTGTCGCCGTAAGCGGTGATGTCCCCCGGAGCCAACGAGATCGATTCGACCGAGTTGATGTTGCTGGTGACGCCGGTCCCGAAGGTGAGCGCGGGATAATTGCCCTGCAGGATGATCGCGTCCGCGCCGCCGCCGCCGTTGACGGTGTCGGCCGCGGTGAATTCCTTGCCGAAATAGAAGGTGTCGCCCGTGGCGAGGCCGTTGACCGTGTCGTCGCCGCCCTGCTGGACGTGGAAGATGTCCTTCTGCGGCGTGCCGTTCAGGATGTTGTTGCCGGTATCGCCGTGGATGATGCCGTCGTCGGCCAGGGTGATCGCCACCTGCTCGCTGTCCGTGAAGGGGCCGCCGGTGCCGGTGAGTCCGTTGTCGCTGATCTCGACGGTGAGCGTGTCGGCGCCCTCGTGGTTGAGGTTGCCGCGATAGGTCAGGCCGGCCAGCGCGGCATTGACCTCGACGAGCGTGCCGCTGAAGGTCATCGTCGCATCGCCGGTGCCGGTGCCGGTCCCGAAGGACAGCCCGGACGTCGTCGCGAGCGTCAGCGTTCCGCTGGTGACGGTCAGGGTGACGGTCACGTCGCCCGAGGCCGCATCGGCGTCGGTGACGCTGATCCCGTTGATCGTGAGGTTGCTGTCCTCGGTCCCGCCCTGAGGTCCCGGGACGGTGATCGACGGCCCATCGTTCGCCGCGGTGACGTTGACGACGATCGCGCGTCCCTGCGGCGTCGTGTTCTCATAGGCGAAGAGGCCGCCTTCATATTCGCCGACGATCATGTCGGCATCCCCGTCGCCGTCGAGGTCGGCGAAGCTCGGGCTCGAAGTGGCGCCGACATCGATTCCGTCGAACGGATTGCTCGTGCCGGTGAGCGGCGTGAACAGGCCGCCACCGTCGTTGCGGAAGGCGTAGACCGTTCCGTCGAGCGCGCCGATCGCCGCATCGAGATCGCCGTCGCCGTCGAGATCGACGAAGTCGGGCGTCGCCCGGCCCCCGACGTCGACCAGGTTGAACGGATTGGTCGCGGCGACGAGGAGGCCGTAGCTGCCGGCGGTGTTCGCATAAGAGACGATGTTGCCGTCGTCGTTTCCGACGACGAGATCGCGGTCGCCGTCGCCGTCAATGTCGGCAAAGGTGGGATTGGCGTCGTTGCCGACGTCGATGCCGTGGAACGGATTCACGCCGGCGCCGACGAGCTCGGTGTAGACGTTGCCGTTGCGCTGGAACGCCCGCAGGTCGCCCAGCGTCGTGCCGATCACGGCGTCGAGGTCGTTGTCGCCGTCGAGATCGACGAAGGTCGGCGAGACGTTGGTTCCGAGATCCATGCCGTTGAAGGGATTGATCGCGGTATCGGCCGTGAAGGTGCCGGCATCGTTCCTGTATGCGAACAGGAACCCGTCATTGTTTCCGACGAGGAGATCCCGGTCGCCGTCGCGGTCGAGATCGACGAAGGTCGGCGTCGCATAGAAACCGACGTCGGCCCCGTCGAAGGGGTTGCTGGCGCCGGCCAGGGGCGAGAAGGTCGCGGGCAGCGCAGCCGGACCGGCACCGGCGCCGTCGCCGTCCGTCGCGTTGACGATCAGCGTCCGGCTCGGCGTGGGCGCGTTGCTGCCATTGACGTAGGACAAGCTCTCGATCAGCGCGTCCACGGCCGCCGTCGTCGCATCGCCGTTGAGCGTGACCGTCAAGGTCGAGCCGCCGACGCCGCCGGTGACGGTGCCGATGACGACGCTGTTGTAGCTGACGTTGCCGCTCGAGGACGTAATCGGTCCCGGCCCAAAGCCGACAATGACGCTGTCCTCGGGCAGCAGCCCGGATACCGTCACCGTCCCGTTTGCCCAATTGCCCTCCGCCTCGGTCAGGGTGACGTCGGTGTCGAGCAGTTGCGGCACGGCGTTGACCGCGGTCTCGCTGAAGGTGACCGACGGCCCGAAACCGGTCAGGCCGGGCCCGTCATTGACCGGCACCACGTTGACGCTGCTGGTGACGGTGACCGCATTGCCGCTGTGATTGTCGAGGGTGGTGGTGATGGTGCGGACATCGCCGGTCGGATTGTTGTCGGGCGTCTGGAAGGTGAGGTCGCGGACCAGGATCTGGACCCGCGCGGCGGTGGCATTGCTGTTGAGGGCGATGGCGAGCGTGCCGGCCGGCGACGACTGGATGGTGCCGATGACGGCGCCGTCGACGGTGACGGTCGATCCCGGATTGTAGAGGTTGTTGAGAGTGACGTCCGGTCCGGTCGTGATCCGGTCGCCGGAATGGTAGCCGGCCGTGATCGCGACGGTGAGGTCGTGACCGCCGAAGTCGGCGTTATCCGGATCCGAGACGATAGCGTTGTCGCCGACGTCGAGCCACACCGGGAAGCCGTTCTCGGTGAAGTTCGGCGCGTCGCCGGCGAGGTTCGCGATGCTCGGCGCGTCGTTCGACGCGTTGACCTGCAGCGTCTGGGTCTCGACCGTCGTCTTGGCGAGGGTGCCGCCGTTGCCGACATTGTTGCCGTCGTTGAACGTCATCGTGACGGTCTTGTCGCCCGGGGTCGGATTGTCGCCCACGATGATGTAGCCGAAATCGTCGACCAGGTCGTTGAGGCGGGCGAGCGTCGCTTCGGTCGTGAACGCGCTCACCGTCATGTTCGCCGTGCCGAAGCCGGCGATCTTGCCGATGATGACCGGCGTCCCGCCATTGTCGTAGACGAGGTCGAAGCCGCCGATGCCGTCGGGCGCGATCGAGAAGAGCGAGCCGGCCTTGAGGTTGATGCCGCCCTCGCCGCCGCTGACGTTGAGATTGAGGCTGCCGCCGGCGAAATTCGCCGGAAGGTCGACATCGGACAGGACCACGCCCTCCATGAGCGGCTGCGCGATGGGCGAATTCTCGTTGAAGCCGATCAAGGAGTAGATCGGCGCGGTGGATGCCGGGGCGTCGTTGTCGGCCGTGATGGCGACCGTCGCGGTGCCGCTGGTCGACCCGCCGTCGCCGTCGGTCAGCGCGTAATTCAGCGAGCGCACCGCAGCGCTCGGCGCGTCGCTCATATGGACGACGCGGACCGCCCGCACGACATATTGGACGGCCTCGGCGTTCGCGTCGGCGTCGAACGTCACGACGAGCGGCGTGTCGTGGTCGCCCTCCGTGTAGGTGCCGATGACGGTCCCGTTATAGCTGACCTCGCCGTTGGCGGTGCTGACCTCGTTGCCCATGATGCCGTTGGAATTCGGCAGCACGATCGTGTCGCCGACCTGGGCGTTGGCGGTGAAGCCGACGGTGAGCGTGCCGGTAGCGAAATCGGCCGAGTCGATGTCGCTGACGGTGGCGTCGAAGGCGATGCTGCCGGTGCCGGTCGGATCCTGCTCATAGGCGTAGCCGGCCGCCGTATTGGCGCCACCGGCGCCGTCCATGTCGAGCACCGGATTGTCGTTGGCGGCCGCGACATTCTGGTCGAGGGTCACCGTGCCGGCCGAATAGCGGGTGGTGCCGCCGTTGGGATTGGCGTCGAGCGTGTCGCCGTTGACGAAGGCGGCGCCGCCGCTCTCGATCAGGCGCACCGTCAGGGTCGGCGCGGCGCCGCTATATTCGGCGTTGGGGAGGAAGCGGATCGGCGTCGAGGCGGTCAGCGCGAAGGCCGAATCGTCGGTGCCCGCGCCGATATTCTGCCAGCTCGCGCCGTTCCAATATTGCCACTGGCCGTTGGTGCCGCTGGTGTCGTTGCCGACCACCGCCACGCCGGCGAGGCTCGCCGTGCCGTCGGGATCGGTGAACTGGCCGCCGAAGATCTGGAAGACGGTCTGGTGCGCGAGCGGATCGGCCGAGACCTGGTCCTCGGTCGCCTGCGCCAGAACCTCGGTGCCGTCGCCGACGGTGGGCGCGTCGTTGACCGAGGTCACGCCGAGCGTCGTCGTCGCGGTCGGGCTGCTGCCGCTGCCGTCGCTGAGCGTCCAGGTGATGGTCCGCCCGGAGCCCGGATTCTCGCTGGTCGAATAATAGCGGACCATGCGCAAGGCGGCCTGGTAGTCCGCCGCGGTCGCGGCGCCGGGGCTGTTGAAGGTCATCACGCCGGTCAGCGGGTCGTAGCTCCAGCCGATATTGCCGACATTGCTGCTCAGGATCGGCGAGACCACATTTTCGAGCGTCAGCCGGTCGCCGGCCTGGAAGCCGCCGATGGTGATCGTGCCGCCGCTGAGGTTGGTGGTGTCGACGTCGGCGACGGTCGCGCCGGGGGCGAGCAGGGTCGGCCCGTCGCCCTCGCTGTAGCTCGCCGCATTGTCGATCTCGGGCGTGCCCGGTCCGTCGAGGTCGACCGCCGGCGGGTCGTTGACCGCCGCGACGTCGAAGCGGAACGTGTCGGCGGCATCGTCCTCATTGTCGTTGGGCGCCGTGCTCGAGCCGTCGTCGATCACCTGGAAGGTGAAGGAAGCGTAATCGTTGCCGCTGCCGTTCAGCGCGGGCGTGTAGGTGAACAGCCCGTTCTGGATGTCGGTGGCGCTCACCACCTGGTTGGCGACGACGTTGACTCCGTTGACCTTGAGCGTGCCGAGCAGCGGCAGGTCGACGACGCGAACGCCGGCGAAGACGTTGCCGTCGGTGTCGCTGAAGTTGAAGTCGTTGACCGCGCCGGGATTCCCGACCGGAATATATTTGAAGACGTAGGTGGCGTCCTCGTTGATCGCCACGTCGAGATGGTCGTTGCCGAACGGCGCGTCGTTGACCGCGACCACGGTGACGGTGGTGGTGACGCTCTCCGATTCGTCGCCGCCGTTTGCGGTGCCGTCGCCGTCGACCAGGGTCAAAGTGACGGTGCGGGTCGCCGTGTTCGGATTCGTCGCGTTGACGTTCTCGTAGGAGACGAGGCGGATCAGCTCCTGCACCCGCGTCTCGGACGCGGTCGCGTTGAACGTGATCACCAAAGCGGCGGCATTGGTGCCGCCGGTGAAGGTCGCCATCTCGATGCCGCTGTAGAGGATCTTCGAATTGAGGAAGTCGACGGTTATGTTGCCGCCGTCCTTGATCGTCAGCGTGTCCTCGGCGTCGACCCGGTTGGTGGTGATCTGCGCGGTCAGCGTGCCGAGGTCGAAATCGCCATTCTCGGGATCGTCGACCGTGGCATTGCCGCCGAGGTCGAGCGCGACCGGGGCGCTGTCCTCCGTATAGGCGACGTTGTCGCCGTTGAGCGCGCCGATCGCCGGCGGCTGGTTGGGCAGGTCGAAGCCGATGTCGAGCGTGTTGTTGGTGTCGCCCGCGGGGCCGCTCGGGCCGGCGGTCGGCTCGAGCCCGTAATCGAGGCGGATCGAGCGCGTCGCGGCATAGGTGCCGGGATCGCCGGGCAGGAACTGTTCGGCCTTGTTGAACCCGTCCTGGTTGAGGTTGGGATCGGGCGCGCCGGGATGGGCGCGGCGGCTGCCGAGCACGCCCGCGCCGAAGTTCGCGCTGTCGACGAGGACGATATAGTCGCCCGGCGCCAGCGAGTTGAAGGCGTAGATTCCGCTCGCATTGGTGGTCGCGGTGAGCTGGACGATGTTCGCGCCGGTCGTGCCGGCCGCGCGGGCCTCGTCGACGCCCTGCTCGTAGGTGCCGTTGCCGTTCGCGTCCAGGAAGACGATCGCGAGGTCGGTCCCGGATTCGTAGAAGCCGCTATTGTTGGTGTCGGCGTAGAGGCGCAGCGTCACGCCCAACATCAAGGCGTCGGTGCCGGCGTCGTAATCGCCGTCCTTGTTGATGTCGGTGTAGACGAGGTTGCCCAGGCTCAGCGAGTCGAGGTTGAAGCTCTGCGCGTTGCTGAGCTCGGTCTTGAAGCTGGTCGGGTCGACCGGATCGGTGGTGTCCTTGTACCGAAGGATGCCCTGGCCGAGCACGGCGGAGACCAGCCGGTCCTCGTTCGGCGCGTCGACCGTCGCGCGCCATTCGACGGTGACGGTGCGGCCCGCCGGGATGGTGCCGAGGTCGATCGGCGAGAAGGCGAAGGCGCCGGTCACCGGCCCGTCGCCGGCATATTGGAGGTCGTCGTCGCCCGCGAGGCGGCGCTCGCCGGCGGAGATGGTGCCGTACATCAGCTCGGAGCGGTCGCCCGCCGCATAGCTGTCCTCGAGCCCGATCTGGTGGCCGAGCTCGTGGGTGACCACGGTCAGCAGGTCCATCCGGGTGCCGGCCGCGCCGTAAGCGTCGACCGCGCCGAGCCGCGTGCCCGAGCCCGCATATTCGCTGTCGTCGCCCGGCGTCGCGTCGACGAACCAGCGCCAGCCGCCGGCATTGTCGTCGAGCGTGATCGTGCCGAGATCGCTCTTGCCGAGAATGAGGCCGCCGAGATCGCCGACCTTGACGAGGGTGGCGCGCATCGCGGCGAGCTGCTCCTCGGTCGCGCCCGCTTGGGCCCAGCGCTCGATCGCGGCGGCGACGATGAGGTCGAGCTCGGCCTGGGTGAGCACGCCGTCGTCGACGACGATTGGGCCGGTGGGAACATATGCCGGCTCCGCAGGCGGCTGCGGCGCCGGCGGGTTCGGGATCTCGCCTGGCGCGGTGTCGCCGCCGGACGTGTCGTCCGCAGGCGTGTCGTCGCCGCTGGTGTCGGGAGTCGGCGCGGCCGGCGCGCCGTCGTCGACCGTGACCACCGGCGCGCTATCCTCGGATGGAGCCGGGGGCGCTTCCGCCGTGATCAGGTCCGCGCCGCCGATGAAGCCGCCGCCGCCGGCCCCGAAATTGTCGACCGACGTGACCGTCGGGAGCCCGTCGACATTGTTGTTGTTCGCGACGAACGTATTGACCGCGGGGTTGTCGCCCGCCGCGCCGCCATAGCCCGGCAGCTTAATCGTGGTGAGGAAGCGCTGGCGCAGCCTTATATCGTCGCCCGCCCCGACGACGCCCGGCATCGACCCGTTAACGTTGTTGCCCGTCAGCGTAATCTCGAGGAGACCGTTGTCGGCAGCGCTCGCGCCGGCCATCACGTGGATCGCGTTGAGCGCGAAGGTGCCGCCGTTCGCGATGTTGTTGCCGGTCACGGTCGCGTTGACGTCGGAAGTGCCATCAGACGTCTCGATCATGATGCCGTATTCGTTGCCCCACTGGCGGATAATGTTGTTGGTGACGGCAATGGTCGTGTTGCCGGCGCCCTTCGAGGCGACGGTGATCGCGCGGCTGCTCTCGGAGCCCGAATCCTGAACGCCCGCAGTGCCGATCGTGTTGGCGTTGATCGTGCCGTTCATCGACGCGCCGGCCAGCGAGCCGGGATCGAGGTTGATGTTGATCGCGTCGTCGAAGGCGTTCTGGATGTTATTGTTGCTGATGTTGAAGACGATGTCGGTCGAGCCGCTGGTGTTGATGGTGACGCCGCCGCCCAGGGAATCGTCTGAGCCGCCGTCGTCGCGCGGGGCGGTCGTGTTCAGCGTGTTGCCGGTGAAGGTGATGTTCATCGGGCCGGTTGCGTCGGCGTCGGTCGCCGCCTGGAAATGATCGCCCTTATTGTCGGTGAAAGTGCTGCCGGTGACGCTGACCGTCATCGATCCGCTGCCGTTCAGCAGCACGATGAAGCCGTCGTTTCCGGTGGTCGTGTGGTTGGCGGTGAAGGTGCTGCCGGTGACGTTGAACGAAGTCAAAGTGACGTTGTTGTTCTCGATGCGGACGTTGTCGTGCGCCGAGCCGGTCACCGTCACGGCGCTCATGCTGCCGGAGCCGCCGAGGTCGATCAGCTCGATGCCGCGCTCGCCGACCGCGTTGCCGTTGTTCTGCACCGTCGAATTGATGATCGTGAAGTTGGTGACGGTGGTTCCGCGAATGCCGTCGTCGCCGCCGTTCTGGATGATCATCCGGTTGAACGAGGCGTCCCTGGTGTTGGTGAGGACGATGCCCGCGTCCGTCGAAGCGTTGATGGTCCCGCCCGTTCCCGCGGAGCCGCTGCCGGTGACCGAGAGGCCGGCGGTGGAGCCGGTATTGATGAGGGCGATGCCGTTCACCGCGCCGTTCGAAGCGATGCTCTCGAATTCGAGACCGCCGGTCCCGATCGTGGTGTTTGTCACCTCGAGCGCGGTTCCGGTGGTCGTCGCGATCTTGTTCACGTTCCCTGCTGGATCGGTGATCACCAAAGTGCTGCCGATATTGCCGGTCGCGGTGAAGGCGTCGTTGACGCCGGTCGACAAATGGATGCCGCCGTCGAAGCGGACGGTGCCGCCAGTGTTCGCGGCGAGGTGGATGCTGCCTTCGGCCGTGTTGATGCCGCCGTCGCCGTCGAAAGTGTCGGTGACGAGGGCGTTGAAGTCGATCGTGCCGCCGGTGCGGTTGACGATCCTGATCAGTTGGCCGTTGTCGTCGGTGATGGTGCCGTTCATCGTGATGTTGCCGCCGCCGCCGTCGACCGAGAAGTCGGTGCCGCTCGACCCGCTCAGGGTGACGCCGCTGCTGAACAGGAAGGTGCCGTTCGAGCCGGTGTCGATGTCGATGCCGGCGTCGCCGCCGCCGATAGTCGCCGTGCCGTTGAAATTGTAGGTGGCGTCGGCGTTGCTGAACTGGAGGCCGGTGCCGTTGGTGGCGGTGAGGAAGCCCGGCGAATTGAACGCGATCGTGCCCGTCGTGTGGTTGGTGACGTCGAGCAAAGCGGCGTTGTTCGCCTGGGTGATGTTGCCGCCGAAGGTGATCGCGGCACTGCTGTCGGCGACGTTGAAGGCGGTGCCGGTCGGGCTGGTGATGACGGTATTGGAGAGGAAGGCGAAGGTGCCGGCCGAGTCGGTGTCGATGTCGATGCCCGCGTCGCCGCCGTGCAGCGTATTGGCGCTGCTCATCGTGTAGGTACCGTCGGCATTGCTGAACTGCATGCCGGTGCCGTTGGTGGCGTCGAAGCTGGCGGTCGTCTGGAAGGTCAGCGTGGCGCCCGAATGGTTGAGCACGTCGAGAATCGCGAAATTGTTGACCTGCTTGACGTCCATGTCGAAATTGACGGTGGCCGTGCTGTTGACGATGGTAACGGCGACGCCGTTGACGCTGGTCGTCTGGCCGATCGACGCGGTGCCGCCGATCGAGACCGTGCCGGACGAGCCGTTGGCGATCAGGAGGCCCGAAGTGCCGCCGTTCAGCGTCGTCGTTCCGTTCAGCGAATAGGTGCCGTCGGCATTGTCGAAGACGAGGCCGCCGCCGTTGGTCGAGGTCAGCGCGCCGGTGGCGAAGGCGATCGTGCCGGTGGCGTGGCCGCCCGCGACGCTGACCAGCGACCCGGTCGCCGCGGCGTGGCTGATGCCGCCGGAATAATTGGTCGAGACGGTTCCGCCGACGACGTTGAACGAGGCGCCCGAGGCGTTCGTCATGTTGCCCGTGCCGAGGTTGAGCGTGCCCGTGATGTTGGTCAGTGAGACGTTGTTGACCGTGCTGCCGACGGCGCCGAGCGAGGTGGTGCTCGACAGGCCGTTACCGGCGATCGCGCCATCCGAGAGGTTGAGCGCCGCGCCGGTCGAGTTGACCGTCGACTGGTAGCCCGGAGTCGCCGTGTTGAGCGCGGTCGGGTTCAGCGACAGGGTGCCGAAGCTGCCGGCCTGGTTGTCGGTGATCCCGCCGGTATTGGTGCCGGTGCCGACGATGTTGATGCCGGCGATCGTATTGTTGGTCGCGACGGTGACGGTGTAGCCGTTGTTGACGTTCGAGCTGATGAAAGAGTTCGCGCCGGCCGTCGCCAGCGTGAAGCCGGCGACCTTGAGGTCGGCGCCGGTACCGATCAGCTGCTGGTCGGCCTCGAGCACGATCGCGCCGGTCGCGGGAGCAACGTTGGTCCCCTCGACATAGATGGTGTCGCCGGCGCCGTCCTTGTTGGCCGTGTTGAGGTTCGTGATCGAGTTGAACGGGTTCGCGGAGGTGCCGGTCCCGTTAGAGACCGCGCTCGCATCGACGTACCAGACCTCGCCGGTCAGCGTGATCGAGACCGTCCCGGTGCTGGTGAGATTGTCCGCCGTGGTGAGGTAATTGCCGTCTAGCCCGGCGTCCTCGATGATGTAGGTGAAGGTGTCGACGCCGATGTCGCCGGCCTCGTTGACGTAGCTGAACGAGCCGTCCGCGAACATGGTGAAGCTGCCCTGCTGCGAGCTGCTGCCGGTGGCCGGGCGGACCTGGAAGCCCTGGATATTGTCGCCGGCGATGACGCCCGTGCCGAGCGTCGACGAGCCGCGGTCGTTGGTGAGCACGTTGAAATTCTGGATCAGCGAGGGGTTGCCGCTGGGATTGCCGTTGGCGCCGAGCGCCTCCTGGCCCGCCAGACCGACGCGGAGCACGGTGTTACCGACCGCGGTGAAGCTGTCGTTGAACGCGATCGGGGAGACGTTGAGGGTCCCGGCGATCATCGTCTCGCCCGAGAAGGTGTCCTCGATCGTCACCTCGGTGGCGTCGGTGGTGCCGCCGTTGGTGATGATCAGCTTGTGATAGAGGACGTCGCCCGGATCGACATTGCCCGGCGGCGGGGTGAGCGAGCTGGTCTCGTCCCCGTCGGTAAGCAGGGTGGTTTCGCGGATGACGCTCATATCTGCAGACATTTTTTACTTCCCCCACTGGGCTTTGATGGCGGCGGCGCGCAGGTCCCCGGGCGCGCACGATCCGCTCAACCGCGAGCATGGCACTGTAATGTAACGATGACCAGCGGATTGTGACTGATATTCGTTTCTCTCCGCTACCGATGTTCGGCGGCCGGAGAGCAAAAAAAGAACGGGGCCGAAACGGCCCCGTCCTCGTCCAAATTGTCGGCCCTCATTGCCTCGGCGGGAAAACGCCTTGCAGGGCAATGCAGAAATAGACCGTGAGATACGGCATCATATTGTTGTGCGGCTGGTCGCCGCCGGTCGGCGCGAGCGCCTCCGGGGCCATCGGCGCGAGCGGAGCCGCGGTGTGATAGCCGAAGCCGCCGCCGCTGCGCGCATAGGCGCGAAGCGGACTCCCGACCTGGAGATCGCCGGGATCGCCCGAAGCCATCACCTGGTGCGTGTGCGCCGGAATCTCGCTCTCGAGCAGGGTCACCGTCTCGCTGCCGCCCGTCTCGCCGAGATCGTGGAGGCTGAGCCCGGGACCTTGCCCGGGATGCATCGGCGCGCGGCCCTGCAGGTCCGGCAAGGCGAAGTTCGACTTGCCGTTGCCGCCATAGGTGGTGCCGAGCAGCGAGAAGAGAGCGGTGTTCTGCGAAAGCGGCATCAGCTGCCCGTCGCACCACGCCCAGCCCTTGGGCGCGAAGTTGAACGGAAACATGCGAATTTCAGCGACGAATGGATCGGCCATTGCGAAGCTCTCCTCAGGTTTGCCTCGGGAACAGCCCGAACAGCGAGATGATGAAATCGACGCAGAGATAAGGCTGGAAGTTGGTGTGCGGCTGGCTGCCGCCGACGGGAATGACCGACTGCGCGTTCATCGCCACGTCGGGTTCCTGCTCGATGAAGAAATTGATCGAGGGACTCGATCCGACCAGCGAGTTCGTCGCATTGAGGTCCGTGGCCGGATTGGTGGACACGAGGGCCGCATGCGTATGGACCGGGATCTGGTTCACTGTGAGCGTGATTTCCTCGGCCCCGCCGGTCTCGGCGAGGATGAAGCCGTTGCCCTGGTGGACCGGCAGCCGCCCGCGCAGGTCCGGCAACGCGAATGTTGATTCGCCGTCGCCGCCATAGGTGGTCCCGATCAGCTGGAAGAGAGTCTCGTTCTCGGAAATCGGCAGGAGCTGTCCTTCGCAGAACATCCATCCCGCGGGCGCGAAGTTGCCCGCGAACATCCTGATCTCACCGACATAAGGCTGTGCCATTTCGTGCCCCCCTCAATTCGGCGACGGGAAAATGCCCTGAAGGGCGATGCAGAAGCTGAGCGTCAGGAAGGGCTGCATGTTGAGATGCGCCTGGCTGCCGCCGACATTCGTCACCGTCTGCGGGTGGATCGCAGTCAGGTTCGTCGCCGCGGAATAGCCGTTATTGGTGCTCGCGAAATAATTCCCGCCGGCGACCGGCGTCGTGGCGTTTGCGGTGCTTGCCTGCTCCACGTGGACGTGCGTCGGCATTTCGGCAATCGACAGCGTATGCGCCTGCTCGCCGCCACGCTCGCCGAGCGTGTGGCCGGCGCCGACATGGATCGGGACGCGGGCGCGGAAGTCGGGAAGCGCGAAATTGACGCGGCCGTCGCCGCCGAAGGTCGTGCCGAGCAGCGAGAACAGGGCCTGGTTCTGGTTGATCGGCATGAGCTGCCCGTTGCACAGCGCCCAGCCCATCGGGGCGAAGACGAAGGACATGATGCGGATTTCAGACAGGAATGGCTCAGCCATCTCGCTCCCCCCTGTTGCGAGTACGACGGCGAGTCATACAGCAACGAAACGAAAAGAAAAGCCCTGCCCGAAATTTCGTTTTTCGTAGAATAAGTTTCAATTTATGCTAAAAACGATGAATGTATTACTTAAGCTGTTGAAATAAGCCGACTACAGCATCTCCGTGACATGATGCGCGAGCCGCTGCGCCTCCTCGTCGAACAGCTGCTCTCCCCAGCGGCGCCGGGCGCGGTAGACCGGGACGGTGCGGGCGAGCGCCACGCACTGCGCGAAATGCCGCTCCCCGAGCCCGAGCAGCCGGACGAAGCTGCCGCGATAGGTGTTGGCGACCAGCGCCTCGGCCGCTTCGCCCGGGCTCAGCCGCTCGATCCCCGGCGCACCCTCGCCGGCCTCGTCCAGCAGGTAGCAGGCGGCAAGCGGCCGCGGCGCCGACGGCACCGCCGCGGCCGCGACCGGAACGTCATATTTGTCCTGCCCGTCGAACGAACGCTCGTAATCCGCCGAATCGCGGCCGGAGCGGGCGAGCGCGTCGCTCCACAGCCTCAGCCGCGGTACGCCGGGCAGGACCAGCGGAGCGCCCGCTTGGTCGCGGCCGATCGCGCAGATGTCGTCGCACAGCACCTCGCGCCCGTGCGCGGCGAACCAGGCCGCAAGGGTCGACTTGCCGGCGCCCGAACGCCCGGCAAAGGCGACCGCGCGGGCGCCGTGCGCCACGGCATTGGCGTGGAGCGGCAAGATCCCGCGCTGGTGGAGCAGGGCGCCCATCGCCGAGCCGAGGAGGTAGACTCGAAGGTTGCGCTGGCTCGCGTCGGGCGCCGGATCGATCAGGATCTCCTCGCCCCGGGCGATCCGAAAGCGCCCGACCTCGGGGACCGACAGTATCAGCGCCCCCTCCGCGGCTGCGACCGGCTCGTCCTGCACGGCTACGGCGCCGAACCGCGCCGCGACGCCGGGCCCGTCCCCGGCTTCGGGAAAGCCGGGAAGCGCGAGCTCGGAGGTCAGGCTGAGCCCGAACAAAGCGTAACGATGCGCGGAATTCACCGCGCGCGGGCCGGCGGGAATTGCGCCACCTCCTTATAGCCTTCCGCCTCGCCGCCGATCACCGTCTCGCCGGCGACGCTGAGCCAGACATGGGCGCTGAGGCTCTCCCCCCGTGCCATGCCGTAATGGAGGACCGCGTCGACGCCGCGGCGGCGGAGCATCGTCCTCAGCGCGAGCGCCGATTCGAAGCACAAGGCCCGCCACGGCACGCGCCGGCACCAGGCGCGGACCGCGGCGCGCAGCAGGGCGACGTCGGCGCTGCCGGCGCTCCCCAGCGCCGCGCCGGGAGCCACGACGCGGGGAAACGGCAGCAGCCGGATCGCCAGCGATGCTCCCACCACCGCGGCGAGCGCTTCGGCGTGCAGCGCGATCCGCCGCGGCGCCAGCCGCCTCGCCAGCGATATAGGTTGTCCAGCCATAGCCGCCCTCTAGCGGATCGCCCCGCAGCGCGGCAATGTTCAACCGGCGGCGTCTGGTCTAATCCGGCGCTATGAAGCTTTCTCCCGAGTTCGCTTTGCTCGTCGCCTGCTGCCGCCGGCCGCCGTCGCAGGAGAGGGACGAAGCGGTTCGCCGGGCGGCGCATTCGGTCGACTGGCGGCTTCTGCTCGCCACGGCGGCGAGGCACCGGGTGGAAGGCCTGGCTCACGATGCGCTGCGCTGCGCCGTGGCGCCGATCCCCTCGGAGGCGGCCGCGCAGCTCGCCGCCGAGGCGTCGGGGATCGCTCGGGAGAACTTGCTCTATGCAGCGGAATCGCTGCGCCTCACGGAGCGGTTCGAGCGCGGCGGGATCGCGCATCTGTTCGTCAAGGGCGTCACGCTCAACATCCTCGCCTACGGCACGCTGGCCCTGAAGCGCGCGCGCGACATCGACCTGCTCGTCGCGCCTGAAGACTATGCGGACGCCTGCCGGTTGCTCGGCGAAGCAGGCTATCGCTGCTTCCACCCCGCCGGCGCCGACCTCGACGGCATCGCGCGCTACGCGGCGGCGGCGAAGGACAGCGCCTGGATCTCGGACGGCGGCGTCAAGGTGGAGCTTCATCAGCGGCTGACCGAGAACCCGATGCTGCTCCCCGGCGTGGGCGCCGGTTCGCCCGCCCAGCGCGTCGAGATCGCGCCGGGGGTCGCGCTGCCGACGCTCGCGCGGGAAGAGCTGTTCGCCTACCTTTGCGCGCACGGCGCCTCCACCGCCTGGTCCCGCCTCAAATGGCTCGCCGATTTCGCGGCCCTGGTCTCCACGGAGGACGAGTCCGGGATCGAGCGCCTTTATCGGTGCGCCTCCGGGCTGGCTCCCGGCCGGACGCCGGGCCAGGCGCTGCTTCTCTCCCGGCGGCTGTTCGGAACGCAGCTCGGCTCCGCGCTCGAATCGGAGTTGAGGGCGGACCGGGTGACGCTCTACCTCGAGCGCACCGCGCTGGTGACCATGGCCGGCGGCGGGGCACGCGAGGTCAAGGAGCGGGTCGGCGGGGCGGCACGGCTGAACCTGTCGGTGCTGATGCTGCGTCGAGGGTGGCGCTACAAGGCGACGGAGATCGGCCGCAGGCTCCCCAATGTGCCGCGGGCTTTGCGCGCGGCGCTCGGCGCGCGTCAGGCTTCCTGACCGAGCCGCATGGAAAATCCTCCGGCGACGGGCTAGGCGGAGGCTCCTTTCCCACAGGGAGCTTGTGCCGGAGATGGACAGGAGCGCGCAGAATCGGGGCACGAGCGAGGTCCGCGAAGCCCACCGGTTCGACGTCGCGCGCCTCGACCGATGGATGCGCGACAATGTCGACGGCTATTGCGGCCCTCTGACCGTCGCCCAGTTCAAGGGCGGCCAGTCCAATCCCACCTACCGGCTGGAGACGCCCGGCCGCTGCTACGTGCTGCGCCGCAAGCCGCCAGGCAAGCTCCTTCCCGGGGCCCATGCCGTCGAGCGCGAATATCGGGTGATCAGCGCGCTTGCCCCACAGGAATTCCCGGTGGCACCCGCTTACGGCCTCTGCCTCGACGAGGCCGTGATCGGCACCGCTTTCTACGTGATGGGCATGGTCGAGGGGCGCATCTTCTGGGACCCGACCTTCGCCGAAGTCCCGCGCGAGGAGCGCCCGCTCTATTTCGACGCGATGAACGCCACGATCGCGCGGCTTCACCTGATCGACCCCGAAGCGGCCGGGCTCGGCGATTATGGCAAGCCCGGCAATTATTTCGCGCGGCAGATCGCCCGCTGGTCGCAGCAATATGAGGGCGACGTCGAGGCCGGACGCGTCCCGGCGATGGACCGGCTGGTCGCCTGGCTGCCGCACAACATTCCGCCCGACGAGCCGCAGGCGCGGATCATCCACGGCGACTTTCGCTGCGACAACATGATCTTTCATCCCGAGCGTCCGGAGGTGCTGGCGGTGCTCGACTGGGAGCTCTCGACCCTCGGCCATCCGCTCGCCGATTTCAGCTACCATCTGATGATGTACCGCATGCCCGACGCGCTCGGCGCCGCGGATCTCGCTGCGCTCAACATTCCCTCCGAGGACGATTATGTCGCGGCCTATTGCCGGCGGACCGGCCGCGGCGGCCTTCCCGACGTCGATTTCTACATGGCCTTCAACCTCTTCCGCCTGGCCGGGATCGTCCACGGCATCAAGGGCCGGCTGGTCCGGGGCACCGCCGCCTCCGCCCACGCGGCCGACATGGCGAAAAGGCTCGAGCCGCTCGCCGGGCTCGCCTGGGCGCAGGCGAAAAAGGCCGGCGCCGCCTAGGCTGTTCACCCCGGCGCTTTGGCCTTACGTTCCGCCCCGGCAAAGCCGCGGGGGGACGATGGCGGAAGGGCCGGCACGGCGACCGACGACGGAAAGGCTGCGGCGAGCGCTGAAGCAGATCGGCGTCGCCCGCTTGGCATTGTCCTTTCTGTTCCTGCTCGGCGCGCTGTGGCTCGCCCGCGCCAGCTGGGAGCTGCCGCTCGCCGGGGACGCCGAGCGCGCGCTCTACGACTTGCGCGTGTTCCGCACGGCGGGAATCGCCGACGAGCAGGACGCGCGCATCGTCCTCGTCACCTACGACGACGATACCCTGCGCCAGCTGCGCAAGCGTTCGCCGCTGGACCGGGCGATGCTGGCGCGTGCGCTGCGGGCGATCGATGCGATGCGCCCCCGCGCGATCGGCGTCGACATCCTGGTCGATCAGCCCCAGGACGAGGATGAGGAGCTCCTCCAGACCTTGCGGGCAATGCGCGCGCCGGTCTTTCTCGGCTTTGCCTCGGCCGAGGCGAATGCCGCCCAGATCGGCTACGAGCAGGAGCAGTTCCTGCGCGAGTTCCTCGGCCGGGCGGGCGCCGGGCGGGTTCGGCCGGCAAGCATCCGCATGGAAACCGACCAGAACGACAATGTCGTGCGCCGCTGGCCGGCGCAGCGCCAGGGCCTTCCGCCCTATCTCGCCAACGCGCTGTCGCCCGTCCATCCGGAGTTCGGCCGCTACACGAGGAGCATCGACTTCCGCCTGCCGCGCAACCCTGACGACCCGGTGTTCGTCAACCTGCCGATCCACGTCGTCGCCGAATTCCCGGACGCCGTCCGCGAGTCGATCGCCGGGCGCTACGTCCTGATCGGCGGCAACATCTTCGACGACGACGATTTCGAAACTCCGATGACGCGGTTCACCGGGCGCTGGACCAAGGGCGTCGAGGTCCACGCCCACATGCTCGCCCAGCAGCTCGACGGGCGGATGCCGGCGCCGGTGCCGCACTGGGTGCTGTGGGCCGCGGCCATCCTAACCGTCGCGGCCGGAGCCTTTTCGAGCCTGCTCGAGCTGCGCGGCTGGAAGCTGGCTTTGATCCTCGCCGCGCAGATCGCGGCGATCGCCGCTTTGCCCTTCTGGCTCCAGTCGGCGGGGGTCGACACGCTCGACCTGCCGGCGTTCGGATGGGGCGTGGGATGGCTGCTCGCCTTCGTCGGCGTCGGCATGGCGGCGCGCGCGGTCGGCTCCGAGCAGCGCCGCTTCGCCCAGTCGGCGCTCGGCAAATATCTGCCGCGCGACATCGCCAGCGAAATCCTGCGCCAGCCCGAGCTGCTCGCCTTGCGCGGCGAGAAGCGCGAAATCTACGCCTTGTTCACCGATCTCGAAGGCTTCACCAAGCTCAGCCATGCGATCACGCCAGAGCAGCTTTCGACGCTGCTCAACCGCTATCTCGACCTGATGAGCGACATCGTGCTCCGTCACGGCGGCACCATCGACAAGTTCGTCGGCGATGCCGTTGTCGCCTTCTGGGGCGCCCCCATCGCCCGCCCCGACGACGCCGAGCGGGCGGCGAGGGCCGCGGTGGCGATGTTCGAGGCGGGCGAAGTGTTCCGGCGCGACCCCGGGGAGGGGATTCCGCCGGTCGGCTGCACCCGGGTCGGCCTCCACCGCGGCGACGCGGTGGTCGGCAATTTCGGCGGCGAGGGCCGCATCCAGTACACCGCGCTCGGCGACGGCATGAACACCGCGGCGCGGCTCGAATCCGCCAACAAGCTCCTGAAGACGACGATCCTCGTCAGCGCCGAAGCGAGGGCCGAGACGGGGCTCGACTGGTTCCGGCCGATGGGCCGCGTGGTGCTGAGCGGCCGCGCCACCGCGGTCGAGCTGTGGGAGCCGGTGCCGCACCTCGCTCCCGAGCTTCGCGCCAGCCTCGCCGATTTGTGGCGCCGGTTCGAGGCGGGCGAGCCCGGCGCGCTCAACGCGCTCGACGCCCTCGCCGCCGACCACAAGGAGGATGAAGCGCTCGGCTTATTCGTGTATCGTCTGCGCGAAGTCGGCCCGGGAGGTAGCTTTGTTCTGGCGTCCAAATAGGCTCCGTCTGCCCCATCTCGTCCTCGCCGCCGTTATCGCCCTGGGCGCGACCGCAGCCGCGGCCAACGTCCTCATCGTCCGTTCGTCGGGCCCGTCGGCGAAAGCCTACCCGCCGGGCCGCTCGCTCGCTCCCAACGCACGTGTGACGCTCCGCCAGGGCGACACGATCGTCCTGCTCGACGGCCGCGGCACCCGCACCTTGCGCGGGCCTGCGAGCTTCGCCGCCGGCGCCGCGGCGCGGGTGACGACCCGGAGCGCGCTCACCGTCAACAATAACGGCCGCATCGGGCGGGTCGGCGCGTCGCGCGGCACGCCGGAGCAGCCGCGCAGCCCCTCGATCTGGCACGTCGACGTTTCGCGAAGCGCTACAATCTGCGTTCCCGGCGCCTCGAACGTGATGCTGTGGCGGCCGACGGCTACCCGCACGATCAGCCTCGAGATCGCGCCCGCCATGATGGGCGGCACGCCGCGCACGGTCGCGTGGAACGCGGGCGAGGCGACGCTCGCCTGGCCTTCGGACCTGCGCATCGCCCACAACGCCGAATACCGGCTCAGCGTCGCGGGGGTCCCGCTGCCGACCCGGCTGCGCTTCCGCATCCTCCCCGCCGCGCCGAGCGGCATCGAGGCGACCGCCGCGGCGCTGATCCAGAATGGCTGCGAGGCGCAGCTCGACCTGCTGATCGATACCGTCCAGCAGCCGGCTTGAGTTCCCGCTACCGCGCGCCTCCGGTCGGGAATCCCCGCCGCCTCAGCAGCGCGTTGACGTCCGGATCGCGGCCGCGGAACTGGCGATAGGCCTCGGCCCGGTCGGTCTCGTTGCCGGTCGCGAGCAGGTAGCGCGCGAAACGCTGGGCGGTGGCCGGATCCCAGACGTTGCCCGATTCCTGGAACGCCGCCCAGGTGTCCGCGTCCATCACCTCGGACCAGAGGTAGGAATAATAGCCGGCCGAATAAGCGTCCGACGAGAACAGGTGGTTGAACTGCGGCAGGCGGTGCCGCATCGCGATCTCCCGCGGCATGCCGAGCTCGGCCAGCGTCTCGCGTTCGAACGTGTCCGGATCCACCACCCCGTCGGGCCGCAAATGGAGCCGCATGTCGACCAGCGCCGAGGCGAGATATTCGACCGTGGCGAAGCCCTGGTTGAACGTCCGCGACGCCTCGATGCGCTGGACCAAGGATTGCGGCATCGGCTGGTTGGTCCGGTAGTGGCGCGCGAACCGGTTGAGGATCTCGGGCGTCAGCACCCAGTTCTCGTGCACCTGGCTCGGATATTCGACGAAGTCGCGCGGCGTGCCCCCCAGGCTCGGATAATTGATGTCCGAGAGGTAATAATGGATGGCGTGGCCGAATTCGTGGAACAGGGTCTCGGCGTCGTCGAGGCTGATCAGCACCGGCTCGCCCGGCCCGGGCTTGGTGAAATTGTTGTTGTTCGAGCCGAGCACGATGCTGTCGCCGAGCAGGCGCGAGCGGCTGCGATAGGTGGTCGCCCAAGCGCCCGAGCGCTTGCCGGTGCGCGCGAACATGTCGCCGTAGAAGATTCCGACGTCCCGGCCCTGGCGGTCGGCGACGTGCCAGACGCGGATGTCGGGATGCCAGGTCGGGACGCGGCCGGTGATCTCGTGGAATTCGAGGCCGTAGAGCTGGCCCGCCATGTGGAACATGCCGTCGATCATGTTCGACAGCTGGAAATAGGGCTTGATCTCGTCCTGCGAGAGGTTGAACCGCTGCTGGCGGACCTTCTCCATGTAATAGCGATAGTCCCACGGCTCGATGGTGATGCGATGGCCGAGCCGGCGCGCGACCGCCTGCTGCTCCGCGACCTCCTCGCGCACCCGCGCCACCGCCGCCGGCCAGACCCGCATCATCAGGTCCATCGCCCGCTGCGGAGTCCCGGCCATGGTGTCCTGCATCCGCCAGTGGGCGTGGGTCTCGAAGCCGAGCAGCCGCGCGCGGTCGGCCCGCGCCTTCACGATCTGGGCGATGATAGCGTTGGTGTCGCTCGCGCCGCCATTGTCGCCGCGGTTGACGAAGGCGCGCCAGATCCGCTCGCGCAGCGCGCGATTGTCGGCGAAGGTCAGGATCGGGTCGACCGCCGAGCGGGTGTTGACGATGGCGAACTGGCCGGCCGGAAGGTTGCGCTCGCGCGCCGCCGCCGCCGCCGCGTTGCGCACGTCCTCGGGCACTCCGGCGAGCTCGGCCTGGGTCGCAACGATGTGGGTCGATTCGTCGGCGAGCACCCGCTCGCTGAACTGGGCGAACAGGCCCGCGAGCTGCTGGTTCAGGGCGGTGAGCTGCTGCTTCTGCTCCGGGTTGAGGTTGGCGCCGGAGCGGACGAACTGGTTGTAGAGCCGCGTCACCAGGCGCTGCTGCTGCGCGTCGAGGCCCGAGCTCTCGCGCGCCTCGTAGATGGTGCGGATACGCTGGAACAGAGCCGGGTTGAGGATGATCTCGTCGGAGGCGGCGGCGAGGCGCGGCGACCATTCGCGATCGAGCGCCTGATACGCCGGCGTCGCCATGTTGCTGGTCATCACCCCGAACACGGCGAGCACCCGCTCGAGCCGCTGGCCGGAGCGCTCGAGCGGCTCGACGGTGTTGGCGAAGGTCGGCGCGGAGCGGGCATTGGCGACCGCGCGGACTTCGCGCTGGAGCTCGTCGATCGCGTACTGCAATGCTTCCGGGAAAATCTCGGGCGTGACCCGGTCGAACGGCGGCACGCCCGCAAACGGGCCCGACCAGTCGGCGAGCAGGATGTTGTTCGGCACCGGCGGGGCCACCTCCGCCACGAGCTCCGGCGTCGGCTCGGCCACGGGGAGGATGTTGGGCGTCTCGGGCGGGGCGTCCCGCGTCGAGGCGCAGGCGGTCAGGGCAAGAGCGGCGGCGCCGGTCAACAGATATGCTTTCAACGCATGTCTCCAATTACGTGGCGTCGGCGCGAGCGGGGGCGGGCGCCGGAAGGGCGCGCCATATAAGGACGCGAACGAAGCCTCCGCAACGGGAGACTGGCGCAAGCGCGGCTTTGCGCTAGCATGCCGTCCATGAGCATCCTCGATCCCGCCTTTCTCGGCCGCTATACCGATGTCAGCCTCGCCGCATTGCGCGTGCTCACCGGCCTCTTCCTGATCTACGGGACCTACGACAATGTCCTGAGCGCCGCGCGGATGGCGGAGTTCGTCGGCTTCCTCGAGGCGCACCGCTTCGTCATGCCGGAACTGATGGCGCCGCTCTCGGTCTGGGCGCAGCTCCTCTGCGGCATCCTTCTCGTCCTCGGCCTGCTCACCCGCTGGGCGGGGCTGGTGGTCGCGTTCAACTTCGTCGTCGCGGTCTGGATGGTGCACTGGCCGGAGGATTTCCGCGGCTGGTGGCCGGCGATCGTGCTCGTCTTCCTCGGCCTCCACTTCGCCTGCCGCGGCGCCGGCCGCTGGTCGCTCGACGCCTTGGTCTTTCGCGCGTCCTAGCGCCGGAGTGGCCGCGGGGGCTTGCAATGTAGGATTCCGAATGTTCAATCGGCCGTTGAGACAAGCAACGTGAAAACGATAATTTCTTTGGCTGTTTGCGTAGTGCTATCCGCTTGCTCGCCATATAATCCCATATGCTGTGGATATGAATGGTGGGACGGCGGTCCAGGAAATGTCGCGATCGTCCGGAATGACGCGGGTCGTAGATCTCGTGTTGTACAGCCTAATGTCGTTTCATTCGGGATAGATGGGAGCCATTTGTTAGCAGAGCGCCGAGATGACGCTCATAGAGGGTGTGAGTATTATTTAATTAATATGACAAGCCATCGTATAGAACGATTCAATACACTGCTTCACCTCGAAAGGAGGATTGCAGAGCTTGCACCAAATCCTCTGTCTTCGTCTCCATCAGCCATTCTGGGCAGCGGTTTTCGGGGCAGCTGCGTGAATCAGGGCGAGGGCTAGCATCGCTAAGCGCATTTGCAGCTTGACCGCAGTACAGCCGGCTGATCCCGCCCGCGCGTAGCATACCATTATTCAAAGGACTTGACGCTCGATTCCGCGTCACCTGACCGTACCAATGGCTCGAGCCTTTCTCATATCGTAGGAAGCGACTGAGAACCCTTGCCCCAGTCCTTGAGAACCCGCCCACGGCGAAGCAGGTCCCCGACGTCGGCGATCGTGAACAGCGACGCCCGGTCGATCCCGGCGAGCTCCTCCCAGCTCACCGGCGCCGCGACCGGCGCGCCGGGGCGGGCGCGCAGCGACCAGGGGAGGATCGCGGTCGCGGTGCGCTGGTTGCGGAGATAATCGAGGAAGATGCGGCCTGTGCGCTCGGCCTTGGGGAGGGCGATGGTGAAGCGCGCAGGGTCGGCCGCGGCGAGAGTCGCGCAGATGCGCCGGGCGAAGCCGCCCACCGCGTCCCAGCCCGCTTCCGGGGCCAGCGGCACGACCACGTGCACGCCCTTGCCGCCGCTCAGCAGCGGGAAGCTCTCGAGCCCCAGCTCGGCGAGGAAGGCGCGCATCAGAAAGGCGGTCTCCCGGACCTCGGCGAAGCCCGTCCCCTCGCCCGGATCGAGATCGAAGGCGATCCGGTCCGGCCGCTCGACGTCGTCGGCGCGCGAGCCCCAGCCGTGGAACTCGATCGCGTCCGCCGCGACGCAGGCCGCGACGCCCGCTTCGTCGGCCACCCACAGATAGTCCTCGGTCCGTTTGTTCTTCTGCGCGACGGGCACGAAGCGGATCGGCCGCCCGAACTCCCCGTGCGTAGCCGGATGGCGCCGGTTGCGCTGGAAGAAGCAAAAGCCGCCGGTGCAGCGAAACAGGTTCAGCGGCCGCCCCGCCCCGTGACGGAGAAGCAGCGGCCCGACCGCGCGATAATAAGCGAGGATCGCCTCCTTCGGCGGCAGCTTCGGCTTCTTGTAGCTCGGCTCCCCGCCTTTCCTGGCGGTGCCCGGGATCGGCTTCGGCGAGGCGGCCGCGGGATCGGACATGGAAGCGCAACGCGCCGCGCTGGAGAGCGGGTCCGGTCACCGGACTTGTTACATTATATCATTCCTGATACGAGGAATCAGAGGAGAAGCGCATGTGGATTGTCCGGTCGGCCGCCGCCACTTTGCTGGTGCTCGTCGCCTGCGGATCGGGAAGGCCGACGGACTCCGTTCATCAGGACTTGTTCGACGGCTATCCTCCGGTTGCGCTCGAGCGCTTCCCCTCGCAGGAGGCGTTCAACACTTTCATCGATCGCGCTCGGCAGCGTGGCGCCGGATACCGGCTGTCCGACGTGGAGGAACCGCCGCCGCCTGGCGCGGAACCACCGCCGCCACCGCAATCGCTCCCCAGTCTGGAGGCGAACGGCCCGCCCGCCGAGCAGGCCAGCGTCGACGGATCGACGCCCTCGATCACCAACAACCAGACCGCGGGGGTAGATGAGGGCGGGATCATCAAGCAGATCGGACGCTTCCTCGTCGTGCTGCAGGATGGACGGCTTTTCAGCGCGGACCTGGGCGCGGAGGAAGGAGCCTTCCTCCGTCTCGCCGATCGGATCGACGTCTATCGCAGCGCCGCGACCGCGGCCGACTGGTATGACGAGATGCTGGTGCTCGGGAGCCGAATCCTCGTCACGGCATACAATTATCGGGAGCTGGCCAGCGAGATTACGGTCTTCCAAATGGACGAGGCCGGCCGCTTCACGCGCGAGGGGCGGTTCCTGCTCAGCTCGAACGATTATTACAGCACCGCCAATTACGCGTCGCGGCTGGTCGGCGACCGATTGGTCCTCTACGCGCCGGTCGAGCTTAGCCTTTTCGCGGAACCGCGCCCCGTGGCTCTGCCGCGCCTGCGCCGCGCGGACGGGGACGGCCCCGCCGACGACGGCGAACCCCTTCTCCAGCCGACCGAGATTTACGCCAGCCCCGGCGAGATCGAATACCCGGTCATGCACGTCCTCTCGGTCTGTCCGCTTCGCGAGCGGCTCAATTGCCGCACCACCGCTTTCGTCGGCGGCTCCAGCCGCGAAGTCTATGTCACCCCGACCGACGCCTTCCTCTGGATCGACGCGCCTGACCGCCTTCCCTGGGCCATCGAGTATACCGGTCGGACCCCTCAGCAATGCCGGGAGAACGAGTTTGCAGAGGACCGCGCGCACGCCGCCGCGCTGCTCTACCGCGTTCCGCTCCACGGCGGCGAAATCGGCGCCGTAGCCGTAGACGGACTGCCTGCGAACCAGTTCGCGTTCGACAGCCGTGAGGGCCGCTTCCGCGCCTTGCTCTCGCGCCCGGACGGTGAGTGCCGCAATGTCGAGTCGGGGGCGCCGCTGGCCTTGCTCGATCTGCCGCTCGACTCCTTCACGACGCGGATCCGTCACGTCTCGGCAGGTGCCTATGTCGCCATGCCGCAGATCGATGGCGGAGTGCTGCGCAATCGGTTCGTCGGCGACTGGCTGGTGTACGGCCGGCAGAGCGCCGAGCCCGGCGCCGGCCGGACACGTCCGCTCTACGCGGTCCCCGTGGCGCGACCGGCGGAGCCCGTCCGGCTCGACCTGCGCCACAACGCGATCCGGATCGAGCGCGCCGGCAGCGACGTCGTCGTCACCGGCTATGGCGATGGGCGCGGCCTTTCGCTCAGCTACGTCAGCCTTGGAAACGCCCCCCGCCTCGCCGCCTCCACGACCCTCCTCGGCCGCTATGAAAGCGAAGCGCGCAGCCATGCCTTCAATGCCTGGTTTCGAAGCGACGGCACCGGCTTGATCGGCGTTCCGACAAGCCGCGACGACGGGCGCAGCGGCCGAGATCCGGCGGACGGCAACGTCTCGGAGCTCAGCTTCATCGCCGTCGCCTCCGACCGGCGGCTCAGCCCTGCCGGAGAGCTCGCTTTGGCGCGCCGTCGCGAGCCCAGGGGCGGTTACGAATGCCGCGTCTCCTGCGTCGACTGGTACGGCAATGCCCGCCCGATCTTCACCGGCGGCCGCATTTTCGCGCTGATGGGCACGGACCTCGTCGAAGGCGCGTTGCGCCGCGGCCGCATCGCCGAAATCGGCAGGGTCGACCTCACCGGCCCGCGAGGCGTGGCCTCGCGCTGACCGGCACGGCAGAGCGTTCGCGCTCCAGCGCGGCGAGCTGGGCGGCGTCGCGTCCATACAGGTCGGCCTGGAACGCGATCTGCCCCGCATCCGGAATGGCGGTGAAATAGAGGATGTAGACCGGCACCGGCGCGGGCAGGTCGACGCGCTGCTCCGGGCGCGGGCCGTTTGGCCGCGGCGCGGCGCCTCCGAACAGCCAGCGGGCGAGGCGGGGCGCGTCCTCGAGGCGGACGCAGCCGGAGCTGATCCGGCGGTCGGCGCGCTCGAACAGGCTCTTGTCGGGGAAATCGTGCAGATAGATGTCGCGGTCGTTGGGCATCATGAACTTGACCGCCCCCATCACGTTGGCCCCGCCTGGAAGCTGGCGCAGCCGAAGCGGCTCGCGGCCGGCGGCGACCCGCCGCCAGTTGACGCTCGCCGGACTCAGCACCCGGTCCTCTGCGTGGAATTGGGAGAGGATCTGCAGCCGCTCGGCCGCGAGCACGCTCGTGCCGCGGCGCAGCACATCGCGCGCGCGCTGCCGGGCGAGGTCGACGGGGACGTTCCAATAGGGGTTGAGCACGGCGTAGCGCAGCCGCGCCGCCATCGCCGGGGTCTCCATCCCCGGCTTGCCGACGATCACGCGCATCTGGCCGGCGGGGCGTCGCCCGTCGAACATCCAGAGCCGCGCCGCGGCGGCGTCGACCAGGACGAAGCGGCCGCGCGCCGGAAGGATCCGCGCGCGCTCCATGTTGAGCCGGATGACGCGCTCCCTTTCGGCCGCGGGCACGTTGAGCGCGGCGATCGTCTGCGCGTCGAGCGCCGGCGTCTCCGGCAGGCCGTGCACCCGCTTGAACTCGGTCAGGGCGCGCGCAAGAGCGGCGTCGAAGCCGCCCTGTCCGAGGCCGAGCCTGCGGCGGAGCGAGGCGACATCGGGCCGCTCGGGCAGGCGGACCTGCGGCAGCCGCAACCACCGCCGTCGATAGTTTTCGAGCCCGTCGCGGAGCCCGTCATAGACGGCGTTCAGATGTCGAACGTCGTCGGCGATAGTCCTCCCATTGTCGGCATGTGTCGCGCGGTCGGCGGCCGCCTCGAGCAGGCTCCGCGCCGTCGGCGGCGCGGGTGCCAGGCCCTGCTCCGCATAGAGCGGGCGCACCGCCGCCGACGGGGTGCGCAGGTCGCGCGCATAAGCGACATAGGCCTCGGACAGCATCAGATCGGCGCGGGCGAGCGAAGCGGGGTCCCCGGCCTCCAGCGCCGCGGCGATCTCGGCGACCCGGTAGCGCGCCGGGTCGAAGCCGTCGCTCGCCGAGCGCCGCAACGCGGCGAGCAGCCGTGCCCCCGCGGCGGCGGCGGTCCAGAGCGCGCGCTGACCCCGCGCCGCGTAGAAAGCGGCGATCTCCGCATCCGCCGAGGCAGGGACGGCCGCCACCTCATGCCGGACAGGCGGCGCCGGCGCGGCGGGCGCGCGGGCGCAGGCGGCGAGGACGAGGCACAGGGCAAGGGCGAGCGGCTTCATCATCCGGAGGCAACGCGCTCTAGCATGACCCGATGCACGCATTAAGGCCGCTGCTCAGCGGCGGTCCGGCTTATCCCGGAGCGGGACGGTGCCGGGGCCGTTCGTTATCGCCGGCGGTGACGGGGGCGCGCACGGGCGAAATCCAGCCGCCGCACTTCCCGGATGCCGAAGCCGATCACCCGGCCCTCGACCAGCTCGACGCCGGTCAGCGCGAACACCCGTCCGTCGGTGAAGATCGGCCGGCTGTTGCCGTACCAGTCGACGCAGGACACCTCGCACACATAATCGTCGAGGCCGTCCGCCTCATCGTCCCCGCGGTGCTCGTAGATGACGCTGCTGCGGAGCATGCCGAGGTCGTCGAGCGCCCCGTGCCGATCGACCGCGAAAAAGGAGACGTCGGAAGCGCGGCTGCGCCACCACCAGCGGCCGCCCTCCTCTGCCCTGGGGCTGGTCGGCAGGCCTATCGTGCCGCTGCCGTCCGCCGCGATGAGGCTGTTGAAGGCGTGGCTCCGGCCCTCGGTCTCGTAGCGCCCGTCGAGGCGAAGGGTCGAGGCGACGCGCGGCCGGGCGCGCAGGTCGATCAGCGAGACCGAGAGGCCGCGCCGGTCGCGATAGCCGGTGAGCACGATATTCTCGCCTGCCCGCTCGACGCGGATGACGCTGTGGCCGACAGCGAGCCGGTGCACATCCTGCGGCCGGTCGGCCGGGACGGCATAAGCGGGCGGAATGGCGAGCTCCTGGCGCAATCGCCTGCGATAGGCGGGGTAGTAATCCTCATTGTCGACGTCGGGAGGCCCGCTGCGGAATCGGCTGAGCCCGCCATAGACCAGATAGCGCTCGGTGAACCTGTTGGCGATCCACTGGGAGCCGGGACTTGGCACGGAAGTGTAGCGCTCGTGCGGCACCTCGGCGATGCGCTCGCCGAAGGCGGTGAGCGGCGCATCGAAATAGACGGGCTCGGCGGCCGCATAATATTCGCGCTCGCAGTCCGTCGGCAACCGGTCGACCAGGGCACGAAGGCGGCCGTCGTCCGCCTGGAGCGAGAACTGGTCGAACGGGACGCCTCGCGCGCCGAGCACCTGCGGCGCCGCACCTTCGCCATGCGGGACCCTGTAGACGGTGGCTTCCAGCACGCCGTCGAGCGGCGGCGCGGGGCCGGGCCCGCACATGCCGAGGTCGCGATCCGCGCGGTACCAGAATTCGTTCCCGGCGCTGGTCCAAAGGAAGGCCTCGTTCGCGGTGACGTACCATTCCGCGTCCCGCGGGCCCGCAAAGGCGGTGCTGCGGCATTCGAGGTCGCGCCCGGCGCCGACCTCGCCGAGCGGGCACACCGAGACGGTGTGGATGGTGGGATTGGTGTCGAGCCGGACCGGGCGATAGATCGAACGGGCGTCGAACAGGCGCCGGCCGCGCCGCTCGGCCTCCTCGCGGACCTCGCCCGGGATCCAGCGGCGGACGATCGGGTAGGCAAATCCGCCCGCGGCGACACGCTGCACGCGGACCGGGGTGTAGACGACGAGCCGGTCGCCGACGAGCCGCGTCGCGTAATTTTCCGGGTCGTAATAATCGTCGGACGAAATGTAGAAGACGCCCTCGCGCGACAGCCGGCCCTCGCTATCCAGCCGGAACACCGAAAGCTCGCTCGAATCCTCGCGATAGGAATAACCGGTGATGAGGATGCGATCGCCGAAGACCAGCATCTCGTCATACCAGGTGGTGGATTCCGGATCGCGATAGACGTCGACGCGGTCGGCCAGAGCGAGCGCGCGGCGCCCCCGGGACATGGTGTCGATGACGAAGATGCGGCCGTCCGACAGGACGAGGAGGAAGCGGCCGATCTGCTTGACGATGTCGCCTTCCTCGACGCCGCGCATCTGGTTGTTGGTGATCGAGGCGTTGCTCGCGGTCGCGAGGGTGCCGGTGACGGTGATGGTGTCGTCGCGCCGCCCGGCCGGACAGTCCGGGCGCTCCGGCGGACAGACCGGCACCGCCGGTACCGGCGGTTGGTCCGCGCCCGGAGGCTGCGCCTCGGCGAACCGGATCGGGCCGCCTCGCTCGAGCTCGGCACGCCTGCGATAATTACGCACCGCCGCGAGATAGGCCTCGAACTCGGCCTCGTCGGCGAAACGGGTGAGCGTCGGGCTGGTGAAGCGCTCGAGCGCAGCGGCGGCCGCGGCGCGAGCCTGAGGGTCCGGCCGGCTCTGCGCGCCGGCGGGACCCCAGGCCGCAAGCGCGAGAGCCGCCGCCGCAATACGGAGCAAAGACATGGCCACCTCCCCTCGGCCCCGGAAGCTAAGCCGAAAGAGGAGGTCGCGAAAGGGTCCTCAGAGCGTCGCGTGGACCGTCGCGACCGCCTTCACCACCGCAGCGATGCGGGCTGCAGCTTGCACGGTCTCGGCCTTGACGCCGTGCTGCTGGAGAACCTTTTCGTGGCTGTCGATGCACATGCCGCAGCCGTTGATCGCGCTGACGGCGAGGCTGAACAGCTCGAAATCGGCTTTGTCGATGCCCGGATTGCCGATCACGTTCATCCGGAGCCGCGCCGGGAGCGTGCCGTATTCCGGGTTCGAGGCGAGGTGGACGAAGCGGTAATAGACGTTGTTCATCGCCATCACCGCCGCGGCCGCGCGCGCCGCATTAGCAGCCTCGGGGGTCAGCCTGGCCTCGGCTTCTGCCTCGGCGGCGGCGACGATCGGGCGGTAGCCGGTGCCGTGGGCGCAGGCGAGCAGCAGGCCGTATTTGCGCTGGTCGCCCAGCGTCTGGTCGCCGAGCAGCGAGCCGAGGTTGAGCCTGAGGTCCTTCGCGTAATCCGGGAGCGCGTCGGCGAATTCCTTGAGAGACATGAAAGGTTCCTTGAAAAGATTGGGGCGCGGGGATTGCTCCCCGCGCCCCGGAAGGTCCGTGGCCCGGTTCGGGGCCGAGAGGCAGAGGGGGAGAGAGCCTCTCAGGCTGCGGGTTTCAGGACCTCCTGACCGGGTTCCCAGTTGCAGGGGCAGAGCTCGTCGGTCTGCAGCGCGTCGAGCACGCGCAGCGCCTCCTGCGGGTTGCGCCCGACATTGAGCCCGTTGACCGTCACATGCTGGATGACGTTGTCCGGATCGACGATGAACGTCGCCCGGAAGGCGACATGTTCCTGGCGGTCGAGGATGCCGAGCGCTTCCGCGAGCTGCTTGCCGTTGTCGGCGATCCACGGGAAGTCCGCCTGCGCGAGACGCTCGTCCGACTTGCGCCAGGCGAAGTGGACGTGGGCGGTGTCGGTCGAGGCGCCGATCAGCACGGCGTCGCGGTCCGCGAAATCGCGGGCCAGCTCGGCATAGCCGACGATCTCGGTCGGGCAGACGAAGGTGAAATCCTTCGGCCAGTAGAACAGGATCTTCCACTTGCCGCCGGTTTCGGCGAGGTCGATCGTCTCGCCGGCCGGGAGCGCGTCGATGCCCTGCTGGACGGGGAGGGTCAGGGCGGGAAGCTTGTCGCCTACGGTCAGCATCGCTGGTTCGAACTCCTGTTTTGCGGTGCGGTGAATCTCTTGTGCGATGCAGCATGTAGGGTGCTGGCATTGATCGTTCAACCGATCTATAGCGTCTTATTGATTGGAAATTTCGATCACGATGACAGTCCATCCCCCTACAATCCGGCAGCTGCAATATCTGGTGGCGCTCCGCCAGCAGGGCCATTTCGGCAAGGCGGCGGACGCTTGCTACGTCACCCAGTCGACCCTCTCGGCGGCGCTGCGCGAGCTCGAGGCACTGCTCGGTGTCACGCTCGTCGAGCGGACCCGCCGCGTGGTCCGCTTCACGGCGCTTGGCGAGCGCATCGCGGACAAGGCGGTGCGGGTGCTGCGCGAGGCGGAGGAGCTCGCGGAGATGGCGCGCGCCGAGGGGCAACCGCTGCACGGCGAGCTGAGAATGGGCGTGATCCCGACCATCGCCCCCTTCCTGCTCCCGGCGATGCTGCCGCGCCTCCGCCGCGAATGGCCGAAACTGAAGCTCTACCTCCGCGAGGAGACCAGCCAGGCCGCCTGCGAGGCGCTCCATCGCGGCCAGCTCGACTGCGTGCTGCTCGCGCTGCCTTATGGATGCGGCGACGTCGATTCCTTCACCCTGTTCGACGATCCGCTGTTCGTCGCCTTCCCGCGCGGCGAGGCGCCGGGCGGAGCGGCGGTCAATGTCGAAGCGATCGACGAGAGCCGGATGCTCCTTCTCGAGGACGGCCACTGTCTCAAGGACCACGCGCTCTCGGCCTGCAACCGGCCGGACCTGCGCGCGCACGCCGCGATGATGGGAACCTCGCTCCACACCCTGGTGCAGATGGTCGACAACGGCTTGGGCGTGACCTTCGTGCCGCGGATGGCGATCGAGGCCGGCATTCTCGACGGCACCACCGTGGATGCAAGGCCGCTGCGCTCCGATCACGGTTTCCGGCGGATCGCGCTCATCTGGCGCCGGTCGAGCCCGCGCGAGAGCGAGTTTCAACTGCTCGGCGGCGCGCTGCGCCGGATCATGCGGGAGCTCAGTCCAGACCGAGAAGCCAGCGATCCAGCGGAACCGGCCTGACCTTCGCGCCCGGCAAGGTCCGGTTGAGGTCGCTGCGGTGGAGCATGATCCAGCTGAGGCAGCCGAGCTCGCTGTCGAACGTCTCGAACTCTTCACGGCTCGCGCGGAAGGTCCCGCCCTCGATCAGGAACCTCGCCCCCCTGCGGCAGCCGGGCGCGCCGGCCCAGTTCCGCTCGGGCGACACCACGGATGGCACCCAATGCGTGCGGGCAGGATCGAGCAGGTCCACGTCGTGACGACGCATCAGGCCTCCGCTGTTTCGTCCACCACCGTCATTGCGAGCGTAGCGAAGCAATCCAGCCGCGCAAGCGCCGGCAACTGGATTGCTTCGTCGCTTCGCTCCTCGCAATGACGGCGGCTTAAACGCTACTCCGCCGGTTCCGCGATGCCGATCGGCTCGACGCTGTCGCTGTTCTGCGGAAGATCGAAGCGGTCGGCGTTCATGACCTTCGTCCAGGCATTCACGAAGTCGCGCACGAACTTCTCCTCGTGGCCCTTCTCGGCATAGACCTCGGCGACGGCGCGGAGCTGGCTGTTGGCACCGAAGATGAGGTCGGTCCGCGTCGCCCGCCATTTCTGCTGCCGCCCGCCGCGGTCGTAGCCGATGAACTCCTCGTCGCCGCTCTCGTCGACGACCTGCCAGAAGGTGTCGTTGTCGAGCAGATTGACGAAGAAGTCGTTGGTGAGCTGACCCTTGCGGGTGGTGAAAACGCCTTCCGGCCGGTCCTGGTAGTTGGCGCCGAGCACGCGCAGGCCCCCGAGCAGCACCGTCATCTCCGGCACCGAGAGGCCGAGCAGGGAAGCGCGGTCGAGCAGCAGCTCCTCGGTCTTCACGCTGTGCTTGGTCTTGAGGTAGTTGCGGAATCCGTCCGCCACCGGTTCCATCACCGCGAAGCTTTCCGCATCGGTCCAGTCCTGCGTCGCGTCGCCCCGCCCGCCGGCGAAAGGCACCTCGACGTCGAAGCCGGCGTCTCGCGCCGCCCTCTCGACGGCGGCGGTGCCCGCCAGCACGATCGCGTCCGCCATCGACAGGGCCCCGCGAAGTTCGTCGATCCTGGCGAGGACCTGCTCCAGCTCCGCGGGCTCGTTGACAGCCCAGCCGCGCTGCGGCTCGAGCCGGATGCGCGCACCGTTGGCTCCGCCGCGATGATCCGACCGCCGGTAAGTCGAAGCCGACGCCCAGGCGGTCTTGACCAGCTGGCCGACGGTGAAGCCCGCATCGAGGATCTTCGACTTGAAGCCCTCGACATCGCCATCCGACGGCGTGCGCCCGGCCGGAATTGGGTCCTGCCAGATCAGATCTTCCTCCGGAACTTCCGGTCCTAGGTAGCGGACCTTGGGCCCCATGTCGCGGTGGGTGAGCTTGAACCAGGCGCGCGCGAACGCGTCCTTGAACGCCTCATGATCGCGGCGGAACCTCTCGGAGATCGCGCGGAACTCGGGATCGACCTTCAGCGCCATGTCCGCCGTCGTCATCATCGTCGGCACCCGCTTCGACGGATCGTGCGCCGCAGGCGCCATGTCCTCCTCGCGCTGGTTGATCGGCTGCCACTGCTGGGCGCCCGCAGGCGAGCGCACGAGCTCATATTCGTAGTCGAGCAGCAGGCGGAAATAATTCTCCGACCACTCCGTCGGGGTGTTCACCCACGAGCCCTCGATGCCGCTGGTGATCGTGTGCTCGCCGAAGCCGCTCTCGTGCGCGCTCGCCCAGCCCAGGCCCTGGAGCGCGATGTCGGCCGCTTCGGGCGCGGCGTCGACCAGGCTCGGATCGCCCGCGCCGTGGGCCTTGCCGAAGGTGTGGCCGCCGGCGGTCAGCGCGACCGTCTCCTCGTGGTTCATCGCCATGCGCTCGAAGGTGATCTTGATGTCGCGCGCGGACTGGAGCGGATCGGGGACGCCGCCCGGGCCTTCCGGGTTGACGTAGATGAGCCCCATCTGGATCGCCGCCAGAGGATGCTCGAGCTCAAGCTCCTCCTCGGGGAGGATGCGGGTCTTGTTGTCCGGGTGCCCGACGAACTGCTCCTCGGAGCCCCAGTAGATGTCGCGCTCCGGCTCGAACACGTCGCGGCGCCCGCCGCCGAATCCGAAGACCGGCCCGCCCATCGATTCGATCGCGACGTTGCCGGCCAGGATGAAGAGGTCGGCCCAGCTGATATGCTTGCCGTATTTGCGCTTGATCGGCCACAGCAGGCGCCGCGCCTTGTCGAGATTGCCGTTGTCTGGCCAGGAGTTGAGCGGGGCGAAGCGCTGCTGGCCGCTGTTCGCGCCGCCGCGCCCGTCGGCGGTGCGATAGGTGCCGGCCGCGTGCCAGGCCATTCGGATCATCAAGCCGCCATAATTGCCGTAATCCGCCGGCCACCACGGCTTGCTGTCCGTCATCATCGCGGTGAGATCGGCCTTCAGCGCGGCATAATCGAGCGCGTTGAACGCCTCGGCATAGTCGAAATCGGCGCCCATCGGATCGGGCGAGAGGCCGCCCTGGTTGAGGATCTCGAGCGGGAGGGACTCTGGCCACCAGTCTCGGTTCGTGCGGCCGAGCAGCGAGCGGACGGTGGTCGGGCGCTCTACCGGGCAGCCACCCATTTCGCCGGTCTTTGCATCCATCGTAATCGCCTCTCTCTCTTTGGTTTGGTTCCGGACGGCCTAGGCCTTGGCCAAGATCGACGGAAGCGAGGAAATCCGCTCAGATTGAGCGGCAAAATCGATCATAAGGCCGCGCTCTCCGCGACCGCGACGCCCGCCTCGCGGAATTCGCCCTCAGCCTGGTCCACGGTCGTCCCCTCCCCCGCCGGCATGGCGATGGCGCGGGTGAGGTCCTTGAGCACGATCGCTTCGAGGCCGATGCGGCGGACGGCGTCCAGGGCCGAATAAGCGACGCAGAAATCGTAGGCCAGGCCGACGAAGAAGCAGCGCTCGACGCCCTTCTCCTTCAGCCAGCCGCCGAGGCCGGTGCTGGTCGCCTTGTCATTCTCGAAGAAGGCGGAATAGGAATCGACCGAGGGATTGTATCCCTTGCGGACGATGAGGTGCGCGCTCGCCACCGCGCCGGCGACGCCGGGGTGGAACTCGGCGCCGGGACTCTCCTGGACGCAATGATCGGGCCACAGCACCTGGACGCCATAGGGCATCTGGGCGGTCCCGAACGGCGTCCCGCCCTCGTGATTGGCGGCGAAGCTCTTATGGTCCCGGGGGTGCCAGTCCTGGGTGACGACGACGAGGCCGCCGGCGGCGCGGAACCGGCGCGCGAGGGCGGAGAGCGCATCCATGATCTCGTCGCCGCCCGCGACGGCGAGCGCGCCGCCGGGGCAGAAATCGTTCTGCGGATCGACGACGATCAGCGCGTCCTTCGGGCCGATCTCGTAAGCCATTGCTTTCTCCTCAGACGGTCACCGGCACGTCTGCGACGCCTTCGGTGCCGAACACATTGCGGTAACGCGCGACCTCCTCGGCCGGGCCGGTCGCCTTCTCATAATTGTCGCTGAGCTTCACCGCAGGCCGCCCGTTCGCATCCTTGACCTTCACGACGACGCTGATCGGCTTCATCCGCTCCGCATCCTCGGGATGGCAGCCGATGAAGTCGTTGGTGAGGTTGGTGCCCCAGCCGAAGCCGATCCTGACCCGCCCGCGGAAATGCGCGTGCACCTCGGGGATGTCGGAGCCGTTGGGCGGCTGGCCCGGCAAGGCGACGTCCATGCCGTCGGAGAAGATGAGCAGCTTCTTTTCCGGATTCTCGCCGCGGTCCCGCCAGAATGCGATCAGCTCCTCTCCACCCGCTATCGGCAGCTTGGAGTCCGGGCGCGCGCCGGTCCAGTTTCGCACCCATTCGGGCGCGTTGCGGAGGAATTGCGTCGTCCCGAACGTGTCCGGAAGCATCACCAGCAGCCCGCCCCTGTAGACGTTCTGCCATTGCTTCAGCACCTTGTACTGCGCCTCCTTCAGCTCCTCGTCATCGTCGGCCAGCGCCGCGAGGACCATCGGCAGCTCGTGGGCATTGGTGCCCTTCGCCTCGAGATCGTGCTTGGCGGCGAAATAGGCGTTGGAGGTGCCGGTGAAGACGTCGTCGCCCAGCACTTCCTTGGCAGTCAGGATGCAATGCTCCTGCCAGAGGTGCGAATGGCGCCGCCGGGTCCCGAAATCGGTGATCTCCAGCCCCTCCACCTCGCGCAGCCGCTCCAGCTTGTCGTAGAGCTTCACCTTGGCGCGGGCGTACATGATGTCGAGCTGCGAGCGGTTCATGCCGCGCATGATGCGGCGGTAGCGAAGCTCGTTGATGATCTCGAGCGCGTAGATCTCCCACAAGGTGGTGTGCATCCACAGGCCGTGGAATTCGAGCCGGATCTGCCCGTCGTCCGTCGTTCCGAGCTCGTATTCGGGGAGGTGCAGCGTCTTCAGATGATGAAGGTAGCTCTCCTCGAACAGGCCGTATTGGCCGTAGAAGCTCTGGCCTCGCAGCCAGACGATTTCGGAGGGACGGAAGCGCAGCGAGCGGACGAAATCGAGCTGCTCGCGAAGCTCGCCGATGTCGATCTCCTCGGCCAGCCGGACGGACGTGGTCCGGTTCTTGAGGGCGAAGCCGACGCGCTCGTTGGGATGCTTCTGATAGATGAACTGGTGCATCAGCAGCTTGTAGAAATCGGTGTCGAGCAGCGACCGCACGATCGGGTCGATATGATAGCTGTGATCGAAGGCGCGCTTGGCGAAATCCATGGCCGGCTCAATCCATGTGCCTGAGGCCGACGCGCAGATAGTCCCACCCGGTGACCAGTGTGAGCGCCGCTGCCGCCCAGAGGCAGACGAGTCCGACAAGGTGCACCCAGGGCCATTGGGTCAGCGCCCCGGCGAGGATCAGCGCGCCGAGGGCGACCAGTTGCAACGTCGTCTTCCACTTGGCGAGGTGGCTCACCGGCAGAGAGATGCGCAGGCCCGCCAGAAACTCCCTCAGACCCGAAACGGCGATCTCGCGCAGCAAGATGACCAAAGCAGGAATGATATGGAAGCTGTGGATGATCGGGGCGCCGCTCTCGTTGCGAGTGGAGACCAGCATGACGATGACGGCGGCGACCATGATCTTGTCGGCGATGGGATCGAGGAAGATTCCGAGCCGTGACACCGTTCCCTGGGCGCGGGCGAGATAGCCGTCGAAATAATCGGTGATGCCGACCAGGCAGTAGAGCACGAAGGTGACGGCATAATCGTACCAGTCCGGCTTCCACAGCAGGAAGACGAGGATCGGCACCGCGAGGATGCGCGACAGCGTCAGCAGGTTTGGCAGGGTCAGCATCGGCGGCCCGCCTTTAGCGCCAAAGCGGGGGCATGGGGAGTGCGCTGTGGCTGTCCCCGCGGCGCGGGAGGGAAACCGGGCCGCTGGAGGCCTCGGCTTCGCTCGGCAGGGCGTCTCGACTTCGCTCGACGCGAACGGATTCAGATGCGTTCCCATCTCTGAGACGCCGGCGCAGGTGCCCAGCCCGTTCGGTCGGAGCGAAGTCGAGGACCCGTGTCGAGCGAAGCCGAGACGTCGCGGCCTTCCGGGATCGGGACTCCCCACTTGCCCGGCGCGCGACCCTCCGCCTATGAAAGCGGCCCCGACCGGCGGGCCGAGGAAGAGGATGCCGCAGAACAGAATGACGAGGGCGTCCGCTGGCGCCGCCGCGCGCCGGCCGGAGAGGGGATGAGCCACCCCTCCGCGATCGGATTGCTGCGGGAGCGGCGGTTCCTGCCGCTGTTCGTCACCCAGATGCTGGGGGCGTTCAACGACAATCTGTTCAAGAACGCGATGGTCCTGTTCGTCGTCTACCAGATCTACAATGACGAGATGGCGGAGACCTGGTTCTCCGCGGTGGCCACTGGCGTCTTCATCCTCCCCTTCTTCCTTCTCTCGGCGCTGGCGGGACAGCTCGCCGACGCGCGCGACAAAGCGAGGATCATCCGCATCGTCAAATTCTGCGAGATCCTGATCATGCTGGTCGGCGCCGCCGGCCTGGCGCTCGCCTGGAACCACGCGCTGGTGCACGAGCTCGCCATCCCGCTGATGCTGCTCGCCCTGTTCGCGATGGGCGTCCATTCGACCTTCTTCGGGCCGATCAAATACGCGCTGCTTCCGCAGCATCTGGAGCCGGGCGAGGTGCTCGGCGGCACCGGCATGGTCGAGGCGGGGACCTATGTCGCCATCCTCGGCGGCACCCTGCTCGCCGGCGTCATCCCGGTCGAGGCCGCGGCCGCCGGGGTGATCGCGATCGCCCTGATCGGCTACGTCTCGGGCCGGCAGGTGCCGCCCGCCCCGCCGCTCGAGGAGGGCCACCGGATCGACCTCAACGTGTTCCGCTCGTCGGCGCGCCTGATCAGCGCGACGATGCACATCCCCCGCCTGTTCCTGGCGATCGTCGCGATCAGCTTCTTCTGGACGATCGGGGCGGTGCTGTTCATCCAGTTCCCGCCTCTGGTGAAGAACGTCCTCTCCGCCGACCGCGAGGTTGCGAGCCTGTTCCTCGCCATTTTCTCGGTCGGCGTGGCGATCGGCTCGGTCGCGATCAACCGGTTGCTCGACGGCGCCGTCTCCGCCCGATTCTCGGCCCCCTCCGTCATCGCGATGGGCGGCTTCGTCCTGGCCTTCCACTTCCTCTCGGTCAGCTGGCCGGCGACGGCGGGCGACCATCTCTATTCGGTCGGGGAGTTCCTCGGCCAGGCCAACACCTACTGGCTGCTCTTCTCGCTGCTCGGCATCGCGGTCGCGGGAGGCATGTTCGTGGTGCCGCTCTACGCCTTTTTGACCACGACGGTGCGCAAGGCGGAAGCGGCGCGGACGGTCGCGGCGAACAACATCGTCAATTCGGGCGCGATGGTCGCGGGGTCGCTGGTCGCGATCTCGCTGTCGGTGTTCGGCATCGGCGCCGCCGACCAGCTGCTGCTCGCGGCGGCAATGTGCCTGGTCTCGGCCTGGCTCGGCTGGCGGCTCCACAAAGCGTGCGACGACAATCCCTGCGCCGACACCGAAGGGCTGCCGCCGACCGTCTGATCAGGACAGATAGGTGCCGAAGAAGACCAGGCCGCCGAGGAAGCTGGTGACGAACAGGCGCCAATCCTCGCCCGTCGGCGGCGGATCGCCGAACGGCTCGAAGGCGCGGCGCGGCGCCGGCTGACGCGCGGCGGCCACGGCGTAGGCGCGGGGCTGGCGGTCGATGAGCGGGGAGAGACGGTTCATGACCGTCTTAAGATTCGATTCACCACAAGGTTGCAAGCGCCGCCGCGCCCCGAAAACGCTTCGTCCCGCGCCGGAACAGGATCGGGCTATGAGGTTAGCAGCTACTGGGCGGCCCGCTCGCGCTCTACCATGGTCAGCGCCATCTCCCGCAGCCGCAGCAGCAGGCCACGGTGCAAAGCAGCGTTGGTGTCACGCTCCTGCTGGGAGGCCTCGGGATCCCGCGCCCGGGCCGCGAACACATCAAGCGGAGCGGAACAGGATTGCGTGACCGCATCGGCGATCGCCGCCGGACTCTGCTCGGACTGCGCCTGCGCGCGTGCGAGGCTCAGCGTACATTGAATCACCGTCGGAAGCGGCACCGGCTTCTCGGCGCCGCCAGCAACGGCCAGAGCCGCCAGAATCACATTGGAGATCATCAATATTTCCTTTCCCGGTTCAGCACGGTGTGCCGCGATGCCGGGAGAGCGTCCACAAATGGTCCAAAATGGCGCGATTTCCGCGCCTTAGCCTCAGCTGACCATTTTCTTCGGGTTGGAGAAGATGCTGGTCACTTCGGGCTCGAAGCTCTCGAGCGGATCGACGTCGAAGCCAGGGTCGAAGGCGGGCGCGTCCCATTCGTCGACCAGCTTCACCGCGAAGCCGTACCAGCTCTCGCCTTCGAAGCGCGCCCTCGCCTCGGGGTCGAGGCCGAGATGCTCGAAATAATAGCGGCCCTGGAAATGCTGGTGCCAGTAGATTGCGTGGTAGATGTCCTCGCGGACATAGGGCTTGAGCATCTCGGCGGCGATCGGCCCGTGGTTCGGGATCGAGAACAATTTGCCGATGTCGTGGCAGAGCGCGGCGACCACCTCCTCGTCGGACGCGCCGGCGCGGCGGGCGAGCGTGCCGGCCATCAGCGAATGGGTGAGCTGGTTGGCCGCGAAGCCGACCTCGATCGCCTCGAGCCGGGCGAGGCCCTCCATGATCTGCTTCGCCGCGACCGATTGCTGATGCCTGCCGTGCTCGGCCGCGATATGCGCCCAGTCCGCGGCGGTGCCCTGCTTCATGTCGGTGAACATGGGGAGCTTGTACCAGCAGCCGGGCCTCACCGACAAGCGGGCAGCCTTCGCCCCCCGCCGAGCCTTAGGCTGGCTTGCCAGCCGAAGCCCCGTCAGGGGCGAAGGCTGGTGGAGCCGAGGGGGATCGAACCCCTGACCTCTGCAATGCCATTGCAGCGCTCTCCCAGCTGAGCTACGGCCCCATAGTCCTCGCGCCGCCCCTGGGAGGGCGGCCGCCGAGCGCCGCACTTAGAAAAGCCGGCACTCTTTAGCAACAACGGACAGTCACTTTTCCGCGAGGGGGACAGTCACTTTTCCGCACGTCCCTGCGAAAGATCCGCTCATGTGCGGAAAAGTGACTGTCCCCGCCCCCTACACCTCTTCGTCGTCGCCGCCGGCGCCCGGGACGCCGATATCGTCGTCGCCGCCGAGATCGACCTCGTCGTCCGGATTCTCCTCGGCATCCTCGTCGATGTCGAGCGTCTCTGCGGCCAGATCGGTGTCGTCCGTCTCGGGCTTCTCGGCGGCCGCCTTGGCGGGCTCGTCATAGGGAAGCGGCTGCTTCGACTTCAACACCGGCTCCGGATCCCAGGCGATCCCGCAGGCGATGCAGGTGATCGGATCCTCCTTGCCGAGGTCGTAGAAGCGGACGCCGCATTTGGGACAGGTGCGCTTGGTGCCCCATTCAGCCTTCACCATGGGTGAAAAGTCTCCGATAGAAGTGGATTTCGTAGAGCGGCGCCGGTGCCGGTGCCGCTGGTCGCGCGGCGCCTTGCCATAGGGAAAGGCCGCTGTCAAAAGCCGCGCACATGGAGAGAGCCGGGCCGCAGACCATGCACTTCGGACCCGGCGCGCCGCTGCGCGGGACGACGCAAGTCCCTGGCGACAAGTCGATCTCCCACCGCGCGCTGATGCTGGCGGCGCTCGCCGCCGGGCGCAGCCGGATCGAGGGCCTTTGCGACGGGGGGGACATGGCGGCGACGGTCTCCGCCCTGCGCGCGATGGGCGCGCGGATCGAGCTTGCGGGCGACAAAGCGATGGAGGTGGACGGCGTCGGCGTCGGCGCGCTGCTCCAGCCTGCACGCGCGATCGATCTCGGCAATAGCGGGACTTCGGCGCGGCTCCTCATGGGTCTTGCCGCCAGCCATCCCCTCACACTCACCTTTACGGGCGACGCCTCGCTCTCCCGCAGGCCGATGGAGCGGGTCGCGGCGCCGCTGCGGCGGACCGGGGCGGAGATCCTCACCGCACCAGGCGGCACCCTGCCGGTCACGGTGCGCGGGCTCTGCCCCGCGGTGCCGCAGACCACGCGGCTGGCGATCGCCTCCGCGCAGGTCAAGTCCGCCTTGCTGTTCGCCGGGCTCAACATGCCGGGCACGACCCGGGTCGTCGAGCCGGTGGCGACGCGCGACCATGGCGAGCGGCTGCTGAAGCTGTTCGGCGCAGACATCGCGGCCGAAGGCGACGAGATCGTGCTTCGCGGCGAGGCGGAGCTCCGGCCGCAGCTCCTCTCCGTCCCTGGCGACCCCTCCGCCGCTGCCTTCCTGGTCGTGGCCGCTCTCGTCGTGCCCGGCTCGGGGGTGCGCATCGAAGGGGTCTGCATCAATCCGCGCCGCGTGGGCCTGTTCGCTGTCCTGAAGGAGATGGGCGCCGACATCGCCTTCGAGAACGAGCGGGAGGCCTCCGGCGAACCGGTCGCCGACATCGTCGCGCGCCACTCCGCCCTGCGCGCCGTCGAGGTGCCGCCCGAGCTGGTGCCGGCGATGATCGACGAATTCCCCATCTTCTTCGTCGCCGCCGCCTTTGCCGAGGGCACCAGCCGCGCGCGCGGGCTCGCGGAGCTGCGGGTCAAGGAATCGGACCGGATCGCCGCGATGGCGGCCGGCCTGGCAGCGATCGGCGTCCAGGGCGAGGAGAGCGACGAGGGCCTTGCAGTTCGCGGATCGGCCGGCGAGCCGATCGCCGGCGGGGCGACGGTCGCGGCGCGGATGGACCACCGGATCGCGATGAGCTTCGCGGTGGCGGGGCTTCACGCACGCGCCCCGGTCGGGATAGACGATTTGTCGGCCGCGGCGACCAGCTATCCCGGCTTCGCCGAGACGTTGAGGAGCCTCACATGATCATCGCCGTCGACGGGCCCGCGGCGAGCGGCAAGGGCACCATCGCCAAGGCCCTCGCCCGCCACTACGGCCTGCCGCACATGGACACCGGCCTGCTCTACCGGGCCGCCGCGCTCAATCTCCTCCGCCTCGGCCTCGATCCGGAGAGCGAGTTCCACGCCGCGCGCGCCTGCGACGTCTCGCAGATCGATTTCGACGACCCCGAGCTGCGCTCCGAGGCGGTCGGCGGCGTCGCCAGCCGGATCTCGGCCTACAAGCTCGTCCGCCATGCCCTGCTCGAGCGCCAGCGCCATTTCGCCGCCCAGCCGTGCGGCGCGGTGCTCGACGGGCGGGACATCGGCACCGTCATCGCGCCCGAGGCCGACGCGAAATTGTTCGTCACCGCCAGCGCGGAGGTCCGCGCCCGGCGCCGCTGGGAGGAGCTGAAGCGCAACGGCCTCGACGCCGCGCCGGAAGACGTGCTCGCCGACATACGCGCCCGCGACGAACGCGACTCCGCCCGCTCCGCAGCCCCGTTGCGCCAGGCCGAGGATGCCGAGCTGATCGACACCAGCGCGATGGACGTCGGCGCCGCGATCGAAGCGGCCCGCGCGGCGGTGGAGCGCCAGCGGCTCCGTTAAGCTTGCATCTATGCAGGGCATTGCATAGATATTCATAACCTCTGTTATGAAAAGTACGAGTCGCGTCGATGAAAAGCTTCGAATGCTCCCCCGCCACGCCTTGGGGAATCCATCCGCAGATTCGCAATGACGAGGATTGCCCGCGTTGCGGCTGGACCGCCCCCGGGCCGAAGGCCGACGCCCGCTTCGATGCAGCGCGCGCCGCGGCGGCGCACGGCTGGGCGGTGATCCACGGCGGCGCTGGCCAGCTCGCGGCATCCGAGCCCGACGTCCGTGCCGCCTGACCTTTCGTTCCGGGGCGGCAACCGTCGCGGCGATGGGGCGTTCGGGCCCCGTGGCCGACTCGACCGCGACCCTTGAAAAAAGCTCTTCGCTGCTCGAACCGGGGCGGAATTGCTGGCGGGTGGCCTGTGCCGAGCGGGCTGCCTTGATCGTCGACGCGGCCGATTATTACCGCCATGCTCTCCACGCCATGCTCCAGGCGCGCTCGCAGATCCTGCTGATCGGCTGGGACGTGGACACGCGCGTCCGGCTGATCGACGGCGATGCGCCGGAGGGCGCTCCGGCGGGCCTGGGCGCCCTCCTTTCCTGGCTCGCGCGCCGGCGCCCCGAGCTTCACATCCACATCCTCGCCTGGGACCAGGGGGCGATCAGCGTCCCCGGCCGCGGCACCACCTTCCTGAGGATGCTGCGCTGGGGGCTCGACAGGCAGATCCACGTCAAATGGGACCACCAGCACCCGCTCGACGGCAGCCACCACCAGAAGATCCTCGCGATCGACGACAAGCTCGCTTTCTGCGGCGGCATCGACATCACCGGATCGCGCTGGGACACGCGCCGCCACAAGGACGAGGAGCCGGGCCGCCGCCGCCCCTTTACCGGCCGCGCCTACGAACCCTGGCACGACGCGACGATGGCGGTCGACGGCGCGGCGGCCGAGGCGATCGGCGACCTCGCCCGCATCCGCTGGGAATGCGCGACCGGCACGCCGCTGCCGGTGCCGCCGCGCGTCGGGCACGATCCCTGGCCAGGCGACCTCCAGCCGCATTTCCGCGACGTCGAGGTCGCCGTCGCGCGCACGCGGGGCAAGGCCGGCAGGATCGAGGAGGTCCGCGAGATCGAGGCTTTGTTCGTCGATCTGATCCGCCGGGCGCGGCGCTTCGTCTATGTCGAGACCCAATATTTCGCCTCGCGCGTGATCGCCGAGGCGATCGGCGACCGCCTCGCCGAGCCGGACGGGCCGGAATTCGTGATCGTGAACCCCCGCACCGCCTACGGCTGGCTCGACGGCAAGGTGATGAGCCCGGCGCGCTATCATCTGGTCAACGCGCTCAAGGAGAAGGACGAGGGCGGCCGCTTCGCGATCTACTATCCGGTCACCGAAGGCGGCGCGGACATCTACGTCCACGCCAAGATCATGATCGTCGACGATTGCATGCTGCGCGTCGGCTCGGCCAACATGAACAACCGCTCGATGGGCCTCGACAGCGAATGCGACCTCCTGATCGACGGCAGCGACGATGCGCAGACGCGGGCGACGATCGCCGAGATCCGGACCGACATCCTCGCCGAGCATTTCGGGGCGGAGCCGGCGGAGGTCTCCGCCTGCTTCGCCGAAACCGGCTCGCTGATCGCCTGCATCGAGCGGATGCGCGGCCATGGCCGCACCCTTGTCCCGCTCGAGCCGGAGGAGCCGAGCGCGGCGGAGAAGAAGCTGGCGCAGAGCGAACTCCTCGATCCCGAAGCGGCCGACGAGCTGTTCGAGAAAAGGGCGCGGCCGGGGCTGCTCTCGCGGCTGGGGCGACGCCGGGCGGGCTGAATCAGCCGAGCGCGGCGAAGGCGGGTGCGTAGGCGACCTCGCCGGCCGCCGGCAGCGCCTCGCCGAGCGAAAGCGCCATGAAGTGCGGCCCGGAATAGACGCAGCGGAACGGCGCCGCCGCCGCCGCGCTGAAGCCGAAGCGGCGATAATGTTCGGGGTCCCCGAGCACGAAGACGGCGTCCCAGCCCGCTTCGCGGGCGCGCCCGAGACCGGCGCGGATCAGGGCGCCGCCGATTCCGCGCCGCTGCCGCTCGGGTGCGACCGCGACGGGAGCGAGGCCCAGAGCGCGGAACGGCGCCGCCATGCGGGAAAACAGGATATGGCCGACGATCCGCCCCTGCTCCTCGGCGACGAGGGCGATCTCGGCATCGCCGTCGCCATGCAGGCGTTCGACGAGGTCGGCCTCGGCGCCGCTGCCGAACGCCGCGGCGATGACGCCCCTCACCGAATGCCGATCGGCGGCGCCTTCGTCCCGGATGGTCGCTTCCGACATGGGCCCGACCTAGCACAATGCCCGCGGCGGCGCGCGGCCAGTGGAACTCTCGCGTCGGCGCCATCGTTGGGCGGGCGAAACATCAGCCACGGAGGACAGCCATGTCGCGCATCCCGAGCAAAGCCATTCCCCATGCTTTTGCAGCCGACAGCGGCGGCCCGGAAGGCGGCGCGGGCGGCGGCAATGAGGGCGGCGGCGGCTCGCTCAAGGCGCGCGCCGGGAAGGTGGCGAAGAAGGTCGGCGGCAGCCGCGCGGCGAAGGTCGCGGCGGGCGCCGTCGTCGCCGGCGCCGCGGTGGCCGCTGCCCGGGCCGTCGTGAAGAGCCGCCGCGGCAAATCGGAAGGCGGCGGGAGCTCGACCGGCGGCAAGTCGTCCTCCTCGAAGGGTGGCTCGGCCAAGGCCTCGTCGTCCAAGGCCGGCAAGGCGTCCGGCGGCAAGAGCTCCGGCGGAGGCGGCGGCCGCAAGGGATCGGCCAAGACCGGAGGCTGACGGGGCCCGCTCTGGCGGGCTCGGCGCGCCTGTGCTACAGCGTGCGGATCGCCCCGATCGGCCGCGCAAGATGGGGCGCTCGAGAGACCAGCCGCGCTCCCGCTTGCCCGACGAGGAGCGTCCATGTCACCCGCCGACGACCATCTCTACTACAGCCAGCTCGAAGCGGGCGCCCGCTACCTCGCGGCAGGTGCAAATTCGCCGACCGAGCGCGACACCCATCTCGGCATGGCGAGCCGCTACGCGAGGCTGCGCGCGGACGCCGAGCCGGCGGGGCTGCGCTGATGGACACGCCCGAGCCCGCGGCCAGGCGCCTGTCGACCGTCGAGCGCGCCTACGAGCTTGCCCGCGACGGCAGCTGCCGTGCGATCGACGAGATCGCCCGCCAGCTCAAGCAGGAGCGTTACGACAATGTCGACGCCCATCTGGGCGGCAACGCCATCCGCCGCGACCTGCGCCAGCTCTGCGCCGAGGCGCGGACGCAGCGGCTGAGCAACCACGAGGACCGCGCCGCCGCGGAATAGCGGGGCCTCAGGCGAGGCTTTCGACGATCGTCACGTTCGCCAGCCCGCCGCCTTCGCACATGGTCTGGAGGCCGTAGCGCTTGCCGCGGGCCTTGAGGGCGTGGAGCAGGGTGGCCATCAGCTTGGTGCCCGAGGCGCCGAGCGGGTGGCCGAGCGCGATCGCGCCGCCGTTGACGTTGAGGCGCGCCGGATCCGCCCCGATCTCGCGCAGCCAGGCGAGCGGGACGGGGGCGAACGCCTCGTTGACCTCGTAGAGGTCGATGTCGGCGATCGACATGCCGGCGCGCTCGAGGGCGCGCCGGGTCGCCGGGATCACCTCCTCGAGCATGATCACCGGGTCTCCGCCGGTGACGGTCAGGTTGACCACCCGCGCCATCGGGACGAGGCCGTGCTCCTTCAGCGCCCGTTCGCTGACGACGAGTACGCCCGAGGCGCCGTCGCAGATCTGCGAGGCGTTGGCGGCGCTGATCTTGCCCCCTTCCTGGATGAGCTTGACCGAGGCGATGCCTTCGAGCGTCGCGTCGGCGCGGATGCCCTCGTCGCGGACGTGAAGCGTCCCGTTCCCGTCGGCATCGACGATCCCGAGCGGCACGATCTCCTCGTCGAACGCGCCTTCGTCGGCGGCGCGGGCCGCCTTGCGGTGGCTCTCGAGCGCGAAGGCATCGAGCTCTTCCTTTCGGAACTGATATTTCTCGGCGATCATCTCGGCGCCGACGAACTGGCTGAACATCGGCACGCCGAAGCGCTCCTGGATCCGCTTCGAGAAGGGCCCGGTGCCGATGCCGTGCTGCATCGGAAGGGTGACGGGTAGGCCCATCGGCACCCGCGTCATCGATTCGACGCCGGACGCGATCACCACGTCCTGGGTTCCGCTCATCACCGCCTGGGCGGCGAACTGGATCGCCTGCTGCGACGAGCCGCATTGCCGGTCGATCGTCACCGCCGGAACCGACTGCGGCAGCTTCGAGGCGAGCACCGCGTTGCGCCCGATGTGGAAGGCCTGCTCGCCGGCCTGGCCGACGCAGCCCATGATCACGTCCTCGACCGCCGCCGGATCGATCCCCGAGCGCTCGACCAGAGCGTCGAGCACCTCGGCGGCCATGTCCGCCGGGTGCCAGTCCTTCAGTGCGCCGCCGCGCCTGCCTCCCGCGGTGCGGGCGGCGGCGACGAGATAGGCTTCGGCCATTACGGCTTCCCTTACGTTAACGTCACTTCGCTCTAGCGGCGGACCCGGCGGCCTTCAAGGCGGCGGGCCCACGCCTTTCACGGGCGCGAGCCAGCCCGCGGACCTCGCGTCGCAACCCCTTTTGGTTGCTCAATATTCCCCCTCGACAGGCTCGGATAATGAACTTACGCACCGGCAGTCCGTGCCGGGGGGAGGGATATTCCTGCTGCGGGTAAGCGAACGGGGGTGGCAGGATCAGCGCCACTGCCGAGGCCTCGGGTTCGGCCCCTTCCCGAGCTCCAATGAGAATTGTCCGCCGGAAGTGGCCGGCGGCTGAGCGATGGAGCTTGCGATGCCGATCGTCGTCACCAACACGGACAATGAGAAGGACACCCCCACCCGCGAGCTGGAAAGCGCCTACGCGCTCGGCACGGCGGTGGTCGGCGGCATCACCTATGTGATCGCGGGCGGGATCAGCGACAACGGCGTCAGCGTGTTCCGCCTCGACGCCGGCGGGACCCTGACCTCGGTCTTCGACCTGCCGGACTCCCCCGCCCTGCACCTGAATGCCCCCTACAATATCGAGAGCGCGATCGTGGGCGGCAGCACCTACATCTACGTGAGCGGATTCGATACCGGCTTCAGCGCGCTTCGCGTCAACGCGGACGGGAGCCTCACGCTGGTCCAGGACGTCACCGATACGGCGGCGACGCTGCTCAATTATTCGTTCGGCAGCGAGACGGTGACGGTGAGCGGCATCACCTACCTCTACGTCGCGTCGTACGGCGAAGCGGGGCTCACCCGGTATCGCGTCGAGAATAACGGCGCTTTGACCTTCCTCGGCACCGTCGCCGATTCCGCGAATCCCAGCCATCTGCTGTACGGCGCCGCCCGGCCGCACGCGGTCACCGTCGGCGCCGCGACCTTCCTGTTGGTGCCGGGCTCCGCCGAAAACGGCTTGAACCTGTTTCAGGTCGGCGCGGACGGGAGCCTCACCTTCGTGACCGCGGTCGGCGATTCCGGCGCTCTCGAGCTCGACGACGCCTTTCACGTCGCCAGCGCGGCGGTGGGCGGGGTCACCTACGTCTACGTCTGCGGCCTCGCCGACGACGGCGTCAGCGTCTTCACCCTGAGCGCAGCCGGAGCGCTCGCCAACGTCCAGAATATCACCGACACGGCCGGACTCCTTCTGAACGGGCCGGTCAGCCTCGACGTCTTCCAGGAGGGGGGGCAGCAATATCTCTCGGTCACCGGGCAGGACCACGGGGTCAGCCTGTTCCAGATCGGAAGCGACGGCCTGCTCACCCTCGACCAGTCGATCGCGGACAATGCGACGATCAACCTCGCTTTCGAATCGCACATGGTGAGCGCGGTCGTGGACGGGGTGACCTACCTGATCGGCGCGAGCTCCGGCGACGGCGGCATCAGCGCCTTCCGCGTCGGCAATACGGCCCCGACCCTAGGCGCCAATAACGGTGCGACCGTGAACGAGGGCGCCGCCGTCACGATCACCGCCGCAGTGCTGGATTATAACGATGCCGAGCACGCGGATTCGGCGATCACCTACACGGTGACCGGCGCCACCGCCGGGACGGTCCGCCTCAGCGGCAATGCGCTCGGCACGGGCGGCACCTTCACCCAGGCCGACGTCAACAACGGCCTGGTCAGCTACGCGCACGACGGAAGCGAGACGACCAGCGGCTCGTTCGGCTTCTCGGTCTCCGACGGCGCGGGCGGGAGCGTCAGCGGCCAGAGCTTCGCGATCACCGTGACACCGGTGAACGACGCGCCCGCGGTCGACCTCAACGGCGCGGGCGATGGGATCGACAATTCCGCGTCCTACACGGAGGGCGATGGCCTCCTTCTCCTCGCGCCGGGCGCGACGGTCCAGGACGTCGACAGCTCCGTGCTTCAGGGAGGAACGATAAGCATTGGCGGTTTCCAGCCCGGAGACCGGCTGACGCTCGACAGCGCCATCTCCGCAAGCAACAGCGGCGCTGCCGGTCCCATCGATTGGAGCTATGACCCGACAACGGGAATATTGACACTCAGTAGCCTCGGGGTGCCCGGCGCAGCCGATTTCCAAAGCGCGCTCCGGATGGTTCGCTATTATTCGACAAGCGAGAATCCCGGGTCCGAACGGACCGTCACCTGGACCCTGAGCGACGGCACGTCGAGCAGCACGAGTGCGACGACGGCGCTGGGCGTAACTTCGGTCAACGATTCCCCGATCGTTCCCGATTCGCCCGCGGTCGCCGTCACCGAAGGCTTTTCCGCGACGGTCAATGCCGCCCTCACCGTCAGCGATCTCGAGCTCGACGCGCGCAACAGCGGGGCCGGCAATTATGGCGGCGCGCAGTTCGTAATGAGCCGCAGCGGCGGCCCCAGCGCGCAGGACCAGTTCATCATCAGCAACGCGAATGCGGTCGGCTTCACCGTCACCGGCACGTTCCTCGGCGGCGGCGACCTCCAGTCCGGCGGCCAGACCTTCGGCAACTGGAGCTGGGACGGCGCCGGCACCCTGACGGTCAACTTCACCAGCGCGCAGACGGCCGCGACCACCGCCCTGGTCAACGCGGTGCTCCGGACGATCGAGTATAACAACGCCAGCGACATGCCGCCGGCGACGGTCGATCTCGTGTACACCCTGAACGACGGCGCGCCCGCCGCGGGGCAGGGATCGGGCGGGTCCGCGACCGACAGCGGCACGGTCAGGATGAACATCACCGCGACCAACGATCCGCCGTGGCTCGACCTGCTGAACTCGGGCAATGCCGGCGACGGCACCGATGTGGAGATCGCCTATATCGAGAATGACGGCGCCAAGCTCCTGGCGCCCAATGCCAACGTCATCGATCCGGATTCCCCTCACTTCGGCGGCGGCCAGCTCACTGCCGGCTTCGGCGCCACCGGCCTCGCCGAGGATCGCCTGACCATCGTCAGCCAGGGCATGGGTGCCGGCCAGATCGGCGTAAGCGGCAATGCGGTCTTCTACGGCAATGTCCAGATCGCCACCTTCGCAGGGGGCACCAACGGAACGACGCCGCTCGTCGTCACCTTCGACACGGACGCGACCCCGGCCGCCGTCATCGCGCTCGTCCGCAGGATCGCCTACACGAACGTCTCGGAAAGTCCGGGCACGGCCGACCGGTCGATCGCCGTCACGATCACGGACGGCGGGCCCGGCATCAGCAACCAGACGACGGCGCTGGTGCACGTGACGTCGGTCGAAGACCTGCCAGTTGCCGGCAACGACACCGCCGCGACCACCGAAGCCGCGACCAAAAACATCGCGGTGCTCACCAACGATTCCGACGCGGACGGTCCGGCCCCGCAAATCGCCGAGATCAACGACGTTCCGGTTGTCGCGGGCGACACGGTCACCCTCACGTCCGGCGCGACCGCCAAGCTCGAGATTGACGGGACCATCACCTACGACCCGAACGGGAAGTTCAATCAGCTGACCGCGCCCGGATCGGGCGCCGTCAACACGTCCGCGCTCGACGTCTTCAGCTACAAGCTCGCCGGCGCGGTCTCGACGGCGAACGTCTCGGTCACCGTCAACGGCATCGTCTCGCCGGACGAGAGGCTGTTGGGCGACGGCACCGCCAACGTCATCACGGGCACGCCGCAGCGGGACTATTTCATGGTCCAGCAGGGCGGCAACGACACGATCCATGCCCTCGCCGGCAACGACACCGTCTATTTCGGCGCGGCCTTCACCCCAGCCGACACCGTCAATGGCGGCGACGGCGTCGACTCGATCATCCTCCAGGGCAGTTACGCCATGGCGCTCGGCACAGGCACGGCGAGCAATATCGGCAGCATCGAATCGATCTCGCTCGCGCCGGGCAGCTTCACCGACTGGGGCGACACGTCCGGCGCCTTTTACGACTACGATCTGACCACGCTCGATTCGAACATCGACCCGGGCGCAACGCTGAAGATCAACGGCTTCTACCTGAGCGCGGACGAGGACCTCTCCGTCAACGGCGTCGCCGAGAAGGACGGCAAGTTGCTGATCCTGGCGGGCCAGGGGGTCGACGATCTCGTGGGCGGCGACGGCAACGACATCTTCGTCTTCGGTCATGACGGCCGCTTCGGCACCGCCGACGTGGTCGAGGGCGGGGCGGGATACGATTCCCTCTACCTGCGCGGCGACTTTTCGCTCGACTTCACGGCCGGCGGGTTCACGGGCGGCTTTTCCGGGATCGAGAGCGTCACCCTCGGCTCGACGACCGACACCCAGTTCGTCGGCGGCGGCGACGGCGAGTTCGATTACGACATCGTCTGGGACGATGCGATGCTCGCGAGCGGCGTCACGATCACGGTCAACGGAAGCGGCCTCGGCGCCAGCGAGACGATGCGCTTCATCGGCACGGACGAGCTGCTCGGCCATTTCAAGCTCTTCGGCGGCGCGGCCGGCGATACGCTGACCGGCGGCGGCGGCAACGACCTTCTCTATGGCGGGCTCGGATGGGACGAGCTCACCGGCAATGGCGGCACGGACGTGTTCCGTTATCAAAGCACGGCCGAGTCCGCTCCGACGCCGGGCAATTTCGACATGATCAACGGCTTCACCCATCTCGTCGACAAGATCGACCTGTCCGTCATCGACGCGAACGTGAACGTCGCCGGAAACCAGGCCTTCGCGTTCATCGGCAGCAGCGCGTTCGCTCCGGCCGGCGGCTCGGCCGGTCAGCTGCGCGCCACCCAGCTTCCCGGCGCGTTCGGACCGAACACCTGGCAGATCGAAGGGGACATCGACGGCAACGGCACTCCGGACCTGCTGATCCGCGTGGAGGTGCAGGCGCTGCAGCCGCTCACTGCCGCGGACTTCTACCTGTAGCGCTGAACGGCCCCCCGACGGCTCGGTGCCGGACGGCGATCGGTCCCGATGGGCGATTCGACCCATTATGATGCTGCGCCCTATTCACTGGCGGGTCAGCGTCGGGGCCGATATTGAGGCGGGCGAGCAGCACAGGACGGACATGTCGGACAACCCCTTCACGCGCCACCCGACCGAAGTCGGCGAGAGCTACGGCGAGCATTTCCGCGCCGCCTCCAGCTTCGGTTTCAAGATGATCGGCGGCGGCCTCGCCTGCCTGGTCCACGCGGTCTTTCCCTTCTGGTTCGAGCGCACCGGCAGCCGCACCACCGACGAGCTCCACCGCCGCCTCAGCCGCCGCACCTCCAAGGCCGATTTCGAGCGGCACCCGATCATCTGACGCCGCTGCTGTAATCCGTCATGCCGGACTTGATCCGGCATCCACCTTCTTGGGCAGCGAGCAGGAAAAGGTGGACCCCGGATCGAGCCCGGGGTGACGGAAGAGCGTCAGCGCCTCCGCTTCAGGCGGCGGCGGTCCTTGAGGATCGCCTGGGCGGCGTTGTGGCCGGGCGCTCCGGTGACGCCGCCGCCGGGATGCGCCCCGGAGCCGCAGAGGTAGAGGCCGGGGAGCGGCATCCTGTAGTCGGCATGGCCCAGCATCGGCCGCGCGGAGAAGAGCTGGTCGAGGCTCATCTTGCCGTGGAAGATGTCGCCGCGCGGGATTCCGAAGCGCTGCTCCAGATGCCAGGGCGACAGAGCGAGGCGGCCGGACACCGAGGCGGCGAAGCCCGGCGCGTAGCGGTCGACATAAGCGATGGCATGGTCGGCGGCTTCTTCGGCACGCGCCTCCCATCCGCCTTCGATCGCGTACGGGAAATGCTGGCAGAACAGGCTGGCGACATGCTGTCCGGGCGGCGCCAGCGTGTCGTCGAGGGTCGAGGGGATCAGCATCTCGACGATCGGCTCGCGCGACCAGCCCTCGGCGCGGGCGGTGACATAGGCGCGGTCCATGTAGGGCAGCGAAGGCGCGACGATGATCCCGGCGGTGAGGTGGTCGCCCGGCTCGGGCAGGCTGGTGAAGCGCGGCAGCTCGGCGAGGGCGACGTTGATCCGGAAGGTCGCGGATTCGGCGGCCCAGCCAGCCATGCGCCGGGAGATTTCGGGCGCCACCGCGCCCTCCGGCAGCAACGTTTCGAACAGGAAATGCGGGTTGACGTTCGCCGCCACGGCCTTCGCGCGGTAGGTCTTGCCGCCCGCCACGGCGCCGGCGGCGCGGCCGCGTTCGACGAGGATCTCCTCGACCGGCGCGTCGAGCACGATCTCGGCGCCCTGCTCGCGTGCCGCCTTGGCCATCGCCTGGGTGATCGCGCCCATGCCGCCGATCGCGTGGCCCCAGGCGCCGGGCACGCCCGCGGCCTCGCCGAACAGGTGGTGGAGGAGGACATAGGCCGAGCCAGGGCTGTACGGGCTCGCATAATTGCCGACCACGGCGTCGAAGCCGAACAGCGCCTGGACGATGTCCGTATCGAAATAGCGCTGGAGGATGTCGGCGGCGGACTTGGTGAAGAAATCGACGAGGTTGCGCTGCTCCTCCGCGGTCATGCCGCGCACCGAATTTCCGAGCTTGAGCGCGGCGAGCACGTCCGCGAGGCCGCCGCCCGCATTGGGGGGCGCGCGCAGGATCCAGTCGCGCAGGATCGCGACCACCGAGCCGAGCGCCTCGGAATAGGCGTCGTAGCCGTCGGCGTCGCTGGGCGAGTGGCGGGCGATCTCCCGGCGGGTGAGGCCCCCGCGTCCCGAGAGGAGGTGATCGGGTCCGAGGGTGGGCAGGAAATTGTCGATCTTGCGGAGGACCACCTTCAGCCCGTGCTGGTAGAGCCGCATGTCGCGGATGATCTCCGGATTGAGCAGGCTCACCGTGTAACTGGCGGTCGAATTGCGGAAGCCGGGGGCGAATTCTTCGGTCACCGCCGCGCCGCCGACGACGTGGCGGCGCTCGAGCAAGGTCACCTTCAGCCCCGCCGCCGCCAGATAGTAAGCGCAGACGAGCCCGTTATGGCCAGCGCCCACGATCAGGACGTCGCTTACCCGCTCCCGCATGAGCCGAGGTCTATGCTGGCGCGGCGCCGCGATGTCGAGCATGGAGCGCGGATGGAGACCTCCGACCCCGGGCAACATGGCTTCGACGCGGCGCGCCTCCGCCGCGTCGACCGCTTCCTGGCCGAGACCTATGTCGCGCCGGGCCTGCTGCCCTGCGCGCAGCTGCTGGTCGCCCGCGACGGCGTGCCGGTCCATTTCACGACCCTGGGCATTCACCGCGCCGGGAGCGCCGAGCCGCTGCGCGAGGATGCGATCTTCCGCGTCGCGTCGATGACCAAGCCGGTGACCTCGCTCGCCTTCATGGCCCTGGTCGAGCAGGGCAGGACCTCGCTCGATCAGCCGGTGGCGGCGGTGGTGCCGGAGCTGGAGGGGGTCGAGGTCTATGCCGGCGGCGGCGGCAACGAGCCGTTCCGGACGGTGCCGCCGGAGCGGCCGATGCTGATGGTCGACCTGCTCCGCCACACTTCGGGCCTGACCTACGATTTCCAGCAGGTGACGCCGGTCGACGCCGCCTATCGCGAGCGGAAGCTGCTGGCGCTGCGCGGGGAGACCGCGCTGGAGCCCTTCGTCGCCGCTTTGGGCGAGATCCCCCTCGAATTCTCGCCGGGGACGGCGTGGAACTATTCGGTCTCGAGCGACGTCCTCGCGCTCATCGTCCAGCGCCTCGCCGGCGAGCCGTTCGACGCTTATGTCGAGCGAACCATCTTCGCCCCGCTCGGCATGATCGATACGAGCTTCACCGTGCCGGCCGGGAAGGTCGATCGCCTGACCGACGCGTGGATGCTCGATCCCAAGCGCGGCACGATCGTCTACGATCGCGGCGCCGACAGCAGCTGGTCGCGCCCGCCGGCCTTCCTGTCCGGCGGCGGCGGCCTCGTTTCCACCGCCGCGGACTATCACCTCTTCTGCCGGATGCTGCTCGGCCGCGGTACGCTCGGCGAAGCGCGGATCGTCGGGCGCAAGACCTTCGAGCTGATGACGGTCAACCACCTCCCGGGCGGCGCGGACCTGACCGAGCTCAGCCGTTCGATGTTCAGCGAGGCGATCTATTCCGGCCAGGGCTTCGGCCTCGGCTTCGGGATCAACACCGACCCGGCCAAGGCGATGGCGCCGGGCAGCGCCGGCGAGTATTACTGGGGCGGCATCTTCTCGACCTATTTCTTCGTCGATCCGGTCGAGCGCGTCTCGATGGTGTTCATGACCCAGCTGATGCCCTCCTCCACCTACCCGGTGCGGCGGCAGCTCAAGACGATGATCTACGCGGCGCTGAGGTGACGGGCGCTGAGGTGACGGCTTGGGCGAAAAGAGCGTTAACGATCAATTGATTCCTTGAACGCTGCCGCCTGCGAACCTAATCGCGATCAAGGGCGGGATGTTGGTTGAGGGACTGAGTGGCCGACAACACCCGATTCGACATGCATGTCGGCGAGCAGCGCTTCCAGCTGCTGGTCAATGCGGTCACGGATTACGCGCTCTACATGCTCGACCGCGAAGGCTATGTCGCGACCTGGAACCCGGGGGCCCGGCGGTTCAAGGGCTATGCCGCCGAGGAGATTATCGGCCAGCATTTCTCGCGCTTCTTCACCGAGGAGGACCGCGCGGCCGGGGTTCCCGAACGGGCGCTGCGCACCGCTGCAACCGAGGGGAAGTTCGAGACCGAGGGCTGGCGGCTGCGCAAGGACGGCACCCGGATGTGGGTGCATGCGGTGATCGATCCGATCTTTTCGGACGAGGGCGAGTTGATCGGATTCGCCAAGATCACTCGCGACATCACCGAAAAGAGGGAGGCCGAACGGGCGCTCCACCAGAGCGAGCAGCGCTTCCGCATGCTCGTCCAGGGCGTCCACGATTACGCCATCTACATGCTCGATCCCGACGGCCGGGTAACCAACTGGAACAGCGGAGCCGAACGCATCAAGGGCTATAAGGCCGAGGAGATCGTCGGCCGGCATTTCTCACAATTCTACACCGAGCAGGACCGCGCCGGCGGCGAGCCGCAGCGGGCGCTCGAGACTGCGCTTCGCGAGGGTAAATATGAGCGAGAGGCGTGGCGGGTGCGCAGCGACGGGGCTCAGTTCTTCGCTCATGTCGTCATCGACCCGATCTACAATGACGAGGGCGAGCTTCTCGGCTTCGCCAAGATCACGCGCGACATCACCGAGCGGCGCAAGGCGCAGATCGAGCTGGAAGAGGCACGGAACGCCTTGTTCCAGGCGCAGAAGCTGCAGGCGCTGGGCGAGCTCACCGGCGGAATCGCCCACGATTTCAACAATTTGATGACGGTGATCCGCGGCTCCGCCGACCTCCTGCGGCGCGCCGACCTCAGCGACGACAAGAGGCGGCGCTACCTCGAGGCGATCGTGGAGACTGCGGACCGTGCCGCCGCGCTCACCGGGCAGCTGCTCGCCTTCAGCCGGCGCCAGCGGCTCGCGCCGGAAGTGATCGACCTCAACCTCCGGCTCGACGCGTTCGGCGAAGTGGTCGGGCGCACCCTCGGCGGACAGATCGAAGTCAAGCTCGAGCTCGCCGATTCGCTGTGGCTGACCGAAGCCGACGCCACCCAGCTCGAGACCTCCTTGCTCAACGCGGCGATCAATGCACGCGACGCCATGCCGGGCGGCGGCACGCTCACCATCCGCACGTCGAACGCGGCCGAGCCGGACGGCGATTTCGTCGCGGTCGAGATCGCGGATACCGGCACCGGCATGGAAGAGGAGGTGCTGAACCGCGCCTACGAGCCCTTCTTCACCACCAAGCCGGTGGGCAAGGGCACCGGCCTGGGGCTCAGCCAGATCCACGGCTTCGCCGCTCAATCAGGCGGCCGCACCGAACTCAAATCGAAACGCGGCGAGGGAACGACGCTCCGCATCCTCCTGCCCCGCGCCGACAAGTCGCTCGTGACCGGACGGGGCCGGGACGCGCGCGCGCCGAGCGGCGAAGGGCGGACGGTGCTGCTGGTCGAGGACAATGATCACGTCCGCGAATTCGCCGAGCAGCTGCTCGTCGACCTCGGCTATCGGGTGGTCGGCGCAGCCTGCGCCGACGAAGCGCTCGCGGCGCTGGAGCGCGATCCGGTCGATATCGTCTTCAGCGACGTCGTCATGCCCGACCGCAGCGGGGTCGAACTCGCGCGCATCGTGGGCCAGCGCTGGCCGCGCCTGCCGGTGGTGCTGGCCACCGGCTACAGCGAGGAGGTGCTCGGCGGCGCAGCTTCCGAATTCGAGATCCTCGCTAAGCCTTACGGCGCCGATTCGCTGAGCGCGGCGCTCGGCCGCGCGCTGGCCAAGACGACCGAGCCGGCTTGAGCCGGCGCTTCAGGACACCGCGCGCGGGCTGAAGGTCAGCTCGAATATGTCCCAGCCGCCGCTGTGAAGCTCCGGCGGCATCCGGATCGGTCCGCAGCGCAGCACCGCGCCCACCGCCGCCTGCGCCATCATGTCGGCATAAGGCCGGTTTCGAGGCGTCACGCTCTCCTGGAGGACGACTTCCGGCAGGCCGAGCGGCTGGCCGTCGATCGCGTAGCGCACGCGAAGGTGCGTCACGATCTGTCGCGCGGCCGAGGGGACGGACGGGCTGCGGTAGCAGGACTGGATGCGCGCGGCCGCGCCGGCGATCGCTTCGTTCACGGCCACCAGCGGGTCGAACGTGGCGGCGACGTCGGTCCGGGAGCGGTGGGCGCAGCCGGCGGCGAGCAGCGCGGCAAGCCCCGCGGCAGCCTTCATAGCGCTCCTTGGCAAGACGAGCATGGGCGAACTTTAGGGGCCGTACTCGATACCCGCAATGGTCGGGATCGTGTATCGAGTACGGACCCTAACGCGGGCGCGGCGAGGCCGCCAGCGGGCGCTTCACTCGAGCCGCGCCTTCGGAAATCCGCCCCAGGCGGAATCGTAATCTTGCTGCAGCGCCTCGCTGTCCATCGCGAAGCGCGTCGGGCGGAAGGGCCAGCAGGATTCGACCATGAAGGCCAGCGTCCCCTCGAGCTTGTGGGGCTTGAGCTCCGCCTCGCCCGCCGCCTTCCAGCTGGCGACGTCGGGGCCGTGCCCGGACATCAGATTGTGCAGCGAGAGGCCGCCGGGCGCGAAGCCTTCCGCCTTGGCGTCGTAGGCGCCGTGGATGAGCCCCATGCACTCGCTCATCACGTTGCGGTGGAACCAGGGCGGCCGGAACGTGTCCTCGGCGACCATCCAGCGCGGCGGGAAGATGACGAAATCGGCATTGGCCCGCCCCGGCGTCTCGGACGGGCTGGTCAGGACGGTGAAGATCGAGGGATCGGGATGATCGAAGCTTATCGTGCCGATCGCGTTGAAGCGGGCGAGATCGTAGCGCCACGGCGCGAGATTGCCGTGCCAGCCGACGACGTCGAGCGGGCTGTGGTCCACGTTCGTGGCCCAGAGGCGGCCGAGATACTTCTGGACGAGCTCGTACTCGCCTTCCTCGTCCTCGAAGGCGGCCACCGGAGTCTCGAAGTCGCGCGGATTGGCGAGGCCGTTCGAGCCGATCGGCCCCAATTCGGGGAGCCGGAACAGGGCGCCGTGATTCTCCGCGACATAGCCGCGCGCCTGTCCGTCCGGAAGCAGCGCGCGAAAGCGGACTCCCCGGGGGATCAGCGCGACCTGGCCTGGCGCTATCTCGATCCGGCCCATCTCGGTGAGCAAAGCCAGCCGCCCCTGCTCGGGAATGAAGAGCATCTCGCCGTCGACGTTGAAGAAGCAGCGGCGCTCCATGTCGGCGGTCGCGCGATAGATGTGGACCGCGCAGCCCGAGAGCGCCTCCGGACCGCCGTTCGCCATCATCGTCGCCATGGAGTCGATCAGGTCGACCCCCGGCGGGTCGAGCGGCAGCGGGTCCCAGCGCAGCCGGTTCGGCGCCAGCGGATCGGCGAGGGAGGCAGCGGTGAACAGCGGCGCGCCCTCATAGGGGCGATAGGGCGGATGCTCGGCGGAGGGCCGCATCCGGTAGAGCCAGGAGCGGCGATTTTCGTGCCGCGGCGCCGTGAAAGCGGTGCCAGAAAGCTGCTCGGCATAGAGCCCGAAGGCCGGTCTCTGCGGCGAGTTCCGCCCGACCGGCAGCGCACCCGCTACGGCCTCGGTCGCGAAATGGTTGCCGAAGCCGGTCATATAGGCTGGATCCGTCATGCTGCGCTTCCTAACCGGCCCGCTCCGCCCGCGCCAGCGCGTCCAGCGGCAGAGCCAGCGTCGACTTGACCCGGCGCTTGACGAAGCTGGTCTCAAACCGGCGGACCGCCGCGTGGCCCTCGAGATGGGCCGCGGCGAAGCGGTTGTAATCGTCCATGTCGGTGGCGACGACCAGCAGCAGGATGTCGAACGCGCCGGAAATGTCGAGGCAGAGCTGGACGTTGGCGCTTCCGACCAGCGCCCGGCGAAGGCCGGCCTCGGCCTGCGGCGCGTGCCGCTCGAGCTGGATCTGGACGACGGCGGAGAGCGGGAAGCCGGCCGCTTCCTCCGACAGCAGGGCGACGTCGGCCGCGATCGCGCCCGTCGCGCGCAGCCGTCGCACGCGCCGCGCCACCGCGGAGGGCGACCGGCCGACCTTGTCCGCCAGCGCGTCCGCCGTCTGCAGATTGTCTTCCTGAAGGCATGCCAGCAGCTTGAGGTCCAGCCGGTCCAGCCTGGCGCGCATGCGCATCGTTCCCGCGATATTTGCCAGAATCTGGCAAGTCCGCGGGCACCTTTGCGCCAAATCGCTGCGCCGCCAAGGGGATATTCGACGGAGAACTCACTCGGGAGCCACCTGATGCGTATCGCGGCCTTCCTCGTCGTCTCCGCCCTCCTCGCCGCCGCGCCCGCGCCCGCGGCGCAGAGCCCGACCGCCGGCTCCCCTCCGGCGGCCGGGCTCGATGCGCAAGCGGTGGTCGCCGAGGTGCGGCGGGTCATCGCCGAGCGCTACGTCCTTCCGGAGCGGCGGCCGGCGCTCGACGCCGTCCTCGCACAAGGCCTCGCGTCGGGCCGCTATGCGGTCGGCGAGCCGCGCCTGCTGGCGGAGCGGATCAACGAGGACCTCGCCCGCGTCGGGCGCGACCGGCACCTCAACTTCTCGTTCAATCCGGAACAGTCCGCGGTCCTGGCGGCGGCGAACCGTGCGGAGGCCCCCGACCAGAGCGGCGTCGAACGCCAGGCGCGCGCAGGCAATCACGGCGTGCGCGAGCTGAGGGTGCTGCCCGGCAACATCCGCTACATGGATTATCGCGGCTTCAACTGGATCGGCGCGGAGAGCGCCGCCGCGCTGGAGACGGCGATGCGCTTCCTCGCCGGCGGCGACGCCGTGATCATCGACCTGCGCCGCAACGGCGGCGGCAGCCCGGAAGCGGTCCAGTATCTGGTGAGCCACTTCATCGAAGCGGGACGGCCGCTCGTCACCTTCCACTTCGCCGGCCAACCGACCGACACGCTCTCCGCGCTGGCCGAGGTGCCGGCCGGCCGCCTCGTCGGCAGGCCGCTCTACGTCCTCACCAGCAACGGCACCGCGTCGGCCGCCGAGGAGTTCACCGGCCACGTCGCCGGCTACCGCCTCGGCGACGTGGTCGGCGAGACGACCGCCGGCGCCGGCTTCCGCAACGACATGGTCGCGATCGACGGCGGTTTCGTGCTCAGCGTCTCGACCGGCCGCGCCGTTCTGGCCTCGACCAACCGCGACTGGGAGGCGGTGGGCATCGTGCCGACCATGCCGACGCCCGTCGCGACCGCGCTGGAGGCGGCGCAGGCTCACGCCCTGCGCCGCCTCGCCGCCCAGGCTCAGCCTGCCGAGCGGGCTCGGCTCGAGGCCTTGGCCGAGACGCTGGCTGCGCGGGTGGAGCCGCGGGCGGCGGCCCTGCCGCTCCAATCCTATGCAGGCGAGTTCGGCGAGCGCGCCGTCTTGCACGAGAACGGGCGGCTTTATTACCGGCGCGGGAGCCGCGCGCCCTTCGCTTTGGTCGCGCTCGGCGGCAATCGCTTCGCCTTCGAGGAGGATCCGCTGATGCGGATCGAATTCTCCGCGAACGGAACCGCAGTCTCGGCGTTCGAGATGCAGCCTTTCGGAGGCCCGGCCCAGGGCCGCTACGAGCGCACCCGCTGAGCCTCAGCGCATCAGCACCAGCTCTTCGGCCATGGTCGGGTGGAGCGCGACGACGGCGTCGAAATCCTCTTTCTTCAGCTTCGCCTTGACCGCGATCGCGGCCGCCTGGAGGATTTCGGGCGCGTCGGGACCGATCATGTGGAGGCCGACGACCTCATCGGTCTCGCTATTGACGACCAGCTTGTAGAGCGCGCGCTCGTTGCGGCCGGCGAGCACGTTCTTCATCGCGCGGAAATCCGACGTGTAGGTCTTGACCGAGCCGAGGGTGTTGCGCGCCTGGCCTTCGGTGAGGCCCACGCTCGCGATCGGGGGGTGGGAGAAGACGGCCGACGGAATCGCCGAATAGTCTACGCGGGTGGGCTTGTCGCCGAACACCGTGTCCGCGAAGGCCTGGCCCTCGCGGATCGCGACCGGGGTGAGCTGGACGCGGTTGGTGACGTCGCCGACCGCATAGACGCTGTCGCAGGTCGACTTGTTGTCGGCGTCGACCACGACGGCGCCCTTCTCGTCGATCTCGACCCCGGCGGCTTCCAGGCCGAGCCCCTCGGTGTTCGGCTGCCGCCCGATCGCGAACATCACCGCATCCGCCTCGATCGGATCGCAGCCCGCCATGTTGACCGCGAGCCCGCCGTCCGCGTTTTCCTCGATGCTTTCGAACGAGACGTGGAACTTGAACTCGATGCCTTTCATCATCGAGATGGTGAGCAGCCGGTCGCGGATCGCCTCGTCATAGCCCCGCAGGATCACGTCCGAGCGGTTGACCAAGGTGACGTAGCTGCCGAGATTGTGGAAGATTCCTGCGAATTCGTTGGCGATATAGCCCGCGCCCGCGATCACGATCCTCTTGGGCAGCGCTTCCAGATGGAACGCCTCGTTGGAGGTGATGCCGAGATCGCTGCCTGGGAAATCGGGGACCACCGGCCGCGCGCCGGTCGCGATCAGGATCGTGCGCGCCGTGACGGTGCGCCCGCCGGCCAGGCGCACTTCGTGCGGCCCCTCGAGCGTGGCGCGCTCCTTGAGGATCTCGACCTTATGGTTGGTGAGCGTCTCCGTATAGGCGCCCTCCAGCCGCGTCACTTCGGCCAGGACGTTGTCGCGCAGGGTCGGCCAGTGGAAGGCGCAGGCGGGCACGTCCCAGCCGAAGCGGCGCGCATCCTGCAGGTCCTCGGCGAAATGCGAGCCGTAGACGAGCAGCTTCTTGGGCACACAGCCGCGGATGACGCAGGTGCCGCCCACCTTGTGCTCCTCGGCGATCGCGACCTTCGCGCCGTGGGCGGCCGAGACGCGCGCGGCGCGTACGCCGCCGGACCCGGCTCCGATGACGAACAGGTCGTAGTCGTATCGGGCCATCAGCTGTCTCCGAGTGCGCGGGCGATGAGCGCTTGTGTGGAGGGGTCGAAGCCGAGATCCTCGCCGGCGGCCATCGCCTTGGCGATCTCCTTGCCGAGTTCGACTCCGAACTGGTCGAACGGGTTGATGCCGAGCAGGACCGCATTGGCGAAGGTCCGATGCTCGTAGAATGCGATCAGCGCGCCCAAAGTCGCCGGGTCGACCCGGTCGAGCAGGATCGTGGTCGACGGCCGGTCGCCCGCATAGCTGCGATGCGGATCGTCCGAGCTCTTCCCGGCCATCAGCGCAGCGCCCTGGGCGAAGCAGTTGATCAGCAGCTGCCGGTGATGCTCCTCTTCGTAGCTGTGGCCCGGCTCGATCGCCGCGACGAACTCGACGGGGACGAGGTGCGTGCCCTGGTGGAGGAGCTGGAAGACGGCATGCTGAGCATCGGTGCCGACGCCGCCCCAGGTGATCGGGGCCGTCGCCCGCCCCGCCGGCGACCCGTCGAGCTTCACCGATTTGCCGTTCGACTCCATCTCGAGCTGCTGCAGATAGGCCGGGAGCAGCCGCAGCCGTTCGTCATAGGCGAAGACGGCCCGCGTCTCGCACCGGCGCACGTTCGCATAATAACGGTCCGCAAACGCCGCGAGCACGGGGGCGTTCTCGCCGAGCGGCGCATAGCGGAAGTGGCGGTCCATCGCCGCCGCGCCCTCGAGCAGGCTCTCATAAGCGTCCCACCCCAGCGCCAGCGCGGCGGGAAAGCCGATCGAGGACCAGAGCGAATAGCGGCCCCCGACGCTTTCAGGGAACGGCAGGACCCGAGTTTCGTCGACGCCGAACGCGATCGCGCGCTCGGGGCTGGCGGTGAGGGCGACGATGCGGCCGTAGGGATCGGCAACGCCGCCCTCGCTCATCCAGGCCATCGCCGAGCGGGCGTTCAGCATGGTCTCGACCGTCGTGAAGGTCTTCGAAGCGACGGCCAGCAACGTCGTCTGCGGATCGAAGCCCGCGACGGCCTCCTCCAGCGCCGCGGCATCCACGTTGGAGACCACCGCCGCCTCGTAGCGGCCCGAGCCGCGCGCCAGCGCGTCGATCAGGAAGTCGGGGCCGAGCGCCGATCCGCCGATCCCGATATGGAGGATGTGGCGGACCGGTCCGAACGCGCCCGCCTCGATCGCATCGACGAGGGCCCGCATCCGCGCGTGGAGCGCCTTGGCGCGCTCGACGCTGTCCGGAGCCCCCTGCCCCCGCTCGGCGCTGTGCTCGGCCGCCCGGCCCTCGGTCGGATTGACGATCGCGCCGGAGAACAGCGCCTCACGCGCTCCGGCGAGGTCCTGCGCGGCGGCGAGCTGCTCGAACGCAGCCAGCAGCCCGCGGTCGAGGTGGGTCTTGGCGAAGTCGAAGCGGATGCCGGTCTGCTCGACGACCAGACGCTGCAGCCGGTCGGGCTCGGCCGCGAACAGCTGCGCCAGAGGCGCCGCCTCCGCCTGCTCGATCCTCGCCCATGCCTCGTCCATCGCTGCGCCTCCGTGCGTTCGGGCGCCTATCTAGGGGCGGCCGCCAGCGCTGCATAGCTGCTTGACCCTCACCCGCCCCCAAGCGAAAGCGTAAGCGATGGAGAGCGAAACCAGCGCCGAGCCCGCCGCCGCAGAGCCGAAGAAACACAAGAAGAAGGAGAGCTGGTGGGACACTTTGCGCTTCCTCCTGCTCGTCTTCCTGTTCGCCATCGTCATCCGCACCTTCATCGCCGCGCCGTTCAGCATCCCCTCGGGATCGATGCTGCCGCGCCTGATGACGGGCGACTATCTGTTCGTCGCCAAATGGCCCTACGGCTATTCGCGCTACTCGCTGCCCTTCGGGATCGCCGGATTCGGCGGCCGCATCCTCGGGGGCCTGCCGGACCGGGGGGACGTCGTCGTCTTCCGCTATCCCGGCGCGGAGAACGAGGATTGGGTGAAAAGGGTGATCGGCCTTCCCGGCGACACCATCCAGGTGCGCGGCGGCCAGCTGATCCTCAACGGCCGCGCCGTGCCGCGCGTCCGGATCGCCGATTATCCGATGCCGGTCAGCCCCAACAGCCCGTGCCGCCGGGTCGGACCCGACCCGCGCGAGCTGCGCGACGCGGACGGCGCGCGGCTGTGCGCCTATCCGCGCTATCGGGAGACGCTTCCGGGCGGCCGCAGCTATGAGGTGCTCGACCAGAATCCGGCGGGCGAGCTCGACGACACCGAAATCTTCCGGGTGCCCCAGGGCCATCTCTTCGTGATGGGAGACAATCGCGACGACAGCCAGGACAGCCGCGTGCCGCAGGAAATGGGCGGGGTCGGAATGCTCCCGGTCGACCATTTGCTGGGCCGCGCGCTCGTCACCTTCTTCTCCACCGACGGTTCGGCCGAATGGCTGAAGCCCTGGACCTGGTTCAGCGCCGCCCGCTGGAACCGCGTCGGAGGCACCGGCCAATGAGCGAGCTCGCCGACTGGATCGAGCGCACGCTCGGATGGCGACCGCGCGATCCGCTTCTGTTCGAGCGGGCGCTGACCCATTCCAGCCGTGCCGACGCGGAAGATTATGAGCGGCTCGAATTCCTTGGCGACCGGGTGCTCGGCCTCGCCATCGCGACCTGGCTCTACGAGCTGTTTCCCGAGGAGCCCGAGGGCAAGCTGTCCCGGCGCCTCAACGATCTGGTCGCGCGCGAAACCTGCGCCGAGGTGGCCCGCGCGATCGGCGTCGGCGCGCAGGTCCGGCTCGGCAAGCAGGCGCGCGACGACGGGGCGGCCGAGAGCGACAACGTCCTCGGCGACGTGGTCGAGGCGCTGCTCGGCGCGCTCTACCTCGAGGGCGGCCTCGACCCGGCGGCCGAGTTCGTCCAGCGCGCCTGGGCCGGACGGGTGACGACGCAGGAGAAGGCCCCCAAGCATCCCAAGTCGGCGCTGCAGGAATGGGCGGCGGCCAACGACCGGAAGCCGCCGGTCTACAACGTGGCCGACCGCTCCGGCCCGCACCACGCCCCGCGCTTCACCGTCGAGGTCGAGATTCCCGGCCTCGGAAAGGCCAGCGCCGACGGCCAGTCCAAGCAGGAAGCCGAGACCGAGGCCGCGAAAGCGCTGCTGGAGCAGCTGAAGTGACGCGCCGTTGCGGCCTCGTCGCCGTCGTTGGCGCGCCGAATGCGGGCAAGTCGACTTTGGTCAACGCCCTGGTCGGGCAGAAGGTCGCGATCGTCAGCGCGAAGGCGCAGACCACCCGGACCCGGATCATGGGCATCGCCATCGAAGGCGAAGCGCAGATCCTGCTGCTCGATACGCCCGGCATCTTCGCTCCCCAGCGCAGGCTCGACCGGGCGATGGTTGCCGCCGCCTGGGGCGGGGCCGCCGACGCCGACCTCATCGCTTTGGTGATCGACGCCGAGACCGGCTTCTCGAACCGCATCGAGGACATGGTCGACCGGCTCGGCGAACGCCGCGAGCCCAAGGCCCTCGTCCTCAACAAGGTGGACAAGGTGAAGAAGGGCGCCCTCCTGACCCTCGCGACCGAGATTTCGGAGCGGGTGGCGTTCGAGGAGGTGTTCATGGTCTCGGCGTCGACCGGCGACGGCGTCTCCGATCTCAAGGCCTGGCTCGCCGGGCGCGTGCCCGAAGGGCCGTGGCACTTCCCCGAGGACCAGGTCTCGGACGCCACCGACCGCATGCTGGCCGCCGAGATCACGCGCGAGCAGCTCTATCTCCAGCTCCATCAGGAGCTGCCTTATGCGAGCGCGGTCGAGACGGAGCGCTACGAAGAGCGCAAGGACGGCTCGGTCTCGATCCACCAGCAGATCCTGGTCGGCCGCGACACCCAGAAGGCGATCGTGCTCGGAAAAGGGGGGACGCGGATCAAGGAGATCGGCGCCCGAGCCCGCGAGGAGCTGGCCAGGCTGCTCGGCCGCAAGGTCCACCTTTTCCTCCACGTCAAGGTCAACCCCCGCTGGGAGGAGGATCGCGGCCTCTATCGGGAGATCGGGCTGGACTGGGTCGAGTGAGCGAATGGGGACACGTACTTTTCGGCGAAAAAGTACGTGTCCCCCTGCTCAGCCCTTTACGTTCACCACCTGCCGGAGCCGGTGCCTGATGGCGACCAGGTCGGTCTGGGCGTCCATCACCGCGCCGATATCCTTGTAGGCCGCGGGGCTTTCGTCGAGCACGCCTTCGTCGACCCGGCATTCGATGCCCTTCATCGCCGCCTTGTGGTCGTCGAGGCTGATCAGCTTCCTGGCCTGGCCGCGCGACATCACCCGGCCGGCGCCGTGCGAGCAGCTGCAGAAGCTCTCCTCATTGCCGAGGCCCTCGACGATGAAGCTGCCGGTGCCCATCGAGCCGGGGATGATCCCGAGCTCGCCCTCGCGGGCGCTCACCGCCCCCTTGCGGGTCACCCACACCTGCTCGCCGAAATGAGACTCCCGGGTCGCATAATTGTGGTGGCAGTTGATCGCCTGCCGGTCGGTCCTGAACGCCGGAAGGTGCTTGCGCAGGGCCTCGAGCACCCGCCCCATCATCAGCTCGCGGTTCGCGATCGCATAATCCTGCGCGAAGCTCATCGCCTCGATATAATCGTCGAACAGCTCCGAGCCCTCGGTCAGGAAGGCGAGGTCCTTGTCGGCGAGGTGGAAGTCCAATCGCTGCTTCGCGATCGCCTCCTTCGCCGCCTCGATGAAATAGGTGCCGATGCGGTTGCCGGTGCCGCGCGAGCCTGAATGGAGCATCGCCCAGACCCGCTGCTCCTCGTCGAGGCAGATCTCGATGAAGTGGTTGCCGCCGCCCATCGAGCCCAATTGGCCGCTGGTCTTGCCCTGCACCTTGGGGTGCTTGGCGACGATCGCGCGCCAGCGCTCTTCGAACCTTTCGTGCCAGGTCCGTGCGATCGCATTGGGCGTGATCGCCCAGCCGCCCTTGGCGTGGTTGGCGGTCTGGCTCGACTCGAAGCCCTTCGGGACCGCGCGCTCGATCTCGGCGCGGATCTCGGAGAGGGTGTCGGGCAGATCGCTTGCGGTCAGCGAGGTGCGTACCGCCATCATCCCGCAGCCGATGTCGACGCCAACCGCGGCGGGCACGATCGCCTGTTTGGTCGCGATCACGGAGCCCACGGTCGCGCCCTTGCCCCAATGGACGTCGGGCATTCCGGCGATGTGGCTGTGCACGAAGGGCAAAGAGGCGACGTTGTGCAGCTGCTGCATCGCGCCCGCCTCGAAGGGCTGGTGGCTGTCCCAGAGCTTGAGCGGGACACCGCCCGTCTGGTGGAGAGAAAATTTCGTCATGGCCGAATTCCTGATCGTGATGATTTGGTCAGGGTGGCCGGACTCGAACCGGCGACCTCCCGCTTCCGAAGCGGGCACTCTACCCACTGAGCTACACCCTGAACGACGGGCGCAGCGAAGCGACCCGTCACCTCGTAGGGGTGACGCTCGGTCGTGGGCGGAGGATGGTCGTCTTCATAGCGGCCCGGCCGATACGGGAATTGCCGGCGTCTGGCAAGGCGACGCGTCGCCGCACAAGCTTCACGCTGCCCCGGAAAGCGCATAACATGGCGTGAGACGTCGAAGGAGAATCGGGATGCTTGAATTGATCGCCGCGCTGCTTCTCGCGCCCGCCGCGGCGCAGGGCAGTGATCAGATCGAGGTGACGGCCGCTCGCTTCTTCGCGCTGGATTCGCGGACCGAGCCTCCCGTGATCAGCGAGACGACAACCATCCCCTACCGGCCGGAGACCAGCTGCTTCGGCTGGGTGATCGAAGTCACGCCGCGGCCGGGCCAGGTGACGCTGCGGGAGGAGCTCCGCCTCCCGGCTCCCGCGCCGAACTGGGGAACCGGCGAGGGCATGACCGTCCATCCCGACCGCTCCGGCGCCACCGCCGTCCGCCCCGACGGGCTCGACGACGGCATCCTCACCGGCGAATGGTGCCTCTCCGAAGGCGATCCGTCGGGGGCGCACACGATCAGCGTCCACGCCGGGGACCGGCTTCTGCACCGGTTCGAGTTCACCGTCATGGAGGCGCCGCGCCGGATCTAGGATCGGTCAGGAGGCGCGACCGGCGAGGACCTCCTCGACCCAGGCTGGGACCAATGTGCCGGCCGGCCCGGTCCGGCTCTCGTCGAACAGGACGCTCCCCATCGACGGCTCGAGGTTGATCTCGAGCGTCCTGGCGCCGGCGTAGCGGGCGGTCTGGACGAAGCCGGCGGCCGGATAGACGTTGCCCGACGTGCCGATCGAGACGAACAGGTCCGCGTCCATGAGGGCGCGATCGATCCGCTCCATCTCGTAGGGCATCTCGCCGAACCAGACGATGTCCGGCCGCAGCCGCCCGGCGACGCCGCACTGAGCACACGCCGGGTCGTCGCCCAGGCCATCCTCCCAGGGCATCCGCGCATCACAGACAAGGCACCAGGCGGATTTCAGCTCGCCGTGCATGTGGAGCAGCCTCCGGGTGCCGGCGCGCTCGTGAAGATCGTCGACATTCTGGGTGACGATCAGCAATTCCCCAGGCCACTGGGCGTCGAGCCACGCCAGCGCACGATGCGCGGCATTGGGCTCGACCTCCTTAAGCCGCGCCCGCCGCGCGTCGTAAAAGGCCTGGACCAGGGCGGGGTCGCGGCGAAACGCCTCGGGCGTCGCCACGTCCTCGACCCGATGCCCCTCCCAGAGCCCGTCCGCCCCGCGAAAGGTCGCGAGACCGCTTTCGGCACTGATCCCGGCGCCGGTGAGCATCACGATGTTGCGAATGTCGCGCATCCGACAGGCTCAGCTCCGCGCTGGAATGAGCGCATTGCCTGAAGCGGGCTGACCCGGCTGAAGCAAAAGCGTCATGGTCCGACTTCCCGTCGTGAGACAATGTGTTGAACGACGATGATGTGACGAGGAAACCCCATATCGCAGCGGGATCGCCTTCCAAAGAACTCCATCTGGTAGAGGAGAGGCTGTGGGCCGCCAGTTGGAAGACCTTCAACTTCAAGCTGGGTATCGCCGACCCGCATGTTCATGAGCGCGGGCGACGCACGTGCGCCCTCGTAAAATTCGTTCGTCTCGAAACCGGCGATCCACGCCCCTGAAATGCGCTCAGGCTCGGAGAAAGGGTAGCAGCCGAGAAGGAAACGCGCGCCGCTCTGGCCACGGTAGCGCTCGATGCATTGGAGCGTCTGACGGTGCGCTACCTCGCAGTCCTGCGGCGGCTTCGCGCTGCAGCCGGCGAGCGTCGCCACAAGGATGACTGCACAACCTCTTCGCACGCCCGGGGCAGTAAGCCATTGCCACCAACGTCGGCAATGACCGCAAGCCAGAAGGGGCCGCGCACGCCCGCGGCCCCTCTTATTCCAGCGATCGCGGCGAGGCTCAGCCCCGCTCGATCCTTACTCCCCTGCGGTGAGGGTGATCGTCGTCGTCTCGCACAGATTGACGTTGCGCCAGTCGCCGGTCTGACCGCCCTCGAAGGTCGCGCGGATGTCCCAGTTGCACTGCTCCTGCCCGCGGGCGAACTGGACCTGGCCCTGCTGGCCGTTGGGCAGCACCCCCTGGCCGAGAATGTCGGGTCCCCAGCTGTTCTGGTCCGACGGCGAGACGTTCAGCGTCATCACCGTCTGGCCGGTATTGTTGACGATGGTGAAATCCTGCTGCGCTCCGGCCGGGACAGCGGACTCGCCCTCGCCGGCGCCTTCCGCGGCGGGTGGGGCCCCACCCTCGTTTCCGGTCGCCGGAGCGGCGGCGTTGCTCGCCGGCGCGCCTGCGTTGCCTGCCGCCCCATTCCCGGATTCGTTGCCGCCGCAGCCGGCCAGCGCCGCCGCGGCGACAAACAGCATTCCCGTCGAAATCGTGATCTTCATCTCGTGCCCTCCCCTCGGCATGCCGCGCCCGCGCCCCTGCGCGAGCCGACCGGCGAAACCGACGGGTCGCCTATAGTGCCATTACCGACCCGCAACAATCCGCCGTCGCGACACGGCGGCAAACCACGCCTTAATGTCTCTCCGCTAGACCGCGCCCGAAAGGAGGCCGCATTGCAGGTCGAGCTCGCCGCAATTCCGGAGAAGCAGCCCCGCCGGCGCCGCGCCGCCGAAGCGGTCGCCTTGCTGTCGCTGCCGGCGGTCGTCTTTCTCACCCTCGCCTTCGAGCTCGCGCTGGCGGAGCGCAAGTTCGCGATGTTCGGCGGCGGCTTCGGCCAATCCCGCACGATCGACACTCCGGCTGAGACGGCCACCTTCTTCGCGGCTCTTCTTTCGTGCCACGCGCTCCTCTTCTACGGCCTTTACCGGATCTTCCGCCGCCTCTACGGCCGCCGCGCCGGCGGCGTCCTGTTTCACGTCGATTTCGCCTACGCGGCGACGGTCGGCGCGGGCGCCTTGCTCGTCGCGAAATATCAGGCGCTGAGCTATTTCAGCGACGCGCTCAGCTTCCAGGTCGTGCGCAATCTCGGCGGCGGCAGCCTGGTCCAGGCCCTGCTCTACAGCGCCAGCGAAGCCGGCCTGGTGCTGATGGCGATCGGCGGGGGGATCGCCGCCTACGTCCTGCTCCGGCTGTTCGTCGCCCGGCGATGGCGCGACCTGGCGCCGGTGCCCGACCGGACCCGCCTCGGCCGCCGGCAGCTGCTGGCGGCCCTCATCGCGGTGCCGCTCCTCCTCCTCGCGGCCAATCGGATGGAGGACGTGCGCTCGGGCCTCAGCCGCTTCAACAGCGTCTATCTGGTGTCTTGGCTGCTGAACGAGGCGACCGATTTCGATCGCGACGGCTACGGCTTCTACTCCTCGCCGACCGACACCCACGCATTCGACGGCACGCGTCATCCTTTCGCGCTCGACGTGCCGAACAACGGCGTCGACGAGGACGGCTATGCGGGAGACCTCGTGCTCGGTGAGACCGCGGCGGCGGCGGCGCCGCCGGTGCGGATCGCCGGGGAGCGGCCGCACGTCGTCCTCGTCGTGCTCGAATCGACACGGGGCGATGCGCTCGGGCGCCGCATCTCCGGCATCCCCGTCGCGCCGAACCTCGAAGCGCTCGCCGCGCAGGGGACCTCGGTCCCCGCGGCCTACAGCCATGTCGGCTTCACCCGCGATTCGATGCAGACACTGTTCACCGGCCGGCTTGCGCCGACAGGGCCGCGCGGATCCCTGTTCGAGGAGTTTCGATCCAACGGCTACCGGACCAGCGTCTTCTCCGGCCAGGCGGAGGATTTCGGCGGCATAGCCGATACGGTCGGCATGCACCGGGCGGAGGTCTATGTCGACGCCTCGGTGCTCCGCGACGAGCGCGCCTACAGCCTCGGCTCGGTAAGCTCGCTGAGCCTGGACGGGCGGCTGCTGCTGCGCGAGTTCGACCGCCGCCTCGGCGGAGCGAGCGCCTGGGCGCGGCCCAACTTCGTCTACTTCAACCTCCAGTCCGCCCATTTCCCTTATTCGTTCGACGGGATGGAGCGGATCCTTCCCGGCGCCGCGATCCCCCGCAGCGAGATCCGCGCCTCGAACAAGGCCTGGCTCGAGCGGACCTATTGGAACGCCGTCGCCTATAACGACCGGCTGCTAGGCCGAATTGTCGAGAGCCTGCGGCGGCTCGGCGTCTGGGATCGCACAATTCTCGTCGTCACCGGCGACCACGGCGAATCCCTGTTCGACGACGGCTTCCTCGGCCACGGGCATATGATCAATCGCCAGCAGACCCACGTTCCGTTCGTCCTCAACAGGCGGGTCGCGGTGACGGGGCCGGTCGGCCTCGCCGACATGCGCGGGATCATCCTGCGCGCGGCCGGAGCCGAGGTGCCGCCCGATCCCGCCGCAACGCCGGGCCGCGTCTTCCAGTATATCGGCAGCCTCGAACGGCCGAGCTCGATCGGCCTCGTCGACGGCGCCGGCCGCTGGACGATCTTCAGCTTCGACCGCGAGGCCCTGTGGACCAGCCGCGGCGAAGGCTGGCGCAATTATCGCGCGCTGCCGCCGGGCAGCCCCGGCCGCGCCGAAGCGGATGCGCTGATCCGCGAATGGGGCCGCCAGCGCTGGCTGAACCGCCGATCCGGCTGAGCTTTATTCCTTGGACGGCACCTCGACGGTGACGTCCGGAGCCGCCTTGTCCGCGTCGCCGCTGAGCAGGTTGCGCCCGAAGAGGAGGAACAGGACGATCAGCAATGCGATCAGCAGCACCACGGCGAGCAGGGTGCCGCCGCCGCCGCGCGGCTCGCCCCCGTCGGTGGTAACGATCGTCTCTCTCTCACGCTCGACCATGAACCGCACTCCTCATTGTTCTGGCGGCGTAACGCGGCGCCCTGACGCGTGTTCCGCCCGGCTTGCGCGGCCCGGCCCGCTCGCCCATGACGCGAAAGGTGGTTCGGGAGGCGCGTTCATGACCAGGATCGGCATCATCGGCGCAGCCGGCCGGATGGGCCAGGCGATCGCCGCGACCCTCGCCGAAACCGCTGAAGCGGAGCTCGCAGGCGGCGCCGACGAAGGAGGCGACATCGTCGCCCTTGCGCGCCGCAGCGACGTGCTGGTCGATTTTTCGGTGCCCGCGGCGCTGGAGGGGAACCTCGCCGCGGCCGGTGCGGCCGGGGTGGGCCTGGTCGTCGGCACCACCGGCCTCGATGCCGTGCACCAGCGCCTGATCGAGGAGGCCGCCGCGCGCATCCCGGTGCTGCAGAGCGCCAACATGTCGCTCGGCGTCAACCTGCTCGCCCATCTGGTGCGCGAGGCCGCGGCGCGCCTCGGGCCGGACTGGGACGTCGAGATCGTGGAGATGCACCATCGCGCGAAGGTGGACGCGCCCTCGGGCACGGCGCTGCTCCTCGGCCGGGCGGCGGCGGAGGGGCGCGGCGTCGATCTCGACGCTGTGAGCGATCGCGGCCGCGACGGAATCACGGGCGCCCGCACCGCCGGTCATATCGGATTCGCCTCTCTGCGCGGAGGCTCCGTCGCCGGCGATCACCAGGTGATCCTCGCCGCCGAGGGCGAGCGCATCGAGCTCGGTCACCGCGCCGAAAGCCGGGCCATCTTCGCGCGCGGTGCCGTGCAGGCGGCTTTGTGGCTCGCGTCGAGGCCGGCCGGGCGGTACGGGATGGAGGATGTCCTGGGCCTATGAAGCCCGCCGAGGCCGCCGAATTCTACCGCCGCCTCGCCGCGCGGACGCCGAACCCCGAAACGGAGCTCGACTACGTCAACGATTACACGTTGCTGGTCGCGGTCGTGCTTTCGGCCCAGGCGACCGATGCGAGCGTCAACCTCGCTACCCGCGATCTCTTCACGCGGATCACCACGCCGGAGCAGATGGTCGCGCTGGGCGAGGATCGGCTCAGGGAGGCGATCAGGACGATCGGGCTGTTCAACACCAAAGCGAAGAACGTGATCGCGCTGAGCCACGCTCTGATCGAGCGGCACGGCGGCCGCGTCCCCGCCGATCGCGACGCGCTCCAGGCGCTCCCGGGCGTCGGCCGCAAGACCGCGAACGTGGTGATGAACTGCGCGTTCGGCGCGGAGACGTTCGCGGTCGACACGCACGTCTTCCGCGTCTCGAACCGCACCGGCCTGGCACCCGGCAGGAATGTCGACGAAGTGGAACGCGCGCTCGACCGCATGACCCCTCCGCCCTACCGCCGCGACGCGCACCATTTGCTGATCCTCCACGGCCGCTACGTCTGCAAGGCGCGTCTTCCCGAATGCTGGCGCTGCGTCGTTGCCGACCTCTGCCGCTACCGGCCGAAGACCCCGCCGCCCGGCAGCCAAGCGGCGGCTCGCGCGTTGAAGCCGGGGAGGAAGAGGACATGATCCGGACCATCGCCCTCGCTGCCTGCGCCCTGCTCGTCTCCTGCACCGGACAAGACGGCCTGACGCCCCGCCAGCGGGCGACCAGCTGGGCGCTGGAGAATGCCCGGCCGGCGGGCGAGGCGGAGGATTGCGTGGTACGCCGCAACATCCGCGAGACCGTCATCCTCGACGACCGGACGATCGACTTTCACATGACCGGCGGCCGCGTCCTCAGGAACCGCCTGCCTCATGCCTGTCCGGGCCTGGCATTCGACGACGGCTTTTCCTACCGCACCTCCCTCGATCGCCTCTGCTCCGTCGACACCATCACCGTCCGGCGCAGCAGCGGCCCGCCCGGCCCGACCTGCGGCCTCGGTCCCTTCCAGCCGGTCGAGATCGCGCCGCGATAGGCTCTGGCTCCCTTGCCGCCGCTTTGCTAAGCGCCCATCTGGACGCGGCCAGGCACCCGTAGCTCAGCTGGATAGAGCGCTGCCCTCCGAAGGCAGAGGTCACAGGTTCGAATCCTGTCGGGTGCGCCAGCGTTTTCCATGAGCTGTTCGCGAAGCTCCACCTCTCATCGGTTGGACCCTTCGGCATATCCAGGGGGGGCAAAGCCCGATAGATTGCCGGCTCATGCCGGGTCTTGCCGCGCTCTTCCTGCTGACCGCCTTGCTCTACGCCGCAGCCGGCTTCGGCGGCGGATCGACCTACAATGCGCTCCTCGTGCTGGCCGGGGCCGATTATCGCGCGGTGCCCGTCGTCGCGCTTGCTTGCAACGTCGTCGTGGTGAGCGCCGGGAGCTGGCGCTTCGCCCGTTCCGGTCATGTCGACTGGCCAAGAATCTGGCCGCTGTTCGTCCTCTCCATCCCCTGTGCATGGCTCGGCGGGCGGCTGGTCGTCGCGGAGACGCTCTTCGTCGGCCTGCTGGCAGGATCCCTGCTCGCCGCCGGGTTGCTGATGCTCTGGCAGCCGGCCTGGGAGAAACAGGCGCCGGTCCGGGTCCGCTCCCGCCGGCTCGAGCCGGCCGCGGGCGGCGCCCTCGGTTTCCTCGCCGGGATCGTCGGGATCGGCGGCGGGATCTTCCTCGCACCCTTGCTCTACATGCTGCGCTGGGGGCCGCCCAAGGCGATCGCCGGGACCTGCGCCGTGTTCATCCTCGCCAACTCGCTGGCGGGCCTGGCGGGACAGCTCGCCAAAGGAAGCGGCGGCGCGGCGGCGGAGGCGCTTGCCACCTACTGGCCGCTCTTTCCGGCGGTACTGGCCGGCGGCTTGATCGGATCCGGGCTAGGGAGCGGTCGGCTCGATTCGAAATATATCCGCATCCTCACCGCTTTGCTCATTTTATATGTGGCGGTGAGGCTGGCGATCCGCTTCTATGGCCGGATGATGGAAGCCAGCGGATGATCGACCCGTTCGGACGGAAGATCAGCTATTTGCGCCTGTCGGTGACCGACCGCTGCGACCTGCGCTGCACCTATTGCATGCCGGAGCGGATGGCCTTCCTGCCGCGCGCCGACATGCTTTCCCTCGACGAGCTCGACCGGCTGGCGGCGGCGTTCGTCCGCAAGGGCGTGCGCAAGCTGCGGCTGACCGGCGGCGAGCCGCTCGTGCGCAAGAACATTCTCGATCTGGTGGAGAGCCTGTCGCGCTTCCTTCGCTCCCGCGACCTCGACGAGCTGGCCCTGACCACCAACGGCACCCGGCTGGCCGAGCATGCGGCGGACCTCGCCCGCTGCGGGGTCCGGCGGGTGAACGTCTCGCTCGATAGCCTCGATCCAGCCACCTACGCCCGGATCACGCGCGGGGGACGGCTCGATCGGGTCGTCGACGGGATCGACGCCGCCCTCGCTTTGGGCCTGGAGGTGAAGGTCAACGCCGTCGCGCTCCGCGATGACAATCTCGACGACCTCGTCGGCCTTGCCGAATGGGCGCATGCCCGCGGCGCCGCGCTGACCGTGATCGAGGTGATGCCGATGGGGTCGGTCGACGCCGATCGCATCGACCAGCACGTCGCCATGACCGAGGTCCGCCGACGCTTCGAACGCCGCTGGAGGCTGACCGACCTGGCCCGGCGGACCGGCGGCCCGGCGCGCTATGTGCGCACCGACGAAGGCGGGACGATCGGCTTCATCACGCCGCTCAGCGACAATTTCTGCGGCGGCTGCAACCGGGTCAGGGTGACCTGCACAGGCGAAATGTACCTCTGCCTCGGGCAGGCGGCCCGGGCGGACCTCCGGGCTCCGCTCCGTGCGTCGTCAGGCGACGCCCTGCTCGAGGCCGCGATCGACGAGGCGATCGGGCGCAAGCCCAGAGGGCATGACTTCGCCATAACGTCCGGCGGACCTCCGGCCGTGCTGCGCCATATGTCGGCGACCGGGGGATAGAGATGCGCATCCTCTTCTTCGGGCGCCTGAGGGAGGTGGCACCGGCCGGTCCGGTTCCGGCGGACGTGCGCGATACCGGCGCGCTCCGGGCCTGGCTCGGCGGCCGCTGCCCCGATCTGCTCGACCCGTCGATCCGCATCGTCGTCAACGACGAGATCGTTCCCGGGGACCGGCCGCTCGGCGACAACGACGAAGTCGCCTTCCTGCCGCCGATGAGCGGCGGATGATCGCGGTCCAGGCTCGTCCGCTCGACGCCGCCGCCTTGCTCGCCGACTTCTCGGCGCAGGCGGCGGGGGCCGGCGCGATCGCCTCGTTCACCGGCATGGTCCGCGCCGAGAATGACGGGGCCGCCGTGGCGAACCTCGAGCTCGACCACCATCCCCGCCTCACCGAAAGGGCGGTCGTCGCGATCGGCGCCGACGCCCGCGCGCGATTCGGGCTGATCGACGTCGCGATCGTCCACCGCCACGGGCTGCTGCTCCCGGGGGAGGCGATCGTGTTCGTCGCGGCCGCCGCGCCGCACCGCCGCGCCGCCTTCGACGCGGTCGATTATGTGATGGACCGGCTGAAGACCGAAGCGCCCTTCTGGAAGCGCGAACGGCGCAGCGACGGCGCCTTCTGGCTGGAGGCGCGCGACAGCGACCATGCCGCCCGCCGGCGTTGGGGGGCGTAGCTTATATGGCTGCGAGCTTCGTGCCCGTGCGCATCGCGGTCCTGACCGTGTCCGATAGCCGCACGCTGGAGACCGACGGCTCCGGCGGATACCTCGCCGACGCGATCGAGGCCGCGGGCCATTTGCTTGCCGCCCGCGCGATCGTTCCGGACGACGAGGCAAGCATCCGCGCCGCCGTCGAGGCCTGGATCGCCGATGCGGATGTCGACGTCGTGATCTCGACCGGCGGGACCGGCCTCACCGGGCGGGACGTCACGCCCGAGGCGGTCGCGCCCTTGTTCGACAAGGTCATCGAGGGGTTCGCGATCATGTTCCACAATGTGAGCTTCCAGTCGGTGGGCCTGTCGACGATCCAGTCCCGCGCCTGCGCCGGCGTCGCGAAAGGGACCTTCATCTTCTGCCTGCCCGGCTCCGGCGGCGCGGTGCGCGACGGATGGGAGAAGGTGATCGTCCCCCAGCTCGACGCGCGCACCCGGCCCTGCAACCTGGTCGAGATCATGGCGCGACTGGGCGAGCGCTGATGGCGCCGAAGCTTACCCATTTCGACGAAAGCGGTCGCCCGCACATGGTCGACGTCTCCGGGAAGACCGAGACCGACCGCTTCGCCGCCGCGCGCGGGCTGGTGCGGATGGACGATGCGACGCTGGCGCTCGTCCTGTCCGGCCGCGCCGCGAAGGGCGACGTCGCCAGCATCGCCGAGCTGGCCGGCACGATGGCGGCGAAGCGCACCGGCGACCTCATCCCGCTCTGCCACCCGCTGCCGCTGACCGCCGTGGCGGTGAGGGTCGAGCCGGACGAGTCGCTGCCCGGCCTCGCGGTCGCCGCCGAGGTCCGCACGACCGGCCGCACGGGCGTCGAGATGGAAGCGCTGACCGCCGTCTCGGTCGCCTGCCTCACCATCTACGACATGCTCAAATCCAGCGCGCGCGACATGACGATCGAGCGCATCGAGCTTGTCGAGAAGAGCGGCGGCGCGTCGGGCGACTGGCGCCGGGGATGACCTTGCTTTCGCTCGACGAGGCGCGCGCTTTGCTGCTCGCCGACCTGACGCCGCTCGAGGCCGAGAATCTGCCGCTCGCGGAGTGCGGGGGCCGCACGCTGGCCGCCGAGATCGTGGCGAGCCGCGATCAACCGGCGGAAGCGGTTTCGGCGATGGACGGCTATGCCGTGCGCGCGCAAGACGCCGCCCTCGGGGCGACCCTCAGCGTGATCGGCGAAGCGCCCGCGGGCGCGCCCTTCGCGGGCGTCGTCGGGCCTTCCACGGCGGTGCGGATCGCGACCGGCGGGGTCGTGCCACGGGGTGCGGACCGGATCGTAATCCAGGAGATGGTGGAGCGCGACGGCGACACGATCCGCATCGTCGAGACACCGGGCACGGCAGCCTATGTGCGACCGGCGGGCTGCGATTTCTGCGCCGGGCAGGTCCTCGCTCATGCCGGCGACCTGCTGACCCCTGCTCGGCTGGGCCTAGCCGCCGCCGCCAATTTGCCCGCGCTCCCGGTCCGCCGCCGCCCGCGCGTCGCCATCATCGCCTCTGGCGACGAGCTGCGCGAGCCGGGCTCTCCGCTCGCGCCCGGCCTCAACGTCAATTCGGCCGCTTATGCGCTGGCCGAACTGGTCGCGGCCTGGGGCGGCGCCGCGATCCGGCACGACATCCTCTCCGACGACCTCGCCCGATGCGCCGAGCAGATCAAAGGAACGGGCCTGGACGCCGACATCGTCCTCCCTCTGGGCGGGGCCTCGGTCGGCGAGCGCGACGTGCTCAAGCCGGTCCTGCAGGGCTTCGGCGCGCAGATGATCTTCGAGAGGATCGCGGTGCAGCCAGGCAAGCCCTGCTGGCACGCCCGCTTCGCCGACGGCCGGCTGGTGCTCGGGCTGCCGGGCAATCCGGCCTCCGCCTTTGTGTGTGCTCATCTGCTGCTGAAGCCGGTGATCCTGGCCTCGCTGGGGCGCGCCGATCCCGACACGCTCGTCCCGGCAGCACTGACCCGCCCCCTGCCCGAAGGCGCCGACCGCGAAGTCTATTGGCGAGCCCGGCTCCGCGTAGACGGCGCCGGACGCCTCGAGGTCACTCCGGACGAGCGTCAGGATTCCAGCCTGCAGACTCCCTTGGCCGCGGCCAACGCCCTGATCCGCCGCCTGCCGAAAGCGCCAGCCGCCGCCGCGGGCGATCTCACCGACACGTTGATCATCGGCGCGCTCTAGACTCGGCGGCCCCGCAAATAGGTGCCCGCGACGGCGCGATCGTCGCCGAGGACCTGCAAGGCGAACAGGCGGTCGTGGAGCGTCGCTCCTGCGCAGCGGCGGGCGAGCAAGGGCGTGGCGCGCTCGTCGAGGACGATGAAATCGGCTTCCTGGCCGGGCAGGAGGGCGCCGACGCGGTCGGCGATGCCCATCACCCGCGCGCCGCCGGCCGTGGCGAGGTGCAGCGCGCGGAACGGGTCGAGGCTGGCGCCCCTGAGCTGGCAGGTCCGGTAGGCTTCGCCGAGGGTGTGAAGCACGGAAAGGGTGGTGCCGGCGCCGATATCGGTGCCGATGCCGATCCGGACGCCGTGCCGGTCGGCCTGCGCGAGATCGAACAGGCCGGAGCCGAGGAACATGTTGCTGGTCGGGCAGAAGGCGATTCCGGCGCCCGCTTCGGCCATCCGCGACAGCGCCCGGTCGCTCATGTGGACGCAATGGGCGAAGACCGAGCGCGGCCCAACCAGGCCGAACCGGTCGTAGACGTCGAGATAGTCCGCGGCCGCCGGGAAGCGCTCTGCGACGAACGCGATTTCGCCCTGGTTTTCGGAGAGGTGGGTGTGCATCAGCACGTCCGCATGGGCCGCGACCAATGCGCCGGCGTCGGCGAGCTGCTCGTCGCTCGAGGTGGGGACGAAGCGCGGCGTGACGGCATAGCCGAGACGGCCGCGGCCCCGCCACCGGGCGATCAGGGCCTCGCTGTCGGCGCGGCCGGATGCGACGGTGTCGCGCAGACCCTCCGGCCCGAGGTCCATCAGCACCTTGCCCGAGACGATCCGCATGTCCCGCTCCAGCGCCGCTTCGAACAGAGCGTCGACCGAGCCCGCATGGACGGTGGCGAAGACCAGCGCGCTGGTCGTGCCGTGGCGGAGCAGCTCGTCGAGGAAGAAGGCGGCGACCTGATCGGCGTGAGCCCGCTCGGCGAAAGCCTTTTCGGCCGGGAAGATGTGCCGCTCGAGCCATTGCATCAGCTGCTCGCCGTGCGACGCAATGCGCTCGATCTGCGGATAATGGACATGGGCGTCGATGAAGCCGGGGACGATCAGGCCGTCCAGGCGCTCTACGTCTATTCCTTCCGGCTCCCGATAGGGGCCGCACGAGACGACGACGCCGTCCTCGACCAGCAGCAGACCGTCGGCGAAATGGCGGATTTCGCCGCCCTGCGCGGGATCGTCGGGGACGGTCAGGATTTCCCCGCGGTAGGCCTGCACCGTCATTCCGGCACCTCCCCCAGCGTCAGCAGCTGCGCGATGACGGCGATGGCGATGACGTCCGGCTGCTTGTCGGCGATGCCCGGGATTCCGATCGGGCAGGTGAGGCGCGCCGCGTCGATCCCCTCTGCCCTCAGCCGCGAGAGGAAGCGGGCGCGCTTGGTCGCGGAGCCGATCAGTCCGACGAAATCGGCCTGCGAGCGCAAAGCCGCGGCGGTCAGCCGATAGTCGAGGGCGTGATCGTGGGTGAAGATCAGCACCGCCGCGCCAGGCTCGGCCTCGCCCGCCAGAACGACCTGCGCATCCTCGTCCTGCATCGACACGCCCGGGAAATTTCGGTTCGGCCGCGAGTCGAACCAGGCCACGCGAAACGGCAGGCGCGGCAGCCGGTCGGCGATGGCGACGCCGACATGACCGGCGCCGAACATCAAGAGGGGCCGGTGGCGCCGCCGGTCGTCGGGCTCGATGAAGAGGGTGCCCCCACGCGGCTTTTCCGCGCGCGGCGGCAGCGGCGGCTTCACCCCCGCCTCGACGGTGGCGGCGGGGAAGCGCTCGGGCGGGCTTTCGCCGTCGTAGAAATAGGTGGCGACCGGCCGGCGCTCGACGAGCTCGCGGGTCCAGTCCCACATCGCGGGGTCGACATGCTCGATCATCAGGCGCACCTGCCCGCCGCAGCATTGGCCGAGCAGCGGCCCCAGCGGCCAGTCCTGGACGCGCCAGCTGCCGGGGGGCCGGGCCAGGATCGCGCGCGCCTGCTCGGTGGCCCGAAACTCGAGCGCCCCGCCGCCGATCGTCCCGGCCGACTCCAGCGCCGTGACCGTCATCCGCGTCCCGGCGCGGCGCGGCGCCGATCCCTCGGTCGACAGGATCGTGACCAGCGCGACCGGCTGCGAGCCCCGCGCGGCCTGCAGCGCCTCCAGCCAGTCAGCCATTGCGCGCCCTCAAGTCGTCGATCGCGGCGAGGATGCGCTCGGGCGTGGCGGGCGCGTCGAGCTTCGGCAGCCCGTTGCCCGGCGCCGCGGCGGCGACGGCCTGGGTCAATGCCGAGAAGACCGAAATAGCGAGCATCAGCGGCGGCTCGCCGACGGCCTTGGAGCGATGAATGGTGGGCTCGGCATTGCGGCCGCGCTCCCAGATCGCGATGTCCATCCGCGCCGGGCGGTCGTTGGCGGTCGGGATCTTGTAGGTGGAGGGCGCGTGGGTGAGCAGACGGCCGCGGTCGTCGTAGACCAGCTCTTCCGTGGTCAGCCAGCCCATGCCCTGGATGAAGCCGCCCTCGATCTGGCCCATGTCGATCGCCGGGTTCAGCGAGCGGCCGACGTCGTGGAGGATGTCGACCGCGAGCACCTTGTGCTCGCCGGTGAGCGTGTCGATCACCACCTCGCTCAGGGCGGTCCCATAGGCGAAATAGAGGAAAGGGCGGCCGCGATGGCTCTTGCGATCATAGCCGATGTCGGGCGTCGCATAATAGCCGGTCGCGGCGAGGGATATGCGATTCAAATGCGCGCGCCGGCAGAGCTCGGGGAAGCTCCAGCCCGCCGACTCCGGATCGGACGCCGCAAAGGCGTCGAGGCGCTTCTTGATCGTTTCCGCGGCATTCTTCGCGGCCATTCCGTTGAGGTCGGCGCCCGACGAGGCCGCCGTGGCCGAGGTGTTGGGCACCTTGTCGGTCCGTGTCGCCGAGACCTTCACCGCCTCGACGGGCAGCCCGAAGACATCGGCGACGACCTGCGCGATCTTGATGTGGAGCCCCTGCCCCATCTCCGTGCCGCCATGATTGAGGTGCACCGAGCCGTCGGCATAGACCAGGACCAGCGCCCCGGCCTGGTTGAGGTGGCTGGTGGTGAAGCTGATCCCGAACTTGACCGGCGTCAGCGCGAGGCCCTTCTTGAGCACGTTGTGGGCGGCGTTGAACGCCTCCGTTTCGGCCCGGCGCGCCGCATAGCCGGTCCGTTCGGCGAGCTCGGCGATCAGCTCCGGCGCGACATTGTCGGTGAGCTGCATGTGATAGGGCGTCACATCGCGGCCGGGGCCGTACAGATTCGCTTGGCGCACATCGAGCGGATCGCGATCGAGATGTGCGGCGATGGCGTCCATCACCCGCTCGATCGCCATCATTCCCTGCGGTCCGCCGAAGCCGCGGAAGGCGGTGTTGGAGACGGTGTGGGTCCTCAGGCGCTGCGAGACGATCTCGACCGCGGGCAGATAATAGCAATTGTCGGCGTGGAACATGGCGCGGTCGTTGATCGCCGGCGAGAGATCGGCGGTCGCGCCGCAGCGCGATGCGAGCGCGATGCGGATGCCCTCGATGCGGCCCTCGCCATCGAAGCCGACGTCGTAGTCGACGGCGAAATCGTGCCTCTTGCCGGTTGCGGCCATGTCGTCGTCGCGGTCGGCCCGGAACTTGGCGGGCCGGCCGGTCTTCGCCGCGACCAAAGCGCAGGCGAGCGCGAAGGCGGCCGCCTGGGTCTCCTTGCCGCCGAACGCGCCGCCCATGCGGCGGACCTCGACGACGATTTCGGCATGGCTGCGTCCGAGCAGCTTCGCGGTCAGATGCTGGATCTCGCTCGGATGCTGGGTGGAGCTCAGGATATGAAGCTGTCCCTGCTCGCCGGGAATGGCGAGGGCGGCCTGCCCTTCGAGGTAGAAATGCTCCTGCCCGCCCATTTCGAGCGTGCCGGTCAGGCGGTGCGCGGCAGCGGCGAGAGCGGCGTCCGCGTCGCCGCGGGCCATGATCTGCGTCTCTTCGATCTCGCAGCCGGCGGCGCTCGCGTCCGCGATCGTGACCAGGGCCGGGCGCAGCTCGACCTCCGCCTTGCCGAGCCGGGCGGCGCGGCGCGCAGCGCGCGTGCTCGTCGCCGCGACGAGGAACAGCGGCTGGCCGGGGTAGAGGATCTCGCCGTCCGCGAGCAGCGGCTCGTCGTGGACGACGGGCCCGACATTGTTCTCGCCCGGAATGTCGGCGGCGGTAAGGACGGCGACGACGCCGGGCGCCGCCCGCACGGCTTCCAGATCGAGCGACAGCAAGGCGGCGTGGCCCTCGGCGGCATGGCCGAAGGCGAGGTGCAGCACGCCCGGCGGCTCGGGCAGGTCGTCGACATAGGTTGCAGCGCCGGCGACGTGCAGGTCGGCGCTGTCGTGCGGCAGCGGCCGGTGGACGGTGCCGTCAGCCATGGAGCACGCTCACGGGCTCGTGCTGCTCCGCCCATATCCGGCGCAGAAGATTGGCCGCGACCTTGCGGCGATAGGCGGCGGAGCCGCGCAGGTCGTCGAGCGGTGCGTAATCCTTCTCGAGCGCCTCCGCCGCCGCCTCCACATTCGCCTCGGTCCAGGCCTTGCCCGCGAGTGCCGCCTCGCAGCCGGGCGCCCGCGCGGGTATTCCCGCCATGCCTCCGAAGGCGACCCGCGCCTCGGTTACCGTTCCCTGGTCGATGCGGAGGGCGAAGGCGCCGCAGACGCCGGAAATGTCGCTGTCGAACCGCTTGGAGAGCTTGACGATGCGGACCAGCATGTCGCTCGACGGGCGCGGGATGCGGACGCTCACGACGAACTCGCCCGGCGCTCGGTCCTGCTTGCCGTAGCTGAGGAAGAAGTCCTCGAGCGCGAGGGTGCGGCGCTCCCGGCCGCGCCGGAGGGTGAGCTCGGCGCCGAGCGCGATCAGGGCCGGCGGCATGTCGCCGATCGGCGATCCGTTGGCGATATTGCCGCCGATCGTGCCGGCGTTGCGGACCTGGACCCCGCCGATGCGTCGGACGAGCTCGCCGAGGTCGGGATGGAGGCGGGCCAGCGCCTCGCGCGCCTCGGAATAGCGGACCGCCGCCCCCAGCGTCAGCGCCTCGGGACTCTCCTCGATCCGTCTCAGATCGGCGATGTCGCCGACGAACACGGTCGGCCCGAGATTGCGAAGCTGCTTGGTCACCCACAGGCCGACGTCGGTTGCGCCCGCGACGATGCGGGTCTCGGGATTCGCGACGAGCAGGTCGGCCAGCTCGTCGGCGGTGGTGGGATGACCGTAAGCGGGGTCGATCGCGCGCAACGCCGCGGCGGTGGCATCGTCCCTTTCGGCCGCGACCGGCACCGCTTCGCCCGCCGCGAGGATCGGGCCGTAGCCGGTGCAGCGGCACAGATTGCCGGCGATGACGTCGCCGACGGGCACGCCGCGCGTGCCTGCCGCGCCGATGCTCCGGCCGTAGAGCGACATCACGAAGCCCGGCGTGCAGAAGCCGCATTGCGAGCCGTGGCGCTCGACCATCTCGCGCTGGACGGGATGCGTCCCGCCGAGGCTCTCGACGGTGCGAAGCGCCTTGCCGTCGATCATCGGCAGGAGCAGGATGCAGGCATTGACCGCGCGCCACGCGACGGCCCCGTCCTCCAGTTCGCCGACCAGAACGGTACAGGCGCCGCAATCGCCCTCGGCGCACCCTTCCTTGGTGCCGGTCCGGCGAAGCGTGTAGCGCAGGTAGTCGAGGACGGTGACCGTGGGATCGGGCTCGTCGACCTCGATCACCTCGCCGTCGAGCAGGAACCGGATCATCTCGGGCTCCCCGCCGCGATCCAGGCGCCCAGCCTTTGCCGCTCTTCCGGCGTCATGCCCGTCGCGTTGCCGAGCGGCATCACATGCGTGTCGACCGCCACGGCCTTGATCCGCCCGGAGGCGGCCCGGATGCGCTCGAAGCTGTCCAGGGCGATCGCGCGCGGCGGACGATTGACGGTGTGGCAGCCGGAGCAGCGGGCGGTCAGGATCGGCTCGACCTGGGCGAAGCTGACGTCTCCGCCAGGCGCTGCCGAGGCGCTGGGCCTCTCCAACGTGACATAGGTGACGGTGGCGAGCGCGAGGACCCCCGCCACCGCGATCGTAACACCCGTCGGCCGGCCGCGGCCGCGCAGATTGAAGATGTGGCGGACCGCGATGCCCGTCAGCCCAAGCAAAGCCAGGACCAGCCACGGCCGCTCGGCGCCATAAGTCATCGGGTAATGGGGGCTGATCATGATGAACAGCACCGGCAGGGTCATGTAATTGTTGTGCAGCGAGCGCTGCTTGGCCGCCGCCCCGAGCCTGGGGTCGGGCGTGCGGCCTGCAATCAGATCGGCGACGACCTTGCGCTGGTTGGGGATGATGATGAGGAACACGTTCGCGACCATCGCCGTGCCGACGATCGCGCCGACGTGCAGATAGGCGGCGCGGGCGTTGAACAGAGCATCGAGCGCGGCGGCCGCGAGCAGCAGGCAGCCGAACCAGAACAGGCCGAGCGCGAGGTTGCTCGATCCCACCGGCGAACGGCACAGGCCGTCATAGACGAGCCACCCGAGTACCAGCGAACCGAGCCCGATGGCGATCGCGGCGGACGAGCTCAAATCGGCCTTGGCGGGATCGATCAGAAAGCTCTCCGCGCCGACATAATAGATCAGGACGAGCAGTGAAAAGCCGCTGATCCAGGTGAAATAGGCTTCCCATTTGAACCAGTGCAGCCGCTCGGGCATGGCGGCGGGCGCAACCTGATATTTCTGGTTGTGATAGAAGCCGCCGCCATGGACCGACCACAATTCGCCCGAGGCATCCCCCTCGGCAGGCGGCTTCAGGTGGTTGTCGAGCCAGACGAAATAGAAGGACGAGCCGATCCAGGCGATGCCGGCGGTCAGATGCAGCCATCGGATCGCCAGGTTGAGCCATTCGCCGACGTCGACCCCCACGGCTCAGCTGCCCCGGTAGGTCGAGTAAGCGAAAGGCGAGACGAGGAGAGGCACATGATAGTGACCGCCATCCGCCGCGACGCCGAAGTCCACCACCACCTCGTCGAGGAAGGGCGGATCGGGCAGATCGACGCCGAGGCCGCGGAAATAGTCCGCCACGGCATAGCGGATCGCGTAGCGGCCGGGCGCAAGCGCGTCCTGCAGCAGATCGGGGCAGCGGCCGTCGCCGTTGGTGGTGCCGCGCGCGATCTCGCCGTCCGGTCCGCTGAGCGCCACTCTCATGCCCGCCGCCGGCCGGCCGTGCATGGTGTCGAGCACATGGGTGGAGAGCGTACTCATGCCCTGTCCTCGAGACGCAGCCGGACGATCTCGCCGATCTGCTCCAGCGCGGTGGCGATCTCGGTGTCGCGGTCGTTGGCGAGGCGGCTCTCCATCGCCGCGAGGATGCCCGCTTTGTCGGTCAGGCGCACGCAGATGATGAAGGGGAACCCGAATTTTTCGCGATAGGCGGCATTGAGGGCGTGGAAGCGGTCGAACTCGGCCTGGGTCAGACGGTCGAGCCCGGCGCTGGCCTGCTCGGCCGCGCTGGCTTCGGTGAGGGTGCCGTCGACCGCGGCTTTGCCGGCGAGCTCGGGATGGGCACGGATCAAGGCGACCCACTCCTCGGGCGCCGCGTCGCGGACGACGGCCATCAGGTCCGCATGGCGGTCGCCCGACGACGGGCGCACATCGGCGCGCTCCTCGACCCACGGCGAATGTTCGAACAGGGCGGTCACCGCGCGACCCGCCCGATCAGCCGCAGCCGGCTGACGCCGCCATCCGGGACGATGTTCAGCCGCACGAAGCGGACAGGGCCGAGATCGGCGAGGCCGTCCCGGAAGACGTGGACCTTGTCCGCCTCGAGCTTCACCTCGGGGAGCAGCAACGGCCAAGCCTCAGAAGCAGCAGCGATCTCCTCGGGCGACCCGGCCGCGTCGGGCGCCGCCTGGAGGAAGCAGCGGTCGGGATAATTGCCTTTGAAATGGGCGGTGTCGACGACGACCTCATCGATCACGCCTGGCGCACCGAGCTCCAGCACCGCCCAGTCGTGCCCCGGCTCGCGCCGCCGCCGCGTCTCCCAGCCGTCGCCCATGTTGAGGCCGCGCCCCGGCGCCGTGAGATTCTCGATCCGGCCGTAATGCTCGTCGTTGGCGATGATGCCGCGACCGCCATTCTCCATCGCCAGAAGGTCGATGCGCGCGTCGGAATCGTCCTGGGACCAATCCTTCGCGACCCGCCCCCAGACCCGCAGCCGTGCGACGCCGCCGTCGGGAAAGATGTGCAGGCGGACATGGGTGACGGGCTCGCCATGCTCGACGGGGACGTAGATTCGGTCGTCCCCCTTGAGGGCAAGGCGCTCGGTAACCCTCGTCCAGCGCGCGGCCTCGTCCGGGACCTGTTCGCCGCTCCTGCACACCTCGATTTCGGCGCCGGGCGGGTAATTGCCGGTGAAGTGACGGGTGTCGATCTCGAAGCCGGCGACCAGTCCCGGAACGCCGAGCCGGACCACGCACCAATCGTGGCCGGGAGTCCGTTTGCGACGGCTCTCCCAGCCGTCCATCCACTTGCCGTTCTCGTCATATTTGTCGGGGATGAAGACGGGCTCGGCCGGATCGATCAGCCGCGCCTTGTCGGCGAAGAAATCGTCGGTGGCATAGATCACCTCCGAGCCCAGCCGCGGCTGCGCGAGATCGACATGATGCCGGCGCAGCTCCTCAAACATGCGGATGCACGGCGCGCCAGTGCCGCGCAATCTCGATGCGACGGCAGAACCACACGTCCCGGTGCCCCAGCGCATGCTTCAGGAAGCGCTCGAGCCCGGCGAGCTTGCCCGGCCGCCCCGCGAGCCGGCAGTGGAGCCCGACCGACATCATCTTCGGTCGCTCCTCGCCCTCCGCATAGAGGATGTCGAAGGCGTCGCGCAGATAAGCGAAGAACTGGTCGCCGGTGTGCATATTCGCCGAGGCGAAGCGCATGTCGTTCGTCTCCAGCGAATAGGGCACGATCAGGTGGGCCTTGCCCGCCGCCTCCGTCCAGAAGGGCAGATCGTCGGAATAATCGTCCGAATCGTAGAGGAAGCCGCCCTCCTCCGCCACGATCCGCCGCGTGTTCGGGCTGGTCCGCCCGGTATACCAGCCGAGCGGCCGCTCGCCGGTCAGCTGTTGGTGCACCTCGATCGCGCGCTCGAGATCGGCGCGCTCGTCGGCCTCCGGCACCGACTGATAGTTGATCCACCGCCAGCCGTGCGAGGCGATCTCGTGCCCCGCCTCCAGAAAGGCTTCGACCACCGCCGGGTTGCGCTGCATGGCCAGCGCGACTCCGAACACGGTGACCGGCACGCCGTAGCGCTCGAACAACCGCAGCAGCCGCCACACCCCCGCGCGCGATCCATATTCGTAGATCTGCTCCATGCTCATGTGCCGCGCGCCCTCGACCGGGGCCGCATTGGCGATGTCGGACAGGAAGACTTCCGAGGCCGGGTCGCCGTCGAGGACGTTGGCCTCGGCGCCTTCCTCGTAATTGAGCACGATCTGCACGGCGATCCGGGCGCCGCCCGGCCATTGGGCGAGCGGCGGAGTCCGGCCGTATCCGACGAGATTGCGAGGGGTGCTTTCGTCCGTATGCATCGCCTCGCAGCACGCTAGGACGAAACGCCGCTCTGTGCCAAGCTCGGCGCATGCGCGAAATGACCCCCGAGCCGCTCACCGCCCAGGCCTTCGCGCCTTTCGGGAGCGTGATTGAAGCCTCGGATGAGGCGGTGAAGCTCGACATCAACCAGGGCCACGCCGTCCGCTACGACGCCCTCGCCGAGGTCGATGTCGCCGAGGGCGGCGGCGTCCCGGTGATCAGCCTGTTCCGAGCCAAGCCGCTTGCCGAGCTGGTGCTGCGCGTTTTCGAACGCCACCCCCTCGGCAGCCAGACCTTCGTCCCGCTGAGCGGCCGCCCCTACCTTGTCGCCGTCGCCCCCGCGGGCCCCTTCGACCCCGCCCAAATCCACCTGTTCCGCGCCGAGGGCGACCAGGGCGTCCACTACCGCAAGGGCACCTGGCACCACTTCCTCCTGGTACTGGAAGAAAGCGACTACCTCGTCATCGACCGCGCCGGCCCACCCGACAATTGCGAGGAGGTGCACCTGACGTTGGATGATGAAATCTGGGTCCCCCGCTAGGCTACGGTCGGCGAGACAAAACCATCGCCAAGTAGCTGAGAGATGGATACCGAAGACGCGGGCGGCCGGCGCCTCAAGGCTTTTCTCGTCGCTCGACGATCTCCCCTCCTACGCCGAGCACCGAGTCTGCGCCGTTTGGATCGTAATTCATACGCAGTTCCATGTACTTAAGTTGACATTCGATTTCGGTTGCACGGGCTACGTTGTCCATCGAGGGCATCAGTTGGGCTCGAGAAATTCCTTCGCGACGTAAAACCGATATAAGATTTTCAATCTGCGACGATGGTAGTGTTATTTTCGCAATTTTTCCCGATAGGGCTTCCGTCGGATAGTCGTCGCGGTCGCTCGCCAGTATGGTGCCGAACGCTGAGGGTCCCTGATAGAACTCGTTTAACGCATGCAACCACTCGAACAGTGCGCGATCTAGCGTGCGCCATGTCCCTTCAATCGATCGTGCATTCGAAGCTACACGATCACAAGTGAAGACTCCCTGTTGCGCTCGCAGGTATGGCGTTAGCGTATGGCTCGGCCGATAAAGCAGTATCGGGCACTCCATACGACCTGGCAGAAGTGGCGCGAGAGGAGCGATGGAGTTTTCGTTCAGGGCCCAGACAGCCATGTGCGAAGGCCCCCGTCCCGTCTCGAAGTTCAATATTGAGTCTTCTGCTGCAAAATATGCAGCGAGGACTGGGCTCTTTGTCCAGTCCAGCAACCTAGTCGGTAATCCGTGATGCTGTGCGACTGCTTGCGAGGGCGTGGGGCTGAATGGCGGAAACAAGATGAAGCTATCAACATTTTCCACAATAGCTGTCGCTTTTATGGACCTTGGTAAATTGAGTTGTGGGACGGCAAATCCCAACTCATGCGCTGTCTCGCAAAACTGGTCTACCAACGTTAGCTCCGCAAGCTGGTGGCAATACGTATCACTCAAGTTAAATTCGCGGAATATAGCAATTATATCCTTATTGAGAGCCTTATCCAGCTTGCTTTGAAGCGTGTCCTTTTCTGAGAGCGCCTCTGAAAACTGCTCGCGTATCTGCTCTCCGATTCTGTCTTTGAGCTGTCTGATTGATGCGGGGACAGGAGACCGGTGCGCGGAGGGCAAAAGCGGCCAATGCTCATCGGCATGGCCTCTGAACACCCACGGCGAATGGCTGGGACGTCTATAATCTGCCCAATGACGACCCGAAAGATGAATAAACTCAAGAAATCTCTCGACTTCTTCAAATGCAATGGTTGGAACGAGTGTGGAATCGTATTGAGAACTTGAGCTCATGGTTCGATCCCTTACAACGCCGCCGACGTATCGGCTAGGCCGCAGAGATGTGTTCAATGAAAGTAGCTTATTACAGAGTATGGATGAAGCAAATTATCGTGCGAAACAAGGCGTGCCCTCATGATCTTCCCGAGATCGTAGGCCCGGTTCTTAGATTCAACCCGTGGACAGCCAAACGAAGCGCGCGACGAACAAAGCCGCCAGCGCCACCAGCAGCCAGTCGGTGCGTGCGATCCGGCCTCGCACCAGCTTGATAAGCGCATAGGCCGTGATTCCAAAGGCAAGCCCGTTCGCAATCGAGAAGGTCAGGGGGATCATCGCGACGGTGAGGAAGGCGGGGATCGCCGCCTCGGCATCATCCCAGGCGATGTCGACCAGGGGCGCCATCATCAGGGCGCCGACCAGGATCAGGGCCGGCGCGGCCGCGGCGAGGGGGACCAGCTGGGCGTAGGGGGCGGCGAACATCGCGAGCAGGAACAGCAGGCCGGTGACGATCGCGGTGATGCCGGTGCGGCCGCCCGCCTGCACGCCCGCCGCGCTCTCGACGTAGCTGGTCACCGTGCTCGTGCCGGCGAGCGCTCCGGCCATGGTCGCGACCGAGTCGGTGAAGAGGATGCGGTTGAGGCGCGGGATCCGGCCGTCCTCGCCGATCAGGCCGGCGCGGCGGGTGACGCCGACCAGGGTGCCGATATTGTCGAACAGGTCGACGAACAGGAACACGAACAGGATCTCGAACAGCCCGATGCCGTATTGGCCGGAAAAGACTCCGGCGAGATCGAGCTGAAAGGCGGTCTGCGCTATGGCGGTGAGATCGTAGGGCTGCGGCGTGAAGGCGACCAGGCCGAACGCCCAGCCGGCGAGCGTGGTGGCGAGGATGCCGATCAGGATCGCGCCGCGCACCCTCCAGGCGGCCAGCGCCGCGACGATCGCAAGCCCGAGCAAAGCGAGCGCCGCGCTCGGCGCGCGCAAATCGCCGAGCGCGACCGAGGTCGCCTCGTTGGAGACGACGATGCCGGCATTCTTCAAGCCGATGAAGCCGATGAACAGCCCGATCCCCCCGGCCACCGCTGCGAACAGATATTGCGGGATCGCCGCGATGATCAGCTGGCGGATGCCGGCGAAGGTCAGCAGAAGGAAGGCGACGCCCGAGATGAAGACGCAACCGAGCGCGACCGGCCAGGGCACGCCCATCGCCCCGACCACGGTGAAGGCGAAATAGGCGTTGAGGCCCATCCCCGGCGCGAGCGCGAGCGGCATGTTGGCGCTCGCGCCCATCAGGATGCTGGCGAAGCCGGCGGCGAGGCAGGTCGCCGCCGCGACCGCCGCGACCGGCATCCCGGCCTGGCCGAGGATCGCCGGGTTGACCAGCACGATATAGGCCATGGTGAGGAAGGTGGTGGCGCCGGCCAGGATCTCGGTCCGCAGGTCGCTGCCCCGCGCGCCGAGCTCGAAATGGCGTTCGAGCAGGCCCGGGCGGTCCGCTTCCGTTGCAGCTTCGCTCATTCGCACCGCCCCCCGCTAAGGCTTAAGCCGCCCGCTCCTTCACACGCCGGCGGAAGCTGTGGAGCAGCGGCTCGGTATAGCCGTTCGGCTGTCGGGCTCCCTCGAAGACGAGCGCGCGCGCCGTCTGGAAAGCCAGGCTGGTCGCTTCGTTGCCGGCCATCGGCCGATAATGAGGATCGCCCGCATTCTGGGCGTCGACCTTGGCGGCCATCCGACGCAGCGCCGCATCGACTTCCTCCGCCGAGCAGATTCCGTGCAGCAGCCAGTTGGCGATGTGCTGGGACGAGATGCGCAAGGTGGCGCGATCCTCCATCAGTCCGACGTCGTGGATGTCCGGCACTTTCGAGCAGCCGACGCCCTGGTCGATCCAGCGCACGACATAGCCGAGAATGCCCTGGGCATTGTTGTCGAGCTCGTCGCGGATTTCCCCGGCAGACCAGTTCCGGCCGGACGCGAGCGGGATGGTCAGCAACGCCTCGAGTCCGGGAATCGGCCGCGCCTTCAGCGCCTTCTGGCGCGCGAAGACGTCGACCTCGTGATAATGGAGCGCATGCAGCACCGCCGCCGTCGGGCTCGGCACCCAAGCCGTATTGGCGCCGGATTTCGGGTGGGCGATCTTCTGCTCCAACATGTCGGCCATCCGGTCGGGCGCCGCCCACATGCCCTTGCCGATCTGCGCGCGGCCGGCGAAGCCGCAGGTTAGACCGATGCCGACATTGCGGTCCTCGTACGCGCGGATCCAGGCGCTCCCCTTCATCTCACCCTTCGGAATCATCGCGCCGGCGCGCATCGAGGTGTGGATCTCGTCGCCGGTCCGGTCGAGGAAGCCGGTGTTGATGAACACGACCCGGTCCTTCACCGCGCGGATGCAGGCCGCCAGATTGGCCGACGTCCGCCTTTCTTCGTCCATGACGCCGACCTTCAGCGTGTGGCGGGCGAGGCCGAGCAGGTCCTCGACCGCGTCGAAGAGCCGGTCGGTGAACGCGGCCTCATCCGGCCCGTGCATCTTGGGTTTGACGATATAGACCGAGCCCGCGCGGCTGTTGCGGAAGCGTCCGAGCCCCTTGAGGTCGTGCAGCGCGATCAGGCTGGTAACGATCGCGTCGAGAATTCCTTCCGGCGCCTCGTTTCCGTCGGGCAGCAGGATGGCGGGCGTGGTCATCAAATGGCCGACATTGCGCACGAACAGCAGGCTGCGTCCGGGCAGCACGAGCTCGGAGCCGTCGGGCGCCTCGTAGATGCGATCCTCTTCCAGCGACCGGGTCAGCGCGCGTCCGCCTTTGTCGAACCGCGCTTCGAGATCCCCGCGCATCAGCCCGAGCCAGTTCCTGTAGGCCGCGACCTTGTCGTCGGCGTCGACCGCCGTCACCGAATCCTCGAGATCCACGATCGTGGTGAGCGCGGCCTCCAGCACGATGTCGGCGATCCCGGCCGCGTCGTCGCGGCCGATCGGGTGGTCGCGGTCGACGACCAGCTCGATATGCAGGCCGTTGTGGCGGAAGAGCAGATTGGTCCCGCGCCGGCCGACGAGCTGCGCCGCATCGGCGAGGGCAGGATCGCCGCCCGCGAAATCCGTCCAGGAACCGGATGCGAGCGGCACCGCCCCGTCGAGAAAGGCCCTGCCGCGGGCGATGACCGTCGCGCCCCGCGCGGGGTCGTAACCGGGGCCCGCGGCTCGACCGGCGATCGCGTCGCTGCCGTACAGCGCGTCGTAGAGGCTGCCCCAGCGCGCATTGGCCGCGTTCAGCAGGAAGCGGGCGTTGAGCACCGGCACGACCAGCTGCGGCCCGGCGATCCGTGCGACCTCGTCGTCGACATCGCCGGGCGCGATCGCGAAGGGTTCCGGCTCGTCGACCAGATAGCCGACCTCGCGCAGGAAGGCCTGGTACGCCTCCCCCGAGGCCTGCCCCTTATGCGCGTCGTGCCACGCGTCGATCCTCGCCTGCAGCGAATCGCGCACCGCCAGCAGCGCCCGGTTTTCCGGCACGAAGCGGGCGTAGATGTCGGCGACGCCGCGCCAGAAGCGGTCCGGCGCGATGCCCGTTCCGGGCAGCGCGTCGTCCTCGAGGAAGCGCGCCAGCGTCGCGGCGACCTGCAGCCCCGCTCTGTCGATCGTCCCGGCCATGGCCCCGCTATTGCTTCCCGGCCTGGCCTCTCGTCAACCGGCGCGCGGCTCAGGGCACGCGCCGCCCCTCGAGCTCCCGCCCGCCCTGGCGGATGACGAAACGGTTCACCGCGCCGTTCTCCGCGTGGAAGACGATCGTCGCCCCGACGCCCGCAATCTCGAACTCGCTGTCCGATCGGGCACGAAGCGGGATCGCCGGCTGGCCCTCGAGCTGGATCGTCAGCATGCCGTCGCCTCCCATCGCGACCTCCGCGGCGGGGCCTTCCGTTGCGTAGCGGCCGACATAGGATTCGAGGACCGCGCGGCTGACCTGCGTCGCCGGCGCCTCTGTCGGGATAGCGCCGGTGCGGGTCGAGAGTTCGGCGGCGTCCTCCCCTCCTTGGTGCATCTCCATGACGTGCGCCCCATCCGCGCGGCGCACGACGCGGAACCAGTTGAAGCTGTCCGGATAGAAGAAATGGTCGTCGCCCGCGGCGAGCACTTCGCGTTCGGGCGATCCGTCGTCGCGCATCGTATAGAGCCTGCCGTCCCGCGAGAAGAAGCGGCGGCCGGTTGCGCCATCCCCGATCCTGTAGTTGCCGAACAGGGGCGCCAGGCTCGCCGGATCGACCTCAATGCGGGTGAAGGCGCGATAGGGCCGGCCGATGGCGAGCGCGGCTAGCCGTCTTGCCACCAGGGCCGGCGCCGTCGCCGGCGCGTCGCTGTTGGCGAGGACCGCGACGAAGACGTCCTCGGAGGGGATGTAGATGCTCTCGGTGTTGAAGCCGAAGATGGCGCCGCCATGCTCGATCGTCTCGCGGTCGCGGAGGCGGTCGAAGCGCAGGCCGAAACCGTAGGGATAGGTGTCGCCGCCCGCCAAATTCGCCGGCGTCGTCATCGCCTCGTAGAGTTGCGGGCTGAGCACGCGCCCGCCGTGGAGCGCGTGCGCCCAGCGGGCGAGGTCGCCGACCGAGCCGACCAGCCCGCCCGCGCCATGAGGAACGCTCATATGGATGCGCGGCGCCGGCACGACCCTGTCCTCGCTCACCGTGTAGCCGCGCGCCATAAGCGGCGAGGATTCGCGCTCGGCCCCGTAGCCGATCGAGCGTATCCCCAGCCGCCCGGTCATGCGCTCGACCGCGCGATACCAAGGCCTGCCGGTAACCGATTCGATGATCGCGCCCAGCAGGACATAGCCCGAATTGTTATAAGCCCACGCCTCGCCCGGCGGCGTCCGCGGCGGCACGTCGCGGACGAGGGCCATCATCTCGGCGGTGCTGTGCAGGCGGCTGGTATTGGCCTCGACCATCCAGCCGGGGATCCCGGTATAGGATCTGATCCCCGACGTATGATTCAGGAGCTGGCGGACCGTCGCCGAGGCCGCGGGCTGCGGATAATCCGGAAAGAAGCGCGAGATCGGGTCGTCGAGCGAGATCCGCCCCGCCTGGACGAGCTGGAGGATCGCGGCGGCGGTGAACTGCTTGGTGATCGAACCGAGCCGGAAGAGGCTGTCCGCCCGGATCGGCGTTCGCGCTTCCATATCGGCGAGGCCGCGGCCGGCCGTGTAAAGCGTCCTGCCGCCGCGCGTGATGACGACGACGGCGCCAGGGCCGTCGGCGGGATAAGCTGCCTCGAGAATCGCGTCCGCTTGCGCCCGCAGGTCGGCGGGCTGGGCCGAGACGGCGCCGGCGCCGAAGAGAAGAGTGCCGAGCAAGGCGGCAAGGCCTATCAGCCTGTAAGTCAAAGTCATTTTCAGTCTCCAAAGGCAGCAGCGTTGCCGCCGCTGAACTACTAAGTTCTTAGTAGAATGGTGCAAAAAAGGGGTGCCGGTCAGCGCGGCTCGAGGCTGTCGAGACGCCAGGCGCCGTTGTGCCTCTCCGCCTGGACTTCCACGGTCACGCGTCCCCGCGGACCGCCGAGCTCGATCTCGATATCCGCGTCGCCCTCGCTTCCGGTAAGACGGACGTTGCCGTTGACCGGCCGGGAGGTCGCGGCCGCGGGCCTCCCGACCCTCGCGACGACATCGGGGTGGCTCGCGATCAGCGCGACGAGCGCCCGGTGTTCCGGCATGTCGTTGACGTCGGGCAGCGCGGGAGGAGCCGGCGGCACGCCAAGACGGGTGACTTCCGCGATCCAGCGGCGCACGCCGGCGTCGATCGGGCGGGCCTCGCCATTCTCCTGGTAGGTTTCCGTGCGCCGGCCCTGTCCGTCGAGGCTGATCCGGTAGAAGCGGCGCTTGTCGAGGCCGTTGGCGGTGATCTGGCGGTAATCGCTGGGTCCGAGCTCTCCCGCCGTCGAGGATTCGACGTTGAGATCGGGAAGGCCGGCCGCGCCGACCTGGGTGATCAGGACGAGGCCGGCGATGCTCAGGGCTCCGAGGCTTGCCAGCGCCCCCCAGCGTCCGCGCGAGGGCGGTCCCGAGAGCAGGCGCGTAATTCGTTTCATGAGTGAACCTCCATTGGCTGCAAGGGCGAGACGGGTCGAGGGATTGCGGTCGCATTCGAGGGCGGCCAGCGCTTCTGCGAGGGCGATCGGGTCGCCGCAGGCGGCCACCGCGAGATCATCGCAGGCATGCTCGCGCTCCTGCCGTATCCGCCGCCCGAGCCACCACACGGCGGGATGGAAGAAGAGCAGGCATTCGACCACGCACTGGATTCCGTTCCAGAGCCAGTCCTTGCGCGCGATATGGGCGAGCTCGTGCGCCAGCAGCGCTTCGAGCTGGGCCGCCGGAGTCCGGGTGAGCAAGCCCAAAGGCAACCAGATTGCCGGCCGCACCAACCGCGCTGCGAACGGCGTCAGCACTTCTGCGGAGAGCCGGACGCTCACGGAACGAGCGATCCCCAGCGCAACGCGGATTTCCTCCACCCGGCGGCGCCACGGCGACGGCAGCATTTCGTAGGGGTGGCGCTCGATCGCGGTCAGCCCGCGCAGCGCCGCGACGTGGCGGACCAGCATCAGGAGCACCCCGACTGCCCAGAGCACCACCACGAGGGGCGCGACCGCGGAGGATTGCTGGACGAAGGCGTCTGCCGCTGCGCTGAGCCTCGGGGCGCTCATCGCGGGCACCAGGCCCACGCTGATCGGGGCACCGGACTCGGTCCAGAAACGGAAGAAGTTGAAGGCCGGCAAAGCCACCATCGCGACCAGGAAGGCCATGCCGACGGCATGCCGGCGGCCGGCGCCGGCGCGCGCCATCGCCCTCAGCGCCAAGGCGGCGGCCAGGCCGAGCAGGGCATCCAGCCACAGCGAATCGACGAGCGCGGACGCCAGTGCCGGCGCAAGTCCGTATTGGGCCGCGGAGAGGGCGTCGGTCATCCTTCGTCGCGCCTGGCTTTGGCCTCGGCGATCAGCTTCGCGATCGCGTCCAGCTCGTCGGCGCTGGCCAAATCGTCGTCGAGCGCACGCTGGACCAAGGTCAGCGCCGAGCCTGAAAAGGCGCGCCGCACCAGGTCCTTCAGCAGCGACGCCTGCACCGCCGGCTCGGCCTGCGCGGGCCGGTAAGTGTGGCTGCGCTCGGATTCGTCCCGGTGCACGAGCCCTTTCTCGGCCATGATCGTGAGCATCTTGAGGACGGTCGTGTAGGCGGTGTCCTTGCCGCGCGAGAGCACTCCGTGCACCTCGCGCACCGTCATCGGAGTCTTGCGCGCCCACAGCACGCGAAGGATCGCGAGCTCGCCTTCGGTCGGGTTGGGAGTGGAGCTGGGTGTGGACACTGACGGCGCTTTTCCTTGGAGTACGCCTATCTTAGTACTAACTGCTTAGTAGATCGTCAACCGCCATTCTTCGAAGCAGCATGTCGCCGACGGCGGGGCGGAAATGATCCCGATAGATCCACGCGCCTGCGGGCTCCGCCTCAGGGATTCGGAGGCTGCCAGGAAGACCCGAAAAGTCGAGCAGCGCGATCCGGCATCCTGCACCTCCTCCAGCAACGCGATGCAGGTACAGGCGATAGGCCGCGACGCGTGCGCGCGCCGCCTCCCGATCGGCACGGCTGCGAAGCCGCGCCGGATCCAGCGGCGGCTCGTAGAGGAGGATCGTGGCGGCGGTCCGAACGCAGAGCCGCACCAGCCGTGCAAGCGCCTCCGGCAGATGGTCGCGCGGCGCGCCCCCGAGGGCGACAAACGGCGGCGTCGGCGGGATCGCGCGCTCCTCCTCCGCTCTCCCAACGGCCGCGGGAACGACCACTTCGAGGAAGAAGTCGCCTCGCGCAGGCACCCCGAAGCCGCCGCGGTAGGCGTGGCCGAGGAGATGGAGCGAGACATGGGTCGTGCTCGTTGCGAGCAACCGATCGGTCGGGCCCGGCCAGTCTCGGGTCACGAGACGCCGCCGGGCCGGCGGCAGAGCCAGCGCCTGGGGCAACTCGATCAGAATGGCCGCCGGCGGGACCGGCCGCGCAGCGGCGGCTTCGGCGACACGCAGGACGTCGTCCATCGTCGCGGCGGACTGGCCGGCATTGAAGATCCGGCCAGGGTCGGTGCGGAAGCCCGCCTGCGTGCGCGACGTGCCCAGGAGCAGCACTGGCGCCGACGATCGCGCCACCGCCTGGGCGCGCGCCGCGGTCCCTGCATCGGGGACGCGATCGGCGACATCGTCGTGGGCCGCGGAGCGGAGGCGAGTCCAGCGGCCAAGCCCGACAGAATAAGGGTCCATCGCGAGGTTCAGCGCAGCGACGGCGCCCAGAATCGCCGCCGCCGTCGCGACGGCCAGAGCGACATATGGCGGCGCGCGCATGTCAGAACCGCGCGTAGATCGTGGCGCTGAGGTCGCCGTTCAGCCCCTGCATCAGGGCGGCGGCGATGAGCAGGCCGGTGAGCGCCGCGCGGGCGGCATCCAGTCGCCACATTGCGCCGGCCGCAGGCCGCTGCGGCGCGCCGGGATGATTGTAGAGGTCGAAGATCTGGACCGTGTTGGGCGCCGCGAACGCGAGGACCGTCCCGAACGCGGCGATCAGCAGCCCGGCACCGGAGACCGCGCTCGCGACGTGCAGGATCCCGTCGAGACCGCTGATCGCCGCGAACTGGGGCAGCAGCGGCCCTCCCGGGGCGCCGCCGCCGAGGCCGACCAGGCCGCCGTAGACGGCCGCGGCGGTGGAGAGGGTTCCGGATCGAAAGAGGACGCCGATCAGCACCAGCCCGAGGATCACCGTCACGCGCGCGAAAAGCCGGCGCGCCGGCCCGCGAGCACCCCTCGAGGGCCAGCGGAGCTCGGCGAGCTGGTAAGCGATTGCGATCAGCCCACCGAGGAGGCCGCACAGCACATAGGTGGGACGGGCGCCGTGCCACCATCCGAAAAGCGAGAGGCTGAGCAAAGTGGCCGCGGCCGAGGCCTTGACCGCGCGCGTGGTGGCGTTGCCGCTGACGTGCCTGCGCGCCCAACGGAACAAGGGTGCGTAGACATAGGTGCGGATGAACACGACCAGCGAGATGTGCCAGCGGTCGAAATATTCGGTCGCGGAACGCGCCTTGAGCGGCGAATAGAAATTGATCGGCAGGCGCAGCCCGACCATCAGCCCGATGCCGAGGGCGATGTCCGAGATGCCGGAAAAGTCGAAGTAGAGCTGGATCAGATAGCACCAGGCCGCGATCCAGGCCTCGGCCGCGCTGAGCGCCTGGCCGGCGGCGGCGGCGGCGTAGATCGGATCGACGACCCCGCCGATCGGGTCCGCGATCAGCAGCTTCTTGGCAAGGCCGACCGCAAAGACGGAGAGACCGAGCGCCAGGGAGGCCGGGGCAACCGCCCCTTTCTCCAGCGCCTCATATTCCCGCGCGGCGTCGCGGTACCGGAAGATCGGGCCCGCGACCATTTGCGGGAAGAAGATCGAATAGAGGGCGAAGCGCGGCATGTCCCGCGCGCCGACCGGGTCCGTCCCGCCCGGCGCCAAGTCGGCGATCCACGAAATCTGCTTGAGGATGAAGAAGGAAAGGCCGAGCGGGAGGCCGGTCTGGATGAGGCCCGCCGCCGGCTCGGCGCCGGCGAGGTCGGCCGGAGAGGCGGCATATTTGTAGGCTGCAAGGACCGCGACGTTGACCAGGACGGATCCCGCCGCAATCCCGATCCGCCGCTTTCCTCTCGCCCGCGTGACCGCCATGCCGGCCGCGAAATTGAGCAGGACGAGGCCGGCGACCAGCGGCGCGTGTCGCGGGTCCGCGAGCCAGTAGAACAAAGCCGAAGCCGCGAGCAGCACGGCGATGCGCGCGCCGCCGCCGCGATTGCGGAGCAGCCAGTAGGCGCCCAGCAGCGCCGGCAGGAAGAAGGCGACGAACCTGGGATCGTAAGTCAGCACGTCGCGTCTATCCGGCGCTTTTCTCGATCAGCACCTCGTCGACGACCAAAGCGTCGAGACCAGTGGTCATGAGAATGGCCAGCGCGTCCTCGACGCCGTGGACGATCGGCTTTCCCATCACGTTGAGGCTGGTGTTGAGCAGGATCGGGACCCCGCTCGCTTTGTCGAAATCGCGGAGCAGCGCGCGCAGCCACGGATTAGAATCCGCGCGCACGGTCTGCAGGCGACCCGTGCCGTCCGCATGGACGACCGCGGGCACCCGCTTCGCCTTGTCCGCGCGCCAGCGGTGCGCGAACGACATGTAGGGAGAGGGCCGGGCATCCTCGAACCAGCGTTCCGCCTCCTCCTCCGCGACGATTGGTGCGAAGGGTCGATAGGGCTCGCGTCCCTTCACTTCGCGGTTGAGCCGGTCCTTCATCTCCGGCGGCCGCGGATCGGCGAGGATCGAGCGGTCGCCGAGCGCGCGGGGGCCGAACTCGGCCCGCCCCCGCATCACGCCGATCACGGCCCCGCCGGCGAGCAACTCGGCGACGCGGCGCGTCTCGCCGCCCGTCTCGCTCACCCGGCCGAAGCCGCCATGGGCGACGGCTCCGGCGACCGCCTTCGGGTCCGGCTCGCTGCCGAGATAGGGGCTGGGGCAATGAGGCAGCGCCGCGCCTTCATGATCCTCTTGCCACGCCAGCAATGCGGCGCCGGCCGCGTTGCCGTCGTCGGCGGGCGCCGGCGGCACATGGACGGCGCCCAGGGCGAATCTGGTGCGCAACGTGCCGTTGTACGACGAGTTGAGCGCGCATCCCCCGCCGAGCAGGAGATTGTCTCCGGGCGCGCAGCCGACCGCGGCGAGGACCTCGTCCGCGAGCGCCCCGTAAACGGCCTGGCCGCTGGCGGCGAGATCCGCCGCCGCCATCACATCCTCGGACCGGTCGCGGGACCAGCGGCCCAGCACGGTTCCCGCGTCGTTCCAGAGCGAGGCGTCGCCCGTCCGCGGGCGGCCGTTCTCGATCCAGACGAGGCGCTTCAGGGTCTCGACCGCTTCGGGGACGGGGCGGCCGAAGGCGGCGAGGCCCATGACCTTCCACTCCTCGCCCCTGCGCCAGTCGAACCCGCACCGGCCCGTGACGAAGCCGTAGAGATAGCCGAGGCTGCCCGGCCCCCAGGAGCGCCAGCGCCGGGTCAGCCGCCGTTCCCGCATCGCGTAGAGGCTGACCGAGCCGACCTCGCCCTCGCCGTCGACGACCAGGCAATGCGCATCCTCGAACGGAGAGGAGGCCGCGGCATAAGCGGCGTGGCAGAGATGATGGTCGTAGGCACGGCGCTCGACGGGCACTCCCGGCGCGATCCGCGGCACGTTCAGCCCGAAATGCTCGAAGGCGCGGCGCTGGTGCTCGCGGAGCCAGAAGGCGTTGACCGGGTCGATGATGTCGGCCGAGGGCGCGCCTTTCTCGCCTGGAACCTGCTCCCAATGTTTGACCCGCGCCCAGCTCGCGGCGACGACGAACCTGGTCGCGTCGGCGCAGTAGCGCGCGAGCGGACCGGCGAGGTGGTCGAAATGATCGGGCGCCGCGCCCCAGGCACGCTTGTCCTGCAGATAGCGCTCCGTGGCCTCGGCGAAGACCAGCCTCCCCGCCGAGTCCACGATCGCGAAGGCCGGATCGTGCCCTGTGACGCTGAGGCCGATATAGTAGACGCTCATCGGCGGGTCAGGCTTGCGATCACGCTTTCGGCGACGCGATTGACCGTGCGGCACTCGAACAGCAGCACCGGGTCGATCTCCACGCCGAAGCGGTCCTCGAGCTCGCCGCTGACCAGCACCGCGTCGATCGACCTGATGCCAAGCTCGATGAGGTCGGCGTCGCGGTCGATGTCGCCGGGATCGCAACCGATCCGCTCGGCGAGCCGATCGAGCAGAAAGGCGATGAGTTCGTCGCGCGTGGCGGCGTCGGGCACGTTTTCGATTCCTTCAGTTCAGGCGGCAGACGAGGTCGATCGGGCTCGTCACCATGGCATAGGGCTCGTAGCCCGAGGGCGGGCCCGCCAGCGCAAGGCGCGGAAACCGGCGGACCAAAGCCGCGAGGGCCTCTGCGATGATCAGCCTGGCCAGCTGCGCGCCCAGACATTTATGAACCCCGGCGCCGAAGGCGACGTGGGTCACCGATCCGCCCGAAGCGGCGCCGAGCGGGCAGGCTCCGCCGAGCGCCTCTGCGCTGGCCGGACCGATCGGAACCTCTATCCGCGCCCCGGGGGGCACGCCCCTGCGACGCTCGCGGATCAGAAACTGGAAGGAGGTGCCTGACGCTATCAGCCTCTCCACCGCGGCCATGCGCATCTTGCCGTCGAGCAGCGCGGTCCGGCCGGCCGGCGGAAGGCCGGCGACGGTCATGATGGTGTTGGAGAGGGTGTGCCGGGTGACGCTGCTCGCGCCGTACAGGCTCATGGCGAGCCAGATCCTGTCTTCCGGCGAGAGCCCGTCATCAGCTTGGTGAAGAAAGGTCGGAAGAGGCCCGCTCTCGGCCGGCGCTGCAGCGGCCTCGGCCACGGCGGCAGCGAACTCCCCCAAGGCGGCTTCGATGCGCGGCAGCAGGCGCATCGGTGGGAGCGGCTCGGTCAGCCAACGCGCCTCGTCCGTCCAGAGGTCGAACGCTTCGCGTCTCGCCGCCGGCAGGCCGATCATTCGGCAGACCACGTCTCCCGCCACCACTCGGGCGAAGTCCGCCACGAGATCGGCCTCTCCCCGCCCATCGAGCTTCGCGGCGGCTTCGCGGGCGCAGCGCGCAATCTCGGGCTGCCACTGGGCGAGGATCGCCGGCCGGAAGAAAGCCAGCGCCGCGCGGCGCAACTCGATATGGCGTTCGCCGCCGAGAAAGAAGAGCAGCCGTTCGACCTGCTCCCGGATATTCGGGATCGGCGTTCCGCTCGCCTGCTCGATCTCGGCGAAGAAGCGCGGCAGGTCGACGACGTCCGATGAACGGCTGCGCAGCACGGCCACGCATTCGTCGACGTCCATGCTCCGAGCGGCCGCCGTCACGAGGCCTCCGCCATCGACTGCTCGCCGATCCAGAGATCGCGGGCGGCGCCCCGGCGGATCTTGCCGCTGGTCGTGCGCGAAAGGCTCCCCGGCCGCAGGATATGCAGCTCGGCGAGGGTCACGCCGAGATCGCGGAACAGGGCGGCGCGCGCGCGATGAAGGGCCTCGCGCTCGCCGATCTCCGCAGCCGCGCCGCGCTGCCGCTCGACGAGCAGGATGATCGGCCCACCCTCCTCTTCCGCCACCTGGAAGGCCGCGGCGGCGTCGGCGTTGAGATCCGGCAGGGCTCCGGTCGCGCAGCGTTCGACATCGACCGCGGCGACGTTGACGCCTTCGGCGATGAGCACGTCCTTGATCCTGCCGGTGACGCTGAGCCGGTCGCCGTCGATCCGGCCGAGATCCCCGCTGCGCAGCCATTCGTGCCCGTCGTCGGGCTCGGTGCGGGCCCGGAAGACTTCCCGGGTCGCGTCCTCGTCGCGGAAATAGCCGGCGGCGACGGACGAGCCGCGGATCCAGATCTCGCCTTCTTCGCCTTCGCCGAGCGGGCGCCCTCCGGGGCCGACGATTTGGATCGCGGCCCGGCTCGCGGCGTCGAGATAGCAGGGGGCGCGCGCTCCGGCGGGGGGCAGCTCCGGCTCCGAATGCAAAGAGGGGCGGTGCGCGCCTGCGGCGTAAAGCGTCGTCTCGGCGAGGCCGTAGCAGGTGAAGACCGCTTCCGGACGCAGGCCCGCACGCGCGAAGCGGCGGCGGAAAGCCGCCAAGGTCGAGGCAAAGACCGGCTCGGCGCCGCAGAATGCCGTCCGCCAGGACGACAGGTCGAGCTCGTCGAGAATTTCGTCTGGAACGCGCCTCGTGCAAAGATCGAGCGCAAAGGCAGGGGCGCCGCTGGTCGTGGCCCGGTAGCGGCTGATCGCCGTCAGCCATCGCGCCGGCCGCTGAACGAACGCGAGCGGCGACATGTGGACCGTCTCGAGCCCGTTGACGAGCGGAGTCAGGATTTTTCCGACCAGGCCCATGTCGTGATGATGGGGCATCCAGTTGACGAGCAGCTCGGGCGCTTCGCCCTGGCCGACGTCCATCCCGCGGGACGAAGCGGCGATGTTGGCAAGCAGGCAGTGGTTGTCCAGAATCACGCCGCGCGGCACACCCGTGGTCCCTGAAGTGTATTGAAGGATGGCGGGGCGACGCGGATCCAGCGCCAGGCCGGGACAATCGACCGGCGCGCCCCCCTCGGCGAGACGATCCACGTCCACGGTCGGCACGCCGAACAGGACGCTGCCGGGCAAAGCGCGCAGCCTCAGCTGCTCGCCGATGCGCGGGGACGCGATCACGATGGCGGGGCGGCAGGCGGCCGCGATCCTCTCCAGCCGGTCGAGAGATGCGCCGGGACGCGGCTCCGGCGCCGGCACGGCGACGACCCCCGCATAGAGGCACCCGACAAGGGCACCGAGGAAATCAGGGCCCGTCTCCATGACGATCAGCGCCCGGCAGCCGGCAAGCCCTCGTTCGCCGAGGCCTCCGGCCACCCGGCGCCCGGCTGTCTCGATATCGGCGCCGGTTAGCGCGGCCGTTTCGTGATCGCCATTCTGGAGATACCGCATCAGCACGCGGTCCGGAAATGCGGCAAGCTGGGTGTGAATCGCGAAAGCGATTGTCTGGTCTGTACGCATACTCGCCCCTCTGGGCGGGTCGTTACAGACCGATGCGGAGGCCGAATAGGTCCAAAATGACAACTATTTTTTTGAAACGGGCACCGAAGGCCCCTTGACTCGCGACCGACCGGTTCCTGACCGGGCCGGAGGGCAGCCGGGGAAAATCAGCCGCCGCGCTGCTTGCGGCCTATCGCCACCCAATAAGGTGCGCCCTCGCGGAATCGAATTTCCCCGAGGCCACTGCGCCGCATCATCGCCTCGACCCCGGCGCGCGAAAAACGCTGTTCGAGCGCGGTCCCGAACCGGTCGAGCGCGGCCATGCGCATGTTGCCGAGGCGCGCGTCGCGATAGGAGCCGAGCGGCACCCGATCGGCGTCGCCGCCCGCCCATTCGACCAGCCGGGCGAGGCGGCTCAGCGGCCAGTAGACCGAGAGGGCGATGGCGTCGCACGCGAGGCGGCGAGGGCGGACGGGCAGGCGCGATAGGGCCCGGCGGCCGAGGTCGCTCGCCCGCCATGCGGCGCGGAACCACAGCGGGCGGTTCTCGAAGTCGTAATAGAGGTAGAGCAGAAACGGCGCGCCGACTTTGAGCTTCGCCACACAGGCCCTCATAGCAGCCTCGGTATCCGGAACGTGGTGGAGAACGCCCATGGAATAGCCGAAATCCTGGCTGCCGTCCGAGAGCGGGATCGCATCCACCGCCGCGAGATGGAACTCGACGTTGCCGTAGTCCGCCATTGCCCGCCGCGCCACCGCCAGGCCGTTGGCCGAGGGATCGATGCAGTGGAGCCGGCCGACGCGGGAGGCGACGAAGACGGCGAGGCGTCCCTGGCCGCAGCCGAGATCGAACCCTTCGCCCTCCGCCAGCTCGTCGAACGGGAACAGCGAGAAGAGCTGCTCGAAGCCCCGCTGTGCCCGCTCCGGATTGGCGGTGCCGCCGGTCCTCGCCTTCCATTTCGCGTCGAAGGCGCGGGCGGTCGCTTCGTCGATATTGCTCACCCGGGCCGCCTAGCGCGGCCGAGGAGAGGGACCAAGCAAATGGTATCGCCTCAGCGGCGCGGGCTCCCGCCGAGCGCCTTGTAGAGATCGATCGCGGCTTCGAGGCGCTCCTGATGCGCGACGGCGCGGGCATCCTCGGCGCGGACCAGCAATTGCTCCGCGTCGAGCACCTGCTGCAGGTCGGCTTCGCCCTCCAGATACTGGCGCCGGGCCAGGCGGGCGGTGATCGTCGCCTCGGCGACGATCTCGACCAGCAGCGCTTCCCGCGCACGGGAATGGGCGACCGCCGCGAGGCCGTTCTCGGCCTCGCTTAGCGCGGTGAGGAGGGCGCCGCGATAAAGCTCGACGCTCTCCGCCTGGTCGGCGGCGACGGTGCCGAGCTCGCCGCGAAGACGGCGGCGGTTGAAGATCGGCGCGAGGAGGTCCGAGCCGATGCGCAGGGTTGCTCCGATCGGGCCGCCGAGCGTCGCCGCCTGGCCGAGAGCGCTTGCGCTCAGGCGGATGCGCGGCAGGAAGGCGGCTCGGGCGCGAGCCACGTCGCCTTCGGCGGCGGCGATCCGCGCTTCCGCGGCGCGCACGTCCGGACGCCGGACGAGCAGCTCGCCCGGCTGGATGGATGCTATGTCGGGAACGGCGAGGTTCTGCAGGCTCGCCTGCGGGGCCTGAAACAGCGGCGCCTCCTCCCCGACCAATACGGCGAGGGCGTTGCGGGTCCGCGCCAGCGCCTCGACCAGCCGCAGCTTGTCGGCCTCGAGCTGGCGCACCTGGATGGTCTGGAGCCCGGTGTCGACGCGCGTGGCGTCGCCGAGGCGGAGCCGGACCCCGATGATCCGCTCGAGCTCGCGCGCCTGGGCGATGTTCCGGTCCAGCAGGCTGATCCGGTGGGCCAGGGCCGCATGCTGGACATAGGCGCGGGCGACCTCGGTCTCGACCACCAGGTCGACGGCGTCGCGATCGAAAGCCGCGGCCGCGAGGCGGGCGCGCGCCGCGCGGCGGCCTGCCCGCTCGCCGCCGAACAGGTCCACCTCGTAGGATACGTCGAGGCCGGCGAAGCCCTCGCTGAAGTTGAAGGCGCCGCCGCCGCTATTGTCCGTGTCGGTGCCGCTGAGGCCGGCCGAGCCGCTCACCAGCGGAAGCATCGAGGCGCGCGCTATGCCGAGCTGCGCTCGCGCACGTTGCACCCGAGCCGCCGCCGCGGCGACGTCGGCGTTGCGAGCGGCGGCAAGAGCGAGCAGCCGCTGCAGCGCCGGGTCGCCGAAGGCGTCGCCGAGTGCGGGCTGCCGCGCGGGCACTGCGATCGCACCACCCTCGCCGCTCCAGCCCTGCGACTGCAGTTCCGGGCGCGGCCGCATCTCGACCGACGGCGCGCACGCCGAAGCGAGCGCTGCGAGCAGGGCAAAAGCGGGCAGGCGGTGCGCGGTCATCAGGTCGGCGGATAGCGCGCGGAGGTTAAAATGGGTTGAAGCGGAATTAACCCGACTTTCAGGCATTTCCGCTAGCCGCCGCTCTAGGAAAAAAGGGCCGCGCAGCTTCGAATGTCGACGCAATTGTTCCGCCAGGAAGTGATCGAGGCGAGCCGCGACCGGCTGGCCGGCGCCGTCGTCGCCGCGGTGCCGCCCCGCTCGCGCCTTTATACGATGCTGCTGCTCGGCTTCGCCGCGGTGGTCGTCGCGATCCTCGTCCTCGGCCAATATGCGACCAGCGCCAGGGTGCGCGGGATCGTCGCCTACGACGCCGGCATCGCCCGGGTCTATCCCGCGAGCCCGGCCGAGATCCGCGCCATCCACGTCCGCACCGGACAGCGGGTTCGCGCCGGCGATCCTTTGGTCACCATCTCGCTCGCCCAGGGGTCCAACGGGGTCAATGCGCAGCTGGCCCAGATCGACCGCCAGGACGCCGAGCTCGCCCGCCAGCAGGCGCTGGCCGGGGAGATCGGCGCCACCGAAGCCGGTGGGCTCGCTGAGCAACGCGCCGGCCTCCGCGCCGCCATCGCCTCGCTCGAACGCCAGCGCGCGATCGCCGCGGGCCAGATCACGCTCGCCGAATCGGCGACTCGCCGCGCCGTCCAGCTCGCCGGCGAGGGCGCCGGCACTCAGCGCCAGGTCGAGGACGCCCGCGCGACCCTGCTGGCGCGCCGCGCCGAGCATGAGGGGCTCAATGAGCGGCTGATTGCGCAGCGCGAGCAGCTCCGGGCGATCGACAACCAGGTCGCCGGCCGGACGCTGGAGGCGAGCCGCAGCGGATCGGTGCTCGGCGCCCAGCGCGCGGCTCTGGCCGAACAGCGCGAGGCGCTGCTCCGCACCCACCAGCTCACCCTCACCGCGCCGATCGACGGCGAGGTCGGCGACGTGCCGGTCGAGGTCGGCCAGCGGGCACGGCCCGACGCCTCTTTGGTCACCATCGTCCCGGCCGGAAGCCGCCTCGAAGTCTGGGTCTACGCGCCGTCGCGCGCGGTCGGCTTCGTCCGCCCCGGCCAGGAAGTGCGGCTGCTGTTCGACGCCTTCCCCTACCAGACCTACGGCGCAGGCCGCGGCCGCGTCACCGAAGTGTCGCGGGTGCCGACCGAGCCCTCGGCGATCGACGCGCAGCTCGGCATCGAGGAGCCGGTCTTCCGCATCCGCGTCGCGATCGACCGGCTCGCGCCGCGCGCCGGCGCCGACCAGCGCCAGCTCCGCCCGGGAATGACACTCTCGGCCAACCTCGTCCTCGAACGCCGCAGCCTCTGGCAGGTCCTATTCAACCCGTTCCTGTCGACGGTCGCGCAATGAGCGGGATCGAATGGCCCTGGCTGCGGCGCCTGCAGCCGCTCTACCAGTCAGAAGCGGCCGAGTGCGGCCTCGCCTGCCTGGCGATGATCGCCAATTATCACGGCCACCGAGTCAATCTCTCCGGCCTGCGCCAGCGTTATCCGACCTCGATCAAGGGGGCGACGCTCGGCGACCTGATGACGATCGCCGCGGGGCTCGATCTGTCGCCGCGCGCCGTCCGCCTCGATCTCGACGAGTTCGACAAGCTCCAGACCCCGGCTTTGCTCCACTGGGACCTCAACCATTTCGTCGTGCTCGAAAGCGCGGGGCGGGACCATGCCGTGATCCTCGATCCCGCCGCCGGGCGGCGGCGGGTGACGCTGCGCGAGCTCGACCGCCACTTCACCGGAGTCGCGCTCGAGCTGACGCCGACCTCCGATTTCAAGCCGGTCGAGGCGCGCTCGAAGACGCGGCTCCGCGACCTGTGGAGCCGGATGACCAATTACCGCGGCGCGCTCGTCCAGGTGCTGTCGCTGTCGCTGCTGCTGCAGCTCACCGCTTTGGTCATGCCCTTCTTCCTGCAACTGACCGTCGACGAGGCGATCGGACAGGGCGACACCAACCTGCTGCTCATCCTCTTCATCGGCTTCGGGGTCGTCTACGTGCTGAACGGAGTCACCCGGGCCTTGCGCTCCTGGGTGGTGCTGACCCTCGGCGAGTCGCTCACCTACCAGCTGGCCGGCAACGTCGTGCGTCATCTCGTCAGGCTTCCGCTCGGCTATTTCGAGCGCCGCCATGTCGGCGATCTCCTCTCGCGCATCGGCTCGATCGACCCGATCCAGACCCTGCTCACCCAAGGCGTCGTCAACGTCCTCATCGATTCCGCGCTGGCGCTCACCACCGTGATCGTGATGGCGATGATCAGCCCGCTCCTCATGCTGATCGTGGTCGGCTCGACGCTCTTCTACCTCGCCTACAGCCTGCTCCTCTATCCGGGCCTGCGCCGCCGCACCGAGGAGGAGATCGTCGCCCGCGCCAATGAAGAGACCTACCTCATGGAATCGATGCGGGCGATCCGGGCGATCAAGCTGCACAGCCACGAGGCGATGCGCGAGAATGGCTGGCGCAACCGCTATGCCGAGGTGATCTCGGCGACCTACCGCGCCGAGATCTACAATATCCGCCTGAACCTCGCCGAGAACATCCTGTTCGGCTTCCAATTCCTGCTCGTCGTCTATCTGGGCGCGCACGCCGTGCTCGGCCAGACCATGACCATCGGCCTGCTGCTCGCCTTCATCGCCTATCGCACCAGCTTCATGGGGAGCGCCGTCGCGCTGGTCGGGCAGCTCCAGCGCTGGCGTCTCGTCGGAGTCCATCTCGAACGGCTCTCCGACATCGTTGGCGAGCCGCGCGAGGACCTCCACATCGTGCCGCGCGGCGGCCTGCTTCCGGCGCCCTCGATCCGCACCGACGGCCTCACCTTCGCCTACGGGCCGACCGAAGCGCCGGTGTTCGACGGCATCGACCTCGAGGTGCCCGCAGGCAGCTTCGTCGCCATCGTCGGCCCCTCCGGCTCGGGCAAGACCACCCTCGTACGCATCCTCCTAGGCCTGCTTCCGGCCACCTCCGGGCGCGTCCTGATCGACGGCGTCCCTCTCGGCCCGGCCACCATCTCCGGCTGGCGCAGCCGCATCGGCGCGGTCATGCAGGACGACCATCTGCTGACCGGCACGCTGGCCGACAACATCTCCTTCTTCGATCCGCGGATCGACCAGGCCTGCGTCGAGGAAGCGGCAAAGCTCGCCCGAATCCACGACGACATCATGAAGATGCCGATGGGCTATCAGAGCCTGATCGGCGACATGGGCGCGGCTCTGTCGTCCGGGCAGCGGCAGCGGATCATGCTCGCCCGCGCCCTCTACCGGGATCCCGACATCTTGTTCCTCGACGAGGGCACCGCCAATCTCGACGAGGAGAACGAGCGCGCCATCGCCGACATGATCGCCGCGCTGCCGGTGACCCGCATCGTCGTCGCGCATCGCCCGGCTTTGGTCGAAAGGGCGGACATCGTCTTCACGCTCGACGGCGGCCGGCTGGTGCGCAGCGAGCGGCGGCAGCGGGCGTTGCCGGAGCGGGAATTCGCCGAGTAAGGTGAACTAGCCCGTCATGCCGGTGACGCGACGGATGACCGCCTAACAGTCGGCGGCGTTGCTGGTGCGGACCTTCAGCTCGACCTCGATCACCGTCTCCATCCGGACGATCGGCAGGACCTTGACGATCTTCGGGTCGAAATAGTCCCGCAGCAGCGGCGGCCGCTTCGCCGCGAAATAGAATTCCGGATCCTCGGAGACCGCCTCGCCGGCCGCGACCCTCAGCTCGTCCTTGCGGGTGACCTCGGTGACGATGCAGGGCGCGTGGGTGATTCCCAGCGCGCGCAGGGCATAAGCGCGGTGATAGCCGTTCTGGAGGACGGCGCGCCCGCCGCTGCGCACCGCCGACATGAAGTTGCAGCCGAAGCCGACCGGCAGCACCAGCGCGGAAGAAACCGGGCCGAAGCTCGCCAGCCGTTCGAGCTCGCCGGGGGCCATCAGCCGCGCGGCATGGGCGCGAAAGTCGGTCGAGCCGCAGGCGAACAGATAGCGGTCCGAAGACAGGCGCTGGACCCGCACCGGCGGCGTCGGCCGGTCGAGCGGCAGGCAGAAGCGGAACAGGGCTTCGGGATCCGGATCGGGACCGAGCCCGCCGCACAGGGCGTCGGCGAACGGCCGCTCGATATGGGTCTGGGACATGATCAGCCGGTCGAGCTCGACCATCATGATCCGTGAAGGCAGTGTCCCGAACGCCTCGCGAAACCAGGGATGCGCCCTCACCTTGCGCGCCAGCGGCCGCATCTCGGCCGGCAGCGGCCGGCATTCGAGCCGCTCGGCCTCGCCTGCCTCTTCCTGCTCGAGCGCGTAATAATGATCGTTGGCCGCGCGCCATTCGTCGGCGAGGCGCTGCGGCGGGATGCCGGCGCCGCCGACGGCTTTCGTTCTCACGAAATCGAGATAGTCGCCAAGGTGCGGCTGGCCGAGCAGCCAGACGAGCTCGGCGCCGGCGGCTTGGCTGGCATTGGGGTTTACGCGCTCGCTGCGCACGAAGCTCCCTCCCTCAACCGCCGCGTCGGTCGGGCGCGGCAGGTTCCGGCGCGCAGCCATAGCCGCCGGTGCGGTAAGGAAGTCTTACGCCGCGCCTCGAGAAGCAACGGCCGGGGCCGCACACGCGGTCCCGGCCGGTCGCTCTTAGCAGCGGCCTTTCGAGCGGCCCTTGCTCTTGCTGCCCTTGCCCTTGCTGCGCGAGCCGTGGCCCTTGCTGCGCGAGCCGCGGCCGCGCGAGCCGCAGGGATTGCACGAGCGCGGGCGACACGAGCCCTTGCCGCCGGCCCCATAGACATGGCCGATCTCGTCGATGTGAAGGTCACGCATTTGCCGAACTCCCTCTTCCTCGGATGCGGCGTCGACCCGCGGCGCCGCGCCGGCCTAAATACCAGCGGAGGCGGGCGCGATCCTGCGCAAAACGTGGTGAACGCGTCCCAAAACGGGATTCAGCGCGGGCTGGGTGCGGCAATCAGCTCGTAGACGTCGGCACTGCCTTGCTGGGGCCCGCGGACGACGAGGCGGTAGCGGAAATCGCCGATCCGTTCGAACAGACCGGCGGTGCTGATCGCCCCCGGTTCGCCATAGGGCGGGGCGGTGCGCCCGCGCGGACGGAACTCCGTCCCGAGAAAGACGAGACGCCCGGGCTGATTGGTCTCCCACAGGAAGCCGCCGAGCGGCCGCGCCGCGGTCTCCAGGGTCAGGCTCAGCCGGTCTCCGACGAGCGTGACGAAGCAGAAGGAATCGCGGCTCGCGCGCCGTCCGCGCGGCGGCGGGGCCGCGGCAGGGCCGAGCCGGACGATCCGGCAGCGATAAGGGCCCGGCGCAGGGGCGGCCCGCGGGAGGCTCAGATTCGGGTCGAGCAGCTCGCGGTCGGCGGCCGCGGGACGCGCCGCTCCGGCGAGCTGGCGGAACAGGCCGGGCATGTCCTCGCTGACGCCGGAATGCTGCGGCAGCGCGATGCTGCGCCAGCTCTCCGACGCCTCGAGGACCACTGCCGGGCGCGGCGGCGGCCCTTCCGGCCGCGCCGGCTGACACGCGGCCAGCGCGGCCGAGGCGAGTGCGAGGGCGAAGACAGGCCGGTTTCTGGACATGCACTCCCTTCAGCGCGCCAATGGTTAACAAATTCTAAAGACGGGGACCATAGATGCGACCGGCAGAGCGCCCCTCGGGGTAGCGGCACTGCACCGGCCCGGCTAGGGTCCGTACTCGATACCGCAACGGTCGTGACGGAGCGGATTTTGGGTCAGGGCAAGGATCGAGGAGGGAGCGATGCTGTCGCATCGTGACCGACGAGGGACGCAGCCCTGGCCCAAAAGCCGCCCGCCGCTTCGCGGTCGACCGTTGCGGGTATCGAGTACGGACCCTAAGGCCGCAGCGATGCGCGAGATCGTGGTCGTCGACATCGGCGGGACCCATGCCCGCTTCGCCATCGCCGAAGTAGGCGACCAGCGGGTGCGCGGCCTGGGCGAGGCCTTCACGCTCAAAACCTCGGAGCATGCCGGCCTCGCCGCCGCGTGGAAGGTGTTCCGCGAGCAAAGCACGCGCGCCCTTCCCCCCGCCGCCGCCATCGCCTTCGCAGGTCCGGTCGGCGGCGAGCAGCTCGAGCTCACCAACAATTCGTGGGTGATCCGCCCGGCGCGCCTGCCGCGAGAGCTCGGCCTCGAGCGGCTGACCGTCGTCAATGACTTCGGAGCCGTTGCGCACGCCGTCGCGCAGCTCGGCGACGGCGAGTACCGCCATGTGTGCGGTCCCGAGGCGGCGCTGCCCGTGCAGGGCGTGATCAGCATCGTCGGCCCGGGCACGGGCCTGGGAGTCGCGCAATTGCTGCGGCGCGCGGGCGGCGCCTACGACGTCATCGAAACCGAAGGCGGCCACGTGGATTTCGCACCGCTCGACGAGGTCGAGGACCAGCTGCTGGCGCATCTGCGCAGCCGCGACGGCCGCGTCTCGGTGGAGCGGCTCGCCGCCGGCATGGGCCTGGCGAACATCTACGAGGTGCTGGCCGCGATCGAAGGGCGGCCTGTCTCGGCGCGCGACGACAAGGAATTGTGGACCGCGGCGATGTCCGGCACCGACAGCCTCGCCGGCGCGGCGCTGGCCCGCTGGTGCCTGATCCTCGGCGCGGTCGCAGGAGACTTCGCGCTCGCCCACGGGGCGGCCGGCGTCGTGATTGCCGGTGGGCTCGGGCTGCGCCTCGCCGCGCATCTGCCGGGATCGGGCTTCCGCGACCGCTTCATTGCGAAGGATCCCTACGAGCGGCGCATGGACGAATTGCCGGTCAAGCTGCTCGCTCATCCGCAGCCGGGCTTGTTTGGCGCGGCCGCCGCATTTGCCCGCGAGCACCCCTGAACCCCGCCCAGTCCCAGACGTTGCAGCGGCAGGAGACAGATCATGAAGAAACGCGGCTTGATCCTGCTTTTCGCGCTCTCCGGCTGCGCCGCGGCTGGGCCGATCGAGGGTCGGGAGAGCTCGGCTCTCGACCGGCAGCTCGCCGAGCGCGTAGCCGGCGAGCCGGACCGCTGCGTCTCGCGGATCGGCAACACGTCGCTCCATCCCGTGGACCGGCGCACCCTGGTTTACGACACGCCGGGGACGTTGTGGGTCAACCGCCTCCGCGCGGATTGCCCCGGCCTGCGTCCGGACAGCCTGATCGTGATCGAGGCGTCCGGCGAAAGCTATTGTCGCAACGACCGCTTCCGTGCCGTGGAGCGAGGCTCGTCGATCCCCGGCCCCACCTGCCTCCTCGGCGACTTCATCCCCTACCGGCGACGCTGAGCGCGTCGAGCGCGGCGCGCGCCCATTCCGGCCGGCAGATCAACAGATCCGGCACGAACGGGCGTTCCTGGTTGTAGAGGATCGCGCTCCCGTCGCGGCGGCTGACGTGGAGGCCGGCCCCCTTGGCGACGGCGACCGGCGCGCAATTGTCCCATTCGTGCTGCCCGCCCGAGTGGAAGTATATGTCGGCTTCTCCCGAGACAACGGCCATCGCCTTGGCGCCTGCGGAGCCCATCGCCCGCAGTTCCGCGCCGAGTGAAGCGGCGAGCGCTTCCGCTTCGGGCGGCCGTCGGGTGCGGCTGACGAGAAGCACCGGCCTGCGCTTCAGCTCGACGCCGGTCGTGGCCGCGTCGTCCGAGCGGAACAGGCGGGCGCGCGTCGGCATCGCAACCGCGCCGGCGGCCGGTGCGCCGTCGATCGACAGCGCGACATGGACGGCCCAGTCGTCCCGGCCCTCGACATATTCCCGCGTCCCGTCGAGCGGGTCCACGATCCACACCCGCGACTTGGCAAGGCGATCGGGCCGGTCCGGCGATTCCTCCGAGAGGATGGCGTCGTCCGGGCGCCATTGCTTGAGCGCGGCGAGGATCAGGTGATTGGCCAGAAGATCGCCTGCCGTGCCCATAGCGGGTCCGCTCAGCAGGCTTCCGCCGCGCAGCTCCATGAGCAGCTTGCCCGCCGCCTTCGCGGCACGCGCGGCAAGCTCGGCATCGGTCATCTCCCCCATTAAGGCCCCGTCGCTGAAACCGCCGGAAGCGGCGGCAATACCGACCGGCAGGTTACCGGTCCTGGTTAACCATGTCTTTACCAGAGCGACCGTAGTCCCGCCATGAGGCGCTCGATCCGGGGATCGGGCGCGGAATGCTGCGGGAGCGAAAACATGCGCATCACCCTTGCTTCGAGTCGGCCGGCGCTGATGCTCGCTGCCTCGGGCGCGCTGGTGACCGTCGCCATGCCGGCGCCCGCTTCGGCAGGCACCCAAAGCGCGACGATGGGCGTCTCCGCGACCGTGACGGCCAATTGCACGGTCTCGGCGACGCCCGTCGCGTTCGGGAGCGTCAATACGCTGAGCGGCGCCAACGTCGATGCCAACGGGACGGTCACCGTTGCCTGCACGGGCGGCGCGCCCTGGACTCTTTCGGCCGACGCCGGCGGCGGCAGCGGCGCCACCATGGCGGTGCGGCGCATGACCTTCGGGGCGAACACGCTCAACTATACGATCCACACCACGGCTGGCCACGGCACCGTCTGGGGCAACGGCACGAGCGGCACCGCCACGATCGGCGGCACCGGCACCGGGGCGGCGCAGACCGTCACCGTCTACGGCCGCGTCTTCTCCGGCCAGACCGGCGTCCCCGCCGGCAGCTATTCCGACACCGTCAACGTCACCGTCACCTACTGACCAGGAGCCGAACGATCATGATGACCCGCTTCAGCGCCGCTCTGCTCGCTGCCGCCGCTGCGCTCGCCGCACCGGCGCCGGCGACCGCCGGCTCGCTCCAGGTCGATCCCATCAGGCTCGAGATCAACACCGGCCGCCGAACCGCCACTTTGCGGGTCCGCAATCAGGAGCAGTCGCCGGTCACGATCCGCGCCTACGCGCTCGACTGGAGCCAGCCCAACGGCGAGGACCGCTACGAGGAGACGAGCGCGGTGATCTCTTCGCCGCCGATCTTCACCATCCCCGGCGGCGGCACCCAGCTGATCCGGATCGGCCTGCGCAATCCGGCCGGCGGCCCCCGCGCCTACCGGCTGATGGTCGAAGAGGTGCCGCAAGCGTCGCCCGGCGGCGGCGTCCAGGTCGCCCTGCGCCTCAACCTGCCTTTGTTCGTCTCGATGCAGCCGGGGACCGCCGCCGAGCTCGCCTGGTCCGCCGCGCGCGGGCCGGACGGCCGATGGACGGTCGAGGCGGTCAATGCCGGCCGCAACTATGTGCGCGTCGAACCCGCCGCCGCGGAGGCGGCGACGGGGATCGACTTTGCCGACGGGACCAATCTCGGCGTGGTGCTTCCGGGAAGCAGCCGGCGCTGGGTGGTGGGCAACGAGCCCGCCATCGTCGATCGGACCCGCTTCACGTCGATTCAGGGAGCGGCAGGACGTGCCGATGCGCAGCTCACGCTCCGCCGCAACTAGAGGCTACCTTCTCGGTCTGCTGCTCGCCGCTTCCTCGCCTGCTTTGGCGTCCGGCGCGGCGACGGGATCGCCGCTGGAGCCGACTTTGCTCGAAGTGGTGGTCAACGGCCAGGGCTCGGACGAGCCCCTGCTCCTGCAGCGCGATTCGAGCGGCGGGCTCTATGCGAGCGAGGAGCAGCTGCGCGAATGGCGCATCCGCCTGCCCTCGACCGCGCCGATCACGATCGACGGCGAAGCCTGGTACCGGATCGACAACGATCCGGGCCTGCATGCCACCCTGTCGGCTGCCGAGCAGTCGCTCCGGATCGACGCGCGCCCGGAGCTGTTCGAGCGCCAGAGCGCGAGTCTCTCCGAGCTCGAATCGATCGAGATGACGCCCTCCGGCACGGGCGGCTGGCTCAACTACGATCTTCTCACCGAATATCGCCGCGGCGATCTCAGCTTCAGCGGCGCGATCGAGGCTGGAGCGTTCACCCGCTTCGGCGTCGGATCATCCGGGTTCGTCCTCAGCTCGAGCGGCGGCCGCGCGCGGATGCTCCGGCTGGAGACGGGCTGGTCGATCGACCGCCCGGAGAGCCTCACCTCGATCCGCATCGGGGACGCGGTCACGACCGGCGGCACGGGCGTCGCCCCGCTGCGCTTCGGCGGCATCCAATATGCGCGCAACTTCGCGACGCGCCCTGGATACCTCACCATGCCGCTCCCGACGCTGGAAGGCAGCGCGACCGTACCGTCGGTCGTCGACGTCTATGTCAACAACACCCTCCAGGGCAGCCGCGAGGTCACGCCGGGGCCGTTCGAGCTCACCAACGTCCCGATCCAGTCGGGCGGCGGGACCGTCCAGCTGGTGACGCGCGATCTGCTCGGGCGGCAGGTCGTCACCCAGCAATCCTATTATGCCTCCAGCGTGTTGCTGCGCCGCGGCCTTCACGATTTCTCTTACGAGATCGGCTTCGTGCGGTCGGGATTCGGGGCCCGCAGCAACGATTATGGCGGTCTGGTCGCTTCGACCAGCCACCGTTACGGCCTGAGCGACGCGGTCACCCTGGAGGCGCACGCGCAGGCGAGCCGGGCCACGCAGGTAGCCGGCGCCGGCGTGAACCTCTCCTTCTTCGACCTCGGCACGATCGGAGCGGCGGCGACCGTCAGCCGCTCACCGCGCGGCAGCGGCGCGCTCCTTTCCGGCTCGATCGAACGGCGCAGCACCGGCCTCTCCTTCGGAGTCCATGCCGAATATGCCAGCGCGAATTATACTTTCCTCGGCATCGGTGCGGACAACCGCCCGCCGCGGCTGAGTGCCCAGGCTTTCGCCGACCTGCCGGTGCTCGGCGGCTCCGTCGGCCTCAATTTCATTCGTCGCGACCGCCGCGGCGGCGAGCAGGACGAGAGCGTCGCCGGCGCGTTCGCCAACGTTCCGCTGATCGACGGCATGACCATGCAGGTCTTCGCCCGCCGCGCGGTCGCGGGCAGTGCGCAGACCGTGCTCGGCGCCCACCTCTCCTTCGCGCTGGGCGGCCGGCGGAACGCTTCGGCGTCGGTGGAATATCGCGCCGGGGGCGGCTTCTCGCACAATGTCTCGTTCCAGCAGGATGCGCCCACCGGCATCGGCGGCGGCTACCGCGCGACCGCAAACGTCAGCGACGGCCGCAGGACGATGGAAAGCGTGTACAGCTACAACACGACCCTCGCTTCGTTGGGCACCCACATCAGCCGCGCCGGCGGTGCCACCGGGGTGCGCCTCTCCGCGCGCGGATCGGTCGGTCTGTTGGGCGGACGCCCGTTCGCCGCGCGCTCGCTCGGCGGAAGCTTCGCCCGGGTTCAGGTCGGCGGCCATGCCGGGGTGCGGGTCTATGCCGACAACCAGCTGATCGGGGTGACCGGCGCCGACGGCTCCGTCGTCGTCCCGGCGCTCAGGCCGTTCGACCGCAACGTCATTCGCATCGAGGAGGCGGACCTGCCGCTGGAGGTGCAGCTCCGCGAAACCGAAATGCCCGTGCGCCCCTTCGCCCGCGCCGGCGCCGTCGTCCGCTTCGGCGTCCGGCGGGAGCGCGGCGTGCTGCTCCAGCTCTCGCTGGAGGATGGGACGGCGCTTCCGCCGGGCGCGCTGGTCCGCGTCGACGGCGCGGCGGACCTGCACGTCGTCGTCTCGGGCGGCGAGGTCTACATCCCCGCGCTCGACGGCAGCGCCGCGCTGGAGGCAAGCTGGAGCGGGGGAAATTGCCGCCTCGACGTGACGGTACCGAACACGGACGATCCGCAGCCGCGCCTCGCCGGCCTCATCTGCCGGCGCACGACGACAGTCGCCGCGCGCTGAGGCCGGCCTTCTTGCCATCGCGTCGGCGCGGAGTATCAGCGCCGTGATGAACCTGCTGGCGGTGATCGGCACGCGGCCCGAGGCGATCAAGATGGCGCCGGTGCTGCTCGCGCTGCGCGAAGAACCCACGGTCGAGCTGCGGCTGTGCGTCAGTGGCCAGCATCGCGAGCTGATCGATCCGGTGTTGCGCCTGTTCGGGCTCGAGCCGGACCTGGATCTCGCGCTGATGGCGCCGGACCAGAGCCTCAACGCACTGACCGGAAGGGCGTTCGGACGGCTCGATGCGGCGTTCGAGGAGGTACGGCCGGACCGCGTCCTCGTCCACGGCGACACGACCACCGCAATGGCCGCGGCTTTGGCCGCCTTTCACCGCGGCATCCCGGTCGCCCATGTCGAGGCGGGTCTCAGGACCTACGATCTCGGCCAACCGTTTCCGGAGGACATGAATCGGCGCGCGATCGACCTCGTCGCCGATCTGCTGTTCGCGCCCACTCCCGGCGCGCGCGCGAACCTCGAGGCCGAACGGCTCGCCGGCAAGGCGTTCGTCACCGGCAACACCGGCGTCGACGCGCTCCTGCGCGTCGCGCGACGACTCGAGGCGGACCAAGCAATGCGCCGCGCAGCGGACGCCGAGCTGCCTGAGCTGGGAGAAGGCCGCAGGCTCGTGCTCGTCACCGGCCATCGCCGGGAGAGCTTCGGCGAAGGACTGCGCGCATTGTGCGAGGCCCTGGGCAGGATGGCGCGGCGCGGCGACGTCGACATCGTCTATCCGGTCCATCTCAACCCTCAGGTGAAGGGGCCTGTCGAGGCGGCGCTCGAAGCGGCCGAAAACATCCGCCTCCTGCCTCCGCTCGGCTATGCGCCGATGATCCGGCTGATGCAGCGGGCCGACCTCATCCTCACCGATTCCGGGGGAATCCAGGAGGAGGCGCCGTCGCTCGGCAAGCCGGTGCTGGTCACCCGTGGCTCGACCGAGCGCCCGGAGGCCATCGAAGCGGGCATGGCGCGGCTGGTCGGGACCGATGCCGACGCGATCGTCGCGGCTGCGACGGAGGTGCTCGAGGCGGGAGCGCTTGGGGCCGGCTTTCGCCGGGGGCCCAATCCCTATGGAGACGGCCAAGCCAGCGCACGTATCGTGTCGGCTTTGCTCGGAAGGCCGTTCGACGAGTTCGAGCCTTGAACCGGGCCGATATCCTCGTGATCGGCGGCGGAGTTGCGGGTCTCTCGGCGGCGGCCTGCTTGGCGCGCCACGCCAGGGTCGTCGTTCTGGAGGCGGAGGACTCGCTCGGCGTCCATGCGAGCGGCCGGAGCGCGACCTTCAGCCATTACGGCATCGGCAACCGCGCCGTCCGTGCGCTCACAGCCTGGAGCAAGCCCTTTTTTGCAGAGGGCGTCGCGGATCGGGCGAAGGCGCTGTTCATCGCCACCAAGGAGATGATGCCGGCCCTCGAAGAGCTTGAAAGGGAGATGGCGCGTTTCACCGAAGGGCTCCGCCGCGTCGGCGAAGCGGAGATGCTGGGGTTGTTCCCGCCCCTTCGGGTGGGCGGCGGGGGCGCGGCGGCAGGGTGCCTCGATTCGGACGGGCTCAGGCTCGATTCGGATGCCATGCTGCAGGGCTATGCGCGGGCCGTCCGCGACGCCGGCGGCGAAGTCCTGACCGGGCGGCGGGTCGCGCGGATCCGCCCGAGCTGGGCCGTTTCAACCGAAGGCGGAGAGGAATGGAGGGCGCCCCTCCTCGTCAATGCGGCCGGCGCCTGGGCGGATCGGATCGCCGTGCTGGCAGGCGTGTCGCCGCTCGGGCTGCACGCGCTTCGGCGCACGATCGTAGCCGTCGATCCGCCCGAAGGGACCGATGTCCGCTCCTGGCCGTTCGTGAAGACGGCCGTGGACGATTTCTACATCCTGCCCGAGGGCGGCCGCCTCGCCGCTTCCCCGGTCGACGAGGTCGAATGCGAGCCGTGCGACGCGCAGCCGGAAGACTATGACGTCGCGCTCGCCGCCTGGAAGATCGAGCAATATACGAAGTTGAGCGTCGCCCGAATCGCGCACCGCCGCGCCGGTCTCAGGACCTTCGCCGCTGACCGCGTCCCGGTGGCCGGCTTCGCAGCGGACGCGCCGGGATTCTTCTGGCTCGCCGGCCAGGGCGGCTACGGGCTCCAGACGGCGCCGGCGATGGCCGCGGTTACGAAGGGTCTGATCGATGGGAGCGGTTGGCCGGAAGGGCTCGCGGAGCTCGGCGCGGGGCCGGGAGAGGTCGGAATCGACCGGCTGGCGCGGCCTGCAGCAGGGCGGCAACCTCTTTCCTAATTCCGGCGTTCGGAGCATGAGTGGAGGATGATGCGTATGTTCCGGACTGCCGCGACCGAGCCCCAGTCCGCGCCCGATCCAGCAGCCCCCTCGGGACCCCCCGCCTCTCCTGCCGAGCGGCCGAAGCGTACGCGCTGGCAAAAGGCGAAGCGGATCCTGCTCGTGTTCGGGATCCTTTTCGTCCTCGCCGTTGCCTGGCTCGCGGTGACCGCGCCTTTGTCCAAGTCGCTGGAGCCGATCAACGCGCCCAGCCTCACCATCCTCGCGGCCAACGGCGAGCCAATCGCGCGGCGCGGCGCGATCATCGACGAGCCGGTCGACGTCACCCGTCTCCCGCGCCGCGTCTGGCAGCCCTTCGTCGCGATCGAGGACCGCAACTTCTACGGCCATTTCGGGATCAGCATCCGCGGCACCGTCCGGGCTCTGCTCCGCAACGTCAGCGCCGGCGGCGTCCGCCAGGGCGGAAGCACGATCACCCAGCAGCTCGCGCGGACCAGCTTCCTGAGCCAGCAGCGCACCTTCGGACGTAAGGCGCAGGAGGCGCTGATCGCCTTCTGGCTGGAGGCATGGCTCAGCAAGGACGAGATCCTCAGCCGCTACCTTTCCAACGTCTATTTCGGCGACAACGTCTACGGCCTGCGCGCTGCGGCGCGGCACTATTTCAGCGTGGAGCCCGAGGAGTTGACCCTCGCCCAGGCGGCGCTCCTCGCGGGCGTCGTCAATGCCCCGTCGCGGCTCGCGCCGACGCGCAACCTTGCCGCGGCCCGGCGGCGCGCGCGGCTCGTTCTGCGCGAAATGGTCGAATCGAACATGCTGAGCGAAGGCGAGTTCGACACCATCCGCCCGGCGCGCCTCAACGTCCGCGAACGCGAGACGGTGCCGACGGGCACCTATTTCGCCGACTGGGTCTTCCAGCAGGCCGAGCAGGCCTCGCAGGACGGCGAATATGGCGAGCGCGTGCTGCGGACCACGCTGGAGGGCGACCTGCAGCGCATCGCGGTGCAGACCGTGCGCCGCGCCGGCCTCGGCCGCGCCCAGGTGGCGCTGGTGGCGATGCGGCCGGACGGGCGGGTCGTGGCGATGGTCGGGGGCAAGAACTACGCCCAGAGCCCGTTCAACCGCGCCACCCAGGCGCGCCGCCAGCCCGGCTCGTCGTTCAAGCTGTTCGTCTATCTCGCCGCCTTCAGGGCCGGCCTCACGCCGGAGACGCCGGTGATGGACGCCCCCGTCGTGATGGGCCGCTGGCGTCCGCAAAATTACGACCAGCGCTACCGCGGCCGGATCACCGTCCGCGACGCGGTCGCTTTCTCGAGCAACTCGGTGGCGGTCCAGGTGGCGGAGCGGGTCGGCCGGCAGAACGTCATCCAGGCCGCGCGCGATCTCGGCATTTCGACGCCGCTGCGGCCGGAACCCACGCTCGCCCTCGGCACGGCCAATGTGAGCCTGCTCGAAATGACGGGGGCTTATGCCGCCGTCGCGGCCGGCCATTATCCGGTGAGGCCCTACGGCATCGCGCGCGACGGCGGCTGGCTGTCGGGCTTCTGGGGCTCGGGGGAGACGGTGCGCCGCGACCCTGCCTTCCCGATGCTGCGCGACGTGCTGTTCGGGGTCACCCAGCGCGGGACCGGCACGGCGGCGCGACTGCCGGTCCCGACCTTCGGCAAGACCGGCACCACCTCCGATTATCGCGACGCCTGGTTCTTCGGCTTCGCCCAGGATCTGGTCGTCGGCGTCTGGGTCGGCAACGACGACAACCGGCCGATGGCGGGCGTCAGCGGCGGCGGCATACCGGCGCGGATCTGGCGCAGCTTCATGACGCAGGCGCTCGGCGACGGCGCCCGCGCGCCGGTCGCCGAAGTGCCGCTGCAGCAGGCCGACCGGGCGCCGGCGAACGAAGTCCAATCGAACCAGGCGGAGCCGACGCCCGACCAGCTGGCGTTGCCGCCCGCCGACGGCGCGACGCCGCCCGAGGACGGCGCCGGCGAGAAGCCCGAGGACGCGCCCCTCCCCGGCCCCCCGGGCGGCGCGCCGCCGCCGGAGGGAGCGCCGCCGCCCCGGCCCGAGCCGCAGCCCGAGACCGGCCAGCTCTGAGCCATGGCGGACAGCGCAGACAAGCAGCATCTGGCGGAGGAGCGGACCGATTTCGCCGAGGACCGCACGGTCCTCGCCAACGAGCGGACCTTCGCCGGCTGGATGCGGACCGGCTTCGCGTCCATCGCGGTCGGCGTCGGGTTCAACCTCCTGACCAAGCTCGAGCCCGTCTGGGTGCCGAAGGCGATCGCCACCGCCTTCCTGCTGATCGGGATCATGATCTTCATCGCGGCGGAGCGGCGCGCCTGCGCCGTGGTCCGGCGGCTCCACACCCACGAGGTGAAGACCGTGCGCGTCGGCTTCCTGCGGCTGATCACGCTCGCCGTCATCGCCGCGACCCTGGCGCTGATCGCTGCCTTGTGGCTGTTGAAGATAGAGGGAAGCGCCGGCTAGGCCGCGCTCCCCCCGTTTGACGTCAGACCGTCGGGGCGACGCGCGTCCGGCGGCGGCGGTCGTAGAGCTTCTTGGCGCCCCAGGCGCCGGCCACGGCGAAGCCGAGCGGGCTGAACGCCCGGCGCGCGATCCAGGGCGCGGCCGCACCCAGCAGGGCGCCCCTGGTGCCGCTCTGGCGGCCGGCGAGCCTGCGTCCGATTGCGGCGCCGATCAGGTTGCGAAGCATGGCTGTTCTCCCGGGTCAAAGTCTTGCAATGTGAGACGAACAGCGCGGCACCGCGGCGAATGTTCCGCGGCGCCGACGCTTCGAAGCGCGAGGAGCAGCGAGCATGACCGAGACCCTCACCTTCTACACCAATCCGATGTCGCGCGGGCGGATCGTTCGCTGGATGCTCGAAGAGGTCGGCGAGCCCTATGACACGGTGCTGCTCGATTATGCGAGCTCGATGAAGGCGCCTGACTATCTCGCCGTCAATCCGATGGGGAAGGTGCCTGCGATCCGCCACGGCGAGACGGTCGTGACCGAAGCGGCCGCGATCTGCGCCTATCTCGCGGACATGTTTCCCGACAAGGGTCTGGCGCCTCCGTCGGGAAACCCGCGCCGAGGCCCTTATTATCGCTGGCTGTTCTTCGCCGCCGGGCCGGTCGAGGCGGCGGTCACGGGCAAATCGCTCGGCCTGCTGGCGCCGCCGGACAAGGCGCCGATGACGGGCTACGGCACGTTCGACGACGTCGTGAACACGCTCGAGCAGGCGGTGAAGGACTGCAAGTACCTGTGCGGCGACCACTTCACCGCCGCCGACGTCTATGTCGGTTCTCAGATCGGCTGGGGGATGATGTTCGGCACGATCGAGCGCCGCCCGGCTTTCGCTGACTATGTCGGCCGGCTCCAGTCGCGCCCGGCGGCGATCCGCGCACGCGAGATCGACGACGCCCTGATGCCGAAGCAGGATGCGCGGTGAACCGCGCGCTGATCGAGGCCGCCATAGCGCTCCACGACCGGTTTACCCACGAGAGGCTCGACCGCCGCGCCTTCATGGCCGAGCTCACCCGGCTTGCCGGAAGCGCCGCGGCGGCGAACGGCTTGCTACTGAGCGTCGCCGCCTGCAGCACGGCGCCGCCGCTGGCCGCCGCGGACGATCCTGCGCTTGCGGTGGCCGAAGTCGCTTGGGAAACGGCGCCGGGGCGCAACATGCGCGGCTATTCCGCCGCGCCGGCCCGATGGCGACGCGGCGGGCCCGCGATCGTCGTCGTTCATGAGAATCGCGGGCTCAACGAGCATATCCGCGACGTGGCGCGGCGGCTGGCCCGCGCCGGGTACAGGGCGCTGGCGCCCGATTTCCTTGCGCCCGCCGGCGGCACGCCGGCGGACGAGGATCGGGCGCGGACGATGATCGGGTCGCTCGATTCGGCCGTCAGCACATCGGATGCGGTCGCGACGCTCGCCTGGCTGCGCTCTCGCGCCGGCGGCGGCCACCGGAAGGTGGGAGCGGTGGGCTTCTGCTGGGGCGGGGCGATGGTCAATCGGCTCGCCGTGGCCGCCGGCGAGCGACTCGAAGCAGGCGTTTCCTTTTACGGCCCCGCGCCGGGCCCGGGCGAGGCCGCGGCGGTGGAGGCGGCGATGCTGATCATCCTCGCCGGCCGCGATGAGCGCGTGAACCATACCGCTCTGCCCTGGATCGAGGCGCTCCGCGCACGCGGCAAGGCGGTGGAAGCGATCACCTATGGCGATGTCGACCACGCCTTCCACAACGATACGTCGTCGGCGCGGTACAACCGGAATGCGGCGGAGCGGGCCTGGGCGGCGACCCTCGCCTTCTTCGCCCGCCATCTGCGCTGAAAAAAAGGCCCGGCGTTTCCGCCGGGCCTTCTTCTTCGTCGGAGTCCCGACCTATTCGCGGTTGCCGAGGAACCGCAGCAGGAACAGGAACATGTTGATGAAGTCGAGATAGAGGGCCAGCGCGCCCATGATCGCGGCCTTGCCGAGATGGCTCGTGCCCGCGATCTCGAAATAGATGCTCTTGATGCGCTGCGTGTCGTAGACGGTCAGGCCTGCGAAAATCAGCACGCCGATCGCGGCGATCGCCAGGCTGAAAGTATCGTTCATCCAGAAGACGTTGATAATCATAGCGACGAACAGGCCGACCAGCCCCATGAGCAGGAAGGTGCCCATGCCCGAGAGGTCCCGCTTCGTCGTGTAGCCGTAGAGGCTGAGGCTCGCGAACGAGGCCGCCGTCGCGAAGAAGGTCAGCGCGATCGAGGCCTGGGTGTACACGAAGAAGATCGACGCGAGCGACAGGCCCATCACCACCGCGAAGGCCCAGTAGAGCATCTGCGCCGTGCCCGTGGACAGCCGGTTGATCCCGAAGCTCAGCACCAGCACGAAGGCCAGCGGCGAGAACATGATCAGATATTTCAGCACGCCCGGGCCGAACAGGATCGCCGGAGCGCCCTGCCATTGCGAGAACAGCAGCGCGACGATGCCGGTCAGCAAAATCCCCGACGTCATGTAGTTGTAGACGGACAGCATGTGCGAGCGCAGGCCCGCATCGAATGCGACGTCCCGACCGGCGGTCGTCGTCGGCTGCGGCGTCGCTGCCGTCCGCGGGTCAGACCAGTTTGCCATTTCGAACTCTCCTTTTGCCGGCGAACCCCTGCCGTACCGCCACAATATCGTGGGATCGGCGTCCACATTCAAGGAAAACCGGTTCGCCGCCGCAACGCCTTTCGCTAACGCGGGGCCGATGCACCGCCTGTTCGTCGCGATCCGCCCGCCGCCGCCGATCCGGGCCTTCCTTACGGCCGCCATGGGCGGCGTCCGCGGCGCCCGCTGGCTGTCGGACGATCAGATCCACCTTACCCTGCGCTTCATCGGCGAAGTGGACCGCCATCAGGCGGAGGACGTCGACGCCGCCTTGGGCGGGGTCCACCACCCCGCGTTCGAGGTTGCGGTGAGCGGTCTCGGCACATTTGAGCGCCGCGGCCGGCCGGTCGTGATCTGGGCGGGCGTCGGTCCCCACGAGCCGCTCAAGGCGCTGCACAAGAAGATCGACCAGGCGATCGCCCGCGTCGGCGTCGAGCCCGATCGGCGGACTTACTTCCCGCACATCACGCTGGCGCGGCTCGATCGCGGCGCCGGCGCGACGGGCGGCTTTCTCGGCGGCCCCATCGCCACGGCGCCATTCACCGTCGATGCGTTCACGCTGTTCGAGAGCCGGCTGACCCCCCAGGGACCGGTCTACTCCACCTTGGAACGGTATCGGCTGGACGATGCGAGCAGACGGTCGACGAGCGACGCGTAGGAGGGGCCGAACAGGCGCAGGTGGAGGAGCGCCGGAAAGAGCTGGTAGAGGGGTCGGCGGTCGCTCCAGCCGGCCTGCAGGGGCCCATAGGCTTCCCAGAATTCCGCAGGAGGCGAATCGAACAGGGCAATCATCGCCAGGTCGACCTCGGCATGCCCGTAATAGCAGGCCGGATCGATCAGAGCTGCCAGCCGCCCCTCCTTGACGAGGATATTCCCGCTCCAGAGGTCGCCGTGCAGATGCGACGGCGGCGGCGCGGCGGGGAGCAGATCCGGCAGCCGCCGGACGAGCTCGTCGATCCGCTCCCGCCACGGGCGATCGAGCAGGGCTGCCGTCGATACGAGGCGCTGTTCGCCCCAGAAACGCGGCCAGTCCGGGTTCGGCCGGTTGACGAGCTCGACGGTTCCGATCCGGTAGTCGACCGGCCAGCCATATTGCTCGCCCGTCCGCTCGTGCAGCCGCCGCAGCGCGCAGCCGATCTCCGACCAGGCATGGCGGCTGAAGACTCCGTCATTCTCGACATATTCAAGGAGGAGCAGATGCTCATGCTCCCCTTCGACCGAGGGGACGGGCATTCCGGAAGCGGCGAGAGCGCGCAGCATCGATGCTTCGGCCGCCACTGCGGCGCCCCCCTTCGCCACCGTGCACCGTCCGTCGGTCCGCCGCGCGAGCAGCACCGCCGACAGGTCTCCGCCGGCGAGACGCTCGAGCTGGCTCTCGGGCACGGCCAGCAGCGAGGCGACCCGGTGCGCGAAGCTTGTCACCTGCCCGCCGCGATCTTTCGCGCGAGCGCCGCGGCTCCGAGGACGACGTCGCTCCAGGTGGCGTCGAATTGCTCGGCCTCGCCGTAATAAGGATCGGCCACCGCTCCGCCTTCGCGGCCTTCGACATGGTCGAGAAGCAACGACAGGGTCGCCCGCGCGCCGTCCGGCCGCATCCGCTCGAGCGCCGCGAGATTTTCCGTGTCGAGCGCGACGATGTGGTCGAACCGCTCGAAGTCCCGCGCCGTCACCCGCCGCGCGCGCAGGTGCGAGATGTCGACACCGTTCCGGCGTGCGGCCGCGATCGCGCGCGGGTCCGGGGGGCGCCCGACGTGCCAGTCTCCGGTGCCGGCGGAATCGATTTCCAGTTCCAGGCCGAGCTTGTCCGCCTCCCGCCGCAAGGCCGCTTCTGCGAGCGGCGAGCGGCATATGTTGCCGAGGCAGACGAACAGCACGGAGACCGCCATCCATAAAGCCTTGTTGCCAATGCCCGCCGCTCTGCTAGCCAGAGGCTGCCGAAAGCACAAACCGGAGGATCGATGGCCGCGACCAGCGAGGAAGGCGCTTCTCCGGCCCCTCCGCCGCCGCGGATCGGCGCCTACGCCTGGTACGCCCTCTTCGTGCTGGTGCTCGTCTACATCATCAACTTCGTCGACAGGCAGATCCTCTCGATCCTGGTCGGGGACATCAAGGCCGATCTGCGCGTCACCGATGCGCAGATCGGCTTCCTCTACGGCACCGCCTTTGCCGTCTTCTACGCGCTTTTTGGAATCCCGCTCGGGCGCCTCGCCGACAGTTGGTATCGGGGGCGGCTCATGGCGATGGGACTGGCTCTGTGGTCCTCAATGACCGCCTTCTCGGGGTTCGCCAACAGCTTCGGCATGCTCGCCGCCGCGCGCATCGGCGTCGGAATAGGCGAGGCGAGCGCTTCGCCCGCGGCCTATTCGATGATCTCGGACAGCTTCCCCAAGAACCGGCGGGCGACGGCGCTCTCGATCTATTCGAGCGGCCTTTACATCGGCGGGGCGCTCAGCCTGCCGATCGGTGGATTCGTGGTCAGCCGCTGGAACGCGGCCTATCCCGATCCCGCCGCCGCACCGCTCGGCCTCGCCGGATGGCAGGCGGCCTTCCTCGCCGTCGGCCTGCCCGGCCTGCTGCTCGCATTCTGGGTGCTGACGTTGCGCGAACCTCTGCGCGGGGCGTCGGACGGCCTTCCGCAGCCGATCGTCCGCCCCAACGCCTGGCGCGATTTCGGGCGGGAGCTGATCGCCATCCTGCCGCCGCTGACCCTGCTCAACGTCGCCCGGATCCCCGGCGCGCTCAGCCGCAACCTCATCGTCCTCGCCATCGTCGCGGCCGCCGGCTTCGGCCTCTACCGTCTCACCGGGGACGGCCCTCAATGGCTCGCTTACGGGATCGGGGTCTATGCGATCTGCTCATGGATCCAGTCGCTCAAGCATCGCGACCTGCCGACCTATCGCCTGATCTGGGGGTCGCCCGTCGTCGTCCTGCTCGCGGTCGCGTTCGGAAGCATCTCGTTCGTCACTTATGCGACCAGCTTCTGGATCCCGCCTTATGTCGAGGCCTATTTCTACGACGGGGGCGCCGCGCCGGCTCGCTATTTCAACGGCCTCAGCGCCAAGGAGGAGGTCGGCTTCATCATCGGCTGGACGGCCGCCGTCTCGGCCGCGGTCGGCGTCATCCTCGGGGGCTATCTTTCCGATCTTTGGCGTCAGCGCGATCCGCGGGGGAGGATTTTCATAAACATGCTCTCGGCGCTGCTGCCGATCCCGCTCGTGGCCTTCATGCTGACGACGGAGAATCTGACCGCCTTCTACGCCGTGAACCCGATCGCGCACATGCTCGCCTCCGCCTGGGTCGGCGCTGCGGTCGCCACGCTCCAGGACCTGGTCCTGCCCAGGATGCGGGCCACGGCCGGCGCCACCTACATCCTCGGGACGACGATGGTCGGTCTCGCGCTAGGGCCTTATTATGCGGGGAAAATGTCGGTCCTGACCGGCAGCCTGCCCGCGGGCATCGCGATGCTCTATCTGATGCCGCCGCTCACCCTGCTGGGCCTGTGGATCGGCTCGCGGCACCTGGGACGCCTCGAAGCGACCAAGGTCGAGCGCGCCCGCGAAGCAGGCGAGCCGATCTAGCTCAACACCCCGCAGGCGATCCGCGCGCCGCTGTTTCCGCTCGGATCGGTGCGATAATCGTCGGCACGCGCGTGAAGCACGATTGAGGCGCCATCGGCATCGATCAGACGCCGGCCTCCCTGGGACAGCCCGGCGGAGGGGATCGTGAACTCGAAGCTGCCCCGGCCGTCCGTGCCGACGAGCAGGTTGGGCAGGTCCCCGGCATGCTGCCCGCGCATATTGTCGCGGCCATGTTCACGGTCCGAGGGGTTCCAGTGCGGACCAGCGGTCTCGAAACCCGGGGCGTCGCATCGCCCGACCGCATGGATGTGGATCCCGTAGATGCCGGCGGCGAGGCCGGACGCCTCGACGCGCACCCGGAGCGCGTCGGCCATCTGGTTCGCGGAAGCGGCCGCGACGGTGCGGCCGCCGGCGTCGCGCAATTGGGTGGCGACGGCTTGCGGCGCCGGGTCGGCCGCCGCGGGCTGGTCGGTGCGGCCGGTGGCGCAAGCGGCGAGCGAGGCCGCCAGGGCTGCGCCGGCGATGATGGACCCGCTTCTCATCCCCATTCTCCTCGTCACGGACGATGAAACGAGCCGGAATCGAAACGGTTTCGCCCCGGCTAGGGGACCGGCGCCTGCTTTTTGCCGATCCCGTCCCAGACAAAGCCCGCGCTGCGGGCCTCCTCCGGAGTGTAGACGTTGCGCAGGTCGACCATGACCGCCGCTTTCATTGAAGCGGCCAGCCGCCCGAGGTCGAGAGCGCGGAGCACGTCCCATTCCGTCACGAGCACGATCGCATCCGCCCCCTCGGCCGCCTCATAGGGGCTGCCGCAGAATTCCGCGTTGGGCATCAGCGGCCGCGCCTGCTCCATCCCGGCCGGATCATAGGCTCGAACCGAGACGCCGGCATCTTCGAGCGCCTGGACGATGCTCAGCGAAGGGGCGTCCCGCAAGTCGTCGGTGTTCGGCTTGAAGGTCAGGCCGAGCAAAGCGACCACCTTGCCGCGCGGATCGGGGCCGAGCGCACGCAGCACTTTGCGGCCCATTGCCCGCTTCCTGCTGTCGTTCACCTGGACCACCGCTTCGACGATCCGCAACGGCGCGTGACGCGCCTCGGCCGTCTTCAGCAACGCGAGCGTGTCCTTGGGGAAGCAGGAGCCGCCATAGCCGGGCCCCGCGTGGAGAAATTTGGAGCCGATACGATTGTCCAGGCCCATCCCCTGAGCGACGTCCTGGACATCGGCGCCGACCGCCTCGCAAAGGTCCGCAATCTCGTTGATGAAGGTGATCTTGGTCGCAAGGAACGCATTGGCGGCATATTTGATGAGCTCGGCGGTCCGCCGGCTGGTGAACAGCAGCGGCGCCTTGTTGAGGTAGAGCGGGCGATACACTTCGCGCATGACGGCCGCCGCATGCTCGTCGTCGGTGCCCACCACGATGCGGTCGGGGCGCTTGAAGTCCTCGATCGCCGCACCCTCGCGAAGGAATTCTGGGTTGGAGACCACCGAGACCATCGCGCCGGGTGCTGTCTCGCGGATGATCCGCTCGACCTCATCGCCGGTCCCGACCGGCACGGTGGACTTCGTCGCCACCACCGCCGGTCCGGTGAGCGAGCCGCCAATCTCCTCGGCGGCCGCGAACACGTGGCTGAGATCGGCATGGCCGTCGCCGCGCCGCGAGGGTGTCCCGACGGCGATGAAGATCGTCTCCGCGCCCTGCACGGCAGTTCCGACGTCGTTGCTGAAGGTCAGCCGTCCCTCCTCGACGTTGCGCCTGACCAACTCCTCGAGGCCGGGTTCGAAGATCGGCATCACGCCGCGCTTCAGCAGGTCGATCTTCCTCTGGTCCTTGTCGACGCAGACGACGTCGTGGCCGAAGTCGGAGAGGCAAGCTCCGGAGACCAGGCCGACATAGCCCGTGCCGATGATCGCGATGTGCATTGTGCCTCCAAGAAGCGGCGGGACGCGAGGGGGTTAACAAGGCACCGGGGTCGGCGACAGCCTTTTTCTCCCGCGCGCAACCGCCCGCTTCGCTATTTCGGTCGCCCGCCGGGCCGCGCCCCACGGCAAAAAAAGGGAGCCAGTTCGATGAACTGGCTCCCGATTTTCGATTCGCGCGCTGCCGGGGCAGCGGCGGCCTTCTTACCAGCCGGAGCCGGGGCCGAAGGTGATTTCCACGCGCCGGTTCTGCGGCTCGCGAACGCCGTCGGCGGTCTCGACCGCGGGCCGGCTCTCGCCGAACGCCTCGGTCCGCATCACGCCTTCGGGGATGCCGCGGCCCGCCAGATACTGGCGAACATTGTCGGCACGACGCTGCGACAGGCCGACATTGTACTGGTCGGAACCCGACCGGTCGGCGTGACCGGCGAGGACGACCTGCGCGTTGCCGGTGGCGCGATACTGCTCCGCGGCATTGTCGAGGATGCCCGCCGCCTGCGGCGTGATCTCGTCCCTGTCCCAATCGAAGAAGACGATGAACGGACCCGGGATCGGGCAGGTCGCCGGCGGGGTGACCGTCGTGCCGTTCGGGCAGTTGATGACCGGGACCGGAACCGGCTCCGGCGGGACCGGGATCGGCTCCGGCGGGGTCGGGATCGGCTCGGGCAGCGGCTCCACAGGATCCGGAGCGCCGAAGTTGAAGGTCAGACCGCCGAGGACGCTGTGGGTGCGCAGACGGGTCGAGAACTCGTTTCCGCCGAACCCGATCATCTCGAGGCTCGGAACGTTGAAGAAACGATAGCGGACCGTCACGTCGGCATTCTCGGAGATCGCCTGACGCAGGCCGGCGACAACCTGCCACGCGAAGCGCGTGTCGGAATCGTCGAGGAAGGCGTCCTGGTTCGAGAACACGCGCTGGTTGTTGAAGCTGACGCGGGCGATACCCACGCCGCCGCCGAGGAAGCCGCTGACGCCGTCATCGTCGCCGAAGTCGAGCATGCCGTTGATCATGAAGCTGAGGGCGGTGGTGTTACCGGCCGCCTCACGGATCGTAAGGCCGAGGCCCTGCCCCGGACGCGCATCGCCGGGCAGTCCGATGAGCCCCTCCAGCTCGTCGAGACGGGCGCGCTTGTAGGCGACCTCGGCCTCGAGCCTGAACGCACCCAGATCGTAGCCGACGAAGCCGGCGCCGTCGAAACCATAATCATGGTCGATGACGAGAGCGTTGTCGACGGTACCGACGTCCATCTCGACGTCCTCAACGATCATCGCGCCGAAATCACCGCCGACATACCAGGCGCCATCGCGCGCAAGTGCCGGAGTCGCGATCGCGGTGGATGAGAGCGCCACAACAATGGCGAGCTTCCGCATAAAATTTCCCCTTTCTTCTGCGTCCCTGGAGGGAACGACATGAACTCATTACGGTAAGCGGAGTTTCCGCGCAAGCACGCTTATCCCCACAAATGTTGCCGAAAAGCCGCAGTTCGCAGCAGGGCGAACGGCAGTTTGCCAGACGAGCTTCGAACGGTTCCGCCCCGTCGGGGTTGCATGGTTTCGACGGCCCGGGTCAATCGATCAGGCCGTGTGACCTTAAAGCAACAATGAGCGCGTCGAGCGCGGAGCGCGCTTCCGCGTCAATTGTCGTTCCGCCTGAAGGACTTGGCACCGCGGGCTGGCGCGGTCCGACGACCTGTTGCCCGCCGATCATGAGCTTCGCCGCCGGAACCTCTCCCGACCGCCAGCTCGTCCCCGACCATATCAGCCACGTCGCCTCGGCCTTGTTCCACACGGCCATGCCCGGGATCGGCGCCGCGAACCGCCATCCGCCCTCGGTCCAGATGGCGAGGGCGTGGTCGCGTCCGCTCCACGCCCCGGTGGCGGCGGCGGCGACGATCCAGCACTGACCCGGCGTCGGGTCGACCGGAACTTCGATCTGCGGCGCACCTTCCACGGCCGCATGCAGGAGAGCGTCGGCGAGCAGGATCGCCTCGTTGTGGAACAGCTCCTTTTGGGCCTGGCCGGGAAGGATGAACGGCAGCGCGAAGCGCGGCGTCGCGTCGGTCATGAAGATGCTCCTCTTTAGATCAGCCGAAAGGCAGGATCGCCGGACGCGACGTCGCATGGGTGCCGACCTGTGCGACGGCGACGGCGAAGGGTGGGACGATCCCGTCCGCCGCGCGCTCGGCGGCGGTGTAGACGAGTTGCGGCTCGGCGACCTCGAACCGCCGGGTGGCGTCGGCAGCCACGATCGACACCCGATATCTTTCCTGTTCCTCGCCCAGCGGAACGCCGCCCCCGTTCGACCACTCGAAACCGGAGCGGCTTCTGCGGACCCAGGTCACGACGAGGTCGCCTGCGGCATCGATGACGACGGCGAGATGCACCGGCATCACCGGCATCACCGCCTCCCCGGTGACCGGCCGCTCGGCCCGAACCCCCTCGACGGGATCGCCCAGACCGACGGCCGTGACGACGGCGGTCGCGCCGATCGCGCCGAGAGGCAGCTGCAGCGGGAGGATGGTGGCGGGCTCGATCAGGACGAATGCCTCACCCGCCGCATGGTCCGCAGCGGCCCATTCGCTGCCCAATCGGCCGCGCAGCAGGCAGCTCAACCGATAGCGCCGCTCGCCGATGCGCTCGGCCGCCCCGAACTGAACGAGCTCGGATCCCAGCAAGGCCAGATTGGCTCCGCCTCCGAGCGCTGCATCGGTTCGGCTCTCGATCTCCATTGCGTCGTTCAGGAGCTCGACGTCCACGGACGATCGCAGGTCGATCAAGGCCGCAGGGGCGGCCGGGAGGGCGGTGAGGGTCTGCCCGAGAACCGCCGGCTCGGCGGTCCGGCCGCTCTCGTCCCAACTGACGCCGCCGTCGCTGCTGCGGAGCAACGTCGCCTCTCTCCACCCGGACGAGGCGCCCGCGGCGGCCACGAACAGCCAGGGCCCGTCGCGATAACCCGGTAGCGGGGCCTCGAAGATGTGCAGGCTGGTCGGGCCGTGGACCAGGTCCGGCTGCCGGACCGTACGCCCGGGCGTCGCAGTCGCCGGGGGCGCGGCAACGTCCGGCAGCCGCGCCAGTTCGATGTCCGCGATGGCGGGTCCAAGCCGCCAGCGCTGCACCGTCCACAGGCCGGCCTCGCCTTCCAGCCGGGCGCGCGCGCCGGGGTGCAGGCCGAGGTGCCTCCAGCCAAGCCGCACGCCCGCCGATGCCCGGGCCGCCGCGTCGGCCGCGAGGCGCGCTTCCGCCATCTCCTTGGCCGGACCCGGCGCGAGTGCGGCCGCGAGCGGGATCGCCAGCGTCCTTCCCGGCGCTCCCGGGCGCGAGGCCCGCTGGGTGCCCGCCTGATATTCCCGCTCGACGTCATAGTAAGAGAGGGTGACGCAAGTGGGGGCGGCGGCGCGCCGCATCAGCTCGAGCCTGCCGATGCGGGCCGCGAGAGGGACGAGCGTCGCGTCAGCGCCGTCCGGCCCGAGGACGAGGCGGTCGCCTTCCGCGCGAAGCGGAAGCGGGACTGCATCGAGGAGCGCCGCGATTGCGCCGCGGGCGCTGTCGCCGCTGGCGGCATAGCCGTCGACCGACGGGGTCTCGCCCGCAACCACGATGCCGCCGCTAAGCTCTTCCGCGATTCTGCCGATCGGGACGCCGCCCGGATCGGCTTCCACTTCGAAGCTGAGCGAGGGGATCCGGTTGCCGAAGTCGGCGAGCTGGAGCCCTTCGAACACGGCGTAGGCGAGGCCGCGATACGAAGGCGCGAGGCCGGCCCCCTCGACCGAAGCGATCAGCGGGTCGACCGGCTGGTCCTCGTCGCCGTCGTGGAACCGGAAGATCGTCGCGGCCTTGAAGTCGCCTGCCGCGCCGCGCAGCAGCTTGCCGTCGGCCCAGATCCGATGAACCGCGCGCAGCTTCCGCGCCGACAGGGCTACGGCGAAATTGGCCGAATAAGCGTAGCCGACGCTTCTCGGGCGTCCCTTGCCGCCGCCGCTCGACGATCGCGTCTCGACGATGTCGGTCGCCCAGATGACCGTGCCGGCCACCCGCATCGAGCCGAAGACCCTGGGGATGTCGGTTCCATAGGACGAGGTCTGGACAATGAGGTTGCCGAGCCGAGGCCCGCGCCTGGCCTTCGGTCCGAACAGCGCCTGGTCGGCCGCCTGGCCGAGCACCGCTCCGACCGCGCCGCCGATCGGTCCGCCCAGCGCCGTTCCGACCGCGGTCAGCAGCAAAGTCGCCATCACGCGTCTCCCGGTTCCGGCGGCCGCGCCGCGCGCCAATAGCCGATCGCCCCCCAGGGCGCGGGGAGCGGCCGCTCGACCACCCGGCGCAGCGCCGCGTCGGCATGGACGAGGCCGGTCCCGGTGATCACGGCGAGGTGAAGCTGCGCAGGGCCCGGAACGAACAGGCCGAGATCGCCGGCCGTCGCTGCGGCTTCCGGCACGCGGACGAGCCCGAGCCGACCGAGCTCCGCTTCGATCACGACGATCGGGGTCCCTCGCACTGCGTAGCCGCGCGGGACGATATCGATCGCGAGGCCGAGGGAGAAAGCGGCGACGCCGACGCAGTCCAGCCCGGCCTCGATGCTGCGGCCTTGCGGCCGGTAGCGCACGCCGATCAGCGAGCGCGCACGCGCGACCACCCCGTCGGCGCCGCTTGTCATGCCTGGCGCGGCGGCCTGCATTTCCGTCTCCTCCGATGAAAGCGGAGCTAGGCTCCGGGATATCGCGTCAGCAGGTCCATCCCCGGGAGGTGGGGCTCTCCTCTGAAGTTCGCGGCATTCGCAAAGCGCGCGCTGCAGGTCGCGAGGCTCTTGTCGCAGCCCTCGGCGATCTCGACCCGGTCTCCCGTCGCCGCCGGGAAGGGCGGCGCGTCGCACAGCGTCAGCCGGACGCCGTCCACGGCCGCAATCCGTGAGCCGAAGCCGCTATTGCGTCCGCCGATCCACCGCAGCCGTCCAAAACGGAACGTAGCGCCCGGCGCGTCCCCGTCGAGATCGAAGACGGCGCTACCGATCGCGGCAGCGATGCAAGCCATCCGCACCCGCCCCGCCATGTCCACCCGGCACCTCTTGTCGCCGAGCTCCGCCCGGCATTCGGGCGAGGTCTGCTCCACGACGGCGCGCTCCAGTAAGGCGGCAGGGCCGCGCAGTTCCGCCTGGAATCCGGCTCCGCGGATGGCGACGTCGCCGAGCTCGCCGGCCGCCAGCGCGATCGCCGGCTCGTCGGGACGCTCCCAGTCGATCATGAAGATGGAGAGCGCTGCGCCGTCCCAGCGCCCCGCGGCGAGATCCTCCTCGCCGATGGCGTCCGAGGCGAGCGCGCCCTCGATGTCGAGCCCGTCCGCCTCGAATCCGTCGGACAGGGTGATGGCCGACGGCAGCATGCCCGGCGCCGCCCGATAGAGCAGCCCGTCATGGCCGAGATCGCGGTCGTGGCTGGTGAGGCCGACCGTCACGCCGTCGCGTCGCTCGATGCGCCAGCAGAAGGCGACGGTCGTCAGCTCTTTGTCGACGATGCTCATCCGCCTTGCTCCCGGACCTCGATCAGCGGCACGGAGGGCGCCTCGCCCGCGCGAAACGTGGTGAGGCTGAAGCTGAGACGATCCTCTTCGAAGCGGACCGGCACGTCGAAGAGGAACCCGGCAGCCACCGCGGCGCCGGCCTCGGGCGGGTCGTCGAACAGGATCCGCCCGCGGTCGCCCAGCGTCCAGCCGGCGACGCGCTCGACGCCGTCGACCGACACGCGGACCGTCCCTGCGCGCGGCCGCGTGATCGGCCGTTCCTGGCCGCCATAATGTTTGACGAGCTGGAAATCGGTCGCTGCCCCGTCGCTTGTGCCGAGCGGCTGGTCGGCATGGCCCGGCGGCCCGGTCATTCCGTTGGAGCTGTCGTCGAACGGATCCCGGAAGCGAAATGCCACGGCCGCCCCGCGCCTCGCGCGGAAGAAAGCGAGCAGCGCCTGGAGATCCTCCTCGCTGCGCACCCCCGGTCCCGCGTCGAAGCGGAGGCGTGCGTCGGCCCACGCGCTGTTTCTCTGCTCGACGCCCGCCGCCGTCGCGGCAATGTCGGTGAAGAAACCCGGTTCCACGGTGGCCTCCCGCCCCACCGCGACCGGGAAGAGCACGTCGTCGAAGGCATCCATCGCCGCTTCTCCTGCAAAGAAGGTGAACCCGTCGCGCAGCACCTGCGGCAGCGCCCAGACGAAGGCTTCCGCGGTTCCCTCGCGCAGCCCCGCCTCGGCCGCGGCGGCGATCGCCGTCCACTGCGCCCGGTCCGCGGCCTGGAGCACGAACCCCGCCAGATAGTGCCGCCGCTCGGCGTCGTAGCCGAGCCGCTCTTCGACGATCGCTTCCCCGCGCGCCGAGAGGGCGCGGCGGCCGCTCGTCACCCATTCATAATCTTCGATCTGGAGCACATCGAAGGCCGGCGCCGACCAGGCGAGCGGCAGGTTGGCGCGGCGCACCTCCGGCATGTGCGGATCGAGCGTCGCCGGAAGATAGACGAGCAGCAAAGTCTCGGCCTCCGGATGCAGGGCCTTCACGGCCGAAGCCAGCGCCGCCGTCGCCGCGCCGAGCACCGCGCCCGCCGCGTCGAGCGTCGCTTTCTCCGCTTCCCCGAGCTCCCCCCGCAGATCGGCGATCGGCACGGGCGCGAAAGCCGCCACCGCGGCGGCGTCGTACAGGCAGATCCGGCCCTCGCTCGCTACCCACCACCAAGGCTCGCCGATCTGGAAGCGCACCCGCTGCCCGGCAGCCTCGGCGATCGCAGTGAAGGCGAGCGCCACGCTCTCGAGATAGGCCATCGCCTCGGCGTTGGCCGGCGACAGCAGCGCCGAGGGCGGCTGCCAGCCGGTCAAGGCCGGCGTGCCGTCCGCGGCCCGCTGCTTCCAGGAATCCGGGCAATGCTCGGCCAGCAGCTCGAACGACAGCGAGAGGATGACCTCGAAGCCGAGCGCCCTCGCTCGCTCCAGCAAATCGCGGTGCCAGGCCGCACAGGGCCCGTTGAGCGCGCCCGCCACGATTCCGTCCGGTCCGAGCCGGAAATAATGGCTCATCCCGACATAGTGGTTGAGCACGCCGCGATAGCCGAGCAGCAGCGCGTTTCGCAGCAGCCGCGCCGGCGTCAGATGGTAGAGATCGTCGTAGGCGGTGGCGACGCGGAGCCGGTGCTCGGGAACGATCGCCTCGCCGATGTCGAGCACCGAGCCGGAGCCCTCGCAGGCGATCGCGCTCAGCTCCGCCCACCCTTCGGCGGGCGCCTCGAGGGGAAGGTCCTCCCCCGTATAAGCCGGCGCGACCAGCGACACGAAGAGGCGGTCGATGTCGCCCGCCCAGACCGGATCCGTTCCCTCCCAGCCGCCCGCCAGCGCCGCGAAATCGAGCGTCACCAGCGCGTCTTCGGGCGCGCCCGCGGCATAGTTCCACAATCGCACGTACCAGCTGCGCGCCGCGCCCGCCTCGTCGCGTCCCTCGATGGTCAGCGTCGGTCCGTGGACCGCGTCGAGCGGCACCAGGCCCCCGCTCCGCCACCGAAAGGCGAGGCGGCAGCGGCGGAAGTCGCGGCTCGTCTCGTAGCGCAGCAGCGGATGGTCGTGCCGGTCCTCGGCTTCCCAGATCAGCCCGGCGAGGTCGTTCCTGCGGTAGAAGAGCGCCTCGACCCGCAGCGCATGCGGCCCGGTCGTCACCGCGCTCGCCATCATCGGCCGCGGGAAATCGACCGTCCAGAAGCGCGGATCGAACCGCTTCACGAAACCGAGCGTCTTGGCGCTGCCGGGCGGCGCCAGCCAATGGGGCATTTCGCTTCTCCCGCGCTTATGCGAAGGTTGCCGGATGTGGTCCCTGCCGCTGATCTCGGCGACGATCGCCCTGGCCGCGCCTGCGCCCGAGGCATTCATCGAGGTCGGCTGCCCTTGGATGCCGCTCTTCTTCGAGGGCGACACCGCGGAGATCGATGCCGCCGGCCACGACCGGGCGATCGGGAGCTGGTTCGAAATGATGATTGCCAACCCCATAACCGCTGAGGCTCGCGTCGTGCTTCGCGCCTACACCACCGGCGCAGCCTCGGCGGAGCTCGACGAACTCTCGACCGCGCGTGCCGAAGCAGCCAGAAGCGCCCTCATCGCGCGCGGCATGCAGCCGGACCGCATCATGATCGGGACCCCCACCTTCGATGGCGGCCCGAACATGGTTCAGGAAGGATGGATCGGCGGGTGGATCTTTCCCGAATTCTTCATCACCCGCGCTGCCGCCGATCGCAGATTCCCGCCCGGCGGCCCGATCTGCTGATCAGTCCTCGATCTGCATCAGCGCCCGCTTGACCGCCCTCGCAACCTGGCGGCCCGACTGGGCGAGCGCGCGCGGTTCCGCTCCCGCCGGTGCGTTGACCGTGATGCTGATTCTCACATTTCGGTTGGCCCCGCCGCCCGCCTCGATCCGCCCGCTCGCGGTCGGGACGAACAGCTCGGGCCCGCGCTCGCCGACCAGATAGGGCCGCGCCGGCGCCACCAGGCCTCCCGTCGCCCGCCCCGGCAGGCCGAGCAGCCCGGCAAGAAGGCCGCCGATGCCGCCCTTCCCGGCGCCGCCGAGCACCGCGCCGATCCCGCTCCGGATCGCCGAGGCGGCGATCTCCTGCATCGCCGAGAGAGCGATCTGCTTCAGCTCCTCGAAGCCGAGCTTGCCGGTCCGCACCGCCCGGATCAGGGCCGTCTCGAGCAATCGCCCGGCGCGTTCGACGCCGGCGGCGAACGGCCCCTCCAGCTGCGCGCGCATGTCGCCCACATCCTTGGCGAAGGCCGCCGTGTCGGCGCGGACGCTGACCAGCAGGGTCTCGATCTCTTCATCCATCGGGGAACATCCTTTCCAGCCGCTCGAGGTCCGCGCGCGACGCCGGCTCGGCGGCTTCTCCGCCCGCCAGCGCCTCGAGCACCGCGGCGAGCTCCGCCGGCGTCGCCCGCCAGAACTCGTCCGGCCGCCACCCGAGCAAGGCCCCCGCAATGCCCGCGAGCCGCACGGCGCAGTCGCTAAACACGGCCCTGCAGAATCTGCGTCAGCAGCACTTTCAGGACCGGCGTGGTCCGCGCCAGGCCGCGCTCGGCCATCGCCGCGCCGATCCGCTCGCGGGTCAGCCCCTCCGGGCGTTCGGCGGCGCAATGCCAGAACAAGGCTGCGATCTCGCCGAGCTTGAGCCCGCCGTCGGCCGCCCGTTCGACCAAGGCGAAGAGCGGTCCCAGCTCCTCCTCCGCCGCGACCAGGGCCTCGAAGCTCGGCCGCAGAGTCACCAGCTCGCCGGCCACCCGCAGGGCCGCTTCGCCCCGCGCCGGATTCGCCGCCGCGCTCACAGCGACACCACTTCGCCCGAGCTTTCCAGGCTCAGGGCGTAATTGCGCTCGCCATTGTAATCTCCGGAATAATCGAGCCGCGTGACGAGGAAGCGGCCGCGCATGCGCTCGCCGCTCTCGAAGCTCAGCTCGTAATCGTCGAGCAGGCCGGCCAGCGCATTGCCTTTGACCCGGCTTTCGCTCGCCGAGCCGGTGAAGATGCCGCTTGCCGACACCGAGACCGACCGGATCCCCGCGCCCGACAAAAGCTCGCGCCAGCCGCCCGAGTCTTTGCTCGTGACGTTCACCGGCTCGCCGTTCACCGACATTTGCGTCGTCCGCATCCCGGCGACGGTCGCGAAAACCGGCGGGTTTCCGCCGTTTCCGACCTTCAGCAAAAAGGCGCTTCCCTTTTCCGCAGCCATGAGTCACTCTCCCTCTTCGTTCCGAGCTAGGGGATTGGAATTGAACATGTTTTCAGCTTCTCTGATCGTCCCGCTGCTGCTCAGCCTGCAGCTCATGGCCAACAGCGAGCGCAACCAGTTTTCGAGCTGCCTTCGCACCTATGTCGACGCGAAGATCCAGGACCGGACGACTCCCGCCGACTTCGACACGGCCTATCCCACCGTCTGCGCCCAACAGGAGAGCGCCTATCGCACCGCCTACATCGCGGCCGCGAGGCGCGCCGGCGACAGCATGGCGGTCGCCCAGCGCGATGCTGCCACCGAGGTCGAGGATCTGCGGACGAACTTCAAAGAGCTCTTCCACAACGCGCTGCAGCGCTCGGCCTCGGGATCCTAGGCTCCTAGGGCTCGGCGAGCAGCCGCGCGCGGAATTCGATCACCGCCGTCCAGCCCCCCTTCGGACGGCGCAGCTCGCGCGTCCGCACATGCCGCATCGTCGCGAGCCGCCACCCGCCGAGGTCGGGGCCGATCGCGGCCAGCGCCGCCTCTGCCGCCGCCGCGGCCGTCCGTAGCGCGCGCGGCCGCTCGCCTTCGGCCTTCAGCGTCGCCGCGATGCGAAGCTCGCGCCCGGCGCCGCTCTTGTGCCCCCAGTCCGTCTCGGAATCGATCTCGACGAGGGCGTGCGGCGCCGCCTCGGTAAGCGGGCGCGCGTCGTAGACGCGACCGATCCCGTCCACCGCGCCGAGCGCCGCCACGGCCGCCGCGCGAAGCGCCTCGCCTGCGCCGGTCATCGCACCCTCCCCAGCGAAGCGCGCAGCTCGGGGTCGAGCGCCGCGCGCTCGCTGAGGCGGCGGGCGAGGAGCCGCACATTCTCCCCTTCGATGACCACCGCGACGTCGCGGGGCAGCTCGGCGGCGAGCTCCGCCGCGATCCGGAGGCGCCTTCGCGCCGCGGCGGCTCGGGCGCGCCGCTGCGCCCAGTCTTGGATCCTGTCGAACATGCCTGCCTCCTCAGCCCAGTCGAAGCCGCCGGTAGGGCAGCCACAAGGCGGTCACCGCAGTGGGCGGCCCGGCCCCGTCCTCGCCGTCGCGATGGGCGTAGAGGTGGCTCGCCATCCGCACGATCCCCTGGCGCAGCGGCTCGGGAATCCCGTTCCAGTCCGGCGCCAGCCCCGCTTGGTAGCGGACCAGGACCTGCCCGACGCCGCCGCTGCGCAGCACGCGCACCCACCCGTCTCCGCGGGCGTCGACGTCGATCGCATAGTCGTCCGCGGCGAGCGGGGCCGGTTCGCCGTCCCCGGCGACGGCAACGCCGAGGATCGCCCGCACGGGCGCGCGGTCGAGCCGGGTCCAGGCCGGCTGCGCCGGCACCGCCTGCTCATATTCCGCCTCGATCAGCGAGAGACGGGTGAACGCCTCGCAAAGCTCCCCGGCGGTCCGCGCCAGCCCGGCGAGCAGCGCATCCTCGCCGCTGCCCTCGATCCGCAGATAGGCTCTCAGCGCCTCGATCGGCACCGGCAGCGCCGGCGGCTGCACCGCGGCGGCCATCACCGTTGCTCCACGCGCAGGCAGATCGACCTTTCGTCGATGCTGTCGTCGGTGAGGGTCACCCGGTTGGTGATGCTGTAGACGTGCCCGACGACCCCGCCGCTGAGCGCCGCCGCGCTTCGCGTGGCGTCGAAGCGCTCGTCGTCGACCGCGATCCCGCCCGCTTCGAGCGGAGCGACGCTCCACTCGCTGCCGGCGATCGTCTGGCCGTCGAGATAGGGCAGCCACTCGATCGCATAATCGAGCCGCGAGGCGGGGTCCTTGAGGTAGTAGCTCACATCCCGTTCCTTTCTAGGGCCGCGTGACGCGGCTGCTGCGAGTGTCGCGCGGCGCCTTTGCCGTCCGTTCCGCCGGTGCGGCGGGCGCGCGTTCCGGGGCTCCGGCCGCGGCTGCGATCGCCGATGCCGAGAGGGGCGCGCCGTTCATCGCCTCAGGCCCCGATGAGGCCGTGGGCGAGCAGGTCGTCGATCAGCGCCTTCAGCCGCTCGGCCAGCTGCGCCGTGGTGACCGCGGCGGTGTCGAACGACCCCCGCGTCGCCGTTCCGCTCGCGGCGCTCCAGCCGGTCGCGCGGCCGCCGAGCACCCGCACCCCGTTCTGCCGATATTCCTGCGACACGTCGGCGCTGCCGGTGACCGCGATCCCGGAGCTCTGGGCGCGCAGCCTTTCGGCCCCGCCCCGTTTCAGAAGGACGTCGCTGCTCGATTGCGTCCCGAGCTCGAGCCCGGTTGCGGTTGCGGTGAGGCTGCACGTCACCGCGCCGCGCGACAGGGCGATCGCCGGGCTGGCAAAGGTGGCGCTCGGGGCCGCCACCGAAATTCCGGCGCCGTCCGCGACGACCGTCAGCCGGTAGCTGCCATTGGCGGTGCCGCCACCGACCACCGCCTGGCCCGCCATCGTCACAATGCCGGTGAACGCCGCACCGGAAAGCGCCGCTTTCTCCGCGGCGAGCTCGGCGATCGCGGCCTGGACGTTGGTTGCCGCGACGTCGCCGGCCGCGCTCGAGCCGATCGCCGCGGCATTGAGCGTCACCGCGCCCGTCTGGCCGTTGACCGAGGAAACCCCGCCGCCCGGCGGCAGCTGCGCCGCGGGCACCTTGCCGCCGGCATCGAGCGTCGCGACGCCGCCCGCCGCGCCGCGCTCTGCAGCCGCGACGAAGGCCGCGCTCGCCTGCTGCGCCGCCGATCCGAGGCCGAGCGCCGCGCGTGCCGCCGCCGCGGAAGTGGCGCCCGTCCCGCCCTGTCCGATCGCCAGCGGCGTCGCCAGCGCCAGGCTCGGGGCGGAGACGGCCCCGGCGAATTCCGCTCCGGCCAGGTCGGCCTTGCCTGCGAGCGCCGCCTGCTGCGCCTCGAACCATGCGGCGCCCGCCGTCAGCGTCACCATCTTGGTGCCCGCGAGGAAATCCACCGCAGCGCCGCCGGCCGACGAGGCGATCGGCGTCCGCTGCAGCGCACCTTGGGCGTCGAGCTGCCCCTCCCCCGTCTCCCACTGGCCGGGATGCGTGATGCCGGCGATCGCATAATGAAAGACCGCGCCGGGCGGCACGGTTTCGGCGAAGCGGCGATGCCCGGCGACGGCGCCCGCCAGCGCCAGCGCGCCCGTCCCCGATCCGTGGCTGCGCTCGCGCACCAGATCGGCAAAGAAGAGTTCGGCCATCGCCGCCTCCTTCAAAGAAAAAAGGCGCCCGAGGGCGCCGTCATGCCCCCGCCCGTTCAGGGGCGGGGGTTAGGGGGTGGGGGCGGTTCAGGCCGCGAACTTGAGCAGCTTGATCGCCTCGCTGTTCGCGACCTGCCCGCCGATCCGCTTGGTCGCGTAGAAGTGGACGAACGGCTTGTTGGTGAACGGATCGCGCAGGATCTGCGTCTCGGTCCGCTCGGCGATCAGATAGCCGGCCCGGAAATTGCCGAACGCGACCGACAGGCTGTCCGCCGCCACATCCGGCATGTCCTCGGCCTCGACCACCGGGTAGCCAAGCAAGGTGTCGGGCTGCCCCGCGCTCAGCGACGGCGACCAGAGGAACGCCCCGTCCGCGGTCTTGAACTTCCTGATCCGCGCCGCCGTCGACGAGTTCATCACGAAGACCGCGCCCTGGCGGTAAGGCGGCCGCAGCGACTGGACGAGGTCGATCAGCTTGTCCTGCGGAGCGCTCGCCGGGAAGCCGCCGGCGACGCCCGTATGGACGACCTGCAGCGTCCCGAACGCCCGGAGCCCGTCGCCCTGCGTCGAGACCGGCGTCGCCAGGAAGCCCTTGGGCTTGTTGATGCCGTTGCCGTTGACGAAGGCGGCGCCCTCCGCACGGGCGAACTCGGTCGCGATCTCGCTCGCCAGCCAGGCCTCGACGTCGAACGCGGCATCGTCGAGCATCGCCTGGCTCGCCGCCGGATTGGCGTAGAGCTCGCCGAAGGGCGGCGCCAGCTCGACGAATTCGGAGGTGCCCGTCTCGGGCCGCCCCGCCGTCTCGGCGACCCAGCCCGAAGGCGTGCCGCCGCGCGTCACCAGCTTGCGGTAGCCGGCGGTGCCGACCTTGACGACGTTGGCGATCGCCCGGATCGGCGAGATCGAGACCAGCACCTTGTCGATCGCGGCGTCGATCTCCTCGGGCACGGCATAGCCGCCCGCGCCGTCGGAGACTCCGGTCACCGCCTTCAGCTCGACGCCGGCCTCGAGGCCCTTCCTCAGATATTTGTCGACGAAGGCCGACGTTTCCGCCGACTTCCCCCCGCTGAGCGCCGGCCGCGCCGCGGCCACCGCCTGGGCGTCCACCCGCGCCTTCAATTGCGCCATCTCCTCCTTGAGCTGCGCCACATCTTCATCCTCCCGCTCCAGCGCCTCGAACGAGGCCTCCAGCGGATCCGTCTTCACTTCCAACATGCTTCCTCTCCTCGGTTGAATTTCACGCACAGACGCAGGCGTCATCCCGGACCTGATCCGGGACCCACCTTCTTCTCCTCTTCAGACTGTCCTATGCCCGCCCGATGCAGCTCGAACGCGACGGTGCGCAGCGTTTCCCCGGCGCCTTCCCGCCCTGCGAAGTCGGCGCGCTCGACGGTCTCTTCTCCGAATTCACCCTCAGCGCCCGCTTAGGCGCGACCCCGGGCCTCGGCCGTCTGATCGGCCCCGCCGATGCGCTGGCCCGCGACCTGCTCGGCCCTGCGGCCCGTCCCGTCCGTGCCCTCTTCTTCGACAAGAATTCCGGGCACAACTGGGCGCTGGGCTGGCACCAGGACCGCACCGTCGCGGTCCGCGCCCGCCGCGACGTACCCGGTTTTTCCGCCTGGACCGTCAAATCGGGCATCCACCACGTCGTCCCACCCTTCGAATATCTCGAGCGCATGCTCGTCCTGCGCATCCACCTCGACGCGGCCGGCGCGGACAATGCCCCGCTCCTCATCGCTCCCGGCTCGCACCGCCTCGGCCCCATCACCGAGCCCGAAATCGCCGCGATCGTCGACCGCCTCGGCCGCGCCTCCTGCCTCGCCCAGGCCGGCGACGTCTGGGCCCACGCTGCCCCGATCCTCCACGCCTCCGAGCGCGCGGCCGCCCCTGCCCGCCGCCGCGTCCTCCAGCTCGGCTACAGCGCCGACGACCTTCCGGGAGGCCTCGAATGGTTGGGGGCCTCCTGCTAGGCTGACGGCGATGGTGCACCCGGAATACCATGCTGCCTTGCGCCAGTGGCTGATGCCGGGAGAGCGCCTGCTCTGGGCCGGCCAGCCGAAGCAGGGCCTGCTGCTTCGGTCGGCGGACGTCTATCTGGTCCCCTTCAGCCTCTTCTTCGTAGGATTCGCCCTCGTCTGGAACCAGAGCGTTTGGGGGACGGGCGACACGCCTTTCCTGTTCGCGATCGCCGGCGCGGCCTTGCTGCTCGGCGCCGCCTACGTCTCCCTCGGCCGCTTCCTGGCAGACGCCGTCGTTCGCGCGAAGCTCCTCTACGCCGTGACCGACCGCCGGATCGTCATCCTGAGGAGGTCTCCCTGGTCGCGCATTCGGGCGCTCGATCTGAGCTACCTGCCCGTCCTGGAGCTGCAACTAAGCGGCGGCGGCCGCGGCACCATAATTTTCGACGTCCCTCCCGATTCACGGTGGTGGTCGCACGCGCAGCAGCCCGAATGGACTCCCGCGCTCTCCAAAGCCGCGCGCTTCCTCGAGATAGAGGGCGCCACTGCCGTTTACGACCTCATCTCTCGCGAGTGTGAGCGTCGCCGCGCCGAGCGGCTCGCCCGCCTGCCGGCAGAACGCGCCGCCTTCATCGGCTGAGCGCGTGGACGCGCGCCTTGGGCTGCATCGGCAGCGTCACCAGGCTCACCTCGACCAGATCGACGTCGACCAGCTGACGCGGCGCCGCTCCCACCGCCTCCCGCACCCGATAGCCGAAGCTGAGCCCGGTCACCGCCCCCTCGCTCAGCAATGCCGCCGCCTCGCGCCCCGCCGCGCTCTCCGAGAGCCGCGCGATCACCCTCAGCCCGCGTTTGTCCTCCTTCAGATAATCGATCCGCCCGATCGGCTTCCCGGTCTCGTGCTGCCAGAGCAGGGGCACCGCCCCCGCCCCGCGCCTGAGGCTGCGCGCGAACGCCCCGGCCCGCACCACGTCCCCGCCCCGGTCCGGCCGCCCGAACACCGCCGCATAGCCCGCGAACCTCATCTCTTTTTTTCCTTCCCTTCTAATTCCTCCCCGCGGAGCTTTGCTTCGTGGGGAGGGGGACCGCCCGCAGGGTGGTGGAGGGGTCCTCCACGAAAGTACCACTTTCGTGGATTGGTCATCTCAGCATCTCGAACAGCCCGAGCCGGATGCTCATGCCGAGCACCAGCACCGCCAGCATGATCCGGATCGCCCAGGTGACGATCTCCTTCCACGCCGTCTTCTTGGCGTCGCGCCAGGCCTGGAGCAGCTGGCGCAGCTCGGCCATGTCGCGCCCCGCGGTCGCGTCGTCGAGGCCGAGCGCGTGCAGCGCGCGCCCGGCGCCGCATTCGCTCGCCTCCTCGACCAGAGCGCGCAGGGTCACCAGGTCCGCGCCCTGCCCCTCGGCCTGGGCCATCAGCCGCGCCACCATCGGCGCACTCTCCTTGGTCATCTTCTCTCTCCCGACTGAAACCCCAGCATCTCGCGCTTCTCGGCGTCGCTGAGGAACGGCGCGGCCGAGACCTGCGCCCACAGCCGCTCGCGGTCCTCGCTGAGCGCGGTGACCTGGTCGACGTCGACTTCGAGCTTGAGCCCCGGCCACCAGGCCGCCAGCGCGCCCCCGATGCCGCTCAGCATCCGCCCCGCGAGCGGCAGCAATGTCAGCCGCCACAGCGCCCGGTTCGCCTCGCGGTAATTGGCGTAGGTCGAGTCGCCCGGCAGGCCGAGCAGCATCGGCGGCACCCCGAACGCCAAAGCGATCTCGCGCGCCGCGGCCGCCTTCAATCCGGTGAAGTCCATGTCCGCCGGCGTCAGGCTCATCGCCTCCCATTTGAGCCCGCCCTCGAGCAGCAGCGGCCGCCCGGCATTCTCCAATCCCGAAAATTGCGCGTCGAGCTCCTCGCGAAGCCGCGCGAACTGCTCGGCCGAGAGCAATTTCCCGTCCTCGCCCGCGTCCATCACCAGCGCGCCCGAGGGCCGCGCGGCATTGTCGAGCAGGGCCTTGTTCCACTTCGCCGCGGCATTGTGCACCGCCACCGCCCCCGCCGCCGCGCCGAGGCAGCCGAGCCCGTAATGGTCGTCGAGCGGGTGCATCGCCTTCAGATGCACGATCGAGGGCCGCCCCAGTCCGTCCCGCGCCGGGAACCGGCTCTTCGCCTCGCCGGCGCGGTACAGATAGGCGGCGGGCCACCCGCTTGCGTCGGCCTCGACCTTGACCCGCTCGGGCCTCAGCGCGAACAGCTCCGCCGGCTCCCCCGCCCCGTCCAGCAGGATCTGCACGAACGCATTGCCGTGCAGCAGCAGCTGCGACGCCACCGTCTCCAGCAAGGAAGGTTGGAGCAACGAAACCGTTCGGGTTGGGCCTGTCGAAACCCTGCTTTTCTCCCCCTGCGCGAAAGTATCCCTTTCGCGCACATCATAGACCGGCGCCCAGGCCACGCACTCGGCCACCAGCCGCACCGCCCTTTGCGCGATCGGGTTCGAGAGATACCCCTCGCGCACCTGCGCCTCGTAGGACCTCGGCCAGTCGCCCGTCGAAGGCGCCGCGCCCCAGGCGCGAAACAAGGCGGCCCGGGCGCCGGAGCGCCCGGACTTGCGCCCGAACCAGAATCTCATGTCGTCCTCCGCTCGTAAAAGCCCGGTTCAGGCGCGCAGTCCCAGAAGGCGCGCATGGCCCGCTCGCTTCGCTTCGTCCTGCTCGCCGCAACCGCCGGCCTCGCGCCTGCCGCGACCGTGGCTCAGCCCATGCTCTTCGCCGGCACCGTCGTCCCCGGCGTGCCCACCCCCGAGACCGAGATCCGCTCCGTGCTCGGCTTCTGGGACCGCGCCCGCGCGCAGCACGACGCCGGCATTCTCGATCGCATCCTCGCCCCCGAATTCGCCGCGGTCACCGCCGCCGGCACGCCGCTCGGCCGCCAGGCCCTGCTCGCAGGGGGCGCCCCCGAGCGCGGCGCCCGCATGATCGACCGCGAGGGCCTCGTCATCGCGATCGACGGCGACCGCGCCACCGCCGCCTCGCGCGTCATCCGCATCGGCACCCCGTGCGGCGCCGAAACCGCCGACGTCACCATCGAGACCCTCACCCTCCGCCGCGAGGGCGGGACCTGGCTCATCGTCCGCAGCGTCTCCGATCGGGGAGACCGTCGATGATGACTGCTCCCATCGCGCAGTGACTTCCGGTCCCAACCCCGGTCGGCGCGCCAGGCTGCTGGGCATTTTGTGGCTCGCGCTGCTGCCGTGGCTCCTCGCCGCCGCCTGGCTCGCGCTCACCCGCAATCACCAGGGCGCGTTCGCGTTCGATCCTGCCGCTCTGGCGCTGGCCGCTTTCGCAGGCCTGGGCGGCCTGCTCCTTCTGCGTCTGCAGGCCGCGCATGCCGTGGCGGCCGCCTTGCTCTATCTCGGCGCCATGGCGCTGCTGCTCCCGCCCTTCGCCCTGCTGTTCGTCTGCGGCGCGTTCGGCGACTGCCTCTGACGCTCACAGCCGCGTGATCCGCGGCATCGGCCGCTCCTTGCCGCCGTGTAGGCGAGACCCGGCTGATCGTCCGCAGCATCTCCGAGCCAGGGAGCAGTTACCGGTCATTGTCCCCGCCCGGATGTCATGACGCCTCGAAGCAGACGGAAAAGGATGCTATGGCGGCGTCAAAGGGGCGATGATGAAAATCCCGGCACGGCCAATGATTCGTGCGCTGCCGCTTCGGCGCGTGGCGATGGTTTTTGTTCCATTGGCAGCGATGCTGACGGCGTCCACGCCCGCCTCGGCAGTGATATGCAATCCGTCGTCGAGTTGGAACACAGTCTCGGTGAGTTATCATTTTCAATACGTGAGCCAGGTCGTACCTCAGATTGCGCCACCTATCCGGGAACATTGTGTCGTTAATTACGGCAGGACAGTCTATATTGACTGGAGACGTGCAGGGTTGATCGGCTCTCTGCGGAGCGGCAGTCGAATGTATCTGCGCAATCAGCCGACACGGGCGACACCCCTCTACGGCAATTTTCGGTTGTATTACGGCGTGCGATTCATCCCGATATGGGCCCGGACCGTGATCAGCACGAACGCGCCGGTGCGTGCGCCGACCGGTCCGATCTCCGTCGGCTTCCGGCGCGCTTTCTATTCGCCGGCTGCGACCGAGCCCGGCCTTGCCGACGACAATGCCGACAATTCTGCGCAGCTGTACATCCCCACCGGCATCGATTCCCTCCGCAATGTCCTCCGCTGGCCGCCCAGTCGGGCGCGCCTGGTCGCCTGGCTCGAAAGCGACGACGCGCAGCTGCTCGGCTTCCAGATGACCTTCGACACCGTCGAGTCGCTCGATCGGGAAGGGCGCCGCGCCCTTCGCTACGACTTCCGCTACGCGACTCCCCGTCTCGGGCCGGCGGGGGCGGCGATCCACCTGCGGTTCAGCGACCGGGATCTCCATGGCCTGTTCTTCCGCCGCGCCGGGCCCGTTCCGATCGGTGCCGGCGGTGCCGCCCCAACCGTGCTGAGCGCGACGCTGCCGCTCGAACGCAACGGCCGGATCGTCGAGCGGACCGCGCGGCTGCAGGTCCTGCTCCCCGACCTCCGCACCGTCGTCGCTTCGATCCCCATAAACTATTCGGCGCCGGCCCGCTGATGGCGCGCAGGCAAAAGCCCGCGCCGTTCTCCGATTGGGCGGCGATCGGGCTCCCCGCCTTCGCCGCGGCGCTGGCGCCGTGGCAGGACAAGCTCACCAGCGCCGAGCTGATCCCCGAATATTATCAGCCGTCGATCAGCATCGCCGCCTCGGTCGTCGGGGTGCTGGTCTGCTTCTGCTTCTGGCTCGCTTTCGCCCGAATGAAGCGCCGCACGCTCGTGCGCCTCTGTTTGGCGTCTGTGGCCCTGTTCGTGCTGTCGCTGGCAGCCTGCCTGTGGTTCGTCGCCGCCCTCGACGTCTACTGGTTCCCGGAAGAAGGCTGGGTCCCCGTCGTGCGGCTCGCCTGGCAGCTCCTCTACGTCGCCCTCTTCGCGTCCTTCTCGTCGGCCGTCGCGACCGCCCTGCGGCTGCGCTAAGCCGTCACAACCGCGTGATCCGCGGCATCGGCCGCTCCTTGCCGCCGAGCAATTCGGTCATCGCCCAGACCATCGCGTCGGCGCGGTCCGGGGAGCGCCCCGGCCCCTCGTATCCGCCGCCATAGGTCAGCCCGGCCAGCTCGTCCTCGAGATCGGGGAAGGCGCCCGCGAACTTCGCCTTGCCCTTCGCGAACCAGGTCGCGACCGGCTCGGCCCGCCGCCCCTTGCCGTAGCGCGCATGGACGCTCTTCACCGGCAAAGCGACGTCGGCGCCCCGCAGCACGCTCTCGACCATCTCGCCGCCCTGATTGGCCTCGACCACGACCTTGTCGGCGCCCCAGAGCTCCGCCGCGTCGGCCACCCCCCGCGCCCAGCCCTCCGGCGAGAGCCCGCGGACTGTGTGGTCGCCGAGCACGTAAGCCACGCCGTCCGGGCCGAGCCCGCAGGCGACGATCCCGCACGCATCCCCGCTCGCGCTCGCCGGCGGATCGACCCCGATCACCACGCGCACGAGGGGACAGTTACTTTCACCCGCGGCCGATCCGGGTCGAGTGCCGCGGTGCTGAAAGTAACTGTCCCCGCCGATCCGCGCCTTCTCGATCATCGCCCGGGTCCACAGCGCCCCCTCGACGTCGTCGATCAGCTCCCCGTCCAGCTCCTGCCGGCCGAGCCTGGTGCCGCCGTAGCGCTGATAGAGGTCGTCGCGGACTTCGTCTGCCAGGTTGAGATTGTCAGCCGTCCGTCCGCGCGTCACCTCCAGCCGGGGCGTGTCGAGCAACCCCTTGAGCGTCGCGATCGGCCGCGGGGTGGTGGTGACGAGCACCCGCGGCTGCTCTCCCAGCCTCAATCCCATCATCAGATTGTTCCAGGCCGCCTCCGGATAGGCCCATTTCGCCAGCTCGTCGCACCAGGCGAAATGATGCTGCACCCCCCGCAGCGCCTCCGGATTGGCGCCCGAAAAAACGAAGGCCTGCGCCCCGCTCGCAAACTCCACCACGCCCTTCGATCGCACGTAGAGCAGTTCCTCATCCGTCCGCGCGACTGCGAACAGGCCGCTCTCGCCGAGGATCATCACCCGCTCGGCTTCGCCCGGCGTCGCGCCGACCAGCGCGATCCTCAGCCGCCCGTCCCGCCGCGCCGCCTCGCTCACGGTCTCGGCCCCGGCGCGGGTCTTTCCGAAGCCCCGGCCGGCCATCATCAGCCATACGCGCCAGTCGCCTTCCGGCGGCAATTGTCCGCGATGGGCCCAGCTGAACCAGTGCTCGCGCAGCCCGCGAAGCTGCGGCATCGACAGGCAGTTCAGGCGGCACTCGATCGCGCGCTCGTCGCGACAGCGGGCGAGCGCCACGACAAGGCGCGTCAGCGCCCCGTCCTCGGCGGTGGGCGACGCGATCACGCCCCCTCCCCCTCCAGCCGCCGGCGCAGCACGCGCAGCTGCTTGAGCAGAGCCGCGACCAGCTCCTTCTTGCTCGCGCTGCGCGGCTTCGAGGCCAACCTCCGCTGGCTCCCGCTCAGCGGCGCGCGATGCATGCGCAGCAGTTGCAGCGCCAGTTCGGTGTCCATCCCGGCTGGATCGGGCGGAGGAAGGTCCGGGTCGCCGCCGTCATCCCAATCGTCGTCGTCGCCGTCGCGCGCTGCGCGCTGCATCAGCATCGCCTCGAGCCGGGCGTAGCCGGTTTCGAGCGCGGCCCGCCATTGCTCGGCGAATTCCGGGTCTCTCCGCCGCAGTGCGTAAGCGCCTGACCAATGCAGGCCGGCGGCCGCGGCGGAAGCCGTGACGTTGCAGGTCGCCGCCAGATGATCGAGGAAGATCCTGCGCGCTTTTTTCGTCCAGCCTGCGTTTCTGCGCGCCCGCACTTGCGGGCGCTTGTTCTTGCCCGCGAGGATGCTTCTGTCGCGCTCCGGCCCCGGCACGTCGGTCTTGCGCTGCCTGCTCGTCCTCTTGGGCATATCGCTCTCCTCCCCAAACGGTGGCGGCCGCCGCGAGGGGACCCCGCGGCGGCCGCCGCCCGGCGCGATAGGCTCTCGGCGCCGGACAAGAAAAAGGCCGCCGCGCCAAAGGCAAGCGGCCGTCGAAACCTGTGGCAAGTGAAAAAGGGGCAGCCTATCCGGCCGCCCCTTCTGGATTTCCTTGGTACAATGAGACAGCCAGATAGGCTCTCCCCACTCGCCCCCCGATTCGGCTGCAGCTCTGAGAGCCTGACTAGAAAGTGCCATACCAGCGTGACGCTGTCAAGCTCTTTTTGCCCTTCTGGATCATCAACTTCGGGGTTTCGCACCCCTGGCGGCACCCGAAAAGGCCCGGATTTCCGCGGTTTTTCTCAATTGACAAATTTATTTTCGCCGCCGATTTTCGCGTCTATTCCTGGCCCTCGCCATCGCCGCTCTCCAGGGCGGCGCCCTCTCCCCCGCCGAGACCGCCTTGACCCAGGCCCATGCCGGCTGGCTGGCCTGCCTCTCCGAAGCGGCCGGCCGCAGCCCCGGCGCGCCGCCGGCGAGCGAAGCCCGGCTCCAGCGCGCCTTCGCCGCCTGCCGGACCCGGGAAGCGGAGGTCCGCGCCCGCGCCGCCCGCTTGTTCGGCGAGGGCGGACCATCGCCTTATTGCTGAGAAACCGGCACGACCAGCCCGGCAGGCCTGGCAGTCCCTTCGAACGTCACCGGCAGAGCCATTTCGAGCTGGCCGACCGTCCTCGTGCCAGCCGGGATGCGAGCGTGGCTGCCGTGGACGAAAAAGCCTGCGACCGGCAGGAATACCGCAGAAGCGATCACGCCGGCCGTGCCCGCCCGGCCGCGGTCCCCGGCGGAGCCGGTGATGCGGATCAGCTGATCGCCCATACGGATATGCAGCAGCCGCGTCTCAAGGATGCCGCGCTTTCCCCACATGCCGGTGCCGCGCCGGCGGCTGATCTCACCGACGGCGATGGTGCCGGTCGGGATAACGATCTGGCCGTTGAGCATGACCGGTTCGGCCACCTCGAGCTCGAACCTGGTGCCCACCCGGGTCCGGCGCGACGTCAGCTCCGTGCGGGTCGTCATCACGATCTCGGTCCCGGCCGGCAAGCTGTTGCCGCTATATGCGGACTGGCCGACCACCAGCGGAGCGGCGGATTGCGCAAAAGCGGGATACGCGACGCACACGGCTAGAGAGGCCGCAATAGCGACCGCAGATGTTTTCTTCATTATGAAATCCCCCTGTTAAACGACGTGGCGGACGCTCTGCTCTTTTACCCAGCCACGCAAGAAGATTCTGAAAACGATGCTAATTCTGTTCCCTACGGCGCCTGAACGAACGCCACAGACTCGGCGAGTTGCAAAAATGAGGACAGTATACATTTGGCCAGCTCCGCCTTGGTCACAGGCGCAACCGCCGCGAAGCTAAATCTATACTGTCCCCCGTTTCTGTCAAAGGTGGCTAAGTCGCCTGCGGCGGGGAAATCACCTCCGCCCGAATGACCGGCGCGTCGATCCCGTTGAACTGGAGCATGAAGAGCGTCAGTCCGGTTTCATCCGACGCCGTCAGCCGCCACCCGTCGCTGTCCCAGAAACTCCCTGCTGCATCGCAGATTAACTGCCCGGCAAATCTGACGGCATAGCATTTGGCCTCGGCGAGCGTTTCTAGCTCTACCCCCAAGTCATCCTGAGCGCGCATGTCGTCATCGATGTGGAAAAAGTAGCGGGACATCGCGCATCTCCTCAGGCGGGAGCGCGATGGTCTCTCAGCCGCCGAAGCCAAGGGCTGTTCCGGCGATGCCACGACCCTACGCCAATCTGTGGCGGGAGTCTCTACCTCCTTTGTGACGGGTAAGGGGCTCCGCCGTGGAAAGGAGATCACACAGCGGAGCCCGATAACCCGCACCCATACCCCCTGCGAGTCGAAACGGTCATATCAGGGCTGGAACAATCTCGCGACGAGCGGTGTGTTTGCAAGAGACATATACGCTAAATGTATACTGTCCCCGTTTTCTAGCCCCGGTTGCGCGGATCGCGAAGGAATCTGACGGCGAGGAACAGCAGCGCGATCACCCACGCGCCGAGCACTCCGAACGCGACGAGGCGGCGGTCCTCGCCGCAGTCCACGGTCTCGAGCGAGCAATCTCCGATCGCGAGCCCGGTCACGACGACCGCCGCCAGCACAGTGAGAGCGAGGGCGTAGCCCAGATAGAGCAGCAAGCGTCCCCGGCTCACCCGCGCCTCCCCTGCCGCTACGGCCGCGAGCGCGGCTCGAGCGCCTCGATCAGCCTGATCGCCGCCCGCGCGACCGGCTCGCGCGGGTGGCCGCGGCAATAATCGTCGATCCAGGCCGTCAGGGAGGCGGAGCTGCTTCCCTCGCCGATCGCGCCGCCCGATCCCGGCGCGTAGCGGCTATAGCCGCTGAGGAAGCCCAGCACCCACATCTCCATCTCCCGCGCCTCCTCGGTCCGCCGCGCCCGCCCCCGCTCGCGCGTCCAGGCGGCGCAGGAAGGCTGCAGCCCCCAGCCATAGGCGACCCAGCCCGGATCCGCCCTCGGAACGGGCTCGGCCGCCGCCGAAGCGGCGCACAGGGAAGCGGCGAAGAAAGTGAGGCACCATCTCATCCCGGGCTCTCCCCCTGCCGTCGCGCAGATCCTAGGTCCGATCCGATCCCGGCGAAAGTCCGCGGCGCCCCACCGCTCAGAGTACGGAGAAGAGCGCGTAGAAGATGATAAGCAGCGCCGCCACCGATCCCAAAGCCGTGAGCCAGGCCCTGGGCGATTCCCGCGGCGGCCATGCGATCGGAAAGGGATCCCAGTCCACCGGCCGCACCTCTCAATGCTTCTGCAAAACCTCATCGCCCGAGCCGCACGCCGCAGCGCCGACCCGCCACGCAAGCGTCCGCTTCCTCAGCCCCCCGGCATGCGCCCCATAGACGCTGATCCGCTTCGTCGCCGGCCGGCCCGCGCCGTCGAACAGCTGGAAGGTAATCCCGTGCCGCGCATCCGCGATCCGCACCGAGCGATTAGGAAACATGTTCTTGAGCCGCCGCAGGAGCAGGGTCCTGAACTGCGGCGTCTTCGCGCCCGGCAATCGCGCCGCGTCTCTCCGCTTGCTCATCCCTCGCGCCTCCGACGTCCGACCGGCAATATCTTGGCCGGCGACACAGGGCTAGCTTTTGCCGACCCTCGATTTCAGCCACCTGCCGAGGAGCCATCCGAGCGCGCCGCCGACGAGCAGCCCCGCCCCAATGCTCGTAAAGGTCTCGCTGCTGATCGTCCTCGCCGGCGCTCCGAACCAGAAGCCCGCGGCGATCCCGAAGAAGGCGCCGAGAATCGCGAAATAGACTCTCATCCAGCCGCTCCGCCTCCCCATCGCCCCCGCAACCCGCAGTCTTGAGAGCCCGATCGCAAAGTGGCGATTATGGAGTTTGCAAACCCGACGCTACGCGATGTGAAAATTTCCGAGTAGAAGAGCCTGCGGCTCGCCGGGGGCATTACCCAGCACATCGAAGCTCACGCGCCGGTCACCGGCCGCGTAGCACAGCGAGCGATCCTCCCTTCGCACAGCGCCTGCTGCAGGTCGTAATGACCCGGACCGCGATACGGCATATACTCGGCCGGCCCCGGCGTCTCAGGGCCTCGGCCGATAAATACCCCGACAGCCATGCCGTCAAAGTCGAACTCCGGCCCATAACCCAGCGGTTCACTCACTTGGGCTTCTCCGCCGGCTTGTGCTTCCCCAGCTTCGCCCCGCGCTTACGGATCTACCGAGAATCGTCGCAGTCCCCATACTCCGACTCGGCCGTACCTCTGAGACCCTGATCAGAAAGTGGCGTTATTATCTAAAGCGTACCCAACCCCAACATGCTTAACTCAGGACGGCGGCTCCGGCAGGTGCCAGGGCACGGCTTCGGCGCTGAGTAAATTGAGCGCAGCTTGGGCTAGACGGGCTTCGAAGTTCTCGCCGCCCGCCATCGCCTGTAACTCGTCGATGGCCTCGTGCGCGACAGCCGCTGCGTTCACAATCCGTTGCAAAGGCGAATCGGGCGGCGGGACGAACTCGTCCTCATACCTAGGCATTCCTCTCTCCTTTGGGCTCCTCCCCGCCCATATACATCTCGCTCCGCTCCGGCGTCACCACGATCACCGCCCGCGCGCCCATGCTCCGAACCACCGCCGCGAACTGTTCGAGTTGGTCGGACTTCAGGAGGATCATTCCACACCTTTTTTCGTCAGTGCCTCGACTCTCGAAAACTACGGGGTCAGAGTCGCGCTCACTTGGGCGCCCTAGGCACCTTTAGACCGTGAACGGCTGAATCGACAGGCAGCCTGCCACGGAAAGGAGGTGATACCTATGGCAACGCACGAGCGCGGGCGTGATGCTGGCACCGGCCAGTTCATTCCCGTGAAGGTCGCCGAAAACCGTCCTAAGACGACGGTCGTCGAGACCTACAAGACGAACAAGAACGGTCCTCGTAACTGACCCGTTCTTGCGAGTTGAGGGGTCGCCGGGGCCCCTTGTGGACCCCGGCGATTCTCGCGTCAAGGCACGAATTCGTGTTAAATTCGTGCCCCATGTGCTAGAGCCGTCGCGTGGCTCAGGGCAAGGCAGACACCGTACGCAAAAACGTCACGCTCTCGGCGGCGACCGTCGCGTATCTGGAACAACTGGCGTCCGGCGGAACCCACGGGTCAGACGTGGTTGCGGTCATCCGAACCATGGTTGAGGAAGGCGTTCGCACCGCAATCCGCGAAGGCTTCTTGGCGCCGAAGTCGTGAACGTACACTCGGAGATTCGCCTATCGGCCTACTCTTACGCTATGCCTCCCGAGCGGGAGAAGCGAAGCCATATGTCGAGATGGGCCAAGCCAGAGTTTAGCAAGAAGCAGGTTAACCTCGCAGGGAAGATACTTGTCTCCCCTGAGGAGTACCCAGAAGACGACTATGCGTGGGCCCTAGGCGTTATTAGTAACTTTAGATCAATCCACGGACATCCTCTGAACACCTTTCAGACTACTCTTAGAATCAAGGGACGCCACGTTGATAAGAACATCATTGTTGCCCAGCGTGTAAAGCGGCTTTCTTCGATACATTTGAAGCTAAGCCGCTTTAATACCATGACGCTCTCGCAAATGCAAGACATCGGTGGATGCCGAGCGGTGGTCACGTCCGTGGATGAAGTTAACGCACTGGTTCAATCGTATATTAAAAGCGATCTAAAGCACAAGCTGCATACTCACGACGACTATATGCTCAATCCAAAGCCCACCGGCTACCGGGGGGTCCACCTCATTTACCGTTATTATTCGGACAAGATCGACACTTACAATAGCCTGAAGATTGAAATGCAGTTTCGGTCTCAGTATCAACACGCATGGGCTACTGCCGTCGAGATCGTGGGGATCTTCACAAAACAGGCGCTAAAATCTAGCCAAGGCGAGGAAGATTGGCTCAGGTTCTTCTCGCTGATGGGGGGCGCGATTGCCGCTATCGAAGGCACTCAGCCCGTACCGGGTGTGCCTGAAGACCCCGAGAGCCTCAGGAACGAACTCAACGACGCCGCAGACCGCCTCGACGCCGTGAACCGCCTCCGCACCTACGGTACGGCCCCTCAAATTTTGGAACAGCCGCAAGCTAAGGGCAACCACTTCTTCCTTTTGGAGTTGGATGCGGCCGAGATGAAGCTTAATATCCGAGGGTATAAAGCGCAGGACTTGGAGGATGCGTCCGATGATTACCTGGAAGCTGAAAAGCGGTTCGCGCAGGAGGCCGCGGGCGGCGACGCCGTCCTGGTCTCAGTGGAATCCCTCGCTGCGCTAAGACGTGCTTATCCGAACTACTACCTCGACACAGATATGTTCGTTGGCTTAGTGGAGGATGTGCTGAGCGGTTCGATGCCGCTAATTTGACGCACCGGGTCGCTGACGCCGGACGAGCCTATCCAGCGCCTCCTCGACGTGTCCTCCGGCGTCTCCGGGTTCTGCTTTCTCGGCACCCTTAGGCCCTTCCACAGGATTGGGTAGGTGAGGCGCTTTCCAACGATACCCTTGAAGAGCGCGTCGGCGCGGTCGGCGTCGTTATAGTGTTCGCAACGCTGCAGTACCGGAAATCGAACTCCGCCTAGGTACGCAACGCGCACCTCTGAGAGCCTGATCAGAAAGTGCCATAGCAGCGTGACGCTGTCAAGACGTTTTTGCCGTACAGGTTCATCAACTTCGGCGCGTCCGCGCCGCCAAGCTTTTGAGACGCAACGCCTTTTCGCGTTGACAAATTTATTTTCGGGGGCGACGGAGTCTCCATGCTGACCGCCTTCCTCCTCGCCGCGCTCCAGGCCGGCGCCCCGCCCGCCGCCGACCGCCGCGCCGCCGACCTGGTCACCGCCTGGACTTTGTGCCTCAACGACGCGGCCGACGCCGATGCGGCGCGCGGGCTCGCCTCGGCCGAGGCCGCGTCCGCGGCGGCCGAGCGCGCGCTCGCCGCCTGCGCGCGCGAGGAAGCGGCGATCCGCGCCGAGCTCGTCCGCCGCCGCGGCGCCGCGCAGGCGGGGCCGGTCGTCGCCGGCTTCCGCGACCGCGCGCGCGAGATGCTCGGGCGCCGGCTCGAGCCCTCGATCGGGCCGGCCGCCGACCCGGTGATGGCCGCAAGCCGCGCCTTCGCCGCCTGCACCGGCACCCATGTCGCCGCCGGCGCGCTGGGCAGCGCCGACGCGCCCGCGGCGATCGTCGAGCGCGCCCTCGCCCGCTGCGCGCCCCACGAGTCGCGGATCCGCGCCGCCCTGATCGCCCGCGGCGCGCCGGCCGCCGATGCCGACGCCTTCGTCGCAGCTTTGCGCACCACCACCCGCGACAGCGGCCCCGGCCTCGTCGCCCAGGTCCGCGCCGACGCCGTCGCCCGCCGCTGACGCGCAGCGGAACGCCCCCTCCTCCCGCTGGTTACCTCTCCATGCCCGACGACCGCGCCCGCGCCCTCGCCGATTTCAAGCGCAGCCTGGTGTGGATCGCCGCGGCCGGATTGCTGCTGGTCGCCGGCGCGCTCTGGTATCTCTCCCTCCACGGCCCGCTCCGCCTGCACATGGTGATCGCGACGATCGCCGGCGTGTTCCTGTCGATGCTGCTCGGCTGCGGCCTGTTCGCCGCCGCCTTCTTCAGCGACAAGAGCGGCCATGACCGCGACGTCGGCGACGCGACCCGGGGCCGGGGCGAGGACTGACCCCGCAGCCGGGCGCCCTCCCCGCCCGCGCCCCATCGCGCAGGCTCGTCACCGTCGCTGAGGAAGGCCCACTTTGGAAAAGCGTGTATGACGCCCACATGCTGCCGCGACATCCCGATTACTGGAAGTTTCAATCGGCCTGCGCTGCCGCCGGACTGGCGATTTTCGGCGGCGTCCTGCTGACGGCCGGCGCCGGCACCGAAACCGTCGGCTCCATCCTCCGGGGCATGATCGGAATCGGCATCGCGGCCGCCGCGGCCCTCAGCTTTTGCGCCTACTGGCGCAAGCTCTGAAGCGCCCGGAATGCGAAGCCGCGCTTTCGCTAGCGCCGCGGGCAGCGCGCGTTGAGCGGGGCCGCCCGATAATGCCATTCCATCCCCCGGCCGTCGGCGCCCTCGATCCGGCCGGTGAGCCGGTCGCCGGTCCGACGGTAGAGGACGCGCTGCGGGAAATCGTGCGACGGATTCTCGAACACCGCCTCGCGCGGGCCGGAGCGGACGAGGCGGAAGGCGACCGCCGCCCCGGCGCCGCGCGGCAAAGCGTAGAAGCTGAGATCGTCCGGCCCGGGCACCCCCGCCTCGATCCGCATCTGCTCCCAGGAAAAGGCCTGGGTGCCGGTGGTGATCGTATAGCCCATCATCACCCCGCCCCGGCGCTCGCTCCAGGTCTCGGCGACGTCGCGCCCGTCCTCGCAGGAGAGCCAGTAGCCGGCGAGCCAGTCGAGGTCGGGCTGGGGGGTGAAGGCGGCCGGTGGCGGCGCAGCGGCCTGCAGGGTCAGCGCAGCCAGCAATGCGATCATCCTCGTCCTCCCCCCTGGTGCCGGGGCAGAATAATCGGCTCAGAGCAGGGTGACCAGAGCGAAGCCGCCGGCGAGCAGGCCGAGAAAGCCCCAGCTGACCAGGGTCAGCCGCTCCTCGATGAAGCGCTGGATCGGCTTGCCGTAGCGCCTCAGGAGGAAGGCGATGGCGAAGAAGCGCACGCCGCGGGTGATCGCGGCGAGCAGGATGAAGAGCGGCAGGTTGAACTGGGCGAGGCCGCTGGCGATCGTCACCAGCTTGAACGGGATCGGGGTCAGCCCCTTGACCAGGATCACCCAGGCGCCCCACTCGGCGTACCAGGCGCGATATTCCGCGGCGGCGTCGTGCATCCCATAGAGGTTCACCAGCCACAGCCCGACCGTGTCGTACAGGAAATATCCGATCGCGTAGCCGAACACGCCGCCGGCGACCGAGGCGATCGTGCAGACGGTCGCGATCAGATAGGCCTGGTCGCGCCGCGCGAGCACCATCGGCACCAGCATCACGTCGGGCGGGATCGGGAAGAAGCTGCTCTCGGCGAACGACACGCCCGCCATCGCGGGAATGGCATGGCGGTGGCGCGCGACGCGCACGGTCCAGTCGTAGAGCGAGCGAAACATGGTTGCCGGGGACAGTCACTTTCACGCCCGCTGTCAAGAAGCGAAGTCCCCGGGGACAGTCGCCGGGGACAGTCACTTTCACGCCCGCCGTCAGGAAACGAAGTCCGCAGCGTCCGAAAGTGACTGTCCCCCCCCATGCACGGAAGATCCCGGCTGGCGAGATGAGGACGAGCGTCCGGCGCTGCCCGGCGCAGATGGTCTAAGGCGTGATCGCAATCTTGAGCACGCCGTCGCGCTGGTTCGCGAAGAGCTCGTACGCATCCTCGATCCGGTCGAGCGGAAAGCGGTGCGTGACCATCGCGCCGAGGTCGACGCGGCCGGACGCGATGACCCCCATCAGCCGCCGCATCCGCTCCTTGCCACCGGGGCAGAGCGAGGTGACGATCTTGTTGTCGCCGAGGCCGGCCGAGAAGGCGTCGGCCGGGATCACGAGGTCGCCGGAATAGACGCCGAGGCTGGACAAGGTGCCGCCCGGACGAAGCACCCGCAATGCCGACTGGAACGTGCCTTGCGTCCCGAGCGCTTCGATCGCGACGTCGACGCCGCGGCCTTCGGTCAGCCGCATGATCTCGGAGACCGGATCCGAGGTCGCGAAATCGACGACATGGTCGCATCCGAGCCTGCGGGCGACATTCATGCGAGCCGGCACGGTATCGACGCCGATGATCCGGGTCGCACCCATCAGCCGGGCGCCGGCGACCGCGCAAAGGCCGATGGGCCCCAGCGCGAACACGGCGACCGTGTCTCCGATCCTGACGCCGCCGCTCTCCGCGCCGGCGAACCCGGTCGACATGATGTCGGGGCACATCAGGACCTGCTCGTCGGTCAACGCGTCGGGGATCGGCGTCAGATTGGCCATCGCGTCCGGCACCAGCACATATTCGGCCTGGCAGCCGTCGATCGTGTTGCCGAAGCGCCAGCCGCCGAGAGCCTTGAAGCCGTGCGGCGTGTCGGGGCCGTCCTGCGATCGGCATCCGCACAGTGAGGCATAGCTGTGCCCGCTCGGCGTGATCGCGCCCGCGACGACGCGCTGTCCTTCGCGATAGCCGGAGACGGCGGAGCCGAGCCGCTCGATCACGCCGACCGGCTCGTGGCCGACGGTGAGGCCCTTCGCGACCGGATACTCGCCCTTCATGATGTGGACGTCGGTGCCGCAGATCGTCGTCGTGGTGATGCGCATCAGCGCATCGGTGGCGCCGACTTCCGGGATCGGCTTCTCATCGAGGACGATGCGTCCGGCCTCGACGAAGATTGCGGCTTTCATCTGGGGGATGGCAAATGTCCTCGGTTGGAGTTCCGCCCCGCGAAAGGCGGAGGGTCAGGTTCGCCGCATCCGCGCGACGATCATGACGAAGAAGGCGGTCGACCAGCCGATCAGGATGATCCCGTTGATCCCCTCGATGGCGGAGACGAGCTTCCATCTCTCGGCCATCGCCGCGTCGTCATATCCGATCGCGCCATAGGTCGTGGTCGAGAAATAGACCGCTTCGCGCAGTCCGCCGCCGACCGCGCCGAGCAGGTGGTAGAGGAAGGCGTAGAGCCAGATCTCCGTACCGTGCAGCGCGATCAGGCTGAAGATGACGACCAACGTGGTGCCGAAGCCGCGGAGCGACAGCGGATGGACGTGCGACGCTGCCTCGTCACGTTCCTCCACCCGCAGCAATCGCGCGACGGAATAAAGCCCGACCGCGTGGATCAACACGGTCAGCAGAACCATGAGGGTCGCAAGCGACAGCTCGGCGATCACCCGCGCACCGCCGCGGTCTTGCCCCCGCGCGATTCTCCACAGACGCTCCCGGTCACACGTCGTCGCTGATCGGGAAAAGGAAATATCCGCGTTCGGAAACGCCCCTCGCGATCTGGAGCGAGGTCGCGCCGGTCCGGCGGTCAGCCGGAGAGACGAGAACCTCCTTTGCGTAGATCCACTCAGACCCATGTCTCGGCAGATTCTCGCCGGTCGCGTCCGCAGTGAGGGCGCCCCGCCAGCTGTCCGCCTTCACGAACTTGTGGAGGAGGAGGCCGGCGTCAACGGCAGGCGCTTCGCGGTCATGAGGCGGGTCGGCCGCGCCGACGATCGTCATTCTGTCGGTCACGGCCTATCCCCCTCAAAAATGCATCGCGCCACTGCCGCCTGCGGCGGTGGCCGAGCCGTCGGGCTCATCTTCCTGCAGTTCGGCCACCGCCGCCTCGGTGGTAATGAGCAGGCCGGCGACCGACGCGGCATCCTGAAGCGCCGAGCGGACGACCTTGGTGGGGTCGATGACGCCGGCGGCGACGAGGTCCTCATAGACGTCCGTCTGAGCATTGAAGCCGAAGGTCTGGCTCTGCTGGTCCATCAGCTTGCCGGCGACCACGGCGCCGTCGAAGCCGGCATTCTCGGCGATCTGGCGCAAGGGCGACTGGAGTGCGCGGCGGACGATGTCGATGCCGCGAGTCTGCTCGTCATTGGCGCCCGCATAGCCGTCCAGAGCCCGGGAGGCATAAAGGAGCGCCGTGCCGCCGCCGGGGACGATACCCTCCTCGACCGCGGCGCGGGTGGCGCTGAGCGCATCGTCGACGCGGTCCTTGCGCTCCTTCACCTCCAGCTCCGACGAGCCGCCGACCTTGATGATCGCGACGCCGCCCGCGAGCTTGGCAAGACGCTCCTGCAGCTTCTCCATGTCATATTCGCTGTCGGAACGCTCGATCTGGCCGCGGATCGCATCGACCCGGGACTTGATCGCCTCCGAAGTGCCGGCGCCGTCGACCATCGTGGTCTTGTCCTTGTCGATGCTGACCCTCTTCGCGGTGCCGAGCATGTCGAGCGTCACGGTCTCGAGCTTGATGCCGAGGTCCTCGGTGATAACCTGCCCCGCCGTCAGGATGGCCATGTCCTCGAGCATCGCCTTGCGGCGATCGCCGAAGCCCGGCGCCTTGACCGCAGCGACCTTGAGGCCGCCGCGCAGCTTGTTGACGACGAGCGTCGCCAGGGCCTCGCCCTCGATGTCCTCGGCGACGATGAGAAGCGGACGGCCCGACTGGGCAACGGCTTCCAGGATCGGGAGCATCGCCTGCAGGTTCGAGAGCTTCCTCTCGTGGAGCAGGATATACGGGTCGGCGAGCTCGACCTGCATCTTCTCGGCGTTGGTGATGAAATAGGGGCTGAGGAACCCGCGGTCGAACTGCATGCCCTCGACCACGTCCAATTCGAACTCGAGGCCCTTGGCCTCCTCGACAGTGATCACCCCTTCCTTGCCGACCTTGTCCATCGCCTCGGCGATCTTCTCGCCGACGACGGTGTCGCCGTTGGACGAGATGATGCCGATCTGGGCGATCTCGTTGTTGCTCGACACCGGCTTCGACCGCGCCTTCAGATCCTCGACGACCTTGGTAACGGCGAGATCGATGCCGCGCTTGAGGTCCATCGGGTTTACCCCGGCCGAAACCGACTTCATGCCCTCCCGGACGATCGCCTGGGCGAGCACCGTCGCGGTCGTGGTGCCGTCGCCCGCGTGATCGTGGGTCCGCGACGCGACCGAGCGCAGCATCTGCGCGCCCATATTCTCGAACTTGTCGTGAAGGTCGATCTCCTTGGCGACGGTGACTCCGTCCTTGGTGATGCGCGGTGCGCCGTAGCTCTTGTCGAGCAGGACGGTGCGGCCCTTGGGGCCGAGCGTCACCTTGACGGCGTTGGCGAGGATGTCGACGCCGCGCGTGATGCTTTCGCGCGCGTCGCGGGAGAATTTGACGTCTTTGGCGGCCATGGTGATTACCTTTTGGTTTTATGTGCTCCGGCGAAGGCCGGAGCGTTGCGCGCAGGGCTCCGGCCTCGGCCGGAGCACGGAAACGAAGCTCAGCCGACGACGCCGAGGATGTCCGCCTCCTTCATGATGAGGAGGTCCTCGCCGTCGAGCTTGACCTCGCTGCCGGACCATTTGCCGAACAGGATCTTGTCGCCGGCCTTGACGTCGAGCGGCGTCACCGTGCCGTCTTCGGACCGCGTGCCGGAGCCGACCGAGACGATTTCGCCTTCCTGAGGCTTTTCCTGCGCCGTGTCCGGGATGATGACGCCGCCTGCGGTCTTCGCTTCGGCTTCGATGCGGCGCACGAGCACCCGGTCGTGCAAGGGGCGGAATGTCATGGATAGCGGTCCTCGCGCTGGGATCGCGACGAAGTCGTCGCTTCACAAGCGGGAGCCAGCGCTGCCAATTTGCGATTGGCACTCTCGGCTGGAGAGTGACAACATATGCCATGTGGGTGGTCGCAGCCTGCGGTACAAGCGCCGCACCTGCCCGCATGCGCCTCGTTCCGGCCCCGAACTTGCCGACCGTGCCCGGCTTGTATAGTCTTCGCCCCAAGTCAGCGGCGGGCATCTTGCCCCCGCAACGAGAACATAGAGTGCTGCAGATGGCGTCCGAAGCCGCCGCCCAGCCGCAGATTCCGGACCTTCATCCGGACCAGGCGGCTCCCGATCAGGACAGCGCGCCGCCGCGCCGCACCTCGCGCCACACTTACGGCGCGCTCGATCTCGGAACCAACAATTGCCGGCTGCTGATCGCCCGGCCCGCCGAAACCGGCTTCGTCGTGATCGACGCCTTCTCGCGCGTGGTCCGTCTCGGCGAGGGGCTCGGCACCAGCGGCCGGATCTCGGACGGCGCGATCGAGCGCGCTTTGGGGGCGCTCTCGGTCTGCGCCGAGAAGCTCAGGCGGCGCCGCGTCACCCTCGCCCGCTCGGTCGCGACCGAGGCCTGCCGCCGCGCCGTCAACGGCCGCCAGTTCGTCGAGCGGGTGCGGAGCGAGACCGGCATCTGCCTCGAGATCATCTCGCCCGAGGAGGAAGCGCGCCTGGCGATGCTGGGCTGCCACCGCCTGCTCGAGCCCGGCGACGGCCCCGCCTTGATCTTCGACATCGGCGGCGGCTCGACCGAGCTCGTCCTGATCGACACGGACGGCGACGCGCCGCGGATCAAATGCTGGTGGTCGGCGCCCTGGGGCGTCGCCTCGCTGACCGAGAGCGAGAGCCAGGATCTCACCGATCCGGGCGAGCGGCTCGCCGCCTACGGGCGGATGAAAGAGCGCGTGCGCCACGCCTTCCGCCGCTTCTCCGAGCTGCTGCCCAAATACAAGCACGACGTCCGGCTGATGGGGACGAGCGGCACCGTCACCACTCTGGCCAGCGTCCACCTCGCTTTGCCGAGCTACGACCGGCGCCAGGTCGACGGGCTGATGATGCCGGCCGAAGCGATGCGGCGGGTGAGCTCGATGCTGTCGCGGATGAGCCACGAGGAGCGCTCGGCTTTGCCCTGCATCGGCCCCGAGCGCGCCGACCTGGTCGTCGCCGGCTGCGCGATCCTCGAGGCGATCATGGACATGTGGCCGGCCGAGACTCTGGGCGTCGCCGATCGCGGCATCCGCGAAGGCATCCTGCGCTCCCTAATGGCCCGCGACGGCTACGACATATGAAGGGGACAGTCACTTTCATGCCCTCAGTTCGGAGCCGGGGGCGCAGCGCCTGGAAAGTGACTGTCCCCTCAGCACCGCGCCGGGGACAGCCACTTTTCCGCACGACGGTGCAGGCAAGGCTCTTCCGTGCGCAAAAGTGACTGTCCCTCATGAAGCGCGTCCGCACCGCCAAGGGCCGCAAGATCGGCTCGACCAGGTGGCTGGAGCGCCAGCTCAACGATCCCTATGTGAAACGCGCCAAGGCCGAGGGCTACCGGTCCCGCGCCGCCTACAAGCTGATCGAGCTGGACGACCGCTTCGGCCTGCTCAAAGGCGTCGGGCGCGTCGTCGATCTCGGCGTGGCCCCCGGCGGATGGACCCAGGTGGTGCGCAAGCGCGCGCCGCAGGCCCATGTCGTCGGCATCGATCTCCTCCCCACCGACCCGATCGAGGGCGCCGACCTCATCGAGCTCGATTTCATGTCCGACGAAGCGCCCGCGCGACTGCGCGAAGCGCTCGGCGGCGAAGCCGATCTCGTCCTCTCCGACATGGCCGCCAACACGGTCGGCCATCCCCAGACCGACCATCTGCGCACCATGGGCCTGGTCGAGGCCGCGCTCGAATTCGCGGTCGAGATCCTCCGCCCCGGCGGCGCCTTCCTCGCCAAGGTCCTCGCCGGCGGCGCCGACCACCAGCTCGTCGCCGAGCTCAAGCGCCGATTCGCCTCGGTGAAGCACGCCAAGCCCCCCGCCAGCCGCAAGGGCTCGTCCGAATGGTACGTCGTCGCCCAGGGCTTCAAGGGGTAGCGGGAGGGGACAGTTACTTTCAGACACCGCCTCCCCGAACCGGCACCGCCGAGCATGAAAGTAACTGTCCCCTATCCCCGTGCCGCTCGTGCCGCCGCGATCGCTTCGCGCAGGGCCTCGTAGCCCACCGCGCCCTGCAGGACCTGATCGCCGACGACGAAGGTCGGCGTGCCCAGCGCACGGATCGCGCGCCCGAGCTCGAAATTCTTCTCCAGCTCCCGCCGCGCCTCGTCGTCGAGCGAGGCCGCGGCGATCCCGACCGATTCCCGCGCGGCCGCGATGGTGGCTTCGGTCGGCCGCCCGGACGCGAACAGCCGGTCGTAGAAGGCCCGGAACCGGCCCGCTCGAGCCGCGGCCAGGCTGGCGACGGCCGCCTCCTCGCTGACGGGGCCGAGCACGGGGAATTCGCGCCAGACGACGCGCAGCCCGGGGTCTTCGCGCAGCAGCCGCTCGATATGCGGATTGCTCGCCCGGCAATAGGTGCAGGCATAATCGAAGAACTCGACCAGCACGATTTCCGGCTGCTGCGCCCCGGCCCAGGCGCCGTGATAGGGCGTCTCCAGCGCCGCGCGATGGCGATCGAGCGCCGGCACGACCTCGCGCTGCGCTGCCGCCGCCTCGCGCGCCTGCAGGCGCTCCATCGCTTCGGGCAGTATTTCGGGATGGGCGAGCAGGTAGCGGCGGACGAAGAACCCGGACGCGGCCGCCATCGCCAGCGCTCCGATCAGCACTCCGATCAGGCCGGCGAGCAGGCTCCACTTCCAGGCCGCGCGCTTCGCCCCGCCCGCCCCCGGGCGCGCCGGATCCTCCATCAGCGCCGCCGCCGCCGCTCGACTTCGCTGCGCGAGACCATCGCAATGTCCTGCGCGCGCAGCCAGTCCGGGGTGCCGACCGGGATGCCGAGCATCGCCCGCTCCGCGTTGGCGAGGGCGAGCTGCGGCTGGCCGATGAGATTGTAGCGCTCGGCGGTCGCGAGCGCCGCGCGCGCGCTGTCGCCCTCGCGGTCGTAGACGATGCCGAGCTGGTACCATGCGAACGGGTTGGTGTTGTCGCGGCCGACCGCGGCGCGAAGCACCTGCTTCGCTTCCTGCAAGTTGGCCGGCTGCTCGGTCGCGATCAGCGCGTGGCCGAGCAAGGCTGCGATCAGCGGCTGGTCCGGCGCCCGGGCGACCGCCTCGCGCAGCGATTCCAGCGCCTCGGCGGGGCGGCCGGTCTCGAGCAGGATCTGCCCGCGCAGCTCGAGGAAATACGGGTCGTTCGGCCGGTCGCGAAGCAGGCTGTCGGCTTCCGCGATCGCGCGGTCGGCATGATGGTCCCGGTGCCAGGCATAGGCCCGCGCATAACGCGCCGGGATCGAGCGGTCGCTTTCGGGGAAGCGCCGCAGCGTCCGCCGCGGATCGTCGACGAAGCCGATCAGCTTCGCCCGCACCCTCTGGAAGCGCTCTTCGAGCAGCGGGTCGGTCGCGCGGTCCCAGGCCGGGTCGGTCTGATAGAGATTCTGGAGGACCGCGATCCGCTCGCGGTTCAGCGGGTGGGTGCGCTCGTAGCTGTCCTCCTGCGGCACGTCGTAACGGAATTCCTCGTTCTGCAGCCGCTCGAAAAAAGCGAGCGAGCCGCGGCCGCTGATCCCGGCGCGGCGGAGGAAGGAGGCGCCCGCCGCATCCGCCGAGGATTCCTGGGTGCGGCTGAAGGCGAGGAAGCGCCCGATCGCCGCGCGCTGACCGGCCGACATGATCGCAGCGCCCGCCTCGGGGCTGCCGCCCGCGGCCGCGGCCGCGACGCCGAGCAGCAAGGTCAGGATCGTGATCCCGGTCGCCGCACGGATGCCCTCAGCCATGCGGATGACGTGGCCGCCGGTGACGTGGCCGAGCTCGTGCGCAATGACGCCCTGGACCTCGTTCGCATTGACCGCGCGGGTGATCAGCCCCGAATGGATGTAGACGATCTGGCCGCCGGCGACGAAGGCGTTGACCGTATCGTCGTGGACGAGGACGATCTGGACGTCCTGCGGCCTCAGCCCGGCCGCCTCGATCAGCGGACGCGAAATGTCGCGCAGCAATTGCTCGCTCTCGGCGTCGCGGAGGATCGACTGCGCCGCCGCCGGCCGCGCCATCACCGCGAAGCTCAAAGCGAGCAGCATCAGCAGGCGCGCCGCGAAAGCGGCCGCGCCGGCGCGCGCGCCGGCGGGGCGGAGGCGGGTGCGGGACGCTTCAGCCATGCCCGATCCTATCCCGTTCGCCGCCTGAACCCCAGATGAAATCGCCGACCCGTCGGCGCGGAGCCTGTCGCAGGGCGTCAGGGACCGAAAGTCCGCTGCCACCAGCCGCGGCGCGGCGGTCCGCCGGGCTCGTCCGCCTCGCCGACGGGTGTCCCCGATGCCGGCGCGCGGTCGTTGGCCGGCTCCGGAGCGGTCTCGGGGGGAGCGTCCGCCGCCTCGGCGTCCGCATCGGCCTTCTTGCGGCGGCCGGCGCGCGAGCGCTTGACCGGCGCAGGCGCGACTTCCTCGGCGGCCGGCTCGGCTTCGGCCGGCACTTCGGCTGCCGCGGCCACCGGCGGGGACTCTTCCGCGGCGGCGGGAGCCTCGGCCTCGCTTGCCTCGCCGCGCCGGGCGCGCGGACGGCGGCGGCTCTTGCGCGGCTTCTCCTCCTCGATCGGGGACTCCGCGGCAGGGGCCTCGGCCGCGGCATCTGCGCCGACCTCGGCAAGGGCCGGCTCTTCAGCCTGCGCCTCTTCCGGCTCCGGCCGGTCGGTCTCCCCGCCGACCGGCTCCTCGCTGCGCTCTTCCTGCCCGTCCTGCTCGTCGCGGCCGTCGCGCCGGCGGCCGCCGCGCCGGCCGCGGCGGCGGCGCTTGCGCCCGCGAGAGTCGGTGCCTTCGCGCTCCTCGCGGCGCGGGCGGCGGTCGCCGCGCTCCTCGCGCGCCTCGACGGGCTCTTCCTCGTCCTCGTCGGCGGAATCCTCTTCGAGCGCCTCGTCCTCGGGGAGCAGATCCTCCTCCTCGTCCACGGCAGGCTCGGCGATCGGCGCGGGCCGCGGCCGCTCGGCCGGGCGCGGGCCGACCGATTCCACGGCCATCTTCGCGCCTTCGAAGCTCTCCTCGATCAGCACTTCGACGAGGACGCCGTAGCGCGCCTCGATCTCGCCGATCTCGCCGCGCTTCTTGTTGAGCACGTAGACCGCGGCCTCGCGGCCGGCCCGGAGCACGATCGTGCTGCCGCGCCCGCGCGCCGCTTCCTCCTCGATCATCCGGAGCGCGAACAGTCCCGCCGACGAGGCGGTGCGCATCAGGCCGCTGCCGTCGCAATGCGGGCAGGGCTTGGTCGAAGCCTCGAGCACGCCGGTGCGCAGGCGCTGCCGGCTCATCTCCATCAGCCCGAAGGAGGAGATGCGTCCGACCTGGATGCGGGCGCGGTCGTTCTTCAGCGCCTCCTTCATCGCCTTCTCGACCTTGCGGATATGGCCGTTGGATTCCATGTCGATGAAGTCGATGACGACGAGGCCCGCCATGTCGCGCAGGCGAAGCTGGCGGGCGATCTCGTTGGCCGCCTCGATGTTGGTGGCGTAGGCGGTCTGCTCGATATTGTGCTCGCGGGTCGAGCGGCCCGAGTTGATGTCGATCGAGACCAGGGCCTCGGTCGGGTTGATCACCAGATAGCCGCCCGACTTCAGCTGGACGACCGGCTGGTACATCGCGGCGAGCTGGTCCTCGGCGCCGTAGCGCTGGAACAGGGGCACCGTGTCCGCATAGGCCTTCACCCTGCGGACGTGGCTCGGCATCAGCAGCTTCATGAAGGCGCGGGCGGCCTTGTAGCCCTCCTCGCCCTCGACGATCACCTCCTCGATCTCGCGATGATAGATGTCGCGGATCGCGCGCTTGATGAGGTTCGAATCCTCGTGGATCAACGCGGGCGCCGAGCTCTGCAGCGTCTTGTCGCGGATCTCGTCCCACAGGCGGGCGAGATAGTCGAAGTCGCGCTTGATCTCGGTCTTGGTGCGGCTGAGGCCTGCGGTGCGGACGATGCAGCCCATGCTGGGCGGCAGGCTCAGCTCCGCCATGATCTGCTTCAATCGCTTGCGGTCCGATCCGCTCTGGATCTTGCGGCTGATGCCGCCGCCATGGCTGGTGTTGGGCATCAGCACGCAATAGCGGCCCGCCAGCGAGAGGTAGGTGGTGAGGGCCGCGCCCTTGTTGCCGCGCTCCTCCTTGACGACCTGGACGAGCAGGACCTGGCGGCGCCGGATGACGTCCTGGATCTTGTAGCGGCGGCGCAAATTCTGGCGCTTGCGCCTCAGCTCGTCGGCGGCATTTTCCTCCGGCGCGGTTCCGGTCGCTTCGGCCGAAGGCGGCGGCGAGTCCTCGTCGTGAGGCTCCTCGTCGCCATTGCCGTCATAGCCCGCGTCCGAGCGATCCTCGCCGTAATCGAGCTGGGCGCGCTCCTCGTCCTCCTCCTCGTCGTCGTCATGGTCCTCGTAGCGGCTGTCCTCGGCGGCGCGCAGCCGCGCTTCCTCGGCGGCGTGCTCGGCCTCCTCGCGGAGCAGGGCCTCGCGGTCCTCGCGGGGGATCTGGTAGTAATCGGGATGGATTTCGCTGAAGGCGAGGAAGCCGTGTCGGTTGCCGCCATAGTCGACGAACGCCGCCTGCAGCGACGGTTCGACCCTGGTCACCTTGGCGAGATAGATATTCCCCTTGAGCTGCCTGTGCTCGGCACTTTCGAAGTCGAACTCTTCAATCCGATTTCCCTGGACCACGGCCACGCGGGTCTCTTCCCGGTGGCGCGCGTCGATCAGCATGCGCATCGTCATCAATTTCACTCCACACGCGCAGCGCGGCCGGCAGGCCCTGGCCTGAGCGGCGGCGCGCGCGCTCGTATTCGGACGGCGGCGCGGCGTTCATTCGCCGCGATATGGTCCCGGTTGCAAAGAGAATGGGCGTCTTTGCTGCGAGCGGCAGGACGGTTCCGAAGACCGTCCGCGACACCCCCGCGTCCACGCCGCGGCCCTTCGGGGCGCGTGTGTCGTTGGGGGGGAAATGCCTCATGCAGCGTCAACCTCGACAGCCGGCGGACGCCGGCGAACTCGACGGGCCGGCCGATGGGTCTGGTCAACGCAAACCCGGGGCGAGGCCCGATGGAAAGCTGCTAGCACCCGCGCAGGCGAGCGGCAACCGCCCAGCGCATTTTGCCCCGGAGCAATTTGGCTTTGACGCCGGCGCGCCCGCAGCCCCACTAAAGCGGCGATGACCTACGTGCTGGCGCTGCTCGCAAGCCTGCTCGCCTGGGGCGGCCCCAGCCGCGGCGATCGCGCCGCCGCGCCTGGCGGAGTCACCATCCCGCTCGGCGCGGTCGAGCCGGCCCGCAGCGACCTCGTATTGCCGCCGGTCACCCGGGCGCGCACGGCCGGCGCGCCGCTGGTCGTGATCGATCCCGGCCACGGCGGCCGCGACCCCGGGGCGGCCTCGCCGCATGGCGGGCTTGCCGAGAAGGACGTGACGCTGGCCATCGCCCGCCGCATCCGCGACGCCCTCGCCGCGTCGGGGCGCGTGCGCGTCGCCCTGACCCGCGGGGACGACCGCTACCTCCTGCTCCAGGACCGCTACGAGATCGCCCGCCGCCTCTCCGCAGACCTGTTCATCTCGATCCACGCCGACGCCGCCCCCCACAATGACGGCGCCCGCGGCGCGACCATCTACACGCTTTCCGAAGTCGCCTCCGATCGCCAGGCCGCTTTGCTCGCCCAGCGCCAGAACGCGGCCGACCTGATCGGCGGCGTGCGGCTCAGCTCCGATCCCAACGTCAACGTCGTCCTGATCGACCTCGCGCAGCGCGAGAGCATGGACGTCTCGGCCGATTTCGCCCGCATCCTCCACCGCGAGGCGGCGCCGATCTTCCCCTTCCGCCCGGAATGGCACCGCTTCGCCTCGCTGGTCGTGCTGAAGGCGCCGGACATTCCCTCGATCCTGTTCGAATCCGGCTATCTCACCAACGCCGTCGACGCCGCCTATATCAGCTCGGCCCAGGGGCAGGCGCAGATCGCGGACGGCATGCGCCGTGCGATCGAGGCGCATTTCGCCCGCCTCCGCCTCCAGCGCCGCGGCTGACGCCGCCGCGCGCTCAGTCCCGCCGGGCGCCCGGATCGGGCGGGTCCGCGGCGTCGCCCGCCGGCGCTTCGTCCGCGGCTTGGCTCGAACGGAACAGGTTGATCTCGAGCGAGGGACTATGGTGGCGTCGCCGGCGGTGATGGTGACGCTGCGCCGAGCGGCCGGCCTCCGCGCCTTCGCCGCGCTTGAACAGGTCGATCTGCGTCGCTTCGTAGCGTCGCTGCTTGGAGATCCGCCCATGACGCCACAGCTGATGCTGCCGCCAGCCGAGAAAGGCCGCGAACACCAGCAGGCCGACCAGCAGCACCGCCGCGCCGACGATCATCGCGACGTGGAGCAATTCCCGAAGCTGCGGTTCCACCGCTTCCTCTCTTCTGTTGCCGGGCCGCGCCCGTTCCCGGCGCGCGCATAGCCGCTCGCGCGCCGCGACGGAAGTCCGCCCAGCCGGTTCTCGGCGTCATAGCCATAAGTCGTGCCGCCGTCGGAGGTGAGGTTGCCGTTGGCGTCGTGGCTAAAGCTCGCGGCGCCGTGGACGGCGATCTGGTTGAGGCCGTTGATCGTCGAGGTCGCGGCGGCGGGGAGGCTGCCGGTGAAGACGAAGGCGTCTGCAGCTGGTCTGAGCGCCGCGCCGGTGCAGGTCGTGGTGTCATTTACCTAGGTTGACTGTCCCGAATCTCCATCACCGAATATGGGCCATTCACAGGCAAATGAAAGCCGAGATGTTCACGCAAGAAAAGCAAATATCTGCCGTTTAAATGTACCCCCTCGAGGCTGGACTCGGCTATGCCGGAGTAGAGAATCAGATGCCTCCGGGCTTGGCGACCCGGCCTCACGTCCTTCAATACGCCCTCAATGACGAGTTCCGCGCAAGGCCATCGCGCACCATCATAATTACAGGTCTCGCGTGACCCCAACCGTGCGATTGCCACAAGTTCGGCGTCAGCAAACTGCCGCTCGACGGATCTACGCTGCAGTTGATTGGCTGACGCCGAAGATGCGACCAGGAAAATTGCGGCAAAGAGAATACGCATCACATTATGCCTCCTCACTGGCGATGTTGTGGGTCGCCGGGGGCAACCCCACGAAGCGGCATTCCGAGCTCCCCACGCGCTTGGTTCTCAGGCGTAATTGAATGAGGGCGGTTAATCTTCGCCAATTCGGCCAAGCCGTGTACCACCAGCTCGTGAAGAAGAATATCGGCCGGCTCTTGGCGGAGCGTTCCGCCCTCTTGAGCGGTAACCGTGTTGTTCGCATTTCCAGACACGGATACGTATACGTTGCCACTTGCCCCTCGAATCGTTACGCCCCCTCCATATTCAGAATCGACATTATGAACAGTGCCGCCATGTTGAATACCTGGCCCAAGCATAAGGGTAACTGTCTTAGAACTTTCAATAGCTGAATTTATTGCAGAAGTATAGGTGGCCGATCCTCCACCAGCCTCAGTCTTAGCTGGCTCTAGAGTCAGTTTATCATTAAACCTGTATTGTTGCTGAGATCTTGTATTTATATATATCTGAAGCTTGTCTGCTTGACGTTGATTTATCGCACGAATCCTCATCCCTGTATGATCTATTCTATTGTTAGGGTCGTTCCCGACATAGGCGTAGAGATTGATCTGATCGTCATAGCCGATCGGATCCGTCTGCATGAAGCGGCCGAGATAGGGCGTGTACATCCTCGCCCTGTAATACCACAGGCCGAGCCCCGGCAGCCAGACCTGGCCCGTATAGCCGATGCGGCCGCTGTTGCCGCTCGCCGGTATGCCGTATTCGTCGTAGCGGTTGATTGCGGTGACCGCGCCGGCGGCGTCGGTCCAGGCAATGATCGAGCCGCGCTCGTCGGCGTGGAGGAAGCGCCGGTTGGCCAGCGTTGCCCCCTGATACTGGACGAGCGGGATGCTCGCGCCCGGCCGCGCCACGTAGCGGAGAAGCATGCTTCCGGCTTGGTTGAATTCGGCGGCGAGCACGTCGCCGTCGTAGAGGAAGGTGATCGGGGTGGCGCCCTGCGCGGTGCTGGTCGAGAGCCGGCCCAGCGGATCGTAGGTGAGCGTCCCGTTGCGCGCGCCCGTGGCGCTCACCAGCCGGTTCTCGACGTCGTAGGTATAAGTCGTGCCGCCGTCGAAGGTGAGGTTGCCGTTGGCGTCGTGGGCGAAGCTGCTGCCGTTGTGGACCGCGATCTGGTTGAGGCCGTTGATCGTCGAGGTCGCGGCGGCGGGGAGGCTGCCGGTGAAGACGAAGACGTCGTTCGAGTTCGCGCGCGAAAGGATCTGGCTCGCGGGGTTGAAGCCGCTGGCTCCCGTCACCGACCCATGTGATTGCATGGCGGCTGCTACCCGCCAAGGTTTCCAAACCAAAATCTCCGAAGACGACGGGGAACGGCCGTTATCAATGCTTGGTCACAGACATTCGAGCGGCAGATCTGGACCACGGTCATTACCAGGGACAAACCGAGCAGGCTTCGAACCTCGCCACCCACAGCAGGAGCAAGGACTTCTAGGTCGCAATCGCGGGTAGTTCTGAGCCGGATGTCAGTCCTGATGTATGTTCGGCCATTTTCTCGATAAGAATGGCTATAGCCGTGCATATGAGCTGTGTTAGCTCTGCGCCGTAAACAAGAAGGCGGATACCTGATGATGGCTCCTTGGGTATCGCTCTCGAAGGGACGTATTCTCAGTTCGTATCGGCCGTCACTCAAACGCGATTCTTCCTGATTCAAGCCAACATGTTCGAGACAGAAAGCCGCAGACGGAGAAAAGCAGTCTGTGTTAACGATCCCAACCACAGTTGGGTGGCTTTGAGCACCAACCAATGTCAAAAAGGCGCTGGCAAAAGGTGCTTGCGCAAGTATCATTGGCCCGATCTCACATTTATATTGCCAGAAAAACTCAGCACTTCTCGAAGTGTTTGGGTATTTGCTCGCCCATGCGACATATTCATTAGCGAGCTTTCGAAAGTGCCGCTCTGTATAAGCTGGCCAGAAGCATCCACATCCCAAATTCTTTGTCCGCCAGCACCCGCCGTGTGGGCGAGTTCGTGTGCGACGTTAGAGACGTTCTCACCGCTTTGCAAATGAATCTCTCGAGCTCCGATCGTGTCCACATGAGACTGCAGCGAGAGACCATGAGTCGACTGAGCTGAATGCTCTCTCAGGCTTGCGTCTGAATGGGCAATGATTGTTTTCACGTCTGTTCCGCCAGTAACGTGGTCATCTGCACCAACAACTACGACACTGGATGTGATCGTCACAATCCTGCCTTCAAACTCGACTTCGCCTTGAATAGCATTACTAACAAACTCATTAAGCGATTCTGCATCAAAGTCGATTTCTCCGCCCCTCGACTCGATGCGAACGTAAAACGTCACGTGCGCCCTGTCTCTGTTTTCGTTCCATGTGATCGTAGCAAGACCGTTAGGGTCAATATTGTTGATCGGGTCGTTGCCGACATAGGCATAGAGATTGATCTGATCGTCATAGCCGACCGGGTCCGTCTGCATGAAGCGCCCGAGATAGGGGGTGTACATCCTTGCCCTGTAATACCACAGGCCGAGCCCCGGCAGCCACATCTGGCCGGTATAGCCGATGCGGCCGCTGTTGCCGCTCGCCGGTATGCCGTATTCGTCGTAGCGGTTGGTTGCGGTGACCGCGCCGGCGGCGTCGGTCCAGGCGACGATCGAGCCGCGCTCGTCGGCGTGGAGGAAGCGCCGGTTGGCCAGCGTCGCCCCCTGATACTGGACGAGCGGGATGTGCGCGCCGGGCCGCGCCACATAGCGGAGAAGCATGCTTCCGGCCTGGTTGAATTCGGCGGCGAGCACGTCGCCGTCGTAGAGGAAGGTGATCGGGGTGGCGCCCTGCGCGGTGCTGGTCGAGAGCCGGCCCAGCGGATCGTAGGTGAGCGTGCCGTTGCGCGCGCCCGCGGCGCTCACCAGCCGGTTCTCGACGTCATAGGTATAAGTCGTGCCGCCGTCGAAGGTGAGGTTGCCGTTGGCGTCGTGGGCGAAGGTGGCGCCGTTGTGGACCGCGATCTGATTGAGGCCGTTGATCGTCGAGGTCGCGGCGGCGGGGAGGCTGCCGGTGAAGACGAAGACGTCGTTCGAATTGGCTCTCGAGAGGATCTGGCTGGCCGGGTTGAAGCCGAACGTGAAGCTCACGTCGTTGGCCGTGCCGCCCAAGTCGTGCCCGAGGCTCTGCAGCCGTGAGGCGCCGTCATAGGCGTAGCTCGTGGTTCCCGCCCCGGGCCGCGTCAGGCTCGTCCGCCTCCCGAGCGCGTCGTAGGCGATCGTCACCAAAGTCGCCGTGCCGTTCTCGAGGATCGCGGTCGCCCGGTTGAGGCCGTCATAATCGGTGGTGAAATAATTGAGGTCGGGATGGGTGATCCGGATGCGGTTGCCGGCCGCGTCATATTCGTAGCCGAACGTGCGCGTGACGCCGCCCATGTCGGTGCTGCTGGTCAGCTGCTGCCCGAAGCCGTCCCAGGTGTTGGTTATGCCCTGCCCGCTGACCGATCCGAAGCGCGCGAAGAGCTGCTGCCCGCGCGCGTCGTAGCCGTAATGGACGTCGGCAGACGCGCGGCGAGGCTGGTGCCATGTTGCTAAGGTTTGCAATCCGTGGCAAATCGGCGAACAATGTTCGAAGACACTTTCAGGCTGCGTTGCAGCCTAGCCCTGATGGGAAGTCTGCTAATAATGGTAGGTGCATGTTCGGCCGACTTCGATTCGGCGCGTTGGCGAAACGCCGATGCATCGACTCGAGAGCGGGCCGACATGATTGACGACTTGCTTCGCACTCACAGGCTGAACGGCCTAACACGTGCCGAGGTGACGGTCCTGCTAGGGCCGCCGACCGTGACTGATGCGTGGCCGGATTGGCAAATGGTCTATATTCTGGGTCCGCAACGGGGACCTGTCGCGATTGATCACGACTGGCTCCTTTTGCGCCTCAATAGCGCCGGTATCGTAACCGAGCATCGGATCATGAACGATTGAGCACAACTGGTGACGACAGTTGCGATCCCCGATCCTGTAAGTGATTCACATTTTTCCATCAGGGTCGAATTCTGGTCTTAGAAGTCTGAAGTAATCCGGCTCGTACCGCCATGCGTGCTAGCTGAGGTGCCGGCATAGTGGGGAATACGCGGTTTATAACTTGTGCATTATTGTTGTTGGTAATATCCATTAGCATTGATCCCCAGCTGACCACCGGTCTCTCATGCGCGTCCAAGATTCTTTTTGCGTCCGTTTCGCCAAGTCCTCGACTAAGTCGAATGGCTAGATTCGCGTGACGATATGCATCTGCCTCATTGTCGCCAGCGGGTTGGCCCGGATATTCGCTGTTCGTATTCTCGACGGCCCAGTTTGTAGAAAATCTGACAGACGCGATTTTGAAGGGCGGAAGACGAGCCACAGCCTCTCTTTCTGAGGGGCCTTCTTCGCTGAAACCGAGTCGCTGAGCCAATTCGCGCGCTTCGGTGCTCGTGATCGGATTGGTAGCAGGCTCAATCAAATTTCGTTCTTGGCCAGAGCGCTCTAGCTGACGACAAAAATCGGCTGTTTCTCTCGTAACAGTGCATTCTCCATCTGGATCTCGTCCGTTAAGTGGATCGTTTCGAGCGTAGACATAAAGATTGATCTGATCCTCGTACCCGATCGGATCGACCTGCAGGAACCGCCCGATATCGGCGCGGTAGATGCGGGCGCGATAATACCACAGCTTCACGTCGGGCAGCCACATCTGGCCGGTATAGCCGTGGAAGCCGCTGTTGCCGCTCGCGGGGACGCCGTATTCGTCGTAGCGGTTGATCGCCGTCACGACGCCTGCCGCGTCGGTTCTGGCGACGATCGAGCCGCGTTCGTCGGCGTGCATGAATGTGCGCGCGGCGAGGGCGGTGCCGGAATAGGTGACCAGCGGCTCGTCCACCCCGGGTCCGTAGACGTAGCGGCGGCGAACGGCGCCGGCCGGATCGTATTCGACGACGCGCGCGTCGCCGTCGTAGAGGTAGATGTTGACCGCCCCCGGCGTGTAGCTCGCCAGCCGTCCCATCGGGTCGTAGGTCAAAGTCGCGTTCTTCGGGCCGGCGACGCTCAGCAGCCGGTTCTCGACGTCGTAGCCGTAGGTCGTGGTCCCGTCGGAGGTGAGGTTGCCGTTCGCGTCGTGGCTGAAGCTCGCGGGGCCGTGGACGGCGATCTGGTTGAGCCCGTTGATCGTCGAGGCGATCGCTCCGGCCGGGCTCTCGGTCCAGGCGAACAGGTCGTTGGAATTGCCGCGGCTCACGATCTGGCTCGCGGGGTTGAAGCCGAAGGCGAAGCTCACGTCGTTGGCGGTGCCGGTGAAATCGTGGCCGAGGCTCTGCAGCCGCCCGGCGCCGTCATAGGCGTAGCTCGTCGTCCCGGCGCCAGGGCGCGTCAGGCTCGTCCGCCGGCCGAGCGCGTCATAGGCAAAGGTGGCGAGCGTCGCGGATCCGTTCTCGAGGATCGCGCTCGCCCGGTCGAGGCCGTCATAGGCATAAGTGAAGAAGACGCCGTCCGGGTGGGTGATCCGGATACGGTTGCCGTTCGCGTCATAATCGAAGCCGAGCGCACGCGTGAAGCCGCCTGTATCGCTGCTTGTGGTGAGCTGCTGACCGAAGCCGTCCCACGTGTTGGCGACGCCCGGGCCGCTCGCCGAGCCGAAGCGCGCGAAGAGCTGCTGCCCGCGCGCGTCGTAGCCGTAATGGACGTCGGAGGAGGTGCCGCCAGCTATGTCCTTGACCGTCATCCGGTTGAGGGCGTCGTAGCTGTAGCCGATCACCTGTCCGTCGCGCTTGCGCAGCGAACTGCGGTTGCCGCGCGTGTCGTAGCCATATTCCTCGTAGTCCGAAGTGTTGACGCTGCCGGCGGTCGCCAGCGCGGTCGCCTGGGTCGATGCGTCGAATGCCGTCGGCCGCGTGGTCGACGGGAAGATCCACTGGCTGAGCCGGTCGTGGCCGTCATAGACGAGGCGCGCCCGGTTGCCCTCTGCGTCGATCACATATTCGCGCTTGCCGTTGGGCGTGTAGCTGTAGGTCGCCTCGGCCGCCTCGATCGGGGTGCCCACCGCCTCCCGAACCTGCACGAGCTGGCCGGCGGGGTTGTAGACGCTGCGGGTGATGCGATCGGGCCCGAAGCTGCCCTGCGTGCCCAGCGTGCAGGCGGAGGTCGGTGGCGAGGCGAACGCCGCAGGATTCATCCGCAGCGCGGCGCATTCCGGCCGGCCGACGATGTCGTAGCCGGTCTGGGTCAGCGAATGGACAGTACCGCCGTTCGACAGCGTCTCGCGGACCTTGCGGTTCTGGGCGTCGTAGACCGTATCCACCGTCTGCAGCACGGTGAAGCCGGCCCAGTTGGCCGGCGCCACCGCCTCGCTCTGCCAGGCCGAAAGCTCGCCGCGCTCGACCTTGGTCAGCCGCCCCGCCGCGTCGTAGGTATTGCGCACCGCGGCGAAACCCAGCGGACCCGCCCCGTCGGGATCGGGCGCGATCGTCCCGGTCACGCGGCGCATGACGTCGTAGCGGGTCGCCGAGGTGAAGGGAGAGGCCGCGCTCTGCGCCAGAGCCGGCGCGATCGGGGCGGCGCTCGCAAGCAATGCGGCCAGGGTCAGGGTCTTCCTCATCTCTCTCGTCCTCGTCTGGAGTTCATATGTGCCGGCGCGCTGCCGTTCACGGGCAGCTGGTCAGCCCCGCGCGCGGCGCGGTCTCGCTGATCCGGTTGCCCGAAGCGTCGTAGCCGAAGCAGGTCCGCCGGCTCTGGCCCCCCGAGCTCACCACCTGGCCGCGCGGGCGCAGATTGTTGGCGGTGCCGTCCGGGCCGTATTCGAAGGTGGTGACGGTCTGCGTCGCGGCCGGGTCGCAGGTCGGCGTGCTGCTTCCCGCCACCGTCTGGCAGAGCGTCTCGGTCGCCGGGATCGAGATCGGCGCCGGCCCGGGGACGAGCTGGCCGATCGCGTTCAGCATATAGGCATGGCGCTCGACATAGGTGTTGAGCTTGAGCGGCCGCGCCGCGCCGGTCGTCGGCGCCGGCTGCATCTCGCTCAATTGCTGGCCGCGCGCATTGTAGTTGAAGTCGGTCTGGTTGCCGGCCGTGTCGCGGATCCATGCGGGCCGGCCGCAATTCTGGCGGGTGGCGGGCACGCCGCAATAATCGAGCCGGCGTTCCTGGTCGGGCAGCCCGCTCCCCGGCCGGGCCAGCAACCGCTCGCGGGTGACGCCGCGATAGGGGCCGTTATATTCGGCGAGATAGCGCTGCCCTTCGGGCAGGACCGCCTCGAGCAGCATCGTGCCGTGGCTGTCGGCCGAGCCGCTGGTGTCGTGGAACAGCTTGCCGCCGGTGTAGCGGAACTCGGTGACGTGGCCGTTGGCGTCGGTCATCGTATAAGGCGAGGTCTTGGTGAAGGCGAGGTCGACATAGACCCCGGCGGGGTCGACCACCCTGACGGCGTTCTCGCCATGCTGGACCGGCACCTCGTCGGGATCGTTGAGCCGGGCCGGGTCGTCGCCGTGGACCGTCCAGGTGCCGCCGTCGGCCAAAGTCTGGGTGCCCATCCGGCCGCCGCCGACTGCCATCGACACCTGGCAGGAGGAAAAGCCGGGCGGCGTGATGCAGGTGATTCCGTCGAGGCTGTTCGTATAGCTCGTCGCTTGGCTGGCGGCGTCGGTGGCGCTGTTCAGCCGCCCGTTCGAATCGTAGCCGTAGCTGGTCCTGAGCGCCGCGCCGGTGCAGCTCGTGCTGCCGTCGACATAGGTCAGGGCGCGGTCGAAAGCGCAGGCCGCGCTGATGTCGCCGGCCGCATTATATTCGAAGACGAGGGCATAGCCCGACGAATCCTCGACCCGCCGCAGCTGCCCGCCGACATAGACGAAATTCTGGATGCGCCCCTCGGGGAAGACGATCTGCGCGACCCGACGCGAGGTGAACAGCACGCCCGCGGCCGAGACCGTCCGGCTGAACGTGTAGATCGTCCCGCTGCTGTCGGTGTAGACGTAGTTGCCGGTGGAAAAGCTGTTGCCGCCCGACCATTCGAGGAAGCCCCGCTCGGCATCGCCGTTGGCGGGCGCGATCGAGGAGAGGGTATCCTTGACCTGCGAATAGACTCCGCTGGCCGAGCCGCCGAGATGGGCGATCGGCCGGTTGTCCGTCCCGAGATTGACCGGGTTCGCGGCGACGTAGATGTCGAAATTGTGGCTGAAGTTGGTGCCGAAATCGGGGTCGTTCGGCTGCCGCCGCCCGGTGCGGTGGAAGCGCTCCAGGGTCAGCGGCCCGATCGCGAGATCGGTCACCGAATAGGTGAGCGAGCCGTCGGCGACGTTGATCCCGCCGGGAGTCGTCACATAGGATTTGGGCGGGACGAGGTCCGCCGCGGCGGGGGTCGCCAGCCAGGTGGTGGCGAGCAAGGCGCAGATTGCGGCGGCGCGGGTGGGGTTGGAAGTCATCGGTCGTTCTCCGGAAAGATCATCTGGGTCGGCAGGGGATGGGGCGCCCCGGCTCAGGACGGGACGAGCGCCACCGCATCGAGCGCGGTGGCGCGGTCGCCGGACCCGGTCGTGGCGGTGAAGCTGATCGTCATCGACGAGCCCGTCGCGGTGAACGCGGCGCTCTCGAAGCTCTCGAACGCGTTCGAGGACGGCGTGAAGCTGCTGAGCGCGGTGCTGCCGGCGGCGAGGTTCACCGCGGTCGGGTTGTAGCCGGGGCGCCGGGCGAGCCGGAAGCGCACGCGATAGCTCGCGCCGGCGCTGAGGCCCGACACCGTGATCGAGACCGCGCCGGCCGAGTTCGATCCGGCCTGCAGGAAGGCGACCTGGTCGCCGTCCGGGGCGGTCGCGAAGCCCCAGGCGCTGCCGTTGCCCGCGATCCCCGCGGGATGGACGAAGGCGAGGCCGGAGACGGTCGGCGTGTAGACGTGGGAGCTCCCGACTTCGGGCAGCTCGAACGAAGGGTCGGGGAGCGTCAGCGTGGCGCGCGCGAGGCGGTTGTCGGCCCTGTCGAAGCCGTAGCCGGTGGTCGAGCCGCTCGCCGTCCCGGTTCGCACCACGGTGAGAAGGCGTCCGCGCGCGTCATATTCGTAGCCGATCGTCTCGCTCGCCTGCGCGACCGTCGCGCCCAGCGCGAGCGCCGCGGCGCCAAGCGCCAGCGGGCGCTTCAGGCCGGTGGTGGGGGTCGGTTTCTCCATGCTCTCGTTCCCTCCGTGTTCGCGACTCGTGCGATTCCGAGCTTCTGTTGGAACAAGGTGAGAACAGTTGGAATCCTACAATGCAACCCCCACGAGAAAGTTTTTTTCGTATTTGGTTCATCAACTTCCGCGACGGCGGGTTTGCCGCTGCGCCTTCACCGCGCCGCCGGGATCGGCTAGACCCCGACCCGATGAGCTCGGACACCGAAACGGGGCGGATCACCCTCTATCGCGACGGCGGCGGACGGTTGCGGGCGCTGGGCGCGCGGCTCGGCGGCTGGGCCGCTGCCGCGTGGCGCTTCGTCCGGCGGATGCTGCGCCCGCGCTGGGCGAAGGCGCTCGCAATCCTGCTCGCCTCGCCCTTCGTCATCCTCCTGATCCTCTATCTGATCTTCGCGCCCGGCCTCCCTTCGGCCGAGACGCTGCTGCGCTACGAGCCGCCGCTCCCCTCCTACGTCCGCGACATCGATGGCGATCCGGTCCACAGCTTCGCCCGCGAGCGGCGCGTCGAGCTGCAATATGCCGAATTCCCGCCTCACCTCATCAACGCCTTCCTCGCCGCCGAGGACCGCACCTTCTTCCGCCACGGCGGCATCGACTATCCCGGCTTCGTCGGCGCGATCTGGGACTTCGCGCGCAAGGCGGGCAGCGGCACCCGCGCCCGCGGCGGCTCGACCATCACCCAGCAGGTCGCCAAGAACCTGCTGCTCGGCGACGAATATTCGGTGACCCGCAAGATCCGCGAATTCTTCCTCGCCTGGCGGATCGAATCGGTGCTCTCGAAGGAGCAGATCCTCGAGCTGTATTTGAACCAGATCTTCCTCGGCCGGAACGCCTACGGCGTGCAGGCGGCGGCGCGGGCCTATTTCGACAAGGACGTCGACGATCTCGAGATCCACGAGGCAGCCTTCCTCGCCATCCTCCCCCAGGCGCCGAGCGAATACAGCTCGGAGCGGCGCGCCGCCCGCGCGCTGCAGCGGCGCAACTGGGTGCTCTCGGAAATGGAGCGCAACGCCTTCATCACGCCCGCCCAGCGCGCCGAGGCGCAGGCGCGTCCGCTCGGCCTCATACGCTCCGGCACCGAGCGCAACCTCCAGAATGTCGGCGGCTATTATATGGAGGAGGTCCGCCGCCAGCTCGTCACCCGCTACGGCCAGGAAGCCGAGCGCGGCCCCAACGGCGTCTATTCGGGCGGCCTGTGGATCCGCAGCTCCTACCATCCCGAGATGCAGCGCGCCGCCGAGACCGCGCTGCGCGACGGCCTCGCCCGCTACGAGCGCGGCCGCGGCTGGCGCGAGTCCGGCCTCACCATCGAGGTGGACGGCGACTGGCGCACCCAGCTGGCGCTCGCCGGCTACGGCGTCGGCGATCCCGATTGGCGCGCGGCGGTCGTCCTGTCGAAGGATTCCGGCGCGGCGGCGCTCGGCTTCGCCGACGGCTCTGAGGGCACGCTTCCTGCCGCGCTCGCCGCGATGCCGCGCCGCGGCACCGGCACGCCCGCTTTCGCGGCGCTCCGCCCGGGAATGATCGTCGCCGTCGAGCGCGAGGGCAGCGCCTGGGCGCTGCGCTCGGTGCCGGAGATTTCGGGCGGCATGGTCGCCGAGGAGGTCGCCACCGGGCGCGTCCTCGCCATGCAGGGCGGCTGGGCGATGAGCGGCGCCCAGTCCTACAACCGCGCGACCCAGGCGATGCGGCAGCCCGGCTCGACCTTCAAGCCGTTCGTTTATGCCGCCGCTTTGGACAACGGGATGAGCCCGGCCTCGATCATCGTCGACGGTCCGTTCTGCGTCTATCAGGGCGGCCGGCTCGGCCAGAAATGCTTCCGCAACTTCTCGGGCGGCTATGCCGGGCCGCAGACGATGCGCTGGGGCCTCGAGCAGTCGCGCAACCTGATGACGGTCCGCGCCGCGAATCAGGTCGGGATGGATCATGTCGTCCGCGTCGCCCGCCGCATGCAGGTCGTCGACGACATGGAGCCCTATCTCGCCAACTCGCTCGGCGCGGCGGAGACGACGGTGCTGCGCATCACCAACGCTTTCGCCATGCTCGCCAATCAGGGCCGCGAGCTGCGGCCGACGCTGATCGACTATGTCCAGGACCGGCACGGCCGGGTCATCTACCGCACCGATAATCGCTGCCGGCTGATGGAGAATTGCAACGCCGCCGACTGGGACGGAAGGCCGATGCCCCGCCCGCCGCTGCGCACCCGCCAGCTGATGGACCCGATGACCGCCTACCAGCTCGTCCACATGCTCCAGGGTGTCGTCGAGCGCGGCACGGCGACCATCCTGCGCGACCTCGGCCGTCCCCTGTTCGGCAAGACCGGCACCTCGACAGGCCCGACCAACGTCTGGTTCATCGGCGGCTCGGCCGACATCGTCGCCGGAGTCTATATGGGCTTCGATCAGCCCCGGCCGATGGGCGGCTACGCCCAGGGCGGCACGCTGGCCGCGCCGATCTTCCGCCAGTTCGCGCAGGCGGCGTTCGAGGGCATGCCGGTGGTGCCCTTCCGCGCGCCCGCCGGGATCCGGATGGTCCGCATCGACCGCCGCTCGGGCGAGCGCGTCTACGGAGCCTGGCCGCCGAGCGATCCGCGTGCCGGGATCATCTGGGAAGCCTTCCGCCCGGAGAGCGAGCCGCGCCGCACCGTCCGCCGCGACGAGGCGGCTGCGGAAGCCCGAACGCCCCGCCCGCGCCCCGCCCGCCGTGCCCCCGCGCCGACGCCGGAGCAGCCGCAGGAGAACAGCGTCGCCTTGCAAAGGGACGAGGCCATCTACTAGGCCGGCTAGGCCCGTTCCTCCCGGAGTATGAGATGCGCGCTGAAGCGCAAGCCTATGTCGACCAGGTCAATGCCGCTCTGGCCTTGCTGCGCCGGTTCCTCGATTGGGACCGCGCGCTGCGGCGGCTCGACGAACTGAACGCACGCGTCGAGGACCAGTCGCTCTGGAACGACCCCAAGGCCGCGCAGGACGTGATGCGCGAGCGCCGCCGGCTCGACGAGGCGATCGGCGCCACCCGCGCGATCGAGCAGGAGCTCGCCGACACGCTCGAGCTGATCGAGATGGCCGAGGCCGAGGGCGACGAAAGCATGGTTGACGACGCCGTCCGCTCGCTCGCCGACCTCGCCGAGCGCGCCGAGCAGGACAAGGTCAAGGCCCTGCTCGCCGGGGAGGCCGACGCGAACGATACCTATATCGAGATCAATTCCGGCGCCGGCGGCACCGAGTCGAACGATTGGGCGGGGATGCTCCAGCGCATGTATTCGCGCTGGGCGGAGCGCCACGGTATGAAGGTCGAGCTGATCGACCACCATGCCGGCGAGCAGGCCGGCATCAAGTCGGCGACCCTGCTCGTCAAGGGCGAGAATGCTTATGGCTACGCCAAGACCGAGAGCGGCGTGCATCGGCTGGTGCGGATCAGCCCCTACGACAGCTCGGCGCGGCGCCACACCAGCTTCGCCTCGGTGTGGGTCTATCCGGTGATCGACGACAATATCGACATCGAGGTCAACGAGAGCGAGCTCAGGATCGACACCTACCGGGCGTCGGGCGCCGGCGGCCAGCACATCAACACCACCGATTCGGCGGTGCGCATCACCCATTTGCCGACCGGAATCGTCGTCCAGTGCCAGAACCAGCGCTCGCAGCACAAGAACAAGGCCGAGGCCTACAACCAGCTGCGCGCCAAGCTCTACGAGGCCGAGCTCCAGAAGCGCGAAGCGGAGGCCAACGCCACCGCCGCCGGCAAGACCGACATCGGCTGGGGCCACCAGATCCGTTCCTACGTCCTCCAGCCCTATCAGCTGGTGAAGGATCTGAGGACCGGCATGACCTCGACCGCGCCGTCCGACGTCCTCGATGGCGACCTCGACCGTTTCATGGCCGCCGCCCTGTCCCAGCGCGTCACCGGCGAGAAAGTCGAAGTCGAAGATGTGGAGTAGGGTGCGCCTCGGGCCTGGAAAGCCCCTCCCCTTGAGGGGGAGGGGTTGGGGAGGGGTGGACTCCGCGGAAACGCACCGCACTTCATTGACGCCACCCCCACCCAAACCCTCCCCCCTCAAGGGGGAGGGCTTCCTCGCGCTCGCCCTCATCCCCCTCCTCGCCCTCGCCGCCTGCGGCGGCGGCGAAGAAGCGCAAAACAGCTTCCCCGAGCCGCAGCGCCCGGTCGCGCCGATCGAGTCCTCGGGCTATCTCGACGAGGATTCGCGCGACAGCCACGGCGAGGCGGAGCGGGTGATGGAACTGGCCGAGATCCGCGCCGGAATGTCGGTCGCCGACATCGGCGCCGGCGAGGGCTATTATACCGTGCGCCTCTCGCCCCTGGTCGGCGAGCGCGGCCGCGTCCTCGCCCAGGACGTCGTTCCGGAGACGATCCACGAGCTCGCGCGCCGCGTCCATCGCGAGCGGCTCGACAATGTCGCGCTGAAGCTCGGCCAGCCGAACAATCCGCTGCTCCCCGAGACCTCGTTCGACCGGGTGCTGATGATCCACATGTATCACGAGATCCCGCGGCCGTCGGAATTTCTCTGGAACCTGCGCGGCGCGCTCAAGCGGGGCGGGCGCGTCGTGGTCGTCGATGCCGATCGCCCGACCGACCGCCACGGCACCCCGACCCGCCTCCTCGTCTGCGAGTTCAATGCGGTCGGCTACGAGCTGACCCGCTTCGAGCGGCTCGATACCGAGACCTATTTCGCCCAGTTCGAAGTGCGCGGCCCGCGGCCCGTCCCCGCCGAGATCCCCACCTGCGAGCTCTGAGCCGCTTCGGACCCTAGAGCAGGCCGAGCCCGCGGAGGCTGCAGGGCTCCGCATCGGCGAAGATGAGATGGTCGTGCAGCCTGATTCCGAGGCGCGCCGCGGTCGAGGCCAGCTCGCGCGTCGCCTCGACGTCGTCCCAGCTCGGCTGTGGGTCGCCGCTCGGATGGTTGTGCGCGAGGACGAGGCCGGCGGCGCCGAGCCGCAGCGCATCCTCCAGGATCCGGCGCAGCGGCAGCTCGGCCTCGTCGGGCGCGACCGGATCGATCACCACCAGCTCGATCAGCCGGCGGTCGACGTCGAGGTGCGCGACGGCGATCGCCTCTCCCTCGACGCCCGCGAAGCACGGCTCGAACAGAGCGACCGCATCTTGCGCCGTGGCGATGAGCATCGCTCATAGTGGCGCGGCGCGGCCTGTGCCGGTTGCGCAGACTCATCCGTTTCGGACTCCATATCGCGATCTATCGCAATTCCTTGGAAACCGCCCGCGCCGCCGCTACGCGTCAGGCATGCAGCCCTATCACGAGCTCCTCCGTCGCATCCTCGACGAGGGCGTCCCCCAGCAGGACCGCACCGGCACGGGCACGCTCTCGGTCTTCGGGCATCAGATGCGTTTCGACCTCGCCAACGGCTTCCCCCTGCTCACCACCAAGAAGCTCCACATCCGCTCGATCCTGATCGAATTGCTCTGGTTCCTGCGCGGCGACACCAATGTCGGCTACCTCAAGGAGAACAAGGTCAGCATCTGGGACGAATGGGCCGACGAAGCCGGCGATCTCGGCCCGGTCTACGGCCAGCAATGGCGCGCCTGGGAGGCGCCGGACGGCCGCCGCATCGACCAGATCGCGAACCTCATCGATCTCATCCGCCGCGATCCGGCCTCGCGCCGCCAGATCGTCTCGGCCTGGAACCCCGCGGATCTCCACCGGATGGCGCTCGCCCCGTGCCACTGCCTGTTCCAGACCCAAGTCGCGGGGGGCAAGCTCCACCTCCAGCTCTACCAGCGCAGCGCCGACGTGTTCCTGGGCGTGCCCTTCAACATCGCCAGCTATGCGCTGCTCACCCACATGCTCGCCCAGCAATGCGATCTGGAGCCCGGCACCTTCGTGTGGACCGGCGGCGATTGCCACCTCTACTCCAACCATCTGGAGCAGGCCCGCCTCCAGCTCACCCGCGAGGCGCGCGACCTGCCCAAGCTCCACATCCTGCGCCGGACGGACGGGATCGACGCGTACGAATATGAGGATTTCGAAATCCTGGGTTACGACCCCCACCCGCACATCAAAGCCCCGGTGGCGGTGTGAGTCCGCCGGTGATCACGCTTGTGGTTGCGCGGGCGCGCAACGGCGTGATCGGCAGGGAAGGCAAGCTTCCCTGGCACCTCCCGGCGGACCTCAGGCACTTCAAGGAAGTGACGATGGGCACCCCGATGATCATGGGCCGGCGCACCTTCGAAAGCCTGCCCGGCCTGCTGCCCGGCCGCCGCCACATCGTGATCAGCCGCGATGCCGGCTGGGGAGCGGACGGCGCCGAGCGCGCCGCTTCCCCGGACGAGGCGCTGGAGCTGGCCGAGGCGCGCCACGTGTCGATCATCGGCGGCGCCGCGATATTCGCCCTGTTCGAGCCGCGGGCGCAGGCGGTGGAGCTGACGGAGGTGCACGAGGACGTGGAGGGCGACACGTTCATGCCGCCGTTCGACCCGACGGTCTGGCGCGAGCAGGCGCGCATCGGCCACCCCGCCGAGCAGGGCCGGCCCGCCTTCAGCTTCGTGCGGCTGGCACGGGTTGTTCAACCCAACTGAACGTCATTGCGAGCGGAAGGCGCTGCGCTCCTCGCAATGAGGGCCAATAGGAGTTACGCCGCCGCGCGGTCCTGCCAGTCGACCACCGTCAGGTAATTGACGAGGCGGTTTTCCTCCAGGCGGCGCAGCAGGGCGTTGTCGTGGTAGGGGAGGACCAGCTCGGCCACCTGGTCGCTCCACGGGGCGTCGGGCGCGAAGAGGACACCGAGGCCGAACACCGCCGGCACTTCGGCAAAGCCATAATCCCGCCCCGCCGCCGCCTCGTCGCGCAGGAAATCCTCGATGCCGGTCAGTACGCCGTTGCGCGGACCGCCTTCGTGGGTGGCCCAGGCGAACTGGCCCATGCCCCGGAAGCCGCGGCCGGGGACGAGCTCGGAGCGGCCGGGCCAGGCGCCCGCATTCGCGCTGTAGGGGTGACGGAATTCGGGCGGGATCTGGTCAGGCGCATAATACATGTCGCGGCGGCCGGACGGCCAAGCCACGTCGTGGAAGAAGATCAGCAAAGGCTTGCCGTCGCGCCGCGCGGCCTGCGCGATGGCGTGGCATTCGTGGTAGACGGTGTACCAATTATGGTCGCCGTCAACGATCCAGGCGTCGACATCGCGCTGCTCCGGGATCGCCTCCAGGCTCAGCTTCGGCACGTGCCGGACGCATTGACGGCTCTTCGCCCAATCGACGAATTCCGGCTTCGGCGCGGGGTCGATGCTGGTGAGTCGGCCGCCCGAGCCTTCGGCGAAGGCGGCGAGCAGCTGGGTCATGCCGCCGAATTCCGCGCCGATCTCGACGATCTGCCTGGCCTCGGCGGCCGCGAGCGCGGGCATGATGATGTCCCGGAACTCGGCCATGCTATGGATCAGCAAATCGCCCATCACGCCGCCTCCCTCATCTCGATGCGCGGCGCGCGGCGCACCACCGGGCGGAATACCAGGCTCAGCACCATCGCCTCGCCCACGCGGCCGGCCGGCGGCGGCACCAGCAGCATCGCCTGCTCGCCGCAGCGGTAGAAGCCGGGGGAGACCTCCTCCATGCCCTCGCACATGATCTGCGCGGCAATGGCAGGGGTGATCGCCGCCGCGACGGGATCGTGCAGGCCGGCGGCGCTGTGGAACGCCGCCTCCTCAATCTGCACCCATTGCGCGATGGCGCCGAGCTGCAGCCCGACCGCGAAGCGCCCGGCGCCGACCGGGATGGTGGCGTGGAAATAGCCCTCGTGCGTCGCCTGCGCCTCGATCGGCAGCATCGTCTGGCTGGACGCGTCGGCAATGAAGCCGGGCAGCTCGATGGTCTCGGCATGGAAATCGGCCGGTCGCAGGTCGAATTGGTGGCGGGTCGCGGCGAACATCGCCAGCAGCTGCGGCAGGCCGTGCCGGCGCAGCTCGCCCGGCAGGAACATGCGGTTGGACTGGTTGACGTAGAACAGCCCCCGGCGGCGCAGGCCGGTGCCGGCAAGGCCGGGATCGACCAGCTTCACCATGTCGTCGGAGCCAAGGTTCACGTCATGGTCGAACGCCTCCAGCACTTCCACTTCATCGGCCGTCGGCATGAACAGGAAGCGCGCGAGCACCGCCGCGGCCATGGCGCGCCGGCAATCGTCACCGTCCGAGCCCGCCGGCCGCACGATCCCGTCCTCGGCGTGGCCGGCAAAGGCGACGCATGCCGCCTGCACCTTGTCGCGCACCGCGTTCTGGAGACCCTTCTGCCCCGCACCCTTGCGGATCGGCGTGCCGTCCGCGCGGTAATCGACCACCGACCCTTGGGCGATGGTGCACAATTGCTCCACCACCGCGATCGGCATGCACAAAGCGTGGATGGCGGCGAGGTCGTAATGGCGCGCGTCGATCAGGCCCTTCTTGTCGAAGCCCGTCTCCTCGCTGTCGCGCAGCAGCAGATAGCGGCCCGCGACCGTCAGCCCGAACCGCTCGCGCAGCACCGGCTCGATCAGGCTCTGGACCGTGCCGGCATAGCCGAGATCCACGAACATCACGGCGTCGCCGCGCACCACGCCGGCCTGCTCGAGGTGGCGCATCACCTTGTCGGCGAACTTGCTCGAACGGCCGGTGATCGTGCGCAGCATCTGCGGCGACTGCACGCCTTTGTTGAACCGGTCCTGCGCCTCGAAGCCGAGCTGGTTGCGGCACAGCTTGCGGGTCTCGTCGCCGGACAGGCCGAGCTGGTTGGCGAGCACGTCGGTGCGCCCGTGCTTGCCCTCGTCGGCCAGGTAGCGGCGCACGTCGGCGGCGTTGGTGAAGCTTGCCCGGCGCGCGGTGAAGCGGCTGAGCTCGACGGGAGCTCCGTGCGCGTCCCCGAACATCGTCCGATAGACCTGCAGCGGCAGATGACCGTCGCGCATCAGGAACAGCGTTTTGACCGGCTTGCCGAGCCGCTCCGCCAGCTCCAGCCGCTCCGCTTCCACCCAGCGGGCGAAAGCGTGCATGACCGGCCCCAGCACGTCGTGGCCGAGCGCCGTCACCGGGTCTTGCGAGCCGTGCAGCGACAAAGCCGGCCGGTGCGGAGCATGAGCGGGCGCGGTCGCGCGAATTCTGTGGTCGATCATCGCGGCGGCCGAGGCTTCGAGCCGGAGCCGCTGCGCGCAGCTCTCGTTGAACTGGCGCAGATGCACGGTCCCGATGCCGAGCAGGGTCGGCGCGTCCTGGTCCGCCACCTTGTTGTCGCCGACGTGCAGGATGGCTTCGGCTCCGACATTGAGCGCGCGCAGCACCGGCTTGAACAGCCCTTCCGCCTTGGCGATGCCGTGGGCCGAGGAAACGAAAATGCGGTCGATCAAAGCCGCGACGTCCTCGCCCGCGGCGCGCGCGATCAGCTCGCGCAGCTGCTCTTCGGACAGATAGGTGTCGGACACGATGATGACCTGGAGGCTGCGCGCCTTGGCGGCCTTCATCAGCGCGACCGTCGGCGCAAAGCCATAGCAATGGCGCGCCTCGGCCTGGAGCTCGGTCTCCACCGCCGCGGCGATGGCGTCTTCATCCGCATGAGGCATCAGGCTGCGGTAGATCGCCTCGATCGCGACCTCGCCCTTGCGCGTCTCGAAATAAGCGCGCTGGCGGGCCCGCGCTTCCGCCTTGGCGCGTGGCCACACGCCGCCGCCGGCGATGGGCAGCTCCGCGAACACGTCGCGCGGCGCCACGCAATTGCGCCACAGCAAGGTGTCGAAACAGTCGAGCGACAGGTACCGCACGCTCGCCGGCGCGCGGTCCAGCAGGTTCGGCAGCTCGTCGGCGCGAACGCTGAGTTTGATCGGCATCTTCTTCGTTTCCCCCGACATCAATGCGCCCACTCGCCGAGCGAGCGCCTGAGCTTGTCCAATGCGGCTTTCTTGATCTGGCAGATACGCGCGGCGCCGACGCCGAGCGTCTGGCCGATCTCGTCCAGGTTCATCTCCTCGACGAAGTAGAGCTGCAGCACCATCGCGTCGCGCTCGGGGAGGCTGCCGATGCTCGCGGCGATCGCCGCCTTCAGCCCCTCGCGCTCCAGCGCGTCGTCGGCGCGTTCCTCGACGTCGGCGAACCACATCGAGTGATCGGAATAGACCTCGTCCAGACTCTCGTGCCGGGCCGACTGGGTGTCGTCCACGAGCGCGCGATATTCCGCGGCCTCGAGCCCCATCTCGTCCGCCATCTCGGCATCGTCCGGAGCGCGGCCGAGCCGCCCCTCCAGACGGCCGCGCGCCGCGTTCATCTCGCGCCGCCGCGCCATGGCGGAGCGGCAGATCGAGGCGGACTTGCGCAGATGATCGATCATCATGCCGCGGATGCGCACCGTGGCGTAGGTCGCGAAGGCGTGGCCGCGATCCTCGAAGGCGTTGGCGGCCTCGACCAAGCCGATCATGCCGATCTGCACCAGATCCTCAATCTCGATCGCCGAGGCGACGCGTCCGTGCACGTGCCAGGCGATCTTGCGCACCAGCTGCATGTGCGAGCGCACCAAGATCTCCGGCGCGGGCCGGGGCTGGCGCGTATAGGTCTGGACCGGATCAATGAGCGCCATGATGCGCCTCCAGCCCGAAGAAGCGGTGGCCGCCCGGCATCACCGGCAGATCGAGCCCCTCCAGCCGCCGCGCGAGCCGCGCAAAGGCGGCGCTTGCGGGCGCCGACGGAAAGGCCTCGACGCAGCAGCGCTTGGCGAACACCGCGTCGCGCAGATAGGCGTCCTCGGGGATCGATCCGAGATGATCGAGGTGGACGGGCAGGAACTGCTCCACCACCGTTTCGAAGCGATTGAACAGCGCGGATCCTTCGGTGTCGCTCGCGACCCGGTTGGTGAGGATGGCGAACCGGCTGCAGCCGTGGCGCATAGTCAGCGCCTTCACCAAAGCATAGGCGTCGACGAAGCTGGTCGGCTCATTCGTCAGCACCACCAGCACCAGGTCCGACGCGGCGACCAGGCTGAGCCCTTCGCCCGCCAGCCCACCGCCGGTGTCGACGATCACATCGTCCATGTCCCGCGCGTAGGGCCGGAACGCGTCCGCCAGCCCGGCGCGCGCACTGTCGCCAAGGCCGCCGCCCATGCCGAGGCCGCTATGACCGGGCACCAGCATCAGGCCCGCGGGGCCGCTGCAGGCTACTTCGGCCAGGCCGCGCTCCTTCGCCGCGACGTCGGCGATGCTATACTCGCTCTCCATGCCCAGCAGGATGTCGGCATTGGCCAGACCGACGTCGCCGTCGACCAGCATCGTGCGCCGCCCGAGCCGCGCCAGCGCCACCGCCAGATTGACGCTGATGTTGGTCTTGCCCGCACCGCCCTTGCCGCTGGCAATGGCAATCACCCGTGCCGTCCGCTCACATTCGCTCACGCACTCATCTCCGCATTCAGCATCGTCCGCGGCACTTCGCCGCCAACGATCGCGATCACCTCGACGGGCTTGCCGTCGGGAATTTCCAGGAACGACAGCACCGGCACGTCCGGCAGATGCGGGCTGAGCAGCCGGCCCAGCGCGCGCCGCGCGAGCGGCGAGGTCACCAGCGCGAAGCGTCGGCCCTCGCCGATCAGCGGCGCGGCAATGGCGCCGATCGCCGAGACCAGTTTCTGGCCCAGCCCCGGCTCGATCGGGTGGTGGGCGTCGCGCCCGGTCCGCACCGCCTGGGTCAGCAGGCTTTCCAGGCTCGCATCCAGCGTCACCACCGGCAGCGGCATGCGCACCGGCACGATGGTCTGGACGATCAGGCCGCCGATCTTCTGCCGCACCCGCTCGACCAGCTGGATCGGGTCGGTCTCGTCGCGGGCGACATCGGCCATCGCCTCGGCGATGCGGCGGAAATCCTTGAGCGGCACGCCTTCGGCGAGCAAAGCGCGGCACAAGCCGGCGATGGCGGTCAGCGAGAGCGGCGCCGGCGTCAGATTCTGGACCAGCTGCGGCGCGTTTTCCTTGAGCGAGTCGAGCAGCTTTTGCGCCTCGTCCATGCCGAACAGATCGGCCGCGGCGCTGGTGATCACCTGATTGAGGTGCGTCGCCGCCACGGTCGCGGCATCGACGACCGTGTAGCCGGCCACCACCGCTTCGGCGCGCTGCGAGGGCGCCACCCACACGGCGTCGAGGCCGAAGGTGGGATCCTTGACGGCGCGGCCTTCCACCCGGTTCAGCAGGTCGCCGGAATCGAGCGCCAGCAATTCGTCGGGGTAGAGCTCGTCCTCCGCGACCACCACGCCGGCCACGCTGATGCGATAGGCATTGGGGGCAAGCGCCATATTGTCGCGCACGCGCACCAGCGGCACCACGAAGCCGAGCTCGCGCGACAGCTGGCGGCGGATGCCGGTGATGCGGGCCATCAACGGGGCACCCTTGCGCTCGTCGACGAGGGACACGAGGCCATAGCCGAGCTCGAGCCCGAGCGCCGCGTCGTCGCTGACCTCGTCCCAGCCGATGATGCTGGGATTGGGCGCGGGCGGCGCGGGCGGAACGATATTGGCCTTGGCCTGCTCGTCCTTACGCAGCTTCCAGGCGACATAGCCGGCGAGCGCGGCGGCCGGCAGGATGATGAGGTGCGGCATGCCCGGCAGCAGGCCGAGGAAACCCAGGATCACCGCGACCGGCCCCCAGGCGCGCGAGAAACCGAACTGGCTCGCAATCTGGCCCGACAAATCCTCGGGCGAGCTGACCCGCGTGACGATGGACGCGGCGGCGATGGAGAGCAAAAGCGCCGGCACCTGCGCGACCAGCGCGTCGCCGATCGCCAGCAGGACGTAGATTTCCGCCGCCTCGCCCATGCTGAGGCCGTGGCTGACGGTGCCGAGGATCAGGCCGCCGACGATGTTGACGACGAGCACCAGGACCGACGCGACCGCGTCGCCCTTCACGAACTTGGACGCGCCGTCCATCGAGCCGTAGAATTCGGCTTCCGTGCCCACTTCCAGCCGGCGCGCCTTGGCTTCGTCGGGCGTCAGCAGGCCGGCATTGAGATCGGCGTCGATCGCCATCTGCTTGCCGGGCATGGCGTCCAGCACGAACCGCGCCGACACTTCGGACACGCGCCCGGCGCCCTTGGTGACCACCACCAAATTGATGATCAAGAGGATGAAGAAGACGAAGATGCCGACCGCGTAATCGCCGCCGATCAGGAAGCTGCCGAACGCCTCGATCACGTGGCCGGCGGCGGCGGTGCCTTCGTGGCCGTTGACCAGAACGACCCGGGTCGACGCCACGCTGAGCGCCAGCCTGAGCAGGGTCGCGAACAGGAGCACCGTCGGGAAGCTGGAGAAATCGAGCGGCTTGGCGACGTTGATCGCCACCATCAGCACCGCCAGGCTGATCATGATGTTGGTGACGAATCCGACGTCCAGCAACGTGGCCGGGATCGGCACCACCATCAGCGCGACCAGCATCAGGATCGCGATCGGGAGCACCGCGCCCTTGGTGGCGGCGGCCAGTCCTGTGGGCTTCATCGCCATTGCCGTCATGTCAGGCGCCGAGCTCCGCGAGCATCAGATAGGCCAGGCGGGCGTAGCGCGGCGCCAGGGCGACCGTCGGCTGCATCGTGCTGCCCGTTTCCAGCGCCGCCAGATCGAGCGGTGGCGGCGCAGGCTGCGCGGCCGGCGCGGTGCGCACGGCGCTCGCCTGCATGCCGACGCTGCGGCCGCCGATGCTGAGCTTGGCGGCCATCATGTTGCGCACTTCGGCGAAGCTGCGCGGATTGCCGTCGCGCTTGAAGAAGATCGAGCGGTTGGCGCGCGCCTGCTCCGGGAAGGAAGCGGCGGCCGACGCGCCGGGCCGGGCATCGTGCGCCTTGAGGAACCTGGTCGCCCCGCCCGCGCCCAGGAAATGGGCCATGTAGAGGTCGACCGACTGCAGCGGCCGGCCGAGCCGGCTCTGCAGATGCGCCTGATTGTCCTTGGCGAACTCCGCCGCCATCGCGCTCGCTGCGGCAGGATCGCGGCGCAAATTCATCACCTGCTGCTTCAGCTGGGGATCGCCGACGAAATAGCGGCCGTTGGCGCCGCGCTGCACGGCATTGGCCGCCCAGCCGAGGCCGTTGGCGGCGCCATGCTTGTCGATGGTCGCAAGCCAGGTCTGATCGAGGAACTGGAACAGGCCGGTGGCGCTCGACGTGCGCGCCTTGGCATTGGGGTTCAGTCCGCTTTCAACACGCGCCTGATTGTACAGATAGCCGAAATCGACGCCGCTGCGCGCCGCCGCCTGGCGGATGGCTGCATCCACCCGGCCCTGCGGCGCGGCTTCCGATACGGCAGTCGAACTCGTCATTTTCCCGACACCCCCAGGAGATCGGGAGAAACACAGCAAGGGGCGTGCCAGCTCGCCATGCTGAGGAAAAAAGACATCGCTCATGCTGAGGAGGCATTGAGCTCGTCGAAATGCCGTCTCGAAGCACCGACCGGTCCTTCGAGACGCGGCTTCGTCAAGCTCAGCCGCTCCTCAGGATGAGCGGATTGGAGTGACGGATCAGCGCCCGTAGGTGACGGGCGCGGCCTGTCCGCGGGTGGCGGCGAGGGCTTCGGAGCGGCGGCGGGCGTGGTCGTTGAGCACGTTCACGCGCATGGTCGCCGCATCGGCGAGGCGGCTGACCCGTTCGGCCGCAAGCTTGAGCTCCGGATCGGCCAGCCAGCTGTCGAAGCCGCGCAGCTGCGCCAATGCTTCCGCGAGCTCTTGGCTGACAGTCTCGATGCCGGCGAGATCGTTGCGGTCCAGCGCTGCGATCAGCGCCTCGTGCAGTCCCTCGATCCGCCCCAGGCTTGCCTTCATCGGCCGAGATCGGCCGCGATCATGCGATCGGCAATGGCTTGCGGGTCGGCGTGGTAGCGGCCTTCGGCAATCGCCTGGCGCAGCACGGCGACCCGTTCGCTTTCGACCGGAGGCCCGAGCGCGACCAGATCGGCGACCGCGCCGCTGAGCCCGCCGGACCGGCTGCTGCCACCGGGCGCACCCGATGCAATTGCGGCCGACGCGCTCTGTCCCGCTGGGCTGCGCGCCAGCTCGATCCGGCCCGCTCCGCTCTTGCCGATCCCGTCGATCATCCCTCGATCCTTCCTCTGCCCGGCGGTGCGGGCCAATTCTCAACAATCTATTACGGCACGGCTCACGCTTAATTAAATCCGCTAATTGAGCCCGCCCATCGCGACCCGGCCATCGGGCATCACCTGGCCGATGATCGGCGGCTTGCGCGGCTCGGTGCGCACGCGAATGCGGTCGCCCGGCGCGCCGTCCTGCTCGGCCACCGCCTGGCGTGAAACCGTGAAGCTGCCGGATACCACCACCAGCGCCACCGGATCACCGCGGCGGATAATCGGCTCCGCGCGGGCAGCGCGCATCATGGAGGCAGGGGCCGCGGGCCGGGCGCCGGCCGTCTCGCCGCCCTGCACGACCGGCACGCGCAGGCGCCAGCCGATCTGCTGACAACGGACCGTGACCGCCCCGAGCGCGATCGGCTCGACGATCACGGGCGCCGGGCAGGCGGTGAGCTTGAGGCGCCGGTCGATGGGGCGGGCGGGGCCGCCGGGCTGGCCGATCGGCACGCCGAGCGAGGCCGTCACCTGCTCCTCCAGCGCGTCGATGCTCTGGAAGGATTGCGCTGTTGCCGGGCTCGCGGCGAAGGCTGCTGCGAGCGGGGCGGCGAGAATCAGCAGGTGTCGGATCTTTGACGGCATCGTGGCTGCTCCAAGCATTTGACGCCTGTGTAGCAACAGCCGTGCCAGCCTGCCTGTGACGGTGATGGAAAAAGGGAGGACCCCGCGCGCCGTCGCTCCGGCGCGCCTGATCCTCCCGTCTCCGAGCCAACCGGCAAAACGCCGCCGGTCCCGGCAAAAACTTGCCGGCTGCACCCCCGCCGCCGGTGAGGGACGGATGCCGCTCCGGCCGTGCAAGAAACTGGCACGACCATTGCAACAAAGCGGCGGGGGCGCCTGCCATGTCGGAATAACGGCGGGGCGCCAGCGAAGTTTAGGGGTGGTTTCATGTCCAACGAGCTGTTCGGGGTCCACGGTACCGCATTGGCGCTGCGCTCGCAGCGGCTGGCGATGCTGGCGTCCAACATCGCGAACGCGGCCACGCCGGGATACAAGGCACGCGACATCGACTTCACCGCGGCCATGGAAGCGGCCTCGTCGGGGCTCGACACCGGCGCCGCCGCCAGCTCCGCGACGCGGTACCGGGTGCCGGTGATGCCCAGCCTCGACGGCAACACGGTCGAGCTGTCCACCGAGCAGACCCTCTTTGCGGAGAATGCGGTCCAGTATCGCGCGACCCTCTCCTTCCTCGAAGGGCGCATCAACACCGTGCGCCGCGCGCTGAAGGGAGAGTAAGCCATGTCGGACAAGCCGCTTTCCATCTTCGACATTTCCGGGCGCGCGATGAGCGCGCAGCTGGTGCGTCTCAACACCACCGCCTCGAACCTCGCCAATGCCGGCAGCGTGTCGGGCAGCCGCGCCACGGCCTTCCGGTCGCTGCGCCCGGTATTCGAGGTCACGCAGGGATCGCCCGGCGTCGCCACCGTCGGCGTTGACCGCATCGCCCGCTCAAACGTGGAGCCCACCAAGCGCCACGACCCCGATCATCCGCTGGCGGACAAGAACGGGGATGTGTGGGTCGCCGGCGTCGACACCGCGGCCGAGCTGGTTGAGATGGTCGAGGCCGCCCGCCAATATCAGAACAACGTCCAGGTCCTGCAAACCGCCAAGACCTTGACGCTCGACACGCTGAGGCTCGGCCAATGAGCGTCCCAAGCAACGTCATAACCGGCCTCAACGCCAGCAATAGCGCACCGCCGACCGGCGCCGGCTTCGGGGGCCAGGCGCTCGACCAGCGCTCGTTCCTGCGGCTGCTCACGACGCAGCTCACGACCCAGGATCCGTTCAACCCCGTCGACAACACCCAGATGGTCGCGCAGATGGCGCAATTCAGCCAGGTCGCCGGCATCGCCGAGATGAACCAGTCACTGAAGACGCTGATCGGCTCGCTCGGGGGCGGGGGCGGCCGCTTGTCGGACGCTTCCAGCTGGATCGGCCGCTCGATGCTGGTCAGTTCGGAAGTCGCCACCCCATTGCGCGACGGCAGCTATGCGGGCGAGCTGACGCTCCCCGCGGACGCCGACCAGGTCAGCATCAGCTTCGTCGACGCCAATGGCGCGGCCGTGCACAGCATGGAGCTCGGCGCCCGTCAGGCCGGCGCCGCCGCCTTTGCCTGGGACGGCAAGAACGAAGCCGGCCAGACGGTCGCCACCGGACCGCTCAAGATCGTCGTCAACGCCCGCGCGGGTGCCGCTTCGATCACTCCGTCCATCGCCACCTGGACCGCGATTGCGGGCCTGCAATCCCCCGCCAATGGCGGCGAGGCTCGCCTCGTCACCGGCCTGGGACTGCTTGCGCCTGCCGCCGCGATCCGCCTCGCCTGATCACAAGCCCCGATCACCTAAGGAGCCTAGCAACATGTCCTTCTACACCTCGCTCTCGGGCCTGCGCGCCGCTCAGACCGACCTGTCGGTCACGTCCAACAACATCGCCAATGTCGGCTCGGTCGGCTTCAAGAAGAGCCGCGCCGAATTCGGCGACATGATGCCGCCGTCGAGCACCTCGGCCGGCATCGGCACCCGCCTCAAGTCGATCACCCAGCAATTCACGCAGGGCCAGTTCGAGACCTCCTCGCGCGAGCTCGATTTGGCGGTGAACGGCACCGGCTTCTTCATCACCCGCGACCAGGGCGGCACCGGCGACACGATGTTCACCCGCGACGGCTCGCTCAACATCAACGCCGACCGCTGGCTGAGCGACTCCAAGGGCGCGAACCTGCAGGTCTTCCCGGTCGACGCCAGCGGCGCCGCCACCTCGACGGCCATCGCCTCGGCTACCAGCGTCCAGGTTCCGGAAGCCAGCGCTACCACCGGCGCCCGGCTCAGCGACCTGTCGATTGACCCCGAGGGGCTGATCGTGGCGAGCTTCTCGGACGGCAGCACCCAGCCGCTCGGCCGCGTTGCCCTTGCCACCTTCTCCAACCCGGGCGGCCTGCGCCAGCAGGGCGACGGCCGCTGGTCGGTTACCGGCGAGAGCGGGCCCGTCGTCACCGGCACGCCCAAGAGCGACGGCTTCGGCGCGGTCCAGACCGGCGCCATCGAGCGCGCCAATGTCGATCTCACCGAGGAGCTGGTCGCGCTGATCGCGGCGCAGCGCAATTTCCAGGCCAATGCCAAGGCGATCGAAACCGCCAACGCGCTGACCCAGACCGTCACCAACCTGCGGTCGTAAGCACCATGACAACCGTCATTGCGAGCGCAGCGAAGCAATCCATCTCGCCACATCGGCGGGAGATGGATTGCCGCGTCGCTGCGCTCCTCGCAATGACGGGGAGGATCTAGCCACATGGACCGGATCGTACATGCTTCGCTGTCGGCGCTGCGCGGGGCCATGGCCCGGCAGGCGGCGACGGCGAACAACCTCGCCAATGCGGGCACGACCGGCTTTCGCGCCGACGTGTCCGCCGCCCAGACCACGATGCTGCAGGCCGGAGGACAGGTCTTCGCCGGCCGTGCCACCAGCCAGGTGGTGAGCGCCGACATGTCGGCCGGCACCATCACGCAGACCGGCCGCGACCTCGACGTCGCCATGTCGGGCGACGCCATGCTCGCCGTCCAGGCGCCCAATGGCGATGAATCCTACACCCGCCGCGGCGACCTCCAGATCACCGACAGCGGCCTCGTCACCACCGGCGACGGCCACCCCGTCCTCGGCGAAGGCGGCCCGCTGACCCTGCCGGCCGCGCAGAGCGTGCGTATCGACAATGACGGGACGGTGTGGGTCGTGCCGCAGGGCGGCGACCCGGACAATCCCACCAAGGCCGACCGCCTGCGCCTCGCCAGCCCGACCGGCAGCGAGATCGTGAAGGGGCTGGACGGCCTGTTTCGCGTCAAGGGCGGCGGCGCGCTGCCGCAGGACCCCGAGGCGCGGCTCACCTCGCGCAGCCTCGAAGGCTCGAACGTCAATTCCACCCAGGCCCTCATCGACATGATCGAGGCGAGCCGCGCCTGGGACACGCAGATCAACCTCATCACCTCAGCCCGCGATCTCGACACCAGCGCGGCCGACCTGATGCGCCTTCCCTCCTGATCGGAGCCTAAACAATGAGCAACGCCGCCCTCCACGTCGCCCGCACCGGCCTCGATGCCCAGGCCGCCCGCATGCGCGTCATCGCCAACAATTTGGCCAATGTGAACACGACCGGATTCCAGCGCGAGCGCGCCGAGTTCCAGACCCTGTCCTACCAGACGCTGACCGCGCCCGGCGCCGCCTCCTCCGGTGACAATCGCTACGCGATCGGCCAGTCGCTCGGTTCGGGCGTGCAGATGACCGGCGTGGCGCGGATCGGCACCCAGGGCGCGCTCCAGTCGACCGACAACCCTTACGATCTGGCGATCCAGGGCGACGGCTTCTTCCAGATCCAGCGCCCGGACGGCACCACCGCCTACAGCCGCGCCGGCAATTTCCAGGTCTCATCGGAAGGCCAGCTGGTCACCTCCGAAGGCTTTCCGGTCCAGCCCGACATCCGCGTGCCCGAAGGCGCGCAGTCGGTGACGATCGGCGCCGACGGCAAGGTGTCGGCGATGGTCGCCGGGTCGAGCGAAGCGTCGGAGATCGGGCAGATCGAGCTGGCCCGCTTCGTCAACCCGGCCGGGCTCCTTCCGCTCGGCGACAACCTCTACCAGGCGACCCAGGCCAGCGGCGAGCCGCAGGTCGGCGCGGCCGGCGCGGAAGGCCGCGGCATGATCCGCCAAGGCGCGCTCGAAGGCTCCAACGTCAACGTCGTCCAGGAGCTGGTCGACATGATCGAGACCCAGCGCGCCTACGAGGTCAATTCCAAGATGATCCAGGCCACGGACGAAATGCTCCGCAACGCCAATCAGCAGCTGTGATCGCGATGCGCGCAACCCTCATTTTCCCGCTGGCGTTCACGCTCACGGCAGCGTTCGATCCGCCCGCACCTGGCTATCAGCCTGGCTTTTCGATCCCGGCCCCGCCGGCCATGGCGAACGGCTCGATCTTCCAGGCGACCAACGGCTACGCCCCGCTCACCAGCGGCCAGCGCGCCGCCCAGGTGGGCGACGTGCTCACCGTCGTGCTTACCGAACGCACCGTGGCGCAGGCGAGCGCCGGCACCACCACCCAGCGCGATGGAAGCATCGGGCTCCTCCCCCCGATCACCGGCCTGCTTTCCAAGCTGTTCGGCGCCTCGGACGCCACCGCCGGCGGCAACAGCCAGTTCGGCGGGACCGGGCAGACCACCCAGTCGAACCAGCTGTCGGGCGAGATCAGCGTGACGGTCCAGGAGGTGTTCCCCAACGGCACCATGCTCGTCCAGGGCGAGAAGCACGTGCGCCTCAACCGCGGCAACGAGTTCATTCAGGTGGCCGGCCTCGTGCGGCCCGCAGACATCCTGCCGGACAACCGCATCGCCTCCTCCCGCCTTGCCGATGCGCGGATCACCTATTCCGGCCGCGGCGAGATTGCCCGCGCCGCCCGACAGGGGTGGCTGCAAAGATTCTTCAACATCGTCAGCCCGTTTTGAGGTGGTTGCAATGAACCTGTATCCCTCAGTCTCCGTCATTGCGAGCGGAGCGAAGCAAGCCATCTCCCCGCACGGAGGAGCTGGATTGCTTCGTCGCTTCGCTCCTCGCAAAGACGGGGTGTGGTTGTGGCGGGCGGCGCAAATCCTCCTCACGCTCCTCGCCGCGATCCTCATCGCAACGCCTGCCCACGCCTCGCGCATCAAGGATCTCGGCGCGTTCCAGGGCGTGCGCAGCAACCAGCTGACCGGCTATGGCATCGTGGTCGGCCTCGCCGGCACGGGCGACGACAACCTCGCTTACGCCACGCAGGCGATGGGCGGGGTGGCGAGCCGCTTCGGGCTGATCCTGCCGCCCGGCGTGAACCCATCGCTGCGCAACGCCGCCGCGGTGATGATCACCGCCGAACTGCCGCCCTTCGCCAATCCCGGCCAGCGGATCGACATCACGGTCTCCGCGCTCGGCCGCGCCCGCTCCCTCCGCGGCGGCACTCTCATCTTGACCCCGCTGCGGGGCGCCGACGACCAGATCTACGCGATGGCGCAGGGCAACCTCGTCGTCGGCGGGCTGGGCGTGTCGGCCGAGGATGGCAGCCAGGTGACGGTCAACGTGCCGTCGGCCGGCCGCATTCCCGGCGGCGCCAGCGTGGAGCGCAGCGTCGACACCGGCTTTGCGAATTCGCCCGAGCTCGTCTTCAACCTCGCCGATGCGGACCTCACCACCGCAGGGCGGGTCGCCGACGCCATCAACTCCGAATTCGGGCAGCCGATCGCCCGCGCCATCAACGGCGGCGCCGTGGCGATCGCCGCGCCCGCCGGAGCGGAGGCGCGCACCGCCCTGATGGGCCGTATCGAGAATATCGGCGTCGACCCGGGCGAGGCGCCGGCGCGCGTGATCGTCAACTCGCGCACCGGCACGGTGGTGATCAACGGCGCGGTACGGATCGCGCCGGCCGCGGTCAGCCACGGCCGCCTCACCGTCCAGGTCGAGGAAAACCCCACCGTCGTGCAGCCGGCGCCCTTCTCGCGCGGCCGCACCGCGGTCGAGCCGAACAGCAACATCACCGTCGAGGAGGAGCGCGCACCCATGTTCGCCGTCGGCGGTGGCGCCAATCTTTCGGACATCATCAAGGCGATCAACGCGATCGGCGCGACCGCGTCCGACCTGGTCGCGATCCTCGAGGCGCTGAAACAGGCGGGCGCGCTGCGTGCCGAGCTGGTGATCCTGTGATCGGCCCCGCTGCCTCCGGCCCTGCCGCAACTGCAACCGCGCCGGCCGACCCGAAGCAGGCCGAGCTGCGGAAGGCGGCCGAGGCGTTCGAGGCCGTGTTCCTGCGCCAGGTGATCGGATCGATGCGCCAGGCCAAGCTGGGCGACGACGTCTTCGGATCGGCGGCGACCGACCAGTTCCGCGATTTGGCCGACGGCAAGCTGGCCGATTCCATGGCCGATCAAGGCAGCTTCGGCATCGCCGACCTGCTGCTCCAGCAATTTGGCGGGAAAACGAAGTGAGCGACCTCCTCAGCCTCGGCCTGAGCGGCCTGTCGGCTTATCGCTCGGCGCTTTCGGCGGTCGGCGAGAATGTCGCCAATGCCGAGACCCCCGGCTTTGCGCGCCGCACCGTCCGCCTCACCGCCGTCTCCGCGAGCGGAGCCTCCGACCCCCTCTATCGCGACGCCATCCAGTTCAACGGGGTCAGCGCGGCCGGCGTCACCCGCGCCTGGGACATGTTTAGGGCCGCCGAAGCACGCCATTCCGCCGCCGGCGCAGGCCGCGGCCAGGTGCGCGAGCAATGGCTGGGCACGATTGAGACCGCGCTTGATGACGGTCAGGCGGGCATCGGCTCGCGCCTCACCTCCTTCTTCAACGCCGGCGACGCGCTCGCCGCGGCGCCGGGAGATAATCTCAACCGCAGCCGCATGCTGATGGCGCTGGACGACATTGCCGGCGCATTCCGGAACACCGGCGAGCGGCTCGAGCGCATCGCGACCGGCATCGGCGCCGCCGCCGCGCTTGACGTGGAAAAGCTCAACCAAAGCCTCACCGCGCTGGCAAACACCAACACCTCCCTGCTGACCGCCCCCGCGGGGGGCACCGCGCGTGCGGGGCTCGAAGATGAGCGCGACCGGCTGATCGACAGCATCGCGGCCAATGTCGACGTGCGGGCCGCGATCGCCGACAACGGCACCGCCACCCTCACTCTCGCCGACCCGCCGGGCTCCGTCATCATCGGCGGCGGCGACGTTGGGCGCTTCGCATTCGTCGCAGCCAGCGATGGACGGCTCACGGTCCAGCTGACCGTTGCCGCGGGCAGTGCCGCCTTCACGCCGCTGACCGGGCGCCTGGCCGGCTATGTGAGCGCCTCGGCGACGACGGCGGACCGCCGCGCCGCGCTCGATACCCTCGCCGCCGATTTCACCGCCGACGTCAACGCCTGGTCCGCCCAGGGACGCGACGCCGCCGGCAATCCCGGCCAGCCGCTCCTTTCGGCAACCGCCGGCGCCGTCTCGATGCGGGGGCTCCTCACGGATCCGGCCGCGGTGCCGGCCGCTTCCGCCGACGGCCGGCTCAACGGCAATCTGCTCGCTCTGGCGCCGCTGCGTGGCACCGCCGGTGCCGAGCGCCGCTGGACCGCCATCGTCGCCGGCCACGCCCAACAATTCGCCGCCGCCAAGTCGGAGCATGCCGCCGCGCAGGCGTGGCGGGAGAACAGCTTCGCCGCGCTCGACGAGACGACCGGGGTGGACCTCGACCGCGAGGCCGCCGACCTGCTGCGTTTCCAGCAGGCCTATAGCGCCGCGGCGCGCATCATCCAGGTCGGGCGCGAGACGTTCCAAGACCTCCTCTCCGCCTTCTAAGGATCGGCCATGATCAGCGGCACGCGATATCAGCTCCAGCGCGAAGTGAACCGCCAGCTGCGGCTCGCCACCGACGTCGCGCGCGCGCAGGCGGAAATCTCGACCGGCAAGCGCATCCTGGCGCCTTCGGACGATCCAGTCGGCGCGGCGCGGGTCGCCGATATCGGCCGCACCCAGGCCAATCAGGACACCTGGCGTACCAATCTCGACAGCGCGTCTGCGCTCGCCAGCAATGCCGAAGGCGTGCTGGCCGCCCTCACTTCCGCCTTCGATCGCGTCAACGAACTGATGCTGCGCGCCTCCAACGCCACCTTGTCGGCGGAGAATCGCAGCGCGATCGCGCTGGAGCTCGAAAGCATCGCCGAGGAAGTCGCCACCTTGCGCGACACCCGCGACTCGCGCGGCGAGCCTTTGTTCGCCTCGGCGTCGGCCGCGATCCGCATTCCCGTGGGCGTGGACCTCGCCATCGCAGCAGTCGGCACGCGAGAAAGCATCTTCGAATCCGCCGACACCCCGGCCGGGACACGCAGCCTGACGGCCATTCTCGACGGGGCGGTGAATGCCGTCCGCAGCGGCAACCCCGCCGCAATCGCCGGAGCGCTGGACCAGACCAACGCCGGCACCCGCCACATCATCTCCGCGCACGGCGAGCAGGGCTCGCGCGGCGCCCGCATCGAGACGCTGCGCGACCGGCTGGAAGGCTATGCCATCGAGCTGGAGGAAGAGCGCTCCAGCGTCGAGAGCGCGGACATCATGGAAGTGGTCGCGCGGCTCCAGTCGAGGAAGCTCTCGCTGGACGCGGCGCAGGCGACCTTCGCCCGCATCAACCGCTCGACCCTGTTCGACCTGCTGTCCTGAGCGGCAGAAACATCACCACCGCAGCCTTAACCATTAAGTCTCCTTTCCCGCGCCGTTAATCGACTTGGGCAGGCACAAGCCGCGCCCGGCGTGAAGGTGAGCGGGGAAGCGGATGTTTGCGGCCATCGGCATCATAGTAGTGTTGGTCATGGTGTTCGGCGGCTTCATGGTCGCCGGCGGCAGCATGGACGTCGTCCTGCACGCGCTCCCCCTGGAAATGATGATCATCGGCGGCGCGGCGCTCGGCGCCACCATCGCCGGCAACTCGTTCGGCCAGCTCAAGGCGATCGGCGGCGGCTTCGGCAAGGTGTTCAAGGGCCCGCGTTATGCGCGGCAGGATTATCTCGACACCATCTTCCTGGTTTCCAAGCTGATGAAGATGCTGCGCACCGACGGCCCGGTCGCAGTCGAGCCGCATATCGAGGACCCGCAGTCGAGCGCGATCTTCGCCGAATATCCCAAGCTGCTGAAGGACAAGACGCTCATCCACCTGATCTGCGACACGTTGCGGCTGGTGGTGGTCTCCTCCGGCACGCTGAACCCCCACGCGGTCGAGGAAGTGATGGATAATGCCATCAAGACCCACCACCACGAGGCGCTGCGGCCGGTCAATTCGCTGCAGACCCTGTCCGACGCCCTCCCCGCGCTCGGCATCGTCGCGGCCGTGCTCGGCGTGATCAAGACGATGGGCTCGATCGACAAGCCGCCGGCGATCCTGGGCGGCATGATCGGATCGGCGCTGGTCGGCACCTTCCTGGGCGTGCTCCTGTCCTACGGCTTCGTCGGCCCCTTCGCCAACCGCGCCCGCCAGGTCGTCGAGAGCGACGCCGCCATCTACGACGTGGTCAAGCAGATCATCATCGCCTCGCTCCAGGGCCACCCGCTCCCGCTGGTGATCGAGGCCGCCCGCTCCGGCATCGCCCACACGAACCAGCCCGCCTTCGCCGACGTGTTCGACGGCATGCGGGGTCGATAAGCTAATGCTTAGCTTCTTTTCTCGGAAGACGGCACCGGCCCGCACCCCCACCCGGCCACCCAGTCCAGAATACGCTGTCGGGAGGCCGGGTGGGGGTGCGGGCCGGTGCCGTTCGCGCGGGAGCGCGAAATAATGGCCACCGCCGCCCGCGGCCGCAATGAGCCGCCGCCTCCCGTCATCGTGGTCAAGAAGATCGTCCAGGCCAGCCATGAGGCGCATCATGGCGGGGCGTGGAAGATCGCCTATGCCGATTTCGTGACGGCCATGATGGCCTTCTTCCTGCTGATGTGGCTGGTCGGCGCGACCGACGAGCAGCAGCGGCAGGGCCTGGCCGATTATTTCACGCCGACGCTGATAGAGTACAAGCAGAACAGCGCCGGATCCGACGGGATCATGGGCGGCGATTCCATCGTCTCGGTCGACAATTATCCGCACAAGGCGGGGCAGACCGGCTCGCGCTCGATCGTGATCCCGCGCGACACCACCGGCGGCGTCCGCGAGGCGTCGGGGCCGCAATGGCAGGAGACGCAGCGCTTCGCGGAGCTGAAGGCCGAGCTCATCCGGCGCATCGAAAGCAATCCGGAGACGCGCGACCTGAAGGACCACGTCTCCTTCACCCAGTCCGACCAGGGCCTGCGCATCGACCTGGTCGACGAGGCGGACTTCTCGATGTTCGAGGTCGGCACCGATCGCCTTCGGCCGCAGGCGCAGCAGCTGATCAGCGAAGTGGCGCAGGTGATCCAGGGCGTTCCCAATGCGGTCGTGGTGCGCGGGCACACCGACTCGCGGCCTTATGGACGCGGCCAGGTGATGAACAACTGGCTGCTCTCGACCGCCCGGGCGGAGACCACCCGCACCGTGCTCGAGCGCACCGGCGTGCTGCTGACCCGCTTCAGCCGGATCGAAGGCGTCGCCGACCGCGAGCCCTTCGTCGCCGGCAACAAGCTCGACCCGCGCAACCGCCGCATCTCGATCACGCTGGTCGGCACCGGCGAGCTCGCCACCCACAGCCTCGCCGGGGCGATGCCGGTCACCTCGGTGGCGGCAGCGGGCCGCTAGCGCAGCCGAGTCTTTGCATCGTGCTTCCGGCTGTGGCACCACATGCACGTCGCAGCGGGGGGTTGCGGACTCTTCAGGATCGGCAGGCGGCGTGACTGGCACGAGTTCCCGTGAGGCAGAGAACCGGCAGCTATACCGCACGATCGGCGAGTTCCTGCTCGCCCATCGCCTCGCGCCTGCGCCCGGCAATTACGCCCTGATCTTCCACGTCACGACCGAGCCCACCTCGCCCGCGGCCAAGGCCTTCGCCGCGCTCACCGGCGACGGCCTGCGCCTCAGCCAGCGCGACGCGGACCGCCTGCGGGAGCAATTCGACGTCGGCATCGGCACGGCCATGCCCCCGGATACCGGCGAATCCCTCGCCGCCGCACGCCGCCAGATCGAGGATTTCGCCTCCATCGTCGAAGCGACGCGGGTCGAGGCGCAGGCTTATGGGGCGGACCTTGCGCGCGGCGCCGCGGAACTGGGCGGCTACGATCACCCCGCAATTGCGCAGGTGGCGCGAATCACCGGCGAGATGCTGGAGCGTACCCGCGCCACCGAGGCGCAGCTCGACGCAGCGCGCCAGGAGGCACGCGCGCTGCGCGAGCGGCTCGCCGAAGCGGAGGACGAAGCGCGGCGCGATCCCCTCACCCGCCTGCCCAATCGCCGCGCCTTCGAGGATCGGCTCGCCGAGCTCTTGCCGCAGGGCGGCGAGATCACGCTGGCGATCTGCGACATCGACCATTTCAAGTCGATCAACGACACCCACGGCCACGGCGTCGGCGACCGTGTGCTGCGGATGGTCGGTGAGGTGCTGGGCGCCAATTGCGGGCCGCACATGGTGGCGCGGATCGGCGGCGAGGAATTCGTGGTCCTGTTCGAAGGCGTGGAGCCGCCGGTTGCGGCCGGGCTGCTCGACGGCGCCCGCACCGACCTGGCCGGGCGCAACTTCAAGGTCCGCGGCACCGACCAGCCGATCGGCCGCATCACCTTTTCCGCAGGGGTCGCCCGTTGCGCCGCCAAGGACGGCGAAGCGCCGCTCAAGCGCGCCGACGACCTCCTCTACAAGGCCAAGAATAGCGGCAGGAACAAGGTGATGGTCGAGGCTGGGTAATCCGCAACAATGATCGTCATTGCGAGCGGAGCGAAGCAATCCACCTGTGGGAGATGGATTGCTTCGTCGCTTTCGCTCCTCGCAATGACGGCCAGTTTCAGATTCCCCCGTCCACCACTTCCTTGCCCAATGCCTCCAGCCCGGATTTCAGCGCCGCCGCGCACGCGGCGAGCGCGGCCTGGTCGTCGCTGCGGATCACGAAATTGGCGCCCGGCCGCCCGTCGCGGAAGAAGGGATAGCTGCCGATCTGGCAGCTTTCATGCGCCTGTTCGGTGCCGGCGAGCAGGTCCGCCACTTCGCTTTCCTGGATCCACCCGCCAAGAATGTGGGACAATAGCGGCCGGCCGCCCTCCAGGCTCCCCTCAAGCGCGTCCAGCATCATGCCCGCGATGCGCGGCACCCCGGCCAGGATGTAGATGTTCTCGACCTGGATGCCGGGCGCGCCCGAAAGGCGGTTCTCGATGAGGTCCGCGCCTTGCGGCACCCGCGCCATCCGCAGCCGCGCCTCGTTGACGCCGCCGCGCTCGGCATAGAATGTTTCGAGCACGGCCCGGGCGCGGGGATGCACCACCACCTCGCGTCCCAGCGCCGCCGCGATCCCGTCGACGGTGATGTCGTCGTGGGTCGGGCCGATGCCGCCGGTCGTGAACAGATAATCATAGGCGCCGCGCAGCGCGTTGGTGGCCGAAGCGATCGCCTCGATCACGTCCGGCACCATCCGCACTTCGCGCAGGCGGATGCCCTGCAGGTTCAGCCAGGTCCCGATCTGCGCGACGTTGCGGTCCTGGGTGCGTCCGGACAGGATCTCGTCGCCGATCACCAGCAGGCCGGCGGTCCAGATGCGGGGCTCGTCCATCGCCGGTCCCATGACGCAAGGCCCGGATCGCGGCAAGGCGCGACGCCATTCATTGAGAAAAGAGGCTCCGCCCGCTATATCGGCTGCCATGGACACCCAGATTCTCACTCGCGACGACGCGGTGATCGGCCGCAGCGGCGCCATCAAGCTCCACGGCCCGGCCGGCTTTGCCGGCATGCGCGCCGCCGGCCGCTGCGCCGCCGAGATCCTCGACGCTCTCGTGCCGCATGTCGTGCCGGGGGTGACGACGCAGGAAATCGACGACATTGTCTATGCGCAGATGCGGGCGCGCGGCGCCGTCCCGGCCACGCTGGGCTATCGCGGCTATACCAAGAGCTGCTGCACCTCGATCAACCATGTCGTGTGCCACGGCATCCCGAGCGACCGGGTGCTGAAGGACGGCGACATCATCAACATCGACGTGACGCCGATCCTGGACGGCTGGCACGGCGACACGAGCCGCATGTTCCTGGTCGGCGACGTCGGCATCAAGGCGCGCCGGCTGGTCGACATCACTTACGAATGCCTGATGCTCGGCGTGGCGGCGGCGCGGCCCGGCAATCACCTCGGCGACATCGGCGCGGCGATCCAGCGCCACGCGGAGGGCAGCCGCTATTCGGTGGTGCGCGATTTCTGCGGACACGGCCTCGGCCGCGTCTTCCATGACGCCCCGGAGGTGATCCATGCCGCCAAGGGGGGGTCGGGTCCGGAGCTGAAGCCCGGCATGTTCTTCACCATCGAGCCGATGATCAACATCGGCAAGGCGACCTCCAAGATCCTCGATGACGGGTGGACCGCGGTCACCCGCGACCGCTCGCTTTCCGCCCAGTTCGAGCATTCGATCGGCATCACCGAAGACGGCTGCGAGATCTTCACCAGGAGCCCCGCCGGCTACGACAAGCCGCCTTACGCCTGAGCGCCGCTCATCCGCCGAGCCGCGCCAGCCGCTCCGTTGGCAGCGCGAGCAGGGCCCCTAATTGCGTGCGCGGCGGTAGGGAATGAAGTCGCCCAGGAAGACCGTGCCTCTGAAGAAGCCGCTGACCGGGTCCACCATCTTGACCGGGTCGATCGAGCAGAGCTGCGACCCGAACGGCCGCACCACCTGGGTATCCCAGCGGTTCAGCGACTCGGCACCCGCACGCGGGCGGTTCACATAGATCGTCCCGCCCGCGTCGAACACGAGCGCCGTACGCTCGATCACGCGCGAGTTTCTGATGGTTCGCAAATTGACGCAATTGACCGGCTCCCCGGCGACGCGGCCGCGCAGTTCGTGCTGCAGCTGCTCCTCGGGCGACCGGCGGGGGCCTGCCTGCGCAGGCAGGGCCGCGATCGCGACGGCACCGGCCAGTGCGGGGGCCAGCAGGGGAAGAAGCTTGCGGATCATGGTCTTTTCACTTTCTCGTACATGGGCTCGTTGAGCCCAACCACAGGTCTGCTGAACCGCCGCTGACTGCCCGGCGCCGCATATTCTCGACTTCTACGCTTGACTCAGCGCGGTGCCGCGGGGCTGATGGCGCGTCATTCCAAAAGAAGCTGGGGTCCATCAGATATGAAAACTCGTCTCCTCGTCGCCGCCACCTGCATCGCCGCTCTGGCCGCCTGCAATTCCGACAAGGGCAATTCGTCCACCAATGCGGGCAATAGCAGCGGCAACAACAGCGCCTCGGCGGCTCCCGCCACCAACAGCGCCGCACCGGCTGCCCGTACCGTCGATCCCAAGCTGGCTCAGGAGATCCAGATGGTGGTCGGCATGCTGAAGGGCCAGCTCCCGCTGAAGCAGCAGACGCCCGAGGGCGAGCTTCGGGTCACCAACCTCGAGGCGAATGGCGGCGAGATCATCTACACGATGGAGCTGCCCAACGACCTCAACGAAGCCTCCTTCGCGCAGTTCAAGGAGCAGCTTCCGATCCGCACCTGCGCCAGCCCGCAGGCCCGCACCCTGCTGGAGCGCGGCGGCACTTATACCTACCGCCTGAAGGACAATGGCGGGGAGGAGTTCACCGCCTCCGTCAGCAGCTGCTCCTAAGCGCTTCACCCGCGCGCGCTCGGCCAGAGTTCGGCTCCGGCGCGCGCGGGCCCGCGACGGCGGGAGGATGAATGAAAAAGATCGAAGCGGTCATCAAGCCGTTCAAGCTCGACGATGTGAAGGAGGCGCTGCACGAAGTCGGCGTCTCCGGAATCACCGTCACCGAGGCCAAGGGCTTCGGGCGCCAGAAGGGCCATACCGAGCTCTATCGCGGCGCCGAATATGTCGTGGATTTCCTGCCCAAGGTGAAGCTGGAGGTGGTGGTCGAGGACGACCAGGCCAGCCGGGTGGTGGAAGCGATCGAGAATGCCGCGCGGACGGGGCGCATCGGCGACGGCAAGATCTTCGTGACGAACGTCGAGGAAGTGGTCCGCATCCGCACCGGCGAACGCGGCTCCGACGCGATCTAATCGCGGCTGGTCCCTCGGCCCCGCTCAGCCTGAGCTTGTCGAAGGCCTGTCCTTCTCTTTAAGAGAGCACAGACAATGCAGGGCTTCGACAAGCTCAGCCTGAGCGGTTTCGAGATTGTGGACCAGCCCCTCCCCTCCACCGCCTCAATGTCGCCCGACGAGCTCCGGCGGGCGATGCGTACGCTCGGCTATCGCACGCAGGCCGACCTCGCGAACGCCATCGGCGTCAGCCGCTCCGCGGTCAGCCTGTGGCTGGAGGGGAAGGTCGGGGTCCCCCGCCCGGTGGCCATGCTGCTGCGCATGCTGATCGCCGCCCGGCGGCGGAATTACTGAAGGGCTGTGAAATATTCACCCGGAGGCGAACGCCGCTGGACCGACTCGGCTTGCACGCGGAAGGATCGCTGCGCCCGGGCCGCGAACCGCCGCCCGCCCGCGACGAGGAATTCAAGACATGGCCAATGATTCCGGCAGCATCCTGAAGCTCATCAAGGAGCGGGAGATCGAGTGGGTCGACCTGCGGTTCACCGATCCCAAGGGGAAGTGGCAGCATCTGTCGATGGTCGCGTCGGCCATCGACGAGGATCAGCTCACCGACGGCCTGATGTTCGACGGCTCCTCGATCGAGGGGTGGAAGGCGATCAACGAGAGCGACATGATCCTGAAGCCGGACCTGGAGGCCAGCTACATCGATCCGTTCAGCGCGACGCCGATGCTGATCCTGTTCTGCGACATCGTCGAGCCGTCGACCGGCGAGCTTTACGGTCGCGACCCGCGCTCGACCGCCAAGCGCGCCGAGGCCTATCTCAAACATACTGGCATCGGCGACACCATCTATGTCGGTCCCGAGGCCGAATTCTTCATGTTCGACGACGTGCGGTTCGAGGACAGCTATGCGGCCAGCTACTTCAAGCTCGACGACATCGAGCTCCCGACCAACAGCGGCCACGAATATGAGAATGGCAATCTCGCCCATCGGCCCCGCGCAAAGGGCGGCTATTTCCCCGTAGCCCCCGTCGACAGCGCGCAGGACATCCGCGCCGAGATGGTCTCGACCATGATCGAAATGGGCCTGCCGATGGACAAGCACCATCACGAGGTCGCCGCCGCGCAGCACGAGCTCGGCCTCACTTATGGCAGCCTGGTCCAGACCGCCGACCGCATGCAGGTCTACAAGTATGTCGTGCACATGGTCGCGCAGGCCTATGGCAAAACCGCGACCTTCATGCCCAAGCCGATCAAGGCCGACAACGGGTCGGGCATGCACACCCACATGTCGATCTGGAAAGGCGGCAATCCGCTGTTCGCCGGCAATGGCTATGCTGGCCTCAGCGAAACCTGTCTGTATTTCATCGGCGGCGTCATCAAGCACGCCAAGGCCCTGAACGCCTTCACCAACCCCACCACCAACAGCTATAAGCGGCTGGTGCCCGGCTTCGAAGCCCCGGTACTGCTGGCTTATTCCAGCCGCAACCGCTCCGCCTCCTGCCGCATCCCCTACGGCGCGGGCGAGAAGGCCAAGCGCGTCGAGTTCCGCTTCCCCGACGCCACCGCCAACCCCTACCTGGCCTATGCAGCGCTGCTGATGGCAGGGCTCGACGGGATCCAGAACCGAATCCATCCCGGCGACCCGATGGACAAGAACCTCTACGATTTGCCGCCGCAGGAATTGGCCGACGTCCCCACCGTCTGCGGCTCCCTGCGCGAAGCCCTGCTCGCCCTCCACCACGACCGCGCCTTCCTCACCAAGGGCGACGTGTTCAGCGACGATCAGATCGACGCCTATATGGAGCCGAAGTGGGAAGAGCAGCTGCGCTGGGAAACCACCCCCAGCCCGGTCGAATACGACATGTATTATTCCAGCTGACCGTCCGCCGCGGGCGGGCGTCTTCAGCGCCATGGAGCGTCCGGCGCGGCAACCACTCGTAAACCGTCCCGCTTAATCGGTTCCGAAGGCGCGGGCGCTAAGCCGCTCTGCGTGACACGAAACAGACACCTCACCCGCAACTTCTCGCTCACGGCTGCGACGGCGATGTTCGTCGCGGCGGCGCCGGCCCCGGTTTTCGCTTCGGATGCCCCGCTGCCGTTCGAGGCGCCGAGCGATCGCGCTTCCTATCAGCGCGCGCTCCAGTGCCTGACGGAGGCGGTCTATTACGAGGCGCGCAGCGAATCGGATGCGGGGCAGCGCGCGGTTGCGCAGGTCGTGCTGAACCGGGTGCGTCACCCTTCCTATCCGAGCAGCGTCTGCGGCGTCGTCTACCAGGGATCGCAGCGCCGCACGGGCTGCCAATTCTCCTTCACCTGCGACGGCTCCATGGGCCGCGCGATCGAGGGCAATGCTTGGGCGCGGGCCCAGCGCATCGCGACCGAGGCGCTGCGCGGCTCCGTCTACCGTCCGGTCGGCCTTTCCCTCAATTATCACACGACGGCGATCCGGCCTTATTGGGCGCCCAGCCTGCAGAAGCAGATCATCGTCGGCGCGCACATCTTCTACCGCCGCCCGGACAGCACCAGCGTCCAGGCGTTCCGCCAGGCGCCCGCCGCCGTGGAGCCCCGCGCGGGCTATGCGGGCGTCACCTCCGTCGCCCGCACTCCCCGCACCCCGACCCCGCGCCTGATCGCGAACGTAGAGCGGGCGCTCAGGCAGGTGGAAAGGGTCGAGCGCCCGGTGATCGAGCGGCCGACGATGCAGCGCGTGACCTTCGAGCGGCCGACCAGCACCCGCACGGGCCGGCAGCGCTCCGCCTCGTCGCAGCCGCAGGCGCGGCCCCAGGCACGGCCCCCCGTTGGCCGCGGCCCCCGCACCACGATCGAGAGCGGCGTCCGGGTAGCACGCGGCTCCTGACTCCAATATGCGCGCCTGAGAACGGGCTCCTCCCGCAGGCGGAGAAGCGCTAAGGCTGGGGCCGATGGCCCTCACCGACGACCCACTGCAAGCTGTCCAGGAAGCGCTGGCGCAAGGCGACCTGTTCGGGGCCTATGACGCGGCCACCCGCGCGATCATCGACGGTCACGGCAATGAGGAGATCCGCCACAGCCAGGCGCTCGCCCTCGCGCGCATGGGCGACACGGAACGCGCGCTCTATCTGTTCCGCGCCTACGGGCTCGACAGGAGCAAGAAGGGGCATCGCCGCGCGCTCGGCGCCCGCCTGCTGAAGGACGAGGCGCTCGCCACCGGAAAGGCCCGGGATTTCAGCGCGGCCTACGAGGCGTATCGGATCATCTTCGACAAGAGCCGCGATTCCTATCCCGGCATCAACGCCGCCTCGCTCGCCCTGCTCGGCGGCCAGGTAGACGTCGCCCGCGAACTGGCCGAGCGCATCCTGAGGCTCAAGAAGGTCAAGGCTCCCGAGGATTATTATTGCGCGGCCACGCGGGCGGAGGCGTTCGTGATCCTGGGCGACGCGGGCGGCGCATCCGATGCGCTGGAGCTTGCGATCAGCCTGCCCGGCGCGAATGCGGGTGCGCGCTCCGGCACGCTGCGGCAGCTCGCCATCGTCGCCGCGGCGGCCGGCCTGAAAGCGACGGAGCGCGAATGCCTGCTGAACCTGCTCCGCCCGCCCGCGACCTTCCATTATGCCGGGCACATCTTCGTTCCCGATGCGGGGCACGAGCGGCGCATCCTCGCCGGCATCGAAGCGGCGCTCGTGGAGCGCAACGGCGGCTATGCCTTCGGCTCGATCGCGGCCGGCGCCGACATATTGGTGGCCGAGGCGGTGATCCGGCGCGGCGGCGAGCTCAACATCGTGCTGCCCTGCGCAAAACCCGATTTCTTCGCCCAGTCGGTGCGGCCCGCGGGCGAGGCGTGGGTCGCCCGGGCCGAGGCCTGCCTGAAGGCCGCCCGCACGATCACTTATGCCAGCCAGCTCGAATATGTCAGCGACCCGGCTCTGTTCGCCTACGGCGCCGCGGTGGCGATGGGCCTCGCCCGGCTGCGCGCCCAGCATCTCGCCACCGACAGCTTCCAGCTCGCCATCTGGGACGGCCTGGACGGCGGACCGGTCGGAACCGGGGCCGACGTGCGCCTGTGGCGGCGGCGCGGCGGGGAGACTCATGAGGTGGCCGCCGGCGGCATCGACCGCTCCTATCCGCGCCCGGAGGCGAGCGCCGCCCAGCCTTTGCCCCGCCGCACCGCCTCCATCCTCTTCACCGATTATGCCGGCTTCTCGCGGCTCACCGAATCCAGCTATCCGCTGTTCGACAGCGAGGTGATGGGCCGCATCGCCACCGTGCTCGAGCAGCATGAAGGCAAGATCCTGGCGCGCAACACCTGGGGCGACGCGCTCTACACGGTGATGGACGGGGCGGTCGCCGGCGCGGAGATCGCGCTTCATCTCCAAAAAGCGCTCAAGGAAGCCGACCCGTCCGACCTGGGCCTGGCCGCCGACCAGGGCGGGATGCGGATCGCCCTCCATTACGGCTCGGTCTATGAATCGCGCGACCGCGTGACGGGCCAGGCCAATTTCCTGGGCAACGAGGTCGCCCGCGCCGCGCGGATCGAGCCGGTGACTCCGCCGGGCGACGTCTACGTGACCGAGCCGTTCGCCGCGATGATCGCGCTCCACGCTCCGGACCGCTTCAACTGCCGCTATGTCGGCCAGGTCGATCTGGCCAAGAAATACGGCGCCTTCCCGATGTACCGCCTGACCGCCGCGGCGCCCGCGATTGTGGAGGGCGCGTCCGCAAGCTAAAGCCGATGGAAGGGGGAGCGCCGTCATGAATCAGGCAAACGGGCCGGTCCTGTTCGTCAGCCACCATTCGTCCCAGCTTGAAGTCGCCCAGCATGTCGAGCGCGCGCTCAACGCCAAGGGCGTGAAATGCTGGATCGCGCCGCGCGACGTGGAGCCCGGCGCCTCCTTCGCGCGCGCCATCCCCGACGCGATCGGCGAATCGAGCGCGGTGCTGCTGCTCTTTTCCGCCGCGTCGGTGAAGAGCCCCCATGTCGAGCGCGAGCTGATCCTCGCGGATCAGCTCGGCAAGGCGATCATCCCGCTGCGGATCGAGAAGATCGTCGATCCGGGCGGGCTGCGTTACCATCTGGCCGCGGCGCAATGGATCGACTGGCTGGAGCAGCGCGACGCGGCGATCGACCGCATCGCCGCGCGCGCCCGCGGCTTCGACCAGGAGATGCCGCGGACCGACGCCTCCCGCTCCGGGTTCAGCCACGGCGGCGCAGCGGCGGGCGCTTATGCGCCGACCCAGATGCCGCTCCAGATGCCGCCGGCGCCATTTGGCGACAGTGCCGCCCCAGCCCCTCAAGGAGCACCTCCTGAAGCGCCGCCGGGCGCAGGCTCGAGCGCCAAGTGGCTGTGGATCACTCTTGGCGGGGTCGTGGCCGCGATCCTGGTCGTTCTGCTGGTCTGGCTCGCCACGCGCGAGGGTGCCGCCCCGAGCGGGCCGCCGGTCGCCGACGCGCCACAGGATAAGACTGCCGACACCGACCGCACAGCCGACGACACTTCCGCCCAGGACACCATTGCCAGCGACACGACGCCCAACGACACCGCCACCGACAGCAGTGCGGCCGACCTGGTCGCCACCGACGCGGTCACCGAGGAGTGGTTTGCGGGCGTGTGGGCCGAGACCCGCGATTGCGAGGAAATGTTCCGATTCGACCTTGGCGGTCAAGTGACCAGCCCGGATGCCGAATCGGGAACATGGTCGATCGAGAACGGCAATACTCTGATCATCAATATCGAGGGCGTGGAGCGGCGCCGCGAAGTCCGGAAAGTCTCGGAGGATGAGATCGCCGGGGCGCAGGGACCCGGCTATCGCTGCCTGCCCGCCACGCGGAACTGAACCGGTGGTCCGCCCGCCGCCCTAGTGGACCGACGCCTCCACGTTGCCGCAGTCGAGATATTCGATCAGCCGCTGGATCTGCCGCCAGCGGCAATAGTGGATGACGTTGCCCAGGTCGCGGCTGCGGCTCGCGCGCGCCGCCGCCTCGTCGGCGGCGAACTGGCCGAAGCGGTCGATGAGCTCGGCCGCGTCGTTCACGGCGGCGGCATCGGAGATGTGGACGTGGGGACTCAAGTTTGAAACGCCTCGCTGCCGCGCCTGTGTGGGATGAGCGCAGCTTAAGCCGGTCCGCTTTCGAGTTCGCGCACCTTTGTGTTCAACAACCTGTTGACGATGTTTGCGCGGGGGCACTGGCCGTGTCCCGGCGGTCCTGCCATAGGCGCGGCATGGACGTTCCGAACAAGCCCGCACCGGCGCGCCGCGGCCGCGGAATGGCAGGCGGATCGCTGCTCGCGCTCAGCATGGTGGCCGGCGTGGTGACCGGCACCTTATACGGTCAGCCGAGCATCGGCTTCCTCGCCGGACTGCTGATCGGCGCGCTGTTCGTGCTGCTGGTCTGGCTGCTCGACCGGCGGCGCTAGAAGCTGCCCTTCAGCCGCCATGCGGCGAGCGACCAGCCGGCGATCATCAGCAAGCCTCCCACCGGTGTCACCATGCCGAGCCACCGCGCGCCGGTCAGCGCCAGCGCGTAGAGGCTGCCGGAGAAGATCAACGCGCCGATGCCGATCAGCGCGGCCGCCAGCCCGAGGCGGCGGGCGCTCGCTCCAAGCGCGACCAGACCAAGCGCGCTCCACATCTGATATTGGACGGCGGTGCTCCACCAGCCGAGCGCTTCGGCGCTGAGCGTCGCCCGCAGGCCGTGCGCGCCGAACGCCCCGAGCGCCACACCGACCGCCGCCAGCAACGCCCCGGCGGCAGCGATCCGGCTGCCCTCCCTCACGCGCTCAGCGCCGAGCCGCTCCCGCGCAGCCGCCGCCGGCCGAACAGGCTGCTCTTCTGCCGCTCCGCGAGCCGCGCCAGCCGCAGCACGCGCGCGCGGGAATAGCGCTGCAGCATTGTCGGGTAGAGATTGGCGCCGATATTGGATCCCGCCAGCCACACCGCCCAGGCCGACCAACCGATCGAATAAGCAAAATAGGCGGTGACGAAGCCCCAGCACAGATAGGCGATGTGCCGCTTCTCGTTCCAGATCGACTTGGGGACCAGCTTCTCGAGATCCGGGCCGTAGACGTTGTAATTGCGGTGCCGCGCCCGCACGAAGCGGTTCACCAGATCGCCATTGGCGACGATCGAGCGGAACCGCTCGACGCCGACGCGCCGGTAGAATTGTCCCTTCGATTCCCACTCGCGCGGCGCGTGGAACGAGCGCGGGAGCAGCAGCACCCAGGGGCCGGCCAGGAAGGAGCAGAGGAACCAGGTCAGCGCGACGTCGAATGCGGGCGCGGCCTCGAACCAGGGCAGCACGCCCAGCACGATCAGCCAGAAGGCCTTGGCCGGCACCGACCAGAAGCCGAAGAAGAAGATCGGCAGCAGGTTCAGGCGTCCGGCGAGGCGCCGCGCGGCCGAGCCCTTGCTGTGCACCTGATCCACCATGCCTCTCACGCGCTGCCCCACGATAGCAGCGCCTGCGCCAGCATTGCAGGCGCGCCGTTCAAGTCAATCGCCTTCCGACCCACACCGCCCGTCCCACCAGCTCGACCTTGGCGGGGTCGCAATCGGGCCAGGACGGATAGGCCGCATTGTCGCTGCTGATCGTGACATTCCTGTTCACCGGATTGAACGCAAGCCGCTTCACCATCAGCGCGCCTTCCAGCCGCAGCACGTAAATGCCGTCGCGCAGCCGCTGCCGCCCGTCGCAGCGATCGACCAATATCTCGTCGCCATGGGCCAGCGCCGGCAGCATCGAATCGCCCTCGACGCGGATGATCGACAATCCGTCGGGGCCGCCGCTCGCGACCTTGCGCAGCCAGGCGGGATCGAAGGCGACGTGCGCGCGCGTGCGTTCGCCGTCCACCGCCGCGCCGGCCCCGGCCGAGGCGCCGACGTCGAGCAGAGCAACGCTGACCGGCGCTGGCCCGTCGGCCGCCGCCGCCGCGCCCTCGCCCCCGAGCAGCGCCTCCTCCACGCCGAAGTAGCGCGCCAGCCGTTTGCGGTCCTGCTCGGCCAACCGCTTGGGGCTGCCGCGCTTGATATATTGCTGCACATAAGCGGCGTTGCGGCCGAGGAGCCGCGACAGGCCGGAATAATCCTCCCCGCGCTCCTCGATCAGCCGCTGCAGTGCGATGCGCGCATTCTCCATCCGCGTCTCCTCCAGCGCTTGCGAGGCAGGCGATCACTCCTCCCAGCCCGGCAATTGCGGCAAACCACATATGCGCAGGAAATATCCTAGACAAGTAGGATTTCCCCTAGCACCTTCAGAACATAACACGAACAGTGATTCGCCCGCAAGGAGACGAGGATGTACCTGCTGCGCCGCATCGAGCGCTATCTGCGCGAGACCGACACGCCTGCCGCGCGCTTCGGCCGGGAAGCGGTGCGCGATCCGCGCTTCGTGTTCGACCTGCGGCTGGGGCGCGAGCCGCGTCCCCAGACGGAGCAGCGCGTCGGCGCCTTCCTGGACGCCCGCCAGCCGCAGGCGTCAGCGCGATGACCGACATCGTCGCCAAAGGCTTTTCGGCCGCGCTCATGAGCTATTTCGGCTACTTTCGCGGCCTGGTCACGATCGACCAGCTGGCGCGGACGGAGTGGGCGAGCGTCACCTTTTGCGGGGCACGCCATCGGCTGCGGGTGGCGCTGCGCGGGCTCGGCGCCGTCGGCGCGGCTGCGGATTTTCTAGCGGACCTGCCTGAGCTCGAATTCGAGATTCGCGGCCACATCGTCGCCGATGTCGCCCTGCTCGGCGAGGAGCGGGGCGACGGCGGCGCTTATGCGATGCTCGAACTCGAGGCTCTCACCATCGAGGAAAATTGAGGGCGCTGGTCAGCCGTGGCGCGGGGCGAACTTGCGCAGATTCTCCAGGGCGGAGCGAAGCCGCAGGTCCATCCCCTCACCCTCGTCGGCTCCAGGCTCGGCCGCGGCCGGGGCCGGTGCGCGCTGCACGGATTTGCGCTCCAGCGCCCGCTCGAAGCGAGCCAGCAGATCGGTGAGGCTCTCCGGGGATGGTTCTCCGGCGGGCGGGACCCAGGCCGGCGGAGGCTCAGCGACGGGCGCGACGGGTTGCGCGATTGCAATCGGATCGGGCTCCGGCTCGAACTCCGGGACGAACGGCGGCTCCGGCTGCGCCTGGGCGGACTGCGCAGGCTCCTCCACCGCCGCCGGCGCCTCGGGTTCGGCGTCGCGGCTGGCCTTGATCCGGCGCGGCTCCTCGGCGGCAGGCTCCGGCTCGGCACCCTCACTGGCGGCGGCGGCGAGCACCTCGATCAGCGGCGCCCGGCGCCGTGTCCCCAGCCCCGCCGGCCGCAACGGCCTGATCGGCTCGGGAGCCGCATATGCAGGCTCCGGCTCGGGCCATATGACGGGCGCAGATTGGGGCTTGGCCTCGGGCGCGGGCCCAGCCTCGCGATCCGCCGCAGCCGCGGGCTCGCCAAGATCCCGGCTCACCGACAGCGGCCCGCGGAAGGGCGCATCGGGATGCTGATCCCTGCGCCGCACCCGCAGCGTGCCTTCACTCTCCGCCGCCGGCCGCTCGCGCTTCTTCGTCAGGAATCCCAAGATCCGCATCATCAGCAGCACCATCCCGAACGCCGATCCGGCCGCCAGCAAGGCAAGGCCGGCGCGCGACTTGATGCCGAGCGGCGGCGAAAGCTGCGGCAGGCTGTCGGGCAACCCGCTCGCCAGCACCGCCTGCTCCAGCACGCTGCCCGGCATCACGAACACGGCTGCGCCGACGACGAAAGCCGCGAGCACTGCGGCCGGCTTGTCCAGCCCGCCGCTGCTCGCCCGGCCGACCATCACGCTCACCAAGCTCATCAAGCTGCCTTTCCGATTTGCCGCTCATAGACCGGCGCGTAATTCGCCACGTTCGCATGCCAATTGCGTTCGCGCTCGACGAAGCGCCGCGCGGTATCGCGGCGTCCCTCCCATTCGTCCCGCCGGTCGAATAGGCCGGCCAGCGCTTCCGCCAGGGCCGCCCGGTCCCCGGCCGGGAACAGGGTCCCCGTCACGCCGTCCTGGATCAGCTCGCGGTGCCCGCCCACGTCGGAGGCGACCACCAGCTTGCGCTGGGCCATCGCCTCCAGCGGCTTGAGCGGCGTCACCAGGTCGGTCAGCCGCATCGCCTTGCGCGGATATGCGAGCAGGTCGATCAGCGCGTAATAGAGCTCGACTTCCTCGTGCGGCACGCGCCCAACGAAGCGTATGCGATCCGCGACGCCGCTCTCGCCCGCCTGCCGCTTCAGCGCCTCTTCCATCGGCCCGCCGCCAACCATCAGAAGCTGCGCCTTGGGCCGCCGCTCCAACAGCAGCGGCATCGCGCCGATGAGATCGTCCAGCCCCTCATAATCGTAGAAGGAGCCGATGAAGCCGACCACGTCCGCCCCTTCGAGCCCGAGGCGGCGGGCAAGGGCCGGATCGCGCGGCGGCGGGTTGCCGAACAAATGCAGGTCGACGCCGTTCGGCGACACGATGATCTTGTCGGCATCGATGCCGCGCGCGATCAGGTCCCGCCGCAGCCCGTCGCAGATCACCGCCACCGCATCGGCTCGGCGCGCGGCGCGCGTCTCCAGCCGCCGGATCAGCCGGTAGCGTAGCGAGCCCTCGCGGCCGGTCCCGTTGCCGACCGCCGCATCCTCCCAGAAGGCGCGGATCTCGTAGAGCAAGGGCAGATTGTGCCGCCGCGCCACCGGCAAAGCGGCAAGCGCCGTCAGCACCGGAGAATGGGCGTGGATGTGATCCGGCCGCCACTCCTCGATCACCTGTTCCAGCCGGCTGCGCAGCGCCGCGATCTCGCGCAGTTCGCGCAGCGGCGACCGCGCGGCGGGCGGCGGCGTGGTGCGAAAAAAGGTAATGCCGTCATGCTGCTCGGCCGCGGCTTCTGCGGGTCCCTGGCGGGCACCGGTGAGGCAGGCCACTTCCCAGCCCCTGCCCTGCTGCGCCTTCACGATCGCGCGGGTGCGGAACGCATAGCCGCTGTGGAGCGGCAGCCCGTGGTCGAGGACGTGCAGGATGCGCATGGTGGCAAAGCCTTGCCATGAGGACCTTAACGGGCCGTCAACCGCGCCCCGCTATCACCGCCGCAGCAGCGCAAGGACGGCCGGGCCCAGTGATCGACATCTTCGCCTTGGGCGTCACCCACGGTCTCATCGCGCTGGCGCTGTGGCGGCTGGTCTGGCGCGACGATCTCGACGGGGAACCCACTGACTTCCCTCCGCGAGTTCGCGGAGGGGCTGGGGGTGGTTCTTTCTTCACCCCGCAGAAAGAGCCACCCCCGGCCCCTCCAGCAAATGCTGGAGGGGAGCACGAACATGCGTGACCTCGGCCTCGTCGCCTTCCTGCTGGCGGTGCTCGCGCTCGGGCTGAAGCGCCCGTTCGTGTTCGTGCTCGCCTTCGTCTATGTCGACATCGTCCAGCCGCAGCGCCTGTCTTATTACCTGCTGAGCAGCGCGTCGGTCTCGATGATGCTGGCGCCGCTGGCGATGGGGGCATGGCTGCTGTTCGACGAGAAACGCTGGACCCGCTTCAGCGGCCGCCAGGGCCTGATCCTGCTGCTGCTCCTCTATGTCGGCCTCACCACCTTCAACGCCGATTTGCCGATCGAGGCCCAGACCAAGTGGACGTGGGTGTGGAAGGTGCTGGTCTTCGCCGCCTTCCTCCCCTTCACCTTGTGGAGCCGCCTCAGGATCGAGGCGCTGCTGCTGGTGCTGGCGCTCTCGGCCGCCTCGATCATCATTGCGGTCGGCATCAAGACCGCGGCCGGCGGGGGCGGCTATGGCGCGAACCTGGCGTTCGTCGACAACAATACCGGGCTGTTCGAAAGCAGCACCATGTCGACCGCCGCGATCACGCTGATCCCGATCATATTCTGGCTGATGCGCCACGGCACGATCTTTCCGCCCGACTGGCGCGTGAAGGCCTTCTCCTACGCGCTCATTTTCGCCTGCCTGCTGATCCCGATCGGCACCCAGGCGCGCACCGGCCTGGTCTGCATCGCTGCCCTGGTCGTGCTGGCGCTCCGGCACGTGAAGCGGCGCTTCCTCTATGTCGGAATGCTCGGTGCGGTCGCCCTTGCCGCCATTCCGATGCTGCCGACCAGCTTCTCGGAACGGATGGGCACGATCCAGGAATATAAGGCGGACGAATCCGCCTCCACCCGGCTCGCCATCTGGGCGTGGACGATCGACTATGCGACCCAGCATCCGTTCGGCGGCGGGTTCGAGGCGTATCGCCAGAACAAGCTGCAGATCGCGCTCACCAATACGGAAGGGGCCGGGCCCCTCGCGCAGGTCAAGCAGGACATGGTGACCGACCAGGGCCGCGCCTATCACAGCAGCTATTTCGAGATGCTGGGCGAGCAGGGCTTCCCCGGCCTGGCCCTCTATTTGCTGCTCCATTTCTCTGGCGTGATCCGCATGGAAGTGCTGCGGCGGCGGTTCCGGCGCGCCGCCGAGGAGGATCAGTGGGTCGGCTCGCTGGCCGGCGCGCTCCAGACCGCGCACCTCGTCTACCTGGTCGGCTCGATCTTCGTCGGCCTGGCCTTCATGCCCTTCATGTTCATGCTGATCGGCGCCGAGATCGGGCTGGACAATCATTTGAAGCGCAATGCCGCGATGGCGGCAGGGGAGCGCAAGCTTGCTCCGGTGAAGCCCCAGCGGCCGGTGCTCTCGGCTGTCTAGAATAGCCCTCCCCCCTTGCGGGGGAGGGTTGGGAGAGGGGACCGGCCGCGTCTGCGGCCGAAGAGATTCTTTTGCGAGCCAGACGGCTCGCTCCCCCTCTCCCCAGCCCTCTCCCGCAAGGGGAGAGGGGGCTGTCGGGCTTACTTCTTCTCCATCACCATCGCGGCCGTCCAGGCCCAGCGGCCGGCGGCGGGGATGGCTCGGAACAGCGCGCGGTCGGCCTTGTCGAGGCCGTTCACTGCGCCCTGGAACAGCCGCGGCGCCTTGGCGAAGGGCAAGGCGCCCATCGACAGGAAGGTGAAGTAGCGGAAGGAGACTTCCCCGAAATGCCGCCGCGCCGCCTTCAGGTCGCGCATCGTCAGCGGATGCTCGTCCTCGGTGCGCAGATGCGGGGTCATCCGCCGGTAGAGGTTGATCAGCGGGTTGTGGGCGAGCGGCTCCAGGAAGATCGCCGCGCCGCCCGGACGCAGCACCCGCGCGATCGCCGCATAGGCCCGCTCGAGGTCGAGATGGTGGAGGATAGCGCGGCCGACCACCAGGTCGAAGCTGCCATCCGGAAAGTCGAGCTCCTCGGCATTCATGCGGATGAGGTCGGTCTGGTTGAGGAAGCCGTGATCCGCCAGCAGCCGCCGCGTCTCCTCGATTGCCTCGTCCGAAATGTCGATGGCGGTGACGCGCGCCCCCCATTGGCTGAGCTTTACCGCATAGGATGAATCCCCGCAGCCGAACTCCAGCGCCCGCGCGCCCGCCGCCCGCGGCTGCACCTGTGCCTCGAAATGGCGGTAGGCGACGCGCGGCAATTCGTAGATCGCCTCCGACGCCCCATGCTCCTCGGCGCCGCCGAACTTGCGGTTGTGGAACTCGCGTTCCGCCTCGAGGCGGCGGGCGAGATCGGGATCGGCGTTGGTCGGAAGGCTGTCCATCGCCCTGCTGCTAGCAGCACCGCCTTAACAAGCGGTTGGCCATCGGCCCGCATCCGGAACGAAGGGCGCGCGCGGAGCTTTAACGCAGCGACCATGAACGAACCCGCCGCCGCCGCTCCGCCCCCGCTTTCCTTCGTCGGCGATCTTGGCGGCGCCGGCATCACCCGGCGCAAGCGGGGCCGCTATTGGCAATATTTCCACGCCGACGGCAGCCGCGTCGCCGACCGCGAGGAGATCGACCGGCTGAACGCGATCGGCCTGCCGCCCGCTTATGAGCGCGCCTGGTTCTGCCCGGACCCGTGCGGCCACATCCAGGCGATCGGGTATGATGTGAAGGGCCGCCGCCAATATCGCTATCATCCGCAATTTCGCGAACAACAGGATGCCGAGAAATACGCCAAGCTGGCGGCGTTCGGCCACGCGCTGCCCAAGCTTCGCAAGCGCGTGCAGGAGGATCTCGACAAGCGCGCGGTCAGCAAGGACGCGGTGGTCGCGGCGGTCGTCCGCCTGCTCGACTGCGAGCATATCCGCGTCGGCAACGAGCAATATGCCAAGGAGAACAAAAGCTTCGGCGCCACCACCATCCGCTCGCGCCACGTCAAGCAACTCGGGCGGACGGTCCGGATGAAGTTCAAGGGCAAGCACGGTATCGAGCGCGAGCTCAACATAACCGACCGCAACCTCACCCGCATCGTGCGCAAGATGCAGGACCTGCCCGGCCAGCATCTGTTTCAATATGTCGACAATGACGGCCAGGCCTGCCCGGTCTCCTCGGCCGACGTGAACGCCTACATCAAGGCGGCGACCGGCGGCGATTTCACCGCCAAGCATTTCCGCACCTGGGGCGCCTCTGCCATCTTCTTCGAGCAATTGTGCGAGCATGACGAGGGCGAGAAGCTGGGCCTCAGGACGGCGCTCGAGCCGGTCGCGCAAGCGCTCGGCAACACCCCGGCGATCAGCCGCAAATCCTATGTGCACCCAGCACTGATCGAGGCGGTGAAGGACAATCCCCGCGACCCGCTGGGCGGCCTCGCATGCCCGCGCGCGGGCAAATATCTCTCGCGTGCCGAGCGCGGCCTGATCATGTTCCTGGAGCATGTCGCCAACGCCTGCGAGGCGGCACAGGCGCAGACCGAGATGGAGCAGGATGAAGTAGCGGCCGAGGCGCGCTGACCCCCTCTTCCCGTCATTGCGAGCGCAGCGAAGCAATCCAGCTCCCATCGCTTCGCACAGATGGATTGCTTCGTCGCTTCGCTCCTCGCAATGACGGATCATGAACGCAGGAACCCAGCCCGACTTCTTCGACCGCTGGCGCCGGCTGATCGCCTGGGCCGCCGACAACAGCCTGGAGATCGCCAGCGCGGCCGGGATCGGCCTGCTGCTGGTCCTCGCGCTGATCGGGCTGCGCGGGATCGGGCGGCGCCTGCTCGGCGGCGCGCAGGCGACCGGCTGGCGCAAGGTGGCCGAGGGCGTGCTCGCCCGCACCTACCTCTTCTTCATCGTCGCCGCGGCCGCCAAGCTCGTCGCGCTGCAGCTCGAAATGCCGCGGCGGGCCGAGGAAGCGATCAACCTCCTGTTCGTCGCCGCCACTGCGCTGCAGGTCGCGATCTGGGTCCGCGCACTGATCCTCGGCTCCATCGAGCGGCGGGTCGGCGGGGGCGAGGAGCATCGCACCCTCGGCACGGCGATGGGCCTGATCCGGGCGCTGGTCACGGTCACGGCATTCCTGATCGCGATCATCGTCGTGCTCGACAATGTCGGCGTCAACGTCACCGGCCTCGTCGCCGGGCTCGGCATCGGCGGCATCGCCATCGGCCTGGCCGCGCAGGGCATCTTCCGCGACCTGTTCGCGGCGCTGGCGATCATCTTCGACCGCCCCTTCCGCAAGGGCGACACGATCAATTTCGGCGGACCCGCGGGCTTCACCGGGACCGTCGAGCATATCGGGCTCAAGACCACCCGGCTGCGGGCGCTGGACGGGGAGATGGTCGCGGTCGGCAACGACAAATTGCTGCAGGACCGCATCCACAATTATGCGCTCCAGACGCGGCGGCGCGGCATCCTCAATTTCGCAATCCTGCCGACCAACAGCCCGGAATCGCTCGCGGCCGTCACGGGCGAGCTGCAGGCCGCGGCCGCCGAGCAGCCCGCAGTCCTGTTCGATCGCGCGAGCTTGGTCAGGATCACCCAGGCCTCGGCCGATTACGAACTGGTCTTCTTCATGGAGACCGCGGACTTCGGCCTGTTCGCAAAGGCCCGCGAGGAGATCATCCTCGCCGTGCTCCGCCGCCTGGACCGGCTCGGCATCTTGTATGCGCCGCCGCCGGCGCCGCCGCCGGGGCTGACCGCCGCCTGAGGCTAAGGGCTCAGGCGGCGAGCTTCGTGACCTCGCCCGCCAGCTGCTTGCCGGCCGCGAGCATCGCCTTCCAGTTCGGGATGGTGATCGCGTCGAGATATTCCTGCTGCATCTGCGGCGTCAGCACCTCGATCATCTGGCAACCTTCCATGAAGATCTCGATGACCCCGAAGGCGCCCCCGCGCTTGCAATATTTCGCTTCCCAGCCCTCGCGCTTGCAGATGGTGAAGACCAGGTCGCTGCTCAGCCGCGTGGCGATGGCAATGTGGACCGGATTGTGCCGCCGGTGCGCGGACAGGATGCCCACCGCGTCGCCGGCCGTCGGGTGCAGCTCGGTCCCGCGCGGATAGACTTCGACCATGGTCGAGCGCTCGTCGCCGGCCAGCGCCGCCCAGCTGCCGTCGATCACGGCCGGAAAGGGAAGCGCCTCGCCGCCCCACAATTCGGCGATCACTTCCGCGACGTGCTGGGGGTCGTCGGCTTCGATGGAAACATGGAAGAGCATGGCAGGATCCTCGTCTGGAGCTTGAATTGTGGGCGCTCCGTTAGCCGCCGCCGCGATCCCCGCCACACGCGGGCGACGGCCGCTCCGGGCTTTCTGACGAACCTGCATCAGCTTCGACCAGAAAGGCGGCGGGCGCGACGAAGATCGCCTGAACCAAGCCGCCGCGTGGCGGTTGAAGCGCGGAACAGCAGCAGCCCGGAGCTCCCCCCATGCCCCTTCCCGAACAGCAGCAGATTCCGCCCGGCACCGAGGCCGAGCTGAACCCCAAGGCGGACCATGGCGAGCAAAGCTATCGGGGCTCGGGCCGGCTCACCGACAAGAAGGTCGTGATCACCGGCGGCGACAGCGGCATCGGCCGCGCCGTGTGCATCGCCTATGCGCGCGAGGGCGCCGACATCCTCATCTCATACCTCAACGAGCATGAGGACGCGCAGGAGACCGCGCGCTGGGTCGAGCAGGCAGGGCGCAAGGCGGTGCTGATGCCGGGCGATATCGCCGATCCCGCTTTTTGCCGCGCGATCATCGACCGCGCGGTGCAGGAGTTCGGGCGCGTCGACATACTGGTCAATAACGCCGCGCAGCAGATGACCCACGAGAGCATCGCGGAGATCAGCGACGAGGAGTGGCAGCGCACCTTCGCGGTCAACATCCACGCCATGTTCTATTTGGTGAAGGCGGCCCTCCCGCACATGAAGGAGGGGAGCTCGATCATCAACACCAGCTCGATCAACTCGGACAATCCGCGGCCGGACCTCCTCCCCTACGCCACCACCAAGGGCGCCATCGCCAATTTCTCGGCGGGTCTGGCGCAGCTGCTCGGCGAAAGGGGTATCCGCGTGAATTCGGTCGCGCCGGGGCCGATCTGGACCCCGCTCATCCCCTCGACCATGCCGCCGGAGGAGGTGAAGGAATTTGGCGACAACACGCCGCTCGGCCGCCCCGGCCAGCCCGCCGAATGCGCCGGCGCCTACGTGCTGCTCGCCAGCGAGCTGGGCAGCTACATGTCCGGCGGCCGGATCGAGATCACCGGCGGCAAGCCGGTGCTCTAGCGCCGCGCAGGAGGTCGAATCACTCCCCTCCAGCATTTGGCTGGAGGGGCCGGGGTGGTTCTTCCTGTCCTTCTTCGGCGACCAAGAACCACCCCCAGCCCCTCCACGAAGTCGTGGAGGGGAGTCAGCTCACAATGCGATCAGCGCCGCTGCCAGTCGGTCGGCTTGTCCGGCACGACCCGCCTCGTGCAATCAGGCTGGCGGCCCTGCCTTTCCTGACGCGCGGCGCGCCACTCGCAGTCCACCTGGCGGGAATGCTGGAGATAGCCGAACTGCCCGACCGTCTGTGAGGAATATCGATCGACCGATTCCATGTCGCGCACCCGCGCGTCCCACGACATCTGGCGGTCCTCGACCGGCCCACGGTCCCGCAGCTCGCGCGGGATGCGGTACGGGCTATCCTCGTCATAGCGCTCGCCGCACACGACGATCTCCTCGCCATCCGCCGGCTGCTCGCCGCACGCGGGCTTCTGCGTGATCGGCGGCGCTATCGGGCCGATCTGCGGCTGCGCGCCGGCGGCCACAGCGGTGAAGGCGAGCAGCGGCAGCGTGAGCAGGAGCGGGATGTGCATGCCCCCCGCTCCCACAGGATTGCGGCGGCTTTCGGGCCTATCCCCAGCGCCGGTCAAAAGCCGACATCCTCCAGGCTGAGCAGGGTCGCATTGCCGCCGGCGCTGGTGGTGTCGGTGCTGGTGGTGCGCTCCGCCACGAAGCGCGGCAGATAATGCGGCCCGCCGGCCTTCGGCCCGGTGCCGGACAGCCCCTCGCCCCCGAACGGCTGCGAGCCGACGATCGCGCCGATCATCGAGCGATTGACGTAGAGGTTGCCGGTGGTGGCGGCCGCCTCCACCGTCTCGGCGGCGCGGGCGATGCGGCTGTGCAGCCCCATGGTGAGGCCGAAGCCCGAGCCGTTCACGCGCCGCACCGTCGCGGCCAATTGCCCCGCCGGCCATGTGGTGACGTGCAGCAGCGGCCCGAACCACTCCCGGGTCACGTCCTCGATCCGATCGGCCCGGATCATCGTCGGGGGGACGAACAGGCCCGCGCCCGGCACCGGAAGCGTGTGCAGCCAGCTATTCTGCTTGGCGGCGCGATATTCCATCAGCCGGTCGTAGGCGCCCTGGTCGATCACCGGCCCCACGTCGGTGCGCGGATCGGCCGGGTCGCCCACCACGAGCGTGTCCATGGCGCCCCGCAGCATGTCGAGCGTGCGCTGGGCGATCTCCTCCTGGAGCACCAGCACCCGCAGCGCCGAGCAGCGCTGGCCCGCCGAGCGGAATGCGGAAGTGACCACATCCACCACCACCTGCTCCGGCAGAGCGGTGGAATCGACGATCATCGCGTTGATCCCGCCGGTCTCGGCGATCAGCGGGACGATCGGCCGGTCATCGTCGGCGACGAGCGTGCGGGCGATCCGCTTGGCGGTGGCGGTGGAGCCGGTGAAGGCAACGCCGGCGATACTGCCATCCTCCATCAGCGCCTGACCGACTTCCGGGCCACCGGTGGCGAGCACCAGCGCATCGCGCGGCACGCCCGCCTCGTAAGCGAGTTCGACCGCGCGCGCGGCGATGCGCGGCGTCTGGGGCGCGGGTTTGGCCACGACGGTGTTGCCCGCGACCAGCGCCGCGGTGACCTGCCCCAGGAAAATCGCAAGCGGGAAATTCCACGGCGCGACGCAGACCCACACGCCGCGTCCTTCGAACCGCAGCAAATTGCGCTCGCCCGTCGGCCCCGGCAGCTCCACCGGCTGCAGCCTGCCCCGCGCCTGCGCCGCATAATAGCGGCAGAAATCCACCGCCTCGCGGACCTCGGCCAGCGCGTCGGGGATCGTCTTGTACGCCTCCTGCACGCAGATGCGCATCAGCTCGTCCCGGTCCCGCTCGAGCAGGTCGGCGAGCCGGTCGAGGCAGGCGGCGCGCTCGTCGATGCCGCGCGACGACCAAGCGGGGAAAGCGGCGAGGGCGCGGGACACCGCCTCACTCCCCTCCCGCTTGCGGGAGGGGTCGGGGGAGGGACTGTCAGCGGCGTCGGGCAGGCTCGTCGTCACAAGCCCTCCCCCAGCCCCTCCCGCAAGCGGGAGCGGAGCCTGTACCGCCGCCGCGACCCGCGCCAGCTCGTCGCGGTCCTGCAGATCGAGACCGCCGCTATTCTTGCGCTCGGGCATGAACAGGTCCTCCGGCAGCGGGATGCTCGGGTGCCTGGTCCCGCCGACCGCGGCGATCTTCGCCACCGGGTCCGCGAGCAGGTCGCGGTCGGTCAGCCGCTCGTCCGCGAGCTGGTGGACGAAGCTCGAATTGGCGCCATTCTCCAGCAGGCGCCGCACCAGGTAAGCGAGCAGGTCGCGATGTCCGCCCACGGGCGCGTAGATGCGCGTCCTGAACCCCTGCTCGCGCACCAGCGGCTCGTACAGCCCCTCGCCCATGCCGTGCAGCCGCTGGAACTCGAAATCGCGCGCCTCGCCCGCCCATTCGAGGATGTTGGCGACCGTCAGCGCATTATGGGTCGCAAAAGCCGGGTAGATGTTGCGCGCTTCCAGCATGTCGCGCGCGCAGGCGAGGTAGGACACGTCCGTCGCCGCCTTGCGCGTGAACAGCGGATAGTCCGAAAGGCCGCTTTCCTGCGTCCGCTTGATCTCGCTGTCCCAATAGGCGCCCTTGACGAGCCGCGCGGCGATCCGCCGGCCGGTCCGCCGCCCCAGATCGTCCGCCCAGGCCACCACCGGCCGCGCCCGCTTGGAATAGGCCTGGATCGCCATGCCGAGGCCGTCCCAGCTCTTCAGCGACGGCAGCCCCGCCACCGCCTCGATGATGTCGAGGCTCATCTCCAGCCGCTCGCTCTCCTCGGCATCGACGGTGAGGCCGATGCCGAGCTTGCACGCCAAGGTCGCCAGCGCCTCCAGCTGCTCGATCAGCGACCTGGTGCAGCTCTCATATTGCGCCACCTCGTAGCGCGGGTGGAGCGCCGACAGCTTGACCGAGATGCTGTGGCCCTGGTCCGCCACCGCCCCGACCGCCCGGATCGCCTGCTCATAAGCGGCGAAATAGCGCTGCGCGTCCGGGAAGGTGCGCGCCGCCTCGCCCAGCATGTCGAAGCTGGCGGTGAAGCCGCGATTCTCGGGCTTGCGCATCCGCTTGATCGCCTCGTCGATGTCGCGGCCCATGACGAAAATCTCGCCCATCATCCGCATCGCCGCGCCCACGCCCTGGCGCACGAACGGCTCACCCGCGCGGGAGATCAGCCGCTTGAGCGCGCTCGCCTGCTCGCTTTCGCCGACCAGCGCGCGGCCGATCACCAGCCCCCAGGTGGCGGTGTTGACCAGCCGCGAATTGGACTTGCCGCGGTGCACGCTCCAATCCCCGTCGCCGAGCTTGTCGGCAATGAGGTCGTCCGCCGTCTCCGGGTCCGGCACGCGCAGGAACGCCTCGGCCAGGCTCAGCAGAGCGACGCCCTCGGACGTGTTGAGGCGATATTCCTGCAGGAACTGGTTCACCCAGCCGCGCGCCTGCGCCGCCCTCAATTCCGCCAGCAGCCCCAGCGCCCGGCTCTCGACCCGGTGGCGCGAATCCGCGTCCATCGCCGCACGGTCGAGCAGCGGGCGCAGCACTTCGGGCTCGCCTGCGCGGTGCAGCCGGTCGATCGCCCGCCGCAGATCGTTCTTGCGCACGGCTGCCGTAACGTCATTCATGGGACCACTTTCCAAGCACTTGTGCGGGCCGCCGGGGCGGCTCTATGCGGGCCCGATTAGCGCCGCAGACGGGGAGGCTCAATGCCGCTGGCCAGCCTGGACGAGATCAAGGCGAAAGTTGGAACGGAGATCGGCGTCTCCGAGTGGATCCTGGTCGACCAGGACCGGATCGATCGCTTCGCCGAGGTGACCGAGGACCGCCAGTTCATCCATGTCGATCCGGTGCGCGCCGCGGCCGAGACGCCGTTCGGCGGCACGGTGGCGCACGGCTTCCTCTCGCTCTCGCTGCTGAGCCGGATGGGCGAAGACGCCTTCCTGCAGCCGCCGAACGTCAAGCTGGGCGTCAATTACGGGTTCGAGCGGGTCCGGTTCATGTCGCCGGTCAGGGCGGGCAAGCGCGTGCGCGGCCGCTTCAAGCTGGTCAGCGCCGACGAGCGCCGCCCCGGCCAATGGCGGTTCGTCCACGAAGTCACCGTCGAGATCGAGGGCGAGAAGAAGCCTGCCCTTACCGTCGAATGGATCGGGATCATCTTCGTGTGAGCCGGATCGGCCTCCTCAAGGAGCCCTATCCCGAGTGGTTCGCCGCGGCGATGGCGCGGATCATGCCACAGGGCGCGCCGCCGCTGAAGCTGTTCCGCGCGATCGGCACCTCGCGCCGCGCCTGGGACAAGTTCGCCGCCGGCTCGCTGCTCGACAAGGGCCCGCTGCCGCTGCGCGAGCGCGAGATCGTCATCCTGCGCACCTGCGCCCGCTGCGGCTGCGGCTATGAATGGGGCGTCCACGCCGCTTTGTTCGCCGCCCGCGCGGGGCTGACCGAGGCGCAGCTGGCCGACACCGCTGCGGCTCCCGGCAATCCGACGCTTTGGTCCAATGCCGACGCGGCCCTGCTGGACGGCGTCGACGCGCTGATCGACCGCAAGCGCCTAGCCGAACCCGAATTTGCGCAGCTCAGCAGCCACTTCGGGCCCGACCAGATCCTGGAGATCATCCAGCTCGTAGCCTTCTACACCGGCGTGTCGATGATCTGCGGAGCGCTCGCGATCGAGCCGGAACCCGGCACGCCCGCCCTGCCGTCTGCCGCCTAAATCCGCTGGAGGTGCCGGCGAAACCACTCCGCGAGTTCGTCCTCTCCCAGCTCGCCGGCAGCAAGGGCGAGAAACGCGACAACGATCTCGGCCTCACTCGCCAAAGCTCGCCACCCGTTCCTGCGCAGGAAGGTGAAGCTTACTACTGCTGCGGTACGCTTGTTCCCATCAACGAACGGATCATTACGCGCTATGCCGAAGGCATAAGCCGCGGCGAGGCTGGCGATATCGGGATTGCCATAAGCCGCGAGATTCTGAGGGGGTGCGAGTGCGCTCTCCAGCGCGCCAAGGTCCCGAGTACCTTCGCCTCCGCCATGGCGGGCTAGCTGATCGGCGTGGGCCGCAATGGCGACTTGTTGTTGGACCCAAACCCAGTCCGGCGCTTCCACCGCTATTTCGCCAGCTCCCGAAGTGCCTGGCGATGGTCCTCCATCACTTGTCGAGCTATGGCCATCTGCCGATCGAATTCCGGATCAGCGGCGGCCAGTTCGATCCCCCGAGGAGTCCTTACCACGGACAGAGTATCGCCCACCTCGGCACCGAGCTGCGCGAGCACGTCTTTGGGCAGGATCAGGCCAGCGGAATTGCCGATCTTCTTGATGGTGAGTGCGTTCATACGCTCGTTATAACAGGTTCCACGCTCAGCCGTCAACCCGCGGCCGCATCCTCAACCTTCCCCTCGCGCCCCTCCGGCGCTAGGGGGCACCTTACGTTCACGGAAAGGTGCTGTTCATGACCCGCGAAGCCGTCATCGTTTCCACTGCCCGCACGCCGATCGGCAAGGCTTATCGCGGCGCCTTCAACGCGACGCCCTCGCCGACCCTCGCCAGCTATGCGATCAGGGCGGCGGTGGAGCGGGCCGGGATCGACCCGTCTGAGGTGGACGACGTGATCATGGGCGCCGCGCTCCAGCAGGGCGTGCAGACCACGATCGGCCGCACCGCCGCGCTCCGCTCCGGCCTCCCCGTTACGGTGTCGGGCCAGTCGATCGACCGCCAATGCGCTTCCGGCCTGATGGCGATCGCGACCGCCGCCAAGCAGATCATCGTCGACCGCATGGACGTGATGGTCGCCGGCGGCGTCGAGAGCATCAGCCTGGTCCAGACCCCCGACATGCGGGTCGGCCCGGACCCCGAGCTGCTGTCGATGCACAACGGCGTCTACATGCCGATGATCAACACCGCCGAAGTGGTGGGCAAGCGCTATTCGGTCACTCGCGAGCGCCAGGACGCCTACGCCTTCCGCTCCCAGCAGCGCACCGCCGCCGCCCAGGCCGAAGGCCGCTTCGACGCCGAGATCGTGCCCGTCACCGCCAAGATGATGGTCAAGAACAAGGAGACCGGCGAGACCAGCATGAAGGAAGTGACGCTCACCAAGGACGAGGGCAATCGCCCCGAGACGACGTTGGAGGGCCTGTCGAGCCTGCAGCCGGTCATGGGACCCGAAGCCTTCATCACCGCGGGCAACGCTTCCCAGCTCTCCGACGGCGCCAGCGCCTGCGTGCTGATGGAGGCCGGCATGGCCGCACAGCGCGGGCTGGAGCCGCTCGGCCGCTACATGGGCATGGCGGTCGCGGGCACCGACCCGGATGAAATGGGGATCGGCCCGGTCTTCGCCGTGCCCAAGCTCCTCAAGCGCTTCGGCCTCAGCGTGGCCGACATCGACCTGTGGGAGCTTAACGAGGCGTTCGCGGTCCAGGTCCTCTATTGCCAGGACCAGCTCGGCATCCCGGACGACCGGCTCAACGTCGACGGCGGCGCGATCGCTGTCGGCCACCCCTACGGGATGAGCGGCGCCCGCCTCACCGGCCACGCCTTGCTCGAAGGCAAGCGCCGCGGCGCCAGGCACGTCGTGGTCACCATGTGCGTCGGCGGCGGCATGGGCGCGGCGGGCCTGTTCGAGGTGCTCTAGCGGACGGGCCGCTTGTTCGGTCACGCCCTGGCGCCTATGTTGCTACAGTAGCAACAGGAGCTCGATCATGGCTGCCTTGTCGATCCGGGAGCTGAACGCGAACATCTCCAAGGTCATCGAGCGTGTGGAAGGCGGGGAGGTCGTCGACGTCTCCCGCAACGGCAGGGTCGTCGCCGAGATTCGCCCAAAGATCGTCCGGCCGGTGCGGGACGCCCGCTACTGGAAGGCGAGGAAGGAGATGGAGCGCCTGCTCACCGAAGGTCTCCCCCTCAACATCGGCAAGGCCAGCATCGAGGATCGTTACGGCGACGCCGATCTGTGAGGTTGACGGTCGACACGAATGTTCTGGTCTACGCACTCGATCGTGGGGAGCCGACGAAGCGGAACATTGCGGCGGCCATTCTGGCGGCAGGCCCGGATCTCGACTTCATCCTCACGGCGCAGGTGCTGGCTGAGTTCATTTCAGTGATCCGCCGAAAACGGATCGGACTTTTTGGCGATGCCGTCCAGCAGGCGAGCCACTGGGCCGAGGTGTACCCGATCATTCCCACTTACGGCAGCGTCGTCGTTGACGCCGCTGTCTTCGCCGAGCAGCACAAGCTGCAGTTCTGGGGTGCTTTGATCTGGAAGTCGGCGGCCCGGATGGGCGCGGATGTTCTGCTCACCGAGGACCTGCCGGACGGCCTTTCGCTGGAAGGGATGGAGGTGCTCAACCCGTTCAACGCCGCCAACCGGGAGCGCCTCTCCGACCTGCTCGCGGCCTCCGCAGCGAGCGTGTGAACCGGATGGCGGAGCGTTTCGAGGTGGTCCAGGAAAAGGTCTTTCCTACACTTGTGTGTTCTGCTAATGTTCTGATCGGCCTCCCTGCTCCGGGGGCCGGGCTCTTTCTCACGTGCGGATTTTCAGCCCAGGGATTTCGCGAAACATCGTGAACTTCGTGAACTTTGCAGCCGGCCTCAGCGCTTGAGCAGCAACGTCCACCGCGCCAGCGCGAACAGCAGGAGCGGCCAGAAGGCGGTATTCCACAGGTCATGCCAGTGGTTGGCCCACACCGCTTCATTGCCGCGGCCGGTCCACTCGATCAGGTCCCAGATCTCGCCCGCAACCGCGACGAGGAGGACGGCGCCGATCGGCCGCCAGTCGCGCAGCGGCCGCCGGAGGATCAACGCCGCCACCAGGAACACGGTTAGGCCGACATAGATGTGCAGCGCATCCTTGCTGAGCCCCACCAGGTCCTGGATCCACAACTTGCTCGACTGGTACGGGCCCACTGCCGTCACACCCGCGTCCGGAACGGGGTGAAGTTCGTCGCCTCGTCATAGACGTCGACACCCTCCTGCCGCTTCAGCGCGCCCACGACGGCATAAGTGACGGGGGTCAGCAGCACTTCCCAGCCCACCTTGAGCGCCCATTGGATCAGCAGCACCTGCAGCAGCAGCCCGCTCTCCCAGATGCCGTAGAAAGCCAGCGGGTAGAAGATCAGGCTGTCCACCCCCTGCCCCACGAAGGTGGAGCCGATGGTGCGCGACCACAAATGCTTGCCCCTGGTCCACACCTTCATCCGCGCGAGCACGTAGGAATTGGCGAACTCGCCGGCCCAAAACGCGACCATCGAGGCGAAGACGATCCGCGGCACCTGCCCGAACACCTGCTCATAGGCCGCCTGCCCGCTCCAGTTCGGCGCCGGCGGCAGCGCGACCACGACGAAGCTCATGAAGGCCATGAACAAAAGGGCCATGAAGCCCGCCCAGATGCAGCGGCGGGCGCGGCTGTAGCCGTAGACTTCTGTGAGGATGTCGCCGATCACATAGGAGATGGGGAAGAACAGGATGCCGGCGCCGAACGGGGTTGGGCCGAACCCCGGCAGGTCCACCTCCGCCACCTTGCCCGCACCGAGCACGTTGGAGAGGAGCAGCACGGTCACGAAGGCGGCCATCACGAAATCGAAGGTGCGGAATTGCGCGCCGGCCACCGCGTCGGCATCGACCCGCCGCACCATTTCCCCCCGGTTCCCGTCCATGGCCGCGGCCCTAGCCCGGTTTCCCGCCGCCGCAAAGCCGGGTAGAGGTCCGTGCGGCACGCGCCCGTAGCTCAGTTGGATAGAGCACGAGCCTTCTAAGCTTGGGGTCACAGGTTCGAATCCTGTCGGGCGCGCCACCGTTTTCTGCCGTAGACCCAGTCTCTGGGAGCATCTGGCGGTGGCGGCGGAAGCGGCGCGAAACCGCGCCTTTTGTGCCGGCGACCTAGTCCCTGATTTCGAACCTTTGCAGGCCAATGCTTCGGAACGCGCTGCTCCTAGCCGCCGTCCCGCGGCGGAATGGGCGGCTGGGGGGCGGTGGCGGGCACCGGCCGGTCGAGGAAATTGGCGACGGCGGCTCGTGCTCTCATCTTGTCGCTTTTGCCGAAACTTACCTGAGTTAAGTTCGTTTATCGACATCGCCGGAAACGCCTGGGGCTCCGGCGGCTGAGAGCCGGACGTGCTCCCGACCCGCGGGGAAGCACGAATGCACGCATTGATAATCGAGCAAGATGCCTGGGTGGTCCTCATGATCGAGGACGCTCTTGGCGATCTTGGCTACACCAGCTTCGACGTTGCAGGCACCGACGCCGAGGCGCTGGCGATGGCCGGGAGGAGATGTCCGGACCTCATCACCTCCGATGTTCGGCTGGGGGCAAGCTGCGGGATCGAAACGGTGCGGTCGATCTGCTCGAGCCGCTACATCCCCGTGGTGTTCGTCACGGCCACGGGGTGGGAAGTGCGGAAACGAAGCAAGGAGCTGACTTTGGTCCAGAAGCCCTTCCAGGCCGATGATCTCAAAGCTGCAATCGCGAAGGCCGTTTCGCTTCCGCCTGCCCAGCCCTGGTAGCACGGCGGGTCCCGAGCCAGGTGCAGCACGGAGTGACTGCGGGCCGGCCTGCCACGGCGGCCTCGTTCAATGCCCGCAATGATCGGAAAGCGGACGCTTCGCTCCAATGTGCGCGATCGGGTTGAAGGGGAACCGGACAGCGTGTGGTCATGCCGCTGCTCTGCCGCGGCTCCGGGGTGGCGGATCGCGGCTTGCGCTGCCCGGCCCGGTCGGGGATGGTCCCGGCGCCACGCCAAGGGAGCTTCACTCATTCGCCAGATTGCGGCCCTTCCCTACAAAAGCCGAGAAGGCGCGATCGACGCGCCGGTGAGCATCCTCCTCGTCACCTCCCGGGAGACGAAGAGATGGGTGATACCCAAGGGTAATCCTGCCGGCGGAATGTCCGCTCACGCGGCCGCGGCCCTAGAGGCGGAGGAGGAAGCCGGCGTGCGCGGGGCGGCTTGTCCGACTCCTCTCGGCTCTTATCGCTATCGCAAGCGGAGGCCGAACGGGGCCTCCTTGATGTTCGATGTCGATGTTTATCCGCTCGCCGTCACCCAGGAGCTCTCCTCCTGGAAGGAGAGTCACGAGCGGGAGCGGCGCTGGTTCTCACTCGCAGGGGCTGCAGATGCGGTCGAGGAAACCGACCTGGCGGACCTGATTCGCTCGTTCGGTGCTTCCGAGTTCAACCGGGCAACACGGCGCGCGGGCCTGCTCAGCGTCGTGGCACAGAAGTCAAAGGTGGGGCCGATGTTCGCATGGTTTCAGAAGCTGTTGCCGAAGACCGGAGGGTTCTTCGAGCTGTTCGAGGCGCATGCCGTCAGCATCGTCTCGGCCGCCACGGCGGTGAGCCGCCTGCTCGAAGGCGGGCCGTCCATGGCTGATCACATTCGGGAGATTCACGAGCGCGAGCACGATGCCGACAATTTGATCCGGGAGGTGCTGACCACCGTCAGGCGCACCTTTCTCACCCCATTCGACCGCGGCGCGATCACGAGCTTGATCGGGTCGATGGACGACGCGATCGACGAGATGCAGGCCGCTGCGTCGGCGATCGACCTCTACGAGGTCAAGGAGTTCGATCAGGAGATGAAGGACATGGCTGCGATCATCGTGGATGCAGCCCGCCTGACTGCCGAGGCCATGCCGCTGCTGCGAAACGTCGCGAACAACGGCGCGCGGCTGCACGAGCTCACCGGGCGCCTGGTGCGGATGGAAGGGCATGCCGACGAGATCCACGCTGCCGGGCTGAAGAAGAGCTTCCAACGCAATGGTTCGAACGACACCGTCCGGTTCATCGTCGAGCGCGAGATCTACAAGCATCTGGAGCGTATCGCCGATGCCTTCGAGGACGTGGCGAACGAGATCGACGGCATCGTGATCGATCACTCCTGAGGCGCCGGAGATGCACGAACTCGCCCTTCCGCTGCTGATCGGCCTCATCGCTCTCGCGCTCGCCTTCGACTTTCTGAACGGCCTGCATGACGCTGCCAACTCGATCGCCACGGTGGTGGCGACGCGGCTGCTGGGGCCGGTCCAGGCCGTGGCCTTCGCCGCCTTCTTCAACTTTGCGGCGTACTTCCTGATGCTGGCCTTCCCGGCTCTGCACAAGGTTGCCGACACGATCGGCAAGGGGTTGATCGACAAGGATTTGGTGACGCCGGCGGTGGTGTTCGGCGCGCTGGTCGGCGCGATGTTCTGGAACGTGGTGACATGGCTGAAGGGCATCCCCTCCTCCTCCAGTCACGCTCTCGTCGGCGGCCTGCTGGGCGCAGGCGTCGCCCACGCTGGGCTCACCGGCGTCCAGTGGACGGGGCTGAACATGACGCTCATCGCGATCGTCCTGTCTCCGGTGCTCGGCATGCTGCTCGCGATGCTGATCATGCTGATGTCCAGCTGGATGGCGGTGCGGGCTACCGCGCGTGGAGCCGAGCGATCCTTCCGCGCCCTCCACCTGGTTTCGGCGGCTGCCTATTCGGTGGGGCACGGGCTGAACGACGCCCAGAAGACGATGGGGATAATCGCCGTGCTCCTCTACTCCACGGGCTACCTCAGCGGTGAATTCGAGGTGCCGCACTGGGTCGCCATCAGCTGTTACGTCGCCATCGCCCTGGGAACGCTGATGGGTGGCTGGCGCATCATCGAGACGATGGGGTCGCGCATCACCAAGCTGTCGCAGCATCAGGGCTTCAGCGCCTCCACGGGCGGATCGGTGATGCTGTTCGCCGCATCGGGGCTGGGCATACCCGTGTCGACCACCCACACGATCACCGGCTCGATCATTGGAGCAGGCGTCGCCCGGCGAGCGTCGGCGGTCAGATGGGGTGTGGCAGGCAACGTCCTGATTGCCTGGTTCATCACAGTCCCCGCCTCGGCAGCTGTGGGTGCGCTATTCTATCTGCTTACGACGCTGTTCTGACTGGCGCCGCCTTCGGGGCGGACTGCGGTCGGGGAATGTCTGCAATGGGCGGAGACGGACGCTCCAAGCACGCTGCCGCCCCAGCTCCTGCCCACTCGGGCGGCCGCAGGTGGCCATAAGCGCACTGGTGCACGTGCGAAATCCTGCGGGACGTGCCGCCTTGTTCTCTATACCGGCGGCCGGACCCGAACTATGTTGGTCGCCATGGGTAATTCGGGAAAGCTCGTGTTGTTGGCGGGTGCTGCGGCGCTCGCCGGCTGCGGCTCGCAAGCGGGCGGGAACAATGCACAGGCGGGGGCGCAGGCATCCCCCGGGGCGGGGCTCGCCGGGCAGCCGGTCAGGGAAGAGCATCGCTCGCTCGCGCTGACGCCGCAGTGGCTCGCCGGGCGGTGGACGGACGACGGCGATTGCGGCGCCGGCGACACCTTCCTGACCTTCGCTCCTGACGGGACCTACGGCTACATGGAGGAAGCCGGGCGCTGGTCCCTGCAGGGCAGTGCGCTCACCATCGAGATCACCACGCCAGCCCCGGACGGCGGCGGCCAGGCGGGCGAGAAGAATACGAGCCAGGTGAAACCGATCGGCCCCAACGAAGCCGAGATTCTGTACGCGGAGGGCCAGGAGCCCAGCCGCCTCTTCCGCTGCCACGAAGGCTGAGGCTAGACCGCCGACAGCGCGGCGTCCCGCAGCCCCCGCCACACGCGCAGCGCCTGCACCGTTTCGAACACGTCGTGCACCCGCACCATCTGCGCGCCCTGCTCCACCGCCTTGAGCGCCAGGGTGAGCGACCCGCCCAGCCGCTGGTCCGCGGGCGCCTCGTTCGACAGCGCGCCGATCGTGCGCTTGCGGCTCGCCCCTACCATCACCGCACAGCCAAGCCCGTGCAGCAGCGCGAGATTGTTGAGCAGCTCCAGATTGTGCTGCACGCTCTTGCCGAAGCCGATGCCGGGATCGACGATGATCCCCCCTCGCTCGATCCCCGCCGCCTCGGCTGCCGCGATCCGCTCCTCCAGCCAGTCATGGACCGCCAGCGTCACCGGTCCGTCATAGTGGGGCGCCTGCTGCATCGTCTCAGGCGCTCCCTGATGGTGCATCAGCACCAGCGGGCAGCCGGAGCGCGCCACGATCTGCGCCATGCGCGGGTCGAAGGTCAGCGCGGACACGTCGTTGACCAGCCCCGCTCCACCCTGCAGCGCCAGCGAGGCGATCCCCGCCTTGCGGGTGTCGATCGACACCGCCGTGCCCGCCGCGGCCAGAGCGCGCACCACCGGCACCACCCGCTGCTCCTCGTCGCCCTCGAACACCGGCTGCGCGCCCGGGCGGGTGGATTCGCCGCCCACGTCGATGATCGCCGCGCCGGCCGCCGTCATGGCATGTCCCGCGGCGATCGCAGCTTCGGCATCCGGATAGGCGCCGCCGTCGGAGAAACTGTCGGGCGCGGCGTTGACGATGCCCATCACCTGGGGCTGGTCGACGCGGATCGTGCGCCCGCCGACCTGGAGCGGGGGGCGCGGGGCGGTCAGCCGATGCCACTGGAGCTGCGCCTCCTCCCCCAGCCGATCGAGCTCCGCTGCGATGCCGGCGACGGGGACCAGCCTTTTCGGGCTGTCCGCTGCGATCACCTCCACGGCCGAGAACCAGATCAGCCCGCCCGCGAGCCGCGCGGTCAGGCCGTCGAAACCCACCGGTGAATCGACGAATCCGACCGGGCGGAGGTAGGTCTTCATGGCTGTCGGCTTCCCTCAGTGCGCAGGATTATTCCAGCCCCGCCTGCATCTGATAGGTTTGTCGCAGCGCGTCGAGCGCCATCAGCTGTGCCCCGTCCACATGCCAGAAGGTCCAGCCGTTGCACGAGGGCGCGCCCTGCAGCGCCGCGCCGACCTTGTGGATGGAGCCCTGCTCGCCCCCGCATGCCAGCGATGCATCCGCCAGCACCGTCGCCCGCCACCGCCGCTTCGCATCGGTCAGCACCGTCCCCGGCCGGATCAGCCCGGTCTCGATCAACGCGCCGAACGGCACCCGGGGCTGCGTGCGCTTGTTGGCCATGGTCCGCATCGCGCTTTCGTCGAGCGGCAGCGCGTCGGCAATCCGCGCCTTGGCGACCTCGACATAGCGGCCTTCCCGCTCGATGCCGATCCAGTGCCGCCCCAGCCGCTTTGCGACCGCGCCCGTGGTGCCCGTTCCGAAGAACGGGTCCAGCACCACGTCCCCCTTGTTGGTGCACGCCAGCAGCACGCGGTACAGCAGGGCTTCGGGCTTCTGGGTCGGGTGCGCCTTGTGGCCACCGTCCTTGATCCGTTCCGGCCCGGCGCAGATCGGGATCACCCAGTCGGAGCGCATCTGCAGCTCGTCGTTCATAGCCTTCATCGCGCGGTAATTGAACGTGTAGCGGCTGTCCTCGGACCGGCTCGCCCAGATCATCGTCTCATGCGCGTTGGTGAAGCGGGTGCCGCGGAAATTGGGCATCGGGTTGGTCTTGCGCCACACGATGTCGTTGAGGATCCAATAGCCCAGATCCTGCACGGCGACTCCGACGCGGAAGATATTGTGATAGCTGCCGATCACCCAGATCGTGCCGTTGGGCTTCAGGATGCGGCGCGCGGCCGCCAGCCAGTCGCGGGTGAAGGCGTCATAATGTTCGAACGACCGGAACTTGTCCCAATGATCGTCGACGGCGTCGACCCGGCTCCCCTCGGGCCGGAACAGGTCCCCTCCGAGCTGCAGATTGTAGGGCGGGTCCGCGAAGACCATGTCGACGCTCGCCTCCGGCAGCGCGTTCATCGCCGCCACGCAATCCGATTGGATGATCCTGTCGAGCGGCAGACACTGTCCTGAGCCTGTCGAAGGATCGGGCTTCGGCGGCGCCGTGCGCGTCTTGATCTTGAGGCGCGTAATCGCCGTCATCAAACCCCAGCCCCCCTGCCGTCCGGCCCAAGGCGACCTGTGTGGAGTCCGCATGACTCCCCGGTCAAGCGTGCATAATCGTCGATGAATGGTTAACGCGCCGCTAAGAACATGCGAACGAAACGAGTCCCGCACCACATCTTGTGGTGGGTAGCCGCGCCACCACTCCACTAAAGGTGGTGTGGCAGCCAGGACTCAGCGCCGAACAATCGCATCTGCGCTCCCCAATGGTGGCGCGGACGGTATTTGTTGGGGCGAGCCGGTCGCGAAGGTGTTCAGCGGATAGGGATCGCCGCCATACATGGCCGGAAAGCGGCTGTTGAACCCGGTTACGAATTCCTCCGCAAAATGGAGGAACTGGACGGCCAGAACCGTGAAATAGAGCGGCAGGAAAGATCGGCCGTCCGGTAGATCGACGCGCCCCGGACGAACAGCCAGAGCAGGAGCCGCCACGCAATCATGGCCCCTGGAACAAAGGTTACCAGAAGCGACGAGCCCGAGCTCAACGGGTGAATATCGTCGCCATGACCAGCGCGATCAATGTGGAAATGGCGAAGTCCAGCGCGTTCAGGCGCCGTGCGCTTGGTCCTTCAGCCTCGCCTCCGGCCGGCAGGCTGCGCGCCGGGACGCTTTGGGCCAAACCACCGGTCATCGGGGTGCCCTCCGCCAGCCGAGCCAGCACAGGCCCAGCATGAAGGCATTGCCGAGCGCGTCCAGCATGCCGACCTCCGTCAGCATCGGCTCCTGATAGTAAAAGTACCAGTCGAAGACGAAGAAGGGCAGCAGCGCGACCCCGTAAGCGAGGAAGGTGCGCTTCTTGAACTCCGAAAGCGCCGCGAACAGGCCCGCGATCAATGCCTGAGCGCCAAACGCGCCGATCAGGATGGGAACGATCGGCGCGCCGGATTGGAATTCCGGTCTTATCGCCAAAGCGAGTACCGATGACGGGGACGCAAGGCACCAGCCGCCCAGGACCACGAACACGCTGGCGAGCGCATATTGCACATGTTTGCTGGTGATCGACCTCATGGTCCGCCCTCGGCCCCTATGCCTGCGCCTGTGGACTTGACCGGAGCAGCGACTCGTCCATACACGATGTATGGTTCTGTTCTCTTATTCTCACCTGGCTGTCAATACACAGTGTATGGTTTAGCATGGCGAGGCTGACCAGGGAGCGGTGGATCGAAGAGGGGATTGTGGTCCTAAGGCAGGACGGCCCTGCCGCATTGGCTGCCGACCGGATGGCGCGCAGGCTAAACGTCACCCGCGGTAGCTTCTACTGGCATTTCGACAACGCGCTCGACTTCCAGGCTTGCGTGCTGGGGGAATGGGAGCAGCGCTGGACCGGCAGGATGGTCGCAACCATCGCGGCGGCTGGCGCATCGCCAAAAGCGCGCTTGCACGCTTTGATCGCGAATACCGGCAGCAACGATGCGAGCGTCTATGCTTCGGCCAAGCGCATGGCAGCCGATCATCCCGAGCTCGACGCGCTTCTGGCGGAGGTCGACCAGGGCCGAGTCGAGCTGGTCGCGGCGTTGCTTGCCGATGGCGGTGTGCCGGCGGATCTGGTGTTGGCCCGTGCGCAGGTAATCTACGCCTGGGCCGTCGGGCAGATGCTGATCGAGGGGGACCGGAGCAAAGTGCCGCCGCCGGTTGCGGAAGCGTTGGTATTCTTTGCCTTCGACGGCGCGTGAAGCGGCGGTTGCAGCGGATCAAATCCGTTCAAGACCCATGCAGCGAGGTCGTCTAGCTCCCGCAGCGATCAAGGAGAATGAGCATGGCGCGTATCTGGTCCAAGGCCGCCCTGGCGATCGCCATCGCCGCGCCGCTGCTGGGCAACGTCCAGGGTTCGACCGCCACGCAGGACGATCACTCGACCCTGACCGCGCGGGAGGAGATTCATGATCGCTATGAGCTCGGCGCTGCGCCGACGGTGACGGTGAGAGGCATTGCCGGGCCGGTCAGCGTCGAAACCGTCGCCGGCAATGTGGCGGAGGTCCACATCGTCCGCCGTGCGGCCACGGAACGGGAGCTGCAATGCTACCGCACCGAAATCACCCGCAAGGCGAGCGGCCTGGCCATCGAGCACGTCCAATTCTCCGACCGGCCCGGGTGCAGCACCATCCGCTCGCGCCAGACCGTCCGGCTGAAGCTGCCGCGCTCCGCCAATGTGCAGCTCAGCGTCATCGGGGGGCGGGTCGATATCGACGGCGTCGCCGGATCGGTCAGGCTCGAATCCATTGCGGGGCGCGTGAACCTCACGGGGGTGCGCGCCGCCCAGCTCAGCTCCCTCGCCGGCGGGCTTTCTCTGGCTCTCGCGCAGGGCGGCACGCGCACCATCCAGGTGTCGTCGGTGGTGGGCCCGGTCGACATCAAATTCCCGCGCGGCGCCAATGCCGATGTCCAGATCAGCAGCGTCCAGGGCAGCGTCCGGAGCGACTGGCGGGAGCTGAGCGGCAGCGACGGCCTTGCCTATCGGATCGGCTCGGGCGGGGCGGACGTCTCCATATCCTCCGTGATCGGCCCGGTCCGGCTGAGCCGCTTCTGAGCAGGCAACCCATGTTCGGTACGGTTTCGTGATCCGGTATCTTTCGATGCTTGCGGCGGGCGCATTCGCCTGCGCCGCTGCCGCCGCCCAGGAGCCGGGGCGGGCGATGACGATCGAACAGACGATGAGCGTGGAGCGGCTCGGGGGCGCGCGGATCTCGCCCGACGGCGGCTCGATCGTTTACGGAGTGACCCGGACCGACTGGGCGGGGGACCGCTTCGTCAACGAATTGTGGGTGGTCTCCACCGACACCGGGGAACGCTTCCGTCTCACCAATGCGGGCAAGTGGGACACCGGCGCGCGCTGGTCGCCCGACGGCGCCTGGATCTCCTTCCTGTCGGACCGCGGCGGCGCCAACCAGGTCTATCTGATCCGCGCTTCCGGGGGAGAAGCGACCCGGATCACCGACGCCGCCGCCGGTATCAACGCCTACCGCTGGTCTCCGGACGGCCGGCGCCTCGCCTACCTCACCAGCGACCCCGAGCCTGAAGCGGTGCGGGCACGCCGGGAGCGCTCTGGCTCGTTCCAGGTGCTGGAGCCGGATCGCGAACTCCCGACGGAATTCGCCCGAACCCATTTGTGGGTGCTCGACTTGCCTGAGCTATCGGCCCCCCGCCCGGGCGCCGCCCCACAGCCGGCCCGCCTGACCGGCGGTGACGCCTATACGATCAACGAATTGGAATGGTCGCCGGACGGAAGCAAGATCGCGTTCAGCGCCGTCACCGACCCGAGCCCCCGCAGCCGCGCCTCCTCGGACATCTACGTGCTGGACGTCGCTTCGCGGGCCGTCACCAAGGTGGTCGATACGCCGGGGCCTGACACTTGGCCGGTCTGGTCGCCGGACGGCGGGACTATCGCTTATGAGACCGCCAACGGGAGCCTCACCTATTTCGAGACCAACCGGTTCGTGGCGACGGTCCCGGTGGCGGGCGGCACCCCCCGGCTGCTGACCGACAAGGTCGACGAGCAGGCCAATCTTCTGAACTGGGGGCCGGACGGCATCTATGTCGCTTTCCAGGAGCGGACCGACGTCAATTTCTATCGTCTGGACCCCGCCACCAAGGCGCTGCGCCGCATCCCCCTTCCTGCCGGGCTGGCGCAACAGCAATGGACCTTCACCCGCGACTTCGGCAGGCGCGCTTATGTGGGCGTCGGCGCCACCTCCCACCCGGAATTGTACGTGACCGGGGGCGGCCGCGCCGCGCCGCGGCGGCTGACCCGCTTCAACGACCAGTTTCGCGGCTTCGACCAGGGCTCGCGGGAGGTCGTTTCCTGGCGATCCACCGACGGCACGCAGATCGAAGGCGTGCTGGTAAAGCCGGCCGGCTTCGATCCCGCGCGTCGCTATCCGCTACTGGTCGTCGTGCATGGGGGCCCCGCGGACGCGTCCCGGCCGCTGCTCGGCTTTCCCTACGCCTATCCGGTGGACCAGTTCGCGGCGCGCGGAGCGATCATCCTGATGCCGAACTATCGCGGATCCACCGGCTATGGCGAGGAGTTCCGGACGCCGGACCCACGCACGCTCAGCGACTATGAGGATGTGCTGTCGGGTGTGAAGCATCTGGTCGATCGCGGGCTCGCCGACCGCGCGCGGATCGGGGTGATGGGCTGGAGCCAGGGCGGATATCTTGCCGCCTTGCTGGGGACCAAGGGAAGCGAGTGGTTCCGTGCGGCTTCGGCCGGGGCGTCGGTCCCCAGCTGGAGCACTTATTACACCAATGGCGACGCCGGCTATTGGGCGGCGCAATGGTTCGGCGCCACGCCGCTTGAGGCTCCCGAGGTCTACCGGCTCAAGTCGCCGATCAGCTATGTCGACGGCGCCGGAACGGCGATGCTCATCCAGCATGGCGAGAATGACCGGCGTGCGCCGATCGCGGGCGCCCACCAATTCTACCGCGCCCTCACCGACCGCGGGGTTCCGGTGCGAATGATCATCTACGAAGGCGCCGGACACGGGCTCGGCAATCCCAAGGGCCAGCGCACTTTGATGGAGCACAATTACGAGTGGTTCGCCGAGCGTGTCCTCGGCCCTGCAGGCGCCGGCTCCCCCTGAGATTCGGAAGATAGAGCTGTCAGAGATGGTCGGCATCGGGGACGCCGCGCCGCCTCATAAACCTTATCGAGACATTCCTTCTCCAGACGATAAGCGGTGATCAGGACCCGCCTCTCTCGTGAAATCCACGGCGCGCCAACTCGCGGTGCCCCGCTGGATCCGCGCGCGTGAAGGGGATCTTGATCGGCACGACGATGGCCATCCTCCAGTGGCTGCACGTCGATTATATCAGCGGCTACGCGGTGGTCACACTCGGCGGCCGGATGGCGCAGTTCAGCCCGCCCAACGGCTTCGTCTTCTACTACGGCGTCTACGTGTTCGCCGCCTGCCTGATCTTTTTCGGATTTCGCAGGTTCATGGGCGGCGAATTCTGACCACGCCGCTCCGATCCGGGCAGCGGCGCTGTTCCAGGCGCCACTCCCTTGCGCCGGCGGACGAACCCCGTCCCGAGGCGCTAAGGGGTGAATTCCAGCGAATCACCCATTCGGGCGATGGTCTGCGGATGCTCATCGCCACTAGACTTGCGGCTCCAACATGGAGTCGCAGCCAATGAAACTTGCTCACCTTCTCCTGTCGGCCGTGATGGCGGTCGCGGCGACCCAAGCAACGCCGCCGCCTGCTTCACCCGCCGACCATCATCTCGGCAATTTCTCGGTCAGCCTCGCCGTCCGCGACATCAATGCGTCAAAGGCATTTTACGAGAAGCTCGGCTTCGTCCAGGTGGCCGGCCATCTGGCCAAGAACTGGGTGGTCATGAAGAATGGCAGCACCAAGATCGGCCTGTTCCAGGGCATGTTCGATCGCAACGCCCTGACGTTCAATCCTGGCTGGGACGAGAATGGCGGCAACGTCGAACGGTTCGAGGACGTGCGCGCCATCCAGCGGCGGCTGAAGGCCGCCGGCATCGCGGCCGGCGAGGATATCGCGAGCGCCAGCGGCCCGGCCCATTTCGCCATCACCGATCCGGACGGCAATCCGATCCTGTTCGACCAGCATCGCTGAACGGCGGGCTCACTCCGCCGCGATCAGCTCCAGCTGCATCTGCTCGCGCACCCGCGCGAAGCTGCGGCGGTGCAGCGGCGTGGCGCCCAGCTCCTTCAGGGCGCGGCAATGGTCCGGTGTGGGATAGCCCTTGTTGGTCTCCCAGCCATAGCCGGGCCATTGCCGCGCGTGATCCGCCATGATCCGGTCGCGCGTGACCTTGGCGACGATCGAGGCCGCAGCGATCGATCGGCTCTTCGCATCCCCCGCCACGATCGCCACCGACGGCCGCTCCCATCTGGGGCAGCGGTTGCCGTCGACCAGCACCATCTCCGGGTCGAAGCCGAGCGCGTCCACGGCCCGCTTCATCGCCAGCATCCGCGCCCAATAAATGTTGAGGCTGTCAATCTCCTCGACGCTGGCGATTCCGACGCCGACCCGCGCCACCTGGTAGAGCTTGGCGCAGATCCGCTCGCGCAGGGGCGCCGGCACCACCTTGCTGTCGTCGATCCCGCGCGGGAATCGAGCGCGGTCCAGGATCACTGCCGCCGCCACCACCGGCCCCGCCAGCGGCGCGCAGCCGGCCTCGTCCACGCCGGCGAGCGGCTCGGGATAAGGCTTTTCGATCTTGAAGCAGGGCGCCATGCCGCGAGGCTATCGGCTCAAGCCCGGGCATGCCAGCGCTGCTTCATGCGAAGCTGTGGATAAGGAGCGCGGCGCCCGCTCCCGACGCGCACGACGAATTATTTACCCTGTCCGCTTATGCCGGCGCGATGACCCATCAGGCGCCACCCGCTTCCGCGCTTCCCGGCGGCGATCCGGGACGGCAGGTCGCATCGCTCCGCGAGGCGCTGATCCTGGTGCGCGGCATCTGCGGGGCGCCCGCTGAGCCGGCCGAGGCACTGCTCGACGAGGCGGCCTGGTTCAGCAGCGCCTATGAGCGCGCAAGCCCCGTTCGCCAGCGCCGGTTCGACGCGCTCACCGGCGAGATCGCTGCCTGGGCCGCCGCCGGGGTCGAAGCGCTCCTGATCTCCGGGGATCGGCCGCCGGCCGCACCCGCCCACCGGCTGGCAATTGCGCTCGAGGATAGTCTGACGCAGCTGAAACGCCTGCTGAGCGCCTGACCGCTCAAGCCCCGGCCGGATAGTCCGCGAGCGCGCGGCCAAGGTCGGCGATGAGATCCTCCGGCTCCTCCAGCCCGATCGACAGACGCACGGCCGGACCCTCGGCTTGCCAGCGGGTCGCGCTGCGTATCCCGACGGGATCGGCCGGCACCGCGAGGCTCTCGAACCCGCCCCAGCTATAGCCGATGCCGAAATGGTCGAGCCGCTCGATCAGGGTGTCGCGGTCCGCGCGTCCCCCGCCCTTCAGCACGAAGCTGAACACCCCCGCGGCGCCCGCAAAGTCCCGCGCGAAGTGTTCGTGGCCCGGGCAATCCGCGAACGCCGGGTGGAGCAGGCGCCCGACCTGGGGCTGCTCCCGGAGCCAGCGCGCGATAACGAGCGCGCTCTCGCCGTGGCGCGCAAGCCGGATGCCGAGCGTCCGCAGGCCCCGCAGAGCCAGCCATGCATCGTCGGGGGAGGCCGTCTGCCCCAGCGCGCGGCTGGTCAGGTCGAGTTGCCGCTCCAGCTCCGGCCGCACGGTCACGGAGCCCAGCATCACGTCCGAATGGCCGCTTATATATTTGGTGCCGGCGAGAATCGCCACGTCGCACCCTCGCTCGATGGCCGGAAACAGCAAAGGCGTGGCCCAGCTATTGTCGATCAGGCTCGTCACGCCCCGCGCCCGCGCCGCCGCGCAGATGGCGGGCACATCCTGCACCTCGAAGCTCAACGAGCCGGGGCTTTCCAGGAACACCGCCCGCGTCCGCTCGCCGATCAGCTCGGATATTCCCGCGCCGATCAGCGGGTCGTAATATCGCGTCGCGATGCCGAGCCGCTTCAGCAGTCCGTCGCACAGCTGGCGCGTCGGCGAATAGGCGCTGTCCACCATCAGCAGCTCGTCGCCGGCCTGCAGGACCATCAGCAGCGCCGCCGCCACCGCCGCCGAACCCGACGGGAACAGCCGCGTCGCCCCCGCGCCCGGCTCCATCTCCGTCAGCGCCTCCGCCAGCGCCCACTGGGTCGGCGTGCCGTTGCGGCCATAATGATATTCCTGCGCCCGCGGCCGCGCCGCCTCCATCGCGGCGACCGTATCGAACAGGATCGTCGAGGCGCGCCACACTGGCGGGCTGACGCTCCGCTCCGTCCACGCCTTGCGCCGGCCCGCTTTGGCCAGCCGCGTCCCCTCGCCTTCGCTCACGGCGACTGGATCGCCTTGGGCGTGTTCGGGTCGGCGCCCCATTCCGACCAGCTGCCGTCGTACAGCTTGACCCCCTCCCGCCCCAGCAGATGCGCGCCGAACAGCAGCACGCAGGCCGTGACGCCTGAGCCGCAGGTCGTCACAAGCGGCCGGTCCAGGTCCACCCCCGCCGCATCGAACTCCGCCCGCAGCGCCTCGCCCTTTTTGTAGGTGCCGTCCGCGTTGAACAGGCGTCCGTAGGGCAGGTTGGCGGAGCCGGGGATGTGCCCGCCCGCCACGCCATGCGCATCCGGCCCGCCGCCCGCGAAGCGCTCGGCCGAGCGCGCGTCCAGGATTTGGTGCGGGCGCTGCTCCAGATTGGCCAGCATGAACGCCTTGTCGGCCACCGCCTGCTGGTCTGAAAGCGGAGTGAAATGGCCGTGGCGGACCTGGGGGCGCCCGCTCTCCACCGGCCGCCCCTCCGCCTGCCATTTGGCGAACCCGCCGTCGAGGATCGCCACCCGCTGCGCCCCGAAGCTGCGCAGCAGCCACCAGGCGCGCGCCGCCGTGCGCAGCGGCGAATTGTCGTAGGTCACCACGCGAGACCCGTCGCCGATCCCCAGGCTCTGCATGCGGCTGGCGAATTTGTGCGCGGGTGGCCGCATGTTGGGCAGCGGACTGTCCTTGTCCGCAAGCTCCGGCAGGTCGAGGAACATTGCGCCCGGAATGTGCGCCGCTTCGTAATCCGCACGCGGATCGCGGCCGCTCCCGCCAAGGAAGTAGGTCGCATCGACGATCCGCAGGTCCGCGCTGCCGAGCTCGCTTGCGAGCCACGAGGTGGAAACCAGCGAGTCCATCTTGCCTCCCGCCGCTCGGCTCGAACGCCGCCTGCTCCGACGCGCGAACGCCTAGCCGACACCGCCGCAAAGGGCTAGGCTGACGGATACGAACCAGCGAAGGAGCATCCCCATATGGTGAATCGCAGCGGGCCGATGGTCTGCCCCGTCGACCAGACCAGTCTCGTCATGTCCGATCGGCAAGGGATCGAGATCGATTATTGCCCCACCTGCCGGGGCGTGTGGCTCGACCGCGGGGAGCTGGACAAGATCATCGAGCGCAGCGTCGCTCCCGGCGCCGGCGCGGGATCGGCCCCGCCGCCGCAACCAGGCTATTCCGCCCCGCCGCCCCAGCCCGGCTATGGCGCGCCGCCGCCGCAACCGGGCTATCCGCCCCAGACCGGCCATTGGCAGCCGCAGGCCCACTCGCACGGCCACCATCATGGCGACGATTATTACAAGGGCCACGGCTACAAGCGCAAAAAGCACTGGCTGAACGAGATTTTCGACTAACCGCCGTCACGTCATTGCGAGCCGAAGGCGAAGCAATCCAGCTCGGCGCATCCCGGTCCTGGATTGCTTCGTCGCTGCGCTCCTCGCAATGACGGAGCCTGAGAAAGTCATGGACGTAACCCACCTCGGGCGAGCCGCCCCGCTGCCCGCCTCGCCGGACGAGGCGGTGCTCGACTATGTCGACAATCCGCGCCCCGGGCGGCCCTATCTGGTGCGTTTCACGGCGCCCGAATTCACCTCGCTCTGCCCGGTCACCGGACAGCCGGATTTCGCGCACCTGGTGATCGACTATGCGCCGGCCGCGAAGATCGTCGAATCCAAGTCGCTGAAGCTGTTCCTCGCGTCGTTCCGCAATCACTGCGGATTCCACGAGGACGTGACGGTGGGAATCGCCGAGCGGCTGGTGGCGGAGATGGCGCCGCATTGGCTGCGCATCGGCGGCTATTGGTATCCGCGCGGCGGCATGCCGATCGACGTCTTCTGGCAAAGCGGCGATCCGCCCGCCGGCCTGTGGGTCCCCCGCCAGGACGTCCCCGGCTATCGCGGCCGGGGCTGAGGCGCATGCGGATCTGCGTCTTCGGCACCGGTGCCGTCGGCGGATGGATCGGCGGCGCATGGGCATCGTCCGGCCTGGACGTGAACCTGATCGGCCGCGAGAGCATTGCCCGCGAGATCGCCGAGCACGGCCTGACCATCAGCGACGGCAGCGGCGACGGTCCCGTCCAGGCGATCCACCTCCCCGCCCGCACCATCGCCTGCACGCCCGATCCGGCCGCCTGCGCCGACGCCGACCTCATCCTGGTGACGGTCAAGAGCAATGACAGCGACGCCGCGGCCGACGGGATCGCGCGTCACGCCCGCCCCGACGCGGTTCTGCTGAGCTTCCAGAACGGCATCAGCAACCCGGATCGGCTGCGGGCGCGCGCAGGCGGGCGCGAAGTACTCACCGGAATGGTGCCGTTCAATGTGGTGCGGCTCGGCGGCGGACGGTTCCACAAGACGGTGGGGGGCGAATTGTTCGCGCAGGACGCGCCGCTCACCCGCGCGATCCAGGAGCGCGTCGGCACGCGGCCCGGCGCGATGAAGCTGGTCGCCGACATGACGCCCGTGGCGTGGAGCAAGCTGCTGATCAACCTCAACAATGCGGTGAACGCCTTGTCCGGCAAGCCCTTGCTCGACCAGCTCAAGGACCGCGATTACCGCCGCGTCGTCGCCGCCAGCATGGACGAGGCGCTGAAGGTCATGAAGCTCGCCGGGATCGAGCCGGCCAAGACCGGCTCCATCTCTCCCAGGGCGCTACCCAATTTGCTGCGCCTGCCCAACCCATTGTTCGCGCCCTTCCTGAAGGCGCAGAAGATCGCGCCGGACGCGCGCTCCTCGATGGCCGACGACTTCGCGGCCGGGCGCCCGACCGAGATCGACTTCCTCAACGGCGAGGTCGTCGCTTTGGCCCACCGGCACAAACGTCACCCGCGCGTCAATGCGGGCATCGTCCAGCTCGTCAAGGAAGCGGAGGCGGGCGTCGAGCGCCGCTGGTCGGGCGAGGATCTGGCCGAACGGTTGCTGACCAAGGCTTAGCTGCGCGCCAATCTGCACTTAAGCCCCTCCCCCTCGTGGGGAGGAATTGGGGTGGGGGCGCGAGCCGTCAGGCTCGCAACAGAGAGTCTTCCAGCCGCAGACGCGGCTGAGCCCCCCAAAACCTCCCCCACAAGGGGGAGGGCTTAAGGATCCTCAGCGCTTGAGCGTCACCGCGAGCGAGCGCGGCGGGGTATTGCCGCGCCGGACCAGCAGCAGGACGTTGTTCTGGCGCGTCCCCTGTACCGCCGCGGCAATCGCGTCGGGGCTGTTGGTCGGGCGCGTGTTCACGGCGAGGATGACGTCGCCCGGACGCAGGCCTTTCTGGCCCGCGTCGCTGCTCGGATCGATGTCGGTGATCACGACGCCGCGAATGTCGCCGGTGATGCCGCCCCTGCGCGCGAGGTCCGCCGTCAGCGCCTGCACGGTCAGGCCAAGCCGGGTGCGAACGGCGGCCTGGCCGGTGGTCGGCGGAGTCGGCGTGGTGGTGCCGCCGGCACCCTCCCCCTCCTCAGGCTCGATCCCGTTCAGCCGCGCGAGCTCCTGCTCGGTCGGGCGTTCGGCGATCTGGACGTTGACGGTGCGCCGCTGGCCGCCGCGGACGATCTCCATCGGCACCCGCCCACCGATCTGCTGCTGAGAGATCAGGAAGGCGAGCGATTCCTCCGGCGTAACCGGCCTGCCCGCAACGGTGATGACGACGTCGCCCTGCTCGATCCCGGCGCGCGCCGCGGGGCCGCCGGGCGTGACGCTGTTGATCAGCTCGCCGCGGTTGCGCTCGAGACCGAGCGCTTCGGCCGCATCCTCGTCGATCGCCTGGAGGCTGATGCCGATATAGCCGCGCCGCACCCGCTCGCCGCGCCGCAGCGATTCGACCACCGGGATCGCCTGCTCGGCCGGAATGGCGAAGCCGATGCCGATATTGCCGCCGGTCGGCGAATAGAGGGCGGTGTTGATGCCCACCACATTGCCCTGCAGGTCGAACAGCGGCCCGCCCGAATTGCCCGAATTGATCGAGGCATCGGTCTGGATGAAGCGGTCGTAGAGGCCGGCGTTGATGTTGCGGTGCAGCGCCGAGACGATGCCCGCAGTGACGGTACCGCCCAGCGAATAGGGGCTGCCGATCGCCACCACCCAATCGCCGACCCGGATGCTGTCATTATTGGCGAACTGCACGAACGGAAGGCGACCGCGCGGCTCGATCTTGAGCACGGCCAGGTCCGACGCCTCGTCGCGGCCGACGACGCGGGCCTGATATTCGGTGCGGTCGGACAGAGTCACCGTGATCGATTCCACCACCGCATTGTTGCGGGCGGGAGCGACCACGTGATTGTTGGTGACGATATAGCCGTCGGCCGAGATGATGAAGCCCGAGCCCAGCGACCCGCCGCGCTGCGTGACATTGTCGTCGCCGCCCTGCCCCTGGCCCTGGCCTTCGGTCGGCACTTCCTGGCCGAAGCGGCGGAAGAATTCCTCGAACCCCGGCGGCAGCTGACGGCGGCGCGACATGGTGATGCTCTGCCGGGTGGAGATGTTCACCACCGCCGGCTGGAGCCGCTCGGCCAGGTCCGCAAAGCTCATCGGCGCGCCCGCGCGCGGGGGCGAGGCGTTGATCGCGCCCGGCTGGTTGAGCGCCTGCGCGCCGACCGGCCCGACCGCCACGTTCGTCAAGCTGCCGCCGATCAATAAGGCGGCGGTAATGCCATAGACGTAACGCACTTTCCTCATCCTCCTAAATCCT
>DASVSD010000031.1:0-150802 GCA_036388255.1 Allosphingosinicella sp. | reverse complement strand
CGGTAACTTTGCAGCAGCTGATTGGCGCGCGCGACGGCCTGCTGGGTGGCGCGCTGATCGAGGCTTAGCGTCGCGATCAACTCGCGCGCGCGGCTGTCGCGCATTGCATGAGCGGCGAGATACCAGGCGGCGGCCTCGTTGGGCGAAGGCGCGACACCGAGGCCGTAATGGTAGAGAATACCCACGCCGAGGAACCCGGCCGATGCGCCGAGATCGGCGGCGCGGCGGTAATAGCGCATCGCCTGCCCATGATCGGTGCGCACGCCCCGGCCGTTGGCGTACATGACGGCAAGGCTGGCATTGGCATTGGCGTCATCCTGACCGGCGGCCTGCCGGAACAGCCGCACCGCTTCCTGCGGGTTTTCCGGCACGCCCTGCCCAAGATCGTACATCACGCCGAGGCGCCACTGGACGCTCGGATTGTCCCTGACCACCCGCCGGTACAGCTCGGCCGCGCGGGCGTAATCGCGCCGCACATGCTTGCCGCTGTCGAAGAACCAGCCGAGCAGGGCGGTCGCGTCGTCGTCGCCCCGGCGCGATGCGCTCTCGACCCGCTCGAAGGCGGCGGCGTCCTGGTTCTGCGCCAGCAACCGCCTCGCCTCGTCCGTGGCGGGCGAAGCGGCAACGCTCATCAACCAGGCGGAAATGAGGAAAATACGCAGCATCATCACTCCCTTGCGGCGAACTCCACGGCCTTATGGCAGCAACAGACTGGCGTCGCCATAGGAGTAGAAACGGTAACCCGCCGCGACGGCATGTTCATAAGCCGCCAGCATCCTGTCTCTGCCCATCAGCGCTGAAACCAGCATGAACAGAGTCGATCGGGGCAGGTGGAAATTGGTGAGAAGGCCATCCACGCCGCCAAAGCGGTAGCCGGGCGTGATGAAGATGGACGTGTCGCCCTCGAAGGGCCGGATCGTCTTATCCTCCCTCGCCGCGCTCTCGATCAGGCGCAGGGCAGTGGTGCCGACCGCAATGACGCGGCCGCCGCGCCGGCGCACCGCGTTGAGCCGTTCGGCGGTGGCTGGGTCGATGCGGCCCCACTCGCTGTGCATCTTGTGCTCGGTCGTGTCGGCGGCCTTGACCGGGAGGAAGGTGCCCGCGCCGACATGGAGGGTAAGGGTCTCGTGGCCGATGCCGGCTGCGGCCAGGTCAGCCATCAGCCGCGGCGTGAAGTGCAGTGAGGCGGTCGGCGCGGCGACCGCGCCCTTCTCGCGTGCGAACATGGTCTGGTAATCGTCCGCGTCGCGATCGTCCGCCGGGCGGCGCGCGGCGATATAGGGCGGGAGCGGCATCGTACCGGCGCGCTCCAGCAGGAGTTCGACCTGCTCCTCGCCATCGAAGCGCAGCAGCACCGCGCCGTCGGCGCCCTTGTCCAGCGCCACCGCGCTCACCCCTGCGGCAAACTCTATCCGATCACCGATCCGGACCCGGCGCGCGTTGCGCAGGAAAGCGCGCCACTCGCGCAGGCCCTCGCGCTTGTGCAGGGTCGCACCAACGCGCGCCTCTCCGCGCCGCCCCTCCAGCTGAGCCCGGATGACGCGGGTGTCGTTGAAGACCAGGACGTCGCCACGGCGCAGCAAAGCGGGCAGGTCCGAAACGCCATGATCGGCCAGGCCGTCCGGCCTGACCAGCAGCAGCCGCGCGCGATCGCGGGGGCTGGCGGGGCGCAGAGCGATGCGCTCGGGCGGCAGCTCGAAGTCGAAAAGGTCGACGCGCACCGATCAGCGTTGCGGGCTGGGCGATGCTCCGGCCGGCGGGGACGCCTGTGGGTTCTGGGGTGGGCTTTGGGGCGTGGTCCGGGGCGTGCTCTGGGGCAGGCGGCGAGTGGCCGGTGCCGAGGCAGGCGGCGTTCCGGTCAGCGACTGGATGTCCAGCACCTGCAGCGGTGCCGCTGCCGCGCCTGGCGCCGGCGCGGGGGTGGCGGCTGCGATCTCGGCGGCGGTGGGGCGAGGCGCGTTGTCGCTGCCGATCGAGGCGCGCACGACCCGGGTCGGCGCGGGCGGCGGGGAGCCGCGCTGGATCTTGTCGATATGCTCCATACCGGAGACGACGCGGCCGAATACGGTATACTTCCGATCCATCGTCATGCGCGGCACGAACATGATGTAGAATTGGCTGTTGCCGCTGTTCGGGTCGCCCGACCGCGCCATCGCCACGGCGCCACGCAGGTGCGGCAGATTGTTGAACTCCGCGGGCAGGTCCGGCAGGTCGGATTGACCGGTGCCCGTTCCCGTCGGATCCCCGCCCTGGGCCATGAAGCCTTCGATGACGCGGTGGAAGCTCAGGCCGTTGTAGAAGCCGCGGCGGGTGAGCGTCTTGATCCGCTCCACATGGCCCGGTGCTTGGTCCGGGCGAAGCTGGATGACCACCCGGCCGCCGTCCGACAGGTCGAGCACCCAGCTATTCTCCGCCGTCAAAGCCGGGGCGATGGCGCTCATCACCGGGGCTGCGCGGCCTTCGACCCGGATCGGGGCCACGCTGGGCTCCGGCGGCTCGGGCGGGCGCCGCGGCGCGCCACCGCCGCCACCTTGGGCGAGAGCCCCCTGCGCCGTGAACAGGGCCAGGAGACCGGCAATCAAAAACTTACCACGCATGCGTGTACAACCCCGCCCAGCATCTTTCCGGAAAGCGCTATCTTACAGCGACATGGGCCGCGGCTCAACCGGGTGCGTCACCCGCCCTTGCGTCCAATCCGTTCGACACGCTCGCGCACCTGCTCCGCCACGGTCGGACTGACAAAGGGCGAGATGTCGCCGCCATAGATGGCGATCTCCTTCACCAGCCGCGAGGCGATCGGCTGCAGCGACACGTCGGCCATCAGGAAGACGGTCTCGATCGCGTCGTTCAGCTGCTGGTTCATGCCGGCCATCTGATATTCGTATTCGAAGTCCGCGACGGCGCGCAGGCCGCGGATGATGATGGTGGCCCCTTCCCGCTCGGCAAAGTGCATCAGCAGCGCATCGAACGACACCACGTCCATTTCGCAGGAGATGCCGAGCTCGGCGCAGATGCCGTCCGTCTCCCGCCGCACCATCGCCAGCCGCTCGTCCAAGGTGAACATGGGCGATTTCGACGGGTTGGTCGTGACCCCGATCACCAGCCGGTCCACCAGGTGCGCGGCGCGGCGGATGATGTCCATGTGGCCGCGCGTGACCGGATCGAAGCTGCCTGGGTAAACGCCGGTCCGGATCATCCCCCGCCTTTCCATCGTCAATGGTCGCGCGCGACGGCGAAGCGGGCGATATCGCGCAGCAGGTCGGCTTCCTCGCCATGGGAATGGAGGTGCTCGATCGCCTGGTCGACCAGCATGCCGGCCTGTCGCCGCGCGCGCTCCACGCCGAGCAGCGAAACGAAGGTCTGCTTGCCGGCCGCGCCGTCCTTGCCCACGCGCTTGCCGGTCTTGGCCTCCTCGCCCTCCGCGTCGAGCAGGTCGTCGGCGATCTGGAAGGCCAGGCCAAGGTCGCGGGCATAGCCGCGCAGGCTCGTGCGCCCTTCCGGAGCGACACGCCCCATGATCGCGGCCGCCTCCAGGCACCAGCCGATCAGGGCGCCGGTCTTCAATTGCTGGAGCCGAGTGACGGTGGCGAGATCCAGATCGCGCTCCTGCGCCATCAGATCCATCATCTGCCCACCAGCCATGCCCCCGGGGCCGGCGGCGCGGGCCAGCTCCGCGATCAGCTCGGCGCGCGCGAACGGATCCTCGTGCGTCGCCTCATCGGCCAGGACCTCGAAGGCCAGCGCGTGGAGCGAATCGCCGGCCAGGATTGCCGTGGATTCGTCGAAGGCGCGGTGGACGGTGGGCTTGCCGCGCCGCAGATCGTCATCGTCCATGCACGGCAGGTCGTCGTGGATCAGCGAGTAGACGTGGATGCACTCGACGGCGAGGCCGGCCCGCAGCGCCCGGTCCGGATCGACGTCGAACAGCCGGCAGCCGGCCACCACCAGCAGCGGGCGCAGGCGCTTGCCGCCGCCGATTGCCGCGTAGCGCATCGCTTCGAACAGCCGGTCGCGACTGTCTGACGGGCCCGAAAGCAGCGCCTCGAAGCTGCGGTCGATCGCCGCGGCGATCTCGCCTTGCGCCTGCTGCAGCCGGGGCGAGGCTGCGTCCACCGCTTTAGCGGTCGCCAAAGGGCACCGCGCCGGCCGGCGCGCCGTCGCGGCCCAGCTGGATCTTCTCGATCCGGGCCTGCGCGTCGGCGAGCCGTTTCTCGCATTGCTGCTTCAACCGGTCGCCCTCGGCATAGAGGTCGATCGCCTGGTCGAGCGGCGTGTCGCCGGCCTCGAGCTTGCGCACGATGTCCTCCAAACGGCGCAGCGCCGCTTCGAACGAGAGGTCGGCGATGGGCGATTCAGGGGGCGGTGCGGCGTCGGGCATGTCGCCGCAGCATTGGCGGGGGGCCGTCCGGGGGTCAAGCGGAGGCAGGCGAGTCGATCAGGCTGCGCTGAACCAGTGGACACCCTCCCGCACCTCGCGGGCGGCGCGGCCCTGCACCTCCAAATGGCGCAGGTGGGCGAGCGCTTCGCCGGTGGCGAGGCCGTAGACGCTGTCGTCGATGGCGCGGCCGAACAGGATCCGGAAGCAGTCGACGGCACGGCGCGGCTCCGCAAGGTGGCGGTGGAGCGCATCGAGCAGGCGGGCGTGGCCGTCCGCCAGCGCGTCGAGGCGGGTGTGGAGGCCGGTAAAGGGCTGCCCGTGCGCCGGGAGCACCAGCAGGTGCTCGGGCAGCGCGCGCAGCCTGGCGATGCTGGCGAGCCACTCGCCGAGCGGGTCGCCTTCCGGCTCGCTGAGCGAGAGCGACACGTTGGAGGTGATGCGCGGCAGCACCTGGTCGCCGGCGATCATCACGCCGCCCTCCTCATCGACCAGGCAGGCATGTTCGGGCGAATGGCCGCTGCCGACCACGACGCGGAAAGTGCGCGTGCCGATAGGGATGGGGTCGCCATCCTCCATCCGCTTCATGCTGAGCGGCACCGGGCTGACCACGGAAGCGAAGCGGCCCCAGCCTTTCTGCGCTTCGGCGGCGATCCGCTCATCGCTCCAGCCGGCGCCGCGCTGGTAGGCGGAAGCTTCGGCAGGCGGTTGATTGCGGACGTCGAGGGTGAGCATGCGCGCGAACAGCCATTCGCCGCGCGTCATCCACAGCCGTACGCCGAACCGCTCGCACAGCCAGCCGGCCAGGCCGATATGGTCGGGGTGGAAATGGGTGACGATCACCCGGGTCACCGCGCGCCCCCCCAGCGCGCCCGCGAATAGCGCCTCCCACGCCTCGCGCGCCGGCGGGATGTCGAGCCCGGTGTCGACCAGCGCGACCCCGTCGCCATCCTCCAGCGCCCAGACGTTGATGTGGTTGAGCGACCCCGGCACGGGCAGCCGCGCCCAGCCGATGCCGGGGGCGATCTCGACGAGCTCGGCAGCGCCGGGCACGCGGCGGCCGAGCGGATAGGTCAGCCCGCGGTGGGACGTCGGCTCGGCGGCCGGGTCGAGCTCGAAATGGTCCTGCTCCAGCCCAGCCAGCGACGCGTCGGGGGCATGCGCCCCCTCCCCTTGCGCCACCTCAGCGGCGGAACAGCTGGTCGGCCTCGCTGCGGACGGTGCCCGCGTCACCGCCGCCCCACGGCTCCTGTTCGGCATTCTGCGCGGCCTCGGCCTCGCGCGCGGCGGTGTCGCGCTGCGTGCGCAATTCGGAGATCAGCGCCTCGCGCTCGCTCTCGATGTGCGGGTCGATCGGCGCGGGTTCGAGACCGGCGAGCTTGGCGGCGCGGGCGACCGCCGCGTCCAGCTCGCGCTGGGTCGTCAGGCCGAGCGTCACCGGGTCCTTGGGCTGGATATTGGCGTAATTCCAATGCGAGCGGTCGCGCAGCGCCTGGATGGTGGTGCGGGTGGTGCCGATCAGCTTGCCGATCGCGCCGTCGGTCAGCTCGGGATGGTTGCGGATCAGCCAGGCGACGCCGTCGGGCTTGTCCTGCCGCTTGGAGACCGGCGTGTAGCGCGGGCCCTTGGTGCGCACCGCCTTGTCCGGCTCGCGCTGGATCTTGAGCTTGTAATTGGGATCGGCCTGGCCGCGGTCGATCTCCTCCTGGGTCAGCTCGCCGGAGCGGAGCGGATCGCGCCCGGTCAGCTTGGTCGCGGCGGTATCGTCGGCGATCGCCTGGACCTCCAGGATGTGCAGGCCGCAAAACTCGGCGATCTGGACGAAGGTGAGCGCGGTATTCTCGACCAGCCAGCTGGCGGTCGCGTGGGGCATGAGCGGCTGGGCCATCTCGATCATCCCTTCAAAAAAAAATGAGTGCTAGAAATGATAAGGGCCGCCCCATCGGGAGCGGCCGCTTGTGTGGGAGGAGTGTAGGAGCGTCGCCAGCCAAGCGCAACGTCAAAGGCCGAACAGCGACAGTTTCGCGCGAAAGCGCCTGAAAGTCCTGCCCCCTTGGAGACGAAGGTCCGGTGCATTTGCGGACGGCTTTGTCGCTGTTCGAATTTCGCGCGAATCATCTTCCCCGCATGATGACAGATGCAATCCTATTTCTCACCCGCCGCAGCGCTGACCCGCAAAGCGGCTTCCGTTGCGGACGGCGCAGGCCGGCGGATCGGGACCAGGCCTTCCAGGAATTGGCGGGCGCTTTCGCCCCAGCCGAAGTGGCTGGCATATTCCAGGCAGGCCGCGCGGTCGCGGGTCAGCGCGCGGGCGATGGCGCGGTCGAGGTCCTCGTCCATCGCGCCCACCTCATCGGTGAGCACGTCGATCGGGCCCTGGACCGGATAGGCGGCCACCGGGGTGCCGGTCGCCAGCGCCTCGATCAGCACCAGGCCGAACGTGTCGGTGCGGCTGGGGAATACGAACACGTCGGCGCTGCGATAGGCGCTGGAGAGATCGTCGCCGATCAGCTTGCCGAGGAAGTGGATGTCCGGGAAGCGGGCCCTGAGCCCCTCCAGCCCCGGCCCGTCCCCGACCACCACCTTGGTCCCCGGGTGGCGGCAGTGGAGGAACGCTTCGATATTCTTCTCGACCGCCACGCGCCCGACATAGAGCTGGATCGGGTGCTCCAGCCCTGCGAACCGGGGGTGGCGCGGCCCGGCGGCGGTGAAGGCGGACAGGTCGACGCCGCGCCCCCAGTGGCGGGTGTGGGGGATGCCGTTGGCGTGGAGCTGGCGCTCGACGGTCGGCGTGGACACCATCACCGCCTTCGACGCGGCGTGGAACCAGCGGATGTAGCGCCAGAACCAGCGGGCCGGCAGCCTGGTGCGCTTCGACACATATTCCGGAAATTGCGTGTGATAGGCGGTCGTGAAGGGCAGCTTGTGCTTCAGGCAATAGCGGCGGGCGGCGAGGCCCAGCGGGCCTTCGGTGGCGATGTGGATCGCGTCCACTTGCGCATCGCTGATGCGGCGGCCGACGCTGGCGGTGAAGGCCAGGCGGATCTCAGGGTAAGTGGGGCACGGGATCGAACGGAACTGGTCCGGCGAGATGACGGCGACGTGGTGGCCCATCTTCTCGAGCTCGGCGCGCACCGACTGGAGCGTGCGCACGACGCCGTTGACCTGCGGCGACCAGGCGTCCGTGACGATGAGGATTTTCATGGGCGCCCTTTTCCAGGCCTCTCCCCTTCAGGGGAGAGGCAGGCTGCGGAGCAGCCGGAGAGGGGGAGTCGACTTCCCCTCTCCCGGCTTCGCTCCGCTCAGCCACCCTCTCCCCTGAAGGGGAGAGGGAAAATCTAGGCCGCCACCATCATGTCGGCGCCGGCAGTGTTGCGCTTCTTGATCTCGTCGGGCCAGTGGAGGAGCTCCATCGTGCCGTCCATATGCTCGACCAGCGCGTTGCAGCCTTCGACCCAGTCGCCGTCATTATAATAGATGGTGCCGTCGAAATCGCGGATCTCGGCGGTGTGGATGTGGCCGCACACCACCCCGTCCGCGCCCACATTCTTGGCCTCATGCGCCACCGCTTCCTCGAAGCGCGAGATGACGGAGACGGCGCCCTTCACCTTGTGCTTGGCGTGCTTGGACAGCGACCAATATTCGAGGCCCATCGTGCGCCGGACGACGTTCACGAACACGTTGAGCTGCATCAGCGTGCGATATGCCCAGTCGCCCAGGAAGGCGAGCCAGCGGTGCGCGAGCACCACCGCGTCGAATTCGTCGCCGTGCACGACCAGCAGCTTGCGGCCGTCGGCGGTGGTGTGGGTTGCGCGCGAGCGGATCTCGACGCCGCCGAAATTCATGCCGGCGAACTGGCGGAACATCTCGTCGTGATTGCCGGGGATGTAGATGACCTGGGTGCCGCGCTTGGCGCGCTTCATCACGCGGCGCACGATCGCATTGTGGCGCTCTGGCCAATAGAAGCGCTTCTTCATCCGCCAGCCGTCGATGATGTCGCCGACCAGATAGAGATATTCGCTGTCCACATGGTCGAGGAAATCGATCAGCATGCGGTCGTTGCAGCCGCGCGTGCCGAGATGGACGTCGGAGATCCAGATGGTGCGATAGCTGCGCCGGGGGGTGCCCGACGGGCCGAAGCCCGGCTCGCGCTTCGCAAAGGTCTTGCGGACCCTGCCCAGCCCGGTTGCCGGTATGTCGCCCAACCGCGTCCGTGAGTTCATCACCGCGCCTCCCGCGCCTCGCTTATCCAGCCTATCGCCACGAATTGTGACGCTTCGAATCGGACCTGTGTGACACTGATATGACCATAGCAGGTGAACCAGCCAGAGCCACTCGCCCCTTCGCCACCTGCCCTCGATCAGGAACTGTCCCAAGCCTTCCGGACCGCGCCCGGCGGCCCGGCGCGCGATACTCCCGCAGCCGAACGCGCCCCACATAACGGAAAAATCGGGGAATTTCCACCCATGTTCACCGCGCGCCCGCGGCGCCCCGCCGTAAGAGCGCAGCGGGCGGCCTTGCCGCGGGGCACCTGTTGCCGCGGCCCCGGCTTTGCTACCGGGCACGGATGGCGGACGGTGAGGCGGCGGCGGCGATGATCAGCTGGCAGGTGAAACAGACGATCTGCGGGCTCAGCGAGCTCGACGATCATCGCGCGGCCGGCGTCACGCACCTGCTGTCGATCCTCGACCCGGAAGCGAGCGAGCCGCCCTTGTTCGGCTACGATCCGCCCCGGCACCGGCTCACCTTGCGCTTCCACGACGTGATCCTGGACCACCCCGATTACATCCGGCCCCAGCGGGCGGACATGCAAGAGGTGCTCGATTTCGGCCGCACCCTGCCGGATGGCGACCCCGCTCACCTGCTGGTCCACTGCCACATGGGCATCTCGCGCTCGACCGCCGCGGCGACCGCCTTACTGCTGCAGGCGCACCCCGATCTCGACGAGGACGAGGCGCTGGCGCACATCCACTCTATCCGGTCCAAGTCGTGGCCCAATTCGCTGATGATGCGCCATTTCGACCAGCTGCTCGGCCGCGAGGGCCGGCTGATCGCCGCGCTCGGCCGCCATTATCGCAAGCAGCTGCTCGCCAACCCCCGCTTCGCCGACCCGCTGCGCAACGGCGGGCGGCTGGCGGAGGTCGAGATGGCCGAGGCGGCGGAGGTCTAAAGCCGCTCCACGATGGTGACATTGGCGATGCCGCCGCCTTCGCACATGGTCTGGAGCCCGTAGCGCCCGCCCCGCCGGCGCAGCGCGTGGACCAAGGTCGCCATCAGCTTGGCGCCCGAAGCACCGAGCGGGTGGCCGAGCGCGATCGCACCGCCGTTCACGTTCAGCCGCTCCGGGTCCGCGCCTATATGCTCCAGCCAGGCGAGGGGCACGGGCGCGAACGCCTCGTTCACCTCATAGAGGTCGATGTCGCCGATCCGCATGCCGGAGCGTGCCAGCGCGCGGTCGGTGGCGAACAGCGGCTCTTCGAGCATCACCACCGGATCGCCCGCGGTGACCGTCAGATTGTGGATGCGCGCCAGCGGCGCCAGGCCGTGCGCCTTCACCGCGGCTTCCGACGCGATCATCACCGCACTCGCGCCGTCGCAAATCTGGCTGGCGCTGGCGGCGGAGATCACGCCCTCCGCGGAGAGCAGCTTGACCGAGGATATGCCCTCCAGCGTCGCGTCGAAGCGGATGCCCTCGTCCACCCGGTGCGGCTCGGACCGTCCGTCCGGCCCCTCCACCGGCACCGCCACGATCTCGTCGGCGAAGTCGCCGCGCTGCGTCGCCGCAATCGCCCGCTCATGGCTGCGCAGCGCGAAGGCGTCGAGCTGCTCGCGGCTGTGGCCGTACTTGCGGGCGATCATCTCGGCGCCGACGAACTGGCTGAACATCGCGACGCCGAACCGGTCCTGCACGCTCTTGGGCCACGGCCCGCCAAGGCCCTCCTTCATCGGCAGCATGGTCGGGAGCCCCATCGGCACCCGGGTCATCGATTCGACGCCGGCCGCGATCACCAGATCCTGGGTGCCGCTCATCACCGCCTGCGCGGCGAAGTGGATCGACTGCTGCGAAGAGCCGCACTGGCGATCGATCGTCACCGCCGGCACCGATTGCGGCAGCCTGGAGGCGAGCACGGCATTGCGGCCGACATGGGCGGATTGCTCGCCCGCTTGCCCCACGCAGCCCATGATGACGTCGTCCACCGCAGCCGGGTCGACGCCGCTGCGCTCCACCGCAGCGTCCAGCACCTGCGCGGCGAGGTCCGCCGGGTGCCAGCCGGCGAGCCGCCCACCCTTGCGCCCGCCCGCGGTCCGCACCGCCGCCACGATATAAGCTTGTGCCATCCAACGCTCCTTTTCTCGGCTCGCGTGTAAGAAGAAGAAGCAGGAAGGGCCAGCCCCGGCCCCTCCAGCAAATGCTGGAGGGGAGTCACGCGCCGGCTCCCCTCCACGATTTCGTGGAGGGGCTGGGGGTGGTTCTTTTCTTCCGTTCACACCGCCCGTAGGAAGTGCGCATGCAGGCTTACCACGACCTCCTCCGCCGCATCCTCGACGAGGGAGTCGAGCAGCAGGACCGCACCGGCGTCGGCACGCTCAGCGTGTTCGGGCACCAGATGCGGTTCGACCTGTCGAAGGGCTTCCCGCTGATCACGACCAAGAAGCTGCATTTGCGCTCGATCATCATCGAACTGCTGTGGTTCCTGCGCGGCGATACCAATGTGAAGTGGCTGCAGGAGCGACGGGTCAGCATCTGGGACGAATGGGCGAAGGAGGATGGCGATCTCGGCCCTGTCTACGGCAAGCAATGGCGCGACTGGGAGGGGCCGGGCGGCGTCCATATCGACCAGATCGCGCAGCTGATGGACCTGATCCGGCGCGATCCGGCGTCGCGGCGGCAGATCGTCAGCGCGTGGAACCCGGCCGACAATCCGAAGATGGCGCTGGCGCCGTGCCACTGCCTGTTCCAGACCCAGGTCGCCGGCGGCAAGCTCCACCTCCAGCTCTACCAGCGCAGCGCCGACGTCTTCCTGGGCGTGCCGTTCAACATCGCAAGCTACGCCCTCCTCACCCACATGCTCGCCCAGCAATGCGATCTGGAGCCGGGCACGTTCGTCTGGACGGGCGGCGACTGCCACCTTTACTCGAACCATCTCGACCAGGCCCGGCTGCAGCTCGGGCGAGACCCCAAGCCGCTGCCCACGCTGACCATCAAACGCCGGCCGCCGGCTATCGATCAGTACGAATATGAGGATTTCGAAGTGACCGGCTACGCGCCCGACCCGCACATCGCCGCGCCGGTCGCGATCTGAGGGCGACGATTATTCCGCCGCGACCTCGGTGATCGGCAGCGGCCGCGGCCGGCGCGAGAACAGGCGCTCGCCCAGCGCCTTGAACGCGCCGCCGAGCATCGAGAAGGCCATTACCCGGTGCTCGCGCACCAGGCCGAACAGCTCCCGCACCCGTCCGTTTCTCAGGTAGAGCATGAGGTAGCAGAGGATCTGGTACATTTTGAGCCGCCACAAGGGCAGGCCGTCCAGCTCCAGCGCGCCGGTCGAATATTTGTCGAAATCCTTCCAGTCGGTCGAAAGCAGCCGGTAGCCGCCCTCGCCGCGAACGGCCATTTCGTGGATCGGCGTGCCCGGGAAGGGAGTCATGATCGAGACCGAAAGGCGCTGGGGATTGAGCCGCGCGATGTAGCGGATCGTGTCGCGGATGGTGGAGCGGGTCTCGTTGGGATGGCCGAGGATGAACTTGCACCAGACCGACAGATTCTCGGCCTTGGCGAGCTTCACCGCCCGGTCGACCTGGTCCAGCGTGATCCCCTTTTTGATCGATTTCAGCACGTCCGGATTGCCGGATTCGACACCGAGTTCCAGCGTCTCGAAATTCGCCTCGCGCAGCAGCTTCATGAACTCGGCGTCGACCCGGTCGACCCGCGTCTGGGCCGAGAAGGTGACCTTGCGGTGCAGCTTGTGCTCGATGATCCCGGCGATGATCTCCTTGGTCCGCTTGAGATCGAGCCCGAACGTCTCGTCCTCGAAGCGGATCACCTCCGGCTTGAACGTCTCCACCGCGTAGCGCAGCTCGGCGACCACGTTCCCGACCGAGCGGAAGCGCGTCTTGAAGCCCGAATTGTGGCCGCAGAAGGTGCAGCGATAGGGGCAGCCGCGATGGGTCAGCACCGGGATCTGGGTGCTCACCTTGAACATGTCCCAGGCCGGGAAGGGCAGCAGGTCGTAATCCTTGGGATAGGGCCGCGTCGGATTGACCACGATCTCGCCCCCGCGCCGCCAGCACAGGCCGGTGATCTCCTCCAGCGCACCCTCGCCGCCGATCGCGGCGATCAGCTCGTTGAGCGCATATTCGCCCTCGCCGACGCAGGCGAAGTCGATCGCGGCACATTCCTCCAGCGCCTGCTGCTTGACCGCGTTGACGTGGGCGCCGCCGACGACGATCGGCACGGCCGAGCGCGCGCGGATGCGCGAGGCGATTCGCACCACCATCGGGAACTCGACGGTCATGCAGGTCAGCCCGACGATATCCGCCCCCGCGGCGACCGCGCGGTCGCAGATCTCGTCCGCCGAAAGCATGTCGAGCTTGCCGTCGAGCAGGATGACCTCGTGCCCCGCCGCGCGCACGGCGGCGGCGAGATAGGCGAGGCCGAGGACCGGGAAGCGCGCCCAGTGCCGGTCGAACTCCGACGCCGGGGGCACCTGGATGAGGCAGACTTTCATGGCCCGGCGTCCTTCCCTCTGCTCTCCGCGACGTCGGCGGCCACGAACAGCCCGCCTCCCGATTTCTTCACCGTCTCGATCCTGCGCAGCTTCAGGCCGGCGCCGGCAACAAGTACCGCGACCTCGCCCGGCTCGTAGAATCTGAGCTTTATGCCCCGCCGTCGGTAGCGCCATCGGCGGACCCTGGTCCAGACCGGCGAGGCCGTCGGAAAGGTCGCGATCACCCGGGCGCGCGCGGCCGCGGCGAGGATGCGCATGAAATCCGCCGGGCGGTCGACATAGTCGAACAGGCCGATCGCGATGACGATGTCGTGGCGGCCGAGCGGCATGGTCCGCGCGTCCCCCTGGATCAAGGTGGCCGCGAGGCCGGCGCCCTGGAGGCGCGCGCGAGCCGAAGCGACCATCGCGGGGGACAGGTCCACCCCCGTCACCGAGGCGCCGCGCGCGGCGAGGGCCTCGAGGTGGAAGCCCGGGCCGCAGCCGACGTCGAGCACGCTGAGGCCGCGAACGTCGCCGCACTCGGCGAGCAGCAGGTCGCGATATTCGAACAGCGCGCCTCGCGCGGCGCGGTCGAGCGAGCGGCTGAACAGGCCGTCGCCGTCGTAGAGCCTTGCGAGCCCGTCCGCCGTGGCGTCGAAATAGTCAGCGAGATTCTGCAAGCGACACCAGATGCGCGATCGGCCGCCAGCGCCCTCCGGCGAGCAACTCGGCCAGCCGGGCACGGAAACGGGAAGCGAGAAGATTGTGAACCTGTTCGTGCCGCCAGCGCAGCCACGTCGCCCGCACGCTGCGCGGCCCCGTGCGTCCGAGCCGGTTCCAGCCGACATTGTAGGGATGCATGTAGAATACGGTCCCCCCGCCCGGCGGGCAGGCGGGGGCGGCGGCCGGAAGCGCCGCCAGCCAGGCCCCTCCGCACGGCCAGGAGCGGCCCCACCAGCGCACCGCGCTCAGCGGCGCCTCCCAAAGGCCGCTCGGCAGGCGCCGCGGGAGTCCCGGGTCGGCGCCGACCGCGCTCGCGTCGTAGCGATAGCCCTCCTCCGCCAGCACCCGGTGAGCCCACTCCATCCCCCGCACAAGCGAGAAGAACGGCGCGCGATAGCCCTCGATCGCACAACCGGAGGCATCCTCGAGTATGGCGCGGGCTTCGCGGACGTCGCCGCGGAAGGCGGCCTCGCTGCGCCCGGCCAAATGGTCGTGAAACAGGCCGTGGCAGCCGATCTCGTGCCCGGCCGCCACGATGCGGCGAATCAATGCGGGGCGGTGCCGCGCGAGATCGGCGACGGCGAAGAAGGTGCCGCAGGCGCCGGACGCCGCCAGGGTTTCGAGCAGCCACTCCACCTGCCGGTCGAGGGCCTCCCCGGGCGCCGTCCATTCGCCGCTGATCCGCTGCCAGAGCAGGGTCCCCGCGTCTTCGAGATCGACCGAGAAGCCGTTGGGCAGTGCCCGCGCGGGCTCGGCGGCGGCCCCGCGGACGGATTCGTTCCGCGACCCCGCTGCGGGGCCGTATTCCTGTGTGGAGCTCGCTTTGGCGGTCGCCACGAAAAAGCCCTCCGAACCCCCGGTTCTACAGGCCTGAGGCGGGTCCGCAAGCGCCGCCGGATAGGCCGCCGGCGAAAAGCGGGCTAGGGTCCGTCCATGTCCGGCGACCGTCCCGAAATCACACTCGTCGTCGCCCGCGCCGCGAACGGCGCGATCGGCAGGGACGGCGCCCTGCCCTGGCACCTCCCTCCCGACCTCAAGCATTTCAAGGCCGTGACGATGGGGTCGGCGATGATCATGGGCCGCCGCACCTTCGAAAGCCTGCCCAAACTCCTTCCCGGCCGCCGCCACATCGTCGTCACCCGCGACCGCGCCTGGCGGGCCGAAGGCGCCGAGGTCGCTCATTCGCCCGAGCAGGCGCTCGGCCTGGCCGGCACGGGCCCGGTCAGCGTGATCGGCGGCGCCGAGATCTTTCGCCTGTTCGAGCCGCTCGCCGACGCCGTCGAGCTGACGGAGGTGCATGGCGACATTGAGGGGGACACGTTCCTCCCGCCTTTCGATCCAACTCGCTGGCGCGAAGCCGCGCGCGCCGACCATCCGTCCGAAGAAGGCCGCCCCGCCTTCAGCTTCGTCACTTTGCTTCGCGTCTGACCGCCCGGGACCTGTGCCATGCACGTCATCCCGGCGAAGGCCGGGATCTCACGGGGTGAAAACCGCGGCGGCAGAAGCAGCGCTCCACAAACTCGTCGCCTTTCACCCCCCGGGATCCCGGCCTCCGCCGGGATGACCTTCTGGGACTGCCTTGCGCCCGCCATTGTCGCTCCGCACCGCCTCTCCTATAGCCCGCCCATGGAGCGCCTGGACGGGAGCTCGGCGGTTCCGGAGCGGCTTCGCGGGGGCATCGTCGCGCTCGGCAATTTCGACGGATTTCACAAGGGGCACCAGGCGGTGGTGGCCCGTGCGGTTCATCGCGCCGCCGCGGAGGGTCGCCCGGTGCTGGTCGCGACCTTCGATCCGCATCCGGTGCGCTTCTTCAAGCCCGAAGTGCCGCCCTTCCGGCTCACCACCCTCGATCAGCGCGAGCGGCTGTTCGACGCCGCCGGCGCCGACGCGATGCTCGTCTTCCGGTTCGACGCCGATCTCGCTTCGGTCACCGCACCCGATTTCGTCACCGATTACATCGCTTCCCGGATCGGCGCCGCGGGCGTGGTCACCGGCGAGGACTTCACCTTCGGCAAGGGCCGCGGCGGAGACGTCGAGCTGCTGATGTTCCTCGGCCGCGCCAACCAGATGTCGGTCGACGCCGTCGCGCCGGTGATCCTGGACGGCGAACCGGTCTCGTCGAGCCGGGTCCGCGAGGCGTTGCAGGCCGGCGACTGCGAGGCGGCGGCGAAGCTGCTCACCCGCAATTTCGCGATCGAAGGCGTCGTCGAGCATGGCGACAAGCGCGGCCGGACGCTCGGCTACCCGACCGCCAACATCGCTTTGGCCAATTATCTGCGCCCGCGCTTCGGCGTCTATGCCGTCCGCGGCCGCCTCGCCGACGGCAGGATCCTGGACGGCGCGGCGAACCTCGGCACCCGCCCCACCTTCGACCCCCCGAAGGAGCTGCTCGAGCCCTTTTTCTTCGATTTCGACGGCGACCTTTACGGCCAGACCGTCGAGGTAGAACTGGTCTCGTTCCTCCGCGACGAGGCGCGCTTCGACGATCTCGAGGCGCTGAAGGCGCAGATGGCCGCCGACTGCGAGGAAGCGCGCCGGAGGCTCCCCGCATGAGGGCCGGCCGCATCCTCCTCATCCTGCTCGCCGCGGTCGCGGTCGGCCTGTCGCTGTTCAACGCTTCCTGGATCGCCGGAACGCCGCCCGGTCGCCTGATCGTCGTCGCCAACCGCGGCATCACGCAGGCGCCGCGCCCCGGTGCCTCCGGGCCGTGCGCGGGCGCGCAGATCCTGCCGCCCGAGGCGAATTTCATCGAGAATACGGTCCCGGCGCTGCGCCAGGTTCGCAATCTCGGCGGCAACGCGGTCGCGGTCGACGTCCGCCGCACCGCCGACGGCCGCATGGTCGCGTTTCGCGACGAGACGCTCGACTGCCGCACCGACGGCAGCGGGCGAGTCGCCGAGACCACCTTCGAGGCGCTGCGCCGCCTCGACGCCGGCTTTCGCTACACCGCCGACGCCGGCGCCACCTTCCCGATGCGGGGCCGCGGCGTCGGCCTGATCCCGAGCGTTGCCGACATCCTCTACGAGATCAGGCAGACGCCGATCCTGTTCGTCGTCCACGGCGCCGACCCCGCCGCCGCCGACGCCCTCGCCGCCGAGTTCCGGACCGCGCGCACCGAGATCGGCGACAGCTTCGTCTTCCTCGCCGCCGAGCCGGTGGCGGCGCGGATGCGGACGCTCGCGCCGCGCGCTTTCGTATCGAGTCCGGGAGACGCCGAACGCTGCCTCGCCGGCTATCGCCGCACCGGCTGGCTCGGCATCGTGCCCGAAGGCTGCCGCGGGGCCGCTTTGGTCCTGACGCCCGGCGCCAACTGGACGCTCTGGGGCTGGCCCTATCGATTCCTGAAGCGCCTTGCGGGCACCGGCGGCCGGGCCGTGATGGTCGAGGCGATCGAGGCGGACGGGACCCTGCGCGGCCTCACCCGCCCGGAGCAGCTCGGCGAAGTGCCGATCGGCTATCGCGGCTATCTGCTGATCGAGGACATGCCCCGCGCCGGCCGCGCCCTCGCCCGCTAGCAATCGTACGAGCCGCCCGCCAAGTCCCGCCGCCTAGGGCGTGGAGGTTCCCCATCGACCGTCGGCGGTCCCGTTGCGGTGGCCGCGCGCGGCGCGCTCCGGGTCGACCATCGGCTCGGGGCGCATCATCGGCTCGGGCCGAACCATCGGCCGGGAGGCCGCCCGCCGCCCGCGCTCCGCGTCGGCGTGGCGCTCGGCCTCATCGCCTTCCCGCGCCCGAACGCGGGCGCCGTCCAGGGTCAGCGGGGGGAGGGAGCGGCCGGCTTCGAGATCTTCGACCATATCGCGCATAAACTCGGCGAACTGCATGTCGATGAGAAATTCCGGCACCATGACCAGAGCTTCGCCGCCCTCCATCTCGACCGCGGAGCCGAGCTCATAGGCGTCGATGTCGAGCTCGGCGGTCAGGCGCGTCCGTCCCTCGCCTTCTCCGGCGGCAGCGAAGCCAAGATCGACGGTGACCACCGGACGGTCGTCGAACAGGATCTCGTAGCGGATCGATTCCCCGAGCTCCTTTTCGACGCGGATCGTCACCTTCCGGTCGCCTGCAGGCCCTTCCGGAACCTCGATCGTGCCTTCCTGGGCAAGCGCCGAGAAAGCGGCATAGGCCTGGGCCGGGCTCTTGCTCACGACCTGATCGAAATCAGGCGAGTCCGAGCCGAACCAGGCGGCGCCGCCGACCCCGACTCCCACCACCGCCAACAGCAGATTCTTCATCAGGCACCCCCGCGCGTACGGCCCGACGATGGCGCAGCACCCGTTAAGGACTTCTAACGCGTTGCGGCGCAGCAAGCGGGTTCCTTATTCCGGCCTCCCCGGCTAAGTGCGCCGCTCCATGTCCGACAAACAAGATTACCGCGACACGGTCTTCCTGCCGAAGACCGATTTCCCGATGAAGGCAGGCCTCGCGGCCAGGGAGCCGGCGATCCTCGCGCGCTGGGCCGAGACCGGCCTCTACCGGCAGCTGCGCGAGGCCCGCGCCGGGCGCGAGCGCTTCATCCTCCACGACGGCCCGCCTTACGCCAACGGCGACATCCACATGGGCCACGCGATGAACAAGATCCTGAAGGACATGGTCGTCCGGATGGCGAGCCTTCGCGGCTACGACGCGCCCTACGTGCCCGGCTGGGATTGCCACGGCCTCCCGATCGAATGGAAGATCGAGGAGCAATATCGCAAGAAGAAGCGCGACAAGGACGAAGTCCCGCCGCGCGAATTCCGCGCCGAATGCCGGGCCTATGCCGAGCAATGGGTCCAGGTGCAGGCCGAGCAGTTCCAGCGCCTCGGCGTGATGGGCGAGTGGGACGATCCCTATCTCACCATGAAGTTCGAGGCCGAGGCGAAGATCGTCGAGGAGCTCCTGAAGTTCGCCGAGAGCGGCCGGCTCTACCGCGGCGCCAAGCCGGTCATGTGGTCCCCGGTCGAGAAGACCGCCTTGGCCGAGGCCGAGGTCGAATATGAAGACGTAACCTCGACCCAGATCGACGTCGCATTCGAGATCGCCCATGCTCCCAACTGTCCCGCGCTGTTGGACCTGATCCGCAGGCTCGGGAGCGCAAACCTGCGCGCGGTAGTCTGGACCACAACGCCTTGGACCATCCCGGTGAATCAGGCGATCGCTTTTGGGCCGGACATTGAGTACGCGATCATCGCTGAAGCCGGGTCGGCGGCTTCTTACCTGATTGCGGCGCCGTTGGTCGGGGACTTTCAGCGCCGGACCGGAATCGTGGGAGCCGATGCTCCCCTCATCCGTGGCGCCGAACTCGCAGGCGCAATCGCGCGGCATCCGATGCATCGACTTGGCGGCTTTTTCGCCAGGCCCCGCCCGTTCCTTCCCGGCGACCACGTGACCACCGAGGCCGGCACGGGCCTCGTCCACATGGCGCCGGACCATGGCGAGGAGGATTTCCTTGTCTGCAAAGCGGCCGGGATCGATCCGGTGTTCGCGGTCGACGATGGTGGCTTCTATCGGCAGGACTGGGAGTGGCTCGGCGGCCAGGGCAGCGTCATCAACCAGAAGTTCAACGCCCCCGAAGGCCCGATCTGCGCGGACCTGCGCGAGGCCGGAGCCCTGCTTTCGGCGAGCCAGGACTTCCGCCACAGCTATCCGCATTCCTGGCGCTCCAAGGCGCGGATCATCTACCGCTGCACCCCCCAATGGTTCATCCCGATGGACGCTCGGGATTCCTCCCCCCTTGTGGGGGAGGGTAGGGAGGGGGGTGCGACTGCGCAGCAGTCGCGCGCTCCGGAGGAGCGCACCCCCACCCCAACCCCTCCCCACAAGGGGGAGGGGCTAAGAGCCACCGCCCTCGCGGCGATCGACGAGACGCGCTGGGTGCCGGAGAAATCGAAGAACCGCATCCGCGCAATGGTCGAAGGCCGCCCCGACTGGGTGATCAGCCGCCAGCGCGCCTGGGGCGTGCCGATCGCGCTCTACGTGAACCGGAAGACCGGCGACTATCTGAAGGATCCGGCGGTCAACTCGCGCATCATCCGCGCCTTCCACGAAGGCGGCGCCGACGCGTGGTTCGGCGCCGACCACCAGCAGATGCTCGGCAACGGCTACACGCTCGAAGATTACGAGCCGGTCATGGACATCCTCGACGTGTGGTTCGATTCGGGGTCGACCCACGCCTACGTGATCGAGGCGCGCTACGGCGAGGACGTGCGCGCCGACATCTATGTCGAAGGCTCCGACCAGCATAGGGGCTGGTTCCAGTCGTCCCTGCTCGAAAGCTGCGGCACCCGCGGCCGGGCGCCGTTCAAGCAGGTCCTCACCCACGGCTTCGCGCTCGACCAGAACATGCGCAAGATGTCGAAGTCGGAAGGCAATACCGTCGATCCGCTCGCCATCATCCGCGACAACGGCGCCGACATCCTCCGCCTCTGGGTCGCCTCGACCGACTATTTCGACGACGTCCGCATCGGCAAGGAGGTGCTCGCCACCACCACCGACGCCTATCGCAAGCTCCGCAACACGTTCCGCTATCTGCTCGGCGCCCTCGCCGGTTTCGCGGAGGAGGAGCGTGTCCCCCCTGCCGAGATGCCGGAGCTCGAGCGCTGGGTGCTGCACCGGCTGGCGACGCTCGACCAAGAGCTGCGCGCTGCCGCCGAAGGCTATGAGTATAACCGCTACACCCGCGCGATCGCCGCCTTCGCGCAGGACGACCTCTCGGCCTTCTTCTTCGACATCCGCAAGGACAGCCTTTATTGCGACGCGCCGTCCTCGGCCAAGCGTCGCGCCTACCGGACGGTGCTCGACACGGTCTTCCACGCTCTGGTGCGCTGGCTGGCGCCGATCCTCTGCTTCACGGCGGAAGAGGTCTGGGCGAGCCGCTACCCGGACCGCGGGTCGGTCCACCTGCTCGAATGGCCGGAGATCGACGCCGCCTGGACCGACGAGGCGCTGGGCGACCGCTGGAACCTCGTCCGCCATTCCCGCGAGCGCGTGACCGAGAGCATCGAGCCGCTCAGGCGCGAGAAGGCGATCGGGTCCAGCCTGGAGGCGAAGATCCGCTTTCCCGAGGCCGAGCTCGACCTGATCGGGATGGACATCGAGGCGCTGACCGAAATCTACATCGTCTCCGAGCTGGAGGCCGTGCCGCTGAACGGCGTCGAGGTCGCACGCACCGACCGGCGTAAATGCGGACGCTGCTGGCGTCACATGCCCGAGGTGGGCGAGGACGGCGATCTTTGCGGACGCTGCGAGGGGGTATTGAATGGCTGAACCGAACGTTTCCGCGGCCACGACCGCCCCCGATGCGCGCATCCGGCGCAATCGCACCTTCGGTCTGGCCGTCGCGGGGATCGTGTTCGTCGTCGATCAGGTCGCCAAATATGTCGTCACCCACCCGCTCCAGCTCCAGGACCGGGAGACGCTCCAATTGCTGCCCTTCTTCGATCTGCGCTGGACGGAGAATCGGGGCGTCTCGATGGGCTTTCTCCCCGCCGACAGCGAGACGACGCGCTGGCTGCTGGTCGGTCTCACCGCGGCGATCGCCTTGTTCGTCTTCGCCTGGATGTGGCGGGAGAAGCGGCGCGACGACACGATCGGCCTCGCGCTCGTCCTCGGCGGGGCGCTCGGCAACATCCTCGATCGGGTGCGGTTCGGCTACGTGATCGACTTCCTCGATCTGCATTTCGGGGAGGTGAGGCCGTTTTTGGTCTTCAATGTCGCCGATGCAGGCATTACCATCGGCGTCTTACTGCTCCTCGTCCGCGCCCTCCTGATGCGCGACAAGAGCCCTCGGAAGGAATCCTGATCATGCGTACCGTCTCTGTCGCTCTGGCCGCCACGGCCTCGATCCTCCTCGCCGGCTGCGGCTCGGGAGGCGTCCTCGGCCGCGACCGGCCCGACGAGTTCGCGGTGGCCCGATCGGCGCCCCTGGTGATCCCGCCCGATTTCTCGCTGACCCCGCCGCGCCCCGGCGACCCCGCTCCGTCGACCGATGCGCGCAGCCAGGCGCTGCAGGCCCTGTTCGGCGGCCCGTCGCCGCGCAGCGACGCCGAGCGCAACCTGCTCCAGCGCGCGGATGCCGACCGCGCCGTCCTCGGCGCCCGCTCGGTCGCCGCCGACCCGGGCACGACGGTCGTCGACCGCGGCGCGCTCGTCCAGACCATCCTCCAGCTCCCCGCCGGCGCCGGCCGCGAAGCGACGGTGACCACGCCGCAGCAATAGCCTTCGCGCGCACTCCGTTGCCTCGGCTTCGCTCGGCGCGGCGTCTCGACTTCGCTCGACGCGAACGGATGGGCGAGGCAAGGCCTGTCCGAAGGGATTGAGCGCCTGGGCCGTTCGGTCCGAGCGAAGTCGAGGACCGGTGCCGAGCGAAGCCGAGGCTAGTTTTTCAGAATCCTATCCCCAACGACAGCACCACCCCGGCATCCTGCCCTGCCACCGAGGGCAGGTTCGTATCCACGTAGCGCAGGCCGAGCTCCGCCGGGCCGAGCGTATAGCTGCCGCCGATCCACCAGTCCGTATAGCTTCCGTAGCCGCCCCAATCCTGCCGCCCGGCATGGGCGCGCAGGGTCACCGGCGTGAACGGGATGCCCGCCTCCAGCTCGCCGAACAAATAGAGCATGTCCTCGCCGCCGGTGCCGCGCTGGCTCGGCGCATATTTGGCGCCGGCGGTCGCCTCGACCGGCCCCAGCATGTAGGAGAGCGACGCATAGGGCTCCACATAGTCCGCCTGCCCGCTGTCTCCGGTGAAAAGATAGTACATGATTCCGCCGTCGAAGGTCAGGCCCCCGCCAAGGTCCCGGCTGTAGCCGGCATAGAGGTCCGCTTCGACGTCGCCGAGATCGCTCACATTCGGGTCGCGCAGCCGGAAAGTGTCGAGGCCGCTCAGCGTCGTCGCCCGCACCCCCGCATAGAAGCCGCTGTCGTGATTGACGGTCACCGCCGCCTGTCCGGCCGGATCCTCGTCGGAGCGCGAGACGCCGCGGAAGCGGTAGTCGGACATCAATTGCGCCTCGCCGCTGACGGTGAGGCCGGTGCCGGCGATCGGCACCTCGGCCGCCGCCGGCGCGGCCGCCGCAAGCGCCGCGGCCGCCGCGAGAAATACGCTCCTCATCATCATCTTCCCTCGTGGTCGCTCTTGCCCGCTCCTGCCCGAGCGGGCGCGGGGCGGCAACTCGTTAGCGCTTCCTTAGCGGCGGGCGGATTAACGCAGGGGCATGACCCGCCACGCGCCTCAGCCGCACGCCGCGCCCCAGGGCGACGCGCCGCGCCAGCTCGCGCAGCTGCGCCAGCTGCTGCTGCTGGTCGAGCGGATCGCCGGCGGCCGGGATCGCGCCGACGTCGATGCGGCCCTTGACGAAGCGGCGCGGATCGGCGCGGCCTATGGCGAAGCCCTTCCCGTCCTCCGGCGGCGGGTCGACGCCCTGACGGCGGAAACGTCGGCCTGGGCCGCCGCAGGGGTCGAGGCGCTGAGCCGCTGCGGGGGTTCCCCCGCCGCCGCAGCCCGCCTCGCCGACGAGCTCAAAGACGCGCTCGACGACCTCGCCAAGCTGCTGAATCTATAACGTCATGCCGGCGAAGGCCGGCATCTCAGGACAAGAACGCTCAAGGAAGTCTCGCTGGGATCCCGGCCTGCGCCGGGATGACGCCTAATCTCCAGGCGGCGGCGGATCGGGGGCCGGCGGGAACTCCTTGATCCGAAGATCCCGCTGCGGGAACGGGATCGAGATGTCGTTCTCCTTGAACAGCACCCACAGCCGGTTGAGCACTTCCGACCGGACGCTGCCGACCCCGCCTTCGGGATCGGCGATCCAGACCAGGATCTCGTGGTCGACGCTGCTCTCCCCGAACGCGACCAGCCAGACGCTCGGCGGCCGGTTCTCGAGGACGCGCTTCGATTCCTTGGCGGCCTGGATCATCAGCTTCTGCGCCAGCGGCAGGTCGCAATCATAGGCGACCCCCACCGGGATGTGGACGCGGACGTCGCGGCTCGAATAGGACCAGTTCTCCACCTCCTGGGTCATCAGATTTTCGTTCGGGATCAGATGCTCCTTGCCGTCGCGGGTCACGATCGAGACCGCGCGCACGCCGATCTTGGTGACATGGCCGAAGCTGTCGCCGACCACGATCACGTCCCCCGGCTTGATCGACCGGTCCATCAGGAGGATGATGCCGGCGATCAGGTTCCCGAACGTCTTCTGGAGGCCGAAGCCGACGGCGAGGCCGAACGCGCCGGAGAAGACGGCGAGCGCCGTGAGGTCGATGCCGACCAGGTCGATGCCGATGAAGAAGGCGGCGACGACGATCGCCACCGCCGCGAGCTTCTGGCCGAGCAATTGCTGGGTGGCATCGAGGCTCGAGGCGCGGCGGATCGAATGCGCGACGATCCGGTTGAGCAGCTTGACCACCGCATAGAGCGCCACGACCGTCACCAGCACCTGCAGGATGGTGAGCAGCGAGATGCGGGTGTCGCCGGCGTCGAAGCCGATCCGATCGAGCAGGTCGGTGATCGGCTTCAGCCCGCCGACCGCGCGCGACAGCAGCGTGACGAAGGTGATCGCGGTGAGGAGGGCCGCCACCCAGCGCGGCAATTGCAGCCCCCTGAGGAAGCCCCAGACCACCAGGGCCGCCGCCGTCGCCAGCGCGAAGCCGAGCACGATCAAGGCGAGCGGGCGCCAGGGATCGACGAAGAGGATGATCGCGACGCCGACGGTCAGCACGAGGTTGCGCGAGAGAGCGCACATTCTGGGCGCCAGCCCGCCGCCCCGCGCCCCGGCGCGATGCTCCCAGAAATGCGCCATGCGCGGGCCGACCCTGCCCGCGACCAGCCATGCCACCGTCCACACCAGTGCGATCAAGACCAACGCCGCAGCGGCGGACACCCAGTCGGCGTAAGTCGGCCAGGTCACCCCCAAAGTCTCGAATAGGCTGCTCATCGGTCGGCGCTCCAACGGGCCAGTCCCCGCTCCAGGTCCCCGATCAGGTCGCCAGGGTCCTCCAGCCCGATATTGAGCCGGACCACCGGCCCCTCGGCCTGCCAGCGCGTCGCCGTCCGCAGCCGCTGGGGATCGACCGGCACCGCCAGGCTCTCATAGCCGCCCCAGCTATAGCCGATGCCGAACAGCTCCAGGCCGTCGATCAGCCGCGTCCGCGCCGCATCGTCGCCGCCTGCGAGCACGAACGAGAACAGGCCGGACGATCCCCTGAAGTCGCGTTTCCAGACCTCGTGCCCGGGGCAGCCCGGGAAGGCGGGATGGAGGACGCGCGCGACCTCCGCCCGCTCTTGCAGCCACCGGGCGACCGCGAGCGCGCTCTCTTCGTGGCGGCGAAGACGGACCTCCATCGTCCTCAGGCCGCGCGATCCGAGCCAGGCGTCGTCGGGGCTCACCGAATGGCCGAGATCCCAGCTCGTCCGCTCCAGCCTCGGATAATATTCGGGCGTCGCGGTCACGCAGCCGAGCATCAGGTCGGCATGGCCGCCGACATATTTGGTCCCCGCCAGGATCGAGAGGTCGACGCCCGCGGCGAGTGCCGGGAAAAAAAGCGGCGTCGCCCAGGTGTTGTCGAGCAAAGTCGCCACCCCGCGCGCCCTCGCCGCGGCGCAGATGGCCGGCACGTCCTGCACTTCGAGCGTGCCGGAGCCGGGGCTCTCGAGGAAAACCGCGCGGGTCCGCTCGCCGATCAGCTCGGCGATGCCGTCGCCGACCAGCGGGTCATAATAAAGGGTCGTGATCCCGTTGCGGGCGAGGAAGCCGTCGCAGAAGCGACGCGTCGGACCGTAGACGCTGTCGACCATCAGCACTTCGTCGCCGGCCTTGAGCACCGTCAGCAGCGCCGCCGTCACCGCGGCCAGGCCCGAGGAATAAAGCATCGTCCCGCCGGCGCCGGGCTCCAGTTCGGTCAGCGCCTCGGCGAGCGCCCACTGGGTCGGGGTGCCGTGAAGGCCGTAATAGGCCTCGCCGAAATTCGGCGCCGCCGAGCGCATTTCGGCGACGCTGTCGAACAGGACGGTCGAGCCGCGGTGCACGGGCGGGTTGACCAGCCTGCCGCGCCACTCGCGCCGCCGGCCGCCATGGACCAGCCGGGTGCCGTCGCCCTTCTCGGTCATGCCGGCCCCGTCGCCTTGGGCAGCGCCGGATCGGCGCCCCATTCCGACCAGCTGCCGTCGTAGAGCCGGACGTCCTCCTTGCCGAGCAGATGCGCTCCGAACAGCAATGCCGCCGCCGTCACCCCGGATCCGCAGGTCGTGACCATCGGCCGCGACAGATCGACTCCCGCCGCCGCGAACGCCTCTCTCAGCGCCGCGCCGCGTTTCCAGCGTCCGTCCGGCTCGAACAGCTCCGACTGCGGCAGGCTCCTCGATCCGGGAATGTGGCCCGGCTGCACGCTCGGCCGCGGCTCCGGCTGCTCGCCGCGGAAGCGGGCAGCGGGCCGGGCGTCGACGATTTCCCAGGCGCCGGTGTCCAGCACCGCGGAGAGAAAGGTCTTGTCCGCGACCGCATCGCGGAAGAGGCGCGGCGTAAAATGCGCCCGTTTCGCCGGCCCGCTTCCGCTCTCGAGCGGGCGACCCTCCGCCTTCCACTTGGCGAGCCCGCCGTCGAGGATCGCGACTCGCCGCGCGCCGAATGTCCGCAGCATCCACCAGGCGCGCGCCGCGCTGTGCAGCGGCGAATTGTCGTAGACCACGATCCGATCCCCGTCGCCGATGCCGATCGCCTGCATCCGGCTCGCGAGCTTGTGCGCGGGGGGCAGCATGTGCGGCAGCGGCGTATCCTCCGCGACGATGTCCTCGAGATCCATGAAAGCGGCGCCCGGAATATGCTCCGCTTCATAATCCGCTCGACCGTCGCGGCCGCTACCCGGAAGGAAGATGGTTGCATCTGCGACGCGGAGGTCGGGCGCGCCCAGTTCCGCCGCCAGCCATTCGGTCGAGACGAGTGACTCCATCGCGGATCCTCTAGCGTCATTCGGGTCGAAAGGCGAAATCAGCGGGCGAAGCGGCGGAAGAAGCTCGTCTCGTTCCAGCGCGGGCGCCGGTCGGCATTGGCAATGCGGCGCGCCAAAGCGGCGATGAAATCGTGGAGCCGGATCTCGTCCTCGCGGAACACCGGCTGCGAGCCGTCGTCGGACGGAGCGTGATAGTGGTTCACTCGCCAGGCGCGGTCGATCTCTGCCTCCGGGCTGGCCGCCGCGAAGCCAAACCTGAATGCAACCGCCGGCACGCCCTGCTCGATGAAGGCATATTGATCGGAGCGGATGAAGGCGTTGCGGTTCGGGAACGCGTCCGCGACCAGCGCAATGCCCACGGCCTCGGCGGCGGCGCGGGCATCGGCGCCGATACTGCTTTCCTCGGCGCCGATCACGTTGATGCCGGTCAGGGGGAAGAGCGGCAGCGCCATGTCGTAATTGAGGTCGGCGACGATGCTCTCCCGCGGCACCGTCGGCCGCCGCGCATAATAGCGGGCGCCGAGCAGCCCTTTCTCCTCGCCGGTGACGATCACGAACAGCAGCGACCGCCGCAGCCGCACCCGTGTCCGTCTGAGCTGCCCGGCTATGTCCAGCAGGGCCGCGACCCCCGATGCATTGTCGAGCGCGCCGTTGTAGACGCGGTCGCCGTCGACGGGCTCGCCTATGCCGAGGCCGTCGAGATGGGCGCTGAGCACGACATGCTCGGCCCGAAGGTCCGGGTCGCGTCCGGAAAGGCGCGCCACGATGTTGGATGAAGCCACCCGCCTCGTGCGCGGCGCGAGCGTCGCGCGAAGCGACCGGCGAAGGTCGAAGCCGGCGATCGGCCGCGAGGCATCGGAGAGCGCGGCGATCTCCGTGAAGCGGCGCCCCGACCCCGCGAACAGGCGCTCCGCCTCGGCCGGGTTGAACCCGGCCTCGAAGAAGGCGCCGGGGACGGACCGGATTTCCGGATCGGCGAAATACATCCCCGACTGCGTTGCCGCCGCGGCGGTGCGTGCCCAGGGTGTCTCCATCTGCGAAGGCGTGCTGATGCCGATGCCGCCGACGGCGCCACGTTCGGCGAGCAGCCGCGCCCGCTCGGCGCGGGCGTGCGACTTGAGCGCCGCGGAGATCTCGGCCGGGCCGCCGCCGACATAGACCGCGATCTTCCCGCGGAGGTCCACCCCGGCGAAGTCGTCATGCCCCGCCTCGGGCATGTGGAGGCCGTAGCCGACGAAGACGAGCGGCGCGTCGATGCCGTGCGGCAGCGGCGCGCGGCGGCTGACCACGATGTCTTCCGGCACGCGCAACGGCATTTCGTCGCCGCGCGAAACCAAAGCCAGGCGGGCAGCGGCCGGGTCGAGGAACTGCTCCTCGAGCTCGACGCGCTGGTAGAAGCCCTCGCTCCCCGCCGGCTCGAGGCCGAGGCTGCGCAGCCGCTCGACGACGAAGGCGGCGGCGCGGTCATAGCCGGGCGTCCCCGCCTGCCGCCCCTCCATCGCGTCCGACGAGAGCGCGACGACGTCGGCCCACCATGCGGCGGCGCGCTCGGCGCGGGAGAGCGGCGCGAAGCCGGCGGTCGCACAGCCCGAAAGGGCGAGGAAAAACGGCAGAAGGAGTCGCATCGCCCGCCTCAAACGCGCTCCACCGAGCCCCGTTTCAGGTAGAACTCGCCGTAATAGGCGGAAAAGAAGGCGGCCGCCGGCGTGGCGACGATCGCGCCGAGCAGGCCGAAGGCGAGCGCGAAGGCGAGGGTGAAGAAGAGCAAAAGCACCGGATGGAGCTTCATCGTCGTCCCTCTGATCCGCGGCGCGACTAGGTTGCCGAGCAGCTCGTTGGAGACGAGATAGAAGAGCGCCACCCAGAGCGCCGTCATCGGCCCCATGGTGAGCGAGATCAGGATCGGCGGCGCGGCCATCACATAGCCGCCGATGCGCGGGATGAACTCGGCGAAGAAGGCGAGCGCCGCCCAGACCAGAGCGCCCGGCACGTCCATCCAGGTGAGGAAGATGAAGACCGCCACGGCCTCGATCGCGCCGAGGATCAGGCTCGCCTTGGTCCAGCCCACGACGGCGCGGCTCGCCCGTGCCAGGGCCCGCGCGCCCGGTCGGCGATAATCGCTCGGCAGGCTGCCGAGATAACCGCGGAGCACGGGCATCGGGTCGAGAAGCGTGTAGAGCACGAAGCTCAGGAAGATGACGAGCAGAGCCAGGAAGGCGAGGAGCGAAAGCGACACGCCGAGCGCCCCGCCGAACAGGTGGCCCACGGAGGGGACCACGCCGTCGAGCGCGCTGGCGTCGGCGGCGAGCAGGCCCTGCAGCTCCGGATAGCGCACGAACAGGGCCGCCATCTGCTGGTTGAGGTCGTTGATGAAGTCGGGAAGGCGCTTCACAAGCGCGAGGATCTGCGAGGCCACCATCGGCGCGATCACCGCCACGAGCGCCACCACTATGCCCAGGAACAAGGTGAAGGTGAGCCCCGCGGAGAGCCTGCGCGGCACGCCGCGGCGCACGAACCAGCGGACCGGTGCCGACAATGCGATGGTGACGACGAGCGCGAAGAAGAGCAGCAGGACCGCCGTCATCACCTTGTAGAGGAACCAGAGGACGATCACCGCGGCGGCGGCGCCGAACACCAAGGCGAGATAGGCCGCGACGCGGCTGCGCAGGAGCGGGCTGGGCGGCTGGGCGGAGGCCATCCCCGCGCCGTTAGCGAAAGTGCCGCGGGAATGACAGACCATGAAGGAGGCGCTAGTGACCCGCGCCATGGACCTGACGCATCTCGGCCGCCCGTCCGCGCTTCCCGCCTCGCCCGAGGCCGCGACGCTCGATTACGTGCCGAACCCGCGTCCCGGCGCGCTCTATCTGGTGCGCTTCGCCGCGCCCGAATTCACCTCGCTCTGCCCGGTCACCGGCCAGCCCGATTTCGCGCATCTCGTGATCGATTATGCGCCCGATGAAGCGATCGTCGAATCCAAGTCGCTCAAGCTGTTCCTGGGGTCGTTCCGGAGCCATTGCGGTTTCCATGAGGACGTCACGGTGGGGATCGGCCAGCGCCTCGCGGACGAGATGAAGCCGCGCTGGCTGAGGATCGGCGGCTATTGGTATCCGCGCGGCGGGATCCCGATCGACGTCTTCTGGCAGACCGGCGCGCCGCCGGAGGGCCTGTGGGTGCCGGACCAGGGCGTCGCCTCCTATCGCGGCCGCGGATGAGCGAGGTCCCGCGCATCGCCTTTTTCGGTGCCGGTTCGGTCGGCTGCTTCGTCGGCGGCGCCTGGCAGGCGGCGGGGCTCCCGGTTTCCTTCGTCGGCCGCGAGCGCACGAAGAAAGACGTCGATGCGCACGGCATGACGCTCACGGACGGGGACGGCGCCCGCCTCCATTTGCCGCCCGGCTCCGTCTCGTTCCACACGACGCCGAAAGCCCTTGCCGACGCCGGCGTGATCGCCCTGGCGGTGAAGAGCTACGACACCGACGGTGCGGCGAAGGAAATAGCGAGGCACGGCCGCGCGGGGGCGACGGTGATCAGCTTCCAGAACGGCGTCTCCAACGTCGCGCGCCTCAAGGAGCTGCTGCCCGGCTTCGACATCGTCCAGGGCATGGTCCCCTACAATGTCGCCTATCTGGGGAGCGGACGCTGGCACAAGGGCGTCGCCGGCGAGCTGGTCGCCGAGGCGCGGCCGGTGACGGGGGCGATCGCGGCGAGGATCGGGCGGCGCGTCGGGCAGCTTCGCGTTATCGCCGACGTCGAGGGACTCGCCTGGGGCAAGCTGCTCATCAACCTCAACAATGCGGTCAACGCCTTGTCGGGCAAGAGCCTGCTCGAGCAGCTTTCCGACCGGGGCTATCGCCGGGTCGTCGCCGCTTCGATGGTCGAGACCCTCGCCATCCTCAAGGAAGCTGGGATCAGGCCGGCCAAGCTCGGCCCGATCCCGCCGGACCTTCTGCCTTATGCGATCGGCGCGCCGGACCTCCTCTTCCGCAACACCATCCTCAAGGCCCAGCGCATCGACCCGCACGCCCGCTCGTCCATGGCCGACGACATCGCCGCCGGCCGGCGCACGGAGATCGACTATCTGAACGGCGAGGTGGTGAAGCTGGGCCGGACGGTGCGGATGCGGGCGCCGGTCAACGAAGCGATCGTGAGCCTCGTCAAGCAGGCCGAAGCGGGCGTCGAGCGGAGATGGAGCGCGAAGGAGCTTTGCGACATCGTGCTCGAGGGGCGGGATGCGCCGCTCGGCGACTGAACCAACCGGAAGCCGCATCGTTTCGCCCCCGTCCGCCAGCGAGAAAGGACATCCATGCGCCTGAAGCTCCTCGTCTCTGCCCTCGCTCTCGCCTCCGCCCTCGCCGCCTGCAGCACCGCGAGCCGCGACGCGGCCCCGGCCCCGGCCGCGGCGGCGCAGGTGCAGCGCCAGATCCCGAGCCAGCTTCCGCGCAGCGTCCGCCCGCTTCATTATTCGATCACGGCAGTACCCGACGCGGCCAACCTGCGCTTCGGCGCCCGCACCGAGATCGACATCGAGGTGCTGGAGCGTACCGACCGGATCACGCTCAACGCTGCCGACCTGACCTTCGGCGAAGTCGCGCTCCACGGCGGGCCCGGTCCGACGCCGCGCGCGACCCACGCAACGGACGTCGATCTCGATGCCGAGCGCCAGACCGCGAGCTTTCGCTTCGGCCGCACCCTCGATCCCGGCCGCTACCGGATGACACTCAATTACACCGGAATCATCAACACCCAGGCAGTCGGCCTGTTCGCGCTCGATTACGACACGCCCGAAGGGCGCAAGCGCGGGCTGTTCACCCAGTTCCAGGCGCCCGACGCCCGCCGCTTCTTCCCCTCATGGGACGAGCCGCAATTCCGCACGCCTTACGATCTGCGCGTCGTCGTCCCGGCCGGACAGAATGTGGTTTCCAACATGCCCGAGGCCGGACGCGAGCCGCGGCCGGACGGCAGCACCACGGTCACCTTCCGCACAACGCCGCCGATGTCGAGCTACCTGCTGTTCCTCGCGGTGGGCGAGTTCGACCGGATCACGACCGCCGCCGCGGGCACCGAGATCGGCGTCGTCAGCCGCCGCGGCTCGGGAGCGCAGGGACGCTACGCCCTCGACGCCAGCGCTCGGCTCGTGCCTTGGTTCAACGACTATTTCGGGACCCCCTACCCCCTGCCCAAGCTCGACAACGTCGCCGGCCCGGGCAGCAGTCAATCGTTCGCCGCGATGGAGAATTGGGGCGCGATCTTCTCGTTCGAATCGATCCTGCTGGTCGATCCGGCGACGACCAGCGAAGCCCGGCGGCAGTATATCTTCTCGGTCGCCGCCCATGAGATCGCCCACCAATGGTTCGGCAACCTCGTCACCATGGCCTGGTGGGACGATCTCTGGCTGAACGAGGGCTTCGCCTCGTGGATGGCGACCAAGGCGACCGACGCGCTGCACCCCGAATGGGAGACGTCGCTCCGCCGGATCGACACCCGCGAGACGGCGATGCGCCTCGATTCGCTCGCGACCACCCACCCGATCGTCCAGCGCCTCGAGACGGTCGACCAGATCAACCAGGCGTTCGACGACATCACCTACGAGAAGGGCGAGGCGGTGATCGCGATGCTCGAAGACTATGTCGGCGAGGATGCGTGGCGTGCCGGGGTCCGCAGCTACATCGCGCGCCACCGCCTCGGCAACACGACGAGCGACGATCTCTGGCGCGCGGTCGAGACGGCGGCCAACCGGCCGGTCACCGCCATCGCCACCCAGTTCACCACCCAGCCCGGCGTGCCCCTGATCCGCGTCGAGGAGGCGCGCTGCTCGGGCGGGCGCACCACCGCCACCCTGCGGCAAGGCGAGTTCAGCCGGGACCGGCCCGACAAGATCCCTCTCGCCTGGACGGTTCCGGTGATCGCGTCGGCCGGCGGCACGGAGCTGCGCACCCTGGTCGCCGGCGGCTCCGCGCAGGCGAGCATCCCCGGCTGCGGCCCGCTGATCGTCAATTACGGACAGAACGGCTATTATAGGACGCTCTATGCGGCGCCTCTGCTGGCGCGCCTGACCCAGGCCTATCCGCGGCTCCGGCCGATCGACCAGATCGGCCTGCTCGCCGACACCTGGGCGCTCGGCCTCGCCGGGTATCAGCCATCCTCCGCCGCGCTCGACCTGGTCGACGCCGCTCCCGCCTCTCCCAATACCCGCCTCGCCCTGCGCATGGCCGGCATACTCGGGCAGATCCACGGCTTCTACGACCGCGACGCGGAGCGCCAGGCGCTCGTCGCCCGCTACGCGACGGTCAAGCTCGGCCCGATCTTCCGCCGGCTCGGCTGGGCGGCCCGGCCCGGCGAGGCCCCCACCGACGCCGTCCTGCGCACCGCCCTCATCGCGACATTGGGCGCAATGGGTGATCCCGCGGTGGTGGCAGAAGCCAACCGCCGCTTCGCCTCCGGCAGTCCGGCCGAGATCAATGGGCCCCTGCGCGAGACCATCCTCGGCATCGTCGCGACCAACGCGACGCCGGCGATCTGGGATCGGCTCCGGGCCCAGGCCCGCGCCGAGACAAACCCTTTGCTCAAGGCCCAACTCTACCAACTCCTCGCCGTGGCACGCGACGAGGCGCTGGCGCAACGCGCCCTCGATCTCGCTCTCAGCCCCGAGCCCGGCGCGACCAACAGCGCCGACATCATCTCGGTCGTCGCCGCGCGGCACCCGCAGCTCGCCTTCGACTTCGCCCTGCGCAACCGGGAGCAGGTCGACAGGCTGGTCGATGCGCCGGCACGCTCCCGCTATTTCGCTCGGCTGGCGCAGGGCTCGTCGGACCGCGCGATGATCCAGCGGCTGCGCGATTATGCCGAGCGCCATCTGACGCCGCAGTCGCGCGGAGAGGCCGACCAGGCGATCGCCGCGATCGAGGATCGGGCGCGGGTCCGCGAGCAGCGCGTGCCCGACATCACCCGCTGGTTCGACGCGCGGCGCTAGGCGTTTAGGCCCTAGCCGACGGGTTCGTTCCCGGAGATTCGCACGCGGCGATAGATCCAGGCGAGCAGGACGGCGAAGACGATCGTCCCCGCGATCGCGGCGATCGTCTCGAAATGCTCGCCGACCAGCGCCACCGGCGCCGGATTGCCCGTGCCGGCGATCACCCCCGCGAAGGCGACGTTGAGCAGGCTGTCCCCGACGATGAGGCCGGTCGCCATCAACACGCCCATCCGCTTCGCGCGCTCCGGATCGACGGCGCGTTCCGCGCGCCTGTCGTAAAGCTTGCCGAGCACGGCACCGATGACGACGGGGAGCGTCAGCGTGACGGGAAGGTAGATGCCGATGCCGACGGCGAGCGGCGGCAGGCGGAGCTTGCCGGCGCGGCCGAGCAGCGCGTCGACGAGGCAGGCGGCCGCGCCGATCCCGGCGCCGATGAAGATCATCCGCCAGTTGAGGTCGCCGCCCAGCACGCCGCTCGCCAGCGCCGAGATCAAGGCCGCCTGCGGCGCGGGAAGCGCCGCCGGCCCCGCGCCCGGCGCCCCCGCGAAACCGTTCGAGGTGTTGAGGATCTCGAGCACCGGCGGGATCACGATCGCTCCGAAGATCACGCCGAAGACCAATGCGAGCTGCTGCCGCCACGGTGTCGCGCCGACCAGCTGGCCGGTCTTCAGGTCCTGGAGGTTGTCGTTCGAGATGGTGGCGATTCCGAACACGATCGCGGTCGCGAACAGGGCATAGGCGATCAGCGCCCGCTCCTGTCCCTCGCCGCCGCCCGAGAAGCCGAGCGCGAGGATCAAAGCGATGGACAGGATGGCGAGGATGCCGATTCCCGAGATCGGGCTGTTCGACGCGCCGATCAGCCCGGCCATGTAGCCGCAGACGGAGGCGATCACGATTCCGGCGACGAGCACCCAGACGAGGGTGCCGCCGATCAGCGGCACCGCCGACGCCTCCAGCGGGCCTCCCGCGATGAACCGCCAGAGAAGCCAGGCGATCGGCAGCAGCGACCCGAGGATCACCGCCGCCACGATTCCGATCGGCATGTCGCGCTCGACCAGCGGCAGCTCCGCGCCGCCGCCGCTGCGGCGATGCTTCGAGGCCGCCATTGCCGATCCGATCCCTTTCGCGATCGGCCCGATGATCTTGAGCAGGGTCCAGATCGCCGCGACGCCGATCACCCCGGCCCCGAGAAAGCGCACCTGCTGGCCGAACACGGCGTTGGCGACCTCCTCCGTCGCCCCCGGGACCCCGGCGGACAGGATCGGCAGCGTGATCCAGCTGCCGATGACGAGGCCGGCGAGCATCGCCATGCCGACCGAGAAGCCGACCAGGTGCCCGGCGCCGATCAGCGCGAAGGACAGGGTGCCGCCGACGCTGGTCGCGCCGGTGCCGACGCGGAAGAAGGCCCGCGCCTCCTCGGCCAGGATCAGGGTCTTGGAGACGAGCGCGTAGCCGGCCGCGACGAGCGAGCCGGCGAGGATCAGGGCGAGGCCCCGCTCATTCTCCTCGGCGCTGCCATGGGTGCCGGAGCCGACCTTCAGCACCTCGGCCGCCGCGACGCCTTCGGGATAGGGAAGCGGCGCGTCGACCACGAGGGCGCGGCGGAGCGGCACCGAGAACATGACGCCGAGGATGCCGCCGACGGCGGTCAAGGCGACGGTCGTCCAGTAGGGAAAGCCGCTCCACCAGCCGACGATGACGAGCCCGGGAAGCACGAAGATGATCGCGGCCAGCGTCCCCGCCGCCGAGGCGACGGTCTGGACGATGTTGTTCTCGAGGATGGTCGAGCTGGCGAACCAGCGCAGCACCGCCATCGAAATCACCGCCGCCGGGATCGAGGTGGCGAAGGTGAGGCCGACGCGCAGGCCGAGATAGACGTTGGCCGCGGTGAAGACGAGCGTGATCGCACCGCCGAGCGCGACCGCACGGAGAGTGAGCTCGCGCGGCTCCGCGCCGGTCGATCGGGTCGTCATGTCCATCCCCTCCTGCCGCGGGCACGGACGCGCCCCGCGGCAGCTATCTCCGATCGGGGACGGACGGGCAAGCCGCCCGGCGGGGGATCAGCGCGCGCGCGCCAGCTCGACGCCGATGAAGATGGGCCGCTGCGCGCCGCGCCGCACCAGCAGCAGGACGGTGTTCCGCCCCGCTGCCCGTGCCGCCTGGACGGCCGCGGCCGCCGCTTCCGGCGTCGGGGTCGGGCGGTTGTCGATCGAGACGATGATGTCGCCCGGCTGCAGGTTCTTGACCGCCGCGTCGCTGTTCGGATCGACCGCCGCGACGACCACGCCGCGGGCGCCGGCCTCGAGGCCGAGCTGGCGCGCCACTTCGGGCGTCAGGGTCTGGATGGTGAGGCCAAGTCCTTCGCGGGTCGAGCGCTGCGACTGCGTCTGCGGCTCCTCCTTGCTGCCTCCGCCCGGGGGCGTGGGAGTTGCATCAGGACCGCCGTTGAGCCGCGCCAGATCCTCGTCGGAAGGCCGTTCGGCGAGGGTGATGGTGACGGTGCGGCGCTGGCCCTGGCGGACGATCTCGACCGGCACCCGGGCGCCAACCGCAGTATTCGACACCAGGTAAGAGAGCGTCTGCTCCGGAGTGACAGGCTGGTTGTTGACGCTGATGATTACGTCACCTTGCTGAATTCCAGCGCGGGCTGCAGGTCCACCGGGGGTCACGGAAAGGACCAGCTCGCCGCGGTTGCGCTCGAGTCCGAGCGCCTGGGCCAAACCCGGCTCGGTCATGGGCTGAAGGCTGACGCCCATATAGCCGCGGCGGACGCGCTCGCCGCGCATCAGCGTCTCGACGATCGGCCGCGCCTGTTCGGCGGGAATCGCGAAGCCGATGCCGACATTGCCCCCCGTGGGCGAGATCAGGGCGGTGTTGATGCCGATGACGTTGCCGTTGAGATCGAACATCGGCCCGCCCGAATTGCCCGAATTGATCGGCGCGTCCGTCTGGATGTAACGATCGTACTGGCCGGCATTGAGGTTGCGGTGCAGCGCCGACACGATGCCGGCGGTGACGGTCCCGCCGAGGTTGAACGGGTTCCCGATGGCGATCACCCAGTCGCCGACGCGGGTCTGGCGGGAATCGCCGAACCGTACGAACGGTAGGCCGCCGCGCGGACGGACGCGAAGCACCGCGAGGTCCGAGGGAATATCGCGGCCGATCAATTCGGCGGGATATTGGGTGCCGTCGTTGAGCGTGACGGTGATCGCTTCGACCACGGCATCGTCGCGTGCCGGAGCGACGACGTGATTGTTGGTGACGATATACCCATCGGCCGAAATGATGAAACCGGAGCCGAGCGACTGGCCGCGCTGCGGAGCGCCCTGGCCGCTGTTCGGGACCTCGCCGCCGAAGCGCCGGAAGAATTCCTCGAAGCCGGGCGGAAGGCCGCGATTGCCGCCGGTAGGAATCGCCTGTTGAGTCGAGATGTTGACGACGGCGGGCTGCAACCGGGCGACCAGGTCGGCGAAGCTGCCCGGCGCGCCGGCCCGCGGAGCGGCAGCGCTGATCGTCCCAGGCTCGTTCTGCGCGACCTGCGCGCCGACCGGGTTGCTGAGCGTCGCGACGGTCCCACCGAGGAGAAGCGCTGCGGTGATTCCATAAGCGTAACGCACGTATCCGTTCCTCCTTGAAGTCGCGTCCGGAGCCGGGGGGCCCGCTCGGCCGCAGACGCTAGATGGCGCGCCTGAACCGAATTTGAATAGGCGGGGATCACCGCGCCCGCATCTGCCCTCTGAACTGCCTCAGATATTCGTTCTGCGGCGAAAGGATGATGTTGGTCCGCCCCTGCCGCCCCTCGGAGATGAAGCTCGCCTCGTAGGACTGCATGGAGCGGTAGAAATCGTAGAATTCCGGATCCTGGTTGAAGGCGCGGGCATAGGTGCCCGCCGCCGCCGCGTCGGCCTCGGCGCGGATGATCTGCGCCTGCTTGGCGCCCTGGGCCTGGATCGAGCGCGCCTCCTGGCGGCGGGCGCTGCGCATCCGTTCGTAGGCGCTGTCGAGCGGGGCGCCTTCGGGAAGATCGGCGCGCTTGATCCGGACGTCGACGATCTCGGCCCCGTACTGGCGGGCGACGCGATTGAGCGCGGTCTGGATATTCTCCATGATCTGGCCGCGCTCCGGGCTCAGCAGGGCCGCGGAGGGGCGCCGTCCGAGCTCGTTGCGGACCGCCGAGCCGAGGATCGGCCGCAGCTGCTCGCGCACCTGCGCCTCGTCGCGCGCCGAAAGGTACATCTTGAGCGGATCGACGATCCGGTAGCGGGCGAAGGCGTCGACCTGGACGCGCAGCTGGTCGGTCGAGAGAACGGGCTGATTCTGGAGCTCCAGGCTGAGGATGCGGCGGTCCACCCAGACGATCTGCTCGATGAACGGGATGCGCGCGGCGAGGCCCGCGCCCTCGCCGCCATAGCGGTCGCCCGGCAGATAGCGGTTGAGGATGCGCTGCGGCTCGCCGAAGCGGACGATCACTCCCTGCTTGGTCTCGGGGACGATGGTGAAGGTGCTGCCGATCAGGATCAGCAGCAGGATGGCGAGGACTCCGATCGCGATCGGGTTGCGCGAGACGCGGCCCATCAGCGGCCTCCCTGCTGCGGCTGGGGCTGGGCCTGGGGCTGGCCCGGCTGCTGCGGGCGGGCGCCCCGCTCGATGCTCGGCAGAGCGAGATAGGGTGTCACCCCGGGGGTCTCGACGATCGTCGAATCGGTCCGCGAGAGGATCCGCTCCATCGTCTCGTAATACATGCGCCGCCGCGTCACCTCCGGGGCCAGCCGGTACTGCCCATAGACCTTGTCGAACGCCGCCGCCTCGCCCTGCGCGCGGGCGGTGATCTGCAGCGCATAGGAGCGCGCATCGTTGATGTAGCTTTGCGCCTGCTGCTGCGCCGCAGAGACTTCGAGGAAGGCCTGGTTGACCGCGTCGGGCGCGGCCGACTGGTTGATCGCCACGCCCTGGATCGCGACGCCCGCGCGATAATCGTTGAGCAGCTGCTGCATCGTCTGGTGGACGCGCTGCTCGATGCCGCTGCGGCCGGCGCCGATCGCCTCGTCGAGCGTCATCCGCGAGACGACGGCCCGCACCGCGCTTTCGGCGACTTCGGCGATCGTCTCCTCCACCTCCGCGATCTGGAACAGGTAGAGCTGCGGGTCGCTGATGTTCCAGCGGACCGAATAAGCCATGTCGATGACGTTCTGGTCGCCGGTCAGGATCAGATTCTCGCCGGGGGTCCTCGGAATCGTGAACTCGCGCACGCGGCCCACGTCGACCTTCTGGACGCGCCCGATCGGCGACGGCCAGGAGAAGCCGATACCCGGCTGAAGCGTGGCCCAGTAGCGCCCGAACACGGTGACCACGCCCCGCTCGCGCGGGCCGATCCGGTGGACGCTGGTGAACAGCACCCACAGCAAGAGGAAGGCGATCAGCCCGTAGAGCCAGTAGGGGCGCCCGTCCTGCGGGAAGCGGCCCCCGAACCGCTCGCGGCTGCGGCGCAGGAATTCATCGAGCGACGCGCTGCCGCCGCCGCGCCCGGGCCGGCCGCCGCGCGGAGGCATGCCCCAGGGGTTGCGCGGGCCGCCGCCGCCGTCGCCGCCGCCGCCTTCGCCGCCGGAACCGGAGCCGCCGCCCCAGGGCCCGCCCCGATTATCACTCAACACTGCGAGGAGACGCCTGCCCCACCGGAATTTCTTGAACATTGCGCTCTTATAGGAACGGCCCTCGCGGAAAAACAGTGCCAAGCGGACGCGCTTTCCCTATCCCCCCGGAGAAATGAGCGACGACATGGCCAAGCTGCTGAGCGCATTGGGCGATCTTGCCGGGCGCGTCTCCGCGCCGCGCCTCCGCGACGGCGTCGCCAGCATGGTGCTGGACGTCACCGGCCTCGACGCCGCGGCCCGCGCCGCGCTCGAGCGCGACATCCGCGCCGCCCTCCCGGACGTCGCCGAGGTCAGGATCGCGATGCACGCCGAGAAGCCGCGGCGCACCGTCATCGCGGTCGGCAGCGGCAAAGGCGGGGTGGGGAAGTCGACCGTGTCCGCCAACATAGCCGTGGCGCTCGGGCGGATGGGCCACAAGGTCGGCCTCGTTGACGCCGACATTTACGGCCCCTCGCAGCCCCGCATCATGGGCAACAGCGACCGGCCCGAGCTCGCCGACCGCCAGATCGTGCCGGTGCGTGCCTGGGGAATCAGAATGTTGTCGATAGGCCAGTTGATCGAGCCGGGCACCGCGGTCGCGTGGCGCGGGCCGATGACGGCCAGCGCCCTCGGCCAGCTGATGGAGGGGGACTGGGGCGACTCAGAGATCCTGGTGGTCGACCTCCCCCCCGGCACGGGCGACGTCCAGATGACGCTCATGCAGAAATGGAAGCCGGCAGGCGCCGTGATCGTCTCGACCCCCCAGGACCTGGCCCTGATCGATGCGACGCGGGCGATCGACCTGTTCCGCAAGATGGACGTCCCGGTGATCGGCCTGATCGAGAATATGGCCGGCTACGAGTGCCCCCATTGCGGCGAAGTCTCGGACCCGTTCGGCGCCGGCGGCGCCGAGGCCGCGGCGAAAGTGATGTCGATCCCCTTCCTCGGCCGCATTCCGCTGACCCTGCCGATCCGCCGCGCTTCGGACGCAGGGGTCCCCCCCGCCGCCGGCGATGGCCCCGAGGCGGAGATTTTCCGAACCATCGCCGCGCGTTTGATCGAAGAGGTGAACCGCGCCGTCGCTCGCGTGTTCTGATCCCATGCCCCTCACCAGCCCCGATGAGATCCGCCAACTCCTCGCCGAGACCCGGACGATCGCCGTCGTCGGCGCTTCGGACCGGCCGGACCGTCCGAGCTGGGGCGTGATGCGCGTGCTCATCGAGCACGGATACGAGGTGATTCCGGTCAATCCGCAGCTCGCCGGCCAGCGCATCCACGGCCGCGAGGTGCGCGGCGCCCTCTCCGAGATCGAGCAGCCGATCGACATGGTCGACATCTTCCGCCGCCCGATCGCCGCCGGCGAAGCCGTCGACGAGGCGATCGCCGCCGGCGCCGGATCGGTCTGGCTGCAGATCGGGGTGATCAACCAGGAGGCGGCGGAACGCGCCGAAGCGGCCGGGCTCAAGGTGGTGATGGACCGCTGCCCCGCGATCGACATCCCGCGGCTGAAGGTGCCGCGGGTCGCCTAGCCCTCGGGCAGCTGCAGCCGGACTTCCCGGGTCGCGAAATCCAGCGAAACTCTCTCGAACAGCTGCAGTGCGTCCATGCCGAGCAGGATCGCCGGCCGCTGCAGCAGCTCGAGCTTGCGGAAGGGCTCGACGTCGCCGAACCCCACCGGAAGGTCGAGGATTTCGATCCCGCCGATGCGGACCCGCCTCGCGACGCCGTAATCGACCATCAAGGTGCCGCCGGTGACGCTGACCACCTGAACCGGGGAGGTCGGCCCGAGCCGCCCTCGCCGCGCAAGCCTCCGGCGGAGCGCTTCGTTGGCGATGCTGATCTGCGAGCCGGTATCGACGATCACCCAGACGCGCTCGCCGTCGAACGAGGCGTCGACCAGGATCAGGCGGCCGAACCGGCTGCGCCCGGTGACCACGATCGTGTCGCCGGTCCAGCGGGCCTCGCGCTGCCGCGAAGGCGTCACCCGCATCTCGTTGGTGCGGAAGTCGAGGTCGACGCGCTGCGAGACGAGGCTGTCGACGCCGAGCAGGCCGTCGGCGCCGAGCGTCGCCTCCGCTATCGTCGGGGCGTGGATGTTGCTGACGACGCGTCGCCCGACCTGCAGCGTCGGCACCACGGCGGTTTCGACCCGGCTCACCTCGGTCATGCTGTGCATCCGGACCGGCCGGCCGGGGCCGAGCCCGAGCTGGCCGGCCACCTCGCGCGAGATCACCGTCCGTTCCGAGCCGGTATCGACGATGAATCGGTAGGGGCCGCCGCGTCCGATCGTGACCGGGACGGTCATGCGGTGGTTCTGGATGATGTCGAGGCCGAGCGTCTCGCTCTGGGGCTGCTCGGCCGCGGTCGTGCCGGGCGTCTCGGGCACGGCGGGCGCCGCGCTCGCCACTCCGAGGGTCAGAGCCGCTGCAAGCCAGCCGAGATAAGCCATCGCCGTCTCCCCGGGACGACTTTACTCCTTTTAGCCGACAACCTCCAGCGCTCGCGCGCGCAGCCGCTCCACCGCCTGGGCGTGGATGCCGGGCGCGGCGGCGAGCACTCCGAAGGCCTCGCCGGAAGCGGTATTGAAGGCGAGCGGCTGCCCGAGCGCACCGGTGACGATCGCGCCCGCTTCCTCGGCGATCAGGGCCGCGGCTGCGATGTCCCATTCGAAGCCCCATTTCAGCGTCGCCACGAGATCGGCCTCTCCCGCCGCGACGAGAGCGATCCGCAGCGCGATCGAATTGGGCTTGGCGACCGGGACCAGGTCGGCGTCGGGCGCCGGCAGCTGATCCGCCGGCACCCGCGCTCCGGCGAGCTCGGCGCGCTTGCTGGCCCGCAGCCGCTCCCCGTTGCGCCAGGCCCCGCGGCCGCGCTCCGCGGTCCAGAGCTCGCCCCGCGCCGGCGCCGAAAGCACGCCGATCACCGGCAGCCGGTCCGCGACGAGCGCCACGGACACCGACCAGCCCGGCCGCCCACGCACATAATCGCGCGTTCCGTCGATCGGATCGACCACCCAGGTGCGCCGGCGCTCGTAGCGGTCCGAGACGTCGAGCGTCTCCTCCGACAACCAGCCGGCCTCGGGGTCGAGCGCGCCGAGATGCTCGCGCAGGAAGGCGTCGACCGCGAGATCGACGTCGCAGACGATCTCCCCGGGTTTCTTCTCCCAGCGCCTGTAGTCGGTGCCGCAGCGGCCGGCGGCGATCCGCCCCGCCTCCTGCGTGATCCTCGCGACCTCCTCAAGCACCGGCGATCATCATCCCTTCCACCCGCAATGTGGGAACGTTCACCGCCCGGCGATGCTCCAGATCGCTGGCCGGAGCCAGCTCGCGGAACATTTCGAGCAAGTTGCCCGCGATCGTGATCTCGGCGACCGCCGCGCCGATCTCCCCGTTCTCGATCACGAAACCGGAGGCGCCCCGGCTATAGTCGCCGGTGACCGGATTGACGCCCTGGCCGATCAGCTCGGTCACGTAGAGTCCCTGCTTCACATCGGCCATGAGCTCGGCAGGCGACAGCGGCCCCGGCTCCATATGAACGTTGGTCGCCCCCGCGCCCGGCGCGCCCGAGCCGCGCGTGGCATGCCCGGTCGGCTCCCGGCCGAGCTGGCGGGCCGAAGCGCTGTCGAGCAGCCAGCCGGTGAGGACCCCGTTGGCGACGATGTCGCTCGGGCGCGTCGGCAGCCCCTCCCCGTCGAACGGCTTGGAGGCGAGGCCGCGCCGCCGGTGCGGGTCGTCGCGGATGGTGATGCCCGGCGCGAAGATCGCCTCGCCCTCCGTGCCGATCAGGAAGCTCGTCTTGCGCGCGATCGCCGAGCCGGTGATCGCGCCGGTGAGATGGCCAAGGAAGCTGGCGCCGACGCGCGGATCGAACAAAACGGTCATCCGCCCGCTGGGAAGCCGCGCCGGGTTCAGCCGCCTCACCGCACGCTCTCCTGCGCGTCGGCCGATGGAATCGGGCGCTTCGAGGTCCGCGAAGTGGCGGACATTGTGATAGGCGTAATCGCGCTGCATGCCGGCCCCGGTCCCGGCGATCACGCTCGCCATCCCGCCATAGCCGGTGGTCGCGTAGCCCCGGCAGAAGCCGTGGCTGGTGGCGAGCGCGACGACGCTCCGTCCGGCGCTCGCCCCCGCGCCTTCGCTGTTGGTGACTCCCTCGACGCCGCGCGCCGCATCCTCGATCGCCAGGGCGAGGCGCTTCAGCTCGATCGGAGAAGGATCGGCGCCGTCGTCGCCGTCGACGTCGACTCCCGATCCGCGCAACAGGCGATCCTCGGGGGCGAGGCCGGCATAGGGATCTTCCGGCGCCTCGCGGGCCATCGCCGCGGCGCGCTCGACCAGCGCCTGCATCGCCTCGTCCGAAAGATCCGACGAGGCCACCGTCGCCGAGCGGCTTCCGACGAAGAAGCGCAGCCCGATCTCCTCGCCTTCGGAGCGCGAGACATCTTCGAGGGCGCCCAGCCTGACCTGGATTTGGGTCGAGGCGTCGCCGCTGTAGATCACGTCCGCCGCGTCCGCGCCGGCCTTTCGCGCAGCCTCGACGAGAGCGGCGGCGCGCGCCTCGGCCTGTTCCACTGTCAGCATGCGGCGCGACTTAGGCGGACGGGCGGCAAATGCAAAGACTCAGGCATTGCCGACGACGAGGCAGGCGAGGAACATGACGAAGCCGGCGAAGCGGTTGGAGCGGAACCTGGCGAGCGCGTCGGCGGGATCTTCCTGCCGGAGCGCCGCGACCTGCCAGAAAAGGTGGATCGCCACGGGCAGCAACGCCGCGAACGCCAGCATTTCGGGCCTGAGCGCGTGGAACGACGCTGCCCAGAGCGCCACAGCAAGGACGTAGCAGATGCCGACGCCAAGCCGTGCCCGCCGCCCAAGCGCCAGCGCGGAGGATCTCACGCCGACCAGCGCATCGTCTTCCTTGTCCTGGAGAGCGTAGACGGTGTCGTACCCGACGACCCAGAAGATCGCCCCGGCGTAGAGGAGCAGGGCCGGCAGCTCGATGCGCCCCGTCACCGCGGGCCAGCCGACCAGTGCGCCCCAGGAGAAGACCAGGCCCAGCCAGGCCTGCGGCCACCAGGTGATCCGCTTCATGAACGGGTAGACGGCGACCGGCGCCAGACTGGCGAGGGCGACGATCTGCGCGGTCCTGTCGAGTTGGAGCAGGACGACGAGCCCGATCAGGCACATGGCCAGAAGCAGCGCCAGCGCCCCCCCGAGGGAGACGCGGCCGCTGGCCAGCGGCCGCAGGCGGGTGCGCTCGACCTTCGAATCCAGATCGCGATCGACGACGTCGTTCCAGACGCACCCGGCGCTGCGCATCGCCCAGGCGCCGAGCGCGAGCCAGAGCAGCAGCCACCATTGCCCGCCGCGCGGCTCCGCCAGCGCCACGCTCCACGCGCAGGGCCAGTAGAGCAGCCACGCGCCGATCGGGCGGTCGAGGCGGATCAGCGAAGCATATGGGCGCATCCGCCGCGGAAGGGCCCCGATCAGGCCTCGCCGCTCGCTGTCGGGGACGATTTCGTCGTCGGGGACGTGCGCCATGCTCACGAGCCCCCATTGCCGTTCGGTCCGAGCGAAGTCGAGGACCCGTACCGAGCGAAGACGAGGGTGGGCCGCAGTCAAGGGTCTCGGCTTCGCTCGACCGGGTGTCTCGACTTCGCTCGACACGAACGGTTAGTGCGGGTGAATGCCTGCCACGCCCGCCTGGCCTCCTGCGAGCCTTCCCCGGCTCTTCGTCGACCAGGCACTTGCGCTCGACGCGAGCATCGCCGTCGAAGGCGCCCCGGCCAATTATCTCGCAAACGTCCTCCGCCTCGCCGCGGACGAGCAGGTCAAGCTGTTCGACGACCGGACCGGCGAATGGCTCGCCGAAATCGCGGAAGCCGGCCGCAAGCGGGTGTCGCTGCGGATCGTGCGGCACCTGCGCGAGCGCGAGACCATGCCGGACCTCTGGCTGCTGTTCGCGCCGATCAAGCGCGGGCGGATCGACTGGCTGGTCGAAAAGGCGACCGAGCTGGGCGCAGCGCGGCTGGTGCCGGTGCTGACCCGGCGGACAATGGTCGAGCGGGTCAACCTCGAGCGCCTCCGCGCGCATGCGATCGAAGCGGCGGAGCAATGCGAGCGAACGGCGCTGCCCGAACTGGCGGAGCCGGTGAAGCTGGGCGCCCTCCTCCGCGACTGGCCCGCCGGGCGTGCGCTCTATTTCGCCGACGAAGCTGGCGGCGACCCTCTGCTTACGGGCGTGGAGCCGGGGCCCGCGGGGCTGCTCATCGGCCCGGAGGGCGGGTTCACCGAGGAAGAGCGCACCGCGATCCGGGCGCTGCCGCAGGCGAAACCGGTGTCGCTCGGCCCGCGCATCCTGCGCGCCGACACGGCCGCCCTCGCCGCCCTGGCCTTGTGGATGGCCGCTGCCGGCGACTGGAATAGCTCCCCGCGAGCGTAGCTCGGGGGGAGGAACTAGCGCTGGCGGCGCGCCCGTCCGCCCACTAGAGGGGCGGCGATGACGACCCGCACCGAAACCGACCGCTTCGATCCGCCCATCGAGAGCCGCGACGACCTGCTGCGGCCGTTCGGCAAGGGCGAGAAGCCGCCGGAGAACTGGCGGATCGGCACCGAGCACGAGAAGTTCGTCTATCGCCGCGCCGACCATCGCGCACCTTCCTATGAAGAGCCGGGCGGCATCCGGGACCTGCTGATGGCGATGACCGAATATGGCTGGCAGCCGGTCGAGGAGGAAGGAAAGGTCATCGCGCTGACCGGGAAGGACGGCGCGATCAGCCTCGAGCCCGCCGGGCAGCTCGAGCTTTCCGGCGCCGCGCTCGAAAATCTCCACGCCACCTGCGCCGAGGCCGGACGGCATCTCCAGCAGGTGAAGGAGGTCGGCGAGCGGTTCGGCGTCGGCTTCCTCGGCCTTGGAATGTGGCCGGACAAGGCCCGCGCCGACCTCCCGATCATGCCCAAGGGCCGCTACGCGATCATGCTCCGCCACATGCCGCGCGTCGGCAGCCTCGGCCTCGACATGATGCTGAGGACCTGCACCATCCAGGTGAACCTCGATTATGCGTCCGAGGCCGACATGGCGCAGAAGTTCCGCGTCGGCCTCGCGCTGCAGCCGCTCGCCACCGCCTTGTTCGCCAACTCGCCCTTCACCGAAGGGCGGCCCAACGGCTTCCTCTCCTTCCGCAGCCACATCTGGTCGGACACCGATCCCGCCCGCACCGGCATGCTGCCTTTCGTGTTCGAGGACGGCTTCGGTTACGAGCGCTACCTCGATTACGCGCTCGACGTGCCGATGTATTTCGTGGTCCGCGACGGCCATTATGTCGATGCGGCCGGCCAGTCCTTCCGCGATTTCCTGAACGGCGCGCTTCCCGCTTTGCCCGGCGAGAAGCCGCGCCTCTCCGACTGGACCGACCATCTTTCGACGGCCTTCCCCGAGGTGCGGCTCAAGAGCTTTCTCGAAATGCGCGGCGCGGACGGGGGGCCCTGGAGCCGAATCTGCGCATTGCCCGCTCTGTGGGTAGGGCTGCTCTACGACCAGGCGGCGCTCGACGCGGCCTGGGACGAAGTCAAACACTGGAGCATGGAGGAACGTCAGCGGCTGCGCGACGAGGTGCCGAGGCTCGGGCTTGCGGCGACGACGCCCGACGGCGAGCCGCTCGCCGCACTCGGCGCGCGGATTCTTGCGATCGCCGGGGCGGGGCTTGCGGCGCGCAACCGCCTCAACGGAGCCGGAGACAGCGAGAGCGGCTTCCTCGATCCGCTGCGCGAGATCCTCGCCGCGGGACGCACCCCGGCCGAGCGGCTGCTCGAGCGCTGGCGCGGCGAGTGGGGCGGCGACCTCTCGCGCATCTACGCCGAAGAGAGCTTCTGACGCGCCGCTGGCGCCGCCGCTTCAGCCGGGCTAGGATCGTGCCGGTTTCGGAACGAGGGGAATTCGATGAGAGCGATTTTGTTTGCGGCGGCGGCGGCTGCGGCGGGCGCGGCTTCTGCCGCATCGGCACAGGGTCCGGTCTGGATCGTCGACGGCAGCGCCACCGAGGGCGAACTCACCGCCAACGACTCCCGGCCGAGCGACGAGGAGTCGCGTTACGACGATTATCGCGTGCAGCTGCGCGGCGGCCAGAGGGTGCGGATCTCGCTCGATTCGGAAGCGTTCGACCCGATCGTTCGGGTCTATCGCGATGGGGCGATGAACGAAGCGGTGGCGGAGAATGACGACAGCGGCGAGAGCCTCAACTCGCGCCTCACCTTCTCGCCGCCGGCCGACGGCACCTATGTGGTGCGCGTCCTGAGCTTCGATCCGGAAGGGACCGGCCGCTACACGCTGCGCGGCGAGGCGCTGCCTCCGCTGCCCGCGCCGGTCACCGCGCACGACGGCACCGCCACCACCCGCTGGCGCGAATATCGGGGCGAGCTGTCGACCGGGGATGCCGACAATGACGGCCACCATTTCGACGACTATCAAGTGACGCTCCGCGCCGGCGAACAGATCCTCGTCCGCGTCGATTCGACGGCGCTCGATCCGTTGGTGCAGATCCTCCCGGCGGCGGATCGCAGCGGCTCGGGCCTCGAGGCCGACGACGACACCGGCCCGGGCACGAATGCCTTGCTCGGCTTCGAGGCCGAGGAAGCGGGCGACTATATCGTGCGGGTGACCTCGTTCGGCTCCGGTCAGACCGGCGCCTACACCCTGCGCGTCGGCAGCGATCGGATGCGCCGCTGACGGCGGAAAGTTGGTGCCCAGGAGAGGACTCGAACCTCCACGCCCTTGCGAGCGCCAGCACCTGAAGCTGGTGCGTCTACCAATTCCGCCACCTGGGCCCAGAGAGGAAAATAGTCGGTAGGCGGCGCGAGTTAGGGGGGGCGCAAGCGCTTGTCAATGAAGGGCCGAGCGGGCAAGGGAAGCGCGGTTTTCGCAAGGCTCGGCATGGCACGGAAGACGGATCGGCTGGTGACTCTGATCGGCGGCGGCGGATTCGTCGGCCGATATGTCGCCCAGGCCTTGTTCGCCCGCGGCCAGCGGCTGCGCATCGTCGAGCGCGACCCGCGCCGGGCTTTCTTCCTGAAGCCGCTGGCCGGGCTCGGCCAGATCCAGTTCGCCGCCGCCGACGTCACCGACGAAGCGACCGTCGCCCGCGCGGTCCAGGGCAGCGACGCGGTCGTGAACCTCGTCGGCATCCTCAAGGGCGATTTCGATGCGGTCCATCGCGAGGGTGCCAGGAACGTCGCCGAGGCCGCCGCCGCCGCGGGCGCCGAGGCGCTCGTCCACGTCTCTGCGATCGGGGCCGATCCGGAGAGCCAATCCCGCTACGGCCGCTCGAAAGGCGAAGGCGAGGCGGCGGTGCGCGAGGCCTTCCCTTCCGCGACGATCGTGCGTCCCTCCGTCGCGTTCGGCCAGGAGGATGCCTTCGTCAACCGCTTCGCGGCCATGGCGCGGCTGCTGCCGGTCGTGCCGGTGATCCGCGGCGGCTGGCGGCTCCAGCCGGTCCATGTCGCCGATCTCGGCCGCGCGATCGCACTCGCCGCGCTCGATCCGAGGAGCCACGGCGGCAAGACCTACGAGCTCGGCGGGCCGCAGGTGCTGACGATGCTGGAGCTCAACCGCTGGATCGCCGAGGCGACCGGCCGCGCCTCCAAGCCAATCCTGCCGATACCGGATCCGGTGGCGGGCTTCCTCGCCCGCGCCGCCGGCTGGTTGCCGGGCGCGCCGGTCACCGGCGACCAGTGGCTGATGATGCAGCGCGACAACGTCGTCTCAGAGGGCGCCGCGGGGTTCGAGGCGTTCCGAATTTCGCCTTCGCCGCTCGCCGCGATCGCCGAGGGCTGGCTCACCGCCTATCGCCGCTCCGGCCGCTTCGCCGCCAAGTCGCCTTACTGACCTTCGCCGCCGGCTGTCCCACATGGATTCGACCCTGCTCACCATCATCCTGCTCGGCATCGTCGAGGGTGTCACCGAGTTCATTCCGGTCTCCTCGACCGGGCATCTGATCCTCGCGGCCGAGCTGCTCGGCTACGACGCCGCCCAGTGGGCGGTGTTCAACGTGATCATCCAGCTGGGCGCGATCCTGGCGGTGATCGTCCTCTACTGGCGGACCTTCTGGGCCGTCGCGACCGGCCTCCTCCAGCTCCAGCCCGAATCGCTGCGCTTCGTTCGCAACATCCTCGTCGCCTTCCTGCCCTCGGCTCTGCTCGGCTTCCTCCTGATCGACCGGATCGAGGCGATGCTCGGCAGCGCGACGATCGTCGCCTGGGCGCTGCTGCTCGGCGGCGTCGCCATCCTGGTGATCGAGCGGACTGCCCCGCAGGGGCACGAAAAGGGCGTCGCCGACATTTCGCTGGGCAAGGCCGTCGGCGTCGGCCTGATCCAGTGCCTGTCGATGATCCCGGGGGTCAGCCGCTCGGGCGCGACGATCCTCGGCGCCCTCTCCCTCGGCGTCGAGCGGCGTACCGCGGCCGAGTTCAGCTTCTTCCTCGCCATTCCGACGATGATGGGCGCGACCACCCTGCAGCTGCTCAAGCACCATGACGAGCTCGGCACCGCAGGCGCGGGCGGCATCGCGGTCGGCTTCCTGGTTTCCTTCCTGGTCGCGATCGTCGTCATCAAATGGTTCATCGGCATCGTCTCGCGCCACGGCTTCGCGCCGTTCGCCTGGTACCGGATCGTCGTTGGAGCGGCCGCTTTGGTCTGGCTTATGACGCGCTAGCGGCCGGGCGGCGCGATCGGGGAATCGGCGCGCCACTGGCCGGAGCTGCGATATTCCTCGCGCACATTGTCGTCCGGCTGCGGCTGGGGCAGCACCGCCAGATCCTGCGGCTCGATCCGCGGCGCGCGCCTTCCGCCTGAGGCAGGCGGCGCGTAGCCGAATGAGGAAGGCAGGTCCGCCGCGAAGGCAGGGACAGCGGTCGGCCGGACCAGGGTCATTGACGGCCGCGGGAACGGCTCGCGGCCCGCATAAGCGTCGCGGAAAGCGGGCTGCCGGCCGAGGATGCCGGGGAGACGGTAGAAGATGTGGGCGCCGATCTGGGTCGTCTTGGCGAGGCGCGGCGCCCAGTGCGGGAAGACGTAATTGGCGTGATAGTGGGTCGAAAGGCCGACCGGCGCATAGGTGCGCCCGGCCAGAGCCTCCGCAGCCAGCCGCCGCGCTTGCGCCCAGGGCTCGCCGCCCGGCCGCCGCGCCAGCGAGCCGTCGCAGGTGAAGGTGAACTGGCAGCCGCCGCCGGCCCGCATCGGCCCCTGGTAGACGACGCCGCAAACGCTGTTCGGCCAGGCCGGGTGGCGGACCCGGTTCAGGACCACCTGCGCGACGGCGCGCTGGCCCTCCTCGCTCTCGTTTCCCGCCTCGTAATAGATGGCCTGCGCCATGCAATCGAGCGCGCGCAGCCGGTCGAGGCCGGTCGCGCCGGCAAGCGCGAAGGCGGCGGCAGCGGGATTGTCGCCGCCGGCGACCGGCAGGGCGGCATTGGCGATGAGGGCGTTGTTGCCGATCAGCGCCTGGGCGCCGGACTGATCGGCGACGCTTGCAAGCGGCACCGCCTCTGCCGGGGCCGGGGCTGTCGTGAGGGAAAGGGAGCCGGTTTGGAAGCTTGCGGCGGGAACGCAGGAGGCGGCGATCAGCACCATCGCCGGCGGCGCGAGCACGGTCTTCCAGTGCCGCTTGAGCTGCGGCCCGGCTCGTCCGATCCATGCCTTCAGCATCTGTGCTCTCACTCGCCTGCCGCTCATACACCGCGCCAAGCGGCCCAATTAGGCCATCCGCTCCAAGCGCGCGCGCCTCGTTTTCGAGCCGTCCCGTTAAGGCACAGAGCTGCCGATCGCGTTAACGGCGGGCAAGTCCGTCATCCCGGCGGAGGCCGGGATCTCAGGGAGAGCAGGCACGGAGCCAGTGCAGATGGCGTGCTGCAGTTGGCGCTGGAGACTTCTCGTCCTGAGATCCCGGCCTTCGCCGAGATGACGCCTGGCATTTGCCTTCCGCTCACGGCTCTGAAAAAGGGGTGCTGAGAACAGTCACGAGAGGGGCCGGATGGCGACGACGATCGAAGAGCTCGAGAGGCGGCGCGAGCAGGCGCGGCTCGGCGGCGGCGAGAAGAGGATCGAGACCCAGCACGCCAAGGGGCGGCTCACCGCCCGCGAGCGGCTGCGCGTGCTGCTCGATCCCGGATCGTTCGAGGAATATGACACCTTCGTCGAGCACAATTGCACCGAATTCGGGATGGAGAAGCAGAAGGTGCCCGGCGACGGCGTCGTCACCGGCTCCGGCACGATCAACGGCCGCCTGGTTTTCGCCTTCGCACAGGATTTCACCGTGTTCGGCGGCTCGCTCTCGGAGCGCCACGCCCAGAAGATCTGCAAGATCATGGACATGGCGATGAAGGTCGGCGCGCCCGTCATCGGCCTCAACGATTCGGGCGGCGCCCGCATCCAGGAGGGCGTCGCCAGCCTCGCCGGCTATGCCGAGGTGTTCCAGAGGAACGTGCTCGCCTCGGGCGTGATTCCGCAGATCAGCGTCATCATGGGGCCCTGCGCGGGCGGCGCCGTCTATTCGCCGGCGATGACCGACTTCATCTTCATGGTGAAGGATTCGAGCTACATGTTCGTGACCGGCCCCGACGTCGTCAAGACGGTGACCAACGAGGTGGTGACGCAGGAGGAGCTGGGCGGCGCGGTCACCCACACCACCAAATCGGGCGTTGCCGACGTCGCGTTCGAGAACGACATCGACGCCTTGCTGGCGACCCGCGAATTCTTCGATTTCCTGCCGCTCTCGAACCGGCACGAGCTGCCGGAGCGCGAGTGCGCCGACCCCTGGGACCGGCGCGAGGACAGCCTGGACACGCTCATTCCCGACAGCGCCGCCAAGCCCTACGACATGCACGAGCTGATCCGGAAGGTCCTCGACGACGAGGACTTTTTCGAGATCCAGCCGAACCACGCGGCCAACATCGTCATCGGCTTCGGCCGGGTCGAGGGACGCACCGTCGGCGTCGTCGCCAACCAGCCGATGGTGCTCGCCGGCGTGCTCGACATCAAATCGTCGAAGAAGGCGGCCCGCTTCGTCCGCTTCTGCGACGCCTTCGACATCCCGATCCTGACCTTCGTCGACGTGCCGGGCTTCCTCCCCGGCGTCGCCCAGGAGCATGACGGCATCATCAAGAACGGCGCCAAATTGCTCTTCGCCTACGCAGAGGCGACCGTCCCCAAGATCACCGTCATCACCCGCAAGGCCTATGGCGGCGCCTACGACGTCATGGCGTCGAAGCATCTGCGCGGCGATCTGAACTATGCCTGGCCCTCCGCCGAGATCGCGGTGATGGGCGCCAAAGGCGCGGTCGAGATCATCTTCCGCAAGGACATCGGCGATCCGGAGAAGATCGCCGAGCGCACCGCCGAATATGAAGCCCGCTTCGCCAACCCGTTCGTGGCGGCGAGCATGGGCTTCATCGACGAAGTGATCATGCCGCATTCCACGCGCCGGAGGATCGCGCTCGGCCTCAGGAAGCTGCGGGACAAGCAGCTCGAGAATCCCTGGAAGAAGCACGACAACATCCCGCTGTGAAGCCGCTTGCCGCCTTCGCGATCCTTTGCGTGGCCCTGGTGCCGGCGGGACTCGCCGCATGCGGCTCCGGCGCGGAGAATGCTTCGATGTCGCACGGCGCCGATGCGCTGCCCCGCCTGCGCGTCGATACACGATTGAGGGAGATGGGCCCCGACGGCTGGCACCGCGTCGCGCTCTACGCAAACCGGGATTTCGTCGAACCGGAGGTGTGGCGCTGGATCGTCGCCCAGCCCGATTGCGACCGGGCTACGGCCCTCGCCATCTTCTGGCAGGCCGGGCCGGACTATTATGTCGCGTTCGCGGACCGCGAAAGCGTTCCGCCGGTCAACCGCGACGGCTACGAGCTCGTCACGTCGATACGGGATCGCTGGCTCGCCGGCGCCTATAGGCGCGCGGAGCTGGCCTTCGATCGGACGAGGGACGCGGCGCCGGTGGACCTCGACGCCCTGGAGCGGCGCTACGGCGACCGGGTGGCGCGAATGATTCCGCCGTCGATGCGGGCGCCCCTCCCCGGCCGCCGCATCGCCGACGACGGTGCGCCCCTTCCCGGCACGCTGCGGCCATCCTGAGCGTGGCGGCGGAGACCGGAAGGAGGTCGGCTTCGCCATCGCGGCCCGTAATCCGCATCGCGGCGGCGGTCGTGGTCGATGCCGCCGGGCGCACGCTTCTCGTCCGCAAGCGCGGCACCGAAGCATTCATGCAGCCGGGCGGCAAAATCGGCGACAGCGAGCTTCCGATCGATGCCCTTGCCCGCGAAGTCCGGGAGGAGCTGGGCTGCGGGATTGCCGGCGCTCATCGTCCGCTCGGCCGATTCAGCGCCGTCGCCGCCAATGAGGCAGACACCCTCGTCGAGGCCGAGCTGTTCGCCGTCGAGCTGGTCGGAGAGATCGCGCCCGCCGCCGAGATCGAGGAGGCGCGCTGGCATCATCCGGACGACGTCCCGGCCTTCCCGCTCGCGCCCCTGACCCGCGACCATGTCCTTCCGCTCGTCCGCTCATGGAGACAGGGGTAAGGCCGGTACGCCCGGAGGCCGTGCCCGCCGGACGCTAGAGCGAGAAGCGCAGGCCGGCTTGGAAGACCGTCTGGTTCTCGGTCGGCTGCTGGCCGATGCGGGTGCGCACCCCGCGCTCGCTGCTGACGTGCAGCGCCTCGAGGAACAGGTTGACCTGGTCGTTCAGCCGGACGCGGCTGGCCGCCATGATCGACCAGCCGTCCTCGCTCTCGGCGGCGTCCATCCGCCGGCCCTCCTCGCGCGTGTCGAACCAGTCGAACCGGCCGGTGAGCGTGGCGGGACCGAAATCGTGCCGCACCAGGACGTAGGCCGAGCGGAAGCGCGTCTCGACCCAGAAATTGCCGTTGGGCGGCCCGGGGATGCCCATCGTGGTGTCGCCGATCATGCCCTGCGCGAGGAGGCGCGTGCTCGGGCCGAGATCCGCGTTGAAGCCGACGTTCCAGAAGCGGGTGAGCCAGCCCCATTGCAGGTCCGAGTTGAAGACGTGCGGATCGCCGCGATTGTCGTAGTAGAAGACGTTGAGCGCGAACGGCCAGGGCGGCCGCCACTCGAGATTGCCGTAGAAGCCGACGCGGTCGTCGAGCTCGATGAACGACTTGGTCCGGTCCTCCTGCGCGATGGTCATGAACGGGTTGAGCACCGGCAGCGGGAAGTGCCCGAAGACGGTGGCGTTGAGATCGTGCAGCGCCCAGCCGCGGAAGGAAAGCAGGGTCCCCGAAGTGTCGTTGAAGCCGAAGGCGGCGCCGGTCAGCGACAGCTGGTGCTCGCCGAGGGACGTCGTCAGCGTCGCCTCGAGCCCGAGGACCTTCACCTCTTCGCTGATCCAGCTGTTGATCGCGGACGGCGTGATGCTTTCGGTCACGCTCCACGCAGCGCCCGCATGCTCGAGCGATATGTTGGGCCAGAAGATGCCGGCGCGCGCATGGAACCGCGTCCGCGCCTGCGGGCTCGGGCGGAAGCTCAGGAAGGCCTCCATGATGTCGAGCGGCTCTTCCTGGTCGCGCTGCCAGCCGCCCGAAACGGTGGCGCTGAGCCCGTCGAAAAAGCGCGGCTGCCAGACCAGCGTCGCCTGCATCGGCAGCAAGCCGGCCTGGAAATCGCCGTCGTTATCCCCGTCGAATCGGGTCTTGCCGAATCCGCGGTCGAGCCAGGAAGGCCCGCCGTCCGCGCCGACGAGACGCCCGTCGAGGACCAGGGAGAAGGTGCGAAGCGAGAAGATGTCGGTCCCGGAGCCGGAGCCTTCGGCCTCCGCCTCCTCGACCGCCACCGTGGCGTCGGCCGGGGCCTGGCCGTCGTCGGGAGCGGTCGCCTGTTCGGCGGCAGGGCCTTGCTGCTCGCTCTCCGGAGTGACCTGCGCCGCTGCGGGAACCGCGGCGGCGAGGCTGTAAATCGCTACGAACGCAGACGAAACCCGGCTCGCAACGCGCACGAGATCGATCCCCGACATGGCAGCGATAATAGCTTGGTCGTGACGCCGCCACAATGAGTTTGTCTATCGCAGCTCCGCGTAGAGGCGGCGGAATTCCGCGGCGGTGAAATCGGCGTCAGCAGCGAGCGCGAGGTCCTGCGCGACGCGCGCGAGGCGTAGCCGATCCGATTCGTTGCCGGCCGTCCGCGCGATCGCGTCGGCCAGGGCGGCGGCGTCGCCTACGGGAACGGCGATAGCCGCATCCGGCGCGAAGTCGGCGACATGGCCGACTGCGGTGCCGACCGTCGGCACGCCCGCCACGGCGGCTTCGAGCACCGCGACCGGCGCGCCCTCGTTGCGGGAGCTGACCACGAGCAGGTCCGCCTGCTCGACCCAGGGCCGCAACTCCTCATGGGGCATCCCGCCGTGGAACCGGACGATCGCGCCAAGGCCCAGCGCCTCGGCGCGGCGCTGGACGGCGCCGCCCAGCGTATCCTCGCCGATAATGTCGAGCACGAAGCCGAGCCCGCTTTGCTTCAGCCGAGCCGCAGCCTCCAGCAGCGTGCCCTGATCCTTGACGCGGTTCAGGCTGGCGACGTGAAGCAGGCGCAGCGGCGCGTCGGCGTTGCGCGGACGCGGCGCGAGGGCGGGCCAACGGTCGAGAGCGACGCCGAGCGGCACGACGACCGCCTCCACGCCGGCGCGCTTCGCCTGGTCCCGAAGGAACGAGCTGGGCGCGGTGACCCGGCCCGCTGTTGCCGCAGCGAGGCGGACGCGCAGCCGGTCTCTGCGCCGGCCGAGGCTGCCATAGCCGATCTCGGGGAGGTAGGTGACGTCGCCGCCGGGCAGGGTCAGCAGCAGCGGCCGGCGCAGGAGCCGCCCGGCAATCGCTCCGACGAAGCCGGAGGGAAGCGCCCAGAAGGCGTGGAGGACGTCGAACGGGCCGCGCCGGTGCTCCGCGACCAGCATCGCTGCGACCCGCACGGAGCGGGGCCAGCGGCCGGCATTGTGCACCTGCGCTCCGAGCAACGGCCAGCGGCCCGGTTCCGGCTCCTGGCTGAACGCGAATACGTGGACTTCGTCGCCCGCTTTGACGAGCCGCTCGATCAGCCAGAGCAGGCACGGAATCACCCTGCGGGTGCCGCTGCGGTCGACTCCGCCCGGGGTGAGGAGCGCGATTTTCACCCCGGCCCCGCGGCCGCGACGGCGCGATAGGCCTCGACGAGCTTTCTGCCGACCACCTCGAAAGAGAGCCGGGTGCGGAAATGATCGAGCGCCCGCTCGCGCAGCGACTCGCGCGGAAGCGCGGCGAGGCGGACGATGGCGTCGGCAAAAGCGTTCGGCTCGCCTCGCGGCACGAGCGCGCCCACCGCGCCGCCGCCGGTCACCTCGCGAAACGGCGGGATGTCGCTGACGATCGGGGTCGCGCCGCAGGCCAGCGCCTCCAGCAAGGCGTAACCGCTCCCTTCGCGGCCGCTGCCGAGCACGAAGAAGTCCGCCGCGCGGCAGAGCAGCTCGATCCGGTCGTGCGGCAGCCGGCCGAGAAGATGGACGCGGCCCGCCAGCGCAGGGTCAGCGGCCAGCAGGCGCTCCACGTCGGACATCGAGGGAGCAGTTCCGAATGCGCACCACAATTGAAGGCCGGGAACAGCCGGCAGCGCGGCCCGCACCGCCTCCAGGATGGTCAGCGGATCCTTGTTCGGGTCCAGATGTCCCACCCACAGCAAGGCGGGGTCGCCGGAAAGCCCTGTGGCGGACCGCGCTTCGGCGCGGCTGCCTGCGCGAAACGGAGTGGACGATTCCGGGATCGCGAACACTTGCGCATGGAGGGGAATTTGTTCGTGCCGCCGGAACGGCTCCGCCTGGCCGGCGGCGGTGAAAGCAGCCCCGTCGATGCGCGCATAGCCCCAGCGGCGGAGGGCTGCGGCCCGGCCGCCGGCCCCGCTCTTATGGTCCTGGACGAGGACCGGCACGCCCGCGGCGCAGACGGCGCGGGCGTGGAACGGGAAATCGAAGCCGTTGAAATGGACCGCGTCCGGCCGTTCGCGTCTCACCGCGGCCGCGAGGCGCCAGGGAAGGAGGCCCGGCCCCGAGCCGGCGCGCAGCCGCGGCTCGGCCACGAACCGGTAGGCAATCCCGTTGCGCCGAAGGGCCGCCGCCCTGTGGCTCGCGACCAATATGGTCACGTCGGCGCCCGCCGCGGCGGTCGCTTCGGCGATCGCCGGGAGGGTCGGCCAGGCATCGAGCAGGGCATCGGGCTCGCGGCGCTCGCCGTCGATGACGCAGTTCACCTGGACGACGCGCAGGCTCATCGCGCGGCGCTGGCCTCGAGCCGGTCGAGATTGCGGATCAGCAGATCGATCGCTTCGGCGGGTTCGGCCGACAGCGTCAAGCGCCACCCTCCGCTCGCACCCAGGCGCGCGAGCGCCGCTTCGATGTCTGGGCGGAGAAGGTCGAACCCCGGTTCGAGCGCGTCCGCGGCGGCGCGGACCTCGTCCGGTCCGATCCTTTCGAGCCGCGCATTCCGGCCGGGGGCAAGAAGGCACAGAGCGGCGTTTTGCGCGACAGGCGCCCGCTCGCACAGGCCCGCCGGCACCGCCTGCTTCAGTCTGCCGTTGCGCAGGCGCAGCGCGCCAACCGTTCCTTCCGGAGCGTCTCCGGGGAACAGATGAATCGCGCGCGGAATGCCCCAGACGCGCAGCTCCGGCTGCAACTGGACATAGACCGTGTCGTCGGAGAGCAGGGTCAGCTCCTTTTGAGCGGCCGCCAGCGCCAGGCAGCTCTTGCCGGCGCCGCTCGGTCCCAACAGCAGCACGGCGAGATCCCGCACGATGAAGCCGGCGGCGTGGAGCGGCGTGCGCCCGCTGCGCGTCAGCAGAAAGAGCAGCAGCGGATCGAGCGCCTCGTCGCGCAGCGCCTGCTCGACTTCGAGCAGGTCCGGATGCACAGCGCAGCGGCCCTGCCCCGTCTCGGCATCGGCCGATGCCTCCAGCTTCCCGCCTTCGATCCGCAGCCGGCCGCCTTCGACCGAGAGGAGCGGCGGCCCCTCTCCGAACGGTCCGGTGCGAAGCCTCAGGTCGAGCCGAAGAAGGCGTCCCGGCTCGGGGTCCCCTTCCCAGCCGCGGCACGCGCCGGCGACGGCACCGAGCAGCGCCGCGCTATCTGCTTCGACTGCAAGGCGAATTCCAAGTGGCGAAAAGTTTCCGGAGGTGCAACACTCCGCCGGTTCCGCAGTTCGATTCTGCGTGCGCGGTGTGGGAGACGGCTTTGTGATCGTCATTGCTCACTCGTTCTTTCTGAAGCGAGACGCTAAGCAGTTCGCGCGCCTGAAGCCATATCCGCCGCTCGCCACCCTCCTCGCCGCCGCCATCCTCCGCGAGCAGGGCCATGATGTCGCCCTGTTCGACGCCACCTTCGAAACGTCGGCCGACGCTTTCGCAGCGACGCTGGAGCGTCACGATCCGTCGATCGTCCTCCTCATCGAGGACAATTTCAACTTCATCACCAAGATGTGCACCGTGAACCGCCGGGAGGATGCCCTGGCGATGGTGCGCGCGGCCGCGCGGCGCGGGTGCCGGGTGGCGATCAACGGTCCCGACGCCTCGGACCATCCGCGCCTCTATCTGCAGGCCGGCGCCGATGCCGTCATCGCCGGCGAAGGCGAGATCGCCGTCGGCGACCTGGTCGCAGCTTTCGAAGCGGGCGCTGATTCGCTGCAGGGCGTATCCGGCCTGATCGTATCGGACGGCGGCAGCGACCTTCGCCGGACGCGGCCGCGCCCGCATGTCCGCGACCTCGATACGCTTCCGCTTCCCGCCTGGGACCTGGTCGACGCGGAAGCCTATCGGAGCGTGTGGACCGAGGCGCACGGCTTCTTCTCCTGGAACCTCGCGACCTCCCGCGGCTGCCCCTATAGCTGCAACTGGTGCGCCAAGCCGACCTTCGGCCGCGGCTACGCGCAACGCTCCCCCGCCTCCGTGGCGGAGGAGATGCGGCGCCTGAAGCGCGACGTCGCGCCGGACCACGTCTGGTTCGCGGACGACATTTTCGGGATGACCGAGCGGTGGATCGGGGAGTTTGCCAAGGAGGTCGCCCGGCGCCGCGCCCTGATCCCGTTCATGATGCAGTCGCGCGTGAACCTCATCGACCGCGCGGTCGCCGGGTCGCTCAAGGCCGCCGGCGCTGCGGAGGTGTGGCTGGGCGTCGAATCCGGCTCGCAGCGCATCCTCGACGCAATGGACAAGGGCAGCGTCGTTGCATCGGTCCGCACCGCGACCCTCGCGCTGAAGGAAGAGGGCATTCGCGTCGGCTGGTTCCTCCAGCTTGGCTATCCGCCCGAGGATTGGGAGGACATCCTCCTCACTCGCGACCTCGTCCGCGAGGAGCGGCCCGACGATATCGGCGTCTCCGTGTCCTATCCGCTTCCCGGCACCGTCTTCCACGAACGGGTCGCCGCGCAACTGGGCACCCGCCGCAACTGGCGCGACACCGACGAGCTGGCGATGCTGTTCCAGGGCACGTTCGACACCGCTTTCTACCGGATGGTCCGGGACGCGCTTCACGCGGAAGTGGATAGCGGCGGCGCGGACGACGCCCGTTGGCAGAGGCTGGCGCTCGACGCGGACGCGCACCGTTCCTGCGAGCCGGTGCGCGTGGCGCTTTCGGCCTGACATGGCCGGCGCGGACCTCCTTCCAGCGGGCCGGGCGTTCGACGCGATCGCAGACAGCTTCGACAGCCGCTTCGAGCCGTGGCTGAGCGTCGCGGCGCAGCGCCGCGCGGTCCGCGGTGCGCTCGCCGCCGCTTTTCCGGCGGGCTCACGACTGCTCGAGATCGGCGGCGGCACCGGCCTCGACGCCGCCTGGCTCGCGGCGCGCCGCCGTTATGTGCTGCTGACAGACGCCTCGCCGGCAATGGTGCGGGAGGCGCAGCGCAAGCTCGGCGCCGGGGCGGCCGAAATCCTGGCTGCCGAGCAGCTCGGCCGGCTCGCCGCGCGCGGCGAGCGTTTCGACGGCGCCTATTCCAACTTCGCGGCGCTCAACTGCGTCGCCGACCTGGAGCCCGTCGCCCGCGACCTCGCGGCTCTGGTCCGTCCCGGCGGGAAGGCGATGCTGGTCCTGTTCGGCTGCTTCTGCCCGGGCGAGATGGTCGTCGAAACCCTTCGCGGCCGCTTCGCCAACGTCTTGCGGAGACTGAGGCGCGGCGATGTCGCGGCCTCGCTCTCCGGCCGCAGCTTCACCGTCCGCTATCATCGCCGACGCGCCGTGCGCCGCGCCTTCGCGCCCTGGTTCCGGCCGGCGGGAACGAAGGCGATCGGCCTGTTCGTACCCCCAAGCGCCGCGGAGCCCTGGATCTCTCGCCACCCGCATTTGCTCGGAGCGCTGGAGGGGGCGGACAGGCTGGCGGCGCGCGCATTGGCGCCGCTCGGCGATCATGTCCTCCACATTTTCCAGCGCACGGACGCACCGTGACCGCCGCTTTTTCCTCAGCCATGGAAGCCTTCCGCCGCGATTACGGCGCCCATCGCGCGGCCGAGGGGCGCGCGCACGACTCCGCCGAGCTCCTCAGCCTGCCCTATCTCGGCGCCGGCCCGTTGGCGCGGCAATGGCGAGTGCGCGCGCGCACGTTCGACGCATTCGTCAGTCACGTGCTCCACCCAGCGGCCGCGGTCGCCGGGCGACCGCTCCGCATTCTCGATCTCGGCGCCGGAAACGGTTGGCTGAGCGGCCGCATGGCGCGCGAAGGCCACGCCTGCACCGCGGTCGACGTGCGCGACGATGCTGTCGACGGGCTCGGCGCCGCGGCGCCTCTCCTGCGCGAGGCGCCCTTCGACTGCCTGATCGCCTCATTCGACAACCTGCCGCTCCCGGCCGACGCTGCAGACATCGTCGTGTTCAACGCGTCGCTCCATTACGCCACCGACCTCGCGGCGGTCCTTGCCGAGACTGCGCGCGTGCTACGCCCGGGGGGGACCGTCGCGATCCTCGACTCGCCCTTCTACTCTCGCGAACGGGATGGGCAGGCGATGGTCGCGGAGAAGCATGCGACGGCCCATGTCCGCTTCGGCGACCGCGCCGAGAGCCTCCTCGCTTTGCCGTGCATCGAATATCTGACCCGCGAGCGCCTTGGCCGGGCATCCTCCGGACTCGGTCTCTCGTGGCGGCGGCGCCGGGTGCACTACCCCTTGTGGTACGAGCTGCGGCCGCTCATCGCGAGGCTCCGCCGGCAGCGCGCCCCGTCGCGCTTCGACCTTTGGACGGCCGAGGCGCCATGATCCTGTTCGTCAACCCGCGCGCCACCCGGCCGAAGAACCGGCGCTTCCCGCTCAGCCTGATGGCGGTCGGGGCCGCGCTTCCTCCCGAGATTGACTGGGAGATCATCGACGGAAACCTGCCCGGTCTCGATGCGCTCGCCGCGATCCGCGCCGAGGTCGAGACGCGCGCCGGGGGCCCCGATCCCGTCCGCCTGATCGCCGTCACGGTGATGCCCGGGCCGCAGCTCGTCAGCGCGGTGCCGCTCTCCAGGTCGCTGAAGGCGCTCTATCCGCAGCTCCCGATCGTCTGGGGCGGCAATTTCGGGAGCCTCTATCCCGCACCCGTGCTCAACGCGCCTTACGTCGATTGGCTGGTGCGCGGTCAGGGAGAACAGACTTTCCTCGACCTTCTCTCCGTTCTGGACGGCAAGCTGGATCCGGAGGGCGTTCCGGGGCTCGCCTTCCGACGCGCCGACGGGTCGCACGCGATCGGCCCCGAGCGAATCTGGCTCGGGCCCGACGAGCTGCCCGATCCGCCCTATGACAAAATCGAAGTCGACGAGTATCTCCACCCGACCTTCCTCGGCCGCCGCTCGGGAGTGTATCAAGCCTCGATCGGATGCCCCTATGCCTGCAGCTTCTGCGGCGTCATCTCCGTGTTCGGCCGCCGCGAGAAGGTTCAGGCGCCGGAAAGGACCGCGGCGCACCTCGCCTTCCTCGCGCGCGAGTATGGAATGGATTCGGTCCATTTCTACGACAACAATTTCTTCCTCAACGAAGCCCATGCCCGCGAGATCGCGAAAGCGTTCCTGCCGCTCGGGCTCAGCTGGTGGTGCGAGGCGCGGGTCGACGCACTCACGCGCTTCTCCGACGAGACCTGGCGGATGCTGAAGGCGGCCGGGCTGAAGATGGTCTTCTGCGGGGCGGAATCCGGCTCGGACGACGTCCTGCGGAAGATGAGCAAGGGCATCACCACCGATCAGATCGCCGAGGTCGCGGCGCGGACCCGCGAGCACGATATCATCCCCGAATTCTCGTTCGTCTTCGGCGACCCCGACGAGCCGGAGCGGGAGATCGAGAACACTCTGGGCTTCATCCGCCGGCTCAAGGGCATCAACCCGGAGATGGAGCTGATCAGCTATTTCTACACGCCGACGCCGCAGCGCGCCGGCACCTACGGCGACGTCGATCCGCTCACCGGGACGCCGACCGATCTCGCGACCTGGACGGAGCCCGAATGGGTCGCGTGGATGACCCATGAGGATCCGCACACGCCCTGGATGGACCGGCGCCTCAAGGCGCGGGTCGAGGATTTCGAAACGGTGTTCCGGAGCCGCTTCCCCTCCGTGCACGATCTGAGAACGCGCGGCTGGGGCAAGACCGTCGGCCGCGTGCTGGCAAGGAGGCGCTGGGACCGCGGCGACTTCGCCGATCCACGGCTGTTGCGCAGCGTCCGCCGGCTTGCCCAGCGCACGCCCGACGACAGCCAGGCCTACGGCCACCTCCGGCCGCCCGGGGCCGCGTGAACGGCCTCCCGGCGCGGGACGCCTACCGGCTGTGGGCGCCGACCTATGGCGATGAAAATGCCGTCAGCTGGCTGGAGGATCGCCTCGTCGCGGAGATGACGCCGCCGCTATCGGGCTTGCGCCTGCTGGACGCCGGCTGCGGGACCGGGCGGCGACTGCGCGGCACCGGCGCGGCGCGCGCGGTCGGAATCGACCTGAGCCCCGAAATGCTTGAAGCCGGCGGCGGGGACGGCGCGCTGCTTGTCGGCGACCTCCGGGCGCTGCCGCTGGCAGACCGCGCGTTCGACTTGATCTGGTGCCGCCTTGCCATCGGCCACGTCGCGGATTGCCGGCCGGTTTATTCCGAGCTCGCCCGCGTCGCCTCGGAGAACGCGCGGCTGATCGTCACCGACTTCCACCCGCAAGCCTATGCAGCCGGCCACCGGCGGAGCTTCCGGGACCGCGACGGCGTGGTTCGCGAGGTCGAACATCATGTGCACGAGCGCGCGGATCACCTCGCCGCTGCAAGCGCGGCGGGGTGCCACCTGATCGACATGCGGGCGGCGACGATCGGTCCCGAAGTCCGGCGCTTCTACGACGAGGCCGGGCGGGGAGCGCTGTACGCGCAGCATGCCGGCCTTCCCGTAGTCCTCGCTCTGGCCTTCAGCCGCGCCGGCTGAGATGCGGCTGCTCCTCGTCGCCGCCAACAAGGCTGTCGGCGTGGAAGGCGACCGCATCGTCACGCCCGACGGCCGCTTCGACGCGGTCGTCGAGCTTCCCGGCGCGGAGCTGCGGCCGGGGCTGATCAACGCGCACGACCACCTCCACCGCAACCATTACGGCCGCCTCGGCGCGCCGCCTTACGCGAACGCCTATCAATGGGGGGACGACATCCAGCAGCGCTACCGCGACCATATCGCCGAGCGGCAGCGGACGCCGCGCCGCGAGGCGCTGCTCGTCGGGGCCTGGAAGAACCTGTTCGCGGGCGTCACCTGCGTCGTCCATCACGACCCGTGGGAGCGGGATTTCCAGGACGATTTCCCGCTCCGCGTGGCGCGCGTGCCCTCGGCCGACTCGCTCGGAATGTCCCCGTCGCCGGACCTGCCGGGCGACGGCCCCTTCTGCCTCCACGTCGCCGAAGGGGTGGATGCAGTGGCCGCGGCCGAGGTCGATCTGCTCGCTGGGAAGGGCCTGCTCGGCCCTGACCTGATCGCGGTCCATTGCGTCGGCGTGCGCGGCGAGAGCGTCGCGGCGTTGCGGGATTCCGGGGCCGCAATCGTCTGGTGCCCCAGCTCGAACCTGTTCCTGTTCGGGCGCACGGCGCCCGCCGAGCTGCTCGCGGAGGGTGCGGATGTGCTGATCGGCAGCGATTCTCTGCTGACCGGCGCCGGCGACCTGCTCGACGAGCTGCGTTGCGCACGCGGCCTCGGTCTCCTCGACGACCGGCGGCTCGCGGGCGCGGTCGCCGAGACGGCGGCGCGGCGGCTGGGCCTTCCCGACCCTTCCTGCCGGACCGGCGAGCCGGCCGACCTCGTCGTGCTGCGCAAACCCCTGTTGGAGGCCGCGGCTGCGGATGTCGCTCTGGTGCTGGTCGGCGGCGCGGTTCGAGTGGCCGAGCCGGAGCTGGTGCCGTCGATCGGGCCGTTCGCGGCTGGGGGCAGGCTCCGGGCAGTCGGCGGCGTCGAGCGCTGGACCGGCGCGGGCGCTCAGCCGCCGCGCAGCAAAGTCAGCGCGATCCGCAGACGGCGCCGATAGAAAGCGATAGCCGCGCGCGTTCCACCGGCGGCGCCCGGCAGCAGCAGCACCGCAAGCCGGCTGCGCCGCGTCCGGCACCACATCAGGCTCTCCCGCGACGAGAGACGTGCGACGCGGTGGATCGAGGCAGGATCGTGGTCGGCGACGACGGCGCGCACGGCGGCGGGCGCCTCGGCAGCGCAAGCCGCGATCACCTCTTGGGGTATGGTTCCCGGAACCAGTTGTTCGGCGAGGGCGAATGCGGGGTAAAGGAAGCCGAGGGCGTCGATGCCCGCCGCCGCCTCGACCAGCTCGCGCCAGTCCACGGGGTCGTGCCGCAACACGAGCACGATCTCGACAAGCCGGAGCAGGTTGAGGCTCTGGAGGCCGTTCGAGGCGTGGGAGGCGAGGTGGATGGCGAGCAGGGGCTGCGCCAATACCGCCGCCCCAGGATCCTGCGACCAGCGCCCACGCGGCCGCCGGTCCGCCAAGGCCTGCAACCGTGCGACGCTTCCGGGCGCGAACCTACGGTCGAGCGATCCCTGCAAGTCGACCGCCCACGGATCGTCGGCATGGACCAGGCTCAGGGAGCGCACCTGCGCCGGTCCGCCCGGGCGCCGCCACGCGCGCTGGATCGGGATCCGCTCGCTCCTGCCGGGAAGGTAGCCGCTGCGCTGCATTGCAGCCTCGGCCGCGCCGAACATGTGCCCGGGAACAAGCAGGTCGATGTCCGAGCAGGGCCGCGCCCCGGGTTCGGGGAAATGGTCGAAAGCCGTGTGCATTCCCTTGAGCACCGTCGGCTCGATGCCCGCGCCGTGTAGCAGGCTCACGGCGGCAAGCGCTTCGCTGCGGAGGCGCGCCGAGCGCAGGCGGTTGTGGCGGAGCTGGAGCTCGAAGAGAGCGGCAGCGTCCGGCTCGGCGGAAATCGCGCCCCGTTCGATCCAATGGCCGATCAGCGGGCCGATCCCGGACGTATAGCCGGCGACGGCGAGCGCGCTCGGCTCGCCGCGAAGCTCCGGTGCCGGGCGCCCCCAGAGCGTCGCTGCGGCAACGTCCGCGAGCGCCCGCAGCGCCGAGCGCCAATCCGCCTCGTCGACCTCCGGCCACAGCCAGGCGGATCCGCGGCCGCCATGCGCCGCATCGAGGCGGTGCCGCACTTCGTCTGCGGGAAGATCCAGCGCCTCATGCGGCAGTTTCATGGGGCGGCGCGCGCCCCTCCCGCACGCTTCCAATGCGAGAGGTCGCGCCCCGTCAGCGCCTCGATCTTCAGCACCTGGGGGCGGAATGTGGCGACCAGCTCCGCGTCGAATCGCGGATCGAGCCTGCGCCGCGGCCCTTGGGCGAAGTTGAGCCGCCTCACCATCGCCGTCGGTCTGACGCCGAAACGCGCCGCCAAGGCCCGGAGCGGGCCGTAGAGGCGGCCGAGCCGCTGCGGCAGGCGGCGGTGAAAGCGCGTCAGTCGCCGGCTCCGCTGGTTCCAATTCTCGTTGACGCGCTCGAATGCACGGCGGCCGTCGTCGGGAAGGCCCAGGAAGGCGAGCGTCCGCTGATAGGCGGCGCGCGGATCGGCTGCCATGTCCTCGGAAAAGAGGACGAGCCGGTTTGCCTCCGGAACCAGCTCCGTGAACCGCTCGAGCTGATCTCCGAGAGCACAGACGCGCTCATATTGAAGCTTGGTCGGATCGGAGCAGCGCGGTGGGAGGTGCTGCCCGCCTCTCCGCGCCGCCTGCAGTCGCCACGCTTTTTCGAAATACGGCTCGTCCTCGTCCTGGCTGTAGACGAGTTGGGCGTGGAGCGACGCTGCCATCGCGACAGGATTCCGAATCAGCAGAATGAAGCGCGCGTCGGGCCTTTCGCGCAGGATGTTGGGGATCGCGACGGCGGATCTGATGTAAGCGGGCGTGGCTTCGCCGCGGAGCGCGTCGGCGGGGGCTCCTTCCCACAGCCGGGCATATTCGTCGGCGTCGGTGACCGCTCCGCGCGGGTGGAGGTCGGTCGACCAGAAATAGGGCTCCTTGCGCACGGAGAGGGCGATGCGGGGATGCGTCCGCAGATAGGAATAAAGCGCGGTGGTGCCGCACTTCTGGGCGCCGGCGATGAAGAATTCGGGGGCAAGGCTGCGCTTCTTCTCCATGCCTCGTTGTGCGATCCTTCCCGGAAAGGTTGTAGCGACGGCCTCCGCGCCGTGGCAACCGGAGGGCGGAGCGTGGCAGGGACATTCGATGCAGGCTGATGCGCCCCGGGTCGGCGCGCTGTTCGAACGGATTGCCGAGTTGGAGCGGGACCTCGCGCCCCGGCTCCTCGACCGGACGAAGGTCGAGCGCCTCGATTTCTCTTACATCGAAGCCGCGCGGCGCTGGTCGGCCGCGGTCTGGATCGCCGCCGAAGCGCTCGGGGCGGTGGAGCTGAGCGAGCAGGCGATCGAGCGGGGGCTGGCGCTGGCGTCACGCCCCGTCTTCGTCTGCGGCGCGCACCGGAGCGGGACGACTCTGCTGCGCGATCTGCTCGACGGCCACCCCGCCCTCGCCGTCATTCCCTTCGAAACGGGCTTCTATACCCATTTCCGCCGACAGGCGGCCGGCGGCGATCCGGAAGGCAACGCATCTTCGATCGGACAGGAATGGTTGAGGCGCCTGGTCAACCCGAACAACCAGCCGCCTTTCTGGCTGCTCGGCCGCAGCGACGAGGGCGGTTCCCCCTATGTCGAGCTCGTCCGGCTCTTCTCGAGCTGGCGCCATGCGCTTGGACCCGCCGGCGATCGCGCCTCTCCCGCGGCGCTGCTGGTCGCATTCGCGCTGGCTTATGCCGGCCGCGCCGCCGCCGGGGCAGCGCCGCCCGCAATGCGCATGTGGGTCGAAAAGACGCCGACCAGCGAACAGGCGCTGGACGACATCGTGGCGGATTTCCCCGAAGCGAAGTTCCTCCACGTCGTCCGGAGGCCGGAGGACGCCTATTCCTCGCACAAGGCGCTGCTGCGGCAGGGAAAGCGGAGCGCGCGCGCGGCCCTCGGTGCGCTGCGGAACCTGGCGCGCTCCTATGCGATCGCTCTCGATCGCCCGCGGACCCGACCTCCCAACAGATACCGTCTCGTCCGTTACGAGGAGCTGGCTGAGGCTCCGGCGGCGACGATGCACGGCATCGCCGATTTTCTCGGCATCGAGCCGCTGCCGATCCTCTCCCGGTCCACCGTGGCCGGTTTGCCCGCCAGCAGGAACAGCTCCTTCCCCGAGGGCCGGCGAGGCTCCGCCGATCTTCTCGGCCGCTTCGAGCGGGATGTGCTGGCGCTTGCGCTCGGCCGCGATGCAGCCCTGCTCGGCTATGAGCCGGTTCGGCCCGGATCGCCGATCGGGCGCGCGCTCCGCGCTGTCCAGCATATGCTCACAGGGTGAATGGCGGAGCGCGCGGCAGCGCAGCGCTGCGGCTGCATCGACCGCGGCGCAGCTATGAATTGCAGCGACAGATCGACTATCCTTGCCCGCATGGACGAAGCGGGGGACAGGGGAGTTGCGGACGAGCTCGTCCTCGCGCTCCTTTGCCGCGTTTTCGGATGCCGGGCCGAGCTCGGCGCGCACATCAGGGCGCGGGGCCGGATCAAGGACTATCGCCCCCGGGCCTACATTGCGAGGAGCGGCGATTCGATCTCCGTGCTGTTCGCGATCATCGCAGGCATCGCGCATGCGCTCGCTTATTCGTCCGAGGGGCAGCCCGTTCTGCTGCATGAATATCGCGAAGGAGACGTCTTCGGAGCGATCGGATCGACGCTCCATCCACGCCACGAGGCGGACATCATCGCCGCGACCGAGGTCTCGTCCTTCCTGCTCGACGGCCGCGAGCTTGCCCTGCTCGCGGAGCGCCACGGCAGCATCGGGATTGCACTGCTCAAGCTGATGGTGGACCGCCTGCAGCGAACCGAAGCGAGAATGTACGAGCATGCGGCGCTCTCTTCCGTCGGGCGGGTCTATGCGGAGCTGCTTCGCCAAGCGTCGGACGCGCCGGACCTCACGATCCGGCCGGCGCCGGTGCTGACCGAGCTCGCGCTCCGCGTATCGACCACTCGCGAGACGGTATCCCGCGCGGTCGGGGCGCTGGAGCGGCGCGGCATCATCCAGCGCAGTCATGACGCGCTCACGCTGGTGGCGCCCCAGCGCCTCGAGGAGCTAATCGTCTGACCGCGGCTTGAGGGCGTAGAGCGGTATCGGGGGTCCGCCGTCAAAGGCGCGCAGCTCGCCGATCCAGCTCGCGCACCCCGGCTCTTCCCCTTCGGCAGCCAGGACGGCGGCGAAATCGAGCGATACGCAGATCGTGTCCGGCGGGGTGCCCGACGCGACGCCCCGAACGATCGCAGCGCCGTCCCGGGTCGGCCTCAGCGCGCCGAGGAAGGGATCCCGCACCACGGGGATGAATCCGTAGTGCGCGGCGATACGGAGCGGCATCCTCCCCGCCAGCCGGTGCTGGACCCGACGCGCCGCCTCGACCGATTCCGCAAGGATCGAGTGGCCGATCACGACCTCGTCGCCCTCGAGATGCGGAGGTAGCGTTGCGGACACGTCGTCGAGGGCGCGGCGAACCTCTTCCAGGCGATCTTCATGCTCGCCCCCCGCAGCGGGCCCGACGTTGATGGAGAGGAGAGCGAGCAGGGGCGCCGGTGCACCGTCGGGGCCCGGCGCCCGCGCCGATGGCGCTTCGCCCGAGATTTCGATAACATATTCGGGCGGCCTCCGCGCGGGGCGCGGCCTGCCCACGACCAGCTCGCCGAAACCGGCCAGGAGTCGCTCGGCGTTCAATCGCGCCATCCCCGCCGCCACCTCATCGGCATGTTCGATCGTTGCCGTCCCGGGCGAAACCCCGAGCGGACGCACCGGATAGACGCTCGCGGCCGCTCCAAGCGCGAGTTCGAAACGGCGTCGCCAATCGGCACCGTAAGGATCGACGGACCGGCGGGCGAAGCTCTCCGGGTCGGACGGGAGGACGACGTGGAGCTCCGCTCCTGCCGCCAAAAGGGCTTCGGCCACGATGATGTCCGAGCCTGCGGCGAGCGCGCCGTAGCCGAAACCGATCCGCTCCCGGGCCACCAGCTCCGCGACCGCGGCCGCAGCCTCGGCCGCCGCCTCGTCGGTGAGCCCGATCCGCCCCGAAAAGTGGAGCGAGAGGGGCGGGCGGAGCATGTCGAGCCAGGCGGCATCCTCGCCGAGCGCCTCGTGGATGAGCAGGAACTGCCGCAGCGTCGAGGCATGATCCTCCCACGCTCGCGGGGCGGCGGCCAGGGCCTCCGCGAGCGCCTCCTGCGCCTCCTCGCCCCGGCGCGCGAGCAACAGCGCCTCGGCCCTCGTCGCGGCGCGCCAGTAGGGAGTCTCCGGCTCGTCCGGCTCCCGCGCGATCCGATCGAGGACCTCGCACGCGAGAGATTCCGCGCCACTGACGTCTCCGGACAGCAGGAGAAGTGTCGCCGCGTTGATCAACGGATAGGTCCCGGGCCGAAGCTCCGCCGAGCGCCGATAGGCCCGCGCTGCCTCCAAATAGAGGCGCCGGCGCGGCTCGCCTTGGGTCAGTCGCCCCCGGTCCTTCAGCAACCGGGCCTTGACCGCCAGCGCCGCCGGCTCCTCGTCCGAGTCGTAACCGGCGCTGGTGAACGAATGCCAGGCATGATCGAGGGCCCCCGCGCGGGCGAGGGCGATGATCGTTGCCAGGCGCGCACCTGCTACCATGTTCAGCTCCACCCCGGTTTGTAGCAGGTCGACCTCTACCGCGCAGCTTGCGCCGTATCAGTCACCGTCCGGCTGTTTGCCATCGAGGGCCTCGTCCATGAAAGCGGGCGGACCGAGGTTGGTGCCGGTGGGGTCGTCGATCATCGTGGTCTCCCCGCCGCCGGCGAGCGTGACCTTGTAGTAAACGTTGAAGACGAAGTCCTGCCAGTGACCCGGCCGAATCGGGTCGCCTTGGCCGTTCTTCCTCAAGTGATTGATCATATAGAATGCGCTTCGTCTCTCTCCTCCGGCGATCATGTCGACTTCTATGTCTTTGCCGTCGAAGAAGGTGTGATTGGGCGTGCTTCCTTTTGAAACGTCGAAAGCCAATGCGGGGAGGTTGTCGCGCGCCTTCTTGCACAGGCGCCATTTCAGATCGTCCATCACCAGGACGAAGTAGTTCCTTTCCCTCCATATGCTGCCGCTAAGCCCCGTCATCTCCCGACACGGCTTGAGTTTCCCCTTACGGGCGTTCACCGCCATGTCCCTGATATATTGCTCGACATCTCCATAGTCTATTGGTGCCTTGTTATCGAAATGATAGCATTTTACATCGGGTGACGATCCGATGAATTGGGCGTGGTAGAAGAAAATCTCGGACGGATGTACATCGAACTTCGGACTGCCCAGCTTCTTCGTATAAACGGTCATGTCGGCGGTCGGCGGCCTGGCGACGAAACCCTCATCCCCGACCAGTTTTCCGGTTTGCTCCACCATGTCTTCTCTCCCTTTGTATCGGCGGCCGCTCAGTTGGCGTAACAAGGCAAAAGTTGCGCGACGCGCGGATTGCGCTCTGCACGAAGGCGCGCGATCGCGGCGCGCACCCGCTGGCGCGCATCCGCGACCGTCAGGGTCGGGAGCGGGCCGGGAGCGGTTGTGAGGACGTCGCATTCGATGCTCGCCTTGAGCAGCCGCCATTCGAGGTTCGCGGGATCGAGCGCGACGAGCTGGTCGGAGCGTCGATAGGCGAGGTCCAGCAGGGCCCGGGCGGCGGCGACGCTTTCGTCCCGCGCGGACAGCAACGCCACCGACCGCTCGGCGATCGCGAGCCGGAACAGATCCTCCCGGTTCGCGGGGTCGGCGGCATGGATGCGGAGCGCGATCGCATGCTGCTGGCGATAGGCGTCCAGCGCGGGGTGGTGTCGGCCGCGCGCATAATGGGTCTCCGCGAGCGAGGCATATGCATTAGCCTGCTCGCGAAGCGCCTCGATGCCGCCTCCGCGCGCGGCCGCGGCTCGCCCGAACCAGTGGATCGCCTGCCGGAACAGCCTCCCCGCGCCATCCGCATCCTCTCTGCCGCGCAGGCGAACCACGCCGAGGTTCATCGCGCCGAAGCCCATCTCCATGAGCGAGGATCGATCGCTCGGCGCCAGCGCAATCAGCCGCTGGCCGGCAGCTGCATATCGCCGATAATAGGCCTCGGCCTGCGGCCATTGCTCGCGCACCTCGTGCACGCGGCCCACCCAATAGTCGCTTTGGGCGTGGGCGAAAATGCGCGCCGGCTCGTCCGGAGCGTCCGCCAGCAACGACGCGGTCGTCCGCCGCGCTTCTCCGAAGGCGCGCAAGGCAGCGTCGAAACGGCTCAGCTGAAGCTCGTCCTCCCCCATTGCCCGGAGCGCCCGCGCCCTCCGCTGAAGCGATTCATCGTCGAGGTCGGAGAACTCATATCGGCCGTAATGGTCGAGCGCTCGGGCATTGACGGCGGTGAGCGCGTCGAGGCGCCCCACGCCCCTCAGCTTCTCGCGCAGATCGGTGAGCATGAACTCGATCAGTCCTTCCGCTTCGGCGCGCTGCCGCTCCGCTTCGCTGCGGGCGGCGAGCGCGTATGCCGTCAACGCCGCCATGATTAGCATCGCGGCTACGGCCATGGCCGTGACCGCCGTCACGCGGCGGATCCTCCGGCTGGCGTCCCGCTGGACGAGGGCGTCGAGGCCGACGCCGGTCGCGCCCGCGACGAGCTTCAGGAGCGCCAGGCGCCGGCCGTCCGCGCCGGGACGGAAATCGGGGGCCAGCGGCTCGTGTCGCAAGCCTTCGCGATCGGTTCTCAGAAGCGGTTCGGGAAAACAATCGGGCGGCTCCCCGGCGATAATCGCCCCGAGCACGGGCGCCCCGGGGTGAAGCCGGCGGAAGATGCGGATCTCCTCGGAGACCCACAAGGATTGCGCGGCGGCCGGCGAGCAGAGCACGATGAGAGCGGCGGATTCTCCGAGCGCGGCGCGCACCGTTTCGCTGAGATCGGCCGAGGCCGCCATTTCATCGCGGTCCCTGAAGATCGGCGAGAGCCGTTGTGGAACCGGGCCGAAGCCGTCGTCCTGGCCGACCAAGCGCCTGGGCAGGCGATAATTCTCCAGCCGCCGGTGAATCCTCGCCGCGGCGGCGGAGTCTTTATGGCTGTAGCTCAGGAACGCCTTGTAGCGCAGCTCTCCCGGCGCCGCCTCGGCCATGCTCACCCCCAGGTCGACCTTTGGGCATCCCCCGCCCGAGCGGCCGACCGGTGTGCAGAATGGCAGAATCGGGGAGCGTCCGCAACGAAGCGCGCGGACGACGGCGGCTGCGGCACGACGGGAAATGGCGGAGAGGGAGGGATTCGAACCCTCGGTACCCGTAAGGGCACAACGGTTTTCGAGACCGCCCCGTTCGACCGCTCCGGCACCTCTCCGCTTGGTCCCCGTATGGGCGGGGCCGGTCGACAGGCCGCGCGCCTTAACGAAAGCGTCGGTGCTTGCCAAGCATGTCCTGGGCCGGGGGGCTCGCTTGCCTCTGCCCGGGAAAGCCCTACATAGAAAGGACGATGGACAGGCCCAGCAGCTTCTTCGACATTTCTCCCGTGCCGGGCATGCCGCCGGCCGCGCCCTCCGTGGCCCAGGCCAGCTTCGCGATCGGCGAGGTGGTGAAGCACCGGCTGTTCGATTTCCGCGGCGTCATCTTCGACGTCGATCCGGTCTTCGCCAACACCGAGGAATGGTACGAGGCGATTCCGGAGGACATCCGGCCGCCCAAGGACCAGCCTTTCTACCACCTGCTCGCCGAGAACGGCGAATCGAGCTACATCGCTTATGTGAGCCAGCAGAACCTGCTGCCCGACGAGACCGAGGAGCCGGTCGACCATCCCGCCATTTCGGGCCTGTTCGACGCCTTTTCCGGCGGTCGCTACCGCCTGAAGCCGGTGCACCGCCACTGACGGCGGCGGGCGCCGCTTGGTTGACAGCCGCGCCCTCCCTATGTAGCAGCCACTTTTCCGCGTGGAGCCTCGGCTTTCACGGCCTTTGTCCGCGCGGATAAGCACTTGAAAGATTTGGAAAGACCCATGTTCGCAGTCGTGCGCACGGGCGGCAAGCAGTATCGCGTCGCCGCCGGAGACAAGATCGTCGTCGAGAAGCTCGCCGGGGAAGCGGGCGATACCATTTCGCTCGGCGACGTGCTGCTCGCCGGCGAAGGCTCCGAGCTGAAGCCCACCGACGGCCTCACCGTCTCGGCCGAGATCATCGCCCAGGCCAAGGCCGACAAGGTGATCGTCTTCAAGAAGCGCCGCCGGCACAATTACCGGCGCAAGAAGGGCCACCGGCAGCAACATACGATCCTGCGCATCGTCGCGATCGGCGACCAGAAGCAGGACAAGCCGAAAAAGGCCGTGAACTCGGAGGCTCCGGCAGCCGAGGCCGCTGCGGCCCCCGCCGCCGAGGCTCCCGCCGCCGCTGCTGCGAAGCCCAAGAAGGCGAAAGCCGAGGCGAAGCCGGCGGCGCCGGTCAAGTCCGAGCCGACGGCGAGCGAGATGACCGACAGCCCCAAGGCGGATGCGCCCAAGGCTGCGAAAAAGGCTTCGACCAAGAAGCCCGCCGCTGGTAAAGACGCGTAAACCCTTAGAGAATTAGAGCTTAGTCATGGCACATAAGAAAGCAGGCGGATCCTCACGCAACGGTCGCGACAGCGCGGGCCGTCGCCTGGGCGTGAAGAAGTTCGGCGGTGAAGCCGTGCTCGCCGGCAACATCATCGTGCGTCAGCGCGGGACCAAGTGGTATCCCGGCGCGGGCGTCGGCATCGGCAAGGACCATACCCTCTTTGCGCTTACCGACGGCCGGGTCTCGTTTCGCGACGGGAAGCTCGGCCGCAAATATGTATGCGTCGACATGCATATCCCGGCGCAACCGGCAGAATAGGGACGGTCGATAAAGGGCCGTCCCCCGGAGGGGCGGCTCCAGGTCTCGCAAGAGAACCGAATTCGAGGGAGAGGAGCCGCCGGGTTCCTCTCCTTTTTTCGTTTCTCCCTCGAAACTGCCTGCCGAAAGGCGGCCGTGAAGGGAAAGAGACATGTTCGCGAGGACCGAAAGACTGCTGCTGCGGCCCGGCTGGATCGAGGACGCCCCCGCGCTTCACCGCGCGATCGCCGACGAGCGCATCGTCCGCAACCTCGCCACCGCCCCGTGGCCGTACCGGCTCGCCGACGCCGAGACCTTCCTCGCGCGCGAGCGCAGCCCCGCCGAGCCGGCGATGCTGATCTTCCTGAGGAGTGCGGCGGCGCCCGAACTGATCGGCGGCATCGGCTTCGGCCGCAAGCCGGACGGAGGCATCGAGCTCGGCTACTGGCTGGCGCCGCGCCACTGGGGCCGCGGCTATGCGACCGAGGCCGCGCGCGCGGTGCTCGCCGCGGCGCGCGACAGCCTGCGGCTGAGGCGCATCGAGGCCGGCCACTTCCTCGACAATCCGGCTTCCGGGCGGGTGCTCGACAAGCTCGGCTTCCGCCCCACCGGCGCGATCGTTCCGCGCTACAGCGCCGGCCGCGGCGAGATCGGCCCGTGCCGCGAAGTGGCGCTCGACCTCGCGGATGGGGATTCGCAGGACGATGCGGTTGCCGCGCCGACCCCGTGCCGGATGATGGCCGCATGAAGGACGCTAGCCCGGGCCGATTATCCGCTTGACCTCAACTTAGGTCGAGGTTGCACGGATATCGGCCGACGCCGCTATCTGGAGCCTTTATGTCCGCCGAAGCCGCTTTTTCCCCCGCCCGCCCGGCCCCGTCATCCGGCTGGGTGGACCTCCTCGCCGAGGGTCGCGCCCCGGTCCTGGGGCTCGTCATGCTCGGCTGCTGGGTGGTCGCGGCCGATTCGCTGGTCACGGCGACGATCATGCCGAGCGTGGGCGCCGCCCTCGACGGCTTCGCCTCGTTCGGCTGGGCGGCCTCCGGCTTCATGACCGGGCTGGTGGTCGCGACGGCCACCTCGAGCTGGCTCGCCGAGCGGATCGGCCTCAGGGCGGCGATGATGCTGGCCGGCGCCGGCTTCGCGATCGGCTGCGCGATGAGCGCGGCGGCGCCCGGGATCGGCCTCTTCCTCGCCGGCCGCGTGCTCCAGGGGTGCGCCGCCGGCTGGGTGATCGGGCTCATCTACGTCGCGCTCGCGATCCTCTTTCCCGCCCGCCATCTGCCACGCGTCTTCGCCATGCTGACCAGCATCTGGGGAGTCGCGACCTTCGCCGGGCCCCTGCTCGGCGGCCTGTACGCCGACGCCGGCGCGTGGCGCGGCGTGTTCTGGCTGTTCGCCGCTCAGGGCCTGGTGTTCGCGGCCGCCAGCCTCCTGCTCATCCCGGCCGCGACCGCGCGCGACGCCGGCACCACGCTTCCGCTCCGCGCGCTGGTCCTCCTCGCATCCGGTATCGGCGCGCTCGCGACGGCGAGCGTAGTCGCCGCTTTGGGCCTCGCCATCCCGCTTGCGGCAGCGGGGACGGGCCTTCTCGTCGGCGCGATCCGCAGCGACCGGCTACGGGCGAACGGGCTCGTCCCGCGCTCCGCGGCCGACCCGGCCTTTCCGCTCGGCTCGGCCTATCTCACTTATTTCTTCATGACGGCGGCCGGCGTCGCCTTCGCGCTCTACGCGCCGGCGATGCTCCAGCACCGCGCGGGCCTCGGTGCGCTCGAGGCGGGCTATCTCGTCGCGGTGGAGGCGCTCGCCTGGACGGTCGCCGCGCTCGCCGTCGCCGGATCGGGCGAGATCTGGCGGACGCGCTTCATCGCGATCGGAGCGGCGGCGATCCTCGTCGGCACGATCGCGATCGCGGTCGCCATGAACGGGACGAGCCTCGCTGCGGTCGCGGCCGCCGGCGCGACGCTCGGCGCCGGGTTCGGTCTCTATTCGGCCTTTCTCAGCCAGCGCGTGATGGGAGCGTTCGACGATGGCGGCCGGGTCCGCGGCTCGTCGGCGATCAGCGCCGCGCGCAACAGCGGCGGAGCGCTCGGCGCAGCGGTCGCAGCGATCGCGGCCAATGCCGCCGGCTTCGGGGCCGGCCTGAGCCACGTCAATGCCGCCTGGGTGTCCTGGGGCGCCTTCGGCAGCAGCGTCCTCTTCGCGCTCGCCGGCCTCGCTTTCGCGATCCGGGTGGTGCGCAGCGCTCAGGCGTAGGCTTCGCTCAGCCTTGTCTCTTCCGCGGCGATGAGCGCGCGGTCGTCATGGTTCCAGGGGTGGAAGCCGGGCAGGAAGAAGCTCGCCCAGGCGCCGAGGATCTTGCGCAGCACGCCCGGCCGCACCCAGGCGAACCAGAAGAACAGCGCCCAGGCGCGCGGCCCGGTGATCCCGTCCTGGCGGAGCAGCTCGAGCGTGCCGCGGGTGCGGTCGACGACGAAATTCTTGGTCACCAGCATCATCACCTTGGCCTTGACCTTCCACCGCTTGAATCGCGGCCAGTCGCGGGTCGCGTGCAGCCAGGTGTCGTAGGCGACGCCCTTATGCTCGATCTCCTCGACCGCGTGCCAGCGCCACATCGCCGCCGTCTCGGCGTCGGCGCCTTCGAGGTGGCGCGGGTCGGAAAGCAGCTCGTGCGCGAGGATGGCGGTGAAATGCTCGAGCGCCATGGTCGCGGCGAGGCAGGCGATCGGATGCTTGGCGCGGACGATGGCGAGGCGCTGGTCGACCCGCTCCTCCAGCTTGGTGAGATCGTATCCGGCGTCGTGGGCCCGCCGGTTGAACTGGACGTGCTCGCGGCTGTGCATCACCTCCTGGGTGGTGAACGCCTTGATCTCGGCGGCGAGCTTGGGCGGCGCGCCCTCGCGATAGGCGCGGACGCTCTCGACGAAGAAGGCCTCGCCCTTCGGGAAGGTCGCCGAGAGGGCGTTGTAGAGCGCGCTCGCCACCGGATCGCCGCCGAGCCACCAGCGCTCGGTCGCGGCGCCGCGGCCGAACTTGCGGTCGCGCGGGACGATATTGAGGTCCGAGGGTGTGACATTGGCGCGCATCGCTGTACTCCTTGCCCCTATGGCTAGGCACTACTTACATCAATGTCAATAGCTCGCGAACGCCTGACCCAGGAGGAGAGCCGCGCGGCCGCGCTCGAGGCGGCACGCGCCTTGCTCATCGAGGAGGGGCCGCAGGCGGTCACGCTGAAGGCGGTGGCCGCGCGGATCGGCAAGACCCACGCCAACCTCCTCCATCATTTCGGATCGGCGGCGGGGCTGCAGGCCGAGCTGGCCCGGATGATCGGCGAGCGCGTCACTGCGCAGATCGGCGAAGCGGTGACTCGCGCCCGCGCCGGCGAGGCGGATCCGCGCGAAGTGGTCGACCGCACCTTCGACGCCTTCGGCCGGGAAGGGGGTGGCGCCCTGGCCGCCTGGATGATCCTGTCGGGCGACCGCGAGGCTTTGAACCCGATCCTCGAATCGGTCCACGCCCTCGTCGACCGGCTCGGCGAAGGCCATGAGGACCGGCCGGTGCATGAGACAACGCTCTGGCTGGTGCTCGCCGCGCTCGGCGATTCGCTACTCGGCGCCCCGATGGCCGAAGCGCTCGGCCTCGCGCGCGACAAGGCCCGCGAGCTCGCCCGCACTCAGTTGCTCGCCACATTGAGCAGGAGGGACGACGCCTGATCGTCCACGTGGCTGTGCTGCCGGGGTGACGCTGGCGCGCGGACCGCCTACATCGCGGCCATGCACTTCCTCGACCAGGCGAAGATCTTCGTCCGCTCCGGCGCGGGCGGCCCCGGGGCGGTCAGCTTCCGGCGCGAGAAGTTCATCGAATATGGCGGGCCGGACGGGGGCGACGGTGGCAAGGGAGGCGACATAATCTTCGAGGCGGTGGACGGCCTCAACACCCTGATCGACTTCCGCTACACCCAGCATTTCCGCGCCCCGCGCGGCAAGGGCGGCTCGGGATCGAACCGGACCGGAGCCGGCGGCGACGATCTCGTCGTCAAGGTCCCGGTCGGCACCCAGATCCTGTCCGACGACAGGGAGCATGTGCTGGCCGACCTGACGGCGGTCGGCCAGCGCGTCGTCCTTTTGAAGGGCGGCGACGGCGGCCGCGGCAATGCCAGCTACAAGAGCGCGACCAACCGCGCCCCGCGCCAGCACGGCACCGGCTGGCCCGGCGAGGAAGCGTGGGTCTGGCTCCGCCTCAAGCTGATCGCCGATGTCGGCCTGGTGGGCCTGCCCAATGCCGGCAAGTCGACCTTCCTCAACGCGGTCACCAACGCCAAGGCCAAGGTCGGCGCCTACCCCTTCACCACCCTCCATCCCAAGCTCGGCGTCGTCCGCCACCGCGAGCGCGAGTTCGTCATGGCCGACATTCCGGGCCTGATCGAGGGCGCAGCCGAGGGCGCCGGCATCGGCGACCGCTTCCTCGGCCACGTCGAGCGCACCCGAATCCTGCTCCACCTGGTCGACGCCAATGCGGACGACGTCGCCGAGGCGTGGCGCACCGTGCGCGGCGAGCTCGAAGCCTATGGCGCCGGCCTCGCCGACAAGCCCGAGCTGACAATCCTCACCAAAGCCGACACGCTCGACGACGAGCTGCTCGAGGCGCTGGCGGACGAAGTGGAAGCGGAAGCGGGAATCCGCCCGCTGATCGTCTCGGCCGCGACCGGCGCCGGCGTCGATCAGGTGCTCGACGCGCTGCTGCTGCATCTGGGGGAGCGTGCGCCGGTCAGCGAGGAGGCGCAGGACCCGTCATGGTCGCCGCTCTAATTCCTCCCCGGCACGGGGAGGGGGACCGCACGAAGTGCGGTGGAGGGGCCGGCGCCACCGGCGCCGGTTTCACCGTCGCCGCCCCTCCACCATGCTTCGCATGGTCCCCCTCCCCGTTCCGGGGAGGAATTGTGGCCTCCGCATGAGCCCCCGCAAGACGCGCACCCTCGCCGTCACCGGCGGCACCGGCTTCGTGGGCTCGCACCTGCTCCGGATCGCGGTCGAAGGCGGCTATGAATTGCGCGCGCTGAGCCGGGGGTGGAAGCCGCCCGAGGACGGGATCGACTGGGTCGACGGCGCGCTGGACCGGCCCGACAGCCTCGCCAAGCTCTGCTCGGGCGCCGACGCCGTGATCCATGTCGCCGGAGCGATCAACGCGGCCGACCGCGCGGGCTTCGAGCGGGTCAACGTCGCCGGGACGGCCGCCATGATCGACGCCGCGCGGCGGGCGAAGGTGCGCCGCTTCGTCCATATCTCGTCGCTCGCCGCCCGCGAGCCCAAGCTCTCGCATTACGGCTGGTCGAAGGCGAAATCGGAGCGGCTGGTCGCCGCTTCCGGCCTCGACTGGACGATCGTGCGGCCGCCCGCCGTCTACGGTCCCGGCGACCGCGAGACGCTCGACCTGTTCCGGATGGCGCGCCGCGGGCTGGTCGCGTTGCCCCCGCGGGGCCGCTTCTCGCTGATCCACGTCGAGGATCTCTGCCGGCTGATCCTCGCAATCCTCGACGAGCCGGACGCACTCGGCGAAACCTACGAGCCCGACGATGGCCGCCCCGGCGGCTGGGAGCATCGTCATTTCGCCCGCACGCTCGGCCGCATCTACGGCCGGCGCGCCGCGACCTGGTCGATGCCGCGCCCGCTGCTCCGCGCCGCCTCCCGTCTCGACCGCCTGCTGCGCCGCGGCCGCGCCAAGCTGACGGCCGACCGGGTCCGCTATCTCTGCCATCCGGACTGGATCGCCGCCGCCGAGCGGCAGCCGCCGCGGGCACTTTGGACGCCGCAAATCCGGACCCCGACCGGTCTCAAGGATACGGCCGACTGGTACCGCGCCCAGGGCTGGCTCAGATAGGCGAGGCCAGAGCCTGCCATATGAAGGCCGCCGCGCTGGCGACGAGGCCGGCGAGGAAGACGCGGTAGGCCCAGGCGAGCATCCGGTACTTCTTGCGCCGGAGCACAGAGCCGTTCTGATAGATGTCGCGCGCCATCGTGCGGTAGATGCTGTCGTCGCTTGCCAGGCGGGCAGTGATCTGCTCGACATATTCCTCCTCGCCGAGCAGGCCGAAGGAGCCGAAGAAGAGCAGGTTGAGCGGCGGCCTGCGGCGCGGGGCAAAGGCCGGAAGCACGGCCATCACCGCGCAGATCGCCGACAGGAAGGCGAATCCGCCGAGGATGAGCAGGGGCAGCGGCGCTTCCGCTCCGCGCGACTGGCCGACCGTGATGGTGAAGATCACGAAGCTCGCGCCCATCAGGATGCTCGCTTTCTGATCGGCCATGGCCGAGAGCTGGATATGGGCGAGCTGGGTGGTGCGCATCATGTGGATGGCGTTCGGCGAATATCGCGGCGGCTCGTTCTCGGTCGCGGTCTCGGTCTCGTCCACACCCTGTCCCCCCCGCGCCGGTTGTGGCACGCGCCGCCGCGCCTTGCCAAGCGCCCGCCCCTTTCCGGCCCTAATCGCTTGGCACAGCCAGGCGCGAAACCTAAAGGGCTGCGCATGACCGCAAGAGACGAGACCTTCGCGAAGGTCGCCGAGCTGATCGGGCCGTTCAACAAGAAGGGCGTCGCGCTCAGCGACGCGACCACCTTCGCCGGCGACCTCGAATGGGACAGCCTGACCGTGATGGACTTCGTCGCCGCGATCGAGGACGAGTTCGACATATTGATCACGATGAACATGCAGGCCGAGATCGAGACGGTCGGCCAGCTCGTCGACGCCGTCGAGAAGCTGAAGGCATGAGGGCAGCCATCGCATTCCTCCCCATGCGAAGGCATGGGGAGGGGGACCACCCGAAGGGTGATGGAGGGGTAAATGGCTCGGCCTGCGCCAGTTACCCCTCCACCATGCTGCGCATGGTCCCCCTCCCCATCGCATGCGACGGGGAGGAACTGGCATGACCGAGACCGCTCTCGCCCCCTCCCCCGACCGCGATCTCTTCTCCAAGTTCGACCCGCTCATCGCCGAGCGAGAGGCTTTGCTCGCGACGGGCGTCCGCGATCCCTTCGCGCTCGTCATGGAGGAGGTGCTCTCCCCGACACGCGCGATCATCCGCGGGAAGGAGACCATCCTGCTGGGTACCTACAATTATATGGGGATGACCTTCGATCCCGACGTCGTCGCGGCCGGCAAGAAGGCGCTGGACGAATATGGCTCGGGCACGACCGGCAGCCGCGTCCTCAACGGCACCTACCAGGGTCACAAGGAATGCGAGGAGGCGCTGAAAGATTATTACGGCACCGCCCACGCCATGGTCTTCTCGACCGGCTACCAGGCCAATCTCGGGCTGATGTCGACCATCGCGGGCAAGGAAGATTACATCATTCTCGACGCCGACAGCCACGCTTCGATCTATGACGGATGCGCGCTCGGCAACGCCCAGATCGTTCGCTTCCGCCACAACAGCGTCGAGGATCTCGACCGGCGGCTGGGCCGGCTCCCCGCCGAGGGCGGCCGCCTGGTGGTGCTCGAAGGCGTCTATTCGATGCTCGGCGACATCGCCCCGCTCGCCGAGATGGTGCGCGTCGCCAGGAAGCACGGCGCCATGGTCGTCGTCGACGAGGCCCACGGCATGGGCTTTTTCGGCAAGAACGGCCGCGGCGTGTTCGAGGAAGCCGGCGTCGAGGACCAGGTCGATTTCGTCGTCGGCACCTTTTCCAAGTCGGTCGGCACGGTCGGCGGCTTCGTCGTCTCCAACCACCCCAAGTTCGACGTGCTGCGGCTCGTCTGCCGTCCCTATGTCTTCACCGCGTCGCTGCCGCCCTCGGTCGTCGCGACGGCCGCGACCTCGATCCGCAAGCTGATGCATGCCGGCGAGAAGCGCGAGCATCTCTGGAAGAACAGCAGGCGCCTCCATCAGGGCCTGCGCCAGCTCGGCTTCGATCTCGCCACCCCGGAGCCTCAGTCGGCGATCATCGCCATCCTGCTTCCCGACCAGGACACCACCGTCCGGATGTGGCAGGCGCTGCTCGAGCAGGGCCTCTACGTCAACATGGCCCGCCCCCCGGCGACGCCCGCCGGAATGTATCTCCTGCGCTGCTCGCTCTGCGCCGACCACAGCGACGAGCAGGTCGGCCGCATCCTGGAGATCTTCCAGGTCGCGGGCGCGGCGACGGGCGTGCTGCCCGCCTGAGCTGCTTGCGCGGCGAAGCGATTCCGCAAGCCGGGCCAAGCCTTTCCATCGCGGAACGCATCGACTAGATTCGCCCGCCTATGGCGGACGACAGGGTGGACGCTGCCGCCGACGAGGACGGCGGCCCGGCGACCTGGCGCAGGGGTTGGGCGGGCGCGGGCGCGCTTCTCGCGGCGATCCTGCTCGTCGCCTTGATCGTGATGGTGACCTTGTCGAATCGATCGCGCGAGGACGCGCTCGATTTCGAGCGGCACACCTACGACGTGATGCTTCTCACCCGGACCGTCGATGCGACCATCGCCCGCGCCGAGGCGGCGCTGGGCCGCTTCGTGATGGACGAGGAGCAGGCGACGGGCACCGTCTACTACACCGAATGGCGGCGCGCGGGCCGGCAGATCGACGAGCTCCAGCGTCAGGCGAGCCGGGACGGCGACCAGGCGGCGCGGGTCGCCGAGCTTCGCCGCCTCTACGCATTGCGCGGCGCCGAGCTGGCGCTCCCCGCCAATGCCGCGGGCCGCCGCACCGGTGCCCAGAGCGTCGCTTATTTCTACCAGGCCGGCCGCTCCAGCACCCTCCCCGCGCTGCGCTCGCAGCTCGACGCGATCGCCGCCGCGGAGCGCGAGACCCTGCAACGGCGCATGGCGGAGACCCGCACCTTCACCGCCCAGGCCGACCGTCTCACCGGCTGGCTGGGCTGGCTCGCGGTGCTGATCGGCGTCGGCGCGGTGCTGCTCGGACTGTTCGCCTGGCGGGCGATCAGCGAGCGCATCCTCGCCCGGCGCGAGGCCGAGAGCGAGGCGAGCCGCGCCGCCTTGCTCGAGCGCGCGGTCGAGGAGCGCACCCGCGAGCTGCGCGAGGCCAACGAGCGGCTGCGCGCCGAGGCGCAGGAACGCGCCGCGGCCGAGGCCCAGCTGCGCCAGGTCCAGAAGATGGAGGCGGTCGGCCAGTTGACCGGCGGAATCGCCCACGACTTCAACAATATGCTGGCGGTCGTCGTCGGCGGCCTCGATCTGGCGCGCCTCAAGCTGCGCGGGCCTCGTCGCGACGTCGAATTCCACCTCGACAGCGCGCTCGAGGGCGCAAACCGCGCCGCCGCTTTGACCCGCCGCCTGCTCGCCTTCGCCCGCGCCGAGCCGTTGCTTCCGGAGGGAATCGCGCCGGCCGAGCTGATCGGCTCGATGCTCGACCTCGTCGACCGCACCATCGGCGAGCGGGTCCAGGTCTACACGCGCTTCGCCGAGGAGCCGTGGCATGTCTGGGCCGACGCCAACCAGCTGGAGAATGCGATCGTGAACCTGTGCGTCAATGCGCGCGACGCGATGGACGGGTCGGGCGAGCTCAGGATCGGCGTCGAGAACGTGACGCTGAAGGACGGCGAAGCCGGAGAGCTCCCGCAGGGCGACTATGTCCGCATCTCGGTGAGCGATACCGGCTCCGGAATCGCGCCCGAGCATCTCGAGCGCGTCTTCGAGCCGTTCTTCACGACCAAGCCCGTCGGCAAGGGCACCGGGCTCGGCCTCAGCCAGATTTTCGGCTTCGCCCGCCAGTCGGGCGGCGACGTCACGATCGAGTCCGAGGTCGGCAAGGGCACGATCGTCTCGATCTATCTGCCGCGCTCGCAGCAGGCGGCGCTGCAGGCGGCCGACCGCCACGCCGGGGCCGGCCCCCGCATCGACGAGCCGCTCCACAGCGCCGAGGAAGGCGCCGTCGTGCTGGTCGTCGAGGACGATCCGCGCGTCAGCCGGTCGACCGTCGCCGCACTGGAGGAGCTCGGTTACGTCGCGATCGCCTGCCACGGCGGCCGCGAGGCGCTCGATCTGCTCGAGAAGAACGATAATATCGATCTCGTCGTCACCGATGTGATGATGCCGGAAATGACCGGCCCCGAGCTGATCCGCGAGATGGCGCGGCTCTACCCGCATATCGGCGTGCTGTTCGTCACCGGCTATGTCGGCGAGGCCGGCGACGCCCAGGATCTCTCCGGCTACGACATCTTGCGCAAGCCGTTCACCGTCGCGGCGCTCGCCGGCGCCGTCGCCGGCGCGCTCGGCCACCGGGTCAGCGGATCGCGCCCCGCTTCAACAGTCGCGGCAGCAGAGTGACCGCGGCAAGCAGCGGCCATCGCCTCTGCCAGGGGCGGACCGAGATCGGCTCGCCCGAATGGCGACTGATCTTCCAGGCGAGATAGTCGACCCCTTCGGCGAAGGTGAAACTGGCCTTCGCCAGCCGCAATATCGTCAGCGCCTTGCCTTTGCGCTGGCGCCACCGCCAACCCTGCGCCATCCGCTCCGGTGCGCCGAGCAACGGCACCTCGCCGTTCGGGCCGGCACCCGTGCGGCCCGCGATGGCGGACAAGGCGGCGTAGGCAAAACGCTCGTAGCGCTCCGGATCCGAGTCGACGATCGAGCTCGACCGGTTCTTCCCTTCGGCTCGCAGCTCGGCGCCGTAAGTCAGCGAAAAGCCACGTCGCCAGATGTCGAGCACCGCGAGGTCGGTTTCCGGTCGCATCATCGGCAAGGTGAGCTGAAAGAGTGTCGGTGCCGCCTCCGAAACCGCATCCGTTACCCGTTCGCCAGCTCGTTCGTCCGCGGCCCAGACGAGCCGCGCAGGCTGGGCGAAGCGCGCCCAGACCGAGACGCTGCGCGCCCGAAGCGAGCATTCGCGCGCGAAATCCGCCTCGCTCAGCACGGCATATTTGGCCGTCAGCCCGTCATGGGCGAACGGAAAGACGTTGGGCGGAATCAGCCGGTTCGCCGCCGCCAGCCAGCGCCGATCATAGGCGGCGCGATAATCGGAGACGATCAGGTAGAAATCGAGCATCAGCCCATCGAGCTGCTTCTCCCTCAGGCAGGAGCCGTAGAACAGGACCGCGCGCGACGCAGCGCCGTGCTGCGCCGCCACCGCGGCCGCCATCTCGGCCACCCTCGCATCGACCGGCTCCGCAAGCTCGGCGGCTACCAGGGCACGAAGGTCGTCCGCGCGGCTCACGCCGTCGACATTCACGTGCAGAGGGCGAGATAGGCGATCTCCATCACCGTCCCCCCGGCGATCGGCGTGGCGCCCTCCCCGTTCGGCCGATAGTCGCGCTCCTCCGTGACCTCCCCCGCGGCACCGTGGCGGCGAAAGGCCATCGAGTTGATCGTGCGCGCCGCGCAGACGACCCGCAACAGGTAGGAATTCTCGCTCGGCCGCCCAGCCCCGGGGTTGGTGAGCCGGAACCAGGCCTGGCGGTAGCCGTCTTCCTCGATGATGCTGGTGGCATTGACAGCGATCGACTGGCCGCTCGGCGCCGCGCCGAGGTTGAGCCACAGCGGCGCCCCCGACTGGGCGGGCGCCGGCGCGGCGACCGGCTGCGCGACCGTCGGCCGCGGAGGCGGGGGCACGCAGGCCTCGACCGCGGCGGTCACTTCGGGGCGCACCCGTGCGTCGCGCACCGCAGCCGCGACGGGGAGCAGGTCGCGCGGCGCCAGCGCGGGTCGGCCGAAATGGCTCGCCGGGACCAAACGGGCGATGCGCTCCAGCTGCCGCAGCTGCCACACGCTGAGGCCCGCCGCGAGCCGCCGCCCGGCGCATTGCGCCTGCGTCTGGTCGAAGCCGTATCGGGTCAGCTGCGGGGCGATGATCCCCATCTCGGAGCGCCAGTAATCGGACGCATAGCCGGCGCAGCCGGCGAGCGCGGCGAGGGGCAGAAGAAGAAAAAGCCTGGTCCGCATCGACAAACTCCCGCGCCTTCCTAGCGAGGCCGGGCCCGCCGCGCGAGACCCGGATCGCAGCTGGCGAGCTAGCAGTTGACGCCGGACCGCGAAGCGCCACTGTGGCGCCACCCACGGAGACGACGATGCCGACCACCAAATTTGCCGCCGCCCTCGCCGCTTTTTCGCTCGCCGCCGCTCCTGCCGTCGCGCGTCCCGCTCCTCCGCCGCAGCCGGCCGAGGAGCAGGCCGAAGGCAGCACGCTGCGCGGCGACACCAACCCGGCTTATTACATCCTGCCTGTGCTGATCGTGATCGCTCTGCTCATCGCGATGCTGCGCGGCGAAGACGGCGAGACTCCGATCAGCCCCTGAGGGGCTCAGGCCGCGAGCCGCAGGAACGGCACCGGCGCCGTCGGGCGAAGCACGATGGGGCGGCCGCGATCCGCCTCGAACAGCTCGCCGTCCAGGATCAGGCTGGATCGGTCTCCCTCGATCCGGATTTCGTCGCCGCGCTTGAGGTGGACGCCGCTGACGCGATATCCCCCGAGGCGGCCGCGCACCGCTGCAAATAAAGCTCGAATCAACGCCAGGGGGCTGCGCTCGATCACGATCAGCTGCATCGCCCCGCCGCTGCCGTCGGCCGCACGGGGTACATTGGTCTCCAGCAGCAGCCGCTCGAGGGTCGTCACCAGCAGCAATGCGAACCGCCCCTGCAGCTCGCCGCTCCGCAGCACGGAAATCTTCACCGGGCTCGGACGCGGCGGCAGGAAGCGCGCCGTCACGCCGATCAAAGTGGACAAGATGGTCGCGACGAACGTGAGCAGGTGCGCCAGCCAGTTCGGGATGCCGAGCGGATAGAGCTTGTGGCGGCAATAAAGGATCGAATCGGCGAGGCCGGCGCCGCCCAAGAACATGCCGAGCACGGGCCGCCCCTCGGTCGTGCCTCCGCTGAGCTGGATCATCTCGCGCGAGACGATGTGGGTCGCCATGTCGGACCGGGCGATCTCGAGCACCCGCTCGAGCGCCCGGATCGCATCGCCGTCCGCGCCGAGATCGTGGGCGATGAGGTTGGTCTTGCCGTTCGGCAGCACCGCGACCGGCGGCGGGGCCGGGCCGAAATGCGCACCGTGATAGAGCTCGGTCAGGGTCGCCTGCACCGTGCCGTCGCCGCCGTTTATGACGAGCACCTTGGGCTTGACCCGCGCGATCGTCCTCAGCGCCTGGCCGATCTGGTCGACGCTCTCGACCTCGTAATGGAAGATGTCCTGATGCTCTGCGCAGAAGGCGCGCACCCGCGGCAACAGCGACCGGTTGCCGGTCGAACGCGGATTGGAAAGGAGGGCGACGCGGGCCATCGCTCAGCGGGACACTCGCCCCGGGCGGGCGCGCCTCGACGCCTCCGCGGCGTCGGCTGCACTCTGATACGCCTTGGTCACGCATGCACTCCCGGGCGCCCGGACGGCTCCCATGAAAAGGGATATGGAATATCCTTGCGGCCAAAATGTGGTGGACGGCGGCGAAAATTCGAGGCTTGCGGAATGCCGGCCGACCTCGGCCCTCGATCGGCCGGCGAAGGACCGTCGGGTTGGCAATAAGCGGTCCCGGTGCGATGGCGCGCCGATGACGGAGCGCTACGATGCGATCGTGCTCGGGGCGGGCGGGGCCGGCCTGATGTGCGCCGCCGTCGCCGGGCAGCGTGGGCGGCGCGTGCTCCTGCTCGATCACGCGGCCGATCCCGGGCGCAAGATCCTCATATCCGGCGGCGGCCGCTGCAACTTCACCAACATCCACGCCGCGCCCGACCGCTTCCTTTCGGCGAACCCGCATTTCGCCACCTCGGCGCTCAGCCGCTACGCACCCGAGGACTTCATCGCCTTGGTCGACAGCTACGGAATCGCTTGGCACGAAAAGACGCTGGGCCAGCTGTTCTGCGACGGGTCGGCCAGGCAGATCGTCGCGGTGCTGCTGGAGGAATGCGCGAAGGGCGGAGTGGAGCTTCGGCTCGGGGCGAGCGCCAGCGGGGTCGAGCATGCCGATGGCCGCTTCCGCGTCGGCGGCGCCGAGGCGCCGGCCCTCATTCTCGCCACCGGCGGCCCGTCGATCCCGAAGCTCGGCGCGACCGGGTTCGCCTACGAGGCGGCCCGGCGCTTCGGGCTGAAGGTGGTCGAGCCGCGCCCCGCTTTGGTCCCGCTGACGCTCGGTGCGGACGAAGCTTTGTTCACCTCGCTCTCGGGCGTCTCCGCCGAAATCGTCGCCCGGTGCGGCAAAGCGTCGTTTCGCGAGGCGGCTCTGTTCACGCATCGCGGCCTGTCCGGTCCCGCCATCCTCCAGATTTCGTCCTACTGGCGGAACGGCGATTCGATCGAGATCGACTTCCTCCCCGACAGCCCCGCCGGCTGGCTGATCGCCGCAAAGCGCGCCCGGCCGCGGACGACGATGCGGAGCATTCTCGCGAGCGCCTTGCCCGACCGTCTCGCCGAAGCGCTTGCCGGGCGGCTGGAGCTCGCGGGCGAGCTCGCCAACCTTCCCGACCTCCGCCTCGCCGAAGCGGAGCGCCGCCTTGCCGCCTGGCGCTTCACGCCGACCGGGAGCGAGGGCTTCGCCAAGGCCGAGGTCACAGTCGGCGGCATCGCGACCGACGGCCTGTCCTCGCGCACGATGGAAGCGCGGCGCGTTCCCGGACTCTATGCGATCGGCGAGTGCGTCGATGTCACCGGCTGGCTCGGCGGTTACAACTTCCAATGGGCCTGGGCGAGCGGCTGGGCCGCGGCGCAGGCGCTTTAGACCTTGCCCTCTTTGCTGCGGTGCACCATCTGCAGTCGATGCCCTTCAACGTGCTTCCGCCGCTTCTCGCCGAGGCGCTCTCCGCTCGCGGCTATGCCGTCCCGACGCCGGTCCAGGCCGCAGTGCTCGAGCCGGAGGCGGACGGACGCGACCTCGTCGTTTCCGCGCAGACCGGCTCGGGCAAGACAGTCGCGTTCGGCCTGGCGTTTGCGCCGCAGCTGCTGGGCGATGAGGGCCGACTCCCCTTCGCTCGCGAGCCGCTCGCTCTGGTGATCGCACCCACGCGCGAGCTCGCGCTCCAGGTTCGCGCCGAGCTCGACTGGCTCTATGCGAAGACCGGCGCGCGCATCGCCGCCTGCGTCGGCGGCATGGACCCCTCTAAAGAGCGCCGCGCCCTGACGGGCGGCGCTCACATCGTCGTGGGCACGCCCGGTCGCCTACGCGACCATCTGGAGCGCGGCGCGCTGGACCTCTCTGGCTTGCGCGCCGTCGTTCTCGACGAAGCCGACGAGATGCTCGACATGGGGTTTCGCGAGGATCTCGAGGAAATCCTCGACGCGACCCCGGACGGGCGCCGCACCCTATTGTTCTCGGCGACGATGCCCAAGCCGATCCTCGCGCTGGCCAAGCGCTACCAGAAGGACGCCTTGCGCATCTCGACGGTCGGCGAGGACCGCGGCCACAGCGACATCTCGTATCAGGCGATGACCGTCGCGCCCGCGGACATCGAAGGCGCGGTCGTCAATCTGCTCCGCCTCCACGAGGCCGAATCGGCTTTGTTGTTCTGCGCGACCCGCGACAATGTCCGCCGGCTCCATTCGAGCCTCACCGAACGCGGATTCAACGCGGTCGCCCTGTCCGGCGAGCACAGCCAGAACGAGCGCAACCAGGCGCTGCAGGCTCTCCGCGACGGGCGTGCGCGGGTTCTCGTCGCCACCGACGTCGCGGCGCGGGGCATCGATCTGCCCAACCTCAGCCTCGTCGTCCATGTCGAGCTGCCGCGCGACGCCGAGACCCTCCAGCACCGCTCCGGCCGCACCGGACGCGCCGGCAACAAGGGAACCGCCGTGCTCGTGGTTCCCTATCCGCGCCGCAAGCGGGTCGAGAGCGTGCTTCGGGGCGCCCGGATCGAGGCCGAGTGGATCAAGCCGCCGACGGCAGAGGATATAAGCAAGGGCGACCATGAGCGGCTGCTGGCCGCCTTGCTGGAGCCCGTCGAGATCGAGGAAGAGGATCGCGCGCTGGCGCAGCGCCTGCTCGCGCGGAAGACACCCGAGGAGATCGCCGCCGCTCTGGTCCGCGTCCACCGCGCGCGCCTCCCGGCCGCCGAGGAGATGGTCGATGCCGGCCCGGCGGACGCCACCCAGCGGCGCCAGGAGGGTCCGCGTCCGGGCTTCGAGGACACGATCTGGTTCCGGATGGACATCGGCCGCCGCCACAATGCCGACCCCCGCTGGCTGCTGCCGTTGCTGTGCCGGCGCGGCCACGTCACCAAGCGCGACATCGGCGCGATCCGGATCGGGGCCGGCGAAACCCAGTTCGAGATCCCCCGCGAAGCGGCAGGCAAGTTCGCGGCGGCCGTCAAGCGCACCGCGGGAGGCGACCCGGCAGGCGAGGGCGGCATCACGATCGAGGCGATACGCGGCCGTCCCGGCCCCTCCCGCCCGCCGCCCACCCGGCCCCGCCACACGCCCAAGCCGTGGAAAGAGAAAAGGGCCCGGTGAGCGCGCCGGTCCGCATCCTGGTCGACGCGGACGCCTGCCCGGTGAAGGAGGAGATCTACAAGGTCGCCTTCCGCCACGGCGTCCCGGTGACCCTCATCGCCAACAGCTATCTGAGGGTGCCTCCGCACCCGCTGATCGAGCGGCAGACCGTCGGCGCGGGTTTCGACGAGGCCGACGACCGGATCGCCGAGCTGGCCGGCCCCGAGACGGTGGTGGTCACCGCGGACATCCTCCTCGCCGACCGCTGCCTGAAGGCCGGTGCCACCGTGATCTCACCCACTGGGAAACCGTTTACGACCAGCTCGATCGGCGCCGCCGTGGCCACGCGCGCGATCATGGCCGACCTGCGCGCCGGCGCAGGCGAGGGCATCGGTGGCCCCGCGCCCTTCCGCAAGGAGGACCGCTCGCGCTTCCTCCAGGCGCTGGATACGGCGCTCGTGAAGCTGAAGCGGGGATAAGGCCGGGCCCGGGCGAGACCGTCATCCCGGCGAAGGCCGGGATCTCAGGACAAGATCTCGCCGCCGGACCTGCAGCGCTCCATCGACGCCTGCGCTATTCACCCCACGAGGTCCCGGCCTGCGCCGGGACGACGGTCCCGGTCAGACCACCCCGAACGCCAGCATCGCATCGGCGACCTTCTTGAAGCCGGCGATGTTCGCGCCCTTCACATAGTCGATATAGTCGTCGCTGACCCGGCCATATTGCGCGGCGCGCTCGTGAATGCCGTCCATAATGTCCTTGAGGAGCTGCTGGAGCTCGTCCTCCTTCCAGCTCATCCGCGCCGAATTCTGGCTCATCTCCAGGCCCGACACGGCGACGCCGCCGGCATTGGCCGCCTTGCCCGGGGCGTAGAGGATGCGGGCGTCCTTGAAGACGTGGACCCCGTCGAGGTCGGTGGGCATGTTGGCGCCCTCCGAGACGGCAATGCAGCCATTCTCGACCAAGGTGCGCGCATCGTCGCCATTCAGTTCGTTCTGGGTCGCGCAGGGCAGGGCCACGTCGCATTCGACGCCCCACGGGCGCTTCCCGGCGTGGAACGTCGCGCCTTTAAACTCGTCCGCATATTCCGAGATGCGGCCGCGGCGCTTGGTCTTGTGCGTCTTCACCCAATCGATCTTCTCCTGGGTGATGCCGCCGGGATCGTGGACGAAGCCTTCGCTGTCCGAGAGGGTCAGCACCTTGCCGCCGAGCTGCACGATCTTCTCTGCAGCATGAGTAGCCACATTGCCCGAGCCCGAAATCACCGCCTGCTTGCCGACCAGGTCCTGCCCGCGCGTCTTCAGCATGTTCAGGAGAAAATAGACGGCGCCGTAGCCTGTCGCCTCGGTCCGGATCAGCGAGCCGCCATATTCGAGGCCCTTGCCGGTCAGGACGCCTTCCCAGCTGTTGGTGATGCGCTTGTACTGTCCGAACATGTAACCGATCTCGCGCGCGCCGACGCCGATGTCGCCGGCCGGCACGTCCACGTCGGCGCCGATATGGCGGTAGAGCTCGGTCATGAAGGCCTGGCAGAAGCGCATGATCTCGTTGACGCTCTTGCCCTTGGGATTGAAGTTCGCCCCGCCTTTGCCGCCGCCCATCGGCAGGCCGGTCAGCGCGTTCTTGAAGGTCTGCTCGAAGGCGAGGAACTTCAGGATCGATTCGTTGACCGACGGGTGGAAGCGGATGCCGCCTTTATAGGGCCCGATCGCATTGTTGTTCTGGATCCGGTAGCCGCGCTGGACGCGGATCTCGTTATTGTCGTCCTGCCAGCAGACGCGGAAGGAGACGACCCGGTCCGGCTCCGCGATCCGCCTCAGGATCTGGGCCTCGTGATATTCGGGCTTTCCCTCGATGAACTCGAAAATGTCCTGCGCGACCTCGGTGACCGCCTGGACGAACTCGTCCTGGCCCGGATTGCGCCGCGCGACCCCCTCCAGGAATCCTTCCAGATCGACATGCTCCGACGCTCTCGGCACTCCTCCGCCCCTGTTCATGACACCGCCTCCCCTGCTGATACCGGGCGCGGCCCCTCTCACGGGGACTCGGCGCCCGACCTGCATAGCACGATTCCCGGCGGCCGCGCCCTCAGCCGTCGAGGACGGCGTCTATGCCCGCGCTGACCTGGGCGATCGGGGCCATTCCATCGACTCGGGAGACGAGGCCTTTCGCTTCGTAGAAGGGTAGGATCGGCGCCGTCTTGGCGCGATACTCGGCGAGGCGGTTCCTCACCGTCTCCTCATTGTCGTCCGGCCGGCGCTTGAACGGATTCTCGGCGCCGCAGACGTCGCAGAGGTTCGGGACCTTGGGCAGCTTGTAGCGCTCGTGATAGCCGGTCCCGCACTTGGCGCAGGAGAAGCGCCCGGTGATCCGGTCGACCAGGGCGTCCTCGTCGACCGCCAGCTCGATGACGTGATCGAGCCGCTGGCCCTTCTCGGCGAGCAGGGCATCGAGCGATCGGGCCTGCGCGGCCGTGCGCGGATAGCCGTCGAGGATGAAGCCCTGCTCGACGTCCGGCTGGTCGAGCCGCGCGGAGAGGATGCCGTTGACGATCTCGTCCGAGACGAGCTCGCCCGCGTCCATCACCGCCTTGGCGCGCAGCCCGATCTCGGTGCCGGCCGCGACCGCGGCGCGGAGCATGTCGCCGGTCGACAGCTGGACCATGCCGCGCTCCTTCTCGAGCCGGCTCGCCTGCGTGCCCTTGCCGGCGCCGGGGGGTCCGAGGAGGATGATGTTCATCGCGGGAACAGCTCCGGCACGCAGCGCGTCAGCGGGCGCGGCCGCCCTTCAGCTTCGCCTTCTTGATGAGGTCGCCATATTGGTGGGCGATGAGGTGGCTCTGGATCTGGGTCACCGTGTCCATCGTCACGTTGACGACGATCAGCAGCGAGGTGCCCCCCAGATAGAAGGGAATGCCCGCCTGCGCGATCAGCCATTCCGGGATGAGGCAGATGAGCGTCAGATAGGCGGAGCCGATCACGGTGATCCGCGTCAGCACGTAATCGAGATATTCCTCGGTGCGCTTGCCGGGGCGGATGCCGGGGATGAAGCCGCCGTAGCGCTTCAGATTGTCCGCGGTCTCTTCCGGGTTGAAGACGACGGCGGTGTAGAAGAAGCAGAAGAAGACGATCCCTGCCCCGTAGAGGAACATGTAGAGCGGCGCGCCGTGCTGGAGCGCGGTCGTGATGGTGATGATGATATCGCCCCAGGTGCTCTCGCCGGCGACCCGGTTGCCCGAAAACTGGACGATGGTCAGCGGCATCAACAGCAGCGAGGAGGCGAAGATCGGCGGGATCACGCCCGCGGTGTTGATCTTGAGCGGCAGGTGGGAGCGTTCCTGCTGGATGTTGCCGCGCGCGGTCTGGCGCTTGGGATATTGGATGAGGACCCGCCGCTGGGCGCGCTCCATGAAGCAGATGAAGAGGATCAGGCCCGCGGCCAGCGCGAGCACGGCGAAAATCGTCACGGGCGACAGCGTGCCCGTGCGGCCGCCCTCGAGCGCCTGGGCGATCGCGGTCGGGAGCTGGGCGACGATGCCCGCCATGATGATGAGGGAGACCCCGTTGCCGATGCCGCGGCTGGTGATCTGCTCGCCCAGCCACATCAGGAACATGGTGCCGCCGACCAGGCTGACGACGGTGGTGATGCGGAACATCATGCCGGGATCGATCACCGCCGAGCCGCCCTGCCCGGCGCCCCAGCCCTCGAGGCCGACGGCGATGAAATAGCCCTGGATGGCGCAGAGGAAGACCGTGCCGTAGCGCGTATATTGGTTGATCTTCTTGCGTCCGCTCTCGCCCTCTTTCTTGAGCGCGGCGAGAGTCGGCGACATGGTCGTCGCGAGCTGCACGACGATCGAGGCGGTGATGTAAGGCATCACGCCCAGCGCGATCAGGCTCATGCGCTCCAGGCTGCCGCCCGAGAACATGTTGAAGAAATCGAGGACGCCGCCGCGGGTCTGGTCGAACAGGGTCTGGAGCGAGCGCGGGTCGATGCCCGGAAGCGGCACGAACGACAGCAGCCGGAAGATCACCAGCGCGCCCAGCGTGAACCACAGGCGCTTCTTGAGATCGGTCGCCTTGGTGAAGTTCGCCAGGCTGAAATTGCTGGCCATCTGTTCGGCTGCGGATGCCATCGTGCGTTCGATCCCGAAAATTGCGGCTGAGGAGGAGAGGCCCCCTCGCCTCATATAGGGCGCGAGCCGGGCTTGTCAGCCTCGGCCCGCATTTCGCGTTGATCAGCCCTTCTGCTTCTCGAGCCGGGCGGCGCGCGCCTTGCCCTTCTTGGCCTTGGCCTTGTCCGCCGCCGAGGTGACCTCGATGATCTCGACCGTGCCGCCCGCGGCCTCGACCGCCTGGCGGGCGCCGGCGGAGGCGCCGGCGACGCGGAAGGCGAGCTTGGCGGTCAACGTGCCCTTGCCGAGCAGCCGGACGCCGTCCTTGCCGCCGCGGGCGAGGCCGGCGGCCTGCAGCGCGTCGTGGTCGAGCGTGCCGTCGGTGGCGAGCTTGCCCGCGTCGACCAGCTTCTGGATCGCGCCGATATTCACCTCGGCATAATCCTTGGCGAAGATGTTGTTGAAGCCGCGCTTCGGGATCCGCATGTGGAGCGGCATCTGGCCGCCCTCGAAGCCGGCGATCGACACGCCCGAGCGCGCCTTGGCGCCCTTCTGGCCGCGGCCGGCGGTCTTGCCGAGACCCGAGCCGATGCCGCGTCCGACGCGCACGCGGCTCTGCCGGGCGCCCTTATTGTCTCTGAGATCGTTGAGTTTCATGTCCTTGCACTCGCTTTCGCTTCTGTCGCGCCTGTCCCGGCGAAAGCCGGGACCTCAGTGAGAAGGGCTCAGGAGGTCTCCCTGAGATCCCGGCCTCCGCCGGGATGACGTCGAGGGCTCTAGCCCTCGACGCTCACCATATGCTGCACCCTGCGGAGCATGCCGCGCAGCTCGGGCGTGTCCTCGAGCTCAACCGTGCGATGCATCTTGTTGAGGCCGAGCCCGATCAGCGTCTGGCGCTGGTCCTTGGTGCGGCGGATCGGCGATCCGGTCTGGGTGATCTTCACTTTGGCCATGACGCTTACTCCACCACCGCCGCGGCGTCGGCCTCGGCGGCCTGCGATCCGCCGCGGCCGAGCAGGTCGGCGATCTTCTTGCCGCGCCGCTGCGCGACCGACTTGGGGGAAGTCTGCTCGGTCAGCGCCTCGAAGGTCGCGCGGATCATGTTGTAGGGATTGGACGTGCCGACCGACTTGGTGACCACATCGGCGACGCCGAGGCTCTCGAACACGGCGCGCATCGGGCCGCCGGCGATGATGCCGGTGCCCGCCGGGGCCGAGCGGAGATAGACGCGGCCCGCACCGAAATGGCCGAGGCCGTCATGGTGCAGCGTCCGCCCTTCGCGCAGGGGCACGCGGACCATCGCCTTCTTGGCCGCCGCGGTCGCCTTGGAGATCGCCTCGGGCACCTCGCGGGCCTTGCCGTGGCCGAAGCCCGCGCGGCCCTTGCCGTCGCCGACCACGACCAAAGCCGCGAAGCCGAAGCGCTTGCCGCCCTTCACGGTCTTGGAGACGCGGTTGATGTGGACGAGCTTCTCGATCAGCTCCTCGCCGCCGTCGTCGTCGCCGCCGCGCGGGCCGCCGCGCCGATCGTCGCGCCGGCCGCCGCGTCCGCCGCGATCGCCGCCGCCACGTCCGCCACCGCCGCCGCCGCGACCGCCCCGTCCGCCGCGCGGGCCGCGGCCCTCGGGACGCCCTTCGGCCGGAGCCGCAGGCACGGCGGCCTCGACCGCTGCTTCCTGGGTCGGGCCGTCCTGGACCTCGGCGCCCTGGTTGGTTTCGTCAGCCATTCTTAAAACTCCAATCCGCCTTCGCGCGCGGCGTCGGCGAGAGCCTTCACGCGGCCGTGGAACAGGAAACCGCCGCGGTCGAAGACCACGCGGGTGACGCCCGCCGCCTTGGCGCGCTCGGCGATCCTCTTGCCGACCTCCTGGGCCGAAGCGATCGTGGCGCCGGTATTGGCGCGGGCGTCCTTCTCGAGCGTCGAGGCCGAGGCGACGGTGCGGCTCTCCGCATCGTCGATGACCTGGGCATAGATGTGCCGGCCCGAGCGATGGACGCTGAGCCGCGGGCGCACCGCGCCGCGCTTCCTCAGCGAAGTCCGGACGCGCTGGCGGCGCCGGTCGAAAAGTGAGAGCTTGGCCATGCTACTTCTTCTTGCCTTCTTTGCGGAAGATGTACTCGCCGCGATATTTGATGCCCTTGCCCTTGTAGGGCTCCGGCTTGCGCCACTGCCGGATCTCGGCGGCGAGCTGGCCGACGCGCTGCCGGTCGTTGCCGCTGATCTCGACCGTGGTCGGGTCGGGAGTCTTCACCTCGAGCCCCTCGGGGACGGCGATGTTGACGTCGTGGCTGTAGCCGAGCTGGAGCCTGAGGTTCCGGCCCTGCGCCGCGGCGCGATAGCCGACGCCGGTGATCTCGAGGGTCTTGGTGAAGCCCTCGGTCACGCCGGTCACCAGGTTGGCGACCAGGGTCCGGTGCATGCCCCAGAAGGAGCGCGCGCGCTTGGTGTCGTTGGCCGGCTTCACGACGATGCGGCCGTCCTCGATGCCGTAGCTGATGTCGTCCAGCATCGGCATGGTGAGGGTGCCCTTGGGACCCTTCACCGACAGGATCTGGCCTTCAGCCGTCGCGGTGACGCCGCTCGGCAGCGGCACCGGCACTTTTCCGATGCGGCTCATCAGAACACCTCCGCCAGCACCTCGCCGCCGACATTCTGCTCCCGCGCTTCCGCGTCGGAGAGAACGCCACGTGGCGTCGAGACGATCGTGATGCCGAGGCCGTTGCGCACGCGGGGCAGCTCCTGCGCTCCCGAATAGACCCGGCGGCCGGGCTTCGAGACGCGGGAGACGTGCTGGATCGCGGGCTGGCCCTCGAAATATTTCAGCTCGATGCGGATGCCCGGGGCGCGGCCGAGGGCCTCCTCGGAATAGCCGCGGATATAGCCTTCGCGCTGGAGCACATCGAGGACGCGCACGCGCAGCTTCGACGCCGGCGACAGCACGCTGTCCTTCCGGGCCTGCTGGCCGTTGCGGATGCGGGTGAGCATATCACCCAGGGGATCGGTCAGTGGCATATCTCTACCTTACCAGCTCGACTTGGTCAGGCCGGGGATCAGGCCCTTGTTGCCCATCTCGCGCAGCATGATGCGCGACAGCCGGAACTTGCGATAAACGGCGCGCGAACGGCCGGTCAGCTCGCAGCGGTTGCGGACCCGGGTCGGGTTCCCGTTGCGCGGGATCTCGGCCAGCTTCAGGCGCGCGATCAGGCGCTCGGTCTCGTCCCTGGACTCGTCGTCAGCGACCGCCTTCAGCCGGGCGTACCGCCCCGCATATTTCTTGACGAGCTTCTTGCGACGCTCGTTCTTGTTGATCGAACTCAGTTTCGCCATGACTTAAGTTCTCTTCCTTCAGCTCCCTCTCCCCAATGGGGAGTGGGTTGGGGAGAGGGGGAGTCTGTCTCCGCCCTCTCACGGTTTCGTTGCAGGAGAGGCTCTTCCCCTCTCCCAACCCTCTCCCCGGAGGGGAGAGGGCTTATGTTTACGCCGCCTGCTTGGCCGCTTCCTCCTGCGGGAACGGGAAGTTGAAGAGGCGCAGCAGCTCGCGCGCCTCGTCGTCCGTGTTCGCCGTCGTGGTGACGATGATGTCCATGCCGCGCACCTTCTCGATGCGGTCGTAGTTGATCTCCGGGAAGATGATCTGCTCCTTGAGACCCATCGCGTAATTGCCGCGGCCGTCGAACGAGCGCGGATTGAGACCGCGGAAGTCGCGAACGCGCGGCAGCGCGATCGTCACCAGCCGGTCGAGGAACTCGTACATCCGCTCGCGGCGCAGGGTGACCTTGACGCCGATCGGCATGCCCTCGCGCAGTTTGAACTGCGCGATCGACTTCTTCGCCTTGGTGATGACCGGCTTCTGGCCGGCGATCAGCTCCATCTCGGACGCGGCGGTCTCGACCTTCTTCTTGTCCTGGGTCGCCTCGCCGACGCCCATGTTGAGGACGATCTTCTCGAGGCGCGGCACTTCGAGGCGGTTCTTGTAGCCGAACCGCTCGATCATCGCCGGGACGATCCGCTCCTCATAGTCGCGCTTCAGGCGCGGCGTGTATTTCGCATCAGCCATTGATCAGCTCCCCGGACCGGACCGCGACCCGGACCTTCTTTCCATCGCGCTCCTCGAAGCGGACGCGCGTCGGCTTGCCCGACTTCGGGTCCTCCAGCGCGACCTTCGAGACGTGGAGCGGCGCTTCCGAGCGCTCGAGGCCGCCCTGCGGGTTGGCCTGGCTCGCCTTCCTGTGCCGCACCGCGACGTTGATTCCCGCGACGATCACCTTGCCCTCCTTGGGAAGCGACTTGGTGACCTCGCCCTTGCGGCCCTTGTCCTTGCCGCTGAGGACGACGACGCGGTCGCCCTTCTTGATTCTCTGGCCCATGGTTACAGCACCTCCGGCGCGAGGCTGATGATCTTCATATGCTTCTTGGCGCGCAGCTCGCGGACGACCGGCCCGAAGATGCGGGTGCCGATCGGCTCCTGGTTGTTGTTGACCAGCACCGCCGCGTTCGAATCGAAGCGGATGGTCGAGCCGTCGGGACGGTGGATGTCCTTGGCGGTGCGCACGATGACCGCCTTGTGGACGTCGCCCTTCTTGACGCGGCCGCGCGGCGCGGCCTCCTTCACCGACACGACGATGGTGTCGCCGACGCCGGCGAAGCGGCGCTTCGAGCCGCCGAGCACCTTGATGCACTGGACGCGCTTGGCCCCCGAATTGTCGGCGACCTCAAGGTTGGACTGCATCTGGATCATCGATCCAATTCCTTCTTCACTTCAACCGGGACCGGCCCGGCGATCAGTTCAAATTCCAATCCGTCACCCCGGCGAAGGCCGGGGTCCCGGCGGGTGAAAGGCGCGGCGCCCTTCACTCCATGAGATCCCGGCCTTCGCCGGGATGACGTGTTACGCCTCCGCGGTCTCTTCGGCCTTGGCCGGGGTCGCGTGGGTGTCGACGCGATCCAGCACCCGCCAGGTCTTGAGCTTCGAGATCGGCCGCGTCTCCTCGATGCGGACGGTCTCGCCCTCGCGAAACTCGTTGCCCTCGTCATGGGCGTGATACTTCTTCGACCGCTTGATGATCTTCCCGTAGAGGGCGTGCTTCACCCTCCGCTCGACCTTCACGACCACGGTCTTGTCCGTCTTGTCCGACACCACGGTGCCGGTGAGAACGCGCTTCGGCATTCGTCTACTCCTCAGGCCTTGGCCGCTTCGGCGGCGCTGGCGCGCTCGTTCTGAAGCGTCCGGATCTGGGCGATGGTGCGGCGCACCTCGCGGACCCTGGACGGCTTCTCGAGCCGGTTGGTGGCCGCCTGGAAGCGCAGATTGAACTGCTCGCGCTTCAGCTCGGCGAGCTCGCTCTGGAGCTCGTCGTCGCTGCGGGTCCTCAGATCATCGAACTTGGCCATGTCTCTCACTCTTCATCCAGCACCGACTCGCCGAGCCGGGCCACGACCTTGGTCTTGATCGGCAGCTTTTCGGCCGCGCGCTCGAAGGCGACGCGGGCGAGCGGGCCGGGGACGCCGTCCAGCTCGAACAGGATCCGGCCGGGCTTCACCCGCGCGACCCAATGCTCGGGCGAGCCCTTGCCCGAGCCCATGCGGACCTCGGCGGGCTTGGACGAGACCGGCACGTCCGGGAAGATCCGGATCCAGAGCCGGCCCTGGCGGCGGATGTGGCGGGTGATCGCGCGGCGGGCCGCCTCGATCTGCCTCGCGGTCAGCCGCTCGGGCTCCATCGCCTTGAGGCCGAAGGCGCCGAAATTCAGCGCCGTGCCGCCCTTGGCGTCGCCGTGGATGCGGCCCTTGAAGGCCTTGCGGAACTTGGTGCGCTTCGGTTGCAACATGTCTCTTTTTCCTTAGCGCGCGGGCCGGACGCCGGAGGTCTGGGCCTCCATCATCAGCCGATCCTGGGCGAGCGGATCGTGGCCGAGGATCTCGCCCTTGAAGATCCAGACCTTGACGCCGCAGACGCCGTAGGCGGTGTGCGCCGTCGCTTCGGCATAATCGACGTTGCCGCGAAGCGTGTGCAGCGGCACCCGCCCCTCGCGATACCATTCGGTGCGCGCGATCTCCGCGCCGCCGAGCCGGCCCGCGCAGGTGATGCGGATGCCCTCCGCGCCGAGCCGCAGCGCCGACTGGACCGCGCGCTTCATCGCCCGGCGGAACGCGATCCGGCGCTCGAGCTGGTCGGCGACCCCCTGGGCGACGAGCTTGGCGTCGATCTCGGGCTTGCGGATCTCGACGATGTTGAGGCTGACGTCGGACGAGGTCATCTCGCCGAGCTGCTTCCTCAATTTCTCGATGTCGGCGCCCTTCTTGCCGATGATCACGCCGGGGCGCGCGGCATAGATGGAGACGCGGCAGAGCTTGGCCGGACGCTCGATCACCACCTTGGAGATCGCCGCCTGCGGCAGCGCCTTCATGATGAACTTGCGGATCTTGAGGTCCTCAAGCAGCAGCCGGCCGTAATCGGCGCCGTCGGCGTACCAGCGGCTGTCCCAGGTCCGGTTGATCTGCAGGCGGAGCCCGATCGGGGAGGTTTTCTGACCCATGGGTTTAAGCTTCCTGGCTCGCTTCGCGGACGACGATGCGCACGCGGCTGAACGGTTTGACGATCCGCGCCGAACGGCCGCGCGCGCGGGGGCTGAACCGCTTCATCGAGAGCGACTTGCCGACCGAGGCCTCGGCGACGACGAGGCTGTCGACGTCGAGATTGTGGTTGTTCTCGGCATTGGCGATCGCGCTGTCGAGGACCTTGCGCACGTCGACCGCCATCGCCTTCTTCGAGAAGGAGAGGATGTTGCGCGCGTCCTCCGCCTTGCGGCCGCGGATCAGCGCAGCGACGAGGTTCAGCTTCTGGGCCGAGCCGCGGATCTGGGTGCCCACGGCGAGGGCCTCGTTGTCCGCGACGCGGCGGGGGCTCTTCGGCTTGCCCATGACGTTACCTCTTGCCCTTCTTGTCGGCGGCGTGGCCGGGGAAGAAGCGGGTCGGCGCGAACTCGCCGAGCTTCATTCCGACCATGTCCTCGTTGACCGAGACGGGGATGAACTTGCGGCCGTTATAGACGCTGAACGTCAGGCCCACGAACTGCGGCAGGATCGTCGAACGGCGCGACCAGGTCTTGATCGGCGAGCGGCTGTTGGCGGCGGAAGCGGCTTCCGCCTTCTTCAGCAGCGAGAGCTCGACGAACGGACCTTTCCAGACGGAGCGGGCCATGATTACCTCTTCTTCTTTGCGTGGCGCGAACGGATGATCATCTTGTCCGTCGCCTTGTTCGAGCGGGTCCGGGCGCCCTTGGTCGGCTTGCCCCACGGAGTGACCGGATGACGGCCGCCCGAGGTGCGGCCTTCGCCGCCGCCGTGCGGGTGGTCGACCGGGTTCTTGGCGACGCCGCGGGTCAGCGGGCGCTTGCCCATCCACCGCGTGCGGCCGGCCTTGGCGAAATTCTGGTTCTGGTTGTCGGGGTTCGAGACCGCGCCGACCGTCCCCATGCAGTCCGAGCGGATATAGCGCTGCTCGCCTGAATTCATCCTGACGATGACCATGCCGCGGTCGCGGCCGACGACCTGGACGTAGGTGCCGGCGGCGCGGGCGATCTGGCCGCCCTTGCCGGGCTTCATCTCGACATTGTGGACGATGGTGCCGACCGGACACTGGCCGAGCTCCATCGCATTGCCCGGCTTCACGTCGGTCTTGCGGCCCGCGACGACGGCGTCGCCGACGGCGAGGCGCTGCGGGGCGAGGATGTAGGCGAGTTCGCCGTCCTCATAGCGCACCAGCGCGATGAACGCCGTCCGGTTGGGGTCGTATTCCAGCCGCTCGACGGTCGCGGGCACGTCCCACTTGCGGCGCTTGAAATCGACGTAGCGATAGCGCTGCTTGTGGCCGCCGGCGATGCCGCGCGAAGTGACGTGACCCTTGTTGTTGCGGCCGCCGGTCTTGCGCTTGCCTTCGGTCAGCGCCTTGACCGGCTTGCCCTTCCACAGCGACGACTTGTCGACGAGGATCAGGCCGCGCTGCGACGAGGTCGTGGGGTTGTAGCTCTTGAGTGCCATGTCTCGCGCCTCAGATACCGGTGGTGACGTCGATGGACTGGCCCTCGGCCAGCGTCACGATCGCCTTCTTCACGTCGGACCGCGTATAGGGGCGGCCCTTCCACTTCTTGGTCTTGCCCTTCTGGACGATGGTGTTGACCCCGGTGACGTTGACGCCGAACAGGGCCTCGACCGCCGCCTTGATCTGCGGCTTGGTGGCGTCCTGGGCGACCTTGAACACGACCGCATTCTGCTCGGAGAGCATGGTCGACTTCTCGGTGATGTGCGGCGCGAGCACGACATCGTAATGGGCGATGTCGAGCGCGGGCTGCTCTTTCTTGGCGGCCTTAGCCATTGAACCGCGCCTCCAGCGTTTCGACCGCGGCGCGCGTCAGCACCAGGGTATCGTGGTTGAGGATGTCGTAGACGTTGGCGCCCATCGCCGGCAGCAGGTCGACCCCGTGCAGGTTGGACGAGGCCATGGCGAAGCCGACGTTCAGCGCGTCGCCGTCGATCACCAGCGCCTTGGCGCCGAGATTGAGTCCGGCGAGCCGCTCGGCGAGCGCCTTCGTCTTGGCTTCGGCGAGATCGAGATTCTCGACCACGATCAGGCTGCCGCCCTGCGCTTTGGAGGAGAGCGCCATCTTGAGCCCGAGCGCGCGCACCTTCTTGTTCAGCGACGGGTTGAAGTCGCGGACGCGGGGGCCGTGGGCCTTGCCGCCGCCGACGAAGATCGGCGCGCGGCGGTCGCCGTGGCGGGCGGTGCCGCCGCCCTTCTGCCGGCCGAACTTCTTGCCCGTGCGGGCGACGTCGCTGCGCTCGCGGGCGCCGCGGGCGGTGCCGCGGCGCTTCTCGAGCTGCCAGGTGACGACGCGGTGGAGGATGTCGGCGCGCGGCTCGACGCCGAAAACGTCGTCCGAAAGCTCGATGTCCTTGCCCGGCTTGCCGCCGTCGAGGGACTGTACCTTGACCTTCATGGCTTAGCCTTCCTGGCCTTCAGTGGCTTCCTCGGGCGCGGCGGCGGTATCGGCCGGCGTCTCGGCGGGAGCGTTGTCGTTGTTCTCGGCGGCGTCCTGCGCAACCTGGCGGATGCCCGCCGGATAAGGCGCCGCGTCGGGACGCGCGATTTTGACCGCGTCCTTGACCAGCAGCCAGCCGCCCTTGTGGCCGGGGACGGAGCCCTTGACGAAGATCAGGCCGCGTGTCGCGTCGGTCCGGACGACCTCGAGATTCTGCTGGGTGCGGTTCTTGGCGCCCATGTGACCGGCCATCTTCTTGTTCTTGAAGACGCGGCCCGGATCTTGGCGCTGGCCGGTCGAGCCCAGCGAACGGTGCGAGACCGAGACGCCGTGGGTGGCGCGCAGGCCGCCGAAGCCCCAGCGCTTCATGCCGCCGGCGAAGCCCTTGCCCTGGGTGACGCCCTGGATGTCGACATATTGGCCGACCGCGAAATGGTCGGCGGTCAGTTCGGCGCCGACGTCGAGGAGCGCATCCTCGGCGACGCGGAACTCGGCGACGCGCGCCTTCGGCTCCACCTCGGCCTTGCCGAAATGGCCGCGCTGCGGCTTGGCGACGTTCTTCGCCTTGGCGGTACCCGCGCCGAGCTGGACGGCGACGTAGCCGTCGTCGTCCGCATTCTTGCGGGCGATCACCTGGACATTGTCGAGCGCCAGGACGGTGACCGGCACGTGGCGGCCGTCCTCCTGGAACAAGCGGGTCATCCCCATTTTCTTCGCGATCACGCCGGTGCGCACGACCGTAACTCCTCAGACAGAGGCCCCACGGCACAGCGCCGGGGGCGTGTGGGCACCCATCGAAGTAGTACTTCGATGGGACCCTTCGAGCCCAAATACGATGCGTGCCCCGCCTGGGCTCATGAACCGCCTCGAAGGGCGGAACGGCGGGGACGCAGGCCGGGAGCAGGCTCCCGCGGTATCACCCTGTTTCGTGCCGGCTCAGGCCAGCTTGATCTCGACGTCCACGCCCGCTGCGAGGTCTAGCTTCATCAAAGCGTCGACCGTCTGCGGGGTCGGCTGCACGATGTCGAGCAGCCTCTTGTACGTCCTCACCTCGAACTGCTCGCGCGACTTCTTGTCGACGTGGGGCGAGCGGTTGACGGTGAACTTCTCGATGCGCGTCGGCAGCGGGATGGGACCGCGGATGAGAGCACCCGTGCGGCGCGCCGTATCGGCGATGTCGCCAGTCGCCTGGTCGAGCACTCGATGATCGAACGCCTTCAGGCGAATCCGGATATTCTGCGTTTCCATACCTGCTACCGATGCCAAAGAGCCGAGCCGAATTCCGGAGCCGTGAGACCCCGGGGCGGCCAATTCATACTCAAATGCGAACCGCCCGAATCTTCCCAGACCGGGCGGCTGCGCGTGCCTCTACTACTTCGTGATCGTTCCGACAACCCCCGCGCCGACGGTCCGGCCGCCCTCGCGGATGGCGAAGCGAAGGCCCTGGTCCATCGCGATCGGGGCGATCAGCTTCACGCCGAGTTCCACATTGTCGCCGGGCATCACCATCTCGGTACCCTCGGGCAACACCACCTCGCCGGTCACGTCGGTCGTGCGGAAGTAGAATTGCGGACGGTAGTTGGCGAAGAACGGCGTGTGGCGGCCGCCTTCGTCCTTCGAAAGGACGTAGACGTTGGCCGAGAAGTCGGTGTGCGGCGTGATCGAGCCCGGCTTGGCGAGGACCTGGCCGCGCTCGACCTCCTCGCGCTTGGTGCCGCGCAGCAGCGCGCCGATATTGTCGCCGGCCTGGCCCTGGTCGAGCAGCTTGCGAAACATCTCGACGCCGGTAACGACGGTCTTCTGGGTGTCGCGGATGCCGACGATCTCGACCTCCTCGCCGACCTTGATGATGCCGGTCTCGACGCGGCCGGTGACGACGGTGCCGCGGCCCGAGATCGAGAACACGTCCTCGATCGGCATCAGGAACGGCTTGTCGAGCGGACGCTCGGGCTGCGGGATGTAGCTGTCCACAGCCTTCATCAGCTCGAGAACGCTGTTCTCCCCGATCGCCTCGTTCTTGTCCTCGAGCGCCGCCAGCGCCGAGCCCTTGATGATCGGAATGTCGTCGCCCGGGAAGTCGTAGGACGTCAGCAGCTCGCGAATCTCGAGCTCGACGAGCTCGATCAGCTCCTCGTCGTCGACCTGGTCGACCTTGTTCATGTAGACGACGATCGACGGCACGCCGACCTGGCGGGCGAGCAGGATGTGCTCCTTGGTCTGCGGCATCGGGCCGTCGGCGGCCGAGACGACCAGGATCGCGCCGTCCATCTGAGCGGCGCCGGTGATCATGTTCTTCACATAATCGGCGTGGCCCGGGCAGTCGACGTGGGCGTAGTGGCGCGCCTCGGTCTCATATTCGACGTGGGCGGTCGAGATGGTGATGCCGCGCTCGCGCTCCTCGGGAGCCTTGTCGATATTGGCATAGCTCGTGTAGGTCGCGCCGCCCGTCTTGGCGAGGACCTTCGTGATCGCCGCGGTCAGCGACGTCTTGCCGTGGTCGACGTGACCGATGGTGCCGATGTTGCAGTGCGGCTTCGTCCGCTCGAACTTAGCTTTCGCCATTGTCTTCCTACCTTCTTATCAGATTTCTGACCGGGGCGCGGCCACCGGTTCGGACGCGCCCATAACCGTAAACCGGGGCTTATGCCAGCTTCGCCTTGACCTCTTCGGCGACGTTGGCGGGGACTTCGTCATAGTGGGAGAATTGCATGGTGTATTGCGCTCTCCCCTGCGAGAAAGAGCGCAGCTCGTTGACGTAGCCGAACATGTTGGCCAGCGGCACCATCGCCTCGACCACCTGCGCGTTGCCGCGGCTGTCGGTGCCCTGGATCTGCCCGCGCCGGCTGTTGATGTCGCCGATGACGTCGCCGAGATAATCCTCCGGAGTCACCACCTCGACCTTCATGATCGGCTCCAAGAGCGTGATGCCGGCCTTCTGGGCCCCCTCCCGCATCGCGCCGCGGGCGCAGATCTCGAAGGCGAGCGCCGAGGAATCGACGTCGTGATACTTGCCGTCGACCAGGTGCACCTCGAAGTCGATGATCGGGAAGCCGATCAAAGACCCGGTCTCCGCGGTCTCGCGCATCCCCTTCTCGACCGACGGGATATACTCGCGCGGGACGTTGCCGCCCTTGATCTCGTCGACGAAGACGAAGCCGGAGCCGCGCTCGCCCGGGCTCAGCTTCACCTTCACCTCGGCGAACTGGCCGGAGCCGCCCGACTGCTTCTTGTGGGTGTAGGTGAGCTCGACCGGCCGTTTCAGATATTCGCGATAGGCGACCTGCGGCGCGCCGACATTGGCCTCGACCTTGAACTCGCGCTTCATGCGGTCGACCAGGATTTCGAGGTGGAGCTCGCCCATCCCCTTGATGATCGTCTGGCCGCTCTCATTGTCCGAGGAGACGCGGAACGACGGGTCCTCGCGGGCAAGGCGATTGAGCGCGACGCCCATCTTCTCCTGGTCCGCCTTGGTCTTGGGCTCGACCGCCACCTCGATGACGGGGTCCGGGAACTCCATCCGCTCCAGGATGATCGGCGAGCTCTGCGCGCAGAGCGTGTCGCCGGTCGTCGTGTCCTTGAGGCCGGCGAGGGCGACGATGTCGCCCGCATAGGCGACCTGGATGTCCTCGCGGTCGTTCGCGTGCATCAGCAGCATGCGGCCGACCTTCTCCTTCTTGTCCTTGACCGAGTTCAGCACCTGAGAGGCGCTTTCGAGCTTGCCCGAATAGATGCGGGCGAAGGTCAGGGTGCCGACGAAGGGGTCGTTCATGATCTTGAAGGCCAGCGCCGCGAACGGCGCCTCGTCGCTGGCGGGCCGCGGCTCGGTGGACTCGCCGTCGAGCGTCAGGCCTTCGACCGGCGGGATGTCGAGCGGGCTCGGGAGATAGTCGACGACCGCGTCGAGCAGGGGCTGGACGCCCTTGTTCTTGAACGCGGAGCCGCACAGCACCGGCACGAACGAGAAGTTGAGCGTCCCCTTGCGGATCAGCTTCTTCAGCGTCGCCGCGTCGGGCTCCTCGCCGCCGAGATAGGCTTCCATGACCTCGTCGTCCTGCTCGACGGCCATCTCGACCAGCTCCATGCGGGCGGCCGCGGCGGCGTCCTTCAGATCGTCCGGGATCTCGCGATATTCGAACTTCGCGCCGAGCGACTCGTCGAGCCAGATGATCGCCCGATTCTCGACCAGGTCGACGAGCCCCTTGAACTGGCTCTCGATGCCGATCGGGAGATAGAGGACGGCCGGGCGCGCGCCGAGGCGGTCCTTGATCATGCCGACGCACATGTCGAAATTGGCGCCCGTGCGGTCGAGCTTGTTGACGAAGCACATCCGCGGGACTTTGTACTTCTCGGCCTGGCGCCAGACGGTCTCGGACTGCGGCTCGACGCCCGCGACCCCGTCGAAGCAGGCGACCGCGCCGTCGAGCACGCGCAGCGAGCGCTCGACCTCGATGGTGAAGTCGACGTGGCCCGGCGTGTCGATGATGTTGATCCGGTGGTCGTTCCAGAAGCAGGTGGTGGCGGCCGACGTGATCGTGATCCCGCGCTCCTGCTCCTGCTCCATCCAGTCCATCGTGGCGGTGCCCTCGTGGACCTCGCCGATCTTGTAGGACTTGCCGGTATAATAGAGGATGCGCTCGGTCGTCGTCGTCTTGCCGGCGTCGATATGCGCCATGATGCCGATATTGCGGTAACGGTCGAGCGGATGGCTGCGGGCCATTTCAATAACTCCAGGAGCGGGGAGCGAGCGGACCAGGCCAGCTCGCTTCCGGCGATATAGTGATTACCAGCGGCGTTTAAACATGTTCCGCCGTTACCAGCGGTAATGCGAGAAGGCGCGGTTGGCTTCCGCCATGCGGTGCGTGTCCTCGCGCTTCTTGACCGAGTTGCCGCGATTGTTGGCCGCGTCCATCAGCTCGCCCGAGAGGCGCGCCGACATCGTGTTCTCGCCGCGCGAGCGCGCCGCGGTGATCAGCCAGCGGATCGCCAGCGCCTGGGCGCGCTCGGGGCGGACCTCGACCGGCACCTGGTAGGTGGCGCCGCCGACGCGGCGGCTCCTGACCTCGATGCCCGGCTTCACGTTGTTCAGCGCATCGTGGAAGATCTGGATCGGGTCGCGCTTGGCGCGCGCCTCGATCGTGTCGAGCGCGCCGTAGACGATGCCCTCGGCGACCGACTTCTTGCCGTCGAGCATGACCGAGTTCATGAACTTGGTCAGGGTGACGTCCCCGAAGCGGGGATCGGGCAGCACTTCGCGCTTCTCTGGGCGGCGGCGGCGGGACATATTCTCTTCCTTTCTCTTCAGCCTGGTCCGGAACCCGTCCGGGGCTTACTTTCATTGTGCTCCTGCGAAGGCAGGAGCCCTGCGGCCAAGGCTCCTGCCTTCGCAGGAGCACGGCAGCTTACTTCGGGCGCTTGGCGCCGTATTTGGAGCGGGACTGGCGGCGGTCCTTGACGCCCTGCGTGTCGAGCACGCCGCGCAGGACGTGGTAGCGCACGCCGGGGAGGTCGCGGACGCGGCCGCCGCGGATCAGGACCACGCTGTGCTCCTGGAGGTTGTGGCCCTCGCCGGGGATGTAGCTGATCACCTCGCGCTGGTTGGTGAGGCGGACCTTGGCCACCTTGCGGAGCGCCGAGTTCGGCTTCTTCGGGGTCGTCGTGTAGACCCGGGTGCAGACGCCGCGCTTCTGCGGGTTCTGCTCCATCGCGGGAACCTTGCTCTTCGCCTTCTGCGGCTCGCGACCCTTGCGGATCAGCTGGTTGATCGTCGGCATGAAGCCCTTCACCTTAAGTTACTTTGCCGAGGCGCAAAAAGCGCAAAAAACCCGGCGGCCCCTACGGCCCCCGGCCCTTGCTCCCGCAACAGCAATGTTCAAGCTCTTGCCCGCTCCAGGAACGCGAGGCTCCGCGGGCGAGGGGGCCTATAGCCGCGAGAGGGTGAAGGGTCAACGGGGCTGTTGCGGCGGGTCAACGGAGACACGGACTCTTTCGCGAAAGGGTTTGTGTCCAGCCTACCCCTCTTCGCACCTGCTGATCGCCGAGGCCTGAACGATCAGGCCGGTGGGCGCTCCGGCGCTGCGCACCCGCACCCGTAACGTCTGCATCTCCGGGCGGACATCCTGCGAGTTCCTGAAGCTGATGGTCATCGGGAATTCGCGGACCTGGGCTGCCCGAGGCCCCGGCGTGCCCGCAAGCTCCATCCCGGAGGCCCCCAGGATCACCGCCGAATCGGCCGCGGCAAAGCGCCCCACGATCGCGACCCGCCTTCGCCCCACGCATCGCGGCACGAGAAACTGCACTTCATAATCATATTCGCCCGCTTGCGCGTCGCCGGGCGGGCCGATCCACCTTGCGGGAGCGAATTCGTTCCAGGGCACGGCCGGCGGCGGCGGCGGGGTCACTCTCAGCCTCGCGGTCGGCGGCTCGGCCCAGCCCGGGCCAAGGGTGAACAAGAGAGGTGCCCACTCGAAGCTCGTCGAACCGGCTGCCGCGACGCGCCAGCGCGCCACGCCCGTGCTGATGTTGACGGGCTGCTCCCTTGTGCCGTCGCAACAGGGCAGGCGCACCACGCCCTCAAGTTCGCCCTCCTGATCGTAGACCGGCAAGCACACGCAGGCGGCAACGGACAGCGCAGTCAGTAAGACAAGGATATTTCTCCGGATCCGCATGGGCATGTCCTCCCGGTTCTGGAATTCGAGAGAGGCCGCCGGGTCGCGGGGGGTGCGGGCGGTCCCTCGTCGTTGCGGGAAGCGTCAGCGTGCCGCCGACGCGGGCATCGCTTCGACATATCCTCTCCCCTTGTCGCCGCCGGCAGGCGATCCGGCCGTACGGTCCACAGGCGGCGCATCCATCCGCCCCCCGCGAGACTAGGCCGTTGCCGACAGGGCTCCAACTGGAACCGGGTCCGATCCGGATGGCTAAACGGGGACAGTTACCGGGGGCCACCCGCGCGGAATCGGCGGGCGATCGGGCGGACGGGCGGAATTTCCTCCCGCCCGTCCGCCTTCGAGATCAGGCCTGCGGACTCTGCGTGATGCGCAGGTCGGCGTTGCCATATACCGCGCTGACCAGCGTCGATCCGTCGGTGCGGTAGATGTCGAGATCCGTCATCTGCTGCCACATCTGCGTGATCTGCGCCGGCGGAAAGGTCAGCGTGAGGATTTCCGCCGCCTCGCTGTTGCTGCCGGCGCTCGTGTCGACCGTCACCGCCATTTCCTCGGTATAGCTCACCGAGACGCTGGTGCTCGCCGCGCCGGCTTGGACCCCGACGCTCGCGCTGACCGTCAACGAGCTCGTGTCCTGAACCGAGGTCGACGAGGATTGCGACGTCCCGACTTCGACGCTTTGAGAGAACGATCCTCCGCCAGGCGTGGAATAGCTCCCGGTGCACTGCCAGAAAGGCTGCGACGCCAGATAGTAGAAGGGCGAGTTTGCCGGCAGGATGCCTCGGTTCGGATCCGAGATCGCTGAGCAGGGAATAACGGCGACCTGGCCGACCCCCATGCCCGTGGTGGTTCCTTGCGTGTTGGTCGGGCTGTATTGCGGATCGGGGGCGGCCCCGCCCTGCACCGGCAGCATGCATTTGTCGAGGACGAGCACGAAGCTGAAGTTGGCGCCGCCGCCGTCGTTGCTGAGAAGAGTCGTCGGCGCGAGAAGGAACTGCTTGCCGGGGGTCTGCTGGGCGGTGTCGATCACCGGAATGCTGAGGCTGCCGTCGTGATGCTTAAAGCCGGCTCCGGCATCGCTCCAGAAATCCGCGGTGGCCGTCGCCTGCAGAAAGCCGTTGCTGACGCACCAATAATTGTTCGGGTCGGGCGGATTTCCCGAACCCGACAAGGCAATGCCGCAGGCGGAATAGCCGTCCGGAGCGATGGGCCACCAATAGTCGATGTCGTTGGGATTTCCGGATCCCGCGTCGTCGAGAATCCAGGTGAAGCCCGTGGGGTTGGCGAGCGCGATTTCGTCGCCGGGCATGGCCTTGAACAGAAGCACCGGGACTCCGGTGAACGGGGCGCCGTTGAGGACCGCCGTGTCGCCGAGCGGCAGGAAGCCGTCGGTCCGCGAGCCGTTGAACCCGAAGAACTCGATCGCCGTGTCGCCGCCTCCCGTCCAGAGGCTGCTGAAGTCACCCGGCGCAGCCACGGCGATCATCAATGGGCTGAACGGCGCTCCGTTAGTAGCATAGTTTGCGGCATCAATCCCGGCCAAGACCACCGCGGCCGGTTCAATAGCAGCCAGGCGCGGCAGACGCTGATGCGTTTTGCGGGGAACAGTCGGCGCGGCGGCGCCGCCACGCGCAGTTGCCATATCGGCCATCGAACTTCTCCCGAATGCTTGAGAACAAGCGCTGTTGAGAATCGGACAGAGGGTGCGCATGATTGCAGCACGACGTTCGCTGGACGTTGTGACGGATGCCCTGCGCCGACCATCTGGTCCTTTATGTAAAGAGTCAAGCGCGACTTGGGATGAAATTATGTCCAAATTGCCATGTATTAACGGTCATTGACAACCTCTATGGGGAAGCGAGGAATAGTCAGTCACCATCAGGAACGTATCTTGGGCAATATTTTGGAATTAAAGGCTTCCAGCCGCCGAGTCGCCCCCAGCGAGCCGGCCGCCTGATGCCGAGGATACGACCGTTGTAAGAAAGCCGGTCAGCGCCGCCGCGGGACGAAGGCTTCGCGGGGGGTGCCGTCGACATGGCTGAGGCGCTCGGTGGGGAGCTTCAGCACCAGGCCCGAATGCTCGAGCCGGTAATCGTAGATCGCGCCGAGCAGGCCGGCCATGCGGGTGCCGACCAATTCGGCGCCGATCGCGTCGAAGCCGAGCGCAAGGCCCTCGCCCATGCTGCCGGTCCAGCGGCCGACCTCGACCGTCACCAGCCCGCGGTGGCGCTTGCCCGGACGCGGCAGCACCTGCTCGACCCACTGCCGGGCGATGCCGGTCTGGCGCTGCTCGCCCGGGAGGTTGTGGACCTGGTAGAAGGTGGGCCGGTCGACGAACCAGCCGAGCACGGCGCGCGCGACCGTCGTGTTGCCGCCGCCCGGCGTGTCGGTCAAATCGATGACGATGCGGTCGCCCCGCCGCGCGCCGGCCATCGCCGCGTCGAAGGCGGCGATGGCGGCGTCGTCGCCCAGCGAATTGTTGAAGCGGATGCGCAGCGTCCGGCCGTCGCGCGTCGCGGTCACGGGTGGACGGTGGCCCTGCGGCACGGCGTAGAGGCTGGGAAGCACGACGGGGATATTGCGGCCGCCGCGGCTGAAGGTCAGCCCGCGGGGCGCGTTGCGGCGGCCGGCGGCGAGCACCCGCGCCGCGAAGCCCGCGCGCCACGGCGCCGAGGCGACGCCGACGTCCTGCCAGAAGGCCTCGATCGCCGCCGCGATCGGCACGCCGCCGACCGCCTCCAGCCGGTCGCCGGGGCGGACCCCTGCCCGCTCCGCCGGCGAGTCCGCCCGCACCGCCTCGACGACGAGGCGGCCGGCGGCGTCCGGCTCGATCCAGAGGTCGGCATAGCTCGGCACCACCGCCCAGCTGTCGGCGAACGAGGCGCCGGTGATCGCGTGATGGTCCGCGAGCGCGAGCAGGGCGCGCTCGGCATAGCGCAGCAATGACGGCTGGTCCGAGACCCGAGCCGCCTCGGCGCGAAGCGCGGGCGAGAGCGGTACCGCCCCGCCGGGGAAGCGCTCGGGATAAGCGTAATTCTCGGCGATCAGCCGCTCGATCGAGAGCGCGTCCGCCCGGTAATCGGCCGCGGACGGCGCCTGCGCCGCGGCCGGCGCGGCGAAGAGGAGCAGCAGCAGCGGCATCAGGAGGCGCATCGCGCCCCCTTACGCTTGATCGCCGCGCTCCGACAACGCTATCCGAAAGCCTGTCCCCGAGGAGGCGCGGCGATGGACGGATGGAACCTTCCCTGGGAGGGCGGCTGCCGTTGCGGCGCGGTGCGGGTGCGCGTGACGAAGCCGCCATTGCTCACCGGAATCTGCCACTGCGTCGGCTGCCGCAGAATGTCGGGCAGCGCTTATTCGCTGACCGTCTCGCTGCCCGGCGACGGCTTCGCGATCACGCGAGGGGAGCCGGTGATCGGCGGCCTCGGCGGCCCGGTCTCGCACCATTTCCACTGCCCTCGGTGCAAGAGCTGGATGTTCACCCGAGCGGAAGGGATGGACTGGTTCGTCAACCTGCGGGCCGGCATGCTCGACGACGATCGCTGGGTCGTCCCGTTCGTCGAGCTCTGGACCCGCGAGAAGCTTCCCTGGGCCGCCACGCCCGCGGCGCACAGCTACGACACGGTGCCGGAGATGGACGAGTTCGAGGGCCTGATGAAGGCCTTCGCAGCGGAGGGTGCGCGCCCGACCGCCTGACGTGCGTTGCTATTCGGTCGTCTCGCCGTCCCAATGGTCGTTCTCATGGTCGCGCTCGGCCTGTTCCTTGTCCTTGTGCACCACGCCGTCGCGATGCTCGGGCGGGCCGTAGATGGTGTAGAGGCGCAAGGGGGCGTCGCCGTCGTTGACGACGTTGTGGCGCGCGCCCGCGGGGACGATCACCGCGAAATCGTCCTCCACCCGGTTGGCCGCGCCGTCGATGAAGATAGTCCCGCGCCCCTGCTCGATCCGGAAGAACTGGTCGCGGTCCTCGTGGACCTCCTCGCCGATGTCGCAGCCGGGCGGCAACGTCATCAGCACCAGCTGCAAATTCTTCCCTGTATAGAGGACACGGCGGAAGTCCTCGTTGGCAAGCGTCGCGCGCTCGATATCGTCGACATAGCCGTTCATCTGCGCTCGTCCCCAGCTGCCATGGCACCGGCCGGAGAACAGCGCCGAAGCGGGATCGTTCCGGCGCGTCCGCTCAGAGGCCCTTGCGGCCGAAGCTCGGGCGGGGCGGAAGCTGCGGCGCGGCCGGTGCGGCCTGGGCGCGCGGCGGCTCGCTCGCCTCCCCCGCGGCCTTGCGGGCGAGGTAGCGGGCCATGGCGGCGTCGGCGTCGAAGCTCTCGGTCGCGGCCGGCGCCTCGACATCTTCGCGGTGCCCTGCGCAGGCCAGGTCGCGCTGGCGCGAGATGACGTCCATCAGCTCTTCGACGCGCGAGGAGTGGATCTCGGTGAGGCCGAGCGGCACCCGGGCCGCGGTGCGCCCGAACAGGCCGCCGCTGCGCGTCCTGAAGGCGAGCTGCTGCTGGCCGCCGGCATTTTCGAGGACCAATGCGTCGAGGTTCGACCACGCGATCCGCTTTCGCCCCCAGATCCCGGTGACGAACAGGGCCGAACCCTGAAACTCGATCGCCTCCAGCGTGCCCATCGCCATCGCCGCCGCGCGGCAGCCGACGAAGCCGGTGAGCGCGATCAGCAGGGGCAGGACGACGCCGTGACCGATGGCGGTTGCGAAGAAGCGCCCGCGGCGCGAGCCGGCGACGGCGTCGGCGTTGGCGAACAGGCAGATGAACGCTATCGTCGCGAGCAGCATCAAGGCTGCCATGCCGATCAGCCTTGCGCGGCTGTAGCGCACCTTGTTCATCGGCTTCTCCCCCTCGAAGCGCCGCGAGGCTATCGCCGCCGTGCCTAATGGGAGGTTAAGGCGCGGTGCCGTTGATGCCGCGCCGGATAAGAGTGTAGCTGTTCCCGAGCTAAGCCGCGGAGCCCGACTTGCCCCACCATCATCATCATGGCGGTCACGGTCACGGGCACGGGCATGGGCACCATCACGGCCATGATCACGGTCACGGCACGGATTACGGCCGCGCCTTCGCGATCGGCATCACCCTCAACCTCGCCTTCGTCGGGATCGAGGCCTTTTACGGCTTCATGGCAAACTCGATGGCCCTGCTCGCCGACGCGGGCCACAACCTTTCGGACGTGCTCGGCCTGATTGCCGCCTGGGTCGCGGCGATCCTGGCAAAAAGGCCGCCGAGCCGGCGCTTCAGCTACGGCTTCCGCGCCGCCTCGATCCTCGCCGCGCTCGGCAATGCCGTCGTCCTACTGATCGCGGTCTGCTTCATCTTCTATCATGCGGTGGTGCGGCTGATCATCCCGGACCTGGTCGAAGCGGGGACGGTGACGATCGTCGCCGCGGCCGGAATCCTGGTCAACGGCGCCACCGCCCTGATGTTCGTCCGCGGCCGGCGCAGCGACATCAACGTGCGTGGCGCCTATCTCCACATGGTCGCCGACGCCCTGGTCTCGGCCGGCGTCGTCGTCGCCGGCATCGCCATCGCCCTGACCGGGCAGGTGTGGATCGATCCGGTGACCAGCCTGATCGTCGCCGCGATCATCTTCATCGGCGGCTACGATTTGCTTCGGGAATCGCTGACCATGGCGCTCGCGGGCGTGCCGCGCGGCATCGATCCGGACGAGGTCGAGGCGCATCTCGTCGCGTTGCCGGGGGTGGAGCGCATCCACGACCTCCACATCTGGCCGATGAGCACGACCGAATTCGCGCTCACCGCCCATCTCGTCATGCCGGGGGGCTTCCCCGGCGACCTCTTCCTCAGCGACTGCGCGGAGGGCATCGCCGAGCGCTTCGGCATCGGCCACGCCACCCTCCAGGTCGAAACCGGCGGAGACTGCGTCCGGGGCTGAGGACGCCGGGAGCCGGCTCGGTCAGTTCGCCGCGCCCTCGATGGGCCCGCCCATGCCCGCATAGGCGCCGGTGCCGCGGACCATCGCCAGCGCCTCCGCCGGCGCCGGCGAGGTGGCGACGATGTGGACGGCGGCGCCGACCCGGGTCACCTCGAACAGGTGGCGGGCGAAGGCGAGCGGCAGGCGGACGCAGCCGTGCGAGGCCGGGTAGCCGGGGATCTGGCCGGCATGGAGCGCGATGCCGTCGTTGGTGAGCCGCTGCATGAACGGCATCGGCGCATTGTTGTAGAGATTGGAATAATGCTCGCGCCGCTTCTGGGTGATTGAGAAGCGGCCGACCGGAGTCGCGTGCCCGCGCCGCCCCGTCGAGACGGTCGTCACCCCGATCAGCGCTCCGCCGCGATAGACGTAGGCGCGCTGCAGCGGGATGCTGACCACGATCTCGACCGGACCGGCCGGGGCGAGCTCCGGCCGCCAGACGAACTCGCCCGGATCGAGCGACTGGGCCTCGGCTACGACCGGGTTCAGCGCGGGCGCCGGCGGCGGCGCTGCCAAAGCGGGCGCCGGAGCGGGCGCCGCGGCCGAGACGGAAGCGAGCGGGGCCGGCTCCGCCTCGGCGCCCTGGGCGGCGAAGGCGAGGCCGATCGGCGGCAGGGCCAGCATGAGGGCGCCGGCAGCGGCGAGAGTGGTGCGAATCAGGGCCTGGTTCATCGTCTGCGCGGCGGTGGTCCCCGCCCCTCCCATCGGCCGTGATTGGCCGTTGGCGCTCGATTAGACACGGCGCGTTTCGACCCTGTGCCGCGGCCGGGCGTTTGTTGTTTCTATCGTTTCGAAGCTCGCGCCGAAGGAGCGGAGCATGCGGAAAAGCGCGGTTTTCAGGGCCGCGAGGCTATTCGGGAAGGGCCGTCAGCAAATCGTGGTTGCCAAAGAATTTACCGGTGAAACAAGGGCTTGCCAGGCCCCGCCGTTCCGTTAAGTTGCCGCCTCCAATGATTGCGACAGGCGGGGTGCCGGTTGCGTAAATGGGGAGCATGTCATGGCTAGAAGAGAATTCGACTTCACCGATTACGAGAGCGAGAACGGCAATTCAGGCTTCGGCCGCGGCCATCCGCGCGGTCTCGACCTGAAGCCTGAGCTGCCGGAAACCACCCATGAGGTGATCGGCGTCGATTTGACCCACATCCTCCATGCGTCCGAGGTCGGCTTCTCCTCCGCCAAGGGCGGCGGTGGCGGCGGTGGCGGCGGCGGCGGCGGCGGCACGACCTTCGCGCCTTATACCAGCGGCCCGGCCACGGCTTCGGCCGGCTACAACATCACGATCGAGTTCGTCGGGACCTGGACCCAGGACCTGTACAACATCTTCGTGAGCTCGGCCGATGCGCTCACCCAGCTCATCGTCGGCGAGATCCCGAACGTGTCGGTGCGCAGCAAGGGCGGCGTCAAGACGGTCGACGACATCCTGATCACCGCGGAGCTCGGCCCGATCGACGGCGTCAACGGCATCCTCGGCCAGGCCGGCCCGACCTCGGTCAGGACCACCGGCTCGCTGCCGGCCACGGCGACGATGAAGTTCGACATCGACGACGTCAACAACATGGGCCTCGACGTCTTCGCCGACGTCGTCATTCACGAGATGGGCCACAGCCTCGGCTTCGGCTCGATCTGGAGCCGGCTCGGCCTGGTCTCCAACGGCGTGTTCACGGGCTCGCGCGCGAACGCCGAATATCACGATATGGGCGGCGTGGGCGGCATCCCGGTCGAGCAGGACGGCGGCTCCGGCACGGCCGGCTCGCACTGGGACGAAGAGACGTTCAACAACGAGCTGATGACCGGCTACATCAACGAGGGCGCGAACTATTTCACCGAAATGAGCGCCGCCTCGTTCGGAGACCTCGGCTACGTGATCAACCCGAATTACGGGCCGATCGTCGATCCGGGCTACGTCTTCGTCTGATCCGTCCGCACGGGGACAGTCACTAGTGACTGTCCCCCGCTAGACGACGTCCGGCCGGGCCTTCCACGCGAAGGTCCGGCCGGATCCGTTTCAGCCCGCGCCGAGCCTGCGCTCGACCTTCGCCAGCGCCCGCTGGAGCACGGATTTCGCGAGGTTGCCGCGCGGGAAGGACCGCGGCGGCGCCGGGTTCAGCCCCAGCCTTCTCAGCCGGCGGTTGAAGCGGTGCGCGTCCTCCTGGTGGAAGCTCCACAGTGACCGCCAGGTCAGAGACAGCGACACCGACACCTCATTGTGCGTCTTCACCCAGTGCGGCGCGAGGATCGGCACGTAGATCCCCTCCCCCGGCCCGATATGGATCGCCGTGCCCCGCTCGGCGAAATCCTCCCGCCAGGGCAGGTTGCGCGGCCCCCCGCCATAATAGGTCTCGCGGAAACGCTGGGTGACGATCTCGCTGTCGCTCGCCGGAAACAGGGTCATCGTCTTGGTGCCGCGGATCTGGAACAGGATATTATATTCCGGATCGAAATGGAGCGGCGTCACCGCGTCCGGCGAGGAGATGAAGACGAAGGCGACGGGCTTCAGCATCTCGCCGGTGACCGGCTCGATCCGCGGCGCGAGCTCGCCGAGCACGTCGTGCATCAGGTCGCGGTAGAGCGGGTCCTGCTGAACCTGCTTCAGGAGCACCCACGAGCCGCATTCGTCGATCCGCGCGATCGTGTCGTGGACGCTGAGCCCGTTCGAAGGCGTGTCCGCGTAGGAAATTCCGAGCGGCAAATCGGTCGCCGCATTATGCTCGAGGTCGCGCGGCCGGATCCGCTCCGCCAGCCGCGCCAGCGCGTCGATTTCGAGCAGGGGATGGCCCGCCAGCGCGTGCGCCAGCTTGGCCGGCCGGTCCGGATAGACCTCGCCGAACCGCGCCGCCGTCTCCTCTCCGAACACCCGCACCTTTACCGCCTCCACAGGGACAGTCACTGTGACTGTCCCCTCCTAGCGCGAAGCGGTGAAGGTTCGGCTAACGCATATCGGTCACGAAACCGAGCTCTGCCGGTAGCAGCGGCTGACATAATTGGTCGGGCAGCGGTAGATGATCCCTTCCTGCTGGTCGAGCAGCAGCACGGATTCCGCGTCCCGCCCGATCGCCCCGTAGCGCCCGCCGGAAACCTGCTGCGCGACCGCCGCCTCCCCGCCGAGCTGCGACAGGCCGAGCAGAAGCGCCCCGCCGATTCCCGCGCGCATCACCGTATTGCTCATGGCGAACCTCCTCCGTCGATGCGCCGGAGCTAGCAGCCGCGTAAGCGCCGCGAGAAGACCGACGTTTGTCCCCCGACACCTGTCGGGGCCGCGACAATCATGCGCGACTGTCCCTAAAGCCCGCCCACGATCCCATGAACTCGGTCGGCTTCCTCGAGAGTGGGAAAGTCGCTTCTGAGAACTTACGAATTATCGGAAATGGTTTGCGGCGGAGTGCCGATAAAAGTCTTTCGATTTCACTTGAATAGATTTAAATCTTAGCCTAGGTTTTATTTTGTCGTCCCGACGCGCTCGGTGGGATGGCTTGTTCCACCCGTATCCGATTCAATTACCGCTCTTCGCGTACGCGCATCGTCTTGCGTCGACCGAACCGGCTGGTCCTGCATCGGGCTGAAATCCAGGCAACCACCGAAGAGGAGAGGATCGACATCATGACCGTATACAATGTGAAGAACCAGTGGGGCGGCGATGCGGCCGAGTGGCACGAAGGCGGCGTCTTCAACATCGGCAATCGCGCGGACCAGAATCCGGTGGCCCTCAATCTCAGCTCCGGCGACGGCGGCCAGTCCTTCAGCGGCACGATGACCTATTCCGGCGAGGGGCCGGTCGGCTGCCGCGCGACGCGGGTGACGACCAATTGCTACCAGGCTCAAAACCAATGGGGCGGCGACGACGCGCCATGGCACGACGCCGGCCTCTTCCTCCTCGGCGCCCGCGACGGCCAGAACGCCGTCGCCTTCCACCTCTCGTCCGCCGACGGCGGGCAGACGCTCGACGGGACGATGACCTATTTCGGCGAAGGGCCGATCGGAGTCGCCGCGAGCCGCTCCGCAGGCAAGGCCTACGACGCCACCAACCAATGGGGCGGCGACAGCGCGCCGTGGAACCAGGGCGGCCAGTTCGTCCTCGGCTGCCGCGACGATCAGGCCGTGGTCGCGCTCGACGTGACCAGCCCCGACAGCGGCGTCACCCTCAGCGGCACGACGACCTATGCCGGCGAGGGTCCGATCGGCTTCCGCGGCAGGCAGATCATGGCGGACACGTACAGCGTCGAGAATCAGTGGGGCGGCGACTCCGCGCCTTGGCACGACGGCGGCCGCTGGGTCATCGGCTGCCGCGGCGGCCAGGGCGTCGTCGGGGTCGACCTCACCCAGCCGAAGGGCACGATGACCTATGCCGGCGAAGGGCCGATCGGCCTGGCGCTCGTCGCCAGCTGAGCCTGCCGCCACGTGCGGGGACGGTCGCCAGCGGCCGTCCCCGCCCGCACTCAGGGGAAGCGGGCGACGGTTCCGACGGCAGTGACGGTCACGTGACTGCCACCCGCAGAACCTTGCTACTCCTGGAGTTCGCTGCTCAGGAGCCCCTTGAGCTCGTTATATTTGGCCGCATATCCCTTGATCCCATCCTTCCATACGGAAGCCTGATCGGCGCCGGCGGCGAGCATCGCTTCAGACAGGGCGTCGGTCGCTTGCCAAAAGGCCTGGAACGCCGAGACGAGATCGTCTTCGAAAAGAAGCGTGTTCCTCTCCGCTTCGACCAACGCCTTCTGAATGGTCTCCGCGTTGTTGCGGCTGAAGCCACCGGTTTCCGCCTTGCTGAGCAAGCGGTAAGCCGTCGTCGCGGCTCCCCACATTTCAAACGCGGCTTCGGTGCGGAGCTCGAAGCCCTTTTTCTGCCGTTCGTTGCGCAGGCTCTTGCGCCGATCCCACCAGCTCAACGCGGTCGCCCCCAAGGTCAGGGCGGAGGCCAGGATCGCGGCGATGATGAGGCGGGCTTCACTGCCCGGAAGGTCGGCGCCCGAAATGGAGGCGCGGACATGGGCCTCCCAAACCGAGTAAAATCCATAGGTCAGGGCGGCCGCGAAGGCGATAGTTACGGACCAACCCAGCGCTCGGGCAACCATCCTAATTATCCCGTTTCAGACGCACATGTGCAGTTCCCGGTTGCAGTAGCAGCCGGTCTGCCGGCATTGCTGCGGCGGATTGCACGGGTGGACGCACGGCGTCGTCGCCGTGTCGACCAGTCGGCGAGCTGAGATGTCTTGCAGCCACGTCGCTCCGAGATAGCCGCTCATCCGTGCCTTGGGCAGCGTCGGGGAGCTGGCAGAGGGGATGAACCCGGCGAGTCGCCACATGACGGTCGCGAATCTCACTTCCGGCACGTCGAGCCAGAAAAGTTTCCGATAGCCGTGTTGAGCGAGCTCCGGCGGTAGCATGAAACCTTGTGCGGCGCTGAGCTGCTGAAGATCGAAAGGCGTATATTCGATCGAAAAGGATCTTCCTTCCAGAACGTCGTCGGCGACCGCCTCGGAAGTGGTGCGGCGCGATTCATGGCTCGCGAAGCCCACGGGGAGTAGCAGGTCGACCTCTTCCATCGCGTTTCCGCTGACACTGAAAATGCCTACCCCGACGGAAAGAGAATCCAATCGCGACCGCTGATGAGGCTCAGTTTTCGGAGGCTCGGGCTGCACCTGAAAAAGTGTGGCCATTTCGTCTCCCCCGAACGTGAACAGGCTCGCCGAGCATAAACGAAACCCGTTGCAAGGTTAAGCTTTCCCTTGTCGCAGACGCGGGGGGAGCGCTTCTACCCCTCCACCAGCCAGAGGCTGGTCCCCCTCCACGCCTCCGCGCCTCCGCGCCTCCGCGCGAACCCTGCTAATGCAGCGCCCCCACAAGGGTCGGCACGCTCCGATGCGCAAGTCAGGAGCGAAACGTCTCCGTGTCGAACGGCACGCCCGGATCGAGGAGCGGGGCGAATTTGTCCCTCGTGCAGCGTCCGTGGGCGAACATATCTTGAGCGACTTCATTCGGTCCGGACCACGCCCCTCGAAACGTGATCGACACGGCCTCCAGGTCGCTGCTCGGGATGCGCTCACCGCAAAAGCAGCATTGCAGCTTCCTGAGCCTCCTGAGCATCAATAATGCACCGCCCGCCCGTACGCATCGAGCACGCTCTCATGCATCATCTCGCTGAGCGTCGGATGCGGGAAGACGGTGTGCATCAGGTCCTCCTCGGTCGTCTCGAGCTGCCGCGCGATCGCATAGCCCTGGATCAGCTCGGTAACCTCCGCCCCGACCATGTGGGCGCCCAATAATTCCCCCGTCTTGGCGTCGAACACCGTCTTCACGAAGCCCTCGGCCTCGCCCAATGCGATCGCCTTGCCGTTGCCGATGAAGGGGAACTTGCCGACCTTGACCTCGCGGCCCTCCGCCTTCGCCTTGGCCTCGGTGAGGCCGACGGAAGCGACCTGCGGGCGGGAGTATGTGCAGCCTGGGATGTTCCAGGTCTCGAACGGGTGCGGCTTGCCGCCCGCGATCGCCTCGACGCAGACGACGCCCTCGTGGCTCGCTTTGTGCGCCAGCCAGGGCGGGCCGGTGACGTCGCCGATCGCGTAGACCCCCTCGACGCTGGTGCGGCCGTAGCCGTCGACGGCGATATGGCCGCGGTCGGTCGTCACGCCCAGCGCCTCGAGCCCGATCCCCTCGGTGTTCGGGACGATGCCGATGGCGACGATGGCGTGCGAGAAGCTTTCGGTCGCGCCGCCCTTCAAGGTCGCCTTCACACCGTCCTTGCCGGCTTCGAGCTTCTCGACACCCGACGAGACGTGCAGCTTCATCCCCTGCTTCGCCAGCGCCTTGTGGACGAAGGCCGAGACGTCCTCGTCCTCGACCGGGAGGATGCGCTCCAGCATCTCGACGATGGTGACCTCGGCGCCCATGTCCGAATAGAAGCTGGCGAACTCGACCCCGATCGCGCCCGATCCGATCACCAAAAGCTTGGTCGGCATGACCTTGGGGACCATCGCGTGGCGGTAGGTCCAGATCCGCTCGCCGTCGGCCTTGGCGAAGGGCAGATCCCGGGCGCGGGCGCCGGTGGCGACGATGATGTGCTTCGCCTCGAGCGTGCGGTCGCCGACCTGGAGCTTGCCCTTGCCGGCGAGCTTCCCCTCGCCCTCGACGACCGTCACCTTGTTCTTCTTCATCAGCCCCTTGACGCCGGCGTTGAGCTGCCCCGCGACCTTGCGCGAGCGCTCGACGATCTTCGCGAGGTCGAAGCCCGGTTTTTCCGCGGTGAGCCCATAGGCGGAGGCGTGGGTCATGTAGTGAAAGACCTCGCTGGTCCGCAGCAAAGCCTTGGTCGGGATGCACCCCCAGTTGAGGCAGATCCCGCCGAGCTTCTCCCGCTCGACGATCGCGACCTTCAGGCCGAGCTGGCTCGCCCGAATCGCCGCGACATAGCCGCCGGGCCCGGAGCCGAGCACGATGAGGTCGAATGCGTCAGCCATGGTTTGTCTCGACTGGAAGGATGGAACGGTCGCCCCCGTACCTCCCCATCGCAGATGGGGAGGGGGACCACAGGAACTGTGGTGGACGGGTAGGGTGCGCCGATCTCAGAGGATCGCGCGCGAACCGCCCGACCCCGATGCCCTCTACCCCTCCACCCCCCTTCGGGCGGTCCCCCTCCCCATGCTGCGCGTGGGGAGGAATGATCGGCCCGAGCACGCCTGACGGGGGACGGCCCATCAAGCCAGCATCCCCAGCGGCGCTTCGACGAGGCGCTTGAAGGCCTGCATCAATTGGGCGCCGTCGGCGCCGTCTATGGCGCGGTGGTCGAAGCTGCCGGTGGCGCTCATGATGGTGGCGGCCTGGAGCGCGCCGTCGACCACCCAAGGGCGCTTCTCGCCCGCGCCGATCGCCATGATCATCCCCTGCGGCGGGTTGATCACCGCCGAGAAGACCGAGATGCCGTACATCCCCATGTTCGAGAGGCTCGCGGTCCCGCCCTGATATTCGTGCGGCTGGAGCTTGCCGTCGCGGGCGCGGGCGGCGAGGTCCTTCATCTCGGCCGAGATCGCGCTGAGGCTCTTGGCTTCTGCGCCGACGACGATCGGCGTGATCAGGCCGGTGGGAGTCGAGACCGCGACCGAGATGTCCGCGCGCTTGAAGCTGATCAGCTCGGTCGGCGTGTACATGACGTTGCAGCTCGGCACCTCGATGAGCGCGGCCGCCAGCGCCTTGATCAGCATGTCGTTGACGCTGAGCTTGACGCCGCGGCTCTCGAGCGACGCGTTGAGCTCGGCGCGCAGCTTCAAAAGCGCGTCGAGGCGGATGTCGACGGTCAGGTAGATGTGCGGGACCTGCTGCTTCGATTCGGTGAGCCGCCGCGCGATCGTCTTCCGGATATTGGAGAGCTTGGTCGCCTCGTGCGGGATGTCCGGGACCGCGGCGCCCGCTGGCGCCGGCGCAGGCGGTGCGGCGGGTGCCGGAGTCGCGGCCTCCCCCGCCCGCTCGGGCTGAGCTTGTCGAAGCCCACCACCCTCGACATCCGCCTTGACGATGCGGCCGGCGGGCCCGGAGCCGGTCAGCGAGGCGAGGTCCACCCCTTGCTGCTCGGCGAGGCGGCGGGCGAGCGGGCTCGCCTTGACGCGCGCGCCGCCCTCGGCCCTGGGCGGTGCGAGCTCGGAATGCTGGACGGGGTTGATGCCCTTGGAAGCGGCTTTGGGAGGCGGTGCGGCTGCCGGAGCGGGTGCGGGAGCCGGTGCGGGCGCGGCCGCGGCGGACGCATCCTCCCCCTCCGCGGCGATCAGCGCGATCACCGTGCCGACCTTCACCTCCTCGCTGCCCTCGGCGACCAGGATCTTCGCGATCGTCCCCTCGTCGACGGCCTCGAACTCCATCGTCGCCTTGTCGGTCTCGATCTCGGCGAGGACGTCGCCGGCGGCGACCGTGTCGCCTTCCTTGACCAGCCATTTGGCGAGCGTCCCCTCCTCCATGGTCGGGGAGAGGGCCGGCATCTTCAACTCTATGGCCATGGGTCTTCCTCGCTGCCGTCCGAACGCCTCAACCCCAAAGCCGTGCCGATGGTCAAGGGCGAGGGTTGCGCGGGCGGGGCTTCTGGCGCAGCGTGGTGGTCAAAAGGGGTGTAGATGCGGTCCTATCTGGTCGTGATGGACGATACCGCCGAAGGGGCGGTGGCGCTGCGCTGGGCGGCGCGGCGGGCGGCGCGCACCGGGCTCGGGATCGTCATCCTCGCCGTCATCCCGCCGCAGGAGTTCGTCCAGTGGGGCGGCGTCCAGGCGGCGATCGAGGAGGAGGCGCGGCTGCGCGCCGAAGCGGCGGTGCTGCAGGCCTCCGGCGCGATCGCGGAGGAGGCCGGGATCCGTCCTTCCGTCCTGGTCCGGGAGGGCGAGCCGGTGAAGCTGATCGCCGACCTTCTCAAGGAGGACCGCGAGATCGCCGCTTTGGTCCTCGGCGCCGCGGCCGAGGGCCCACCGGGCCCGCTAGTGAGCCACTTCGCCGGCACGGTGGCGGGCAGCCTTCCCTGCCCGCTCGTCATCGTCCCGGGCGGCCTCGACGAGGAGGCGCCGGAGCTCGGGTAACGATCAGCCGCGCTCGCCGCGGATCGGGCGGCGCGGCGGGGGGCGGCGATGGACGCGGCGGGCGCGCTGCTGCACCACCTCTTCCTCGATCACCTCGTAGGAGCTGGAGCCGCCGGTCTCGACCACCGTCTCGACGATGGTGACGGTGGCGCAGCACATATAGCCGTAGCCGTAGCCCGCTCCGTAACCGCCGCCGTAACCGCCCCCGTAGCCGCCGCCATGGCCGTAAGCCGGGCCCGCATGAGGCATCGGATGGGGTGCGCCGCCGCACGGGCCGCCGTGATGCCCGCAGGCCGGGCCGGGCCCGTCGCCGGGACCGTATTCGCTGTAATCCCAGCCGCCGCGCCCCTCGCCCACTTCCTCGGCCCACTCCTGGTCGCGGCCGTGCGGGCGCCAGTCGCCGTCGCCGACATAGACGGGGATGCCGCGATCGTCGCGGCCCCAGCGGTCGCCGTAGCGGTCCCAATCCATTCCGTGGCGGCCTTCGCGGACGCGGCCGTGGCCGTCGATCATATAGGCGTCGTCATAATAGCGGATCCAGCGGTGCCCCGGCATGGGCTGCGGGAAGCCGTACATCTGCCAATGCTGGACCTGGAATTGCGGGCCCCACCAGAAGGAAGGGACGACATGGCCGCGCTGGAAGCGGCGGATGTGGCGGAAGTTGCCGTGCGTGCCGGGGCCCATATGCGGCCCCGCCTGCGGCCCGCCGTGGCGGACGATGACGCGCTGTCCTCCCTGTCCCCAGCTGTGGCCGGAGCGGGGCTGGGCCGCGGCCGTGGCGGGCAGAGCCGCGGCGGCGAGAGCGGCGAGCGAGACGAGAGCGAGCTTCCTCATGGATCGGGTCCCCTTCGGACGTCGGCCCCGGCGCGCCGGAAGCCGCTTTACGATCCATTAACGCTCGGGCGCCGTCTTTGCTACGCCGCCCAGCCGCCCCGAGAGGCGGCGTGCCAATTCGAGACAGCCCGCGGCGTCTTCATTGTCGAAGCGCCCGAGCGTGGGACTGTCGAGATCGATGACCGCGATCAGGCCGCCGTCCGCGTCCAACACCGGCACCACCAGCTCCGAGGCCGAGGCGGAATCGCAGGCGATATGGCCGGGGAAGGCATCGACGTCTTCGACGCATTGCGGCTCGAGCGTCGCCGCCGCGGTGCCGCACACCCCCTTGCCGAACGGGATGCGGATGCAGGCGGCGCGGCCCTGGAAGGGACCCAGCACCAGCTCGCCGCCGACATTGCGGTAGAAGCCGGCCCAGTTGAGGTCCGGCAGGCTCTCCCAGAGCAGAGCCGCGACGTTGGCCATGTTCGCGATCCCGTCGGACTCGCCATCGGTGAGCGCGTCGGCCGCCTGGACGAGCTGGCGATACAGTTCCGGCTTGTCGGCCGCTTCGATCCTGAACTCGTACATGCTGTCCACGTAGCGGTCCGGCACCTGCTCGCAAAGAGCGCGATTGAAAGCGGGTCGACGGTCTCGACACCCTCAGGCGCGCAGGATAGCCTGCTTCCAGGCCTAGCGGAGAGACTGCATGCGTCGGCTGATCGTCCTTTTCCTTGGCTTGTGCATCGCGGCCGAGGCCTCTGCACAAGTGCTGTGGCAGAATGTGAGATATGGAATGACGCGCGATGAGGTGCAGTCGGCTCAACCGGGGGCGCGGCGCCCGGACCGGCCGCCGACCTTGTTCAGAGGCGCTGCGGTCTGCGAATTGCAAATCGCCGGCTACGAGGTCGCCAGGCTCCAATTCGACGTCTGCTTCTTCATGCAGAATGGGCGCCTGATCCAGGTCATGATGACGGCCACGCAGCCATCCGAAGCTGCTTTCAGATCGATGAGCGAACTCCTCCAAGCACGATATGGGGCAGCCATGGCCGACGCAGCTGAACCCTGCCGGAGGGTCGGATCTCTGCGGATTTGCGAACGCGACTGGCTGCTCGAGAACGGCACCAATGTGGGCATCCTTTACATAGATGTGATGGGCCGAGCACCGGTGCTCAACATCAACTATCAAGTCAGGCTTCGCGACGAGAGCCGGCGTCTATAGCCGCTAGTCGATCCTGGGTTTGGTGCGGGTGGCCTTGACGGCGCTGCGTCCCTTCTTCTCGTCCACCCTCTTCGCCTTGGCGGCGCGGCTCGGCCTGGTGCGGATGCGCTTGGCCGGCTTTACGTGGGCGCGCGCGATCAAGTCCGCCAGCCGCGCCCGCGCATCGACACGGTTCGCGTCCTGGGTGCGGTGGTTGCGAGCGGTGATCAGGATCTCGCCCTCGCTTGTCATCCGGCTGCCGGCGAGCGCCTTGAGCCGCTCGTAAACCGGGGGCGACAGGCCGAGCTTGAACACGTCGCAGCGCAGCTGCACCGCCGTCGCGACCTTGTTGACGTTCTGCCCGCCCGGTCCCGTGGCCGCGAGGAAGCGCTCCTCGAGCGCGTCCTCGGGCAGGGCGAAGGGCTCAGTCTCCGGCATCGGGAAAACCCGCAAAAGCGAAGCTCGGCGGGAGCGGCGCGGTCGCCTCGACCGGCGGCTTGCGGTCCCGCTCGACGCGGATCGAGCGGGCGTGGAGGAGCATCGGACCCTTCCCCGCGCCGTAGACCGGGTCGCCGGCGATCGCGATGCCGAGGCCCGCGACGGCATGGATCCTGAGCTGGTGCGTGCGCCCCGTCTCCGGCGAGAACAGGACGAGCGCCCGCCCGCCGTTCACCGCCATCCGCCGCCAGTGGCTCACCGCCGCCTTGCCCCCGGAATCGGGCACCATCCGCCAGCCCTCCTCCGCGGTCGACACCTTGCCGAGCGCCATGTCGATCGTCCCTTCCTCCGCTTCCGGGACCCCGTCGAGCACGGCGAGATAGGTCTTCGCGACCTTCTTGTCCTCGAAGGCGCGCTGGAAGCTCTTGTGCGCCTTCGGGTTGCGGGCGAGGAGCAGGCAACCCGAAGTGTCGCGGTCGAGGCGATGGACCGGAAGCGGCTCGCGGCGGAAGCCGAAGCGCAGATGGCGCAGGTGATCCTCGAGGCTCTGGGGCGTGCGCGAGCCGGGATGGACGGCGAGGCCGGCCGGCTTGTCGATGACGATCGCCTCGCCGTCGATGAACAGGACCCGCTCTTCCCACATGGGCCCGTGCCCTGCCACGACTGTGGCGCCGGCGCAACGATCCCGCTTCGCAATTGGAATCCTTGGCTTAATCCGAAATTAACCTTTTGCCTTCATTCCTCCAATGGTTAATGAATGACCACGAGGGGCCGGGGGATGTTGCCGCGGCCGACGTGAGGAAGGGGCAAGGCGTCATGCGTGTGCTGCTGATCGAAGACGAGCCGACGACGGCCAAGGCCATCGAGCTCATGCTCACCAACGAGGGCTTCAACGTCTACACGACGGATCTCGGCGAGGAGGGCTTGGACCTCGGCAAGCTCTACGATTACGACATCATCTGCCTCGATCTCAATCTGCCCGACATGCACGGGTACGACGTGCTGAAGAAGCTGCGGCTGGCGAAGGTCGGCACGCCGGTCCTCATCCTGTCCGGAATCAGCGAGATGGATTCGAAGGTCAGGGCGCTGGGCTTCGGCGCCGACGATTACGTCACCAAGCCTTTTCACCGCGACGAGCTGGTCGCCCGCATCCACGCGGTCGTGCGCCGCTCCAAGGGCCACAGCCAGAGCGTGATCCGCACCGGCAAGCTCGCCGTGAACCTCGACGCCAAGACGGTCGAGGTCGACGGCGCCCGCGTGCACCTCACCGGCAAGGAATATGCGATGCTGGAGCTGCTCTCGCTCCGCAAGGGCACGACGCTGACCAAGGAGATGTTCCTCAATCATCTCTACGGCGGCATGGACGAGCCCGAGCTCAAGATCATCGACGTCTTCATCTGCAAGCTGAGGAAGAAGCTTTCCCTCGCCTGCGGCGGCGACAATTATATCGAGACCGTCTGGGGCCGCGGCTACGTGCTTCGCGATCCCGAAGAGATCGAGACCCAGAAGGTCGCCTGATTCGCCAGCTTCCCTGGAGGGGCAGGACCGGCGCCGGCAGCGATGCGGGCGCCGGTTTTCTTTGTGCAAGCCCGTCGTCCCGGCGCAGGCCGGGACCCTAGGGGGTGAAAGGCGCCGTTTTCGGTGCGGGGCGCTGCACGGGCGTTGCGGCATACTCTCGCTGGGATCCCGGCCTTCGCCGGGATGACGGACTTGCACGGCTTCCCCTCGCGCGGACCCGGGTGCATGATCCGCAGATGAGCATCGACGCCTGGTTCGAGGAGCTGCGTGCTTACGGGCTGTCGCTGCCCGAGGCGGCAGAGGATCATCCCTGGGGGCACAGCGCGTTGAAGGTGCGCGGGAAGACCTTCTGCTGGCTCGACAAGCAGGAGCTGTTCAGCGCCACGGTAAAGCTGCCGGTCAGCGCGGATTTCGCATTGATGTTCGACTGGGCGGAGCCGGCCGGCTACGGCCTCGGCCGCTCCGGCTGGGTCAGCGTCCGCTTCGAGGCCGACGCCGAGCCCGACCTCTATCTGCTCAAGCGCTGGGTCGCCGAAAGCTACCGCGCCGTGGCCCCGAAGAAGCTCGGCGCAACGGTCGTCGATCCCGATTGAAAGGTCACGCGGCGACGGCCAGCCGCGCCATGGCCGCGTCGGCGGCGACGCGCCCGGTCTGGACCGCCCCGTTCATGTAGCCCGGCCAGGCGTCCGACAGAAATTCGCCTGCGAACAGCAGCGATCCCGCCTGGCTCGGACGCGGCGGCCGTCCCTCCTCCTCGAAGGTGAGCAGGCTCGCGAACCGCGAATATTGGCCGGGGCGGAAGTTCATGTAGGCGCCCTTCGTAAGAGGGTCCTCGCACCAGCGCGTCCGCCGTACGCGGCCGTTCGGCTGAGGCAGGTTCGGAAGCACGCGCCGGGCCGCCGCGCTGAAGCGGGCGGCAAGCGCGCGACCGCCTTCGCCCCGCGCGGCAGCGACCTGCGCGCCGCCGAGGAAATACGTGAGCGCACCCGGCTGCATATTCGGAGTCGGCGTCATCGACGCCGCGTCCCACACCGCCGAGAAATCGCCGGCGCCCCAGAGCGCCCCGGCGAAGCCGAGCCGCTCCCGCCAGCTCTGCCGGCCGTAGCCGACGATCACCTTCTCGTTGCGGCCGAGCTCGGCCTCCGCGATGAAGGCGCGCCACGGCTCCGGCAAATCCCCGGTGAAGCGGATGTCGCGGAGCAGCGACGCCGGCAAGGCGATGATCGCGCGATCGGCTTCCACCCGCTCGCCGTCCGCGAAGCGCAGCCGGACCCCGTTCGGACCGGAATCGACGTGGGTCAGGCGCTTGCCGAGCCGGATGTGCCGCCGCAGCGGCGCCGCCAGACGCTGGGCGATCTGGCCGGTGCCGCCGTCCACCACCCAGACTTCGTCGGAAAGGCTGATCCGGGTCACGTGCCGGCCCTCGACGACCGGCAGGTTCCAGAGCAGCTCGAGGGCGGTGGCGTCGCGGGGCTCGCTGCCATATTCGGTGCGGATGCCCGCCTCGAGCGCGTCGCGTGCGTCGCCGGCGGGCAGGCCTGCGCGAGTGAGATAGTCGGCGACCGACATCGCATCGATCTCGCGGATCGCAGCCTCGTCCCCGTCGATGCGCCGATAGTCGCGGTCGATCCGCCGCGCGACGCCGCGGAGCGCTTCGGCGATCGCTGCTTCGGATGCCGCGCGGCCGTCGCGGCCGATCTGGATCTCGTGCGGGGTCCCGAATCGCGCGCGCTCGACGCGCCTGAGCCCGAACCGGTCGAGCATTCCGATCACGTCGCGGTGATCGCTGTTCACCAGCTGCGCGCCCTCGTCGAACGCGTAATTGGGCGCGAAGACCCCGCGGACGCTGCGGGTGCGGCCGCCGACCGCCGCGCGAGCCTCGTAGAGCGTCGCATCGACGCCGTGCGCGCGAAGCCGGTCGAGCGCGGTGAGGCCGGCAAGCCCGCCGCCGACGACGACCACCCGCCGCGCCGGCTGTGCATAAGCCGGCCAGCGGGGCATCGCCGCAGCTCCCGTCGCGGCCGCGAGGATCGCCAGCATCCGCCGGCGGGTGATCGCGTCGTCGCCCGGTACGGGGGGCGTCTCGCCCGCCTCGGCCAGGTTGATCTCACGCGCCCGTTCGAGCGCCCGCCAAATCCGAAGTCCCCCGCGCATGGCCGCCCCCCTGCCGTTGCCCCCGCGAAGAATAGCGGAGCGAAGAGGACGGCGCCAGCGTTCGGCGGCGAGGAGATCTCAGCCGAGCGGGAGTTCGCGCTGGTCGGGCTCGAAGCGGTGCCAGCCTCCCGGGCCGAGCTTCTCCAGCGGGCGGAACTTGGCCTTGTAGGCCATGCGCCGCGACTCCTCGACCCAATAGCCGAGATAGACATAGGGCAGGCCGGCGCGGGCGGCACGGACGATGTGGTCGAGGATGATATAGGTGCCGAGGCCGGAGCGGCTCGAATTGTCGGGCTCGAAAAAGCTGTAGATCATCGACAGGCCGTCCGACTGCTGGTCGGTGAGGCAGGCCCCGACCAGGCGGCCCGGCCGCCCGTCGACCGCCGGCTCGCGGTATTCGATTAGGAAGGTCTTGACTGGAGACTGCTCGACCATGTCGCTGAAATCGCTCTCGTCCATGTCGACCATCCCGCCGCCGGGGTGGCGCTGCTTCAGGTAGCGGCGCAGCAGCTGATATTGCTCCTCGGTGGTCCAGGGCTTGCAGGCGGTCACCTCGAGATCGGAATTGCGGCGGATCACCCGGCGCTGGCTGGCATTGGGCTGGAACTCGCCGGTGACGACCCGAACCGAAATGCAGGCCGCGCAGTCGATGCACGAGGGGCGGTAGGCGACGTTCTGGCTGCGGCGGAAGCCGATCCTCCCCAGGGCGTCGTTGAGCTCGCCGGCATGGTGGCCCGAAAGCTCGGTGAACACCTTCCGCTCGGTCTTGCCGGGCAGATAGGGGCATGGCGACGGCGTCGTCACGAAAAAGCGGGGAAAGCGGAACGGTGCGCTCACCGTGACTCCACATGAAAAGGCCTGGCGAAAACGATTATGGCCCTTCGGCGATCCGAACGCCAGCGGATCGGCGCGCAAAGGCCGCCGAAACGCCGCTGCGTCCCCGCATGGGACGCAAGCAGGCGCGATCGCTATCGCCGCCGGCCATCTGGCGCGGCGCGCGAACAGGCCCTATCGGCAGGGGCGATGGCACGGATCGCTTTCCTCGGCCTCGGCGTGATGGGCGCCCCCATGGCACGGCACCTCGCGGGCGCCGGGCACAGCCTCACCGTCTTCAACCGCAGCCCCGAAAAGGCCCGCGACTGGGCCGGGCGGCATGGCGGCACCGTCGCCTCGACCGCGGCCGCCGCCGCCGGAGGGGTCGACGCCGTGATCGCCTGCGTCGGGCGCGACGAGGACGTCGAGGAGGTGACCCTCGGGCCGAACGGCGCCTTTCGAAACATGCGCGAGGGCGCGTTGTTCGTCGACCACACCACCGCGTCGGCCCGGCTTGCCCGCCGCCTCGCGGAGGAGGGGCGGGAGCTGGGCCTGCTCTGCGTCGACGCGCCGGTTTCGGGCGGCCAGGCCGGAGCGGAGAACGGCACGCTCGCAATCATGTGCGGGGGCAGCGAGGCGGCAGTCGCGGCGGCGCGGCCCTTCATGGAGGCCTATGCGGCCCGCATCGTCCATGTCGGCGGCGACGGCACCGGCCAGCTCACGAAGATGGTCAACCAGATCTGCATCGCCGGCGTGCTGCAGGGCCTTTCCGAGGCGCTCCATTTCACCAAGGCGTCCGGGCTCGACAGCGCGAAGGTTTTTGAGGCCATTTCCGGCGGGGCGGCGATGAGCTGGCAGATGGTCAACCGCTGGGCGACGATGGACGAAGGCCGGTTCGATCACGGTTTCGCGGTGGACTGGATGCGCAAGGATCTCGGGCTCACGCTCGAAGAGGCGCGCCGCAACGGTGCGTCGCTGCCGCTGACCGCGCTCGTCGACCAGTTCTACGCCGAAGTGCAGGCGATGGGCGGAGGCCGTCAGGATACTTCGTCGCTGGTGAGGAGGCTCGTCGAGTGAAGCGCCTGAAATTCCTGCTGGGCCTGTTCGCCGCCTTGGTCGCGGCCGCGCCGGCGCTGGCCGACTCGCTGGTCGAGAACGTCAACGGCTACACGATGCGCGCCGACGGGCGGCTGTTCCGCTTCTCCGGAATGGTGATCGACGACCAGGGACGGGTGAAGCAGCTGCTCACGGGGCGGGAACGGCGGCCGGAGCGGATCCGCAGCCGCGTCGACGGGCGCGGCCGCACCCTCCTCCCCGGGCTGATCGACGCCCACGGCCACGTCATGGGCCTCGGTTTCAACGCGATGCAGCTCGACCTCTCCGACACCCGCTCGCTCCAGGAGGCGCTGGAACGGATCCGCGCCCATGCCGCCGCCAATCCGACCCCGCGGTGGATCGTCGGCCGCGGCTGGAACCAGGAAAGGTGGGAACTCGGGCGATTCCCGACCGCTGCCGAGCTCGATGCCGTGACCGGCGACCGGCCGGTCTATCTCGAGCGGGTCGACGGCCACGCCGCCTGGGTCAACAGCGCCGCGATGCGCGAGGCCAATGTCACCGCCGAGACCCGCGCGCCGGAAGGCGGGCGGATCGAGCGCAGCGGCCGGCAGCCGAGCGGGATCTTCGTCGACGCCGCGATGCCGCTGGTCGAACGAGCGATTCCGGCGCACCAGCCGATCACCCGCGACCTCGCCTTGCGCCGCTCCCAGGAGATCCTGCTGGCCAACGGCCTCACCGCCGTCACCGACATGGGCACCAGCGTCGAGGACTGGCTGACGATCCGGCGCGCCGGCGATTCCGGCGGCCTTTCGATCCGAATCCTCTCTTATGCGGGCGGGATCGATGCCTTGCTGGCCGTCGCCGGGCAGGGGCCGACGCCCTGGCTCTACGACGGCCGCCTGCGCATGGTCGGCGTAAAGCTCTATCTCGACGGCGCACTGGGCTCGCGCGGCGCCTGGCTCAAGCAGCCCTATCGCGACGCCGCGGGACAGCGCGGCCTGCCCTTCGTCACCGACACCGTGCTCAGAAACCTGATGAGCCGGGCGGCGATGAACAATTTCCAGATCGCCGTCCACGCGATCGGCGACGAGGCCAACGCCACCCTGCTGGGCGCAATCGAGGAGCTCGCCCTTACCTACCGGGGCGACCGGCGCTGGCGGATCGAGCATGCCCAGATCGTCGACCCGGCCGACTTGCCGCGCTTCGCCCGCAACGGGATCGTCGCCTCGATGCAGCCCGTCCACCAGGCGTCGGACTGGCGGATGGCCGAGGCGCGGATGGGGCGCGAGCGGCTCGGCGGCTCCTATGCCTGGGCGAGCATGCTGCGCCTCAACGTCCCGCTCGCCTTCGGCTCGGATTTCCCGGTCGAGAGCCCAAACCCGTTCCACGGTCTCGCGGTCGCGATCAGCCGCCAGGATTCAGAGGGGCAGCCGCCCGGCGGCTGGTTCCCCGAGCAGCGCCTGACGCTGGAGCAGGCGTTCGACGCCTTCACCCGCCGCGCCGCTTATGCGGGCTTCGCCGAAGACCGCATCGGCACGCTCGAGCCGGGCCGCATGGCCGACTTCATCTTCATCGACACGGACATCTTCCGGACCTCGGACCCGGGCCAGATCCGCGAGACGCGGGTGCTGGAGACCTGGCTGGGCGGGCGGCAGGCTTGGGCAAGGAGCCGGCCGGGGAATGTGACGCGGTAATTCCTCCCCATCGCTAGATGGGGAGGGGGACCGCACGAAGTGCGGTGGAGGGGCCGAGCCCGAAGGGCGAGGTTTTACCCTCCGCTTCGCTGCGGGCCCCTCCACCATGCTTCGCATGGTCCCCCTCCCCGTACCGGGGAGGAATTCAGTCGGCCAAGCCCCGCACCCTCGCGGCGGTGAGGATCTGGGGGAGCACTTCCGGGGCGGCGCCGGGGCGGTAGAAGAGGTAGAGCGGGACGCCCGAGCGGCCGTGGCTTTCGAGGAACCGGCCGATCTCCGGCTCGCCGCGAGTCCAGTCGCCGACGAGCACCGAGACGCCGGCGCGGCGGAAGGCGTCGGCGACGTCGGCGCGATCGAGCACGGCCGCTTCGTTGACCTTGCAGGTGAGGCACCAGTCGGCGGTGAAATAGACGAACACCGGTCGCCGCTGCGCCCTGAGGTCGTCGAGCAAGGCTTCGCTGAACGGCTGCGCGGCGAGCGCTCCCCGCGGCACCGGGGCGGAAACCTCCGTTCGCACGAGGAGCAACGCAGCGCCCGCGACAAGGGCCGCCGGGACAACAGCCAGCCACGGCCGACCGTGCCGCCCACACCACCACAAGGCCAAAGCGAGCGCCAGGGATGCGAACAGACCGAGCGTCATGCCGTCGACGCCCGCCTGCCGGCCGAGTACCCAGAGGAGCCCGATGGCGGTGACGAACATCGGCACGGAGAGGATGCGCTGCAGGCGCTCCATCCAGGGGCCCGGCTTGGGCAGCCTGCGCCGCAGCGCCGGGACGAAGCCGAGCAGCAGGAAGGGCAGAGCGAGACCGAGGCCCAGTCCGCCGAATACAGCCAAGCCGGCGGCCGAGGGGAGCACCAGGGCGGCTCCCAGCGCGGCACCCATGAAAGGCCCCGTGCACGGCGTCGCGACGAAGGCCGCAAGCGCCCCGGTCCAGAAAGCGCCGCGCGTCCCCCCCTGCCCCGCCAGCCGCTCGCCGCCGGCGATCGCGGGCAGACGGAACAGCCCGGCGAGGCCGAACGCGATCGCCGTCACCAGCAGCAGCAGGACGAGGATGACCCGCGGGTCCTGGAGCTGGAACGCCCAGCCCGCCGCCAAGCCCGCCGCCCTGAGAGCGAGGATCGTCGCGCCGAGGAGAAGGCACATGCCGACGGCGCCCGCTGCATAAGCCAGCGCCTCCCGCTTCGCCGCCCCCGCATCGGCGCCGAGACGGGCGAGGCTCAGCGCCTTGAGGCTCAGGATCGGGAAGACGCAGGGCATGAAATTGAGCAGCAGGCCGCCCGCCAGCGCGCCGATCAGCGCAATCAGGATCCCCGATCCGTCCTGTTCCTGCTGCCGATCCGAGCTGCCGATCCTCTCGCCGCCGGCAGGCACCGGCCCCGGTCGCGCCGCGAGGGAGATGCCCCGGCCGTCGCCGAGGCTGAGCACGCCCTCGATCTGCGTCAGCGCCTCGGCACCCGGCGCCGCCGCCGTGTCGACGATCAGCGTCTCCCGCCCGCGCAGATATTGCTGCTCGGCGGCGAAATCGGCGGCATTCAGCGTCCTGGCGAAGAAGTAACGGACCTGCGGGGCATATTCCGCCGGGAGCGGGATTGCGATGCGCAGGCGCCCGTTCGCGACCGTGAAGCGCGCCTCGCTCCCCAGCGGCCGCGGCAAGGCGCGCCGGAAACCGTCGATCAGCGCGCGGTTCTCGGCGCTGGGCGGACCGACGCGAAGCTCGGTCGCGACTTCGGTGCGCTGCGGGACGCAGACGCGGTCGGTGCAGGCGAGATAATCGAGCCGCGCGGAGACCGGCAGTCTCGTTCCGGGCGCGGCGTCCGCTGGCACTCGCAGCTCGGTCAGCAGCGCATAGTCGCGCTCGTAGACATAGTTCATCAGCCCCTGGACGAGCAGCCGCTGCGGCACCGGATAAAGAAGAGGGCCCGCCGAGGCCCCCGCGGGCAGCCGCCAGCTGACCTCGTCGGGCCGGCCCGCATCGCCGGGATTGACCCAGTAACCGTGCCAGCCCGGCCGCGGGCGCATCATGAAGGCGAGCGTCACGCTGCCCCCAGGCGCGACGCTGCGCCCCTCCGGAACCAGGGACACCGCGATCGCCTGCTCCCCCGGCGCGAGCTGCGCGGACGCGGGGGCGGCGAGAACCCACAAGAGGGCGGCGAAGAGGAAAACCAACCGATTCACGAGGGCGCTATAGCAAGTTTCTTGCCTGCGCATGGAAGCCCTCCCCCTCAAGGGGAGGGGCTTAGCGTCGCGCGTATCTCGCGATCTGGGAGCCGAGCCGGTTGTTCTCGATGCGGATTTCGGCGCCGCTGCGGTCGGCGACGAAGGTGGTGGCGTCCGCGCCGGGCGCCAGGGTCGCCTCGTTGTCGACGATCGCGAGGCCTTCGGAGCTGTTGTTCGAGCCTTCGGGGCCGACGAAGATCAGGGCGCTGTAATTGTCCTTGTCGCGGCCCTGGACGAAGGCGTTGCGGGCGATCGTGCCGGTGGCGCCGTTTGAGAGGTCGATCATGTAGTTGGTCGCGCGGCCGGCGCTGTCGTCGAAGCTCGAATCGACGATCTCGACCCGGGGCGTTCGCGTCTTGACGTAATGGCCGCCGGTGCCGCGCTCGAAGCGGCTCCTGACCACGCTGAGGCTGCCATAGCCGCCGATATAGAGGCTGTGCGCGCAGTCGCCGCCGTCGACGCAGATGCCGAGGCCCGAGAAGGTCGACTGCTCGATCCGGATCGACCCGCGGGGATCGCTGGCGGTGAGGATGCCCTGCTCGCTGTCGCGGAACAGGCTTTCGCGGACGACGAGATTGCCGGCCTCGAGCCGGATGCCCGCCCCGTTGCGGTCCGGCACGGCGATGTTCTGGAAGACGAGGCCCTCGACCCGCGCCTCCCGTCCGCCCAGGACCAAGGCGGCCTTGCCGTCGCACGCCACGCCGTCGAAGATCACGCTGCCGAATTCGCGCGCGACATAGGCGATGCGTCCGTCGGCCTGGACCGCGCATTGGCGGTAGGTGCCGGGCGCGATCACGATCGTGCCGGAGCCCCCGCCGATCGCGTCGACCGCTTCCTGCAGGGTGGCGAAGGCATCGCCGGATTCCTGGACGGCGAAGGGCGCCTCGGCGCGCTGCGCGAGCAACGGCGCGGAGACGAGAAGGGCGAGAGCGGCGAGCGGGGCTTTCCTCATCGTGCCCGACTGAGCCGCTTACGCCCAACTGTCGATGGAAGAAGTGGGTTAATCGCGGGGCCGGCCCAAACTGGAACATGCGGCAGAGGAATCGTGCAAGACCGTCGTCCCGGCGAAGGCCGGGACCTCAGGGAGAAAAGTCGCTGTCGTTTGTGCAGCGCTCCAGTCGCGCCTCCGCCTTTCACCCCACGAGATCCCGGCCTTCGCCGGGATGACGTCTCAGTCCAGATTCGGGCGGAGCCAGCGCTCGGCCTGCTCGATGCTGCAGCCGCGGCGCGCGGCATAATCTTCGAGCTGGTCGCGGCCGATCCTGGCGACCCCGAAATACTGGCTGTCGCGATGGGCGAAATAGAAGCCCGAGACGGCCGAAGTCGGCAGCATCGCCATGCTCTCGGTGAGCGTCACTCCGGCGGGGTCCCCGCCGAGCATGTCGAACAGCACCGGCTTGAGGCTGTGGTCCGGGCAGGCCGGGTAGCCCGGCGCGGGGCGGATCCCGACATATTTCTCGCGGATCAGCTGCTGGTTGGTGAGATGCTCCTCGGCATAGCCCCAGACGCTGTTGCGGACATGGGCGTGGAGCACCTCGGCGAAGCTCTCCGCCAGCCGGTCGGCGAGGGCCTTCAGGAGGATGTCGGAATAATCGTCATTCTCGGCCTTGAAGCGGGCGAGGTGCGGCTCGAGGCCGTGGATGCCGACCGCGAAGCCGCCGATCCAGTCCTCCCCGTCCGGCGAGATGAAATCGGCGAAGCACATATTGGCCCGGCCTTCCCTTTTCTTCACCTGCTGGCGGAGGAAGGGGAGCCGGGTCCAGTCATTCCCCGCCAGCACCAGTACATCGTCGCCCTCGCGCCGGCAGCGCCACAGGCCGACCGTGCCGCGCGGAGTCACCCAATGCTCCGCGATCATCCGGTCGAGCATGGCGTTGGCGTCGTTGAACAGGCTCGTCGCGCTCTCGCCGACCACCGGATCCTCGAGGATGGCCGGGTAGTTTCCGGCCAGCTCCCAGGCGCGGAAGAAGGGCGTCCAGTCGATCGACGCGCGCAGGTCGCGCAGCGGCCATTCGCCGAACTGGTGGAGCCCGGGGCGCTGGGGGGGCGGAGCCTTGCCTTCGGGATCGAAGGCGAAGGCGTTGGCGCGGGCTTCGTCGAGCGTGGCAAGCTCGCTCTGGCCGCTGCGCGCGCGGGCCTGGCGGGTCGCTTCATAATCCTCGGCGGTCTTGGCAATCAAAGGCTCGGCCTGGGTCTCCGAGACGAGCGAGGACGCGACCCCGACGGCGCGGCTGGCGTCGAGGACGTGGAGGACCGGGCCTTCGTAAGCGGGATCGATGCGGATCGCGGTGTGGACCTTGCTGGTGGTGGCGCCGCCGATCAGCAGCGGCAGGGTCATCCCGGCCCGCTGCATCTCGCTCGCCACCGTCACCATCTCGTCGAGCGAAGGGGTGATCAGGCCGGAGAGGCCGATCATGTCGGCATTGTTCTCGTTGGCCGCCTTGAGGATGTCGGCCCAGGGCACCATCACGCCGAGGTCGATCACCTCGAAGCCGTTGCACTGGAGGACGACGCCGACGATGTTCTTGCCGATGTCGTGGACGTCGCCCTTGACCGTGGCCATGACGATCCGGCCCTTGCCCTGGGTCGCGCCGGTCTTCTCCTTCTCGGCCTCGATGAACGGGATGAGGTGCGCGACGGCCTTCTTCATCACCCGCGCCGACTTGACGACCTGGGGGAGGAACATCTTGCCCGATCCGAACAGGTCGCCGACGACGTTCATCCCGTCCATCAGCGGGCCTTCGATGACGTGGATCGGCCGCTCGGCGGCCTGGCGCGCTTCCTCGGTGTCGTCGACGACAAAAGCGTCGATCCCTTTGACTAGCGCGTGCTCGAGCCTTTTGCCGACCTCCCAGCCGCGCCATTCGGCCTCGGCCTTCTCGCGCACCGGGTCGGAACCGAGGAATTTCTCGGCGAGGGTCACCAGCCGCTCGGTGGCGTCGTCTCGGCGGTCGAGGATGACGTCCTCGCAGGCTTCGCGGAGCTCCGGGTCGATCGTGTCGTAGACGTCCAATTGGCCGGCATTGACGATCGCCATGTCGAGGCCGGCGGGAATGGCGTGGTAGAGGAAGATCGAGTGCATGGCGCGGCGCACCGGCTCGTTGCCGCGGAAGGAGAAGCTGAGGTTCGAGAGACCGCCTGAAATGTGGACGTGCGGGCAGCGCGCCTTGATCTCGCGGCAGGCCTCGATGAAGTCCAGAGCATAGGTGCGATGCTCCTCGATCCCCGTGGCGATGGCGAAGATGTTGGGATCGAAGATGATGTCCTCGGGCGGGAAGCCCTCGCCGACGAGAAGCCTGTAGGCGCGCTCGCAGATCTCGACCTTGCGCTCCTTGGTGTCGGCCTGGCCGACCTCGTCGAAGGCCATGACGACGACGGCGGCGCCGTAATCGCGGACCTTGCGGGCGTGGTGGAGGAACTCCTCCTCGCCTTCCTTCATGCTGATCGAATTGACGATCGGCTTGCCCGAGACGCATTTGAGGCCCGCTTCGATCACCGTCCATTTCGAGCTGTCGATCATCACCGGGACCCGGGCGATGTCGGGCTCGGCGGCGATCAGCTTCAGGAAGGTGGTCATCGCCGCCTCGGCGTCGAGCAGGCCTTCGTCCATGTTGACGTCGATCACCTGCGCGCCGTTCTCGACCTGCTGGCGCGCGACCTCGACCGCGGCGGCATAATCGCCGGCCATGACCAGCTTCTTGAACCTGGCCGAGCCGGTGACGTTGGTCCGCTCGCCGATATTGACGAACGTCGCGGACGCGGCGGGCGCATCTCCCTCTCCCCTCGGGGGAGAGGGCTGGGGAGAGGGGGAGTCTTTCAATATCGGTGTAACGGTCATTGTCTCTCTGAATCTGGTTTATCCGGCACGGCCCCTCTCCCAACCCTCTCCCCGGAGGGGAGAGGGCTTCAGGCTGCCAGTATCATCGGTTCGATGCCCGCCAGCAGGGTGCGGCGGGTGGGCTGAGCGATCACCCGCGGCGGATAGTCCTTCACCGTCCGCGCGATGGCGGCAATGTGCGCGGGGGTGGTGCCGCAGCAGCCGCCGACGATGTTGACGATGCCCTGCTCGCACCATTGGCGGACCTGCGCCGCGGTGGTCTCGGAGCCCTCGTCATATTCGCCGAGATCGTTGGGGAGGCCGGCATTGGGATAGGCCATGATCAAGGTGTCGGCGACGCGCGAAAGCGCAGCGACGTGGCTCCTCAGCTGCGCGGCGCCGAACGAGCAATTGAGGCCGATGGTCAGCGGCTCGGCGTGGCGCACCGAAGCCCAGAAGGCTTCGATCGAGTGGCCCGAGAGGTTGCGCCCGGAAAGGTCGGTGATCGTCATCGACAGCATGATCGGCAGGTTCCGGTCGACGCGACGGGCGGCATGGATCGCGGCCTTGGCGTTCAATGTGTCGAACACCGTCTCGATCAGAACGATCTCCGCGCCGCCTTCGACCAGCGCCTCGATCTGCTCGACATAGACGTCGGAGACGAAGTCGAAATCGACCTCGCGATAGCCCGGGTCGTTGACGTTGGGCGACAGCGACAGCGTCTTGTTGGTCGGCCCGAGCGCGCCGGCGACGAAGCGCTTGCGGCCGTCTTTCTGCGCTTCCGCGTCGGCGACTTCGGCGATGATCCGCGCGGCGGACGCATTGATCTCGCCGACGAGATGCTCGGCGCCGTAATCGGCCTGGCTGATCCGGTTGGCGTTGAAGCTGTTGGTCGCGAGGATGTCGGCGCCCGCATCGGCGAAGGCCTGGGCGATGTCGCGCACGACGTCCGGGCGGCTCAGGTTCAGGAGGTCGTTATTGCCCTTCTGGTCGCGCGCCAGATCGTACCCTCCGCGATAATCGGGCTCCTTCAGCCTGCGCGCCTGGATCTGCGTCCCGTAGGCGCCGTCCTTGACGAGGATGCGCGCGGCGGCGGCGTCCCTAAGCTGCTGGGCGACGTTCATCGGCATGGTCCTTCGGCCGCAGCCCGAGCAGGTGGCAGATCGCGTAGACCAGCTCGGCGCGGTTCAATGTGTAGAAATGGAAATTGCGGACGCCGCCCGAATAGAGCTGCCCGCAAAGCTCGGCGGCGACCGTCGCGGCGACGAGCTGGCGGGCCGCGGGGAGATCGTCCAGCCCCTCGAACAGGGCGTCCATCCAGCCGGGGATGGTGGCGCCGCACGAGGCCGCGAACTTGCGCGTCTGGGCGACGTTCGAGACGGGCAGGATGCCGGGCACCAGCTCCGCGTCGATGCCCGCCGCCGCGGCGTCGTCGCGGAAGCGGAAGAAGGCGTCGGGCGAAAAGAAGAACTGGGTGATCGCCCGGTCCGCTCCGGCATCGATCTTGCGCTTCAGATTGTCGAGATCGGCCGCCTTCGTGCGCGAATCGGGATGGATCTCCGGATAGGCCGCCACCGAGATTTCGAACGGCGCCACGCGCTTGAGGCCGGCGACCAGCTCCGCGGCATTGGCATAGCCGTCCGGCCTCGCGACGAAGCCGCGCGCCGGATCGGGCGGGTCGCCGCGCAGGGCGACGACGTGGCGGATCCCCGCTTCCCAATAGGCCCGGGCGACGGCATCGATCTCGTCGCGGCTCGCCTCGACGCAGGTGAGATGCGCGGCGGCGTGCAGCGCCGTCTCCCGCTGGATGCGGACCACCGTATTGTGGGTGCGCTCGCGGGTCGATCCGCCGGCGCCGTAGGTGACCGAGACGAACCGGGGGGCGAGGGGCTCCAGCGTCTGCACGCTCTCCCAGAGCGTCTGCTCCATCTTCTCCGTTTTGGGCGGGAAGAATTCGAACGAGACTTCGACGTCGCCGGCGACGTCGGCGAACAAAGGTTCGCGGCGATGCCCGATCATCGCGCTCATGCGACCACCTTCAATTTCGCCTCGGGCCGCTCGCCGGCCCAGATCGTGACGGTGAGCTCGCCGCCCTCGAGATGCTCGATCACCCTCCCCTCGAGCCCCGCTTCCTCCATGTAGGAGAGCATCGATTCGTCGGCGAAGCCGAGCCGGGCGTGCGCGTCGCGGCTCCTCAGCTCCTCGCGCTCGTGCGGCGCGAAGTCGACGATCAGCAGCCGTCCCCGCGGCGCCAGCAGCCGCGCCGCCTCGGCGACCGCCGCCGCAGGCTGCTGCGCATAATGGAGCACCTGATGGAGGATCACGGTGTCCGCCGACGCGGCCGGCAAGGCCAGCGAATACATGTCGCCTTGGCGCAGCTCGGCCTCCAGCCCCGCCTGCGCCAGCTTGACGCGGGCGAGACGCAGCATCTCGGGGGACCGGTCGACGCCGAGCGCCGACGCGGCGTCCCGGCCGAACAATTCGATCATCCGCCCGGTGCCGGTGCCGATGTCGATGAGGCGCCCGACGCCGCGGTCGCCGAGGGCGCGCGCGATGGCGGCCTCGACCTCCGTCTCCGCGATGTGCAGCGACCGCATTTCGTCCCAATGGTCCGCATGGGCCGCGAAATAGCGCTCGGCCGCCGCGGCTCGGTCGGCCCGCACCGCCGCCAGCCGCGCCGCGTCCGCCACGCCCCACGGATCCTCCCCGTCGATCTCGGTCCAGCTGTCGAGCAGATCGAACAGAGGCTCGAGCCGTTCGCGCCTTCCGAGGCTGAGGAACACCCAGCTCCCCTCCTTGCGCCGCTCGGCGAGGCCGGATTCGATCAGGATGCGGACGTGGCGCGAAACGCGCGGCTGGCTCTGCCCCAGGACCTGGGCGAGCTCGCCGACCGAGAGCTCCATCGCCCGCAGCAAAGCGAGGATGCGCAGCCGCGTGGGATCGGCGAGCGAGCGGAAGATTTCCGAGGCAGGCGACATATTTGCGGACATAAAGATATCTTTATATCCGTCAAGGAGAAGGATCGCCGACGGCGGCCGCAGAAAGTGTCAATCGGCGATCGGGCAGGCCTGCTCGTCGAGGATCAGCCCAAGCCGCGCGGCAAGCTCTGTTCGGGCTATCCTCACGCTGTCGTGACTGATCACGTGCACGTCCGCCAGCACCGCCAGGCGTTCGGAGACCTCGTAAAAGCGCTGCCAAGCGATTTCCGGAGTCTTCCAATTCTCGGGTATTCGCGGCTTTACTTGGATCGCGAGGCTTTTGAGATATGCCGCGATGCAGGCCATATAATTCTCGAAAAAGCGGTCGCCGAAGTCGATCTTCTGCCCGACGATCGCAAGTTTTTCGTTGCAAACGAAAATGGTCTGCCCGCTTGGAAGCACCGCCTCTACGGTCACAGTGAGGCCGTAATTGCCATCGGCCGGCTCGTTCACGAGGAGCAGCCTTTCTATTTGCGGCTGATCGACGCTCCGCATCTTCAGGTAGGCAACCGCCACGGACCTTGTCTCCTGACGCGCCCCAATGAAGAAGAAAGCCTTCTCGTCGAATTCCGGGACCGTCACCTCCTTCGTCAGGGTGATGATGCCCCCCGCCGCATCGGAGATTTCCTGCCCGTCAAGAAAATAACGATAGCTGAGGAACGGGTAGTCGACCGAAACCAGATGAGTCTCGCGAAAGCCAATGCGCTTGAAGCGCACAATCGTCCCTTCGTCGAGGCACAGGCGACCATCCCGCACGACGCGCTCGCCGTCACCGCCAAGCTCCACGCGCGTTGGAGGGCCGAACTGCCCGATCCGGCAGTCGCGAGGGGAAAAACTGATCGACCCGTTCGCATTGCCGCTGAGGACGTACCAGGCGCCGCGTAGCCCGGTAGACGCTTGCCGGACGTCGGCCGTTAAATTGCTGTGCAGGCTGGAGGCGATGAGATTGGTCTCACTGATGGTGAAGCCTGCCGTTCCGACGGGCTCGTCAGGATCCGCAATTTCGATAGCCAGCTCGACCCAATCGAACGGATTCCACCAGTCGAAATTCTTCAGGATCGCGACTCCGGCGTTCGCCTGTGCGACCAAAGCGGCTTCATTGGACAGAGTCGCCTGGAAGCCAGCCACCGCGGTGGTCAGGGCGTCGCGGATTGCCGTTGCAGGATCAGACAATGCGAGAGCGCCAACGGCGAGTTGATCGAGCGCGAGGCCGTTCAGGAAATCGTTCAGTCGCTGCTCGGTAAGGGCTTTGACAGCCGCAAAGGCGGCCTCCATCGCGCTGGATGGCGTCGAATCGTGGTCGATCACGACGGTGGTCACGGCAATCATGCCCGGGACGAACAGCCTGACGCTTTGTGCGCCTTGCGCCACATCGACGGCGATAGGCCGCAGTTGGCCCAAATACTGCCCGACGGAAGGCGCGATGTGGATGTTGCCGCCGCTGCTTATGCTGGAAGTTAGATTGCCGGGGCTTCCAGACCCCGAATGGACCGAAACATTTGCCGTGAAGCGATTGGGGTCGCCGGTCCTTTGCCGCAGCGTGCTTCCATCCACCTTTATGAAGAATATCCAGGCGTAAGGCTCATCTTCCCCGCTTGGATCGGTTGGCGTTGTGCAGTGAAGATTGCCAAGCGTGACGTCGACCGAAAACTCCATGGCGTTTTCTCCCGTCTTTTAAAGACTGTCCTCCCCAAGGCCAGTCTTGGCAAGCAATATCCGACGCTCTCCTGCAGAGCGGTTCGTACTGATTGTGTGTCACGAAGGCTTTTAGTGACGCGCACCTAGCCGACTACGATCGATTCTCACCCAGCACTTGTGACGGCTCTTCCACGGAAACTTCGATCGCCTCCAGCAGAGCGATGATGTGGAGCCGGGTCGCATTGGCGAGCGCGCGGAAGGTTTGGAGCGGGCGGCATATTTTTATTTTATCTGCGTCGCTCGGTTACACCGGATTGTTGACTAAAGCAGTAGACATTCCGCCGGACCCATAGTAGCTTTCCCCCGCTGGAATGCCGGACCGGGAACCTTCGGCACCTCGCCCAGCCTCGACAACAGGTTCCATCGAAGGAAGATGCCGTGAAGAAGATTGCTCTCACCATGGTTGCCGTCGCCACCCTCGGCCTCGCCGCTTGCAACGGCGACAACGAGGCGAACAACGCCGCCGGCAACGAGTCCGAGACCGCCAACGAAGCGAATGGCGACGTCGGCAATGCCAGCAACGAGCAGAGCGACGCCGAGAACGCCGCGGGCGACGCGCTGAACGCCGTGGTCAACACCGGCTCCGACGCCGCCAGCGCGGTCGGCAATGCCGCCAGCGACGTCGGCAATGCGGTCGGCAACGCCGCCCACTAAGCCGATCCGGCTGCGGCCGTGAAACGAGGGTCGCGCGCCGACGGGCGCGCGGCCCTTTTTCTTTGCGCCGGATCGTCTAGGCTTGGCCCGTCCAGCTGGAGACCCGCCGATGACCTCCCTCATGAAGCTCGCCGCCTGCGCGGTCGTCCTCGCCGCCCTCGCCGGCTGCGGCGAGGAGCGCGGCGCGGACGGCCTGACCCAGAGCGAGCGCGATCGCCTCAACGCCGCGGCCGCCAGCCTCGACGGCGGCCCCGACGTGGTCGACGCGTCGCCGGACAGCCTCGTCGCAGCCGACGAAGCGAATGCCACGGAGATTGGCGAGGCCGCGAACGGGCAATGATCCGCGCGGAAGGAGAGCCTAGCGGGGGCGCTGGCAGCTCACCGGCCGCGGATGCTCCGCGTAATAATCGAAGGGGTTGATCGGGCCCGTGTTCCGCCGTTCGCGCGCGGTCATCCGGTCCACCGCAGCGGCCACCCAAGACCGCTCCTCCTGCGAGAGCCCGGGAAAGGCGGCCATTCCGCCGAGCAGATCGCGGTAGAGGCCTCGCCCGTCCTCGCCGAGCGCGCGGATGACCAGCCGTCGGCGCTCGCCCCCCTCGCAAAAGGTTCGCATCAGCGGCGAATAATGGCTCGAAGACCATGCCGCCGCCAAGGCCCGCAACGGCAGCCAGGCCGGGTGATCCTCTCCCGACCCTGCGCCGGGCCCGTGATTCCGCGACGTCCGGTCGAGCTCGGCGATGGCCCAACGCATCGCGCCCGGGTCGAAATTCGCGGCGAGCGCGACCGTAAGGTCCGGCCGTGCGCGATAATCGCTCGTGTCGATTGCCGCGAGGGCGTCGCGGAACGACAAGGTGCGGTCGCGACCGAACCGGCCGACCTGATACCGGTAGAGCGCCAAAGCGAGCTCGGGCCAGCCCGCGGCAGCGCGCGGATCGGTCCGCCAGCGTTCCCGCCCCGCCTCGTAGGAATCGCCTTGCTGGACGCGCGCGACGTCGCGAAGCAGCGCGATCGCCTCGCCGTCTGGGAGCGCTGCAAGCTCCGCCAGCAACCGCGTCTCGATCCAGCGATAGGCGCGGGAATATTGTCCGTTCCGCGCGAAATAGCGCATCGCGATGCCGCGGACCGCCGCATCCGTATCCGGAGCCGCCCAGAGACGATCGAACAGCGGAAGCGCATCGGGATGGTCGCCTTCGGAGAGCGCGCGCAGTACCATCAAACGCTCGCGGCGGGGGCCTTGCGGGGGAGGGGGTTCCCCCCCTCCGATGGCGAGCGCAACCAGTCGGTCGACCTCTCCCCCTTCGCCGTTTGCGGCGTCGGGGCGCGGCTCCAGCGGAAGCGGCGTTCCGCGCGCGATGCGCTCGTACAGGTCGAGCAGGAAGAACGTCGGCTTCCACTGTGAGATGGATCCCAGGTGATCGGCGATGTCGGTGCGCTCGGCCGCCGACAAGGATTGTCCTTCCGGGTCGCGTCCGGTCTCCACCATCCTCCTCAGCGCCGCGATCTGCTCCATCGGCGCAAGCGTCTGCTGGAGCCGGAGATAGCGGCGCACCGAGCGCATCCAGGCATTGTCCTCCCCGGCATAGTCTTCGTTGATGCGCGAGAAGGCGAAGCCGAGCTGTTGCCAGCCGCCGTCCGGTGCCCGTTCGAGGAAGAGCAGGTAGCGGCGGCCTCGCGAAAAGGTCATGCGGTCGCACGGCCCGGAATAACTTTCCGGATTCGCCCGGGATAGGTCCTCGAGATCGCTCGGCCGGGTCCTCCCCAGCGCGGCATCCTCGAGCGTCACCCGCTCGGGCGGCGCGCCTTTGACGGTCGCCTCGATTCGAAACACCAGCCGGGAGTCGCTGCGGCGCCCGACGCGGCGCTCGGGCCTCGCGATGACGATCGCGTCGGCAATCTGGACGAGCTCGAAATTGGACGGCCGCACATAATCGCCGGCGACCGAACAGGCCGTGGCCGTCCCGGCGGGGGCCGCGAGCAACAGGATCGCCAGAAACAGGAGCCCGCGCCAAGCCACCCGATATCCTCCTGCGCCGAGGATCGAACGCATCGGCGGCAGCGTCAAGCGGATGAAAAAAAGGCCGGGGAGGCGACTCCCCGGCCCTTCCTTTTCACCTGGGCGAGCGGACGCGCGGGCAAAGCCCGCGCGGCGTCGGACAGGTTCGTGCGGCTTGTTGAGCCGCACGCCCTGCCGGCCGGACTTCAGCGAGTCCGACGCCAAGTCGCGATTGCTTGCGCAATCCCTCCTTAGCGGCGGCCGCTTCGTCAGAAGTCCATGCCGCCCATGCCGCCCATGCCGCCGCCGCCCGGGCCGCCGGCCGGCTTGTCCTCGGGCAGCTCGCTCACCGCCGCTTCGGTGGTGATGAGCAGGCCCGCGACGCTGGCGGCGTCCTGGAGCGCGGTGCGGACGACCTTGGTCGGGTCGATGACGCCCGCCTGGACGAGGTTCTCGTAGACCTCGGTCTGGGCGTTGAAGCCCTGGGTCTCGTCGTCCCCGTCGATCAGCTTGCCGGCGACGACCGCGCCGTCCCAGCCCGCATTCTCGGCGATCTGGCGGATCGGCGACTGCAGCGCCCGGCGGACGATGTCGATGCCGCGGGTCTGGTCGTCGTTTGCGCCGTCCATGCCCTTCAGAGCCTTGGTGGCATAGAGCAGGGCGACGCCGCCGCCCGGAACGATGCCTTCCTCGACCGCTGCGCGGGTCGCGTGGAGGGCGTCGTCGACGCGGTCCTTGCGCTCCTTGACCTCGATCTCGCTACTGCCGCCGACCTTGATCACGGCGACGCCGCCGGCGAGCTTGGCGAGGCGCTCCTGGAGCTTCTCCTTGTCATAGTCGCTGGTGGTGTTCTCGATCTGCGAACGGATCGCTTCGACGCGGCCCTTGATGCGGTCCGAATCGCCGGCACCGTCGACGATGGTGGTGTTGTCCTTGTCGATGGTGACGCGCTTGGCCTGGCCGAGCATGGCGACGGTGACGTTCTCGAGCTTGATGCCGAGATCCTCGCTGATCATCTCGCCGTTGGTCAGGATCGCGATGTCCTCGAGCATCGCCTTGCGGCGATCGCCGAAGCCCGGAGCCTTGACGGCCGCGACCTTGAGGCCGCCGCGCAGCTTGTTGACGACGAGCGTGGCCAGGGCCTCGCCCTCGATGTCCTCGGCGATGATGAGGAGCGGGCGGCCCGACTGGACCACCGCCTCGAGGATCGGAAGCATCGCCTGCAGGTTGGAGAGCTTCTTCTCGTGGATGAGGATGTAGGGGTCGGTGAGCTCGACCTGCATCTTCTCGGGATTGGTGATGAAGTAAGGCGAGAGGTAGCCGCGGTCGAACTGCATGCCCTCGACGACGTCGAGCTCGAACTCGAGGCCCTTGGCCTCCTCGACCGTGATCACGCCTTCCTTGCCGACCTTCTCCATCGCCTCGGCGATTTTCTCGCCGACGACGGTGTCGCCGTTG
>DASVSD010000030.1:0-2538 GCA_036388255.1 Allosphingosinicella sp. | reverse complement strand
GTAGGCGACCGCGTTGCGCAGCACATGTTCAAGGCTTTCCCGCAGGCGCCGGTGGTCTCCCGACATGCTCCCGGTTCCCTCCCCGATCACCACCTTGAACCGCAGGCCCTTCGCCTTGGCAGCAGGCTCCATCTGCACCGTTACCGTGCGGATCAGGCCGGCAAGGTCGACCCGCTCGCGCTCCAGCGCGACTTCGCCTTTAGCCCCCTGGGTGAGGTCGAGCACGTCGTCGATCAGGCGCGACAGCCGCGACACGCTTTCAAGAATGGCGGCGACGTAATCCTTGGCCGGGCCGGACAGCGCCCCGGCATAGCCTTCGCGCAGCATCTCGGCGAACCCGCCGATCGAGGTCAGCGGCGTGCGCAGCTCGTAGCTCATGTTCGAAACGAAGGCGGTCTTGACCCGGTCCGCCTCCTCGAGCGCCTCGTTGCGGTCGCGCAGGGCCGCCTCGACCCGACGGCTGTCGGTGACGTCGAGCATCGTGAACAGCGCATTGCCGTCCGGGAGCGGCACGGCGGCGAATTCGAATTCGCGCCCGTCGGTCAGCGACAGCCGCCCGCTCCGCTGCTTGCGCTCGACGGTCGCGCTGCGCACCAGCTCGCGCACCAAAGTCGCGTGGGCCGGGTCGCGCAGCTTGCCAGCGATCTGCCGCGCCAGCGCGTCCACGCGGGGATGGGCGGCGAGCTGCTCCTCCTCGAAGCCCCATAGCTCACGGAAGCGGTTGTTCCAGAGATGAAGCCGGCCGTCGGAGGCGAACACGCCGACCGCTTCGAACAGGTTGTCAAAGGTCGCCGTGCGCACGCGCAGCAACGTGTCGCGCGCCGAGGCGAGCTGGATCTGCTCGGTACGGTCCTCGAAGATGGCGAGCAGGCCGCCGTCGGGCAGCGGCTGGGCGACGACGCGCAGATGCTTGCCGCCGGGGAGCAGCCATTCCTCCTCGGCGGCGGAAAGGCCGGCGGTGAACCAGCCGCGCCGTTCCTCCTTCCAGTCGGGGAAGTCGCGCACCTCCGGAAGGTTGCCGGTTTCGCGCATGGCATCGATCACCCGATCGAATTCCGGCGCGTCGGCGAGGAAGTCCGGCGAGAGCGAGAACAAGCGCGCGAAGGGCTGGTTGAAAAATGCGAGGCTGCGGTCGCGCCCGAACTGCGCCACCCCCGCCGACAGCCGGTCGAGCATGTCACGCTGCGCCCGCACGAAGCGGGAAAGCTCGGCCCGCGCCTGCTCGCGCTCCTCGACGTCGATCGCGAAGCCCGCGACTCCGGCACCGAGCGGCACCTCGACGACCTGCATCATCCGCCGTTCGCCGGCGACGGTTGCCGGCACCGTCCTGACCGGCCGCTCGCTAGACTCGGAGGCGGCGACGCGCGAGCTTTCCTCGATCAGCTCGATCGCCGACTGGACGACCTCCTGGGCATCGGCCGCCTCGACCGCGGCGACATAGGCCGCGTTGACCATCGCCAGCCGCCCGTCGGGCCCGCGGTGCCAGACCGGGAAAGGCGCGGCTTCGACCAGAGCCGACAAAGCCTCCAGCGCGCGCGCGAGCCGCTGCTCTTCGGATCGCAAGGTCTCGGCCTCGTCCTCGGCCTCGGTGGCGTCGAACAGCCAGAGCGAAACCGCCGCCTGCGGCCACGGCCGGGGAGCCGGCGTCCCGAGCACCCGCAAAGCCCGGAACGATCCCGGCAGGCGCAGAGCATGGACGAAGCTTCCGCCCGCGCCGGATGCCTCTTCGATTCCAGCGGAAAGGGCGGCAGCGTCTTCCTCGGAAAAGGCGGTCGCGAGGTCGCCCCAACGCGCCGGAAGCGCGTCGAGGCCGAGCAAGGCCGGGACCCGCGCGGAACCCTCGAGCCTGCCGTCCCGTCCGACGATCAGCGGCACCGCCGGGCTGGTCTCGAGCAGCGCCTCGGCGCGGCCGCCGGAGCGGCGCCCGGCCGCCGCCAGGCGGGCGCGCCGCAGGCCGTGAAGCACGGCGGCGACTGCGAGGCACAGCCACGCCCCGCCGACCAGCGCGAGCAGCACCAGCTGCGTGCGCGTCAGCTCCAGCATTGCGGCGCCAGCCTGCATCGAACCCGGGACATCGCCCCTTCTGTAGACGGCGGTCTCGCGGAGCGGAAGGATCAGTAGCGGTAGTGGTCCGGCTTGAACGGGCCCTGCTGCGGCACGCCGATATAGGAGGCCTGCTTGTCGGTGAGCTGGGTCAGCTTGACGCCGAGCTTGTCGAGGTGGAGCGCGGCGACCTTCTCGTCGAGATGCTTGGGCAGGACGTAGACCTGGTTCTCATACTGGTCGGCCTTGGTCCAAAGCTCGATCTGCGCCAGCGTCTGGTTGGTGAAGCTGGCCGACATGACGAAGCTCGGGTGACCGGTCGCGTTGCCGAGATTGACCAGGCGGCCCTTGGAGAGGACGATGATCTTCTTGCCGTCCGGGAACTCGACCTCGTCGACCTGCGGCTTGATCTCGGTCCACTTCATGTTCTGGAGGGCGCCGATCTGGATCTCGCTGTCGAAATGGCCGATGTTGCAGACGATCGCCATGTTCTTC
>DASVSD010000029.1:0-52401 GCA_036388255.1 Allosphingosinicella sp. | reverse complement strand
AAACGGACCCCCGAACACGGAGGCCCTTTCCTGAATCGCTGAAGCTGGAAGAAGCGCCTCAGGCGGCTTCGCCGAACTCCTCGTCGCCCTGCACAGGGCCCGAATCCTGGCCCTTGGCCGAGACGTCGCGGTCGACAAGCTCGATGATCGCCATCGGCGCCGCATCGGAGGCGCGGATGCCGCACTTGACGACGCGGGTGTAGCCGCCGGCGCGGTCGGCATAGCGCGGGGCCAGCGTGTCGAACAGCTTCACCAGCTGGGTGTCGTCGAGGAGGCGGGCGTGGGCGAGGCGGCGGTTGGAGAGGCCGCCCTTCTTGGCCAGCGTGATCAGCTTCTCGGTATAGGGCCGCAGCTCCTTCGCCTTGGCGAGGGTGGTGGTGATCTGCTCGTGCTTGATCAAAGCGGCCGCCATGTTGCGGAACAAAGCGGCTCGGTGGGAGGAGGTGCGCTGGAGCTTCCGCCCGGCGACGCGATGGCGCATGGATCTTGTCCTTCGTTCGTCCGGAGCCCGTATCAGGCAACTCCGGCCACGCGGTCGGGATTGGGGACCGCGCAAACCCAAAATGACGGCGCGGAGCCGAAGCCCCGCGCGCGCCGCTCCTCAAGCGGAAAAGCGCCTGAAAGTCAAGGCGGGGACAGTTGCCGGCAACTGTCCCCTCAGGCTCAGCGGTCGCCTTTGTCGCCCTGGCCGCGCTTGGGCTTGGTGTCGCTGTGCTGGCGCTGGTCGGCGGCGTGGCTGCGGCCGACGTCGTCCGATTCCTTGAATTTCCCTTCCTCGTCGCGGCGGACGTAGCGCTTGTCCGTGCCGGTATCGATCAGCTCGCGTTCGGCGGCCATGGGGGGACTCCTTCGTGCGGTTTTCGGTCGCGGCAAGAATCGACGGCCCCCGCCGATGGTTCCCGCGGCCTCCAGCGCGCGCCGCGCTAGCGCAGCTTCGAGATCTTGAGCCCGTCCGCCTTGGCGCGGTCGCGGATCGATTCCTCGCTGCGCGTCATCGCCTTGGAGATCGCCTTCAGCGACATACCCTTGCCGGCGAGCAGATGCAGCTTCTGCAGCTCGTCCTGCGTCCATGCCTGCCGGTGCCGCTCGAACCTCTCGCCCATCCGCCTGCTCCTCCGCGCACCCCAGTAGCGCCCCCGCGCCGCCTGCGCTAATCCTTGCGCGGGGAGGGCGCTGCGATGGACGAGGACGATCTCAGCGACAAGACCGACGCCGCGGCGCTCGGCGCCGGCGTGGTCGCGGTGGCGATGACCGTGTTCGGCGATCCCACCCCCTACGACCTGCTCACCGTGATCGTCTCGCTGGCGCTGCTCCTCCTCGTCCTCGGCTATGTCGCGCGCAGCCGCCGCGACCGCTTCCAGAGCCTCGCCTTCGCCGCGGTGCTCGCGATCATCGTCATCCCGATCATCGCTTATTGCGTCGAGGGCGTCCCCGGCCCCTGGGCCAAGCCGCCCGGCGTGCCCGCGGACGAATCGACCGTCTCCGATCCCGCCACCGTCGTCGCCTGGGCCGTGCTCACCTTCCTGGTCTACTGGGTGGACCGCTGGCGCCAGCCCGAGGCCCGTCGCTAGCGCTCCTGCCCGAGCGTCAGCGCGGGCACGCGCCGACGCGGCGCGCTTCCTCGAAGGTCTCGACCTCGCGCAGCAGGCGCCCTGTCCGCGCATCGCTGCGGCGGCTGAGGACGCGCAGGGCGTAGCCGTCCCGCCTCGTCGTGCCGGTGAGCTCGATCGTGTCGACCGTGCCGCCGGCGGGCGAGCAGGCGACGCTGCGCTCGGCGACGGCGCCGCGGTCCGCGACCCGGGTGTAGCGGCAGCGCCCGCTTTGGAACGGGTCCCCCACCGCGGGCCGCCCGCCGAGCAGGCATTCCCGCCGCGGCGGCGCATCGTCCACTTGGCGGCGCAGCTCCGCCTCCTCCGCCGGCGGGAGATCGAGGCCGGAGAGATTGCCGATCCGGACGGTGACCTCGTACAGGCCGGGCTCGCGGAAATCCGCCGCCGGCGCCGCGGGCGCGCCGCCCCCGCCGCAGGCGGCGAGCGCGGCCGGCAGGACGGCGAAAGCGGGAAGGGCGCGGAGCATCGCGGCACGATAACCGGGACAGGCGGCCGCCGCCACCGCGGTGAGGCGAGGAAAAGGGACAGTCGCCTGCCGACTGTCCCCGCCGGAGGAGGACGAAGGGGGCAGTCAGCGAGCGACTGTCCCAGGCTTCAGATCGCCTGCTTCACCGCGGCGGTGGCGGGGTCGCCGGTATTGGGGGTGCCGGCGGGCTCGATCAGCAGGATGTGGGTCTCCTCGTCGGCGACCGGGCGATGCTCGACGCCCTTCGGCACGACGTAGAGCTCGCCGGGGCCGAGCGCGACCGGGTCGCGCGTATTTGGGCCGTCGCGCAGGTGGATGACGAGGCGGCCCTTCAGCACCAGGAAGAAATCGTCGGTGTCGGGATGGCTGTGCCAGTTGAATTCTCCCTTGGCCTTGACGACCATCAGGTCATGCCCGTTGAACGCGCCGACGATCCTGGGGGACCAGAGATCGGTAAAGGCGGCGAGCTTGTCGTGGAGGTTGACGGGGACGGGCATGGGAAGCCTTTCCGGGAGCCGAATGGCGAGCATAGCGCGGTGGACGGACCTGTCACCGCAGCTCCCATTTACCCGGCGTCAACGGGATCGGTGCGAGCCTCGCGGCGATGGCACGCGATCGGAAGCGACCGAGCTGGTTTCTGCCGCCATGGGTGCACCGGCTGCTGCGCAAGCGGGCCAGGGCCGCGCAGTTGCGCGCGCTCCACGGCGATCTGTGCTGGCTGTGCGGGCATCCGATGCGCTTCGGAGGGCCGCCCAATTGCGGCAAGGCGGCGACGATCGAGCATGTCGTGCCCCTCTCGCGCGGAGGGACGGGGGCGATGGACAATCTCCGCCTCTGCCACGTCGGTTGCAACCGCCACCTCGGGGACCGCACGCCCGAGCAGAAGGAGAAGATGCGGATCAACCGGGAGCGGTGCCGGCCAGCCTGAACGCGTCGGCCTTGACGGCGGCGAGGCAGGTCTCGCCGCCGGAGAAGAAAGCGATCTCCTCGTCGATCGCGAGCTCGACCTTGAGCGCGAGGGCGGGGAGGTCGGGCGCCGGGGCGCGGAGGAGTTGGCGGATGGTGTCGAGGCGGGCCGATTCGAGATCGTTCCCGCGCTCCTCGAGCGGCGCGCAGGCGGGGAAGGCGCGGGCTTCGGCGGGGAGCGCGGCCTCGTAGCGGCGGAAGGCGACGAGGCGGGCCTCGGCGCGGCGGAAGCCGGCGAGGGCGCGGTGCCAGCGGGTTTGAGCCGCTGGCGTTGGACAACTCCGTTCGGGCTGAGCTTGTCGAAGCCCTGCACTTCTGTCTGCGTGGGGAGGGGAAGGACAGCCCTTCGACAGGCTCAGGGCGAACGGAGAGGGTGATGCGGTTACAGCTCTCGCCGCCGTCTCGAGCGGGCCGCAGGCCGCCGCGAGCGGCGCGCCGGCGGCCGCGCCTAGCAACGCCCGGCGCGTCAGGTTATGCCTCCCGGCAGCCATGCCTGAGGGTTCTCCTTGTTTCTGTCACTGTAGGTGAAACTTTGGCTGTACGTCAAGAGGATTGGCAATCTGAGTGACAAAATCTCAGCAGCGCAGGCGAGAATGGCGCGGGCTGCGCTTGAATGGTCGCTCGATGATGTGGCGGCTGCTTCGGGGGTCAGCCGGCGGACGGTACTTCGGCTAGAGCAAGGCGAGTCGCTTCAAACACGGAACGTGGATGCGATCCGACGAGCTTATGAAGCGGCCGGTTTGCGCTTCTTGGACGAGGGGGCCGATGCTGGCGCGGTAGTGCCCGCGTCGTAAGCCGTAGATCTTTTGGCCCACCGCATTAGGCTCAACGAGCATGTCTACGATCCACCTCGTCCCGCCAGATCTCCAAGAACTGTATCGCGTTCGCGAGTGGCGAAATGCGGCGGGGGTTCTTGCCACCGCTTGTCCAAACGAGTGGCAGGAGATCATTGAGGTCCTTAGCGCCTTTCGGCTCTTGCGCTCTGAGGTTGAAGCGGCCGGCGGGCGAAAGTCGCCGATTTCGAACCAGATCGATGGCGCCTTCTATGCGCGCGGCTGGCAAGAAAAGCAGTTCCAGACGTCGATTAAGATCGACGGCGAGGAGTTCGAGAGCCCGACGCACAGGGTGGATTGCTTCAAGGGTCGGGTCGCGCTCGAGCTTGAATGGAACAACAAGGACCCGTTCTTCGATCGTGACCTCAATAACTTCCGCCTGCTGTTTGAGCTGCGCGCCATCGACGTTGGAGTGATCGTCACGAGGGCTAGCGAGCTGCAGGCTATCTTCAAGTCGCTCGGTAAGGGCTCGTCCTATGGTGCCTCGACGACGCACCACGAAAAGCTATGGCCGCGGATCGACGGCGGAGGCGGTGGAGGTTGCCCTGTCCTGACCTTCGCGATCACTCCGGCCCTTTATGTCGATGACGGGGCCGCCTCGCCTGGGCAGGTGGATGCAGCCGAAGCCGAAGCGGCCGAGGATGATCAATGAGCTACTACGTCTACGACAACTGGACGATCAACAAAGCTCGAGTGCACCGGGGCTCGTGCAGCTACTGCAATGAAGGCAGGGGCATTCACGCAAACCCAAGCGGTCGGAGCAGTCGCTGGCACGGTCCCTACGACTCCGTCCCCAAAGCAGACCAGAAAGCACGGTCGCTCAAACGAGAGATCACGGACCACTGCCGGAGCTGCGTTCCCGCTGGCTAGACTACTCCGCCGCTACGTCCGCGACGGCGCTATTGTAGCTGTAGGTGTCCCAGGTCGGCTTGTAGTCGTGGTCGGCCTGGTTGCCCCAGGCGGTCCAGCCGCGGCGCTTGCCCCGGCTGAACATTTCGAGCCGCGGCCCCCAGCTGCATTTCTCGATGATGTCGTATTGCTCGTCGGGCTTGCGGCTGTGCTCGCGCTTCCGGGTCTGCATCATGTTGACCTGGCTCCGACCGGGATCGAGCGTGCGGGCGTTCTTGCCGCGGACGCCGAACAGCAACAGCTCGGTGACGTTGCGGAAATAGAAGCCGACGCCGCGCCCGTCCGAGCCCCCGTCCTTGCGGACTTTGTGCCAAACGATGTTCGAAATGTAGCGATAGCCCCACGCCTCCATCACGTCTAAGCCCGAAGGCAAGAGCGCGTTCGGCACCCAGAGATAGAGGTGCGAAGGATCGGCGGCGATCTCCTCGACCGGCAGCGCGCAGATTTCGTCGAGGGTCATCGTGCCGTAGCGGGCGAGACGCTTATGCTCAGGCGCGACTTTGCCCGTCCGGTTCTGGAACTGCCAAGGAGGGTCGGCCAGGATGGTGCCGAAGCGCTTGCCGCGCGCGGAGGCGAGCAGGTCGATTCCGGCTTCCGAGAGCTCGACAGGGGCGTGGAACATAACAGGATCCCTATGCATTATCTCAACGCTCGTCAACGTCATTTCCGCGGCGCGAAGAGTGCGGCGGCGTAACAGGTCCAAGGGACGCCCAAATGGCTACATATGCAATAAGCTTCGATCTTAAATGGAACGATTCGTACAACGCGCGCTATGCGAGCTTTATGGAGCAGGTGAACAAGTGTAAAACCGTCTGGAAGGAGACCACCTCCTTCGCTCTCGTTGAATCAGACGAGACAATCGACGCCATAGAGAGGAGACTTTGGTTATCGAAATTCGATTCGACTACGGATATCCTCCTCGTGATTGATGTAAGCTATGATACGGCAACGATCAGGGGTGCTACGAAGGACAGATCAACACTAAAGAAACTAATGTATGGGATCAAAGAGAAGTAGCGCTCCCCCCTGGGTAACGCTGCTTCGCCGAAGAGCCCGGCCCACTTCTTTCAGGATTTCATACCCGGCTTTCCGGCCGCCGCTAGTTTCGCTCCTAGGGCTGCGCGCTTTGCTGCCGCGCGAGCCGGGGCAACGTAGTAGTGATCAAACAAGTCGATAAGAAGTTGGAGGCACCACTCCGCTTCCCCAGTCTCCACCTCAATGACTTGAAGCGTTGTCTGATCAGTGATCGGGTGCGCTGAGAAGTTCCCGAAATTCCGAATCGCGTCGATGTTCTCTCGTAACGCCGTCGGCAACGCCCGCGAAGCATCGGTTTCTGCGAGCACCGCGTCGACCTGTTTAACGAGGTCACGACCGATGTAGCCGTGAGACGAAAGTATCGCTTGCAAGCAACGGCGGGCGAGCGCAGCGGCTGCCTTGGGACTGATTGGGAGGACTTCGTTCGCTTCGACGTAGTCTGCTGCAATCGGAGGCGGAACCTCGGCTGGCGGCGGCGGAAATGGACCACTCCGCGGCATTATCCGAACAATAGCGTAAGTCGGATCAGACGCGGCCGGCCCCTTAAGCTTTAAATTGACAGTTGCACCGAGACATTTCGGGCATGTGGTGACCTCGGCCCACAGCGTTAGCCGCCGGCCGTCATAGGGGCCGCCCTTCATCACCGGAGCAGCTTGTTTGTCTAGATACGTCGGCGTCCAGCTCTCGAAAAACTCGGTGCGGCAATAGGGACACAGCATAAGTTACTCCGCCGCCACGCCCGCCCGGCTGAACATGTCCTCGCCGCCTTCCGCTTTCGCTGAAGCTTCGGCGGACAAGGCGCCCGCCCCGTCATTCGCCGCCTTCGCGCTCTTCCTGCGGTCGAAATTGTCCCAGACTTCGCCCCAGTTCCCGCGGGTCGCGGCCTTCGAATATTCGGTGGCGCGGGTCTCGAAGAAGTTGGCGTGCTCGACGCCGTTGAGGAGCGGCGCCAGCCAGGGCAAGGGATGCTCGTCGATCATGTAGATCGGCTGGAAGCCGAGCTGGCCCAGCCGCCAGTCGGCGATGTAGCGGATGTACTTCTTGATCTCCTTCGGCGTCATTCCGGGGACCGGGCCCATCTCGAAGGCGAGGTCGATGAAGGCGTCCTCGAGGCGGACGGTCTTCTGGCAGACGTCCATGATCTCGTCGCGGACCGCCTTGGTCATGCAGTCGCGCTCCTTCACGAAGGCGTGGAACAGGCGGATGATGCCCTCGCAATGGAGGCTCTCGTCGCGCACCGACCAGCTGACGATCTGGCCCATGCCCTTCATCTTGTTGAAGCGCGGGAAGTTCATCAGCATCGCGAAGCTGGCGAAGAGCTGCAGCCCCTCGGTGAAGCCGCCGAACATGGCGAGCGTCTTGGCGATGTCCTCATCGGTGTCGACGCCGAAGGTGGCGAGGTAATCGTGCTTGTCCTTCATCTCCTTGTACTGGAGGAAGGCTGAGTACTCGCTCTCGGGCATGCCGATCGTGTCGAGCAGGTGGCTGTAGGCCGCGATGTGCACCGTCTCCATGTTGGAGAAGGCGGTCAGCATCATCTTGATCTCGGTCGGCTTGAACACGCGGCCATATTTGTCGTGGTAGCAATCCTGCACCTCGACGTCGGCCTGGGTGAAGAAGCGGAAGATCTGGGTGAGCAAGGAGCGCTCGTGCTCGGTCAGCTTCTGGGCCCAGTCGCGGCAATCCTCGCCGAGCGGCACCTCCTCGGGCATCCAGTGGATCTGCTGCTGGCGCTTCCAATATTCGAACGCCCAGGGATATTCGAACGGCTTGTACTGCTTGCGGGCTTCGAGAAGAGGCATCTAATTAACTCCAACCGGAGGTTGACCTTTGGCTCCCTCCCCCTTGCGGGGAGGGCGGGGGGTGGGGGTGCCGGCCCTTGGGGCCGGCGCGCGGCTGCGCCGCGCACCCCCCATCCGGCGCTTTGCGCCACCTTCCCCCACAAGGGGGGAAGGGAGGGCAGCGGCAATTACCTGGAGAACCCCGTCGAGATTCTCCATGACCTCGTTGTTCCAGAAGCGGAGGACGCGGTAGCCCTCGCCTTCGAGGAAGCGGGTGCGTTCGGCATCGCGCGCCTGCGAGTGCTGGCCGCCGTCGACCTCGATCACCAGCCGGGCGCGGTGCGACGCGAAATCGGGATAATAGGGCCCGAGCGGGACCTGGTGGCGGAAATGGGCGTCGCGGAACGTCGCGCGAAGGGCGGACCACAGGCGCGGCTCGGCCGGCGTCATGTCGCGGCGGAGCGCACGCGCCCGGGCGAGCGCGGCGGGAGCCAGATGCGGAGAGGTCCTGACCGCTTTCATATCAATACGATCCCGCCGAGCGGGGTGAACCAGGCGGCGGCGAAGAGCAGGAGGGCCGCGGCGAGCGACATGTAGCCGTAGCGGCGGCCGTCGCGGGCGCGGGCGTAGCCGGGCGTGCCGGGCTTGTAGCCGGCATGGTTGTAGTTCGCGCCGAGCTGGACGATCGCGAACATGAGGACGATCACGCCCAGCATCGTCAGCGCGATGCCGGAGGTCAGGAGGGGGAAGATGCTGCCCATCGCGCGCGCTCAAAGACCGGCGGGGCAAAAACCGGCGGGGGAGGGGAGAGCGGCACAGGGCTTGCTCTGATGCGGACAGGCGGAAGCCACCCGCTCGTCTCCACTCCCCCGCCAGTGCCCGCGCCGAAGGGAGTCAGCGCGGGTTCCCCGCTCCCGGGGATACTGTCTCGTCATCCCGGCGAAGGCCGGGATCTCGTCGGGTGAAAAGCTCCTGAGCCCTTCACCCCATGGGATCCCGGCCTTCGCCGGGATGACGTGTATCGTCACTGGCACGCGAGGCACTCGTCGTAATCGGTGGTGGCCGCGAGCGGGATTTCCTTGAGGTCGATCGTGTTGTCGGCCTCAACCCCGCCCGCGAAGCCGGCGCGCTGGACCGATTTGGAGCGCAGGTAATAGAGGCTTTTGATGCCGAGCTCCCAGGCGCGGTAGTGCAGCATCAGCAGGTCCCATTTGTCGACGTCGGCCGGGATGAAGAGGTTCAGCGAGGTCGCCTGGTCGATGTAGGGCGTGCGGTCGGCGGCGAGCTCGATCAGCCAGCGCTGGTCGATCTCGAAGCTGGTCTTGAACACGTCCTTCTCTTCGGGCGTGAGGAAATCGAGATGCTGGACCGATCCGCCGCGCTCGAGGATGGTCGACCAGACGCCGTCCGAATCCTTCGACTTCTCCTGGAGGAGCTTCTGGAGATAGGGGTTCTTGATCGACCATGAGCCCGACAGGGTCTTGTGGGTGTAGATGTTGGCCGGGATCGGCTCGATGCAGGCCGAGGTGCCGCCGGCGATGATCGAGATCGACGCGGTCGGCGCGATCGCCATCTTGCAGCTGAAGCGCTCCATCACGCCCATGTCGGCGGCGTCGGGGCAGGGGCCGCGCTCATTGGCGAGCATCATCGAGGCTTCGTCGACCTGGGCGCGGATGTGCTTGAAGATGCGCATGTTCCAGCTCTTCGCCATCGCCCCCTCGAACGGGATCGACCGCGCCTGGAGGAAGGAGTGGAAGCCCATCACGCCGAGGCCGACCGAGCGCTCGCGCATCGCCGAGTACTTTGCCCGCGCCATCTCGGCGGGCGCGCGGTCGATATAGTCGGTGAGCACGTTGTCGAGGAAGCGCATCACGTCCTCGACGAACATCTTGTCGCCGTTCCATTCGTCCCAGGTCTCGAGGTTGAGGCTGGAGAGGCAGCAGACCGCGGTGCGGTCGCGGCCGAGATGGTCGCGGCCGGTGGGGAGCGTGATCTCCGAGCAGAGGTTCGACGTCGAGACCTTGAGGCCAAGCTCGCGCTGGTGGCGCGGCATGGTCGAGTTCACCTTGTCGATGAAGATGATGTAGGGCTCGCCGGTCGCGAGGCGGGTCTCGACCAGCTTCTGGAAGAGCGCGCGGGCATCGACGGTGGCGCGCTCCGAGCCGTCCTTGGGCGAGCGCAACGTCCATTCGGCGCCGTCGCGGACCGCCTCCATGAACGCGTCGGTGACGAGCACGCCGTGGTGGAGGTTCAAGGCCTTCCGGTTGAAGTCGCCCGAGGGCTTGCGGATCTCGAGGAACTCCTCGATCTCGGGATGCGAGATGTCGAGATAGCAGGCGGCCGAGCCGCGGCGCAGCGAGCCCTGGCTGATCGCCAGCGTCAGCGAGTCCATCACCCGCACGAACGGAATGATGCCGCTGGTCTTGCCGTTGAGGCCGACCGGCTCGCCGATCCCGCGCACCGAACCCCAATAGGTGCCGATCCCGCCGCCGCGCGCCGCCAGCCAGACATTCTCGTTCCAGGTGTCGACGATGCCCTCGAGGCTGTCGGGCACGCTGTTCAGATAGCAGGAGATGGGGAGACCGCGGCCGGTGCCGCCGTTCGAAAGCACCGGCGTCGCGGGCATGAACCACAGCTTGGAGATATAGTCGTAGAGGCGCTGGGCGTGGGCGCCATCGTCGGCATAGGCCGAGGCGACGCGGGCGAAGAGATCCTGATAGGATTCGTTCGGGAGGAGATAGCGGTCCTTGAGCGTGTCCTTGCCGAAATCGGTGAGCAGGGCGTCGCGGCTGCGGTCGACCTCGACGGCGAAGAGCTGGGGCGAGACGCTCCTGCTGTCGCCGGCGCCTTTGGGGGCGCCCGAATCGGCCTTCGCCGCATCTCCCTCGTCCCGGCTCGGGACAGGCTTTTTCGGCGCTTCGGCCGCGCTGAGGCTCACGTCGCTCGATCCCACTTCGCTGCTGCCCGACAGATCCATCATCCTACCCCTTGTTCACAATTCGTTCCAGCAGGTTTCGACCCACCTTAGGCGCATTCGAAGGGGTGCGGCGGGCTCATTTCGGCTTGTCCCCGATATCCACAGGACAGGCCTTTCGCGCATGCGGCCAATATGGGCATCGCAGCGTACGCCTACAACCATTAGCGTGACCCCCCTGGGAGCGCCACAATCGATAGTGCCTCAACTCGAATCGGCCGCCAAGAGGGTAAACGACTTATCCACCGCAATTTGCGGCGGGCCGAGGCTTGGGAGGGGGGCGCGGAGCGGGCGTGGGGGTGCGGCGAAGGCGGCGGTGCGTACTCCCCCTGAGATCCCGGCCTTCGCCGGGATGACGGTCTCGCACAAAACGTGCCAGCAGGTCTCGTCGTCCCGGCGAAGGCCGGGACCTCAGGGAGATTTCGCTCAGCGGTCGCGCCGGCATCCATGGCCGCCGCCAGGCCCGCGAATCGCACTCAGCTTGCGTTCAGGCGTTGTCGCGTAGCATCTGCAGCATGAAACAGGAGTCCGTGCCGATGAAGCCCCTGCATCTGACGCTCGCCGTCGGCGGAGCGGTCGCCCTCGTGCTCGCGATCGGCGCGCTCAGCCCGGCCTTCGCCCAGCGCGGCGTGGCCGAGGCGAAGACCCCGGCCAACTGGTCCTACGAGATCCGCAACGGCCGCCGCGTGCCGCGCGGCAACCGCGTCACCCAGCCCGACGGCTCATGGCGCGAGGAAGTGCGCGACGGCGCCTGCGTCACCGTGCGCACGATGAGCGCGTCCGGCGAATATCGCGAAACCCGCCAGTGCAATTGAGCGCCTGAGCGCTCGATAGCGTCCCTCACCCCGCTTTCGGACGTGCTCGCGGGCGGGGCGGGTCGGGGCGCGCTTCCGGCAATGGCCGGCACGCGGGCAGGCCGAGGCGGCTCATATCCTCGCAGCGGCGGACCTGCACGTCCTCGTTGGGGGCGATGAAGACCGCATATTGCTTGTTATTGTCGCAGCGCGCCGTCCAAAGCGCCATTCCCCGATAGTCGCCCTGATGGACGGGGTTGGGCTCCACCCGCTTCGGGCACCGATTTCCCGTCTGGCGGATGGCGCGGATGAGGCCGACACGGCGGAGATTGTCCGGAAGGGCCAGCAGCTCCTCGTGCGGGCGGTTGCGGATGCGGATCTGCTTCTGCTTCGCCGTCGTGTTGTCGCCCGGCGCCGAGCCCATGTCGCCGCACGCGGCGAGGCCGGCGATGAGCGCCGCCGCGGCCGATGCGAGAACCAGCTGCTTCATCCTTCCCTCCCAGATGGCTGCCGTCCTTCCCAACGGGCCGGGGCGGCCGCGGTTGCAAGTCGGTTCAACTCACGATCCTCCATCTGTCCTGCCCGGCCGCGCGCTTCAAGGTGACTCGTCCGACGCTGCCGAACGGCGCGCCGTCGCGGCGGCGGCCGTAAAGCTGGACGGGGACCGCGACCCAGACGGCGCCGTCCTGGCGCGCGGGGAGGGTCGGCATACCGACGGTCGCGCGATAATCCGCATAAGCCGCGAAACCGGCGGCGAAGCGCTCGAGCGTGTCGCCGGGATTGGGCTCGCGGAGGCGCCAGGCGGCCGGATAGTCGCGCCGGGCGATCGCTTCGTAATATTGGGCGACGGCGGCGGCCGCGTCGCGGGAGGCCGCCTCGTCCTCCGCCGACACAGCCTGCTGAGGCGCCGGCGGCGGTGGGGGAGGACCTGCGGACCGGTTCGCAGGCTCCTCCGCGCCGGAACTGCAGGCGGAGAGCATGAGGAGAGCGAGGCGCCGCACGCGACAAACTCTAATATCTCCGCCCGCGCGATGACAGCACCATAGATAAACGTTCCGGATCAACAGTTTAGTCGATTTCTTGCATCCGAAGCCCGCCTCGCGCGTTGGCCCTGCAAGGAGACAGAGAGTGAGTCGCGCCTTCGTAAAGGAAGTGGACGACGCGCCCGAGCCGCCGCCGCCCGAACGTCTGGCGAGCGCGGCGCCGAACCTCATCACCCCCCGCGGCGCGCGGCTGATCGACGCGGCGATCGCCGAGATCGAGGCCGCCTTGACCGGGGCGGAAGGCGAGGAGGAGGCGCGGCTGCGGCGCGACCTGCGCTACTGGACGCTGCGGCGCTCGACCGCGCGGGTGGTCGAGCCGGATCCCCATCCGGCCGCCGCCGGCTTCGGCGCCCGCGTCACTATCCGCCGCGGCGTCGTGATGAGCGACGTCACCATCGTCGGCGAGGACGAGGCGGATCCGGCACACGGCCGCATCGCCTGGACCGCGCCGCTCGCCCGCGCCCTCGACGGCGCCGAAAAGGGGGATGTCGTCGAGCTCGAGGCCGGCGGCCGCGTCGAGGAGGTGCTCGTGCTGGCGGTCAGCGCCGGGGAGGATTGAGCCGGAACGTCATCCCGGCGAAGGCCGGGATCTCATGATAAGATGTCGCCGACTTATGTGGAGCGCGCCAAAGCGCCCGGCAAATGCGCGCTGAGGTCCCGGCCTCCGCCGGGACGACGGTCTCGGCCGTATTATCCCCCTTCGGCGACGCTCAGCAATTCTCGTATTTCCAGTTGCGGCGTTTGCCTTCGGCCATCCATTCGACGGCCTGGGCGATCCGCTTCGCGCGGGTCTCAGGTCGCTTCGCGTCGACCACCCATTCGACATATTCGCGGCGGCAGCTCGGCGGGAAGGCGTCGAAGGTCGCGCGCGCGGCGCGGTTGGCGTCGAGCGCGGCCGACAGGTCGCCGGGAGTCGCGACTTCCGGCTTCGGCGGCTTCTTCGGGCGCGGCTTCGGCCCCTCCCCGGCGACTTCCGCTGCTCGGCGAATCAGCGCCTTGAGCTCCTCCTCGGGGGGCAAGTCGGCCACCGAGGTCAGGCGGCCGAACTGACCCATGGCGTCGCGCTCGGATCCGGTCTCGCCGAGCACGGCGCTCGCTTGCCACAGCCCGAAGGTGGCGTGCCCCTTGAACGCCGCCATGCCGGCGAAAAGCCGCCCTTCATAGGTGAAGTGCGGCATGCTCCATTTGATCGTTTCCTCGAGCTCCGGCCCGGCCGCATGCAGGACGCGGCGGAGATGCTCCAGGATCGGCCGGGCGAAATCGGCCTGGCGGGCGATATACGCATCGATGCGCGGGTCGCGGCTCATGGGGGGACGATAGCAGTTCCTCCCCGGCACGGGGAGGGGGGCCATCCTTCGTGCGGTCCCCCTCCCCGTTCCGGGGAGGAATGGACTCGTTCCAGCGCGGAATCGATTCGGCTCGGCGACACGGGCGGAACGGGCGAGTCGCCCCTTCGTCGTCGCGCGATTCCCGGTGGAGAATCAGCGACATGCGCGCGGCCCGGCTCAAATCGTCGATGATCGAGCGAATCTGTTACGACGAGGAGGAAGGATCGCTCAGCATCTGGTTTCGGGCGACCGGCCGCTACGTCTATTACGGCGTCCCCGCGCGGGCTTTCGACGAGCTGCGCGACGCACCCTCTCCCGGCCGCACCTTCAACGAGCGGATCAAGGGCCGGTATCGCTGCGCGTTCGATCCCGAGCGACGGCGTTTCCGGCCTCAGCGCGCCGCCTGACCACGGCTCCAGCCGGCGGGCGGCGGCGCGTGGAGGCGCGCCTCGGGGATCAGACGCCTCAGCTTGCGCGCGAAGCTTCTCAGGCAGACCTCGCTCTCGCCGAGCGGGCCGGGCTCAAAGGCGCGGGAGCCCATTCCGGCCTGGACGCCCTCGATCAACGCCGTGTCCTCGGCATTGACGCGGCGATTGATGCGCCAGTTGAGGTAGCGCGCCGCCCTCATCTCGCGCCGGCCATCAGGCAGGGCGTAAGCGATCTCGCGAATCAGGGTCTCGGTCGGCGAGACCGGGAGGAACTGCATGAAATCGACCTGGTCGGGATAGATGTCGAAGGCGATGTTGGGCCACAGCTTGACGTAGAGCCAGCGGCGGCGGTGGCTCTCGGGGAGGTGCTCCGCCGGGGGCAGCAGGCGCTGGTAGGCGCGCTCGGAAAGAACGGCCGATTCCCGCTCGATCAGGTCGCCGCTCATCCGGTCGGCATGGTCCTCAGCGTCGATCCGATAGCCGCGGCCGAACAGCCGGGTGAGCCCGGGATGGGCGACCGCGATGTGCAGCCCGTCCGAATAATTGTCCGCGACGTTCTTCCAATTGACCGGCCGCGGCCGCAGCGTCACGCGGCCGATCGCCTGTAACTCCTCGAAGCGATAGGGGGCGATCTCCTCGTCGCAGGGCGCGATCATCTCCGCCACGGAGGGCCCGCCGGGTTCGAGCCGGACGAACAGGAAGCCGCGCCAGATCTCGAGCTCGACCCGCTTCAGGCCGAGCGCTGCGGGATCAAGCCCTGGATAGTCCGGCCGGTGGGGAACGCCGATCAGCCGGCCGTCGAGGCCGTAGGTCCAGGCGTGGTAGGGGCAGGTGAAGCGCTTCGCGCACCCTTCGCCGCCGGCGACGATCCGCGAGCCGCGGTGGCGGCAGACATTGTGAAAGGCGCTGATCTCGCGATCTCCGTCGCGGACGACGACGATGCTCTCGCCCAGCCAGTCGAGCCTCCTCCAGTCCCCCGCCTCCGGAATGTCGCTCGCGTGACAGACGATCTGCCAGGAGGGGCGGATCACCCGCTCCATCTCGACGGCGTAGAAATCGGGGTCGCGATAGATCCAGCCGGGAAGGCCCAGCTCCGGCTCGGGAGCGGGGGCGAGATGCGAGGCGGGCATGGCGGGAGCTTGAAGCAGCAGTTGCGGATTGTCACTCCGGTTCCTCCCTACCGCGAAGCGGTGGGGAGGGGGACCATGCGGAGCATGGTGGAGGGGTAAAGGGGCAGGCCGAGCAAGTTACCCCTCCACCACACTTCGTGCGGTCCCCCTCCCCATGCTGGCGCAGGGGGAGGAATCATGCGACGCTGCCGCCATGTCCACCGAACTCGTCGTGCTCGCCTGGGGATGCGTCCTCGCTTTGGTCCACGTCTTCGCGGCGGTGCGGGTGAAGACGCGGCAATATGGCACGGCCTGGAACATGGGCGCGCGCGACGAGGCGCTGCCGCCGCCCGACCCGATCGTCGGCCGGCTCTCCCGGGCGCAGGCGAATTTCTTCGAGACCTTCCCGATCGCCGCGGCGGCGATCCTGATCGTCCACGCCGCCGGGCTGGAGGATCGCTGGACGGCGATCGGAGCTTTGGTCTGGCTGGCGGCGCGGATCGTCTATCTGCCGGTCTACGCGTTCGGCATCCCGAAGCTCAGGACCCTGATCTTCCTCGTCAGCGTGATCGGGATCGGGATGGTGCTGTGGCCGGCGCTGGCGGCGACCTTCGACTGAGGCGATCGCCCATGATCAGTGGGCGATCTCGACCGGGCTGACGCGGCCGACCTCCCGGCCGTTGCACAGGATGATGACCGCCCCGTAACGCGGAAGCGCCGGGAAGCGTGCCCGCACCTCCTCGGTCGTGACCGCGGCGGTGACGATCTCGCCCTGAGCCCGAATCTCGAGATTGACGAATTGCTGCGGCGGATCGCTGCGCGTCGTCGGGCCGAGCGTCAGGACGCTCCGGTGGCCCCCGGTGGGGGTGGTGACCGTCCCGGTGACGATCAGCCCCGGCCTCTCCGGGCCGGGCATGGCGTCGATCCAGGCCCGCCAGTCGCGGGTCGAGCCGTAGCAGGGGTGATTGCCGCCGCTGCGGGCCGGCTCCGGCGTGGGCACGGGCGCGCAGGCGGTCGCGAGCAGGCCGACGAGCAGGAAGGCTCTCATCTGCGCAGCATGGGCCGTCCGGCCGGCGGGCGCAACTCAGTCGGCGGCCCGCGCTTTGGCGGACAGCCTCACGCCTTCGAAGACGAAGATCGCCAGCGCCGTCCAGATCGCGCCGAAGCAGATTGCGTGGGGGAGGGTGAAGCGTTCCCCGAAGGCGAGCACCGCGAGCAGGAACTGGAGCGAGGGGGCGATATATTGGAGGAAGCCCAGCGTCGAATAAGGCAGGCGCCGCGCAGCGCCGGTGAACAGCAGCAGCGGAATGGCGGTGATCGCGCCGCCGGCGACCAGCAACAGATCGGTCGTGCCGTCGCCCGCGAGAAAGCCGCCGGTGCCGCGGACATGGAGGATCAGGATCCAGGCCAGGGCCGCAGGGGTGAGAAGAGCAGTCTCGATGGTGAGACCTTCGATCGAATCGACCGGGGCGATCTTCCGCAGGAAGCCGTAGGTGGCGAAGGAGAGCGCGAGGCTGAGGCTGATCCATATCCCGCTGCCCGCGCCCGCGGCGAGCACCGCCACGCCGGCGGCGGCGAGGAAGACGGCGGCGACCTGCGGCCGGCTCAGCCTCTCCTTGAGCAGGAAGACGCCCATCAGGACGTTGACCAGCGGATTGAGATAGTAGCCGAGGCTGCCCTCGAGGACGTGGCCGCTGACCACCGCGTAGATCCAGATCAGCCAGTTGGCGCCGATCAGCAGCGAGGTGAGGACGAGGGTCAACAGCACGCGCGGCGTCGCGACGGCGGCGCCGATTCCGGGCCAGCGGCGCAGGAAAGTGGCGAGGACCGCGAGGAAGACCAGCGACCAGACGATCCGGTGGCAGACGATCTCGAGCGCCGAGACGTGGTCGACCGCCTTGAAGTAGAGGGGGAGGACGCCCCAGCTCAGATAGGCGCCGAGGCCGAGCAGCAGCCCGGTGCGGCGGGTTCGGTCCTGGTCCGTCATGCGGGGGCGTTAGGGTCCGGTATGAGCGGCTGCAAGCGGCTGCGCACTTGTGGCGCGGCGGCGGCGCGAATAGTCTCGCAGCCGAGAGGAGAGGGCGATGTCGCCGAGACCGATTGCGGCTCTGTTGTGCGCTGCGGCCGCGTGCGCCTGCTCGATGCCGTCGGGCGAGAGCGAGCGGCAGGAGGCGGCGAAGCAGGAGGCGGCCGAGCAGGTCAAGGCCGGCGCCGAGGGAAAGGCCGAGGAGGGGCGTCTCTCGATCCGCGCGCCCGGAATCGACATTGCCATCAACGTCCCCGATGCGATGCGCAGCCGCGCCCGCGCCGGCACCGACAGCGACGTGCTCCCGCCGGGCGCGCAGGTGAGCGGCCTCCACGTCCAGGGCAATGGCAGCGACGCCGCGGCGCGCGACAGCGTCGAGCTCCGCTTCGTCAGCGCCGAGGCGCCGGAGCAGGTCGCCGCCTGGTACCGGGACCCGGCGCGGCGCGAGGATTTCTCGATCTCCGGCGCGCGGCGCGAAGGCAACGAAATCGTGCTCACCGGTGCCAGCCAGGATGGCGGGCCGCTGACCGTGCGGCTCTCCCGCGGCAGCGGCTCCGGGACCGACGGCCGGCTGATCCTCGTCGACCGCGACTGAGCGCGTGGCGGAGCGGCTCGCCGATCCGGCCGAGGTCCGCGCCCACCTCGTCGCCGCCGCTCGAGCGGGGCACGCACTCACTTATTCGGAACTGCTCGAGCGGCTCGGCTACTCCTTCTCGCGGCCGAAGATGCGGGCGCTCTGCGCCATGCTCGGCGAAATCGACGCCGAGGCCGAAGCGCGGGGCGAGCCGGAGCTGGCCGTTTTGGTCGTGCGCCAGAGCGACGGTCTGCCGGGGCAGGGCTGGTGGGTGGCCGGCGGGGCGCGCGATCGTGGCTATCATGGGCCTTGGGAGGGACCCGAAGCGCGGTCGCTGATCGGGCGCGTCCAGGCGGAAACCTTCGCCTTCTGGCAGTCCCGCGACGGGACGAAGCGGCGTTAACCACGAAATTCCAGTACTTTAACCATATCCGCTCACCCATTGCTCGCAGCTTTGAGGCATAGGATCGCACCCGATGAGGAAGCGAATATGCCCAGCAGCACCGTCATGCTCTTCCGTCTGACCGCTTTCGCCGCGACGCTGACGCTCGCCGCCTGCGGCCAGGACAGCGTCGCCAACAACGCGCTCGCGCTCAACGACGCCGATCCGGCGCTGACCAGCGCGCTCGAGGATCAGATCGCGACCGATCCCAATCTCGCGCAGCAGGCGAACCGGCTCAGCGTTCGGCCTCCCGAGACCCCCACCCGCGCCGAATATCCCGTCGCGGGCGGCCCCGCGCAGGTCCGCCGCCTGTCCGGAGGGACTGTCTCCGATGCAGCGTCGCCCGGCGTCGGCGGCGAGTGCAGCGCCCGCGGCGCGGCGCCGAACTTCCGCTACGGCATGGAATGGGCGGACCGCCTTCCGGCCGCTTTCCCGCCTTATCCCGGCGGTCGCGTGACCGAAGCGGCGGGCCACGACAGCGGCGAATGCCGCGTCCGCGTCGTTACCTTCCGTACTGCCGACCCCTATCAACGGGTGATCGACTGGTATCATCAGCGCGCGGTGCAGGCCGGCTTCTCGGCCGAGCACCAGGCGCGGGGGCAGGATCATGTGCTGGGCGGCGTCAACCAGGGCAGCAACGGGGCCTATTACGTGATCGTCACGCCGATCCGCGGCGGCTCGGAAGTGGCGCTCATCGTCAATAACGGCCGCTAGGGAGGCCAGACGGCCGGGGCACTGGCGGAGCCGGGCCCCGGCCGCTACATCGCCGCGCATGCCTCCCAGCGACGATCAGCAGGTCCGCCAGTTCAAGGTCGCGCCCGACGACGACGGAATCCGCCTCGACCGCTGGTTCAGGCGCAACCTGCCCGATGCGAGCTTCAACCTCGTCTCGCGCTGGGCGCGGACCGGGCAGCTCAGGGTCGACGGCAAGCGCGCCGCTCCGGGCGACCGCATCGAAGCGGGGCAGACGATCCGCGTCCCCCCGGCAGAGCCGCCGGCCTCCGCAGCCCCGAAGAAGGTGGAACGGCGCGAGCTCAGCGCGGACGAGGAATCCTTCGTCCGCGAGATGGTGATCCACGAGGACCCGCAGGCCTATGTGCTGAACAAGCCGCCCGGCCTCGCCACCCAGGGCGGGACCAAGACGGTGCAGCATCTCGACGGACTGCTCGACGGTCTCGGCGACGAAAGGGGGCGGCCGAAGCTCGTCCACCGGCTCGACAAGGACACGTCGGGCGCGCTCCTCGTCGCCCGCACGGCGCGGGCCGCAGCCGCATTCTCGAAGAGCTTTTCGAGCCGGACGGCGCGCAAGGTCTATTGGGCTGTGGTGGTCGGCGTGCCGAAGGTCGAGGACGGGCTGATCGACCTGCCGCTCGCCAAGCAGCCGGGGACCGGCGGCGAGAAGATGCATGTCGACGAGGGCGACAACGGACTGCCGTCGCGCACGCGCTATCGCGTGATCGAGCGGGCCGGGAACCGAGCGGCCTGGGTCGAGCTGCAGCCGCTGACCGGGCGCACCCACCAGCTCAGGGTCCACATGGCGGCGATCGGGCATCCAATCGTGGGCGACGGCAAATATGCCGGGCAGGAGGCTTTCCTCACCGGATCGATCAGCCGCAAGCTCCACCTCCACGCCCGGCGGATCCGGATCGACCATCCGGACGGCGGCCGGGTCGACGTCACCGCCGAGCTGCCGGCGCATTTCGCGGAGACGATGGCCAATCTCGGCTTCGATCCCGCGCTCGGCGAGCTGCCGCTGGACGAGTCGAAGAAGGCGCCGAAGCGCGATCCGGCAGCGGCGGCCGCGAAGGAGCGGCGCCAGGCGCGGCGCGGCGAGCGCCGGTCGCGCGGTCAGCGCTGATGCACCCGAACCGCAAGTTCCACATCTCCCAGCCCGACGAGATGGCGGCTCTGGTGCACGAGATCGGCTTCGGCATCCTGGTCGTGCAGACCGAGGCGGGGCTCCGTGCGGTCCACGTGCCTGTGTCGCTCGACGGAGAGCGGCTGCGGTTCCACGTCTCGAAGGGAAACCAGGTTCATGCGGCGCTGGCGGCGGGCTGCGACGCCTTGTTCGTGGCCAACGGCGCCCATGCCTATGTCAGCCCGGAGGATTACGGGCTCGAGGATCGGGTGCCGACCTGGAGCTACGTCGCCGTGGAGATCAACGGCCGCGTGCACCCGCTTGGCGAGGACGCGCTGGTGCGGCTGCTCGACGACCTGTCCGCCGAGCGCGAGGCCCGGCTGGCGCCGAAGCGGCCCTGGACCCGCGACAAGATGTCGCCGGGGCGCTTCGAGGGCCTGCTGAAAGCGATCGCCGGCTTCGAGATCGCGATCTCGGAGTGGAGGGGCACGAAGAAGATCGATCAGGACAAGCCGGCCGAGGTCCGTGCGCGCCTCGCGACGGCGCTGGCCGACCGTGGCGAAAACGAAATGGCCGCACTCGTCGGGACCGCTGGGGGACATCCGCCGCCCGATAATCGTTGAACCGCGGCGCACCTCACCGCAAAGGCGAGCACATGACCCCAGACGACGACAGCCTCTGGCGCAACCGCTTCATCCTCCTCAACCTGGTGCGGATCGGCGGCACGATCGTGGTGCTGTTCGCGCTGGCTCTGTGGCAGAGCGACCTGATCGTGGAGGGCGGCACCCCGATCGGCTTCCCGCTGGCGCTGATCGGACTGGCGATCAGCTTTCTCGGGCCGAGGTGGCTCGCGCGCAAATGGGTCCGCGGCGGGAGATGAAGCGCTTCTATCGCGAGGCGGCCGTCCGGCCCGGGCCGGACGGCGGCGAACTACTGCTCGACGGACGCCCGGTGAAAACTCCGGCGCGCCGGACGCTGGCGCTGCCGACCGCGGCGCTCGCGGAAGCGCTTGCCGGCGAATGGAACGCACAGGGCGACAAGGTGGAGCCGCGGACGATGCCGCTGACCGGCCTCGCCAATGCCGCGATCGACCGTGTCGAGCCCGACAAGGAAGCGTTCGCGGCGAGCCTGGCGCAATATGGCGACAGTGACCTCCTCTGCTACCGCGCGGACGGCCCGGCGAGCCTCGTTCAGCGCCAGACGGCATATTGGGACCCGATCCTCGCCTGGGCGCGGCGGCGCTACGACGTCGATTTCGAGATCGTGACCGGGATCATCCACCGCCCCCAACCGCCCGCCACGCTCGCGCGCCTCACCCACGCGATCCTCGCGCGCGACGCCTTTGCGCTGGCGGCCTTGTCGCCATTGGTCACGGTCTCGGGCTCTTTGCTGATCGCCCTCGCGCTCGCAGAGGAGGCGATCGGCCTCGAAGCCGCCTGGGCGGCGGCCACGCTCGACGAGACCTGGCAGGCGGAGCAATGGGGCCCCGACGAGGAGGCGACCGCCCGCCTCGACGCCCGCCGCGCCGAGTTCGAAGCCGCGGACCGCTTCCTCAGGCTGCTGGGCCAGGCCCCGACGCCGTAACCGGCGGCGCGTCGTCGTCGCGGCGGTAGGCCGGACTCGGCAGGAACCAGCGTGTCACCACCAGTCCGGCGAGGATCAGGCCGGTGGTCTCGGCGATGAAGGAATAGACCCAATAGCCCCAGCCGAAATGGTTGAAGACCGGCTGGGCGAGGATCGTCCAGAGGGTGAACGCGACCGAGACGAAGATGACCAGCCGCGCGCGCTCGCCGTAGCGGCGCGTTCCCGAGAGCACGGCCAGGCCGAGGGCGAGCAGGACGCCGGAGACGATCGCCATGACGAAGCCGGGCAGGATCATGCTCATGTCGTCCGGCGAGTAGCCGGACGTGTTGTAGTGGACGACGGCGATCGGGCCCCGACTGTAGGCCGCTCCCCCCTGCGGGGTCGTCATGTTGGGGATGATGTAGGCGCCCGTGCCGGTCTGCGTCAGGTTCTGCGCCATGGACAGCTGGACGGCGGCACCCTGCGCGTCTCCCGCCGTCTTGTAGGCGAATTCGCCGAGCGGCGTCGCCCAGAAGACGAAGCCGACGACGAACAGGATGATGCCGGCGACGATGCCGCCGAGTAAAGTGCGTCCGGTGCTGAGCATGATGCGCTTCCCCCCTGAGGGGTGGGAGATTAGCGCTTATGCTACGCGGCTAAAAGCCCCTCCCCTTGAGGGGGAGGGGTTTGGGGAGGGGTGGAGTCTGCGGTGAAGGCGCTGCCCATGTGACGAGTCCACCCCCACCCTAACCCTCCCCCCTCGAGGGGGAGGGGACCGCGCGGAGCGGGTCCCTACCCGATCAGGCCCCGCACGAAATCGTGGAGGAAGACGCGGCGGGTGGCCTTGAGGCGTTCGGCCTTGAGGATGTTGTGGACCAGCTCGCGGCATTTCTCGGCGTCGTTGTTGATGAGGACGTAGTCATATTCCGCCCAGTGGCTGATCTCGGAAGCGGCGCGGTCCATGCGCTGGCGGATGACGTCGTCCGGGTCGGTGCCGCGGGCGGTGAGGCGGCGCTCGAGCTCGTCCATCGAGGGCGGCAGGATGAAGACGCGCACGATGTCCGGATCGACCTGCTTCAATTGCTGCGTGCCCTGCCAGTCGATGTCGAGAAGGACGTCGCGGTGCGCCTCGATCACCTTCAGCACCTCGCTCTTCAACGTGCCGTAGCGGTGGCCGAACACATAGGCCCATTCGAGGAACTCGCCGTCGGCGACCATCCGATCGAACCCGGCGTCGTCGACGAAATGATAATGGACGCCGTTCTCCTCGCCCGGGCGGATCGGGCGGGTGGTGGCCGAGATCGACATGGCGATGCCGTCGTCGCTCGCGAGCAGCATCCGGGCGATCGTCGACTTGCCCGCGCCGCTGGGGCTGGAAAGGACGAAGAGCAGGCCCCTGCGCTTGAATGCGGCTGCGATTTCCATGGGCGCCATTGGCTTGGCCGCCCCCTTCAGGTCAAGGGCAGACGGCAGCGATTTCACTGCTAAGGTGGCGGCATGGGGCGGTGCGCGGCGTTGCTGAGGGCGGTGAATGTCGGCGGGCGCAAGCTGCCGATGGCCGAGCTTCGCGCCCTTTGCGGCGAGCTCGGCTGGGCCGACGTCGCGACCTACATCCAGAGCGGCAACGTCGTCTTCTCGGCGGACGGCAAGGGGGCGGAGCTGGAGGCCGTGCTCGAGCGTGCGATCGCCGGACGCTTTGCGCTGGAGGTGCCGGTGATCGTGCGAAGCGCGGCCGCCTGGTGGGCCTATGCGAAGGCCAATCCGTTTCCGGAGGTCGCGGCGAAGGAGCCGAACCGCCTGATGCTGCTCCTTTCCAAGCGGCCGCCGCCGGCGGGCGCCGAGGAGGCAATCTCCGCCAAAGCGAGTGCCGGCGAGCAGGTGCGGCGTGCCGGCGACGCGCTGTGGATCCACTATCCGCAGGGCGCCGGGACTTCGAAGCTGACGCCCGCGCTGATCGACCGCGCCGTCGGCTCGCCGGCCACGGCCCGCAACTACAACACGGTCCTGAAGATCGAGGAGATGCTGTGACCCGCGCCCCGCTCATTCCCCGTCCCTACTGGATCGCGGCCTTCGCGATGGTCGCGATCATGGCCGCGATCCTCCTGTGGATGGGGCGAGTCCCGATCTGCACCTGCGGCACCGTGAAGCTCTGGGTCGGGACGGTGCACGGGCCCGACAACAGCCAGCATCTCGCCGATTGGTACACGCCGAGCCACATCATCCACGGCTTCCTCTTCTATCTGCTCGGCTGGGCGGTGCTGCGCCGCAACCCGCCGGGCGACCGCCTGATCGGCGCGGTGCTGATCGAGGCGGGTTGGGAGCTGCTCGAGAACAGCCCGACGATCATCGACCGCTATCGCGAGGCGACGATGGCGCTCGGTTACACCGGCGATGCCGTGATCAATTCCGTCTTCGACGTGCTGTCGATGATCCTCGGCTTCGGGATCGCGCGGCGGCTGCCGATATGGGCGACGGCGGCCCTGGCGGTCGGCTTCGAGCTGCTGACGCTGGCGCTGATCCGCGACAATCTGACGCTCAACGTCCTCATGCTGATCGCTCCGAATGACGCGATCCGAGCTTGGCAGGGGGGTGGGTGAGCAGATCGCGTCATCCCGGCGAAGGCCGGGATCCCGGCGGGTGAGACGCGCCAGCGCTCGTGCCAGGCGCCCTCCACGGGGTCCCGCGACTTCTCGTCCTGAGGTCCCGGCCTCCGCCGGGACGACGGTCTCGGACTCAGCCTCCCGCCAGGCCCTCGATGACCTTGCCGGTGCCGCCGCAGACCGGACATTCGCTGCCGTCGGGATGGCGGCCCTTGCCGTTGCAATGGGGGCAGAGATTCTCGCCGGTGCCGGGCGTGCCGGGCGCGGCCTCGTCGCCTGGATTGAGGGATTCGTCGCTCATGGCGTACCAACCGTGCGGCTAGCCGACGGTTCCGGAGCGGAACCCGCCCGCATGGCGGCGGTTCAGCGTCCACCCGGGAGGAATGACATGATCGTCCGCGCCTTTATTCTCGCCACGCTGCTGCTCGCCGCCTCTCCGGCCCGGGCGGACGAGGTCTTCGTCGGCGTCTATGCGCACGACATCGACTCGCCGCTCAACCTTCGCGGGTTCGGCGAGGGCGTCGATTTCCAGCTCGGCTGGCGCGGCGACCGGCTGCGCGGCCTCGGCGTCGTCGGCGCGCCCTCGCCTTATGCCTTCGTGGCGGCGAACAGCGCGGGGGACGCGCATTATGCGGCGGCCGGGCTGAGCTGGAAGATCGGCGGGCCCGTCTATATCCGGCCGGGGATCGGCCTCGCCGTCCACACCGCGCCTTCCTTCGACCGGCGTCCGGTCCGTTCGCTCGGCTCGCGCATCCTGATCCAACCCGAGCTGGCGGTGGGCGTCGACGTGGGGGAGCGCGCGTCGATCGAGGCGAGCTGGATCCACATCAGCCACTCCACTTTGTTCGATCCGCACAATCCGGGCATGGACAATGTCGGCCTGAGGCTGAACTACCGCTTCTGACCCCGGATCGCGTCCGGGGTGACGGGGAGCGGATGCGGTGTTAGATTTCGCGGCATGAGGCTCGCATTCACGCTCGCCGCGTTCGCCGCGGCCGCCGCCTTCCTTCCCGCTGCGGCCGAGGCCCGCCCGGCGCGCTGCGTCGTCGCCAGCGACGGCAACGCGACCTACACGGGGCCCTGCAACTTCCTGCCCGATCGGGGCGGCAGCTTCAGCGTCGCCCCGCCCCGCGGCCGCGCCTTTCCGGGCGGGGTTACGTCGATCAGCGTCACGCTGGAGGAGACCGGCGTGGCTGAGGTCCGCGGCCTCACCGCGCGCGGCATATCGTCGCGCTGGGGCACCGCCGTCCGCTCGCGCCGCGACCGCGCCTGCTGGAACGGACCCGATTTTTCGGTCTGCGCCTACTAGCGCTTCGAGGCGTGTGCGGCCTCCCGCTCACGGACGATTTCGAGATAGGATTCGGGCACCGTGTAGCCGTCCGGCAGCCGATAACCGCTCGCGCGGCTGACCTCGAAAGCCTCGACGACGAGGATGCTCCCTTCCATCCGGAGAGGGATCCCCGCAATCAGGCCCGACCTGCCGTTCTCGAACGAACGGCTGCAGCTCGTGTCGGCGGACCAGAGGATCATCAACTCGCCGTCATAATCGCCCTGGATGATCCTATGCACGCGGGCGGTGACGCCGTCCCGATGGAGGGCTTCGGTGTCGGCCCACTCGACGTCGACCCTGGCGACGATCAGCCTGTCGTCGAGATCGGCGGGCAGGGCGTTGTGGATCAAGGCGGTGTTGCCGCTCGCCGCGCTGCAGGCCTGCGCCTCCGTCGGGGACAGGATCGCCGCGACGAAGAGCGCCGCGGCTCCGACCGGGCGGCTCATCGCGCGGACCTCAGCGCCCCAGCATCTGCTCGGGCCTGACCACCCGATCGAAGGTCGCTTCGTCGACCAGGCCGAGGGCGAGGCCGGCTTCCTTCAGCGTCAGGCCCTGCTCATGGGCGTGCTTGGCGATCTTGGCGGCATTGTCGTAGCCGATCTCCGGGGCGAGCGCGGTGACCAGCATCAGCGAGCGGCTCATGAGGTCGGCGATGCGGCGCTCGTCCGGCTCGATCCCGTCGAGGGCGCGGGCGGTGAAGCTCTCCATTCCGGTGGCGAGCAGATCGATCGAGCGCAGCACGTTGGCCCCGATCAGCGGCTTGAAGACGTTCAGTTCGAGATGGCCCTGGAGGCCGCCGACGGTGACCGCGACATGGTTGCCCATCACCTGGGCGGCGACCATGGTCAGCATCTCGGCCTGGGTCGGGTTGACCTTGCCGGGCATGATCGAGCTGCCGGGCTCGTTCTCGGGAAGCTTCAGCTCGCCGAGGCCGCAGCGCGGGCCCGAGCCGAGCAGGCGGATGTCGTTGGCGATCTTGGACAATGAGACCGCGAGCACGTTCAGCGCCCCCGACAGCTCGACCAGGGTATCGTGGCTCGCCAGCGCCTCGAACTTGTTGGGCGCCGTCTCGAACGGGATGCGGGTGAGCCTCGCGAGCTCGCTCGCGATGGCCGCGGCGAAGCCTTTGGGCGCATTGAGCCCGGTGCCGACCGCGGTCCCGCCCTGGGCGAGCAGATGGAGCCGCGGCAGCACCGCCTGGACCCGCGCCATCCCCATCTCGATCTGCGCGGCGTAGCCGGAAAATTCCTGGCCGAGGGTGAGGGGAGTGGCGTCCTGGAGGTGGGTCCGGCCGATCTTGACGATATGGTCCCAGGCGTCGGCCTGGGCAGCGAGCCTGCGATGGAGGGTCTGCAAAGCCGGCATCAGCCGCTGATGGACGGCGCGGGCGGCGGCGACGTGCAGCGCCGTCGGAAAGCTGTCGTTCGAGCTCTGGCCCATGTTGACATGATCGTTGGGGTGGACCGGGCTCTTGCCGCCGCGCTTGCCGGTCAGGATCTCGTTGGCGCGGCCGGCGATCACCTCGTTGGCGTTCATGTTGGATTGGGTGCCCGAGCCGGTCTGCCAGATGACCAGCGGGAACTGGTCGTCGAGCAGGCCTTCGGCGACCTCCCCCGCTGCCGCCTGGATCGCTTCGCCCAGCTCGGCGTCGAGGCCTCCCGATTTCGCGTTCACCCGCGCCGCCGCCTGCTTCACGAAGCCCAAAGCGTGGACGATCTCGCAGGGCATCTGCTCGCGCTGGCCGAATGGAAAGTTCTCGATCGAGCGCTGGGTCTGCGCGCCCCAGAAGCAGTCGGCGGGGACCGCGATCGGGCCGAAGCTGTCCGACTCGCTGCGCGTGTTTCCGTAGGAGTCCATGTCAGTACCCTGTTCAGTGCGTCGTGCCGGCGCAGGCCGGCATCTCAGGACAAGAGGTCACGGCGGGCCTCGCTGGGATCCCGGCCTACGCCGGGATGACGGCCCGGCAAAGCCGTTCCGTCACTTCTTCCGGCTGAAGTCGACCGAGACGACGTTGGAGCCGTCGTCGACCGGCTCCGCGCGCGGCGGATCGTTCTCGGCGGCGTCGTGCGGCTGCGGCTCGCCCTCCTCGACCTGGGCCTGAAACTGGAGCGCGAAATTGACGGCCGGATCGACGAAGCCGGTGATCGCCGCGAAGGGAATGACGAGCTTGGCCGGCGCTTGGTTGAAGGACAGACCAACCTCGAAGCCGTCCTCGCGGACCTTGAGGTCCCAGAAGCGGTTCTGAATGACGATCGTCATCTCGTCCGGAAAGCGTTCGGCGAGGTGCTTGGGGATCTCCACCGCGGGCGCGGCGGTCTTGAAGGTGATGTAGAAATGATGGTCGCCGGGAAGGCCGGTCGCCTCGACCTCGCCGAGGACGCGGCCGACGACCGCGCGCAGGGCCTCCTGGACGATCTCATCGTAGGGGATCAGGCTGTCGGGGGCGTCGTCGCTCATCGCCTCCTCTGGTAGCGCGCGGCGGGGACGGGTCAAGCGCGTTGCACCGCCCGTTTGTGCGCGGCATCAACGGGCGCGAGGAGAGCGATATGCCGATCGACGCGACACTGCCCTACGACGACGACAACATCTTCGCGCGAATCCTGCGCGGGGAGATACCGTGCCGAAAGGTCCATGAGGACGAGCATGCGCTCGCCTTCCACGACATCAATCCCGCGGCGCCGGTCCACGTGCTGGTGATCCCGAAGGGACGTTACGTATCCTGGGACGATTTCTCGGCAAACGCTTCCGACGCGGAGATTGCCGGCTTCGTCCGCGCCGTCGGCCGCGTCGCGCGCGAACAGGGGCTGGTCGCGCCGGGCTACCGGCTGCTCGCGAACGTGGGGAGCGACGCCGGCCAGGAAGTTGCCCATCTGCACGTCCATCTGTTCGGCGGACGGCCGCTCGGGCCGATGCTGGCGCGCTGAGCCTTTTTGCGCTTGCGGGCCGGTGATTAACGACTAGGCTCCCGCGCCACGTAGAACAGGGAAAGGGCGATCCGAATGGCGAGTGCTCCGCGAAGAGGCCTGCTTCAGCGCATCATGCTGCGCAAGACGGTGGCTCAGGTTCAGCGGGAAACGGAAACCAGCGAGCTCAAGCGGTCCCTCGGGCCCTGGAACCTCGTCTTCCTCGGCATCGGCTGCATCATCGGCGCCGGCATCTTCGTGCGCACCGGCAACGCCGCGGCGCTGCACGCCGGCCCCGCCGTCCTGCTCTCGTTCGTCGTCGCGGGCATCGTCTGCGCCTTCGCCGGCCTCTGCTATGCCGAATTGTCCTCGACGCTGCCGGTCTCGGGCTCGGCCTACACCTATTCCTACACCACGCTGGGCGAGTTCGCCGCCTGGGTGATGGGCGCGCTCCTCCTGCTCGAATACGGCCTCGCCGCCTCGGTCGTTTCCGTCGGCTGGTCCGGCTACATGGTCAGCCTTCTCGCCGACATCGGCATTCACGTGCCGCCGCAGCTGACCGGCCCCGCGGGCTATCCGAAGGAGCTGGCCGACGGCACGACGATCACCACCGTCTTCAATCTGCCGGCCTTCCTCGTTTGCGCGGTGCTGGCAGGTTTGCTCTGCCTCGGCGTCTCCGAATCGGCCAAGGTCAACAACGTCATCGTCGCGATCAAGGTCGCGGTGCTGACCGCCTTCATCCTCGTCGGCGGCTTCATCATCCTTTCGAACTGGAGCACGTTCGCGCCCAACTGGGATCCCTTCATCCCCGAGCCGACCGGACGAGACGGAGAGTTCGGTGTCAGCGGCATCCTGCGCGCCGCGTCGATCGTGTTCTTCGCCTATATCGGTTTCGAAGCGGTCTCGACCGCGGCCCAGGAGGCGAAGAACCCGGCCAAGGACATGCCGTTCGGCATCATCGGTTCGCTGGTTGCCTGCACCGTGATCTACATCCTGGTGTCGATCGTGCTGACCCTGATCGTCCCCTACAATCAGCTCAACGTGCCGGATCCGGTCGCCGTCGCCGTCGACGCCTTCGGGCCGCAATGGGCCTGGTTCGCCTCGACCATCAAGGTCGGCGCGATCATCGGCCTGACCTCGGTCATCCTGGTGCTGATGTACGGCCAGACGCGCATCTTTTACACGATGGCGCGCGACGGGCTGCTTCCCAAGGTGTTCTCGCGGGTCCATCCGAAGTTCCGCACGCCCTGGGTCAACACCCTGGTCGTCGGCCTCGCCGTCGCGATCGCCGGAGGCTTCTTCGACATCAACTTCCTCGGCGATGCGACCTCGGTCGGGACGCTCGCGGCCTTCGCGATCGTCTGTCTGACCGTGATCTGGCTGCGGCGCACGCACCCGGACATCCCGCGCGGCTATCGGGTGCCCCTCTATCCGGTCGTCCCGGCCCTGGGCATCCTGACCTGCGTGTGGCTGATCAGCACGGTGCCGTCGCACGTGCTCATCTTCTTCGGCTGGTACGTGCTCGGAGCCGTCGTCCTCTATTTCGTCTACGGCATGCACAATTCCGAGCTCGCCAAAGGCCATGACGTCATGGCCGACGACGAGATGCCGATGTTCCCGGAGGATGCCCCGCTCGGGCCCGACGGCAAGCCGGTCATCCGGCCCTAGGCGGCCACGACCTTTATCGAAAGGGAAGGGGGAGGCGGCAGCCTCCCCTTTCTTTGTCGGCTAGCCGGAGACGGCGAGGAGGGCCTGGCGAATCCGGCGCATGTCGCCCCGGAAGGAAGCTTCCAGCGCCGCGTCGTCCAGGCCGGCGCGCGTGACGACGAGCGGCATCGAGAGGGCGATGCGAAGCGTGGCGCCCCAGCTGCCGTCGGGCAGCTTCACGCATTTGACCGGCTGGCCGAGGCGGACGCCGTGGGCGAGCAGCGCCTTGTGCCAGCGGGTCGCATCCTCGAACGTCGCCGCCCCGCTGCCGAGGCCGGTGAGGTCGAGGGTCGACAGGGTGCGCATCTCGATCGGGTGGATTTCGGCCTCCTCGCTCTCCCCCGGCGGATAGGGGGCTACGCGGCGGGCGGCGGTCGGCTCGATGATCTCGGAACGGACCGCGGCGTGGAAGCAGAGGACGACTCGCTCCACCGTCTCGGGCGGCAGGAGCTGGAAGCGCTCGAGCTCGAAGATCGCGGCCTCGAGACGCAGAAGCAGTCCCGGATTGGCGCTCTCCGGCAGCCGTTCGGCGCCGGGCCAGCCGGCGGGCCATTCGGCTCGGGCAAAGATCGTCGCGAGCCCTTCCGGCAGCCGCGGCGCCGCGTCCGCCAGCGCGGCGGGAACCAGGGCGAAGCCGCTGAACGGAGGCCCGCCCATGAACTTCGAGCCGGTGACGAACACCATCGCGCCGCGGCCGAGATAGTCGGCGATCGCGTCGGCGGTGATCCGCGCCTGACAGGCATCGACGAGGACGGTCGCGGCGTCGCCGTGGCGCGCGGAGAGCGCATCGAGATCGTCGAGCGAGGGCAGGATGAGTCCGGTCTTCGAGCCGTGGACGGCGTGGATGAGGACGTGGCGGCCGGCCGCGCGTGCGCCGACGATCGCCGAGTCCATCCGCTCCGCGATTTCGGCCGACGGACGCGGCCGCCCATGAGGATCGCGGACCGGGATGTCGATCATCTCGACGCGGGTGTCGCCGAAGCCTGGCACCGGCTCGCCCGGCCGCACCTCCACGCCGAGCGCCGTCTCCTCGGCGAAATAGCGTCCATAGGCAGAGTGGATGCAGCCGCTGCCGACCTCGTCGGCTCCGAGCAGGATGTTGTGCGTCCCCTCCGCCCCGCGGCCCTCGACCGCGGCCAGGCCGACATATTCGAGGTCGGTGCCGGAAGGGGAGAAGACGATCGCCACGTCCTGCGCCAACGAATAGGCTCTGCGGATCCGCGCGCGCAGCCCTTCGAGCCGCTTGGCATAAGCGCCGCCGTCGAGGCCGCCGGCGAGCTCCGCAAGGACCGCCCCGACATGCGCGAACGCGTCGGTCGAAACGTCGTTGGCGGTCGAGGACGCGTAGGCGATGACTTCGCTCGGTCGCGGCGCGCTATAATAGCGGTTGAGGCCGGTCGCGGGGTCGAGCACGATGCGGGCGTCGCCGCCCTCGGTCATGATTTGAGTTGCGGCCGCATCGGAAAGCTTGTGGTACGCGCTCACGGGCCTCGCTCTTGGCTCGACGCGGCCGGGAGATTATGGCCGCCTGCGCTCTCCCCCTGAAAGGCGAAGTTGTCCGTGTCAAACATCCGTCCGCTCGTCATTCCCGAAGAGGCCAAGGAGCGGCTGCGCATTCTGTTCATCGCCAAGCACGCGCTTTGGGATGCGGGGCTTCATCCGGAGGACGGAAACCACGCGCTGTATCATGTCGAGGTGCGGGAGATCTTGAAGGGGCTGGGGCTGAAGCAGCTCAGCCTCGCCAACCGCTACGATGTGCTGTTCGACAAGCCGGAGGTCGATTTCGTGTTCCCGCTGCTCAATCGCGGAGGGTTCCTCAACAGCGAGATGATGCTTCCCCTGTTGTGCACGCGCGTGGGCCTGCCCTTCCTCGGCGCCTCGCCGATCCTGCGCGGCATGGCGGACGACAAGCACCTCACCAAGATGGCCGCGCACGCCCGCGGCGTCCCGACCGCGCCGTGGGCGATCTATCGCCGCGGCGCCCCCGTGACGGTGGACAAGTGCCCGGCGGGCGAGCGGCTGGTGATCAAGCCCAATGCGAGTTCGGCGAGCTGGGGCGTCCAGGACGCGCACGACTGGGCCGGAGTGGAGGCCGCGGTCGCGGACATCCACTCGCAGGGCCACGACGCGATCGTCGAGCCCTTTCTCAACGGCAGCGACGTCGAGGTGCCGGTGATCACCATCGAGGGCGAGCCGGTGGTGATGCCGATGATGCTGTTCGAGCAGGCCGATCCGACCCATCTTCGCACCTATTACGAGAAGCGCGACCTGGTCGACCGGGCGAGCAAATACCGGCTGGTGCCCTTCGACGGCGCCGATCTGATGCCGACCATCGCCGATCATACGCGGAGGATGGCCGACGAGTTCAGGCCGTTCGACTACGGCCGGTTCGAGTTCCGCGTCGATCTCGAGACGGGCACGGTGAACTTCCTCGAGGTGAACCTCCAGGCGAACCTGTGGTCGCAGAAGGTCTACGGCCGCTCCGCCGAGCTCGCCGGCCTGTCGCAGGCGCAGCTGATCGAGACGATCCTCGCCGAGAGCCTGGCGCGACATGGCCTCCTCTGAGCGCGGCTTCACCGCGATCGTCCTCGCCGCCCAGCGCGGCGGGCGGCTCGATCCGCTGGCCGATCGCTTCGGCGTCACCCACAAATGCCTGGTGCCGATCGTCGGCAAGCCGTTGCTCGAATGGGTGCTGCGCGCGCTCGCCGCCGTCCCCGGCCTGACCCGCATCCACATCAGCATCGAGAAGGATGCGGTGGAGGCCGCGCGCGCGGTGGCGGGCGCCAAGGGCGAGTTGGGCGTACCGGTCGACTTCGTGCCGTCGGCCCCGACCCTCACCGACAGCGTCTATGCCGCCGCCCACGGCATCGACGAGCCGATCCTGGTCACCACCGCCGACAACGTCCTGCTCTCGCCGGACGTCGCCGCGGCGGCGGTGGCGAAGATGCACGCGGGCGCGGAGGGGGTGGTGGTCGTCACGACCCGCGAGGCCGTCCTCGCGGCGCACCCCGAGGGGCAGCGGCGTTTCTACAAATTGCGCGGCGGCGCATATTCCAACTGCAACCTCTACGGCTTCCACGGGCCGCGGGCGCTGAAGGTGGCCGAGGCCTTTCGCAGCGGCGGCCAGTTCGCCAAGAACCCGAAGCGGCTCGCCGAGACGTTCGGCCTGCTCAACCTGCTTCTCGTGCGGTTCGGGCTGGTGACGCTCGACTGGGCGGTCAGGAGGATGGCGCGCCGCTTCGGCATCCGCGGCGAGCCCCTGGTGGTGCGCGACGGCACCCAGGCGATCGACGTCGACAATGCCCGGACCTACGAGATCGCCAGCGCGCTGCTCGAGCGGCGGCGGCGCCAAGGGCATTGAGCCGGCCCGCCCCACGCTCTATCGGACGGGGCGAAAGAAGGATGGAAGATGGCCGAATTCGCGCTCCCCAAGAACAGCAGGATCCAGGGCAGGGGCCGCGAGCATAAGGCGCCCGCCGGCGCGAAGCGGGTGAAGAGCTTCCGGATCTACCGCTACGATCCCGACAGCGGCGAGAATCCGCGCTACGACCATTTCGAACTGGACCTCGACGATACCGGTCCCATGGTCCTCGACGCCCTCCTCAAGATCAAGAACGAGGTCGACCCGACCTTGACCTTTCGCCGCTCCTGCCGGGAGGGGATTTGCGGCTCCTGCTCGATGAACATCGCCGGCCGCAACGGCCTCGCCTGCACGACCGCGATCGAGGATTATAAAGGCGAGATCAGGATCACGCCGCTGCCGCACATGGACGTGATCAAGGACCTGGTCCCCGACTTCACCCATTTCTTCTCCCAATATGCCTCGATCCGGCCGTGGCTGCAGACCGAGGCGCCGCCGCCCGACGGCAAGGAAAGGCTGCAGTCGCCGGAGCAAAGGGCGAAGCTCGACGGCCTCTACGAGTGTATCCTGTGTGCCTGCTGCTCCTCGTCGTGCCCGAGCTATTGGTGGAATTCCGACCGCTTCCTGGGCCCCGCGATCATCCTCCAGGCTTATCGCTTCCTCGCCGACAGCCGCGACGGCGCGACCGAGGAGCGCCTCGACGAGCTCGAGGACCCGTTCCGCCTCTACCGCTGCCACACGATCATGAACTGCGCGAATGTCTGCCCCAAGGGCCTCAACCCCGCCAAGGCGATCGCGGAGACCAAGAAGCTGCTCGTGGAGCGCGCGATCTGACAGTCTCCCCTCCCGGGAAGGGAGGGGTCGGGGGTGGGTCCGGCGAAGCCGGGCGACACTCCGACGCAGGGAAAGTCTCGCCTGCGCTCGCCTACCCACCCCTAGCCCCTCCCTTGTCAGGGAGGGGAAATCGCCTCACTGCACCCCCGATGACCGAGCGCGCCATCCATCCCCGCATCCGCCACGAGCCCGATCCCGACCATCCGGGCTGGTGGACCTGGGAGATCGAGGAAGAGGACCGCTTCAACGCCACCATCGGCAAGTTGCTCGTACGCCGGGAGGGTGAGGGCCTCGCCCGGTGCCGGATGTTCCCCGGCCTTGCGCAGAGCAATCTCGGCAACGTCGCCCATGGCGGGGCGATCCTCACCTTCATCGACATGGCGATGTTCGCCGGGGGGCACCTCGCCGGCGCCGACATCGCTTATTCGGTGACGCTCGACCTTTCGGCCCAGTTCCTCGCGCCGGCCCGGCTCGGCGAACCGCTCGACGCGACGGTCGAGCTGCTTCGCGAGACCAAGCGCCTCGCCTTCATGCGCGGCCTCGTCGTCCAGGGCGAGAACAACGTCGCAGCCTGGTCGGGCACGCTGCGGAAAGGGCTGAAGCTCGCGTGACCGCGGTGGCCGAGCGCTACGACGCCCTGCTCGCGGCCGGCGAGCTACGGCCGGACGAAGATCAGAAGCGGGCGGTGGCGGTGCTGGAGCGGCTCGCCGCGGAGCTCCGGCCGAAGCCGAAAGGGCGTTTCCTCGCGCGCCTGTTCGGAAGTGACGGACCGGCGCAAAGGGGCGTCTATCTCTGGGGCGGGGTCGGACGCGGCAAGTCGATGCTGATGGACCTCGCTTTTTCCGCGATCGAGGCCAAGCCGAAGCGGCGGGTCCATTTCCACGAATTCATGCTCGAGGTGCACGAGCGGCTGCGCGCGGAGCGCGTGAAGGAGGAAGGGGACCCGATCGCGCCGGTTGCGCGCGCGATCGCGGCGGAGGCGCGGCTGCTGGCCTTCGACGAGATGGTGATCAACAACAGCGCCGACGCGATGATCCTGTCGCGCCTGTTCTCGCGGCTGCTCGAAGAGGGGGTCACGGTGATCACGACATCCAACCGGCCGCCCGGCGACCTCTATCAGGGCGGCCTCAACCGCGAATTGTTCCTGCCGTTCATCGCGCTGATCGAGCGCGAGCTGGAGGTGGTGCCGCTCAACGGCCCGACCGACTACCGGCTCGAGCGGCTCGGCGGCTTTCCCACCTGGCACGTCCCCAACGGTGCCGAGGCGACGCAGGCGCTGAGCGCCGCCTTCTTCCGGCTTACCGATTATCCGCCGGAGGACCGGGCGAACGTGCCGAGCGAGGACATTCCCGTACAGGGCGGGCGCACCCTGCACGTGCCCAAGAGCCTCAAGGGGGTCGCCGTGTTCTCGTTCAAGCGGCTGTGCGGCGAGGCGCGGGGCGCGCCCGATTATCTCGCCGTCGCAAGGCGCTTCCATACGGTCATCCTGGTCGGCATTCCGAAGCTCGGGCCCGAGAACAGGAACGAGGCTGCGCGCTTCGTGACCCTGGTCGACGCGCTCTACGAGCATAAGGTCAAGCTCCTCGCGGCCGCGGACGCCGAGCCGGCGGGGCTCTACCCTGAGGGCGACGGCGCCTTCGAATTCCAGCGCACCGCCTCCCGCCTCATCGAGATGCAGTCGCAGGACTATCTCGCCCGCGGTCACGGCGAGGATTGAGCGGCCAAAAAAGCCTCCGGCCCGGTTGCCCCTGCGGCGCCGCGGGACTAAGCGGGCGCCACATTCCTCGGCCGTTCCCCGCGGCCGGCCCCGCCCCGACCAGGAAAGGCTGGAGCTGCTCATGGCTCGAAAGAAGATCGCGCTCATCGGTGCCGGCATGATCGGCGGCACGCTCGCCCACCTCGCCGCTTTGCGCGAGCTTGGGGACGTCGTGCTGCTCGACGTCGCCGAGGGTATTCCGCAGGGCAAGGCGCTCGACCTCGCCCAGGCGGGACCCGTCGAGGGGTATGACGCAGCGCTGACCGGAACCCAGGATTATGCCGACATTGCCGGCGCCGACGTCTGCATCGTCACCGCCGGCATCGCGCGCAAGCCCGGCATGAGCCGCGACGACCTGCTCGGCATCAACTTGAAGGTCATGAAGGCGGTCGGCGAAGGCATCAAGGCGCACGCGCCCGACAGCTTCGTGATCTGCGTCACCAACCCGCTCGATGCGATGGTCTGGGCGCTTCGCGAATTTTCCGGCCTGCCGCACCAGCGCGTCGTCGGCATGGCCGGCGTCCTGGATTCCGCGCGTTTCCGCCACTTCCTCGCGGAAGAGTTCGGGGTTTCCGTCCGCGACGTCACCGCCTTCGTACTGGGCGGACACGGCGACACGATGGTGCCGATCGTCCAATATTCGACGGTCGCCGGCATCCCGATCCCCGACCTCGTCAAGATGGGCTGGTCGAGCCAGGAGCGGATCGACGCGATCGTCCAGCGGACCCGTTCGGGCGGCGGCGAGATCGTCGCCCTGCTCAAGAGCGGCTCGGCTTATTACGCCCCCGCGACCGCCGCCCTCGAAATGGCCGAGAGCTATCTCAAGGACCAGAAGCGCCTGCTTCCCTCGGCCGCCTTTCTCACCGGGCAATATGGGGTGAACGACCTTTACGTCGGCGTGCCGGTCGTGATCGGAGCCGGCGGCGTGGAGCGGATCGTCGAGATCGAGCTCGACGAGCAGGCGCGCGCCAATTTCGGCGTTTCGGTCGATGCGGTGAAGGAATTGCTGGTCGCCTGCAGGAACATCGACCAGAGTCTGGCCTGAAGCACCTCAAGGAGCTCTCATGGCCGCTTTCTCGCCCCTGTTCGCACTGGCTCTCGCCGCGGCCCAGCCGCCAACGGCGGAGGCAACGACCGCGGCTCCGGCCGATTCCGCGGCTCTCCTCGACCTGTTCGACCGGGTCTGCCTCCGGGGCGAGGACGCGCCCGCCGGCTTCGCGCCGCTCGAATGGAGCGCGTTTCCCGAGCCGCTGCGGCTCCTCAACACCTACGATCATCCCGGTACTTTCCTGAGGAGCGAAGCGCCGACCCTGACCTATGTCGCCCGCACGCGAGGCCCGGCGCACATGGCGGCGGGGGTGGAGAGCCGGTGCGGCGTCGCGGTGCGCGGCGCGGACACGCGCGACGTCGTCGCCCGTCTCGCCCGGATGACCGGCGCGCAGGTGATGCCGCCGATGGCCACCGGGGGGATGACGATGACGATGCTGATGGGAGACGGCGCCTTCACCGTCTATTCGACCGAAGACCAGTGGGTCATCGTCCGCAGCCTGGGGATGATGATCGCCTTGCCCCAGCAAAGCGAGCGCCGCCGGCGCGGACGGCGGGGAGACAGGAATTGACGCTTGGGGCGCGCCTGATCGCGGCCGGGCTGGCGATCGCCGCGTGCGCGCCGCCCGTGGCTGCGCAGCCGCCGGCCTTTCTCACCGCGCCGGTCACCGTGCCGATGCTCGTCTCGGCGGTCGAGATCTGCAGGAGCCAGCTTCGCGCGGGCGCGTTCGACGAGGCCGCGATGACCGGCGCGGGCTGGGTGCTCGCGATCCGGAGCGAGGCCGGTCCGCCGATCCGCGGCTACCGGCACCCGGACAACATGATCATCCTCTCGACCTTCGCCGGCGCGAGCGGGGCGGACAGATGCACGGTGATGGGGCCCACCGGCCCGGGCCTGACGCTCGAGACGATGCGCGCGGCGCTGCGCGACCGCACCGCCGTACGGCCGAGAAATAGTGGCGGCGCCGCCGTCTGGAGCCTCGACGATGTCACCATGACCCTGAAGCCGATGGGCGCCGTGGGGGTCGTAGTCGAACTTGAGCGCAGGAGTGCCGATGTCGATTCTCGTCAACGCTGAAACGAGAGTCATCACCCAGGGGATGACGGGCGAGACCGGAACCTTCCACACCGAACAGGCGATCGCCTACGGGACGAAGATGGTCGGCGGGGTCACGCCCGGAAAGGGCGGGCAGACCCATGTCGGGCTGCCGGTTTACGATACGGTCGAGGAGGCCGTGAGGGAGACCGGCGCGGACGCGTCGGTGATTTACGTGCCCCCGGCCTTTGCGGCGGACTCGATCCTCGAGGCGGTCGACGCCGAGGTTCCGCTGATCGTCTGCATCACCGAGGGGATCCCGGTGCTGGACATGGTGCGGGTGAAGCGCGCTTTGGTCGGCTCGAAATCGCGGTTGATCGGGCCGAACTGCCCCGGCGTGCTGACGCCCGACGAGTGCAAGATCGGCATCATGCCGGGCAACATCTTCAAAAAGGGCTCGGTCGGCGTCGTCAGCCGCTCCGGCACGCTCACCTACGAGGCGGTGTTCCAGACCACCAACGAGGGGCTCGGACAGACGACCGCGGTCGGGATCGGCGGCGATCCGGTCAACGGCACCGATTTCATCGACGTGCTCGAGCTCTTCCTCGCCGACGACGAGACGCGATCGATCATCATGATCGGCGAGATCGGCGGCTCGGCCGAGGAGGACGCCGCTTCGTTCCTGAAGGACGAGGCGAAACGGGGGCGCGCCAAGCCGACCGTCGGGTTCATCGCGGGCCGCACGGCGCCGCCCGGGCGGCGGATGGGCCATGCGGGCGCGATCGTCTCCGGAGGCAAAGGCGGCGCAGAGGACAAGATCGCGGCGATGGAGGAGGCTGGAATCCGGGTGTCTCCGAGCCCATCTGAGCTTGGGACGACCCTGACGGAGCTTCTGAGGGGTTAGAGGGGACAGTTACTTTTTCGCACTCCGGTGCTCATACGGGCTGCGAGGTGCGCAAAAATAACTGTCCCCGCCCGTGCGGAAAAGTAACTGTCCCCACGCGTTCCCGGGATATGGCGACAAAGAAGGCATGAGTTCAGTGGACATTCCAGGCAGCTTCGAGCGCGTTGAGGGCCCGAGCTGGGCACGCGACAATTGGCCCCTGGTCGAGCTGGACGAGGTCAATGCCGGCCTCGATCCGACGCGGCAGACGATCGAGCGCGTGTCGAAGCAAGCGGGCGAGCGCGCGGTTGCGGCCGGCAAGTCGGAAGACGAGGTGCGCCGCGCCGCCAACGATTCGATCTGCGCGATGATGCTGATCCGCACCTACCGGGTGCGCGGCCACCTGGCCGCCGACCTCGATCCTCTCGGCCTCGTCAGGCGCGAAATGCCCGCAGACCTGACGCCCGAATTCCACGGCTTTACCGGCGATGCGCTCGACCGGCCGGTCTGGCTCGGCGGCGCCCTCGGGCTTCAGCAGGCGACGGTGCGCGAGCTGGTCGAGATTCTGCGCGCCAATTACTGCGGCAAGATCGGCCTCGAATATATGCACATCAACGACCTGGAGGAGCGGCGCTTCCTTCAGGAGCGGATGGAGGGCCGTGCGGCCGAGATCCGGTTCACGCCCGAGGGCAAGCAGGCGATCCTCGTCAAGGTGGTCGAGGCGGAGCAGTGGGAGAAGTTCCTCGCCAGGAAATATGTCGGCACCAAGCGCTTCGGCCTCGACGGCGGCGAATCGATGGTGCCCGCGCTTGAGGCGGTGATCAAATATGGCGGCCAGTACGGTGCCGATTCGATGGTGTTCGGGATGGCCCATCGCGGCCGCCTCAACGTCCTCGCCAACGTGATGGGCAAGCCCTATCGGGCGATCTTCTCCGAATTCGCCGGCGGCGCGACCAATCCTGAGGATGTCGGCGGATCGGGCGACGTCAAATATCATCTGGGGACCTCGTCGGACCGCGAGTTCGACGGGATCAGGGTGCACCTCTCCTTGGTGCCCAATCCGAGCCACCTCGAAGCGGTCGATCCCGTGGTGCTCGGCAAGACGCGTGCCCAGCAGGTCGCGCGCGGCGATGCGAGCGGCCAGAGCGTGCTCCCCGTCCTGCTCCACGGCGATGCGGCGTTCGCCGGCCAGGGGATCGTCGCCGAATGCCTCGGTTTCTCGGGCATCCCCGGCTATGCGACCGGCGGCTGCCTCCATTTCATCATCAACAACCAGGTCGGCTTCACCACCAGCCCGCAATTCGGCCGCTCGTCGCCTTATCCGTCGGACGTCGCCAAGGGGATCCAGGCGCCGATCCTGCACGTCAACGGCGACGATCCGGAGGCCGTGACCTTCGCCTGCAAGCTCGCGATCGAATATCGCCAGCGCTTCCACCGCGACATTGTCATCGACATGTGGTGCTATCGCCGCTTCGGCCACAATGAGGGCGACGAGCCGAGCTTCACCCAGCCGCTCATGTACGCGAAGATCCGCCAGCATCCGCCGGTCTCCGCGCTCTACGCGGAGCGGCTCGAGCGCGAGGGCGTGATCGGCAAGGGCTGGCTGGACGCGCAGGTGGAGGCGTTCACGCAGCTGCTCGAAGGCGAGTTCGACGCGGCGCGGTCCTACCTTCCCAACAAGGCGGACTGGTTCGAAGGCGCCTGGGCGGGGCTCAACCGCCCGCAGGAGGCGATCACCGAGCGCCGGAACGTGGCGACGGGCGTCGCCGAGGAGACGGCGCGCGCCGTCGGCACCATCCTGACGACCGTTCCGGAAGGCGTCGCCGTCCACAAGACGCTGGGGCGGATCGTCGAGGCGCGGCGACAGATGTTCGAGAGCGGCGAGGGTTTCGACTGGGCGACCGCCGAGGCGCTCGCCTTCGCCACCCTGCTGCGCGAGGGTCACCCGGTGCGGCTGTCGGGCCAGGACAGCGGCCGCGGCACGTTCAGCCAGCGTCACGCCGTCTGGGTCGACCAGAATAGCGGCGGCAAATACATCCCGCTGACCCAGATCGGCCCCGCCCGCTTCGAAGTGCGCGACAGCCCCTTGAGCGAGTTCGGCGTGCTCGGCTTCGAATATGGCTGGTCGCTCGCCGATCCGCAGACTTTGGTCCTGTGGGAGGCGCAGTTCGGCGATTTCGCCAACGGCGCGCAGGTGATCGTCGACCAGTTCATCTCGGCCGGCGAGGCGAAATGGCTGCGTGCGTCCGGCCTCGTGCTGCTCCTTCCCCACGGCTACGAAGGCCAGGGACCCGAGCACAGCTCCGCGCGGCCGGAGCGGTTCCTGCAGCTGTGCGCCGAGGACAATATGCAGGTCGCCAACTGCACCACCCCGGCCAATTATTTCCACATCCTCAGGCGCCAGATGAACCGCGACTTCAGGAAGCCGCTGGTGATCATGACCCCCAAGTCGCTGCTCCGTCACAAGCAGGCCGTCTCGAGCCTCGCCGACTTTACCGGCGAGAGCCACTTCAAGCGGATTCTCTCCGATCCGAACGCGCCGCGCGACGCGGAGGTCAAGCGGCTGGTGCTGTGCACCGGCAAGCTCGCCTACGAGCTGCTCGAGGCGCGCGACAAAGCGGGCGATGCGAACACGTCGGTGGTCCGCATCGAGCAGCTCTACCCCTTCCCCGGCGAGGCGTTGCTCGCGCGCCTCAGGCGGATGACCAACCTCGAAGAATTGGTCTGGGCGCAGGAGGAGCCGCAGAACCAGGGCTATTGGGCGCATGTCGAGCCGCGCATCGAGCGGCGCCTCAAGGAAGCCGGGCTGAAGCCGAAGCGGCCCGTCTATGCCGGCAGATCCGCCGCGGCGTCGCCGGCGACGGGGCTCGCCAAGCGCCACGCAGCGGAGCAGGCGGCCTTGATCGCGGAGGCGCTCGGCCATAGCAGCGAAGCCGCGCCGCAGCTCAAGGCCGGATAGGACAATATGGCGACCGACATAATCGTACCGACGCTCGGCGAATCGATCACCGAGGCGACCCTGGGCCAGTGGCTCAAGAAGCCCGGCGATGCGGTGAAGGCCGACGAGCCGGTGGCCAGCCTCGAGACCGACAAGGTCGCGGTGGAGGTCCCGGCGCCGGTCGACGGCGTGATGGGAGAGCCGCTGGTCTCGGAAGGTGACACGGTGGCGGTCGGGGCCGCGATCGCGAGGATCGAAAGCGGCGCGGGCGCGCCGTCGGCGGTCGCGACACAGGCACCCCTGCCGGAATCGACTCCCGTCAACCCGCAAGGGGCGGGCGAGAATATCGAGGTCCGCGACGAAGAAGGTGGGGAGGATGGCCCGCATCTGACCCTCTCGCCCTCGGTCCGGCGCCTGGTCCTCGAGCATCATCTCGATCCCTCGACGATCAAGGGGACCGGCAAGGACGGCCGGCTGACCAAGGACGACGTTCTCGGCGCGGCGCAGGCGCAGAAGGCCGCTCCCACTCCTCCCACTCCTGCTCCGACGCCGTCACCCGCCGCCGCCCCGGCGCCGCGCGCCGCCGCCGGCGAGCGGCGCGAGGAGCGGGTGCGGATGACGCGGCTGCGCCAGACCATCGCGAAGCGCCTCAAGGAAGCGCAGAACACGGCCGCTTTGCTCACCACCTTCAACGACGTCGACATGAGCGCGGTGATGGAGGCGCGCAGCCGCTACAAGGACTTGTTCGAGAAGAAGCACGGCATCCGCCTGGGCTTCATGGGCTTCTTCGTGAAGGCCGCCTGCCTCGCCCTCAAGGACATGCCGGCGGTCAACGCGTCCATCGAAGGCGAAGAGATCGTGTATCACGATTATGTCGACGTCTCGGTGGCCGTGTCGGCGCCGAACGGCCTCGTCGTGCCGGTGATCCGCGATGCGCAGGCGATGAGCTTTGCGGAAATCGAAAAGACGATCGACGACTTCGGCCAGCGCGCCAAGGCCGGCACTCTGACGATGGAGGAGATGAAGGGCGGCACCTTCACCATCTCCAACGGCGGCGTCTTCGGCTCCCTGATCTCGACCCCGATCGTCAACCCGCCCCAGTCGGCGGTGCTCGGCATGCACCGGATCGAGGAGCGGCCGGTGGTGCGCGGCGGCCAGATCGTCGCCCGCCCGATGATGTACCTCGCATTGACCTACGACCACCGCCTGGTCGACGGCCGCGAGGCGGTCACTTTCCTCGTTCGCATGAAGGAAGCTCTGGAAGACCCGACCCGGCTTCTGATAGACTTATGACCATGGATTGGCGCGAGCACATTTATTCGAATCCCAAGATTGGCTTCGGCAAGCCGATCTTTCGCGGCACGCGCTTCAAGGTGGAGTTCGTGCTGAAGCTGATGGCTGCGGGCTGGACTGCGGAGCAGATGGCGGAGGAATATCCCGGCATTCTCCCGGAGCATGTTCGGGCTGCTGCGGCCTTCGCTGCAGATCTCATGCACGATGAAGATTTTGTGGCGATCGCCCAGGCGAAAGCCGCTTGAAGCTTCTCCTGGATGTCCACATCGCAGCTGCAATCGCCCGGGCGCTGGAAAAAAACGGTCATGAAGTCATCCGCGCCGCACTGGATCATGGGACTTGGACGGATGACGAGTTGCTCGACCTGGCGGTACGCGAGGGACGCTTCATCGTTACGGAGGATCGAGATTTTTCTGACCTGATCTACGCCCAGGGCATGCCCCCGCCGCCAGGCATTATCTACATCCGCTGCGAACCGGCGGCGCAGCCCGCAATGGCGGAGCGAGTTCTGGAGACGCTCGCATCCGGGCGGCTGGATCGCCATATGGCCGTCATCCGCCCGTCAAGCACCCGCTATCGCCCCTTGCCCAAGGAAAGTTCTACCGATGAGTGAACCAAGCTTCGACGTGATCGTGATCGGCGCCGGGCCGGGCGGCTATGTCGCCGCGATCCGGGCGGCGCAGCTCGGGCTGAAGACGGCCTGCGTCGAGAGCCGCGAGACGCTGGGCGGGACCTGCCTCAACGTCGGGTGCATCCCGTCGAAGGCGTTGCTCCACGCTTCCGAGCTGTTCGAGGAGGCGAACCACGGCACGCTGGCCAAATGGGGCGTCAAAATCGGGTCGGTCGAGCTCGATCTCGACACCATGCATGCCGGGCGCCGCGAAGCCGTAAGCGGGCTGACCAAGGGCATCGAATTCCTGTTCAAGAAGAACAAGGTGACCTGGCTCAAGGGGCAGGGGCGGTTCACCTCTGCGACGGAGCTCGACGTGGGCGGGACGCGCTACACGGCGAAGAATTTCGTCATCGCGACCGGTTCGTCGGTGACGCCCCTCCCCGGCGTCGAGATCGACCAGGAGCGGATCGTCGATTCGACCGGCGCGCTCGAGTTGGCGAAGGTGCCGGGTCATCTCGTCGTCATCGGCGGCGGCGTCATCGGGCTCGAGCTCGGCTCGGTCTGGCGGCGGCTCGGCGCGAAGGTCACCGTCGTCGAGTATCTCGACCAGATCCTGCCGGGCATGGACGGCGAGGTCAGGAAGGAAGCGGCGAAGATCTTCAAGAAGCAGGGCTTCGAGTTGCGCACGTCGACCAAGGTGACCGGCGCCGACAGCAGCGCCGACGGCGTGCGCCTGACGGTCGAGCCGGCGAAAGGCGGCGAGGCGCAGGCGATCGAGGCCGACGTGGTGCTGGTCTCGATCGGACGGCGCCCGAACACGGACGGGCTCGGGCTCGAGGCGGCCGGAATCACGCCCAACCAGCGCGGCCAGATCGAGGTCGATCACGATTTCCGCACCGCCGTACCCGGCATCTACGCGATCGGGGACGTCGTCCCGGGCCCGATGCTCGCCCACAAGGCGGAGGACGAGGGCGTCGCGGTGGCCGAGATCCTTGCCGGGCAGGTCGGCATCGTCAATCACGAGGTGATCCCGAGCGTCGTCTACACCTATCCGGAGATCGCCGCGGTCGGGAAGACCGAGGAGGAGCTGAAGGAAGCCGGCGTGGAGATCAAGGTCGGCAAGTTCCCGATGATGGCGAACAGCCGCGCCAAGACGAACCGCGACGCCGACGGCTTCGTCAAGGTCATCGCCGACGCGCGCTCGGACCGGGTGCTCGGCGTCCATATCGTCGCCTCGGTCGCCGGGACGATGATCGCCCAGGCGGCGCAGGCGATGGAATTCGGCGCGACGAGCGAGGACATCGCCTATACCTGCCACGCCCATCCGACCCATTCGGAAGCGGTCAAGGAAGCGGCGATGGCGGTAACCGGGCTCCCGATCCATATCTAGAAAGAGCGGCAATTGAGCAGCTGTGTCCTTGGCTTGCGCGCGATCTTCCTGGGGATGGCGCTGATCGCGGGCTCCGAGGCGGCCTCGGCCGACGTCGCGCAGGAACGCGAGCTCGTGCTGAGCGTCCCGCTGGACGATCCGGAGATGCGGGCGGCCAGCAGCCGCGCCCGGGCCGAGCTGGCCGGCTTTCTCGAGCGCCTTGCCGAGCCCGCGCGCGACGAGCGTGAGTTCATGGTCGCCTACGACATCATTCCCGGAAAGGATGAGGAGCTGGTCTGGGTCAGGGAGCTCGACCGCTCCGGGATGTCGATTACCGGTATTCTCCTCAGCCAGCCCCAGCGGGCGCGCGCAAGCGCCGGCGACCGCGTGACCATCGCGGAAACGCAGATTCTCGACTGGGCCTATCGCAGGGGCAGAGTGATGCAGGGCGGCTATACCTATCGGGTCCTCATCGGCCGCATGCTTCGCGACGAGTCCGCCATGTTGCGCGAATATCTTGGCTGGCAGGACGCGGCCGAGGCCCCGCGGCGACGGTGACAGCGTCGTCGATGCCGCTATAATTCCCGCTTCGAATCAGGGGGGTGAGGGATGATAGACGCATTGATGGCGGCGGCTCTGGCGCTCGGTCCGCCGGCGGCTGCCGCGCAGGCCGACGAGCCGATCTACCAGGTGCGCAACGACGATGCGGCGATGAATTCCGCCATCGCCGAGGGCCGCAGGACCCTGCCTTCATTCTACCGCCGCCTGGCCGCGCCGCAGGCGGGCGACCGCGACTTCATGGTCAAGTTCGACATCGATCCCAGCGATCGGTTCGAGTTCGTCTGGGCCGTATCGCTCGACCGCTCGGCCTCGCCGATGACCGGCATCCTGATCAACCAGCCGGTCAATACCAGCGATCGCCCGGGGGACCGGGTGAGGATCGCCGAATCGAGTATCATCGACTGGGGCTACCGGACGAGCAGCGGCGTGATGCAGGGCAATTTCACCAACCGTGTGCTGCTCCGCCAGATGCCGCCCGCGGAAGCCGACGATTATCGCCGCTTCCTCGGCTGGTAGCGCGCCCCTGCGGCGACTATTGAGCGTCGGTGACGCCGAACCAACTTCCCGAAGCGCTCGGCCCCGTCCTCGACTTCCTCGACCTTGCCGGGGTCGCCGTCTTTGCATTGTCGGGCGCTCTGCTCGCCGCGGCGAAGCGTCTCACGATCGTCACCTTCATCTTCTTCGCGGTCGTCACCGGCGTCGGCGGCGGGACGGTTCGCGACCTGCTGATCGGCGCGCCGGTCTTCTGGATCCGGGAGAATGCGATCCTCCTCATCTGCATCGCCGCCGCGCTCGCCGCCTGGTTCGCGCCGCGGCGCTGGCTTTCGGAGCGCGCCTTGCTGTGGCTCGATGCGGCCGGCCTCGCCGCTTATGGGAGCTTCGGCGCGGCCAAGGGGCTTTCCTTCGGCGTCGCGCCGATCCCGGCGATCGGCATGGGCGTGCTCACCGCCTGCCTCGGCGGCATCATCCGCGACGTGCTCGCCGGCGAGCCCTCGATCCTGATGCGGCCGGAGCTCTACGTCACCGCCGCCGCGCTGGCCGCGGCGCTCACCGTCGCTTTGCTGCTGGTCGGCGTGCCCGGCGCGATTGCCGGCCCGGTCGCAGCCCTCGCGGGCTTCGCTCTACGTGGCAGGGCCATCGCCCGCGGAGTATCGCTTCCGACCTACCACGCATGACGCTCTTGACTTGATTGATCGTTCAATCAACAAGGTGAACATGAAGGCAGCGGGGCGGGATACGAGGGGCAGGATCGTCCAGGCGGCGATGGAGCTGTTCTGGGAGAAGGGCTACGGCTCCACCTCGATCGCCGATATATTGAGCCGCAGTCAGGTCAATTCGGGCAGCCTCTATCATTATTTCCCGGGCAAGCAGGACCTGCTCGTCGCGGTCCTCGAGGCCTATCGGGACGGCATCGGCCCGATGCTCCTCGATCCGGCATGGGAGGGCGTAGACGACCCGATCGAGCGCATCTTCGCCCTGCTCGCAAAGTACCGGTCGCTGATCGTTGCCACCGACTGCAGCTACGGCTGCCCGATCGGCAGCCTCGCGCTCGAGCTGCACGAGCCGGACCCGGCGGTGCGCGAGCGCATGGCGGAGAATTTCGACGCGTGGACGGCGGCGATCCGGGCCTGCCTCGACGAGGCTGCCGATCGCCTCCCGCGCGACCTCGACCGGCAGGCCGCGGCGGAGTTCGTGCTGAGCGTGATGGAAGGCGGCGTCATGCAGGCGCGCACCCATCGCGACGTCGCTTTTTTCGACCGCGCGGTGGCGCAGCTTCGCGTCCATTTCGTCCATTTGGCCAGAGAGGGGATACCATGCTGACAGCCAGCCTCGCCGCCTTCGCTTTCTTCGCCGCGGAGCCGGCGCCGCTCCGCCAGGGCCTGGAGCCGCTCGCCTTCCTCGTCGGCCATTGTTGGCGCGGGACGTTTTCGAACGGCGAGCAGGACACGCACTGCTTCGAGAGCCTCTACGGCGGCCAGCATATCCGCGACCGGCACGAGGTGACCGGCGGCGCCCGTCCTTATCGTGGCGAGACCATCTACAGCTGGGACGGGACGCAGAACGTCGTCACCTATACCTATTGGAACTCGGTCGGCGGAGTCAGCCGCGGCACCATGCGCCCGCAGGCCGGGCGAATCGAATTCGGCGACGAGAGCTACACGGATCCGCAGGGCCGCCGGATCACCGTCTCCACCCATTGGCGGCCCACAGCAAACGCCTTCGAGGCGGTGCTGGCGTCTGCCCAGGCGCCGTCGATGAACCGCACGGTTCGATATGCGCGGGTCGAGGAGGCGGTCCTCATCTCCTCCCGCCGGCGTCCGGACGGCGGCCAGGATCTCGTTCACGAGGTCGTCGTCCCCGCGGCCCCGGCGGAAGTGTGGCAGGCGATCTCGACCGCGGAGGGATGGCGGACATGGGCGGTCCCGGTCGCGCGGATGCCCGGGCCGTACACGATCGAGACCAGCTACACGCCGGGCGCACAATCCGGCGACCCGACGACGATCGTCCAGGGCATCTTCGTCGCGGTCCCGGAGCGCCTGCTCGTCTTCCGGACCGTCCGCGCACCGGCCCGCTTCCCGAATTTCGAGACCTATTCGCAGGTCACCAGCATCTTCGAGCTCGAGGCGGTCGGGGACGGCCGCACCCGGGTCCGCCTCACCGGCGCGGGCTATGCCGACACCGAGGCCGGACGCCAGCTGCTCGGCTTCTTCCGCGAGGGGAACAGGATCTCGCTCGAGCGGCTGCGCCGGCGCTTCGCCGACGGGCCGCTCGACTGGGCCGCCGAGCTCGCGCGCGAACGCTGAATCACTTGCCCCAGATTTCGGCGAAAGGCTTCGGCTCCGCGGGCGGGACGGTCGCCGGGGCGAGGGCCCGCTGCCACAGCCCGACATCGATCCAGCGGCCGCATTTCCATCCGACCTCGCGATAGGTGCCCGCCGGCGTGAAGCCGAGCGCCTCGTGGAGCCGGACGCTCGGCGCATTCGGCAGGCTGATCGCACCGATCGCCTGGGTGAAACCCTGACGCGCGAGGAGGTCGAGCAGCTGTCGGTAGAGCGCCCGGCCGAAGCCGCGGCCGCAAGCGGCGGGAGCCAGATAGACGGAAGTCTCGACCGCATAGCGATAGGCGGCGCGGGTCCGGAAGGGGGAGGCCGAGGCGTAGCCGCAGACGCGGCCCTCCGCTTCCCCGACGAGCCATGGATAGAGCAGGCCGCCGTTCTCGATCCGCCGCCGCATCTCCGCTTCGTCCGGCGCCTCGGTCTCGAAGGAGACGAAGCTGTCGGAGACGTAGGGCGCGTAGACTGCGGCGATCGCGGCGGCGTCGCCGAGTGTCGCCGGCCGGACGATCACATGCCGGCCAGCGCCAGCAGCCGACCGGCGAGCGACCGCGTCTCGCGCCGCGGCGCGCGCGGGGCGGAGGCGGCGCATTCGAGGCAGCGCGCCTGGATGGCGGGGCCCGAGGCGAGCGTCTCGGCCTGCTCGATCACTTCGGCGAGCAAGGCCTCCGGACGGCGGGCGAGGCGGGTGAACACGTCGCGTCCGCCCGCTTGCTCCGCCTCGTCGCCGGCAAGGCTGCGCAGAATCTCCGACCAGAAACCGGGCTCCGATTCGAGCCAGACCGGGCGGGCCGCGTCGCCCTCCAGCCGGGCGCGGCGGGCGGCTTCCGCGATCGCGTCGTCGAGCGATCCGAAGCGGTCGATCAGGCCGTGCTGGTGCGCGATCCCGCCCGCCCACACGCGGCCCTGCGCGATTTCGTGGACACGCTGCGGCGCGAGGCGCCGCGCGCGCGACACGAGGCCGATGAAGCGGCGGTAGGTCGCCTCCACCCCCATCTGGAGCAACCGGTCCATCTCCGGCGAGGGGCCGCGGAGCAGGTCCGGCTCGCCCGATAGCGGCGTGGTGCGGACGCCGTCGGCGCCGACGCCGAGGCGCCGCAGCGATCCTTCGAAGCTCGGCAGGATCCCGAACACGCCGATCGAGCCGGTGATCGTCGAAGGCTCTGCGAAGATCGCGTCCCCGGCCGTTGCGATCCAATAGCCGCCGCTCGCCGCCACCGAGCCGAACGAGATCACGACCGGAATGCCGCGGTCGCGGACCGACTGGATGGCGCGGCGGATGCGCTCCGAGGCGGTCACCGATCCGCCCGGCGAATCGACGCGCACGACCAAAGCGGCGAGATCCCGCTCGCGCAGGCCCTTTTCGAGATTCTCGATGAAGGTCTCCGATCCGGCGCTTCCGCCGCCGCCCTCGCCGTCGACTATGTCCCCGGCGACGGTGATGACTCCGATCCGGCCGCCGGCCCGCTCCGGCGGGTTGTCGGCGAGCCAGGCGTCGAGCCGGACGGTGCGGAAGCTGCCGGGGACGCGCTCCTCGTCGGTGCCGACCAGGGCTGCGACGCGGCGGCCGAACTGGGTGCGGTCGCCGATCCGGTCCACCAGGCCGGCGTCGGCGGCGGCCCTCGCCATGTCGCCGCCCGCTGCGGCGATCCGATCCGTGGTGGCGGCCGCATAATCGGCGATCCGCGCGCGGGGGCGGGCCCGGGAGACGTCCTGCAGCCAATCCTGCCAGAGGGCGTCAGCGAGCGCCTGGGACGCCTGGCGCGCCTCGGGCGACATATCGCTTCTTGTATAGGGCTCGACCGCCGCCTTGTACGCGCCGACGCGGTAGACGTTGGCGGTGATGCCGAGCCGCTCGAGCAGGCCGGCATAATAGAGATTGGCGCCGCCTCGGCCGGCGACGACCACCGCCCCGAGGGGATTGAGCCAGACCTCGCTCGCATGGGCGGCGAGCTGGTAGCTGTCGTCGCTGTAGCCGGTCGCGTAGGCGAGCACCGGCTTTCCTGCGCGGCGGACCCGCTCGATCGCGTCGGCGACGTCGCCGACCGTCGTCTGGCCGCCGCCGACGAACAGGTCGAGGTCGAGCACCACGGCGCGGATGCTGTCGTTCGCGGCCGCGGCGTCGAGCGCGTGGATGAGGTCGCGGGCGCGGTGCTCGCGGACGGCGCCGCCGGTCACGATCTCGGCTGCGCCCTGGTCGCTCGTCTGCTCGACGATCGGCCCGGAGAGCTCCAGCAGCAGCGCCCCTTCGGACGCGCTGTCGCCATGGGGGCTGGCCGAGAGCATGGCGTAGAGCAGGCCGAAGAAGATCAGCATGAACAAGAGGACCAGCCCGTCCTTGATTCCGACCAGGATCTTCCAGATCTTGCGCGCCACGCTCTGCCTCCGCTTCCGCCCGAGCCGCTAACCCAGCCCTGCGGCACTGTAAATGCGCGAGGGCGCGCGCCGGGCGGCTATCCTGGCGCTTTCCCCGTCGCGAGCCCTTGACGCGCGATGAACAAGCCCTAGATCGGCGGCATTGGCACTCGCCCCCGGTGAGTGCTAACAAAGTTCAACGCGCCGCCGCAGCGACACCTCGAAGGGGGCCATGCGGCGGCATCAACAGTAGAAGAGGTGACGCGCATGACTTTCCGTCCACTCCATGACCGGGTGCTCGTGCGCCGCGTCGAGGCCGAAGAGAAGACGGCCGGCGGCATCATCATCCCGGACACCGCCAAGGAAAAGCCGCAGGAGGGCGAGGTCGTCTCGGTCGGCTCGGGCATCCGCGCCGAGGACGGCACGGTGACCCCGCTCGACGTCAAGGCGGGCGACAAGATCCTGTTCGGCAAATGGTCCGGCACCGAGGTCAAGCTCGACGGCGAGGACCTGCTGATCATGAAGGAAAGCGACATCCTCGGGATCGTCGGCTGACTTTCCCTTTGTGCTCCGGCGAAGGCCGGAGCCCAGCGCGCAACGCTCCGGCCTTCGCCGGAGCACACGGAATTAGAAAGGATCTAGCAACATGGCAGCGAAAGACGTTCGCTTCTCCCGCGACGCCCGCGAGCGCATCATGCGCGGCGTCGACATCCTCGCCGACGCGGTGAAGGTGACCCTCGGCCCCAAGGGCCGCAACGTGGTCCTCGACAAGAGCTTCGGCAGCCCGCGCATCACCAAGGACGGCGTCACCGTCGCCAAGGAGATCGAGCTCAAGGACAAGTTCGAGAATATGGGCGCGCAGATGCTGCGCGAGGTCGCGTCCAAGACCAACGACCTCGCCGGCGACGGCACCACCACCGCCACCGTCCTCGCCCAGTCGATCGTCCGCGAGGGCATGAAGTCGGTCGCCGCGGGAATGAACCCGATGGACCTCAAGCGCGGCATCGATCTCGCCGTCACCAAGGTCGTCGCGGACCTCGCCGCCCGTTCGAAGCCGGTCGCCGGCTCCAACGAGATCGCCCAGGTCGGCATCATCTCCGCCAACGGCGACACCGTCGTCGGCGAGAAAATCGCCGAGGCGATGGAGAAGGTCGGCAAGGAAGGCGTGATCACGGTCGAGGAGGCCAAGGGCCTCGAGTTCGAGCTCGACGTCGTCGAGGGCATGCAGTTCGACCGCGGCTA
>DASVSD010000028.1:0-39695 GCA_036388255.1 Allosphingosinicella sp. | reverse complement strand
GAGACCACGGCGACGCTGGCGCTCGAGGCGGCGAAGAAGGCGCTCGCCGCGGCCGGAGTCGCGCCCGACCAGGTGGGCCTGATCGTGCTCGCCACCGCCACACCCGATCAGACCTTCCCCGCCAGCGCGACTCGGGTCCAGACCGCGCTCGGCATCGACGATTGCATCGCTTTCGACGTGGCCGCGGTCTGCACCGGCTTCCTCTACGCCCTCTCCATCGCCGACAATATGCTGAAGGGCGGCATGGCCGACTACGCTCTGGTGATCGGCGCCGAGACGTTCAGCCGCCTGCTCGACTGGGAAGACCGCACGACCTGCGTGCTGTTCGGCGACGGCGCGGGCGCGATCCTGCTCAAGGCCGAGGAGACGGGAGACACGGGTGTCCTTGCGACCCGGCTCCACGCAGACGGCCGCCACAACGATCTGCTGTTCGTCGACGGCGGCGTCTCGACCACCGGCACGGTCGGCAAGCTCAGGATGAAGGGCAAGGAGGTGTTCCGCCACGCGGTGGTAAACCTCGCCGCGGTCCTCAACGAGGTGCTCGAGGCCGCAGGCCATGTCGCGAGTGAAGTCGACTGGGTAGTCCCGCACCAGGCCAACAAGCGCATCCTCGACGCGACCGCGAAGAAGCTCGGACTCGATTCGGCGCGGGTCGTGGTCACGGTGGACCAACACGCCAATACCTCCGCCGCGTCGGTGCCGCTGGCGCTCGACACGGCGGTCCGCGACGGCCGGATCAAGCCCGGGCATTTGCTCGTGCTGGAGGCGATGGGCGGCGGCTTTACCTGGGGCGCGGCGGTCGTCCGATACTAAGTAAAGCCTTGCCGCAATGGCGGATTGCGCTCGAAGCCAAGCTCGACTAGACTTGCCGGCCTCCGGGGGGAAAGGGAAGACCAATGGCTGACGCAGGGACGATCAGGCGGCCCGACGCCGGGACTTTGACGCGCGCTGACCTCGCCGACACGGTCCACCAGGAAATCGGCCTTTCGCGTGCCGAATCTGCGAACATCGTGGAGCGCATCCTCCATCATATGTGCCACGCTTTGTCCGAGGGCCAGAACGTCAAGATCTCGGGCTTCGGCAGCTTCATCCTGCGCGACAAGGGCGAACGGATCGGGCGCAACCCGAAGACCGGCGTCGAAGTGCCGATCGCTCCGCGGCGTGTGCTCACCTTCCGCGCCAGCCAGATCATGCGCGAGCGGATCGCGGGCGACTGAGGGCCCGCGGCATGGCCGCCGAAGCCAGAGGCAAGAGCGACCAGGCCTTCCGGACGATCGGCGAGCTGGCGGGCGAGCTTGGAGTCCCGCAGCATATCCTGCGTTACTGGGAGACTCGCTTCCCGCAGCTGCGGCCGCTCCAGCGCGCCGGCAATCGCCGCTATTACCGTCCCGCCGACGTCCAGCTCGCCCGGCGCATCCACGGCCTCCTGAACGAACAGGGCTACACCATCCGCGGCGTGCAGCAACTGCTGGCATCGCGCGGTTCCGACGGCGCAGACGCCGCGCCGGCGCCGACGGCCCAATCGCCGCAATCTCTTCCCGTGGCGGAGCTGCGCGCGATCCGGCGCACGCTCGCCGAAGCGCTGGCGGAGAGCGTGGTCTGAAGGGCGCGCTCCTGGCCGCGGCGGCCGGGTTGCTCGCCGCCGCCTCGCCCGGCGCGGCCCAGACGCCGACGGAGGAAGCGGAGGCGTGCGGAACCGTCGAGGACTGCATCGCCCGCCTGACCGGCGTGGCGACAAACGGGCGCGGGCCGCCATCTGCCTGGATAGGGGAGCGGCTCTACGCCCACGGCCGCGCGGGCGCCGAGGCGCTCGTCCCGCTTCTCGCGCACCCTTCGGAAGCGGTGCGCAGCGAAGCGGCGACGGCGCTCGATCAGTTCGAGGAGCTCCATCCACGACACGCACCCGCGCTGATCGCCGCGCACCGGCGCGGTCTGCGCGTCGAGAATGCGATCGCACGCACCGGCAGCGACGAAGGGCTTCGCTATCTCGAAGCGGCATGGGTTGCGCGAGGCGCGGACGATCCGGTGCGCTCGGCGCTGCCTTTGTTCGAGGAGCGGGCCGCGCCATTCCTGCTGGGGCGGCTCGAGCTTTGCCGCCAGGCCTGCTCGCGGCGCGAGGCGCAATCTATTCTCTACGCGTTGGGCCGAATTCGCGGCCCGCTGCCCGATCGGGCGAGGGCTGTAGTCCGCGACGTCGCCGCCTCGCCGTCCGCCGCTCCCGAGCTTCGCGAGGAAATGGAAAACCAGCTCATCGGCAGCTTCGATCGCGCCGCGCTGCCGATTCTCGTGCGGCGCCTGCGTGGCACGCGCGGAACCGAGAATGAAGAGTGGGCGGCCGCCCATCTGATCGACGCGATCCAGCATCACAATGAGGCGGCCCGCCCCATCGCCGGGGCGTTGGTCGCCTCCTATCTGACGCGGCCCGAGCTTCGCCGCGCGCGCATCGAAGCCGCGATCACGTCGCTGGTCATCCGCTACCGGCCGGCGATTCCGGCGCTGCGGTCGGTGCTCGCCGACGCGGAGCGCGACTGGCTTGCGGCCTATCATGCGCTCTGGGCGCTCGCCGAGCTCGACGGGCAGGAGGCCCGCGCCGAAATCGCCCGCATCGCGCGCGATCATTGGTATCTGCCGGTGCGCAACAATGCGCGCCGCGCCCTCAACATGCTGGACGGCGGCGCGTTCGAGCTTCCCGAGCTTGCCGATGAGGACCGCAGGGGCGGCTATGCCGGAAACCTCAATTTCGGCGCGGACGTGGATCCGGTCAGGGATTGCCGCTTCGATCGCCCGAACGACCTCGCGCGCTTCGGGCGGGGCGCGCCGGTCCCCACGCGCCGCCCGGACCAGGGCACGGTCGGCATCGCGCTCGAAGAGCCGTCGCAGGACCCTGTCGTGGCGCTCAGCGCCTTTCCCGAGCTCTCCCGCGGCGCGGCCGTGACCCTGGACTGGCAACGCGGCGGCGAGCGAATCCTCGCGCTCGACGCCGGCCGGCGAAACGGCGGGCTGTTCGTCGTGGAACCAGGCGGCGCAGTCCGGCGCCTTCTCGGCACCAACGTTATCGCCGCGTTCGACGCGGGCGACGCCTTGCTCGTCCTCACGAGCGATGCAGCCGGCGGCTCTGAAGGCGATTTATGGAGGCTGTCGATGCGGGGGCCGATCGCGGTCGCGCAGGGGCCGCTGCGCCTGCCCGCGCGCCCGACCGGATTCGCGCTGGCCGGCGACGGGACGCTGCTCCTCCGCACCGAACGCGGCGACCTCGGCGTCAACCGCTCGGGAAGGCTGCTGCGACCGCGGCACTGCGCCGCCGGGGCGCCGGCTCAGTAGGTGTCCTCGTCGGGGCCGAGCTCCGGATCGAGGTCGCGGGGGCGGATGAAATGGGTGAGGATTCCGCTGCCGGGGACGATTTCGCGCCAGCGTTCGGCCGGGAGCGAGATTTCGGCGAGCGTTCCGGTCGGATATTTGATCGCGACCTCGTCGCGCAGGCCGCCGCCGCGGGTGAGCGCGATGGCGAGGCTCTCGAGGCCCGGATTGTGGCCGACGACGAGCAGCCGCTGCGCTTCGTCGTCGGCGCCGCGGACGATCTCGAGCAACGTGTCCGTGCCGGCGAGGTAGACGCGCTGGTCGAAGGCGGCGCCGAGCGCCTTCGCATAGCCCGCTTCGACCTCGTCCAGGGTCTCCTTCACGCGCGTCGCCGGCGAGGCGATCACCGTGTCGAAGGCGAGGCCGAGGCGCCGCATCTCGGCGCCGATCGCATGCGCCGCCCTGCGCCCGCGACGGTTCAGGGGCCGGTCGAAGTCGCGCGCGACCGGGTCGTCCCAGGTCGACTTTGCGTGGCGCAGCAAAGTCAGGATCTTCATTCGGCCCCTTCGCGCAAGTCCACGGCCTGATGCCGCAAAGCGCCGGCGGTGGAAAGCCGCGCCCGCACCCGCTCCACCGCTTCGGCGAGCGGCAGGCGGCGGACCGCGACTCCGGGCGGGAAGGCCGCGAGCAGCCGCGACGGAGTCGCCGCCGAGAGCAAAACGAACATGCCTTCGTCGCCCGCGCGGCGGATCAGGCGGCCGAACGCCTGGGCGAGGCGGCCGCGCACGACGCGGTCGTCATAGCCCGATCCGCCGTGCGCGGCACGGCGGGCGGCGTGGAGCACCGTCGGGCGCGGCCAGGGCACGCTTTCCATCACGACCAGCCGGAGCGATTCGCCGGGGACGTCGACCCCGTCGCGCAGCGCGTCCGTGCCGAGCAGGGAAGCGCGCGGATCGTCGCGGAAGATGTCGACCAGGGTGCCGGTGTCGATCGGGTCGACATGCTGGGCGTAGAGCGGCAGGCCGGCGCGGGCGAGCCGATCGGCGATCCGCGCGTGAACCGCCTTCAGCCGCTGGATCGCGCCGAACAGGCCCAAAGTCCCGCCGCCCGCCGCCTCGATCAGCCGCGAATAGGCGCCGGCGAGGCTCGGCAGGTCGCCGCGCTTCAGATCGGTGACGATCAGCACCTCGCTGTTGGCGGCGTAATCGAACGGGCTCGGCGCGGCGAAGCGGCCGGCGGGGCGGGCGAGATGGACCGCGCCGGTCCTCGCCTCGGCGGCGGACCAGTCGCCGCCGCCGCGCAGGGTCGCGGAGGTGACGACGACGCCGTGCGCCGGCTTCAGCACGATCTCGGCGAGCGGCCGGGTCGGATCGAGCCAGCGGCGGTGGAGCCCGATATCATATTCGCGGCCGTCGACCCGCTCGACCGCGAGCCAGTCGACGAAGTCCGGATCGGCCGGGCCGCCGATCCGGGCGGCGAGCGCGATCCATCCCTGCAGCGCCTGCGCGCGCCAGCCCAGTCCCCCAAGCGCCCCCTCGACCCGCGCCCGCGCCTGCGCGTCGAGCCAGTCGGGCGCGTCCTCGAGCACCGCCTCGAGCCGCCGCCCGAGCGCCGTCAGCGGCTTCAGCAGCATCTCGAGGGCCTCCAGCGCCGGCGCGGCGGCGTCGATCAGCTGCGGATCCGGCTCGGCCAGCTCGGTCTCGAGGCCGTAGCCGGCGTCCTGCGCGCTGGCCCGGGCGTAGACGGTGCCGCGCACCGCCGCGAGCAGCTTCTCGAGCGGCCCGAACGGCATGCCTTCGCCGATCCGCTGCAGCCATTGGTCGCCGGGCAGGGCGCCGGCCGTCTGGATCGCCGCTTCGAGCGCGGCGCCTCCGGCCTCGTCGTAGGAAGCGACGTCCATGAGGCGGGCCGAGAGGCCGCGGCGGCGCCCGCGGCTCTTGCCTTCCGGGCCGACGATCCAGCGGCGGAGCTCGATCAGCTCCTGTCCGGTCAGCGCCGTGGCGAAGGTCGAATCGGCGGCGTCGAACAGGTGATGGCCCTCGTCGAAGACCAAACGGGTCGGTGGGTTGCTCCCGTCCCGGCCGCGGGCCGCGTTGACCATGACCAGAGCGTGGTTGGCGATGACGAGGTCCGCCTGCGCGCTCGCGCGGGCCGAGCGCTCGATGAAGCAGCGGCGGTAATGCGGACAGCCGGCATAGACGCACTCGCCGCGCCGGTCGGTGAGCGCGGTTGCGCCCGCGCGGCGGAACAGGCTGACCAGCCAGCCGGGAAGGTCGCCGCCGACCATGTCCCCGTCGCGCGTATAGGCCGCCCAGCGCGCCACCAGTTGCGCGAGGATCGCCGCGCGGCCGGCGAAGCCGCCCTGCAGCGCGTCCTCCAGATTGAGCAGGCAGAGATAATTTTCCCGGCCCTTGCGGATCACGACCTTGGCCTTGCGCTCGGCGGGGTCGGCGAACAGCCGTCCGCTCTCCCGGTCGAGCTGGCGCTGCAGCGCCTTGGTATAGGTCGAGACCCAGACCGCGCCGTCGGCCTTCTCCGCCCAGAGCGAGGCGGGGGCGAGATAGCCCAAAGTCTTGCCGATACCCGTCCCGGCTTCGGCGAGGATGACGTGGGGCTCGCCCTCGACGCGGCGCGGCGCGAAAGCGGCGGCGACCTGTCCGCAATAATCGCGCTGCCCGATGCGCATCTCGGCGCCGACGCCGACCAGGCCGGCGAGGCGCTCGAGCGCGTCGCCCTCGCCGACGCTGACCGTCTTGGGCTGCGGGCGCGGCGGCGCGTCCTCCCATTCCGGCAGGCGAGAGAAGAGCCAGGGCTCGTCGCACTCCGGCCGCTGCAGCCGCTGCGCGACCGCCGTCGCCCACGGCCAGCGCAGCCGGTAGAGCGACTGCGCGGATGCCCAGGCCCCCTGTCGCTCCGGCCAGTCGCCCTCCAGCGTCGCGAGGAGCGAAGCGGCCGCCTCGCGCAGGAAGGCCGCCGCGCCGGCGTCGCTCGACGGCGGCTCGAGTCCAAGCGCGTGGGCGAGGCCGCTCGGCGTCGGCACCGCGAAGCGCGCCGGATGGACGAAGGCGAACAGCTCGAGCAGATCGAGCCCCGAAATCTCCGGATAGCCGAGCCGCTGCCCCACCAGCGGCGCGTTGAGCATGAGGAGCGGCGTCTCCGCCGCCCGCGCGATCGCGGCGCCGCGGCCGAGAGCTTCGGTCGACCCGTCGGGGAGCGCGAGCCAGATGCCGCCATGGGTTGCGTGCAGCGCGGGATAGGGCAAAGAGGCCGCCATTCCCGAACCATATGACGCGCCGGAACGAAAGGACAACAGTTGAACGTCCCGAACGCGCTGCGCGAGGCGGCGCTGGTCTCGAAAGCCTGGCCCTATGAGGAAGCGCGCAAGATCCTCAAGCGCTATCCGGACGGGCCGGGGGAGAAGGCGATCCTGTTCGAGACCGGCTACGGCCCCTCGGGCCTGCCGCATCTCGGCACCTTCCAGGAAGTGGCCCGCACCCTGATGGTGCGCCACGCGCTGTCGGAGATGGCGGACTGGCCGAGCCGGCTGATCGCCTTCTCGGACGACATGGACGGGATGCGCAAGGTGCCGCCGGGCGTCCCGCACCAGGAGATGATGCACGACCATCTCGACCGGGCGCTCGCCCGCGTCCCCGATCCCTATGGCTGCGGCCACCCGAGCTTCGCGGCGCACAACAACAATCTGCTGCGGCAGTTCCTCGATCGCTTCGGCTTCGATTACGAGTTCCTGGCGTCGAGCGACTGCTACGGCTCCGGCCGCTTCGACGAGGGGCTGAGGCAGGTCCTGCGCCGCTACGATTCGATCATGGACGTGATGCTGCCGACGCTGCGCGAGGAGCGGCGGCGGACCTATTCGCCGGTGCTCCCGATCAGCCCGGCCTCCGGCAGGGTGCTCCAGGTGCCGGTCGAGGTCGTCGACGCCGAGGCGGGCCTGGTGCGCTACGCCGACCCGGAGAGCGGAGAGACCGTGGAGCAGTCGATCCTCTCCGGCGGAGCCAAGCTGCAGTGGAAGGTCGACTGGGCGCTCAGATGGTACGCGCTCGGCGTCGACTATGAGATGGCGGGCAAGGACCTGATCGACTCGGTCATCCAGAGCTCGAAGATCGTCCCCATCCTCGGCGGCCGGCCGCCCGAGGGCTTCAATTACGAGCTTTTTCTCGACGAGAATGGCGAGAAGATCTCGAAGACCAGGGGCAACGGCGTCACCATCGACGAATGGCTGACCTACGCCCCGCCCGAGAGCCTCAGCTTCTACATCTACCGCGAGCCGAAGAGGGCGAAGCAGCTGTCGTTCGGGATCATCCCCAAGGCGGTCGACGAATATTATCAGTTCCTCGCATCCTATCCGCAGCAGGAATGGGACAAGAGGCTCGGCAATCCCGTCCACCACGTCCATGCCGGCGAGGTGCCGGAGGCGCGGATGCCGCTCAGCTTCGCGCTGCTGCTCAACCTCGTCGCGGTCTCGTCGACCGACGACAAGGACCTGCTCTGGGGCTTCGTCCGCCGCTACGCGCCCGACGCCTCGCCGGAAACGCATCCCGAGCTCGACGCGCTGATCGGCCACGCCCTCGCTTATTTCCGGGACTTCGTCGCCGGCTCGCTGCGCCGGCGACCGCCGGACGCGAAGGAAGCGGAGGCGCTGCGCGACCTCGACGAACGGCTGGCGGCCCTGCCGGCGGACGCCGACGCCGAGGCGATCCAGTACGAGGTCTATGAGGTCGGCAAGGCGCACGGCTTCGAGCCGCTGCGCGACTGGTTCAAGGCGATCTACGAGACGCTGCTCGGCACCAGCCAAGGCCCACGCATGGGCGGCTTCATCGCCCTTTACGGGATCGACAACAGCCGCCGCCTGATCGCCGAGGCGCTCGGCGCCTAGCCTTCCCGCCGGCTCGCGATCCAGTCGTCGATCTTGCGTTCGAGCACGGTCAGCGGCAGCGCGCCGGTGGCGAGCACCTGCTCGTGGAACTCGCGGACGTCGAAGCGGTCTCCGAGCGTGCGCTCGGCGCGGGTCCTCAATTCGCGGATCTTGAGCTGGCCCACCTTGTAGGCCAGCGCCTGGCCCGGAATGGCGATGTACCGCTCGACCTCGGCCGTCGCGTCGGTCCGGCCCATCGCGCTGTTGGCGAGCATGTAGGCGATCGCCTGGTCGCGGCCCCAGCCCATGGCGTGGATGCCGCTGTCTACGACGAGGCGCATCGCGCGCAGCATCTCGTCGTCGAGATGCCCGTAGCGCTGATAGGGATCGCCGAACAGACCGAGCTCCGGCCCGAGCGACTCGGCGTAAAGCGCCCAGCCCTCGACGAAGGCGGTGTTGCCGCCGAAGCGCATAAAATTGGGCAGCGCCTCATTCTCCTGGGCGAGGCTGATCTGGAAATGATGCCCCGGCACGGCCTCGTGCAAATAGAGGGTTTCCATCCCCGGCGTGGTCCGCGACGGCAGATCGTAGGTGTTGAAGAAGAACACGCCGGGGCGCGATCCGTCGGGCGTGCCCTGCTGGTAGTAAGCGCCGGCCTGGTTGCGCTCGAGGAACGCGGGCACCGGGCGGATTTCGAGCGCGGTTCGCGGTATCGTTCGGAACTGGCTCGCGATCCGCTGATCGACCCGCGCGCCGATGTCGCGATAGCCCTGGGCGAGGGCCTCGGCCGAGGCCGGCTTGAAGCGCGGATCGGTGCGGATGTGCTCGAAGAAGGCCTGGAGGTCTCCGCGGAAGCCGACCTGGCGCCGGACCGCATCCATCTCGGCGCGGATGCGGGCGACCTCGCGGAGGCCGAGCGCATGCACTTCCGCGGCGGTCATGGGCAGGGTCGTCGAATCCTCGATGAGGTAAGCGTAGAGGCGCTCGCCGCCGGGCATCTGCGAGAGCCCGACGCTGTCCCGGGCACGGGGAGCATAGTCGGTCCTGAGGAAATCGCGCAGCCGGGTGAATGCGGGGCGCAACTGACCGGTGATCGCCTCGCGATACGCGCTGCGCAGCCGTTCGCGCTCTCCCTGCGGCACCGTATCGGGGAAATTCTGGACGGGAAGGTAGAATGTCGAGCCTTCGACGCCCTGCTCGAGCAAAGTGTCGAGCTGCCCGATCATGTTGTTGACGACGAGGCGCGGCTGGGTGACGCCGGTCGCCATCCCCTGGCGAAAGCGCTCGATGGCAAGGTCGATTTGGCCGACGAAACCGGGGAAGCGGCGGAGGTTGTTCTCATAATCCTCGACGGTGCGGAACGGCGCGGCGCCGCGGCCGGACGAAAGGTCGGCGAATGCGGTGTGGAAACCGAAGAAATGGTCGATCGGGCGCACTGCCGTGAGCGCCAGCATTTCGGGCGCGAGGCCGCGCAGCGCCATCTGCTTGTCGCGCCGGAAGACGTCGTAAGCGAGCCGGTCGGTCGGGCTCAGCGCGCTTCGGTCGATCGCCTCGAGCGCGGCGAGCTCGGCCTGCTGCGCCGCCCGCTCCCGGTCGTAATATTCGTCGCTGAGATAGTCGCCGTAGCGGTCGGCATAGCGCAGGTCGCCGCGGTAGAGCCCGACCAAAGGCGCGCGGCGGAGCAGGTCCTCGTCGCTGCGCGCGAACAAAGCGCGCAGGCGCTGAGAGGCTGACTGGGTCTGGTCGGGAGCGGCGGCAGCCGGAGCCTCGGCCGCGGCGGGCGCAGGAGTGGCCTCGCGCGTGGCGCACGCCCCGAGGGACAGCGCGCAGACGGAGGCGGCGGCAAGCAGGAAGGTCCTGGTGGTCATCAAAGTCCTCAATATTCAGGGGCGCCGGGGCGCATTGACCTCGATCGGGTCCATTGCGACGGGGCCGACCCGCCAGGGGCGCTCCCGATACCATTTGGTGATCACATATTTGAGCCCGGCGGTCACCGGGCAGCCCTGGTGGAGGGTGTAGCGGTTGGGCGCTCCGGTCCGGTCCATGTTGTTCCAGACGAGGAGATTGCCGGCGCGCGGGGTGATCCTGACGTTGACCTCGGGGAAGAAAGTCTGCCCGCCCCCATCCGGCTCGTTCAGGAAGGCCATGGCGGTCCAGGTCCGCTGCCCGCCGCTCGTCGTCTCCTCACGATAGTAATTCTGGTCCGTGTAGAAGAAGTCGTGGTGCGCCTTGAACTCCTGGCCGACGTCGTAGCGCTGGCCTTGCGAGGTTTCCCCGTGCTCGGGCTGGATGCCGACGAGGGCGTTGATCTTGGCGTCGACCGACGCGACCAGGGGATGATCGCGGTCGAAGTTGCTGCTGTCGCTGGTGCGGAACCCCGGAATATACTGGTCGGCGAGCAGCCCGGACGGCACCCGGTTGGACTCGATCAAGGCAATCAGGGCGGTGCACTCGTCCGGCCGCAGGAAGTCCCGCGCGACGAACATGTCGGCCTCGCGGACCGGCATGCGGAAGACGTTCGGCGTGCGCGACAGCCGGTTGCGGACGAAGTCCCCGACTGCGGCGCGATAGGGGTCCGGACCCATCGTCATAGGATTTGGCTCACTCCACGATTCTGCCGCGCACCATCACGAACCCGACACGCTCCAGCCGACGGATGTCGGCCAGCGGATCGCCGTCCACGGCGATGATGTCGGCGGAGAGGCCGGGCGCGATCCGGCCGATCTCGTTCTCGAGCCCGAGCAGTCGCGCGGCGCCAGTCGTCGCGGAGGCGATCGCCTCCGCCGGGCTCATGCCGACCAGCTCCACCATCATCCGGAACTCCTCGGCATTGCGGCCGTGGGCGAACACGCCGGCGTCGGTCCCGAAGACGACCGGCACCCCCGCCGCGCGGGCGGCACGGGCGGCGCGGCCGAGATGCTCGACCGTCTCGCGGATCTTGGCTTCGACGACCGGCGTGTAGATGCCGCGGCCAAGGCCCTCGCGGACCCCGACCAGCGCCATCATCGTCGGCACCATGACGCTGTTCGAGGCGCGCATCGCCTGGAGCGCGGCCGCGTCGGCGAAGGTGCCGTGCTCGATCGAGTCCACTCCGGCGCGCGCCGCCGCCTCGATCCCGCGGGCGCCGTGGGCGTGGGCTGCCACGCGCAATCCGAGGGAATGCGCGGTCGTGACGATCGCGCGCATCTCCTCGTCCGTGAAATGCGCCTCGAGGCCGCGTGCCTGCTGCGACAGCACGCCGCCGGTGGCGGTGAACTTGATCACCTGCGCTCCCGCCTGCGCGAGCTGGCGGACGCGGGCCGCGCATTCCTGCGGGCCCGTGCAGGTGTTGTGGGCCGAAAGCGCCTCGTTCACTTCGCGGCGGAAGCCGTTGACGTCGCCATGGCCGCCGATGATCGAGATTGCGGGGCCCGCGGCGACGATGCGGGGGCCAACGATCAGGCCCTCGGCGGTGGCGCGGGCGAGCACGGAGCCGACCCGCGGCGCCGAGCCAAGATCGCGCACCGTCGTGAAGCCTGCGCGCACGGTGGTGCGCGCGTTGCGGACGCCGATCAGGGTCCACCATTCGTCCGGTTCCACCGCCTCGCGCCAGAAGTCGCCGCCGGGATCGCCCGAGAGGTGGACGTGGGTGTCGATCAGGCCGGGCAGGACGGTGCGGTTCGAGAGGTCGACGAGCCGCGCGCCGGCGGGGGCCGGCTGGAGGCCGTCGGCGACGCTTTGGATGCGGCCGTCGACGACGATGATGGTCGATGGGCCGCGCGGCGGCTGCGACGGATCGGCAATGACGCGGCCCGCGTAGATGACGACGGTCTGCGCGGCGGCAGGTGAGGCGAGGGCGATTAGCGAGGAGAAAAGGATCAGGAGGCGGGAGAGCATCGGCGGGACCTCGCAGGCCTTGCGGAAAGCGCTTTCCCATGCGCCAGCCGCCCCGCCCCATGCAAGGCAAAAGCCCGGACCTCCTCGTCGAAGATCTGGATCTTGCTTTGCTTCGGCGAACGCGCGGCAAATAGTGCTTAGCCGCTCAACTCCGGAACCGCACGGTAAATTGCGTCTGGCACCTCGTCGCCCGTCGTAACCCGCGTAAGTAACGAGTGCACCTCCGGCTCACAAAAAACTCGGACATAAGCGATGCCCTCCATCAGATCGCCCATCGTCTTAATCCAAAAATCCTCGCGACGCTCAATGCCCTCCGTGCGGGCGGCATTGGCGCGGAAATGTCTCCTCTTGTAATCGCTGACATACACCGGAGCATCATCCGCCGCGTACCACCCCCGGAGGGGCATATCCATTATGAAAAGAGTCTTCCGAGCCGCCAATTCCTCAAACCGCTCTAATGCTCGATCGACTTGTAGTGAAAATACCACGTCAGCCTTGCTCTGAAGTGCACTCCGCACTGCATTATACAATTCGAGCTGCAGCTTTTCCTGGATAGCCTTTCGCGACCCAATATCAAGAAACCGCTCCCGTAACTTTAGCCAACGCGCTCGAGTCACCTGAGTAGGTGATATCTCAAAGATCCGTTTGTAATACGTTCGTGCCACAAGGTCTTCAATCAGTGATCGTGCCTTTCCACGGGAAACGGACCACAAAAACTTCATTGTCAGGTCTGTGTCATATGGTGCTTGCAGTTGCTGGCGCGAACTATCCTTTAGCCGACCCTCGATGACCTGACGGGCGCCTCCGACACCCTTTTTTGAGATGTGGCCAGTGTCCGGTAGCGTGCTCGGATCAAGGCCAATCACATACCGGGCATATTCCTCGCGAAGGACGGCCCGGTCAGTAAAGAGCTCCGCTTGGTTAGCCTCCCGAAGGTCCTCAATTATTAGGCGAACTGCTTCAAGGAGCATCGCCTTCGTCGCTCGGAACGTGTGGTGCCAGTATAAGGACTGGTAGAGCTGATAGCGAGCCTGGATGAACGCCTCAGCGCTAGCCGCACCCTTCTGCTTCACGGCGAGGCGTAGCGACCCCTTGTCGTCAACATACGTAGTGAGGGAGCGCAAGAATCTTTCGTGGTCGATACCGTGACCGTAGCTCACTCGGCTCTCGACGGAGTCCCTAATCAGATAGTCGAACTTATCCGCATCGATTTGGCTATCCAGCATGTCATGGAGAATATGTCCTAACGAGTACTGATCCAGGTGTTGACCAGACAAAAAGTCAAGGATCTTCGTACAGGCCAATCCCCATCCATCGTCGCCATCATGTTCAATCAGCTGCTTTAACGTCCGTCCGGACATCGTCCGAAAGGTGCCCGACGACATGATTGGGCCAACCAAACGCTCATGATCAAATTCCTTTTTATCCACTTCTTCAAGCTCGTGACCATATGCTGTTTGGCCAAGGTCATGGCAAAGCGCGCTGACAAGGACAATAGCACACTGCTCCGCATCAAATAGAGCACGAAAAACTGGATTGTCCGGATCATAATATAGCGCCGCAATATACTGTGTAGCAGCGTGGTACGTACCGAGGGCATGCTGAAATCGGGTGTGACTTGCTGTTGGAAAGACGTTATCCAGCATACCCAGTTGCTTCTCGCGCTTAAGGCGCTGCAAGGCAGGATGGTTAATCAAAGACTCGACGCGAGGAGTAAGAGTTGTAGATCCGACGTCCGAGACCTTGATGGTGCTACCAAACCAGCGGTCCACTTCCGGGAGGACAATTTCGAGACGCTGCCTTCCCGTTAGACGTCCCAAGCACGACTTGATTTCGCCAAAATCGTGAAACTTGTTCCGAACAAACAAACTTGCTGGTAGGCCCATGGCAAAGTCGGAAATAAAGTCTGCCGCATCGCTAGCGCGGCTATTGGTACCATCGAGACACAAACATGCGATCAAATGCAGATAACTAAAGGTGTACTGAGAATGTATTTGTTCACCATATTCCATATTAAGTCGCTGCAGCACTTGCTGCAAGGTCCGGCCGAACGCGTATACGTCAAACTTTGGACTCAGCTCATCGGCGCGGATGGGAATTCGGGACTTTTCTGCAACCCGGCTGACGCGTGCGCCATCGTGCGGCTGAGTCAGTCGGTGATGTGCATACTTCCATGTAAATCCAACTTGGACAATCTCATCCGCGCTGTGGGCGTGAAACTCACGGGCGAACCCCAGGTCCGTGATAAATGGCGTATTGTCCGGTGTAACCAAAATATTGTCTGGCTTTAGATCAAAGTGAAGTAGACCAGCTGTATCGTGCATATAGGTGATCGCCTCGACCACGGCGTAGACCACGTCAGCAAGAGTAGCCAAGGCGGTGTTCAGATGTCGTTTGGATGAGCGGCAGATCGTGCTGCAGCAAAGATTGTGAGCATATTCGTCTAGGCTAGCGTGGTTAGGGACATACTGTGTCACCACGCAATGCAAGCCAGTTTCGGGAATTCGGAAAGAGTCATATAGGCGAGTTATATTTTGATGCGATATTTTAGCGAGCGCCGACAGCTCGGGGTCAACTTCTGCCGTGTCGCCGTCTAGCGCTTTTCGGTAAATAGGCTCACGCGGGAGTTTTATCGCATGGTCGATACCCGACAGATTGTGACGGGCACGGAGGATAATGCCTGAGCCACCGACCCCTGCAACAGTCGCATCTCCGTAGGCCGCAAGCCGATCATTGACCTCGGGCTGGCTCAGCAATGTGACGATGTGGCTTGCCTCAGCTTCGCGTTCGCTTGGCTCTCTTGGTTGATTTATACGCTCCAATTCGGCCAGCAAACCGTCGTAGTTCACTTCCATTGTGGGCCCCCTCCACACTAAAGAGGTGGACTCAGCACAAAGCCGGCCGCCACGCAACAGATCCGCCTACGAAGCCGTCGGGAAGCGCCCTTGGGGAGGTGCGTGTGCTGTCCGTGAGCTACAAAGCCGGGCCCGTTATCGCTCTGCGATAACGGGCCCCACACCTAGGATTGAGAAGTGATCGGTTAACGATCCTCCTACCAGAAGAAGTCGTAGATGACGTCGACGACTTCGCCGCTGTACGTGTCGATCAGCAGCACGTCGTTATAATAGCGTACCCAGGTGAAGCCGGGGCCCGGATCGGGCAGGCGATACTGCCAGGGATCGCCGATCCAGTAATTCTGGCCCCAGAACAGCCGGTCGAGAACGATGCCGATCGACAGCCGCGAATAGCGGTAGTGGCGATAGGGCGCGTAATAGCCGGGGTTGCGGTAGAGGTGACGGTTCGAGTTGCGCCAGCCCTGCCAGTTGTAGCGGCGGTCGCTGCGCCAGCCGTTCCGGTCCCAGCGGCGATGGCCGTTCCAGTCGCGGCGGCGGTCATTGTCGCGGTTCCAGTCGCCGCGGCGACCGTCATTGTCGCGGTTCCAGTCCCCGCGGCGCCGGTCGTCGTCGCGATTCCAGGTGCCGCCACGATTGTCGCCGCGCCGGTCGTGCTCCCAGTTACGCTGGCTTCCGTCGACCTGGCCGTCGGGCCGGCGGTAACGCTGCGAGCGCGGATCGTTCTGATTGCCGCGCCACTGCCCGCCGCCGGAAGAATTCGGAGTCCGGTCCCGGTTCCAGCCTTGCCCGCTCTGGTCGCCGCCGCGGCCGCTCCAGCCGCCGCGGCCCTGCGTGCCGGCCGCCTGACCCGAATCCTGCCGCCGATCGGGCTGCTGGATCCGCGGACGGGCGACGTCCTGGCGCGCCTGCTGGCGGACCTCCTGGCGTTGCTGGCGCTGCTCGACCCGCTGGGTGCGCTGGACCGCGCGCTCCTGGCGCGGGGTGCGAACCTCGCTGTCGTCGGGTGCCGCCCATGCGGCCGCCGGCAAGGACGCGCTCGCCGCCAGCAATATTCCGATCAATGCCTTCCGCATCGCCACACTCCTGAATTCCGGCGGACCCACCGCCCCTCCGTGCGACGGGCTGTGCATGGTCGAGGATGAGCGGTAGCTGAACTGCCGCTTCAGCCGGGCGAAAGGAATCAGCGTCGCCCGGGGCCTCGCGGCTCGCGCGGCACCAGCGACGGCGCCGTGCGCGCGGCCTCGCCGGGCTCGACGCGGACCGGCGGCGCGGCCTCGATCTGCTCGGCGCCGCGCTTCATCCGGGCGGCGCGGCGCACCGCCTCGCGAAGCCGCGGATAGACCCCGCAGCGGCAGATGTTGGGGATGGAAGCGTCGATGTCGGCGTCGCTCGGGCTTTCGCTGCGCTCGATCAGGGCCGCGACCGCCATCACCATTCCCGGAATGCAATAGCCGCACTGCGGGACCGATTCGGCGGCGAAGGCCTGCTGCACCGGGTGCGACCGGTCCGGCGCCAGGCCCTCGACGGTGGTGACGACGCTTCCCTCGAGCGCGCCGATGGCGACCTGGCAGCTCGCCACCGCGCGGCCGTCGACGTGAACGGTGCAGGCCCAGCAATGGCCGGTGCCGCAGCCATATTTCGTGCCCGTAAGGTTCGATGCGTCGCGCAGCGCCCAGAGCAGGGGCGTCTCGGGATCGAGCCGGTAGTGGACGGCCTGGCCGTTCACGGTAAAGCGGGTCATCGGCGGCGGGTCATAAAGGCGGAGGGCGCGCGATGGAAAGCAAATCGGCGGGGCGGGTCGCGGTCGCGATCGAGGGCCATGTCGCCCATGTCGAGCTCGCGCGCGAGGACAAATTGAACGCGATGGACGGCGAGATGTTCGCAGCGATCGGCGAGGCGTTCCGCAGCGTCGGCACGGACAGCCGGGTGCGCGCTATCCTGCTTTCGGCACGCGGCCGCCATTTCAGCGCGGGGCTCGACCTCGAATATGCCGGCAGCCAGTTCCCGCCCACCGACGATCCGGGCCGCGCCGCCGAGGCGCGCCTCCGCCACGTCAAATGGCTGCAGGACGCGTTCAACGCGGTCGAGGAGGCGCGGGCGCCGGTCGTGGCAGCGGTCCACGGCGGCTGCATCGGCGCCGGGGTCGACCTCGTCTCGGCCTGCGACCTGCGCGTCGCCGCGGCCGATGCCTTCTTCCAGATCGCCGAGGTCGACGTCGCGATCACCGCCGACCTCGGCACGCTCCAGCGCCTCGGCCACCTGATCCCGCACGGAATCCTGCGCGAGCTCGCCTATACCGGCCGCCGCATAAGCGCGGAGGAGGCGGCGCGCCACGGCCTCGTCAACCGCCTCGCCGGGAGCCGCGAGGAGACCGTCGCCGCAGGCCTCTCGCTCGCCCGCGAGATCGCCGCCAAGTCGCCGCTCGCGGTCGCGGGCGCGAAGCTCAGCCTCAACTACAGCCGGGGCCGCCCGGTCGAGGAGGGCCTGCGCCACGTCGCGATGTGGAATGCCGGCACCCTGGTCAGCGCCGACCTCACCGCCGCGGTCCGGGCGCGGCTGGCGAAAGAGCAGCCGGAATTCGGGCCGCTCGCGGACTGAAAAGACCCAAAGGACACTCATTTCAGCCTCTAAAAGCCTTTGTTTCCAATGGACGCCGCTTGTCCTGCCGCGCCGCGTCGAAAAGGTCGTAAAGGTCCTCGCTGATCCGGCCGAGCTCGGGACGGGCGGCGGCGCGCCGATCCAGCGCGTTGAGCACGGCCATGCAGAGGCGGTTGTCGTGGCGGATCACCTCGCCGACGCAGCGGCCGTTGCGGACGATCGGGATCCGCTCTCCGTACAAAGCGCGTTCGAGGCCGACATCGAGCCGGCGGTCCTGACCCCAGCCGACGGCCTTGTCCCAGGAGGCGGCGAAGCTGGCCGCGTCCGGCCGCTCGCGGAGGCGATAGGCGCTCTTGCGGGTCTTGCCGACCGCGCGCGCGGCGAGGGTGACATGGCCGCCGAGGGCGAGGCGCAGGATGAAGCCCTTCTGCCGTTCGACCGTCCAGCCGTCGTGCCGCGCGCGGACGGGCACGGGGGCGAAGGCGAGCTCCTCCAGCGGCATGTCCTGGAGGAGGGCAATGAGGCGCGGGGTCAGGCCGAACGGGTGCGAATCGCTCATCGCAAGCTTATGACTTCTCAAATATACTATTGGAAAGCCCGCATGGGTGGGGAGTGGGCGGAACCTCTCCTGCGCACCCAATTGCCGACGGCGCCACTTTCAGCCGAAGCGCCGAAAGCCTTGAATCCGCGGCCGCTCTCCTGTATCGGCCCGACGCAACGGCGCGGGAACAGTCTCGCGGCGAACCCATTTTTGCGTTGTTGATGGCAGGCGCCGCAAGGCGCAGGCGCCACCGTTCGAAACCGGAGTGTGACAGGCCTTTATGCAAATTCTCGTTCGCGACAACAATGTCGACCAGGCGCTGCGGGCGCTCAAGAAGAAGCTCCAGCGCGAAGGCGTCTACCGCGAGATGAAGCTGCGCCGCCACTATGAGAAGCCGTCCGAGAAGCGCGCCCGCGAGCGCGCCGCCGCGATCCGCCGCGCCCGCAAGCTCGAGCGCAAGCGCGCCGAGCGCGACGGCGGCGGCACCGCCCGTTAAGGCTTCCCGGGGGGCAGTGAATTTCCCCGCGGTCGGAGGGGACAGTCACTTTCCCCGCCGCGTTCGTGGAGATGGCCCATTCCCCGGCTGAAAGTGACTGTCCCTTAGGAGCCTAAAGATGTCCGTCACCGCCGTTCCGATCCGTCCGCTGAAGAAGGGGTCGGTGCTCAAGCTCTGGCTCGGCATCGTCGTCCTCGTCGCGCTCGCCGCCGGCGCCGCCTGGTACACGGCCGGCCGCCTCTCGTACGAGACCACCTCCTCGGGCCTGCAATATCGGGTGATCGAGGCCGGAGAGGGGCCCAATGTCGGCGTCAACGATTATGCGCTGGTCGAATATGTCGGCCGGCTCGAGAACGGCACCGAATTCGATTCGAGCCGCGGCCAGCCGGTGCCGATGCAGGTGAACGCGGTCGTTCCCGGCTTCTCCGAAGCGCTGCAGCTGATGAACAAGGGCGCGCGCTACCGAATCCGCATCCCCCCGAACCTCGCTTACGGCGCGACCGGCGCCGGCGGCGTCATCCCGCCCAACGCGACGCTCGAATTCGACGTCACCCTGGTCGATTTCCGCACCCTGACCGCCGAGCAGCGCCAGCAGCTCGAGATGATGCAGATGATGCAGCAGGGCGGCGGCGGCGCGCCTCCGGGCTCGGGAGGCGGGGCGCCTCCGGGTTCGGAAGGCGGCACTCCGCCGACCGGCCCCGCCGGCGAGACCGCACCGCAGGGCAACAGCGCCCGCTAACACCGCCAGGGGGTTATTCGCCGAGAGCGGCGTAGGTGAACAGCCGGTAGCGGACGCGCTGCGCGGCGCGCATGTTCGCGGCGACGCGGCCGTGCAGTCCCTCGTCCCAGGACGCCCAGCGGGTGACGAAGGCCTGCGCGCGCGCCGGATCGCCGGCATCCTGCACGGCCAGCACTTCGCGCAGCAGCGCCGCGACCGCGGCCGGATAGCGGCCATAGTCGATCGAGAGGCGCCGGCTCACGGGATCGAAGCGCAGCACGCCGCGGTCCAGGAACCAGTTGAACTGCATCAGCTGCATCGTCTGGTACGGCTGCTCGCGGCGCGGGCGGACATTCTGCAGCGTCCGGAAGATGCCGCTGGCGTAGAGCGAGCGCAGCGTCTCGTCGGTATAATAGCCGCGCCGTCGCAGCTCCTCGCCCGCGAAAAGCGAAACGAGGTCGGCCTTCAGCTCCTCGAGCAAATTGGCGTCGGCACCGAGCGCCTCGTCGAGGACCCGGCCGTCGCGGGTGCGGTCGACGCCGAGATAGTGGCCGACCTCGTGCCAGAGCGTGCGCTGGAAATTGGCGTCGGCGGTGAGGTGCGCGGCGAATTGGGGTGCGACCACGGCCCTCCAGCTGCCGCCGGCCGCGCCGAAGATCTCCGGCGACCGCATGATATTGGCGCGCAACAGGATCGTGCGGCCGTAGCGCTCGGCGATCGACGTTTCGTTGGGCAGGATCGAGGCGGTGTTGCCGCCGCGCGACTGGCCGAAATCGGCGATCACGTCGTAGACGCCGACCGGGATGTCCTCGCGGATCCGCTTGCGGCGCTCGTAAGGCAGGGAATTCTCGATCGCCTGCAGCCCCTGCATCCCCCGCCGCAGCGCATCGGTCTCCACGCGCCGGTTGCCAAGGATGCTCAGGGAATAGAAAGCGCGCGTGCCGAGCAGCTCGTCGTCATAGGTCTCGTATGCGCCGATCTGCGCGTTCAAATTCCCGAAGCGGCCGGTGATCCAGGAGGCGTCGCCGGATTCATAATCGTTCGAGAGCAGGTCGCGCGCGCGGTTGCGCAAATAGCGGGCGAAAGCGGCGTCGTCGGCCTCCACCGCGGCGGCGGCGTCGTTGAGCAAAGCGTGCGCCTGCACCATCTCGTCGGAATAAGCGACCGCATAGGGCGCCGCGTAGAAATGAGAGCCGTCGGGCCGGTCGGCGAGCATCTCCAGGCGGCGGCGGAGACCCGGGTGCAGAGCGTCGAGCACCGGATGGCGGCGCAGCGCATCGATGTCTTGGCGAAGGCTCGTCCGGTCCTGGCGGCGCAGGACCGAGCGGGCGTCGCTGAGCTCGGCACGCCGGTCGGGATGGGCGGCAAGATAGGCGTCGAGTTCGGCCTGGGTGAGATCCCAGGGATAGACGTTCTTGCCCGGCGGTGCGTCGTCGACCCGCACGAACGGCTCGCGGCGATTGTCGAGCGTAGTCGCGATCGGACCCTGGAACAGGCGGTAGAGCGTGGCGAGGTCGCGCGCTTGGGGATCGTCCGCCTCGGCGAGGGTCGCCGCGACCGAGACGGCGTCGCGATGCCGCTGCATCTCGTAGACGCGCTGGAAGATGCGGCCGACTTCGATGAGCCTGGCGACCGCGGTCCGCTCGCCGGCGCTGAGATGCGCCAGATCGGGCGCCAGGCGGGCGGTTTCGGTCCGGTCGAGGATCTCGCGGACCTGCGACGGCGTCCAGGCGGCGATCTCGGCCCAGCGCCGGCTCGCCGGCACCGGCTCGGGCGGAGCGATCCCGGCCGGGGACGAGCGTTCGGGGGGCGCTCCCGCCGACGTGCAGGCGGCCGCGGCGAGAAGGAAAGCGAGCGTCCGGATTTCGATCATGGGCCAGGTCTCGCCGCCGCCGGGGCGGCGGTCAAGCCGGCCTCGCGTCGGCGACGATATGCTCGGCCAAGGTGAACAATGCCGGATCGACCCGTGCGCCGGACGCGGCCGCATTCTCCTCGACCTGCTCCGGCCGGGACGCGCCGACGATGGCCGAGGCCACGTTCGGTTCGCGCAGCACCCAGGCGAGGGCGAATTGCGGAAGCGTCAGCCCGGCCTGGTCGGCGACCGACTTCAGCCGCTGCACCGCCTTCAGCAGCGGCCGCTGCATCAGCCTCTCCATCCAGCCGCCCATCTCCTCGCTGGTCGCTCTGGTCCCCGGCGGAGGCGGCGAGTCGGGATCGTATTTCCCCGTGAGCACGCCCTGGGCGAGCGGGGACCACACGATCTGGGAAATGCCGTTGGCGGCGCAGAGCGGGATCACCTCCCGCTCCGGATCGCGCCAGACCAGCGAATATTGGGGCTGGCTCGACACGAACTTCGCCACGCCCGGCACGTCGAGCGCCGCGCGGATGCCGTCGACGGGCCATTCGGAGAAGCCGATGTAACGGACCTTGCCGCTTTCGACGGCGCGGGTCAGCGCCTCCATCGTCTCCTCGAGCGGCGTCTCCGCGTCGAACCGGTGGCACTGGTAGAGATCGATGTAATCGGTCCGCAGCCGCCGCAGCGACGCGTCGAGCTGCGTTTCGACCTGGGCGCGGGAGAGTCCGCGATCGGCGTCCGTCATCGGGAAGAAGAGCTTGGTCGCCAGCACGTAGGAATCGCGAGGCCGCTCCGCCAGCGCCTCACCCAGGAAGGTCTCCGCGGCGCCGCGCCCGTAGATGTTGGCGGTGTCGATGAAGTTGATGCCGAGGTCGAACGCACGATCGAGGCAGGCCCGTGCCTTCTCCGCCTCGACGCCGACCCCGTAGGTCAGCCACGAGCCGAGCGAGATTTCAGAAACTTGAAGATCGCTCGATCCGAGCCGGCGATACTGCATGGCTGCTGCCCTTCCTGATCCCAGTTGCCGAAGCCCGCCGGAGACCTTTGGTTCCCCCATGTCGAGCTTCGCAGGCCGGTCAATCTTCGGTTCAGCCGCGATCGGCGCAATTCCGTTTCCGAAGAGGGAGAAGCCGATGTTCCTGAAGCTCGCAGCCGCACTCCAGATCGCGGCCCAGCCGGCGCCGGCCGCGCCGCCGGCGGAGATCGCCTATTTGCCCGTGGCGGGCGGCGGATATCATGCGATCGAGCCGGCCGAGCGCCTGATAGCGAGCCTCGCCGCCGAGCCGGGGCCGCGGCTGCGCCGCGTGAATCTGCCGAGCCGCGGGTTCCAGGAGTGCCTCGAACGCTTCGATTATATCGACCATGCCGAGACCTGCCTCCGGCCGCTGGTCGCGCGCGAGCATGACGGCGCGCCGCTGGTCCTCGTCTTCGTCGAGGAGGTCCGCCGCTCGAACGTGACCGGGAGCGTCGTCAACAAGACGCTGACGGTCCGCTGCGTCGGCGCCCGCGCAGTCGCACGCGCCGAATTGAGCGGAACCCTCAATTCGGAGTTCGCGATCCGCCAGGCGCGCGAGCCTGTTCGACAATGTCTCGCCGACGCCGCGCGAACGCCGGAGCAGGCAAGGATCGACCCGGCGACAGGCGGGGCCGCCTGGCGCTTTCCCGTGCAGCCGAACGGCCTGACGCGGGACTATGAGGATGCCCGCGGCAATGCGCTCGAACGCGCGATCGTCGAGATCGAGGACAGTCGCCCCGAGGCGACGGCAGACCGCGATTGCACCGTGCGGGCGCGCGTCAGCCGCGTCCTCGGCGGCTGGTGGCTGCGCGCCGGCGACACGGTGACGCTCACCCTCCCCTGTCACACGAACGCCGTGCGCGACGGCCGACCCGCGCTCCTGTTCGTCAATTTCGAAAGGCAGCTGCGCTACCTGGAGCCCCTCTAGCTCAGCACTCGAGCCGACCTCCGCTGCATCGGCTGGTCAGATCAGTTCGACGGACAGGCGTCGCCCGAGGACCTTGGCGGCACGCGACAGGGTTTCGAGCGTCACATTGTATTCCTCGGGATCCAATATCCGCGCTAGCTGAGCACGGCTGGTTTCCATCAACTCGGCCATGCGCGCTCTGGAGAGCTTCTGCTCAACCATCGCCTGCTGCAACTGCAGCGCGATCACGCGCTTAATCGCGCGGGCGGTAATCTCCTCACGAATGCCTTCCTCATTAAGGAAGTCGTCGAGGGACGTGAGACCCTCGTACGAACGGATATTATCCGTTTTTGCCACTTTGATGTTCCTCTTACCGGAATTCCTCCTTCCGCTTCCGTGCCAGACTTAGATCGGCCTTGGGCAGCTTAGCGCTCTTCTTGAAGAGTGCGTGCACCACCAGCAGGACTTGTCGCGCCCGATCGAAAAAGAAGATGAGCCTGAACTCACGCTTCGAGGGCAGCGACGATCTTATCTCGTAGAGTCCGTCACCGAGGGGGCGGCACAGTGGCAATCCCATCGGGAAGCCGATCTGGACCGTCTTCAAATCCTCGCCGACGACCTTCTTTTCCTCGGATGAAAGCTCGCGGATGGAATCCAGAACAACGCTATTACCCGAGGCAGTCTCGTAGAACAGAACTTCGTGCATGGGGCATCCCCACTCTCGTCAGAAGATTGATGTTCATGGTTAATGTCCTTTCGTTTCCTTTCAGTCCCCCGCAGCTACACGGCAATCTCAGGTGGGGGCCAAGGCCTGAGCAAATTCAGGTGTATCAGATATGGTACGAGCGTCAAGCTGGAATGGTCAGCACTCGACGACGTTGACGGCCAGCCCACCGAGGCTGGTCTCCTTGTAGCGCTCGTTCATGTCGAGGCCGGTCTTGCGCATCGTCTCGATCACCTGATCGAGGCTGACCCGGTGCGAGCCGTCGCCGACCAAAGCCAGCCGCGAGGCCTCGATCGCCTTGATCGCGCCGACCGCGTTGCGTTCGATGCAGGGCACCTGGACGAGCCCGCCGACCGGATCGCAGGTGAGGCCGAGATTGTGCTCCATGCCGATCTCGGCCGCATTCTCGATCTGGCCGGCGCTACCGCCGAGCGCCGCGGTCAGCCCCGCCGCGGCCATCGAGCAGGCGACGCCGACCTCGCCCTGGCAGCCGACCTCGGCGCCGGAAATGGACGCATTCTCCTTGAACAGCGAGCCGACCGCCGCGGCGGTCAGCAGGAAGGTGCGCACCCCCTCGTCCGACGCGCGCGGGGTGAAGCGCTGATAGTAGCGGATGATCGCCGGGACGATGCCCGCCGCGCCGTTGGTCGGCGCGGTGACGACGCGGCCGCCCGCCGCATTCTCCTCGTTGACCGCGAGCGCCCACAGATTGACCCAGTCGAGCACCGTCAGCGGGTCCTGCAGCGTCCGCTCCGCTTTCTCGATCAGCAGCCGGTAGAGGGCAGGGGCGCGCCGCTTGACGTTGAGGCCGCCGGGAAGGATGCCGTCCGCCGCCATGCCGCGGTTGATGCACGCGTCCATCGCGGCGAGAATGCCGTCGAGCTTCGCGTCGATCTCCGCGTCGCTGCGCACGGCGCGCTCGTTTTCCCGCACCACTCCGGCGATCGACAGCGCCTCGCGCTCGCAGATGGCGAGCAGCTCCTCGGACGAGCTGAAGTTGAACGGTACGTCCCAGACGCCCTCGGGCGGCGCGTTGCGCGACACCGTCGCCTCGTCGACCACCGCGCCGCCGCCGGTCGAATAATAGACCTTCGCCTCGAGCTCGGCGCCGTCCGCGGCGAAGGCGGTGAAGCGCATCCCGTTCGAATGGTGCGGCAGCCGCTCGCGCTGGAGGAAGCGCAGGTCGCGCGGCTCGTCGAATGCGATTTCGCGCTCGCCGCCGAGCTTCAGCCGCCCGCTTCCGCGGATCGCGGCAACGATCTTGTCGGCGTCGTCGGGATCGATCCCGTCCGGCCGCTGCCCCGACAGGCCGAGCAGGATCGCGCGGTCGCTGGCATGGCCCTTGCCGGTCAGCGCCAGCGATCCGTAAAGGTCCGACTGGACCCGCGCCGCCGCGGCGATCTGCCCGCTCTCGCGCAATCCCTCGACAAAGCGGCACGCGGCCGTCATCGGCCCCATGGTGTGCGAAGAGGATGGGCCAACCCCGATCTTGAACAGATCGAAGACACTTGAGACCACGAGCGATTCTCCACGGCCGGAGGACGCTCCGGCCCGCCGCCGACATGGGCCCGGCACCTGCTGATGGCAAGCGCCGGGGCCTTCGTCCTGCTCGACGGCGGCGGCGGCGGCGGCGGCCGCTCGCTCCTGTTCCGCGGCGCCGAGGAGATCGTCGAGACCCGCGACCCGGAGGAGGTGGCGGATTGCCTCGCGCGGCTCGATGGGCGCCGCGCCGCCGGCTTCGTCGCCTACGAAGCCGGCTATGCGCTGGAGCCGAAGCTCGCCCCGCTGCGCCGCGCCCCCGCGGCGGACCAGCCGCCTTTGCTCTGGTTCGGGCTGTTCGGGGCGCCGGAGGAAGTCGACGCCGCTTCGTGGCTCCCCGGCGCCGCCGGCGCCTGGGCCGGGGCCCCGCGGCCGCTCGTCCCGCGCGCCGATTACGAAGCCGCCGCCGGCCGGGTCCTCGACCATATCCATGCCGGCGACATCTATCAGGCGAACCTGACCTTCCCTTGCGACGTCCCGGTCGCGGGACACCCGCTCGCCCTCTACGCCGGCCTTCGCGAGCGTGCCCGCGCGCCCTACGGCGCGATCGTCTTTACCGGCGCGCACTGGATCCTCTCCTGCTCGCCGGAACTGTTCTTCGAGACCGATGGGCGGCGGATCTCGGCCCGGCCGATGAAGGGCACGGCCGCTCGCTCCGCGGCGCCGGAAAGCCTCAGCGCCGACCCCAAGCAGCGCGCCGAGAATCTGATGATCGTTGATCTGATCCGCAACGACCTCAGCCGCGTCTCCCGCCCCGGCAGCGTCGCGGTGCCGAGGCTGTTCGAGGTCGAGACCTATCCGACCCTCCACCAGATGACCTCGACCGTGACCGCCGAGCTGGAAGGCCCCGCCGCCCCTGCCCGCCTCTTCTCCGCGCTCTTCCCCTGCGGCAGCGTCACCGGCGCGCCCAAGATCCGCGCGCAGGAAATCGTCGCCGGGCTCGAATGGGCGCCGCGCGGGGTCTATACCGGCGCGATCGGCAGGGTTGCGCCGGGCGGCGAAGCCCTGTTCAATGTGGCGATCCGCACCCTGATCGTGCCGGCGGGCGGGAGCCGGGCCCGGCTCGGCCTCGGCTCGGGGATCGTCGCCGACAGCCGGCCGGCCGACGAATGGCGCGAATGCCTGGCGAAGGGAGCCTTTGTGACCGACCCGTCCCGACGCTTCGACCTCGTCGAGACGATGCGCTTCGATCCCGCCGACGGCATGCCCGACCTCGAGCGCCACCTCGCCCGGCTGAAGCGCAGCGCGGAAAGCCTCGGCTTCGCCTTCGACCGTCACGATGCGAGGAACGAGCTCCAGGCCGCGACCTTCCGGCTGGGCGAGCCCTCGCGGGTGCGCCTCCTGCTCTCGCCGACCGGCGCGACCGCGATCGAGATCGGCCCGATGCCGCCGCATCCCGACGAGCCGGTCGCGGTCGCGCTGGCCGCGCGCCCCGTCCCCCGCGAGGACTTCCGGCTGGCCCACAAGACCAGCGACCGCCGCTTCTACGACGCGGCGCGCGAGGCGGCCGGCGCGTTCGAGATCCTGTTCGAGGACGAGGCCGGCTTCCTGACCGAGGGCAGCTTCACCAGCCTGTTCGTCCCGCGCGCGGGCAAGCTGCTCACCCCGCCCCTCGCCCGCGGCCTGCTCCCCGGAATCCTGCGCGAGCGCCTGCTCGACGAAGGCGAGGCCGAGGAAGCCGACCTCGCGGCGGCCGACCTCGACGAAGGCTTCCTGATCGGCAATGCCACCCGCGGCCTGATCCGGGCGCGCCGCGCCTGATCAGGTCCGGAAATAGCTCTGCCCGCGCGGCGGCTCCGGCGGCAATTTCTCCGGCCGGATCCGCTCGGGCCGCACCTTCGCGCGCGCCGCCGCCTCGGCGCCGTGGCTGGCGAGCTTGAGGAAGCAGCCATGGGCGCGCTTCAGCCGCGTGCGCTCCGCGTCGCTGGTGGCGAGCGCGAGCTGCGCCAGCGCCTCTTCGGCCTTGGCCCGATAGTCGGTATCGCTCATGGGGAATCCTTTCGGTTCCCCCACCGCTGCGCCGATTGCAGCGCGGGCGCAAGTTTTTACGGCGGCCTCTTGCATTGTAGGAAATCGTCCTATTGATGGTCTGCTCCTTGCGATCGAAGGAGCGACTCGATGCAACCGATCCCCGTCGTCTGCGACCGCTGCCGCGCCGAGGGCGAAAGCGGCGCGGACCCGTTCGCGGCGTTCGGCGCGCTGCTCGATTTCGAGCCCGTCCCGCGCCATTCCAGGCGCGCCGACGGCTGGGATACCGAATGCCAGCGCGCCTTCATCGCCGCTCTGTCGCTGACCGGCTCGGTCCGCGCCGCCTGCCGCGCGGTCGGCAAGTCGGCCTTCGGGGTGGAGCAGTTGCTCCGCCACGAGGGCAGCGAGGGCTTCACCGCCGCTTATGACGAAGCGATGGCGATCTCCGCCGACGAGCGCAGCCGCCGCCTCGCCGAAGGCCTGCGCGCCGTCGCCGCCGAGCAGTCCGGCCGGCGCCCGCCCGATCCGCCCTGGGCGAAGAGGAAGCCGGGCCGCCCGCCCGTCGCCGTCCGCTCCGGCAGCGCGCGAGACGAGGAAGAGGATACGCCCGAGGCGCGGCGCGCGCTGCTCGACGTGCTGCTCAAGCGCTATTGCGCCAAGCTGCAGAGCGAGCGGACCTGCCGTCTCGACGGCCGCATCGTCGAGGCCGATTTCTACGTCCGCCAGCTCACCTTCATCGAGGTCGCGCTCGATCTCGCGACGCAGGGCGGCCTGTTCGAAGCGCTGGCGTCGCTGCGCTTCGGCTCCACCAACCTGCTCGAAATCTGCGAGACTCCCGCCACGCGCCTGCTCGACCGCGCCCGCCGCCTGGTGTGGCAGGAGAATGAAGAGCTCGACCGGCCGGTCCCCCCGCCCGAGGATCGCTTCGAATCGCGCGCGGGAATCTTCGTCGAGCGCCCGGGCGCGGCCGACGGCAGCGCCGGCCTCGAGCCCGGCACCCCGGACGCCGAACGCCGCCGCATCCTCGCCGAGCAGCTCGCCGCCGCCGCCAGGGAGCAGGCCGAATGGGAAGCCGCAGCCCGCCGAGCCTATGAGCGCCGACGCGACAGCGACGCCGCATCATAGGCGAAGAGCCGGGCAAGGCCGGCCAGCCTGCGACCTGCAGGTCGACAGGACTGACGTCACGGATTCAGTTCGTGACGGCCACCGCGAGCCGCCGCGCGTCCGCCCGCAACGCCGCGATACAAGCGTCTGTCCCGATCAACGTCCCGATCTCATGCTCGAACGCGGCATCCACCTTGAGCAGAAGCGCGCTCACATCCGGCGCCGGCACGACGAGCAAGTGCCGAAGCGCATCGTAAAGCTCTTCCAGCCGATCCCCGAAAGCATCCTCCGCCGCCCCGATCTCCGCCTGCGAAGCCGCGGCACAAACCCGCCCCGCCTCCTCCACCGCCGCCTCCGCGGCGCGATACTGCATCAGAGCGCAAGCCCAGTCCCCCTCCCCTTGAGGGGGAGGGGTTAGGGGAGGGGTGGACTCGGGCATAGGGCGCTGAATCGAAAAGGCAGTACCAAGCGGAGGCTCCACCCCCTCCCAACCTCCCCCCTCAAGGGGGAGGAGCGGCAAAGCGACAGCCGCGCCTAGCACGTCGCGCCGGGACGGGTTATCACAGGCGCCAGCCATCCTTCGCCTCCCTAACAAGGCGTGAGGGGGTCAGAGCCGGAGCAAGGTGCCAGCCTTGCTCCGGTTCGAATAGAGGTTCTGGTTAACATCAACCTAGGGCGGGCGCAATAGCAGAAGGCGAAAAAAACAAGGGAGGGCGACCGCGCACCGGAATCGGGCCTGTCGTCGGCGTCCGCCTCTACCCTGACATTGAGGCCGCCCTCGAAGCCTGGATCGCGAAGCACGCGGACCCGAAACCCTCAAAGCCTGAGGCGATCCGGCGGATTCTTCGGAAATTCCTAAAGGCGTGAACATCAGCCGCTGCTGAGCATCGACGGCTGACGCGGCAGTGTAACACAACGGCGGCTCTTCATTTCCCTCGGAAAGGCACGGTTCGGCTCGACCTGCTCCAGCGTGCCCCACCTCGCATGGTCAATGGCCGATACCGGGACTCCGGTCAGTTCTTGGCCGCAATCTGCCTTATCTGTCCCCGAATGCCCGCAAGGCGGCCGAGGAGCTCGTGTCGGTCACCTTCGTGGGCCGTCGAGAGTGCCGCCTCAGCCTCCCGCATCTTCTTGTGCTGCCGGAAGGGCGCGGCGAGCCTTTCGCCTAGCAGAATGACTCCCGTCACTTCGGGCGGGCGGTCGATGAAGGTCTTTTGCTTGTGGTAGCGGAGTCCCGCGCCGTAGATCATGCGCCTGACCAGCCAGATATCCGATCTCGGGACGCGGGTGCCGGAGATGGTGACGTCATCGATATAGACGGTGAATGTGTAGCCGCGCTCTTTGCAGAAGGCGGAGATGCGGTGCCAAAGGTCGTAGTAGGCGAAGTAGGCGATGATCGGGCTCAGCGGTGATCCGGTCGGCAGATGCCCCTTGTAGCAGGCGAGCTTCGCGAGCAGGCCTGCGATATCGCGCTCGCACTGCATGATCTTGTGGAAGAACCAGAACACTCGCCGCTGCGGTGTGCTCGGGAAAAAGCTCTTAATATCCAAACACTGGACCATGCGGTGCCCACGGTGTGCCGCGGCGTTGGTGACGTAGCAGCGCCGCTTGACGGGGCAGAAGAGAAAGTCCGGAGGGTCGATCTTCGCGAGCTGCCGCGCGATCTTCGCCTGCGCCAGCTTCAGCGGGCGGCGTGGGTTCTCCACGTGCCGAACGCCCCGCCCATTCTTTTTCGGGACGTCAAACTCAGTGTAGAGAGCGTCACCGGAAGCGAGGCTGCGGAGCTCAGCGGGGGTGATCCGCAGCAAGCGAGCGAGTCTCGGCCTGCTCCGCAGCTTGAACAGCTGCGATTGGTGCAAAGGGTGGGTCGGCTTAGTCGGCATGAGCGCGACCCGCGCGCGCCTCAAGGAACTGCATAAGCCCGATCATTTTTCCAGCGACGAAGGAGCGAGCACGGTCATAAGCCTTGTCCGCGCTGACGCTCTCGGCGAAAAACATGATCGACGAAACCGGGAGGTCGAATGTCTCCGAGTATCGCTGGATAATGTCGAGGGTCGGTGTTTTGTGGCCCTTTTCGACCTCCGAAAGATAGGAGGTGGATATCTTCAGGCGCTCCGCCGCCTCCTTCTGCTTGAGGTCGTGATAGACACGGATTAGCCTCAGCGCTTCACCCAACATCAAAATTCCTTGTCCAGCCTAAATGCAATGCAGGGTGGCGGATCATTCCTTGAACAGCTTCACCAACTCAATGCCGAGGCGCAGTATCTTAGCCACCATCGGCCCTATCGCCAGTATTGCCTTCAGCATCCGCGGGGTCACCAACCGGCTCGCCCACTTCGGCTTATCAGAACTCAACCGCCCGCGTTCCTTGTCGTGGTCCTTGGTGTTCATCGACTTTCTCCTTCTTCGCCTAGCCATCTCGGCGCCGTTACCGAGGTGGTCTGCCATCTGGCTCAGAAGGTGGGGAAGGAACGCTGCTACCCTGATCGCCCAAGCGGTCCCCGCCATCGGGGCCGCTCCGGAGCCGCCACGCTTCCGCATGAACGGCCCAGTTGGTAGGAGGCCGAGACCTCCCGCGAAGGTTTCCCCTCAGTGTGTGATGGCTATCCCCTTGTTGTTGACCGTGACAGCGGTGACTATGATTCGTAGTCGTCATCCTGTCCAAAATTTTCTTCGCTGTCAGCGAATTCTGTTGTGGATAACCCATGATCGTCAGGGCGACCTCTCAGCAACGGGCCTTAAGGCTTCATCATCTTAGGATCGGACCTGTCTTGTTTGCCCACTGGATCACGTTCATCATCGAGCTCCTCCCGCGCGCTGACGCTCCGCCAGACCCCGACAGGAGATGGACCCATGCTCATTACCACGATGACCCGCAATCAGGTGGTGCTTCCTCTTGCGAACATCACCTACGCGAGAGCCGTTGAAGGCGGCTACATCGTCACCGATGCGCACGGCGATGAGCATAGCGTGGACAAGATCGCGTGGGAGATCGCGGTTGAAGGCACTCCGGTAGCGACCGCGCCAGCCCTTCCCGGAACTTACCTGATCAATCCCGGCGATGGAGAAGCGGACAGCCCGAAGGTCTGGAAGAGCAACGTCTTGGGGTGGATGGTCTGCGCGGACACGGCGGTTCGCCCAATGGTCCTCGATCCCGAGGCACTGATCTCGGAACCATGGCAGGTCCTGCATCCCGACGGTCGCGTTGAGCGCAGCGACGGACGGAGTTGGGACTCACTGGACGCGTGGCTTGACGAGGTTCGCCAGCTAGAAGCGGCAGCCTAGACGCGTCGAAGCCACAAGCGCGACACAGCCGCAAGCAGGGGTCAAGTCGAGTTTGAGGACAATCCTACTCTGTTCCCCCCATTTTCTGCAGGAGTTCGGCTCCTTTCCCCTCTGCTAGGCGCCTCCATCATCCGCCCTAAGCTAACGATGTGTATGCGAGCGAGCGAAGGTGTCGACTCATATACCCGGCTATCTCCTGCGCCTGCTCGTATGAGGTGCCCTCCAGCAGATCGAAGGACAGAAAGCCACGGTCTAGAAGTCTCAGGTTCTCCGAGCGGGGCTCAAGCATCAGGAACGGTGTCCCATCTCCGTGCTCTTTGACCGTAAACGTGTAGCTAGCGCGCTCTGTCATCGGGTGGCCCTCTCTCCTATTTCCCGCGTCAAAGTACCACTTTGACGCGCTCCGCCTCAATTCGCCCCGCCACCGCCGCCGCAGCCGTCCGCCCCGGCTTGAACCACAAATCGTCGAGCGGCAGCGGCCCATCCGGTGTCTCCAGCGACAGGCCGAGGAAGTAAGGCACGCCGCGCGGGGTGGCGGTGTTCCAGGCGATGCGGGCGTCGGCATAGGCCAGCGTCTCGACCCTGCCGGGGCGGCGGAGGGTCATCGCGTCGGGGCCGATCTCGAGCTCGGTCTGCGGGTCGGAATAGGCGCGGCGGGCGCGGGCGCGGCGGCGGCCGGCGAGCCAGAGGATCGCAGCCAGCAAGGCGACGATCGCGGCGGTGATCGCGAGCGGACCGGCGGCGAGGCCCGACAGGGCCGCGATCGCGAGCACCGGCAATGCGAAGACGGCGAAGATGCCGAGCAAAACCGCAGTCGCCCGTCCGTCGATCCGCGCCACCTCGGCGGCGGTGAGGCTGCGCGCGACCAGCGGCAGCTCCGTCCGCGCCGCCAACGCCAGCGCCTGGTCACGCGCCGCTCCTTCGATCCCGAACGCCATGCCCCGCTCCCCGTCGCCGCGTCCCCTGCGGCGTGCCGGTCTAGCACGCCCCCGCGGCCGGCCCCAGCATCGCTCCTTCCTTGCCGGTCACCCGCGGAAGGCCTATGTTCCGCCTTCGTTGGAGCCAGTTCGAATGACCGCACGCGCGCGCAAGAAGGAAGACGAAGCGGAAGCCTCTGCCGCCGAGCCGCTCGATCCGGAATTCGTGCGGATGATCCGGGAGTCGCTCGACGATCCGAGGCCGTCCATTCCCGCCGAAGAGGTGTTCGCCGAGCTCAAGGCCCGCCACGAGGCGCGGCTGAAGCGTGGCGCATAGGATCAGCATTCGCCCTCGGGCGAGGCTGGACCTGCTCGGCATCTACGACTTCATCGCCGATTTCGCTGGAGCCGAAAGCGGCCGCCGCATCGTCGCCGGCATCGAGGCGCAGTGCCGCAAGCTCAGCATCTTCCCAGAGCGCGGAACGCCGCACCCTGAGCTCATGGCCGGTCTGCGGACCATCCCGCATGGCAAGGCTGTCATCGCCTATGTGGTCGAGGCCCGGCAAGTCGTGATCGTCCGTGTCCGTTATGGCGGACAGCAGCTGGAGCCTGCCGACTTCGGCCGGTGAGCCTCCTACTCCTCCCCCATCCGCAAGGCAGCGATAAATGCCTCCTGCGGGATGCTCACGCTCCCATATTCGCGCATGCGGGCTTTGCCCGCTTTCTGTTTGTCCAGGAGCTTCTTCTTGCGCGAGATGTCGCCGCCATAGCATTTGGCGGTGACGTCCTTCCTCAGCGCCGCGATCGTCTCGCGGGCGATGATCTTGCCGCCGATCGCGGCCTGGATCGGGATCTTGAACAGGTGGCGCGGAATGAGGTCCTTGAGGCGCTCGCAGAGCTGGCGGCCGCGGGCTTCGGCGGCGACGCGGTGGACGATCATGCTGAGCGCGTCGACCGGCTCGCCGTTGACGAGGATGTTCATCTTGACGAGGTCGCCCTCGCGGTGGCCGATCTGGTGGTAGTCGAAAGAGGCATAGCCGCGGCTGATGCTCTTCAGCCGGTCGTAGAAATCGAACACCACTTCGTTCAGCGGCAGCTCGTAGGTGAGCTGGGCGCGGCCGGCCACGTAGGTCAGATTCTTCTGGATGCCGCGGCGGTCCTGACAGAGCTTGAGCACCGGTCCGAGATATTCGTCGGGGACGTAGATGGTCGCCTCGATCCAGGGCTCGTCGACCGTGTCGATATGGTTCTGGTCGGGCCAGTCGGCCGGATTGTGGACCTCCCGGGTTTCCCCGGACGACAGGCGGACGTGGTAGACCACCGAGGGCGCGGTGGTGATCAGGTCGAGATCATATTCGCGGGTGAGGCGCTCCTGAATGATCTCGAGGTGCAAGAGGCCGAGGAAGCCGCAGCGGAAGCCGAAGCCGAGAGCCGCGCTGGTCTCCATCTCGAAGCTGAAGCTGGCGTCGTTGAGGCGCAGCTTGGAGATCGACTCGCGCAATTTCTCGAAATCGGCGGCGTCCGTGGGAAAGAGGCCGCAGAACACCACCGGCTGCACTTCGCGGAAGCCCGGCAAAGCGGCGGCGGTGGGCTTCCTTGCGTCGGTGATGGTGTCGCCGACCCGGGTCTCGGAGACGTCCTTGATCTGGGCGGTGATGAAGCCGATCTCGCCGGCGGCGAGCGCGTCCATCGGCTCGATCTTGGGGCGGAAGGCGCCGACCCGGTCGACGAGGTGGGCGGTGCCGGCCTGCATGAAGCGGATCTGCTGGCCCTTGCGGATCGCGCCGTCGACCACCCGGACGAGGATGACGACGCCGAGATAGGGGTCGTACCATGAGTCGACCAGCATCGCCTTCAGGGGCGCGTCGCGGTCGCCCTTGGGAGGGGGGATGCGGGCGACGATCGCTTCCAGCACCTCGTCCACGCCGAGGCCCGACTTGGCGCTGGTGAGGACGGCGTCGTCGGCGGGCAGGCCGATAATCTCCTCGATCTCGCGGCGCACCTTGTCGGGGTCGGCGGCGGGGAGGTCGATCTTGTTGATGACGGGGACGATCTCGTGGTCGTGCTCGATCGACTGGTAGACGTTGGCCAGCGTCTGCGCCTCGACGCCCTGGGCGGCGTCGACGACGAGGAGGGCGCCCTCGCAGGCGGCGAGGCTGCGGCTGACCTCGTAGGCGAAGTCGACATGGCCGGGCGTGTCCATCAGGTTGAGGACGTAGGCGTTGCCGTCCCGCGCCACGTAGTCGAGCCGCACCGTCTGCGCCTTGATCGTGATCCCGCGCTCCTGCTCGATGTCCATCGAATCGAGCATCTGCCCGCGCGTCATCTCGCGCTCGGTGAGGCCCCCGGTCGCCTGGATCAGCCGGTCGGCGAGCGTGCTTTTCCCATGGTCGATATGCGCGATGATGGAGAAATTGCGTAATTTATCTAATTCGGTCATTTTTCAATTTCTGCGGGCTTTGTCGGCGCCGTAGCAGGGCGGCGGGAGCAGGCAAAGGCGTCAGGGCGTCGGCCAGACTTCGAGATCCAGGCCGGGTATGTCGCGAAAATCGCGGCCGTTGAGGGTGACAAGCCTGAGCCCGTGCGCGATTGCGGTCGCGCCGATCATCCGGTCGAGCGTCCTGCCCCTGGAATAGCCGGCCGCCGCGACGATCGCGCGATAGGCGGCGATGGCCTCCGCGCCGAAATCCAGGGTGTCCATCCGTGTGAGCATCGCATCGAGGGTCGCCCTGCGAACGGCCGTCCAGCGCGGATGGCGATAGACGCCGTTCTCGAGCTCGACGCGCGAGACCGCCGATAGCGCAGGCCGCTCGTCGAGGTCGGCCAGCCGATCCTCCAGCGCACTGCTGTCGCGCAGGTGGATGGCGACGCTGGTGTCGAGCAGCCAGGCCAATGCTATTAGAGGCCCGGGCGATGGGGGAACTCGATCGGCTCCCGCTTTTCGACTTCGTCCGGCCGCGGCAATGCCCTCAGCGCCTCAACCAGCTCCAGCAGCTTGCGCTTCTCCTCGGCGGGGTCCTTGAGCCGGCGGATTGTGAAGACGTCCCCTTTCTGCTCAATCACCATGCGCTCGTCGGGCCCGATGGCGAGCGCCTTGGGCAGCCGCAGCGCCACGCTGTTGCCGCTCTTGAAGGTCTTGGTCTCATGGACGCCCATGGCTCACTCCGCGGTGGGATTGACGTGTATATACGCGTCGGCGTGGCGGGCGGCAAGGCGCGTGTAGGAGGGCTCAGAGCGCGACGGGTGCGCTGCAGGTCATGTGGGTGTCGACGAAATCGGGATAGCCGCTGACGACGATGTGGAGGGCGTTGTCGCGGCGGCTGTAGATCAAAGTGTGCTGGGAATGCGGCATCCAGCCCGGCCGCCGGATGATCGCGACGACGTCGGCGCCGAAAGCGGCGTGGCAGACGTCGCCCTCCGAGCAATAGGCCCGCTCGGCGCTGAGCCGGCTGTGGGCCGTCCCCGCCACCCGGTCGAACACCCAGGTCCGCTCGCTCTCCATCCGGTGCGTCCACGGCTCCGCCCGGGCCGTCCCCGGCAGCGAGGTGTAGGTCGTCGTGCCCCGGCAGGCGACGCTGAAGCGCGCGGGGAGGTCCTGCGCGGACGCCGCTGTCGAGGCTGTCGCCGCGGTCAGCAGGACCAGGTGGCGTATCATCTGCGTCTCCCTCGTGGTCAGGCGCTTTTGATCGGGGGAATGGGGCGGGTGGTCAACGGGGTGGAAGGCGCGGTCGGGTTCACGCGGAGGCGCGGAGGCGCGAGGGAATGGAGCAGGGATCATCATCCAGCACCGTTCGGGCTGAGCTTGTCGAAGCCCTGGTTTTGTCAAGGCGCGGAGGAAGGACAGGGCTTCGACAGGCTCAGCCCGAACGGCTGAGGGTTCGGCACAGCCCGCGGGCTAGGCCGCCTGCCTGCCGTCATAGCCTTCGGTGGCGAGCATCACCGTCTTGGGGACGGGCTGCTCGCCGCGGAGATAATAGCCGATCGTGCGGCGGGAGAGGCCGAGCGCTTCGGCGGCGGCGTCACGGGTCAGGCCGTGGCGTTCCATCCAGGCGCGGAAGTCGGGCGCCGGCATCGCCTCGCCTTCCTGCTCGTCCGCCCAGCGGCGAAGCTGCGGGCTGCCGAAGTCGATGCCGCAGTCCGGCCACTCCACGGACCAGCCGTCGTCGGAGACGCGTATGCAGCAGAAGATCTCCGGGTCCGCCAGCGGCGCCAGCGCCGCTCGCCTGCCCACGATGCCGGAGAGGTCGATCTCGCTCCGGCGGCCATCGTCCCAGATCACCGCGAGGATCGCCCCGCCCAGCGTGAGCGCGCTCTCGATCCTGCCGATGCTCATTGGCCGTCTCCGCTATACTCCGCCCACTTCGCCTCGAGCAGCGCCTTGTTCTCCGCAGCCCAAGCGAGCGCCTCAGCAAGGTCGATCTTACCGCTCGAGGCGATCACCTCGAGCGTATCGATCCGCACCTGCGCCGCCCCCTCCCGGCCGAGCACGTGGAAGTGCGGCGGATTGTGGTCGGCGAAGAACATCGCAATCTCGGTCGAGGAGAAGCGCTGGAGCCGAGGCATGGGGCTTATAGTGCAATGATTGCACTATGGCAAGCGACGTGATAGACCCCCATGGCTACGCGGCTAAGCCGATGAAGTCCGACGCCTTCGAAATGTGGGCGATAAGTGAACCGAAGATGGGCATATTTGCACGCATCCGCCGGAAGTCCTCGGCAGTTCGCTTGTCCACGTAGAGCTCTTGAACATAGGGCGCGAGCGATGACAGGTAGCCATCGACAAGGTCGCTACCGCTCCTGCGAGGGCGGTCCTGACCATAGCGCTTGAATGCCTCTTCGAGCTGCCAACTCGGCAGCAGGCGCATGTCTACTGCTTTCAGCCGGGCGAATGAATATCCGGTCTTTTCGGCGATCACCCTGAGCTTCGAGCGATGCACGGCAAGCTTGCTCAGGTCACAGAGCAGACAATCGTCACCAATTTCGCCTTCGTCGACGCCCTGCGAAGTCAATGCAAGGACTAGCAACTCCCGTACCGTCATCCCCTCGGGCGGGACGAATTCCATTACTGCGCCCATGAAATCGGCGGCCACAGCCCCATGATCGGCAATTTCGCGGTCGCCTCGTGCCTCGATGTGCGCCCGAATGCGGTCTCGTACGTTGCTGGCTTGTTCCCTCAACTCAGCGGCCGGACGAATCGAGCCTTTTGAAATCTCCCCAATTGTCCTGTTCTCGTCAAAGAGTTCCAAGCCAGTGGTTGCCATAATCAGCTTCGCGTGCTCACGCCGAGCAAGAAAGCCCACCCTGATCACATCCCAGACCCAGCTTTCCCCACCGATCGCTTCGGTGCCGCTGCCGGTTCGCAGCAGGAGTGCTTTGGCCCGGTCGCGGACGGAGATGAGGTCGCTCGCCCCTTCAAGAACTGCGACCGTCTCAGCCGAAAGAACGTCTACGATTGAGCCTAGCCCCTCATGGTCCCAAGGCAGCCGGAAATAGGCCACAAAGGGAAGGCTCTGGATGAACTCGATCCGACGTCGGGCCCAAGCCTCGTCGGCGATGCTCAACAGTTCTTCTAGATGATGCCAAGAGAGCATCGGGACGCGTCCCGCGTTCAGCAATTTAGTGTGGAAGCCGCGGCCTTCAGCTCGTCGCTCGGCGTCGGTCGAAAGGGCTGCGTCGATCCATTTAGCCCAATGCGAGCTATCCGGAACTATAATATATGGTGGGATGAGTGGCATGAATGTGAGCTAGCTTGCAGCAATTATAGTGATGGAGTTGGCCAACCCCGCTTATTGCCTCTTCGCCCGTCCTTTGGCGTGATCGAGCGCCTTGCCCAGCAGCCGCCTGATCGCCTCCGGCTTCGACGGCTTCGGATCGGGCTGCTCGGCGATCCAGGCTTCGAGCTCGGCTTCCATGTCGTCATAGAGGCGCAGGCCGATCGGCTTGCCGATGCCTGTCTTCGGGCGTCCGCGGCCACGCTTTTTCTCGCTATCCGGTATTGACTTGCACCCTATTAGCGGCTATCGGGTATTTGAGCCGGAGCAAGGATGCCGCCTTGCCCGGCCCTGACCAACGCAACGCCTTGTGAAGGAGGCGGAGGATGGCTGCCGGGCAGCATAAGGGGTCCTGCGCCTTACCGCTAGGCGGGGGTGGGCCTTCAAGAAGGGAAGGCCTCGACTGCGCTCGGCAGCGCCCCTCGATCCATTCGACAAGCTCAGGAGAGCCTTCGCTCGGGACGAACGGGGAGGGAGTGTCGCGGCGAGCGCTCCTAGGCGCGGCAGCGGCGTTGCCGCTCCTCCCCCTTGAGGGGGGAGGTTGGGTAGGGGTGGAGGTCGCGCTTGGTGGTGCTTCTGAGGCTCACCACTCTACGTCCGAGTCCACCCCCACCCTACCCTCCCCCCTCAAGGGGGAGGAGCGCTGGCGCCGCGCGCTTGCTCGGTTCGAGCGCGCCGAGGCCGCGGCGCGCGCCTTGGAGGGGCGCGTCGGCGCCACGCATGCGAAGCAGCATGCGCTCGAGGAGGCTTATGGGGAGCGGCTCGACGTCATGTACGCAATGCTGCGGCGGCTGATGCGGGCGCCGGCGCCGGATCTGGCGGCGCTGGGGAGGAAGATCGTGCTGGCGGTGGACCATGAGGTGGCGACCTTGTGGCGCGGGGAGGCTTGCATGGCGGCGGTGAAGCGGGATGCGCTGCGGCTGTGCGGCGGGTGAGAGGGTGGGGACAGTTTGCCAGCAAACTGTCCCCCACGAAGAGGGCATCATGTACGGCAATTTCGAGCAGCATCTGGCCGGCGAGCTGGAGGCGATCCGCGAGGCGGGCTTCTACAAGAACGAGCGCGTCATCACGACGCCGCAGGGCAGCCGCGTCGGCGTCGAGGCGGGCGACGTCATCAATCTGTGCGCCAACAATTATCTCGGCCTCGCCCAGGACGCGCGGGTCAACGCCGCCGCGCGTGAGGGCCTGGAGCGCTGGGGCTACGGCATGGCCTCGGTCCGCTTCATCTGCGGCACCCAGTCGATCCACAAAGAGCTCGAGCAGCGCCTGACCGCCTGGCTCGGTACCGACGACACGATCCTCTACCCCTCCGCCTTCGACGCCAATGGCGGCCTCTACGAGACTTTGCTCGGCCGTG
>DASVSD010000027.1:0-14629 GCA_036388255.1 Allosphingosinicella sp. | reverse complement strand
CAGGGCACGAGCGCGCCGCTTCCGGTGTTCCTCTCGCCGCCGGCCGAGGTTTCGGGAAAAGCGCGCCTCGTCGCCGTGTTCAACTGACCCGAATCGCCGGCGCGCAAGGCCGGCGGATCACGGCACGCGGCGGGAAGAGCTTGAATCTATTGGCAAGCGGCGCGCGAGCGCGCAGTATCGCCAGCAGGGAATCGGTCGCGGCTGAGGGGGACGGGCACGTGAGTCGGCTTTACGGGAGGATTGCGGCCTGGGCGTCGGTGCTTGCGCTCGCGCTCGCTCCGGCGGCTGCGGGAGCGCAGGAGCTCTCGGATCCGGCCGGCTCCGGGGTCATCGTCGCGGCCGTACGATGGCTCGAAGGCACCTTGCTCGGGACGATCGCGACCGTAGTCGCGGTGATCGCGGTCGCCTCGGTCGGCTTCCTGATGCTCACCGGGCGGATCAACTGGCGCTATGGCGCGGTGGTGATCCTCGGCTGCTTCATCCTGTTCGGGGCCGCGAGCATCGTCGCCGGCATCCAGCAGACCGCAAGCCTGGGGCAATAGGAAAATGAGCCGCCTCGAACAGGACCCGTTGTTCGTCGCCCTGACCCGGCCGCAAATGTTCGCGGGCGTCACTTATTCCTATTTCATCGTCAACGCCGTGCTCGCGACCGAGCTCTTCCTCGTGTTCCGCTCGATCTGGGTGCTGCTCGTCGCTCTCATCGTCCATACGGTCGGAGCGGTGCTGTGCGTGCGCGAGCCTCGCTTCTTCGACCTTTGGCTGACCCGGGTCCGACGCTGCCCGCGCGTCAAGAACCATTCGATCTGGCGATGCAACTCCTACCGGCCCTGAACACCGATCCGAGGACCGCCGCCCGCGAGCAGCGCGTCGGGCAGCACCTTCCGTATGCGCGCCACGTCGACGACTTCACGATCGAAACCCGCGACGGACTTCTGATGCAGGTCCTCCACCTGCGCGGCCTGCTGTTCGAGACCGCCGTCACCGACGAGATCAATTACAGGAAGCGGCTTCGCGACGCGATGATGCAGGCGGTGGGGTCGTCGCGATTCGCGCTCTATCACCATATCGTCCGGCGGCGGATCGAGCCCGACATGTCCGCGGACTATTCCGATGCTTTCTCGAAGACGCTCGACAAAGCCTGGCGGACCCGGCTCGCGGCCAAGCAGCTCTACGTCAACGACCTGTTCCTGACGCTGGTCCGCCGCCCGCTGCAGGGGCGGATCGGGATTATCGAACGGCTGCGGGCGCGTCTCGGCCGAGCGACGCCCGCCACTGCGGCTACAGAGCGGAATACCGGCTATGAGCTTCGCCAGCTCGCCGGCGCCCGCGACGCCCTGATGGCGGCGCTCGGCAGCTACGGTCCGCGGCTGCTCGGAGTGTATGAAAGCGCGCACGGCCCCTGCTCTGAGCCACTCGAATTCCTCTCGACCCTCTACAATGGCGAGACCCGGCCGGTGCTGCTGCCCAGCCAGGATCTCGGCGACTACCTCCCCTACCGCCGGATCAGCTTCGGCCAGGAGACGGTCGAGCTCGGCCGCGCCGGGGCGACTCCGCGCAGCTTCCAGGCCCTGATCTCGATCAAGGACTATCCGGCGCGCACCGAGCCGGGGATGTTCGACGATTTGCTCCGCCTCCCCTACGAGATGACGATGTCGCAGTCGTTCGGCTTCGTCGAGCGCCAGGCGACGCTTTCGGGCATGAACCTCGCCCTGCGCCGGATGCGTTCCGCGGAGGATGAGGCGCTCAGCCTGCGCACCGAGCTGGTCGGCGCCAAGGACGACGTCGCCGCCGGCCGCGCGGCGTTCGGCGAGCACCATATGTCGATCGCGATTCACGGCGAGACGCCTGAGAAGGTCGACGAGGGCGCGGCCGAGATTCAGGCCGCGCTCGCCGATCTCGGCATGATCGCGGTGCGGGAAGAGATCGCGCTCGAGCCGACCTTCTGGGCGCAGTTCCCCGGCAACTTCCGCTACATCGCGCGCCGCGCTTTGGTCTCGACCGCCAATTTCAGCTCGCTCGCAAGCGGCCACAATTTCCCGCACGGCAGCGCCGACGGGAATCACTGGGGCGAGGCCGTGACCCTGCTCGAAACGACCGCCGCCGGCCCCTATTATTTCAACTTCCACCAGGGCGACCTCGGCAACTTCACGGTCATCGGCCCGTCCGGCTCCGGCAAGACCGTGGTCCTCAATTTCCTGCTCGCCCAGGCGCGCAAGTACCGGCCGCGGATCATCTTCTTCGACAAGGACCGCGGCGCCGAATTGTTCATCCGCGCGATCGGCGGCCGCTACGACGTGCTGCGGCCGGGGACGCCCGCCGGCCTCAACCCGCTGCAGCTCGCCGACACGCCCGCCAACCGCCAGTTCCTGATCGACTGGCTTGCCCTCCTCGCCGGCACCACCGACGTCGACGAACTCGGGCGGATCAAGGACGCGCTCGACGCCAATTTCCAGCAGCCCCGCGCGCACCGCCGCCTCCGCCACCTGGCCGAGCTGTTCCGCGGCGGCCACCGCCCGCACGCGACCGACCTCTGGTCGCGCCTCAGGCCGTGGTGGGGCGAGGGCGAGCATGCGTGGCTGTTCGACAACGAAGAGGACCTGACCGATCTCGCGGCCGACACGGTCGGCTTCGACATGACCCAGATCCTCGACGACCCGGCGCTGAGAAGCCCGGCGATGATGTACCTCTTCCACCGCGTCGAGGAGCGGCTGGACGGAACCGCCGCGATCGTGGTGGTCGACGAAGGCTGGAAGGCGCTCGACGACGACGTCTTCGTCCGCCGCATCAAGGACTGGGAGAAGACGATCCGCAAGCGCAACGGGATCGTCGGCTTCGCCACGCAAAGCGCCCAGGACGCGCTCGAAAGCCGGATCGCGAGCGCGATCATCGAGCAGGCCGCCACCCAGATCTTCATGGCCAATCCGAAGGCGCGCGCGGCCGACTATATCGACGGCTTCGGGCTCACGCCGCACGAATATGAGATCGTCCGGTCGCTGCCCGACGACGCCCATTGCTTCCTGGTCAAGCACGGCGCCGACAGCGTGGTCGCGCGTCTCAACCTCACTGGCGAGCGCGACCTGCTCACCATCCTCTCCGGGCGGGAGCGCACCGTGCGCCTGCTCGACGAGATCCGTGCCGAGAGCGGGGACGATCCCGTCGCCTGGATCCCGCGCCTGTTGGAGCGCGCCTGATGGCCAGCTCCTGCCCCGTCTTCGAGCCCGGCGGAGAGTTCCTCAATCGGGTCCTGACGATGGTCGACTGCCAGGCGCAGACGATCGGCCAGGGCGGATGGGCCGCGCTCGCCGCCCCCGGCTCCACGGTCTCGCTCGCGCTCGCGGGGGTGCTCACCATCTTCGTCGGGCTGTTCGGCTACCGGCTGATGTACGGCGAGGTGCCGGACGCGCGCGGCCTCGTGCTGACCGCCGTCAAGATCGGCGCGGTGCTGGCTTTGGCGACGAGCTGGCCGGCGTTCCGGACCGTGGTCTACGACGTCGCCTTGCGCGGCCCGGCTGAGCTCGCCGGCAGCATCGGCCGCCCTGCGGGCCTCCCCGGCTCCGAGGGCGGGATCAGCATGCGGCTCCAGAGCGTCGACAATCTGCTGGCGGAATTGCTCGTCCTCGGCGCCGGCCGGCCGCCGAACAGCGACGAGATCGTCGGCCCCACGGCGGCGCTCACGCCGGCCCAGCAGCAGCAGGAGATTCAGCGCCTGCAGCAAATCCAGCAGCGCCCGCGCTGGAATCCGGCCGAGGAAGCGAAGGTGCTGGGGCAGGCCCGGACGCTTTATTTGACCGGCGCCATCGCCGGCTACGCCTCGGTCCGGCTGATCGCCGGGCTGCTGCTCGCTTTGGCGCCGTTGTTCGCCGTGTTCCTGCTGTTCGACGCGACCCGCGGCCTCTTCGAAGGCTGGGTGCGCGCCCTCGCCGGCTCCGCCTTCGGGGCGGTCGCGACCTCGATCGTGCTCGGCGTGCAGCTTTCGATGATGGAGCCGTGGATGGCGACGGTGATCGCCACCCGCCGGGCGATGATCCCGACTCCGAACGTGCCGATCGAGCTGCTGGTGATGAACCTGGTCTTCGCGATCGTGCTGATCGCCGTGCTGATCGCCACCGCGCGGGTCGCCTACGGCTTCCGCATCCCGCCGGCGCTGCGCCTCGTCTCGAACCGCTTCGTCGACGCGATCCGCGCGCCGGCGCCGGTCGCCGCTTTGGCCGGCGGACGCGTGGAGCCGGCAGCCGCCCCGGCCGAGCGCACCCGCGCCGTCGCGATCGCCGAAGCGGTCGCCGCCAGCCAGCGCCGCGAGGCTTTCGCGCCGCCGCCGCCCTCGGCCCGGCTGACGCCTGCGGGGCCTTCGTCCTCCTCTTCCTCCACCTCTCGTGACGCGCCCGCCCAGACGGCCGTCCCGCTCGGCCAGAGCGGGCGCCGCCGCACGCGCGGCCGCGTCTCGGGCGGCGCCATCAGACGGGATCGCAGGTCATGAACAAGCGGTCGCGCGAGACGCTGGACACTTATTATCGCGACGCCGAGAGCTGGGCGAGCGACCGCCAGGAGGAGCTCAAGAAGTCGCGCAAGGTCGCCTGGATCGTCGCCGCAGTCGCCGCGGCGATCGCCTTGCTCGAGGCGGGGGCCCTGATCCTCCTGACCCCCCTCAAGACGGTCGCGCCCTATACATTGCTGGTCGACCGCCACACCGGCTTCGTCCAGGCCGTGCGGCCGCTCGACGCGCAGCAGGTGGCCGGCGACACGGCGCTGACCCAATCCTTTCTGGTCCAATATGTCGTGAAGCGCGAGAGCTTCGACGCCGACCAGGTCCAGGCCAATTACCGCGACGTCACCTTGTGGTCTGCCGAGGCGGCGCGGACGCAATATATCGCCTCGATGCAGGCCGCGAATCCGGAAAGCCCGCTCAATCGCTACCCCAGCGGGACGGTGCTTGAGACCCAGGTGAAGAGCGTCTCTCCGGTCGCGCGCAACGTCGCGATGGTCCGTTTCGAGACGCGCCTCCGCCGCCCGGACGGGCAGACGACGCCGATCGGCGCCTATGTGGCGGTGATGCGCTACCGCTTCTCCGGCGCGCCGATGCGCCAGGAGGACCGCTTCGAGAACCCGCTCGGCTTCCAGGTGGTGCGCTACCGCCGCGACCAGGAGGCGCTGGCCCCGGCGGTGCAGCCGAACCAGACGGGGAGCCCGGTCATGCAGCAGGCGCCGCCCCCGGGCCAGGCGCCCGTGAGGGTGGTGCCGCCCGCGCCGCAGCCCGCCCCCGCCCAGCGGCCGCCGCAGCGCATCGAGCCGGAGCAGGAGCTGTGAGGGGCGCAGGCCTCCTTGTGGCGGCAGCCTTGCTGGCTCTGACCCCGGCAGGAGCGCAGGTGCGGCCCCAGCCCGGCGACGGCGACCGGCGGCTGCAGACGGTCGATTATGCGCCGGACCAAGTCGTCACGCTCGAGGCCGCGCCCGGCTACCAGCTCACCGTCGAGCTCGCGCCCGACGAGCAGATCGAGAATGTCGCGGTCGGCGACAGCGCCGCCTGGCAGGTTACCGCGAACCGACGGGGCGACCGGCTGTTCATCAAGCCGCTGCAATCGGGCGTTACCACCAACATGACGGTGATCACCAATGCGCGCGTCTATGCGATGGACCTGGTGCCGCTCAGCGGCCCGTCCCCCGAAATGGCCTATACGGTGCGCTTCCGCTATCCCGAGGCGGGCGACGACGCCGGCGACGACGAGGGCGCAGAGACCGTCTTGGCGGGCCGCTACCGCCTCAGCGGCGCGCGGCGCCTGCGCCCGAGTCGGATCGGCGACGACGGCCGACAGACCTTCATCGAATGGCCGCAGGACCAGGCGCTGCCGGCGGTCTACGGAATCGGTGCCGACGGCCAGGAGACTTTGGTCAACGGGATGATGCGGGACGAGGTATTCGTCATCGATTCGGTGGTGCAGCGCCTGGTCTTCCGGATCGACCGCGACGTCGCGCATGCACGGCGGGTTCCGATCCGGGCTCCCGCCGCCGCTCCGGTGCGGACGGGGGCGCGCTGATGGCGAGGAAGCCGGCGACCGATCCGCGGACCCTGGCGCCGACCCCGGCGGACGGCGACGTGCGGCCGGTGGTCGCGCTGCCCCGCCAGGGCCTGCCCAAGCCGGTGCTGATCGCGCTCGCCGTCGCCGCGGCGGCGATCCTGTTCCTGGTGCTCGATTCCCGGCGGCGCTCCATTACCGAGCCGCCGCAGACGGCCCAGACCGACCGGACCGGCGCGGTCGCCCCGGCGCCGCCCCTGCTGGTGCCGCCGCAGCAACCGTCGGTTCTGGTCCAGCCGCAGCCGCAGATCGTCGTCCCCCAGGCGAACGCGCCTGCGCCGCGGATCGTCATCCCGACCGCGCCGCCCCAGCGCCAGCCGCAGATCGTCTACGTGCCGCAGCCGGGGCCGCCGCAGCAGGTGCTGCCGCCGCCGCCGACACGGGTCGCGACCGAGCCTGCCCTGGTGATCGATACCACCGCGGGAGGCGGGGCCGCGGCCGCGGAGGCTCCGGCCGCCGCTGCGGGTGCGCCCGCCGATGCGAGCGGCGCTGCCGCGGCGATCGCCGGGGGCCGGTCCCGCGCAGGCGTGCTCGCCAACCGCACCACCACCGTGCCGCAGGGGACTTTGATCCCGGCGGTGATGGAGACCGCTTTCAACTCGACCCGCCCGGGTCTCGCCCGCGCCATCGTCTCACGGGACGTGCGCGGCTTCGACGGGCGCCGCGTGCTCATCCCGCGCGGCAGCCGCCTCGTCGGCGAGTATCGCGCCGACGCCGCCCCCGGCCAGCGCCGCGCCTTCGTCAACTGGCTGCGCCTGATCCGGCCCGACGGGGTCACCATCAACATCGGCTCGCCGGCGACCGATCCGCTCGGCCGCGGCGGCATCCGCGCCAACGTCAACAGCCACTTCTTCGAGCGCTTCGCCGGCGCCCTGCTCCGCTCGGTCGTCGACGTCGGCATCACCGTCGCCGCCGGCGCAGCCAACGCGCCGGTTCTGCTGCTGCCGGGCGGCGGCGGCGGCGGCGGCCTCACCAATACCCAGCCCCAGCAGGTGCAGCCGACGCTCACCGTCCGCCAGGGCGCCAGCATCAGCGTGTTCGTCGCTCGCGACCTCGATTTCACGGGCGTGGAGCGGCGGCGGTGAGCAACCCGGCCCCGGCCCATGCGGAGGGCCTCTATCTTCGTTCCTACCTGGCGCCGCTCAGCGGCATGCTGGAGCGGCCGGACGTCACCGACATCTATGTGAACCGCCCCTACGAACTCTGGATCGAGACTACCGGCGGCGCGATCGAGCGCCACGAGGCGCCCGCGCTCGACGAGGGGACCTTGGCGCGACTCGCCCGGCAGATCGCGGCTTTGTCGCACCAGGGGATCAGCCGCGAGCATCCCTTGCTCTCGGCGACCCTGCCCGACGGCGCCCGGGTCCAGATCGTCGGCCCGCCGGCCACGCGCGGCTCGCTCGCCCTTGCCGTGCGCAAGCATGTCGAGCCCGATCTCACCCTTGCCGATTACGTCGCCGCCGGCGCGATGGCGGAGACGGCGGTGCGGACCGGCCTCGAGCGGGCGGAGGTGGAGAGCGATCTCGCCGCCTTGCTCGCAGCGGGCGACATTGCCGGCATGCTCGCCAGGGCCGTCAAAGCGCGCAAGAACATCATGATCTCGGGCGGCACCTCGACCGGCAAGACGACCTTCCTCAACGCGCTGATGCGCGAGATCCCGGACAGCGAGCGGCTGATCCTGATCGAGGACACGCCGGAGCTGACTTTGCGCCACGCCAACGGGATCGGGCTGCTGGCGGCGCGCAGCGCGCTAGGCGAGGCGCACGTCACCGCCAACGACCTCGTCGCCGCGTCGCTCAGGATGCGGCCCGACCGGATCATCCTCGGCGAGTTGAGGGGCGAGGAGGCCTTCGCCTTCCTGCGCGCGGTCAATACCGGCCATCCCGGATCGATGACCACGGTCCACTCCGACAGCGCTGAGGGGGCGGTGGAGCAAGTCGCCCTCCTGGTCCTGCAGGCCGGCACCAGGCTCAGCCGCGAGGACGTCCACCATTATGTGAAGCAGACGGTCGACGTCTTCGTCCAGCTCGGCCGCACTGGCGGCCGCCGCCACGTCGCCGAGGTGCTGCTCAACCGCCCGGGCTGAAGCGGTCAGTTAAAGAAAGAAGTCGCCTGCCCCGAATATGTGCTCGTCCGTCAGGGTGACCGTCAGCATGAAATCCGCGGTCGCGTCCCCGTTCACGTCGGCCTGGACGAGCCGCACATTTCCGGCTTCGAAGATGCGGACCTGTCCCGCCTGGCCAGGCGTGAAGAAGGCGGTGCCGATGAAGGTGAACATGTCGTTCTCGGGCGTTCCCGCGATCGCGTCGATCACGGACAGGTCTATGCGGTCCCCTTCGGAAAAATCCTGAATCGCCTCCATAGGCTGCGCCACGGCAGCCGCAGTATCGGCGACCGACTGATAGCGGAAGATATCGTTGCCCCCACGACCGTAGAGCGTGTCGCCCCCGCCGCCTCCATAGATCAAGTCGTTGCCTTGCCCGCCCGCGATCGAATCTCTCTCGGCCCCGCCCCAGATGCGGAAGCTCCCGGACACCTCGTAAAGCCCGTCGAAATCGAGCACCTCGCCCGCCGAGAGGCCGCTGGCGTTGATCGTGATCGTGCCGCCGGCAGCGAGCAGGGCATCGTTCCAGATCAAGCGGTAGGAGAATGAGCCGTCGCCGCCCGATACGAACTGCGTATCGGTCGCCGAGCCGAGCGTGATGCTTTCGATGCCGCTGAACGCAGCCGTGAAACCGACGGCCCTGAAGTCGATCGTATAATCGCCGCGCAGATAGAGGGAATCGTAGCCTCCGCCGCCATTGGCGGCGTCGCCCGCCGCGAAGCGGCCGTCATGGCCGAAGAGGAAGACGTCGTTCTGAGCGCCGCCGGTCAGCGCGTCGACGCCCTGGCCGGCGAGGAAGATGAAGCGGCCGTCGCTCTCCTCCGATCCGTTGACGGTCAAGTTCTCGCCGGAGCGCAGCAGGAAGCCGTTGAACTTGAGGATCTCGCCCGCGGCGACGTTGAGGTCGTCCAAGGTGATGTTGTAGCTGGTAAAGCCCTCACCGGTGCCGCCGAAGCCGGTATAATTGCCGGGCGCGAGCGAAAAGCTCTCTACCCCCTCGAAATTGCTCTCGCCGAGGAAGTCGAGGGCGCGGAAGTCGAGGGCATATTGGCCTTGGAGGATGATCGAGTCGTTCCCCTCGCCACCTGAGACCACGTCTCCCCTGCCCCCGCCGGGCCCCGGATTCAGGATGTTGAAGGTGGCGCCGAAATAGAAGGTGTCGTTCCCGCCGAGCCCCGATGCGGCATCGTTCCCGCCGTCCTGGAGAAGGAAGATATCGCGGAACGGGGTGCCGCCGAGCGAATCGTTCCCGGAGCTCCCGACGAAAGTGTTCACCGTGTCGGCCTCGCCGAGGATGGTGACCGTGACGGTGGCTTCGTTGTCGCCGGTCACTGTGTAGGTGAAGCTGTCGGTCGCCGTCTCGTTCGCCGCTCCGGAGCCGAATGGCACCAGATCCTCATATTGGCCGTTGGGATTGTAGGTGAAGCTTCCGTCGGAATTGACGCGCAGCAAGGCCCCCGAGGGCAGCTCGAAGGTCTGGCCGACCTTGTTGGGGTCGTCGTTCACCGCGGTGACCTGATTGGTCCCGTTGGGATTGAAGTCCGGGCCGTTGCCATTGTCGGCGAAGACGTTCCCCGTGAGGACCGTGTTCTCGCCGGTGATCACCGCGTCGTCGCGCGCCACGGTCGAGTCCGGCGCGACGCTCACCTGCGCGGTCGCGACGGTGGAGGATCCGTCGCCGTCGTCGAGGGTGAACGTCACCGTCCGCGCGGTCAGATCGTGAGACGTGCTCACGAAGGAGATCGCCCGCAGGAGCGCCTGTGCGATCGCGGGCGTCATGTTGGCGTTGAACGACACGAACAAGGGATTCTCGACGTCGCCGAAATAGATCGAGCCGACCTGCGCCTGGCCGTAATAGAGCCCGGTGCCGTCGACCGAGAAGCCGCTACGGGGGAGGAGGTCGAGCCGATCGCCCTCGCGCGCAGTTCCGATGTTGAAGGCCCCCCAGAGGAAACCCCCGTCGAAATCGGGGGAATCCGGATCGGTGACGATGGCGTCGGGGGCGAGCGCGACCTCTGGGCCGCTCTCGGTGAAGGTCACGCTGGACGTTGTGCCGGGCTCGGTGCCGTTCAGATCGAGAGTCGGCGAAACGTTTGCGATGGCGATTTCCCTTCGGGCCTGGTGGGAGCCTCCCGACGATGAGTCTCACAAAGGTGCGGGAAATACCAGTCGGATCGGCGCACATGACCGGTCCGGCAAGGCGCCGGTAACCTTCGGCGTGCAACGCCTTCCGTGCCGGGCTAAAGCCGGTTAGTCTGCACGCAACGGCCGCCGGGGGGCGGCGCAACGAACGGAGGGGGGAGAGCGAGCTGAAGGAGTAATCAGTGAACGCCCAGACCCAGCGCGATTTCCTCGACCGCCGTCAGCTCGTCAGCGCCCTGCGGAGCCTGCGCCGCGGCGATTTCTCGGTGCGCCTCTCCGAAGACGGCGAAGGCCTCGATCGCGAGGTCGCCACCCTTTTCAACGAAGTCGTCTCTCTCAACGAGGAGATGACGCTCGAGTTCGAGCGGCTCTCCCAGGTCGTCGGCAAGGAGGGCAAGATCACCCAGCGCGGCCGCGTCAAGAGCGCGACCGGCGGCTGGGAGAGCGCCATCCGGTCGGTCAACGAGCTGATCGAGGACATGGTCCAGCCGACCGCGGAGGTCGCGCGCGTGATCGGCGCCGTCGCCAAGGGCGACCTCTCGCAATCGATGACGGTCGAGATCGACGGCCGGCCGCTGAGGGGCGAATTCCTGCGCATCGGCAAGGTCGTCAACACCATGGTCGAGCAGCTCGCTTCCTTCGCCTCGGAAGTGACGCGCGTCGCCCGCGAGGTCGGCACCGAGGGCAAATTGGGCGGCCAGGCCAATGTCCGCGGCGTCGCCGGCACCTGGAAGGACTTGACGGACAACGTCAACGCGATGGCGACCAACCTCACCGGTCAGGTCCGCAACATCGCCGACGTCACCACCGCCGTCGCCAAGGGCGACCTTTCGAAGAAGATCACCGTCGACGTGAAGGGCGAGATCCTCGAGCTCAAGAACACGATCAACACGATGGTCGATCAGCTGAACAGCTTTGCCTCCGAGGTGACGCGCGTCGCGCGCGAGGTCGGCACGGAAGGAAAGCTCGGCGGCCAGGCGCGGGTCGAAGGCGTCGCCGGCACCTGGAAGGACCTCACCGACAACGTCAACCTGATGGCGGACAATCTGACCGGCCAGGTCCGCAACATCGCCGAAGTGACCACCGCCGTGGCGCGCGGCGACCTCTCCAAGAAGATCACCGTCGACGTGAAGGGCGAGATCCTGGAGCTGAAGGACACCATCAATGTGATGGTCGACCAGCTCAACTCCTTCGCTTCCGAGGTGACGCGCGTGGCGAGGGAGGTAGGAACCGAAGGAAAGCTCGGCGGCCAGGCGCAGGTGGTCGGCGTCGGCGGCACGTGGAAGGACCTCACCGACAACGTCAACCTGATGGCGGACAATCTGACCGGCCAGGTCAGGAACATCGCCGAAGTGACCACCGCGGTGGCGTCGGGCGACCTTTCGAAGAAGATCACGGTGGAGGTGAAGGGCGAGATCCTCGAGCTCAAGAACACGATCAACACGATGGTGGAGCAATTGAACGGTTTCGCCTCGGAGGTGACCCGCGTCGCCCGCGAGGTCGGCACCGAAGGCAAATTGGGCGGCCAGGCGCAGGTGCCGGGCGTCGCCGGCACCTGGGCCGACCTCACCGACAACGTCAACCTGATGGCCGCCAACCTGACCGGCCAGGTCAGGAACATCGCCGAGGTGACCACCGCCGTCGCCCGGGGCGACCTCTCGAAGAAGATCACGGTCGAGGTGAAGGGCGAGATTCTCGCCCTGAAGGACACGATCAACGTGATGGTCGACCAATTGAACGGCTTCGCCTCGGAGGTGACGCGCGTGGCGCGCGAGGTCGGCTCGGAAGGCAAGCTCGGCGGCCAGGCGCAGGTCGAGGGCGTCGCCGGCACCTGGGCCGATCTTACGGACTCCGTGAACCTGATGGCGGGCAACCTGACCGGCCAGGTCCGCAACATCGCCGAAGTCACGACCGCGGTCGCCAAGGGCGACCTTTCCAAGAAGATCACCGTCGACGTGAAGGGCGAGATTCTCGAACTGAAGAACACGATCAACGTGATGGTCGATCAGCTCAACTCCTTCGCCTCCGAGGTGACGCGCGTGGCAAGGGAGGTCGGCACCGAAGGAAAGCTCGGCGGCCAGGCGCAGGTGCCCGGGGTCGGCGGAACGTGGAAGGACCTCACCGACAACGTCAACGCGATGGCGGCCAACCTCACAGGCCAGGTCCGCAACATCGCCGAGGTGACGACCGCGGTGGCGCTCGGCGACCTTTCGAAGAAGATCACCGTCGACGTGAAGGGGGAGATCCTCGAGCTCAAGAACACGATCAACACGATGGTCGACCAGCTCAACTCGTTCGCCTCCGAGGTGACGCGCGTCGCGAGGGAAGTCGGCACCGAAGGCAAATTGGGCGGCCAGGCGCAGGTGCGCGGAATCGCGGGCACCTGGGCCGACCTCACCGACAATGTGAACCTGATGGCCGCCAACCTGACCGGCCAGGTCCGCAACATCGCCGACGTCACCACCGCGGTGGCGAGGGGCGATCTCTCGAAGAAGATCACCGTCGACGTGAAGGGCGAGATCCTCGAGCTCAAGAACACGATCAACGTGATGGTCGACCAATTGAACGGCTTCGCCTCGGAAGTGACGCGCGTCGCCCGCGAAGTCGGCACCGAAGGCAAGCTCGGCGGGCAGGCTCAGGTGCCGGGCGTCGGCGGAACCTGGAAGGATTTGACCGACAACGTCAATCTGATGGCGACCAACCTCACCAATCAGGTGCGCGGTATCGCCGACGTCGTGACCGCGGTGGCGCAGGGCAACCTCAAGCGGAAGCTGACCGTGGACGCGAAAGGCGAGATTGCGGCGCTTGCCGAGACGATCAACTTCATGATCGAGACGCTCTCGACCTTTGGCGACCAGGTGACGAACATGGCGCGCGAGGTCGGCATCGAGGGGCGGCTCGGCGGCCAGGCCCGAGTGCCGGGCGCCGCGGGGCTGTGGCGCGATCTCACCGATAACGTCAACCAGCTCGCGGCGAACCTCACCAACCAGGTGCGCTCGATCGCGGATGTCGCGACCGCGGTGACCAAGGGCGACCTCACCCGCTCGATCGCCGTCGAGGCGTCGGGCGAGATGGCCGCGCTCAAGGACAATATCAACGAGATGATCCGGAACCTCAAGGAACAGACCTTGAAGAATTCGGAGCAGGATTGGCTCAAGACCAACCTCGCCCGCTTCAGCCGCATGCTGCAGGGCGAGCGCGACCTCGCCACCGTTTCCAACCTGATCATGTCCGAACTCGCGCCGCTGGTGAACGCCCAATACGGCGTCTTCTACGTGGCCCGGCGCGAGGAGGACGAGCCGGTGCTCGAGCTCGTCGCCAGCTACGGCGCGGAAGGGCGCGACGAGCTGAAGCCCAGCTTCAAGCTGCGCGAGGGGCTGGTCGGCCAATGCGCGGCCGACAAGCGCCCGATCCTGCTTGAGGACGTGCCCACCGACTTCATCCGGATCGGCTCCGGCCTCGGCCATGCCAAGCCGGCCAACATCCACATCCTGCCCGCTCTGTTCGAGGACGACGTCAAGGCGGTGATCGAACTGGCCTCGTTCGCCGAGTTCAACGAGACCCACCAGACCTTCCTCGACCAGCTGATGGAATCGGTCGGGATCGTGCTGAACACGATCGCAGCGACGATGCGCACGGAGGGCCTGCTGAAGCAGTCGCAGCTCCTCACCCACGAGCTGCAGGCCCGCCAGACCGAGCTCACCACCAAGCAGGAGGAGCTGCACGCGACCAACGAGGAGCTGCAGGAGAAGGCGCAGTTGCTCGAAAACGAGAAGAAGCAGGTCGAGGCCAAGAATATCGAGATCGAGATGGCCCGCCGCGCTGTGGAGGAGAAGGCCGAGCAGCAGGCGCTGACCTCCAAGTACAAGTCCGAGTTTCTGGCCAATATGAGCCACGAGTTGCGGACGCCGCTCAACTCGCTCCTGATCCTCTCCAAGCTGCTGGCGGACAACCCGCAGGGAAATCTCAACGAGAAGCAGACGGAATTCGCCCGCACCATCCACGGCGCCGGCTCGGATCTTCTCTCGCTCATCAACGACATCCTCGATCTGTCGAAGATCGAGTCCGGCACGGTGTCGATCGAGATCGGCGAGATGCCGATGAACGGCCTCAAGCAGCATATGGAGCGGACCTTCCGCCAGCTCGCCGCCGACAAGAATCTGGACTTCAACGTCGAGTTCGACGGCAAGCTGCCCAGCGCCATCCGCACCGACGAGAAGCGCCTGCAGCAGATCGTCCTCAACCTGCTGTCGAATGCCTTCAAATTCACCGCCGAAGGCGGGGTCACGCTGGATGTGCGCTGCACGACCAG
>DASVSD010000026.1:0-47721 GCA_036388255.1 Allosphingosinicella sp. | reverse complement strand
CGGGGCGGGCAAGCCCGCCCACGACGGTCATCCCGGCGAAGGCCGGGATCTCAGGACGAGAAAACTCGGACCGGAGTGGAGCGCTCCACTGATTCCGAGAATAACCCCGCCGAGATCCCGGCCTTCGCCGGGATGACGCGGCGGGTGATCCCGCCCCGCCCCGTCAGTGCAGCCGCTTGCGGCTTCCCAGGTTCAGCCGCCGCGCCAGGTTATAGTCCGCGGTCACCATCACGAAATAGCCGAACGCCCAGCGCAGCCGGTTGAGCCAGGTCATGCTCGCGCGGTGCTCGCCCGGATGGATGCGGCGGCTGTCGCCGATCTCGCGCTCGATGAACGCCCGCATCGTCGCCGCGAAGGCGGCATCGTCGACGCGAAGCATCATCTCGAGATTGAGGTAAAGGCTCCTCATGTCGAAATTGGCCGATCCGATATGGACCGCGTCGTCGATCACGATCAGCTTGGTGTGGAGCTTGGTCGGCTGATATTCGTAAACCTCGACATTGTGCTTCAGCAGCCGCCAGTAGGAGAAGCGCGCCGCCCACATCGTCGACTTGATGTCCGATTTGCCCGCCGTCACCATCCGCACCCGTCCGCGCTCCGCGACGGCGTAGACCCGGCGCAGCATCGACAGGCTCGGCACGAAATAAGCGATCAGGAAATCGACCCTGCGGGCCCCCCGCAGATCCTCCTTGACCGCGCGGGCCCAGGGACTGAGCCGCCGCGTCGGCCCTCCGAACAGCCAGCTGATCGCCCCGTCCCTGACGGTGTGCCGGCTGAGCATCCGCCGCAATTTGCGGATCGAGCCCTCGTCCGCCTCGGCCCAGGAATAGAGGTCGTCGAAATAGGCGACCATGCCGGCGACGCTCGGCCCTTCGACGAGCACGCCGAGATCGCGCCAGGCGCCGCTCTCCACGGTTCCGAAATATTCGTCGCCGATGTTGAAGCCGCCGACGATCGCCCTCCTGCCGTCGGCGAGCGCGAGCTTCTGGTGGTTCCTGAGCAGATAGCGCCGCCCCCAGCGCGGGACGAAGCGGCAGAACCGCGCCTGCGCATCGACCAGCGGCTTGAAGAAGCCCGCGGTCGCGCCCGACGAGCCGAACCCGTCGAGCAGCATCGAGACCTGCACGCCGCGCTCGGCAGCGGCCACCAAAGCGTCGCGCACCCGCCGGCCGGTCTCGTCGTTGAGCCAGATATAATAGAGGATCCTGAGCGATTCCGTCGCGCCGTCGATGAGCCCGATCAGGGCCTCGAGCCGCTCCGGCCCGTCGCAATGCACCGTCAGCCGGTTGCCGCCGACCCGGTGCGGCGGGATGCGTTCGTCCTCCCTGCTCATCGGCTGCGGGCGTAGCGGCCCGCGGCAGGCGTGGAAAGTGCGGGCGGTTGCGGTAGAGGATGCCGGTGCACGTCGCCCGCCTCTCGCTGACCGACTTCCGCTCCTACCAGGACGCGGTCGTCGAGCCGGGGCCGGGCCTCGTCATCCTCACCGGCGAGAACGGCGCGGGGAAGACCAACATGCTGGAAGCCGTCTCCCTGCTCGCGCCCGGGCGGGGGCTGCGGGGGGCGGCCTTGTCGGAAATGGTGCGACAGGGAGGTTCGGGAGGCTTCGCGGTTGCGGCCCGAATAGCCCCTCCCCTTGAGGGGGAGGGGTTGGGGAGGGGTGGAGTCTCCGGAGGAGACACTGCCCAGATGACAAGTCCACCCCCACCCAACCCTCCCCCCTCAAGGGGGAGGGCTTCAGAGATCGACATCGGCACCGGCGTCTCAGCCTCCGCCCCCGAGCGGCGTCAGGTCCGCATCAACGGCGCCCCCGCCTCGGCCTCCTCGCTCGCCGAGTGGCTCTCGATCCTCTGGCTCACCCCCGCCATGGACCGCCTCTTCCTCGAAGGCGCCGGCGGCCGCCGCCGCTTCCTCGACCGGCTCGTCCTCGCTCTCCAGCCAGGCCACGCGATCCATTCCGCCCGCTACGAGGCGGCGATGCGCGCGCGCAACCGCCTGCTTTCCGAGGATCGGTGGGACGAAGCCTGGCTCGATTCCCTGGAAGCGCAGATGCAAGAGCATGGCCGCGCCGTCAGCATGGCACGCTTGGAGACGATCAAGGAGGTCACCAAGGCGCTTTGGGCCCGCGACTCGGGCAGCTTTCCCAAAGCGCGCCTGTACCTCGAGAACATCACTCCGAGAGCGCTGCAGACCCGGCTGCGCGCAAGCCGCAAGGTTCATGCCGCCGCGCGGCGATCGACGCATGGCCCTAACAACGAGGACCTTTCGGTCCTGTTCGGCGATGAGCGCGTACCCGCCTCGCGCTGCTCGACCGGCGAGCAGAAGGCGCTGCTCCTCTCGATCGTCCTCGCCCATGCCGATCTCGTCGCCGAACGCGCCGGCCGCCGTCCGATCCTGCTTCTCGACGAGGTCGCCGCCCATCTCGACCCGCGGCGCCGTGCGGCCTTGCTCGATCGCCTGGAAGCCGGAGGCGGACAGGTCTGGATGACCGGAACGGAGACCGCTTTGTTCGAAACGGCCGGCGCCGGGGCCGGCCGATTCGAGATTGCGGCCAGCGGCGTCAGGCGCCTCTGACTTGACCTCGCGCCTTCCTTCAGTTAGAAACCAACATGGTTTCTCTGCGCAAATGGAAGTTGACGATTAGGAGGCAGTCCGCTCACGGCCGCCCAGAATTGACAGTCTTGACGCGATGCCCCTGCGAACGCGTCATTCGCGTCAAGACTGGGGTCATCGGGCACCCTTTTTCCTTTAGTTCCGACCCCTGCGACCCTATATCCTGACCATGACAAATCCCCCCAGCGAAAACAGCTACGGCGCCGAGTCCATCAAGGTGCTGAAAGGCCTCGACGCGGTCCGCAAGCGGCCCGGAATGTATATCGGCGACACTGACGACGGATCGGGCCTCCACCACATGGTGTTCGAGGTCTCCGACAATGCGATCGACGAGGCGCTGGCCGGCCATTGCGACCTCATCCGGATCGTGCTCAACGCCGACGGCTCGGTCAGCGTCGAGGACAATGGCCGCGGCATCCCGACCGGGATCCACAAGGAGGAAGGCGTCTCCGCCGCAGAGGTCATCATGACCCAGCTCCATGCCGGCGGGAAGTTCGAGAACACGTCCGACGACAATGCCTACAAGGTGTCGGGCGGGCTCCACGGCGTCGGCGTCAGCGTCGTCAACGCGCTTTCCGAATGGCTGGAGCTCACCATCTGGCGCGACGGCGAGGAGCATTGGATGCGCTTCCGTCACGGCGACGCCGAGGCGCCGCTCAAGCTGGTCGGCACCGCACCCCCGGGCCGCAAGGGCACCCGCGTCACCTTCCTGCCCTCGTCGGAGACGTTCAAGATTCTCGAGTTCGACTGGGACCGGCTCGAGCACCGCTTTCGCGAGCTCGCCTTTTTGAACTCCGGCGTGCGCCTGGTCCTGACCGACGCGCGGCACGAAGAGGAGAAGGAGGTCGAGCTGTTCTACGAGGGAGGCATCGCCGCCTTCGTGCGCTATCTCGACCGCGCCAAGACCCCGCTCATCCCGGAGCCGATCGCCGTCCACGGCCAGCGCGACGAGATCGGCATCGACGTCGCGCTCGAATGGAACGACAGCTATTACGAGCAGGTCCTCTGCTTCACCAACAACATCCCGCAGCGCGACGGCGGCACCCATCTCGCGGCGTTCCGCGCGGCTTTGACCCGCACGCTCAACAATTATGCGGACAAGTCCGGCGCTCTCAAGAAGGAGAAGGTCAGCCTCACCGGCGACGACATGCGCGAGGGCCTGACCGCGATCGTCTCGGTTAAGTTGCCCGATCCAAAGTTCGGCTCGCAGACCAAGGACAAATTGGTCTCCTCCGAGGTCCGCCAGCCGCTCGAGAGCCTGATCGCGGACAAGCTGTCGGAGTGGCTGGAGGAGAATCCGGGCCACGCCCGCACCATCGTCCAGAAGATCATCGACGCCGCCGCCGCCCGAGAGGCGGCGCGCAAGGCGCGCGAGCTGACGCGGCGCAAGGGCGTGATGGACATCGCCTCCCTGCCCGGCAAGCTCGCCGACTGCCAGGAGCGCGACCCCGCCAAATCGGAACTGTTCCTGGTCGAGGGCGACAGCGCCGGCGGATCGGCCAAGCAGGGCCGCAACCGCCACAACCAGGCGATCCTGCCGCTGAAGGGCAAGATCCTCAACGTCGAGCGCGCCCGTTTCGACCGGATGCTGAGCTCCAAGGAGGTCGGCACCCTGATCCAGGCGATCGGCACCGGCATCGGCCGCGACGACTTCAACATCGAGAAATTGCGCTACCACAAGGTCGTGATCATGACCGACGCCGACGTCGACGGCGCGCATATCCGCACCTTGCTGCTCACTTTCTTCTACCGGCAGATGCCCGAGATCATTGAGCGCGGGCATCTCTACATCGCTCAGCCGCCGCTCTACAAAGTCGCCAAGGGCCGTTCCGAAGTCTATCTCAAGGACGACAATCGGCTCGAGGAATATCTGATCGACGCCGGCATCGGCTCGATGGTCCTGGAGACCGAGGAAGGGCCGCGCTCGGGCGACGACCTGCACGCGCTCGCCGACCATGCCCGCCGCGTCCGCAGCCTGATGCGCTACGTGCCCAAGCGCTACGATCCCGGCCTGATCGAGGCGCTGGCGCTGAACGGTGCGCTCAACCCCAATTTGCGGCCGAACCAAAGGGCCGAGGCGATCGGCCGCGCCGCGGCCTTCCTCCAGGCGAGCGACGAGGAATCGACCTGGACCGGCGAGATCGGCGCAGACGGCGATTATGTCCTGCGCCGCCTGTGGCGCGGGGTCACCGACCACCATGTCATCGACCACAAGTTCGTCGCCTCCGCCGAAGCGCGCAAACTCCACGGCCTCGCCGCCGAGCAGGCCGGCAGCTACGCAACCGCCTCGCGCCTGATCTCCGTCAAGGCGGCCGCGCAGACGCGCGAGGACGAGCCGGACCCGGACGGCGACACGCCCCACGAGAAGGTCGACGGGATTCCGCCGCCCGAGCGCGCGCCCGATGCCCGCGGCGTACTCGTCCGCCGCCCTACCGAGCTGCTCGACGCCATCCTCGCCGCCGGCCGCAAGGGCCTCGCCATCCAGCGCTACAAGGGCCTGGGCGAGATGAATGCGGAGCAGCTGTGGGAAACGACGCTCGACCCCGAGCATCGCAGCCTGCTCAAGGTCGAGGTCGCCCAGGCGGACCTCGCCGACGAGATCTTCACCCGGCTGATGGGCGACGTCGTCGAGCCGCGCCGCGACTTCATCCAGGAGAACGCCCTCAACGTCGCCAATCTCGACGTCTGAGCGTCGGGCGGTTGGTCCCCCGCGAGCTCCTCGATACGGCGGCGCTCCCAGGCGGGGGCACCCTCCGCCTGCTCCGGCGGGGTGACGAATATTCGATCATGCTCGGCGCCAACGAGCTGATGAACAGCCGCAAGAACGGATCCGAGCAGGCGCTCGCCGAGCTCGCCGCCGCTCGGCTGTCCGCCCGGCGCGAGCCGCAGGTGCTGATCGGCGGCCTCGGCATGGGCTTCACCCTCCGCGCGGCGCTCGCCCGCTTCGGCCGCGATGCCACGATCGTCGTCGCCGAGATCGTCCCCGCAGTGATCGCCTGGGCGAACGGCCCCCTCGCCGACGTCTTCGCGGGGAGCCTCGCCGATCCCCGCGTCAGGATCGAGGCGGCGGACGTCGCCGAGCTGATTCGTCCGGGCGCGGGGTGGGACGCGATCCTCCTCGACGTCGACAACGGCCCGGATGGACTCACGCTCGAAGCCAATGACCGCCTCTACAGCCGCGCCGGCCTCGCGGCGGCGCGCGTCGCCCTCCGCCCGGGCGGGATCCTCGCGGTTTGGTCGGCCGCTCCCAGCTCGGCCTTTACCGCCCGCCTCCGCAATGCGGGCTTCGCGGTCGAGGAGCATGTCGCCCGCGCCGCGCGCGGCCGCGGCCGCCGCGACGTGGTCTGGATCGCCGGCCTGTCGCAGGCACGGACCCGGTGATAAATGTCCCGGTGAGGAGACGCCGATGCGCCTGATCAATATCGCCGTGGCGCTTGCGGCGCTGCTTCCAGGCGGGGCGTGGGCCGCTGCCGCCCAGCCGGGCGACGACCTGACGGTCTCCCAGAGAACAGGCTCGATCCGTCCGCCCGAGCGGACCCTCGAGCAGCTCCGGCGAGAGGCGGAGGGCGGCGACCGCGAAGCCCAGAACGATCTCGGCACCAGGCTGCTCGATACTCCCGATCCCGCCCGGCAGGCAGAGGCGCGACGCTGGTTCCAGCGGGCGTCGGATGCCGGAAGCGCCGAGGCCAGAAACAATCTCGCGACGATGCTGATGTTCGGGATCGGCGGACCGACCGACCAAGCAAGGGGGCGCCGCCTGATGGAGGAAGCGGCGCAGATGGGCTCCGTCGGGGCCCGCCTATCGCTCGCGGAGCGCTACCTGCAAGGCAGGGACGGCTATCCGCGGGACCATGTGCGCGCGTTCGAACAGATCCGGGCCGCCGCGGCATCGGGCGGCCCGGCGAGCCTCTACGCCCAGTGGCGCCTCGCCATGATGCATCTCCAGGGCGTGGGCACGCCGCGCAATCCGCAGGAAGCCTACAATATTCTCGTCTCCGCATCCGAAGCAGGCGGCGTCAATGCGATGATCAGCCGCGCGGTGATGCTCGCCACCGGCGAAGGCGTCGGCGAGGACGACGGCGCCGCGCGGCGATGGTACCAGCGCGCCGCCGAGTCGGGAGAGCTCGGTTTCGAGCATGCGCTGCGAGGCTTGGGCGCGATGCTGGCGGCCGGGGAAGGCGGCCCGACCGATCTGCCCCGCGGCGTCGCCTATCTGCGCATCGCCCAAGCCGCCGGCGACGCGAATGCCGCCGCCATCCTGCAGTCCCTCTCCGACCGGATCACGCCCGCAGTCGACGCTTCCGCGCAAGGCATCGCCGCCGACTGGATGCGCAGGCACCTCCCCACGGAGTAGCGGCGATGCGATACGCCGGCGCCTGCCATTGCGGAGCGATCCGAGTCGGATTCGAGACCGACCGCCCTCTCGCGCCGCGCGCCTGCTGCTGTTCTTTCTGCCGCAAGCACGGAGCGCGGACCGTGAGCGATCGCGAGGGTGCCGCGACGATCGACTGCGCCGTCCCGCCGATCCTCTACCGCTTCGCCTCGCACAGCACCGACTATGTCCTCTGCCCGCGCTGCGGCATCTATGTCGGCGCCGTCGCCGGTCCGCCGGAAGCGCGGATCGCGACCCTCAATCTCAACGCCTTCGACGATCCCCGCCTGGACTTGGCGGCCGCACCGGTCAGCTATGAAGGCGAGACCGACGACGCCAAGGCGCAGCGGCGACGCGAGCGGTGGACGCCGGTGCGCGTACAGGGACCCGGCCCGGCCGCTCTGCGGTCCGATCGGTCGTCCTGACACAAGCTGGCGAATCCTGTTGCCGACGCGGCGTCCGCGGCCGCTGTGACCGCGGAGTGGCTGAATCGGGGATGCTTAGGTCCGATTCGGATCAGTCGCGCCTTGCTGGGCATTGGCGCGCATGCGAGCCTCGTCGTTTCCGCAACGGGGGAGCGGAAGATGAACCTCCTCGTCCACGTCGTGCTCGCCGCAGCGCTCGCCTTTCTCATTCCGTTGGCGCTCATCGCGACGCGTCACGAACTGCGAAAGGTCCGAGCGCGCATCGTCGAGGAGCTCCGCTCGACATTGTTCAAAGACCAACGCGACCTGCCGCAGCTGCGGCTGGTGGCGGCGCAGTATGACGAAGGAACGGACGGCCTCGGCAGCAAGGGCGACGAGGAGGGCAGGGACACCTCGCAAACCCGCCAATCGAGCCTCAAGCTGTGGACCGGCGCGCTGATCTACGTCGTCGTGTGCTTCGTCGGTTTCGTCGGTTTACTGATGCCGAGCCGCGCGCTGCTCGAGCATATGCAGCCCGCATTCTTCTGGACGGCCATCGGAAGCAGCCAGGCCATGCTCGGACAGGCGGTGACGGTGGCGGCCACGGCCTTTCTCGGCGGCTACGTCTTTCAGCTGCGGTACCTGATCAGGGCAACGATCAACCAGGAGCTGAGCGCACTCGCCTTCGTGCGCAGTTGCCTTCACGTCGTCCAGGGCGTGATCATCGCCGTCGTCGCCTACCGGGCCCTCGGCGCCGGCGCGGCGGGCCTGGACGAGGGCAACCCGCAGTGGTTCGGCGGTGCGATCGGAATCGCTTTCCTCATCGGCTACTGGCCTGACCTCGGGCTGATGAAGATCGCCAAGGGCCTCCAGGTCCGCACGAAGATGGTCGACGACGACGCAATGGCGGTAGCCCGCATCATTCCCCTCGAGATCATCGACGGGATCGACGCGGAGATCGCGTTTCGACTGCAGGAGAGCAACCTCTACGACGTCCAGAATTTGGCCGCCGCCAATCCGATCGAGCTGTTCGCCGAAACGCCTTACGGCCTCCTCGAAATCTTCGATTGGGTGCTTCAGGCGCAGCTATGCGCCAATGTCGGCCCAAAGACGTTCGGCGACCTCAAGCGCCACGGTATCCGCACGATCTTCGATCTCGAGCGAGCCGCGCTCTCGCGCGGGGCACCGGCGGCCTACGTGTCGGCGCTCGGGACGGTGCTCTTCCGATACGCCGACGAAGGGTTCCGGACTGAATTCCTGCCGAGCGGCGAGGCCGCCGCCGCGTCGGTCGACCCCGATCTGGTCCGCCACGGCGTCGCGGTCATGACGGACGACCTGCACATCCATCGGCTGCGATCGCTGTGGCGCACCATGGTCGCGGCCACGGCGGACGTGGGCGAGTCGCGCTGGCTCTACGACATTGCGCCGGTCCCGGGCGAGTTGGGCCCGGAAAGGGACCAGCGCGAAGCCGCCGAATAGGCGCCTCGCTAGCGCTGGAACCCGCTCGCTCCCGCCGCCGCGCCCTTCACCGCATGCTGCTCGGCGAGCTCGGTGAGGCGCAGGAACTCGCGCCGCCACCAGTCGCCGCCGGCAGCGCTCTGGGCAAGCCGCCGGGCGTCGGCGAAGCTGAACTGACCAAGCCAGGGATCGCCGCGCAGCCGCTGGCCGTAGGCGGCGACCGCCGCCGCGAAGGCGCTGTCGCCCCGAGGCGCCCGCGCGCTTGCGACCAGCGACGCCGCGAGCGGCCGCTCGATCAGCCGCGACCGGTCCTCGCCGGGAAGCTTGTAGCGCAGCCTGAGGAAGGCGAGCTCTCCGTTCGCTGCGCCCGACGCCTGGGGCCGGTTCTCCGGATAGCGCCGGTCGGGCCGCCAGCCGCGGTTCCCTGCCGGGACGATCTCGTAGAGCGCGGTGACCTGGTGCCCCGCGCCGATCTCGCCCGCGTCGACCGCGTCATTGTCGAAATCCTGCTCGGCGAGCGCCCGGTTCTCGTAGCCGATCAAGCGGTACTCGCTGACGTAGAGCGGGTTGAACTCGACCTGGATTTTCACGTCGTGGGCGATGGTGAACAACGTCGAGGCGAGCTCCTGCTGGAGCACCTTCTGGGCCTCGCGCGGGCTGTCGATATAGGAATAGTTGCCGTTCCCGTGGTCGGCGATCTGCTCCATCATCGCTTCGTTGTAATTGCCCGTGCCGAAGCCGAGCGTGGTCAGCGTGATTCCGCTCGCGCGCTCGCGCTCCACCATGTCGATCAGGGTCTCGTTGTTCGTGACGCCGACATTGAAGTCGCCGTCGGTGGCCAGGATGACCCGGTTGATCCCGCCTTCGATCAGATTCTCGCGCGCGGTGCGGTAGGCGAGCTGGATTCCGGCCCCGCCCGCGGTAGAGCCGCCGGCGCGCAGCCGTCCGAGCGCCTTCTCGACTTCGGTGCGGTCGCCCGTCGCGGGCAGTACGAGCCCCGCCGCGCCGGCATAAGCGACGATCGAGATGCGGTCGCGCGGCCCCATCTGCCGGGCCACCAGCGCAAGCGAGCATTGCACGAGCGGATGCTTGTCCGGCGTGTCCATCGAGCCGGAGACGTCGACCAGGAAGACAAGGTTCGCCGGGGGCCGCTCGGCGCGCGGCAGATCGTAGCCGCGCAGCCCGACCCGCAGCAGCCGGGTGTCGCCGTTCCACGGGGTCGTCGTCATGTCGGTGGTGATGCTGAATGGCCGGCTCCGGTCGCGGGGCGCCGGATAGTCGTAGCGGAAATAGTTCAGCATCTCCTCGGTGCGGACCGCGGCCTGGGGCGGCATCTCGCTCTGGCCGAGCATCCGCCGGACATTGGCGTAGCTGCCGGTATCGACGTCGATCGAGAAGGTCGAGACCGGCGCCTCGGCGACCGACTGCACGGTCGCCACAGGCTCGCCGGCATAACGCTCGCGATTCTCCGCCGGGGGCACGCTGACGAACCCCTGCACCGAGGGCGCGGTCGGCATCGCGGCGACCGGTGGCGGCGGCGGCGGCGGGGGAGCCGGCGGCGCCGGCAGCGAGGGCGGCGCCATCCTCTGCTCCATCGGCGCCGGAGCGACCTGCGGCTGCACCCGCCGTCCACTGACATTGCCGCGGCCGCGGCCGGCGCCCGCCCAGTCGTCGCGGTCGGCGCGGAACTGCTCCATGAAGGGCCTGCACAGTTCGTCGGGGTCGTCCGCCGGGCGGACGGAACGGTCGGCACGGGCTGGGCCGGACGGTTGTGCGGGCGCGGGCGCGCTCATCGGCGAGGCGAGGACGAGGGCGGTCATCGGCAGCAACGCGAGGTAACGCATCGGACATCCTCCAAAAGAAGGATGTAATGTTATCACATTCTCAAGAGCCTGCAACCCGACATATGTCGGGCGCTCAGGCCGCGGCGCGGCGCGATCCTGCGGCGAGCGGCACGACGCGGGATTCGGCCAGTGCGCGCGCCGCGACCGCGCCGAGCGGGTGCGAGAGCAGGAAGCCCTGGCCGTAACGGCAGTGGAGTTGCTTGAGCACGGCGAGCTGCGCCTCGGTCTCGACATGCTCCGCGACGCAGGGCACCCCGAGCGACGCGCACAGCTGAACGACGCCGCGCAGCAGGCGCAGCGCCGAAGGCGTCTCGGCGGCCGCGACCACCAGCGAGCCGTCGAGCTTGATCGCATCGAAATCGATCTCGCGAAGATAGGACACCGAGGCATAGCCGGCGCCGAAATCGTCGAGCACGATCCGCGCCCCTGCCTCGCGCAGCAGCCTCAAGTTGCTCCGCGCCGAATCGAAGTCGACCAGCAAGGCCGTCTCGGTCACTTCGAACTGCAGCCGCGCCGGATCGAGCTTCGCCGTCGCCAGGGTCGCGAGGATGCGCCGCGCCGCGTCCGTCGAGCAGAGCTGGACGGCGCTGAGGTTGAACGAGAGCAGCACCGAGTCGGGCCAGTGCCGCGCCTCGAGCGCAGCCCGCTCGAGCAGGGTCGCGCCGATCGCCTCGACGGCATGGATCTGCTCGGTGATCGGAATGAACTCGCCCGGCGAGATCGGCCCGAGCTCGGGATGATCCCAACGGGCCAGCGCCTCGAAAGATTGCAGCCGTCCGCTCTCCAGCTCCCAGATCGGCTGGAAGGCGAGACGGACCTGCTCGTGCACCGCGGGATCGCGAAGCGCGCGCTCCAGCGCGGCGCGGCGGCGCGTCACTTTCTCCATCTCGCGCGTGAACAGGGCATATTCGCCGCGGCCGCGCTGCTTGGCGCGGTACAAAGCGGTATCGCAGCGGCCGAGCGCCAGCGGCAGGTCGCGGTCGTGCGGTTCGATCAGGAGCAGCCCGCAGCCTCCCGACAGCCGGAACTCGCGGCCCTCCACCTCGTACGGACGCCTCAGCTCGAACGCGACGCGGGCCCCGAGTCGCGCCGCGGCGGCGCGGCCGGCGCAGCTCGGCACGAGAAGCGCGAATTCGTCGCCGCCCATGCGCGCGGCGAGGCTTCCGGCGCCCCCCGCCTTGCGCAGCCGATCGCCGACCTGGCGCAGCACGGCGTCCCCTGTGGCATGTCCGAACGTGTCGTTGATCGGCTTGAACCCGTCGAGGTCGACCATCGCCAGGGTCACGGCGCGGTCGCGCCCTTCGACGGCGACGATCGCCTCCAGCAGAGAAAGAAAAGCGCGGCGGTTGGCGAGACCGGTCAAGGGATCGGTGTCGGCGACTTCCCGGACCCTTGCCTTTTCCGCCAGGGCGGTCGCCTCGGCTTTCTGCGCCCGCTCACGCTCGGCTTCGACTTCCGAGCGCGAGCGCACGAGCTCCGTATAGCCGCTGTTGTGGATCTCGAGCAGCCGCCCGATCAAAAGGGTGATGAGGCCGAGGCTGATGCCGACCGCGATGTGCCCCGTTCGTCCCGACAGCACCAGAAAGGTCGCGAGCGGCAGCGCGAACAGCAGCAAGGGAAGCCGCGCCGCGCTCGGGAAGCTCGATAGTCCGTAGGCGCAGCCGATCGCGGCGAGGCTGGCGAACAGGACGATGTAATTCTGTTGGGCAGGGTCGCCGATCGCGAACAGCTGGATCGCCCAGTAGCAGAAACTCGCGCTGAACACCGCGGCGAGCAGCCAGGTCTTGATCAGCTCAATGAGGATGCGGTCCGGCGGCAGCGACCGTGAGCGTGTCCGCATCCAGTAAGCGAGGCGGACGACGACGATCAGCATGATCAGGTTGACCGGATGGCTGACCCGGTCGAACTCGGTCGCTTCCACGGCGAGGTGGAGGCCGATGAAGTTCCCGAGCGCGATGACATAGAGCAGGGGGATCTGGCGCTGGAGTGCGCGGTAGCGCACTTCGAGCAACGACCGCCCGAACGGCGTCGCCGCCTCGCCGATGCCGAGCGCACGCGCCGCCCTCGCCACAAAATCCCGCCCCATGCACCCGCTCTAGGACCTGCCGGTTAATGACGGATTGAGGCCGGCATTGCGGCGAGCAATCAGGGTTCGACCCGCCGCATCGGCAGGGCCGCCAGAATCTGACGGCGCAGCTTTTGCTCGTGGGTGAAGCGGCCGGTGCTGCGCGCCTCGGCCCGCTCGACCAGCAGCCGCGCCAGCACCGTCTCGTCGTCGAGCTTGGCCGCGGTGCAGCGGCCGAGATCGATCGGCACGATGAACTTGGCGCCGATCTCGCCGCTCCTCCGCCAGGTCACCTGCGCGTCGATCTCGCCGAGGCCGGGAAGGTCGATCCTGACCGGCGAGCCGCACAGGATCGTCGCCTCGCATTCGGCCCGGAAGCCGGTCTCGGAGAGGTCGACCAGCCGCACTTCGAGGCTGCTCCACTCGTTCGGGCGGAGCCTCGTCTTCTCGTCGACCGGCATTCTCTCGCTACGGCGCATTCCTCACCCCTGCGATTCCAGCCCACGGCTTAACCCGCCGAGGGTTAACCAATTGCTGATCGCCGCGTTGGCAAATCGGTAAGCGTTTAAAGTGCATAAGCTGCGCCAAAAGCGTGGGGGCACGGGATGCACGGAGTGAGAAGCGCCATCAAATCGGGCGAGGCGGCGAGCGCCTCGCTGGTCTCGACCAAGGAAAGCTGCCGCAGGACCGGCGGCGGCAGCCTCGTCAGCCTGCGCATCGCGCGCGAGGAGCGACGCGCAACGGACCAGCGGCGCGAAGACCGCCACTGGGGCGTCGTCGACCGCGCCATCCTCCTCTTCCGCCGCAAGAAATTGCTGGTCCGCGTGGTCAACATCTCTTCGAGCGGGATCATGATCGAGGCCGACCTCATGCCCCGGATCGGCGAGGCGGTCACGATCGAGTTCGAAGGCTTCGAGCGGCTTCCCGCCGTCGTGCGCTGGATCAAGGCGGGCCGGATCGGACTCGACCTGGGCGACGGCAGCATCGATCTCGGCTCCGCGCCGATCGCGGGCACCACGCCGCGGCTCTAGCTACCGTTCGGAGCGTCCCTGTCCTCGCCCTCGGCGAAGATGGTTTCGCGCGCCAGCTTCAGCTCGCGAATCGCCGCCGCGGTCGTCGATCCCCAGACGAGATGCGCGCCGATCATCAGCGCGTTGCGCCGCGCGGGATGCTCCGTCGCCGGCTCCAGCGTCCCCACCGCCGGTATCCAGCCCATGTAGCTGGCCAGCCAGACGACCGCCCCGGCCATCGCCCCGCCCCGTTTCGACGGGTCTGGGTTCATCGCCGAGATCAACGCCCCCATCGCGGCGCCGTAGAGGAAGTGGGCGGCCGTCGTGACGTCCTTGGCCGCCTCGCCGGCGACCGGCCGGTGGAGCTGCTCGCCGACCCGGTCGACGATCTCGCGCGGCGTCAGCGGATAGCGCTCCCTGCCCGGGAGGCGCGCGTGGAGCCGCCGCATCGCCGCGGTCATCGCCATCGTGCCGACAAAGCCGGCGATCGCTCCGACCACCAGCCGGCTGGCGAGGCGCGGCCTGCGGCTCACCGGCTCAGCCACGCGAGCTCCGGCCGCGCGATCATCAGCCAGAAGATGGCGAGCACCGCGGCGAAGGCAGGGAATCCGAACGCGAACCACCAGCGATAGAGCCGGTGATAGCGCTCCGGCAGCGGTTCGCCCGTCTCCGCCGCGGCCTGCGCCAGGTTCCTCATCTGCGACTGCATCCACACCACCGGCAACCAGAATGCCCCGGTGAGCAGATAGAGCGCGATCGAGGCGACGATCCAGCCTTCTCCGAGCGAATATCCAACGCTGTTCGCCAGCAGCAGGCCGGTTACGGGCTGCGCGACCACCGCCGTCGCCGTGAACAGATAATCGGCGGTCACCACGATCCGCGCGGTGCCGGCGATCAGGCGCGAATCGCCGCTGCGGTGCGCCATCAGCATGAAGAAGGCGATCCCCGCGCCGGTACCCAGGAGGACGGTGGCGCCGATCACATGGAGATATTTGAGGACGAGATATTCGGTCATCTTTCGTCCAGGATAGCGAGACAGACCAGGTTCAGTACCAGGATCGGCCAGATCTTCATCATCGGCCCCAGGGGGTCGGCCCAGAGCTGCGGCAGCAACAGCGTTCCTGCGGCGACGTAGAAGAGCGAAATCAGCAAGGCGGCGGCGAGCCCCAGCCTGGCGGTCGGCCGCCACAGGATCAGGCCGGCGACGATGAGGTCCACGATTCCCCCGGCGATCGTGCTGATCTCGGCCAGAGCCGCTGCGTCGGTCGCGCGCATCGTCGCGACGGCGCGACCGTAGCCGGGCCCGAGGGAAACCAGGCCCGTCATCAGCCAGAACAGGGCGAAGATTCCGATCGCGAGGGGCTTCAGCAGATAGAGGCGCGCGAACCAGCGCTCCTGCACCGAGGCGGGCTCCGCCGCCAGTGCCGCCGACAGCGGCAGGGGCACGATACCGGTGACGCGCCGCCATCCGCTTCCGTCTCCGGCGGCGCCGCGGACGATCTCGCGCCGCGCGGTCGTCCGGATCGGCGGCCGCCAGCCGAGCCGGCCGATCAGGTCGCCGATCCGGTACGCCGCGGCCATCGCCCAGGCCGGGACGGAAACGAGCCTCGCAGGCTTCCAGCCGAGCCAACGCCGGTAGAGCGCGATCGTCTCCTCGAAGCTCAGCCGATCGGGCCCGGCGAGGTCGAGCGCGAGGCGCGACGGCGCATCCGGCCGAAGCAGCCTCGCCACCGTCTCCGCGACGTCGTCGAGCTGGACGATGTCGAGCGGCCCCGCCTCCGGCGTGCGCGGCAGCAGCGGGAGCGCGGCCAGCCCCCGGAACAGCGCGCTGCCGCCATAGGCCTGCCGCCCGACCACGACCGACGGCCGCAGGATCACCCAGTCGAGCCCGCTCGCCTCGAGCGCCGCGTCGCCCCGGCTCTTGCTCTCGGAAAATGCCGAGACGCCGCCCTGATCGACGTTCATCGCCGAAACCTGGATGACTCGCCCCACGCCTGCGGCCTCGCAGGCCCGCCACAAGGCCGCGGGCCCGCGCACATGCGCCGCCTCGAGGTCGTCGCGCCCGCCCTGCTGCAGCGCCCCCGCGCAGTTCACGACCGCATCGATCGCCGCGAGGTAGGGCATCCAGTCCTCCGGCCCGCGCACCGCGCGCAGGTCGAGCCGGACCCAGTCCGCCGCCGCCACCCGCCGCGTCTCCACGCCGCCGACCCGCCGGGCCACGCCGACCACCTCGTGCCCCTCGCGCGAAAGCCGGGCGGCGACCGCCGACCCGATCAATCCCGTCGCGCCGAGGAGCAGAAGCCTCATTCGTAGCGCAGCGCGTGGATCGGGTTGGTCCGGGAGACCTTGAAGGCGTGGCCGGCGATGGTTCCGATCGCGATGGCGAGGGCGAGGATGCCGGCGATCAGGAACGGGGTCGGCCCGAGCGAAATGCGCGCGTCGAAGCCTTTCAGCCAGTTGTGCATCACCCAGGCGGCGACAGGCCAGGCGATGACGTTGGCGAGCATCACCGGCTTGGAGAACTGCCAGGCAAGCAAGCCGATGATGTCGCGGCTGCGCGCGCCGAACACCTTGCGGATGCCGATCTCCTTGGTGCGCCTTTCGGCCGTGAAGGCGGCAAGGCCGAACAGCCCGAGGCAGGCGATCACGACCGCCAGCAAGGCGAAGCCGGCGAACGCCTCGCCCCGCGCCCGCTCGGACGCGTAGACCGCGGCGAGCTCCTGGTCGGCATAATCCGCCTCGAACGGCACTTCCGGCGCCAGCCGCCGCCAGATCGCCTCGATCTCGCGCCGCACCCGTTCGGGATCGCCGGCCCGGTACCGGATCGCGAGATTGTTGTAGATTCGCCGATCGAAGAAAATCTGCGGCTCGATCGGGTCGCGGATCGATCGGAAGCGGCTGTCGCCGACCACGCCGACGATCGTCACCGGCATCAGCCCCATCTCCGGCCCGAACATCGGCACGCGCAGCTGTCGTCCGAGCGCCGCCTGGGGATCGGAAAAGCCGAAGCGCCTCGCGGCCGACTGGTTCACGACCACATTTGCGCCGCGGGCCACCATCGCCCTTTGTGCCGCCAGCGCCGCCTCTTCGGGATCGAGCGGAACCGAGGCGTCGTCCTGCGCGAAAGCGCGCGACAGCGGCCGCCCCGCCAGCAGCCGCACTCCCAGGGTCTCGAAGAATTCGGGCGAGACGCTGTAGAAGCCGACCACCTCCGGCTCCGCGCGGCCGGGCACGGATACGCTCGTCGTCAGGACGCTTTCCATCGCGGCGCGCAAATTGGTGCCGGCGACGCTCTCCACCCCGTCGATCCGGGCGATCTGGCGCATCAAGGTCTCGGTCTGGGGAATGACCGCGGCGCGGTTGGCGTTGGCGACCTGGATGAGGCCGTCGCGGCGGAAGCCGAGATCGGCATTCTGCGCGTAACGGGTCTGCGTCCAGACCACGAGCGTGCAGACGATGAGGCCGATTGAGACGGCGAACTGGGCGACGACCAAAGCCATTCTGAGCCGCCCCGTGCCGAGCGGCTCGGCGCTCGACTTGTTCGCCTTCAGCACCTCGGCGGGCTGGTAGCGCGACAGATAGAATGCGGGGTAAATGCCCCCCGCCACCGCGACGACGGACCACAAGGCGAATACTGGGATCGCCAGCCCGTCGGCGCCGAACCAGCGGGCGTCGAGATCGGCGTCGAGGAAGGCGGCGAGCCAAGGCAGCGCAAGCTCGACCATCACCAAGGCGAGCAGGACCGAGAGCGCCGTCACCAGCGCCGATTCGGCCAGGAACTGCGCGATCAATTGCCCTCGCGTGGCGCCGAGCACCTTACGAAGCGCTACCTCGCGGGCGCGCTGGCTTGCCCTTGCGGTCGCGAGGTTGACGAAGTTGACCGCCGCCATGCCGAGGATCAGCAAGGCGACCACCACGAAGGTGAGGATGGTGGACCGGTCGTTGCCGGGGCGCTCGAGCGGGCCTGCGGCGCCGCTCAGATGGACGTCGCGGACGTTGACCAGCCGCCAGTCGAACCGGTCGCCCTCCCGCCGTTGCTGCCCACCTATGTCGACCGGCGGGATGGCGCGGCGCTCCCAGTCCGGCAGCTGGCGCTCGATCGCGGCCGGATCGGCGCCGGCCCTCAGCTTCAAATAGACGAAGCCGTTGATGCACCCCCAGCCGCATTCCTCCCGGTCCGCCTCGCCGAGCCGTCCGAGCATCCGCAGCGCCATGTGGCTGTTCCTCGGCAGATCCTCGAAAACGCCGGTGACGCGAAGATTATACTGCTCGCCGCGGCGGACGGCGGTGACCGTTTCGCCGATCACGTCGATGCCGCCGAAGCGGTTGACCGCTTCGCTTCGGCTGAGAACCAGGGCGTCGAGGCTCTGCAGCGCCGTATCGGGATCGCCGCGGAGGAAGGGAAGCCGCACGATCCGAAGGAAATTCGCCTCGGTGAGCAGCATCGGCGCATAGCTCGGCTGGCCGTTTCTGAGGAAGACCGGATTGACCTCGTCCATCCGGGCGGTCGCTTCGATCTGGGGGAATTGCCGCGCCCAGGATTCGGCGACGATGCCGTGCGTATATTGGTCGAGCGGCGACTCGCTCTCGTCCGGATCGAGGCTGATCGTCTGGACCTGATAGACCCGGTCGGCGTCCGGAATCCATTCGTCGTAGCTGGTCTCGTAGCGCACGTAGACGAGGATCAGCAGGCAGGCGGCGAGGCCCAGGGCGAGGCCGAAAATGTTGATGAAGGCGTAGGTCTTGCTCCGGGCCAGCGAACGAAGGCCCACTTTCAGATAATTGCGCCACATGATCCGCGACTTGCCCCCCGCCGTCCCAGCGGGGGGCTAGCATGAAGGCGCGCGCGCCCGCCAGCGGAAGAAACTGCCGATCTGGACCTATTCGTAGCGAAGCGCGTGGATCGGGTTGGTGCGCGAGACCTTGAGCGCGTGGCCGGCGATCGTCCCGAGCGCGATCGCCAGCGCGAGGAAGCCGGCGACGAGGAACGGCTCGGGCCCGAGCGAAATCCGCGCGTCGAAGCCTTTGAGCCAGCTGTCCATCACCAGGGCGGCGATCGGCCAAGCGATGACGTTGGCGAGCATCACCGGCTTCGAGAATTGCCAGGCGAGCAGCCTGACGATGTCGCGGCTGCGGGCGCCGAACACCTTCCTGATCCCGATCTCCTTGGTCCTGCGCTCGGCAGTGAACGCCGCGAGTCCGAACAGGCCGAGGCACGCGATCAGCACGGCGAGAAGCGAAAAGCCGGCAAAGGTCTGCCCCCGCGCTTCATCCTGGTCGTAAAGCGCGGCGAGCTTCTCCTCGCTGAACTCGGCCGCGAACGGGATCGTCGGAAGGAGGCTTTGCCAGACCCGCTCGATCCGGCCCATCACCGCCTGCGGATCGCGCCCGTCGATGCGCACCGCGAGCCAGCGATAGAGGCCGAGATCGTAATAGCCGATCGGTTCGACCGTCTCGCGCACCGACCGGAAGCGCGTGTCGCGGGTCACGCCGACGATGGTCGCCGCCGCGGGCCCGATCTCCTCGCCGAAGACCGGGATCGAGACCTGCCGGCCCAGTGCGTCCTCGGCCCGTGCGAAGCCGAGCCGCCGCGCCGCTTCCTGGTTGACCACGATGTTGAAGCCGCGCGCCGCGACCTGCCGCTGCGCCGCGAGAGACTCGGGGCCGTCGTCGAGCGGCACCCGGACATTGTCCTGCGCCTGCGCTTCCGAAAGGGGCCGCCCGGCGACGATCTCCATCCGCATCGTCTCGAAGAAGTCGGGCTCGACGCTGTACCAGCCGATCTCGACCGGCGCGGTCCGGCCCGGGAGGCTGACATTGGTGAGCAGGGTCTGCCCGGAACCCGGAACGATCATCGAGCCGGCGGCGCTGCGCACTCCGTCGAGCGCCTCGATCTGCCGGCTCAGCGTCTCGCGCACCGCCTGCACCTCGGGCGCGCGGAGCCCCTCGACGGTGATCAGGCCTTCGCGCTGGTAGCCGGGGTCGACCGTCCGGGCGAACATGGTCTGCTCGTAGACCACCGCCGTGCAGACGATGAGGCCGATCGAGACCGCGAACTGGGCCACGACCAGCCCCTGGCGCAGGCGGCTGCTCCCCGGCGTATCCGGCGCCGAGCGGTTGGCCTTGAGAATCGCGGCCGGCTGGTAGCGCGACAGATAGAATGCCGGGTAGAGCCCGCCGAGCAGGCCGACCGCGATGCCGAGCCCGGCCACTGCGAGGCCGAGCCCGCCGAAATAATCGACCCTGAGGTCCGCATCGAGCCACGCCCCGAACGCGGGCGCGGTGAGCTCGATCAGGGTCAGCGCGATCAGCATCGCCACCGTGACGAGCAGCACCGATTCCCCCATGAACTGGGCGACGAGCTGGCGCCGCGTCGCGCCGAGCACCTTGCGCACGGCGACCTCGCGCGCCCTTCGGCTGGCCCGCGCCGTCGCCAGGTTGACGAAGTTGGCGACCGCGATGCCGAGGATCAGCAAAGCGACGATGGCGAAGGTGGCGAGCGTGCGGATGTCATTGCCGGGGCGGTCGCCGCCCTGGGCGGGTCCGAGATGGACGTCGGCGACGTTGGTCAGGCGCCAGTCGAACCGGTCGCGCAGCCGATAGCCCGAGAACACGCTTTCCGGCACGTTGCGCAGCTCCCATTCGGGCATGCGCGCGTTGATTTGCGCCGCTTCGACGCCGGGGCGCAGCCTGACATAGGTCATGCCGCTGACGCAGCCCCACGGGCAGTCCTCGCTCTCCTCGGCGCTGTTGAAGCGGCGGACGAGGTCGAAATCCATGTGGCTGTTCGCCGGCACGTCCTCGAACACGCCGGTGATGCGATAGTCGCGGGTCTGGCCGTCGCGGCCCATGGTCAGCGTGCGGCCGACCACCTCGATCGTGCCGAACAGCCGCGTGGCTTCGGAGCGGCTGAGGGCGACGGTGTTGACGTCGCTGAGCGCGCGTCCACGGTCGCCGCGCAGGAACGGAACCTCGATGATGTCGAAGAAATGCGCGTCGGCGGCGAATGCATGCTGGGTCGCGATGGCGCGGCCGCCGATCAGGATCGCCGCGTCCTCGCCCTCGAACTTGGACGCATGCTCGATCTCGGGGAAATAAGCGGCGAGCGAGTCCGCCACCGGGCGGGTGACGCCCTGCTGGTCGACGCGCTGGCCGGTCTCGGGATCGACGCCGAAGGTCTGGACCTGGAAGACGCGCTCGTGCCCGGGCAGCCAGCGATCGTAGCTGGTCTCGTAGCGGACGTAGAGCAACAGCAGCAGGCACGCCGCCAGGCCGATCGCGAGCCCGAAGATGTTGATGAACGCGTAGGTCTTGTGGTGGAGCAAAGCTCGCAGCCCGACGGTCAGATAATTGCGCCACATGTTCGCGGCTCCCTTATTCGTAGCGCAGGGCGTGGATGGGATTGGCACGCGCGACCTTCATCGCGTGGGCGGCGATGGTGACGAGGGCGATTCCCAGCGCGAGCGCCCCTGCCAGCACGAAGAGCATCGGATCGCGGCCGATCCTGCTGTCGAAGCCCTTCAGCCATTCGCCCATCACGATCCACGCGACCGGCCAGGCGATCACGTTGGCGATGATGACGGGCTTCGAGAATTGCCAGGCGAGCAGCCGGATGATGTCGCGCGTCCTGGCGCCGAGCACCTTGCGGATGCCGATCTCCTTGGTCCGCCGCTCCGCGGTGAAGGCCGCGAGGCCGAACAGGCCCAGGCAGGCGATGATCACCGAGAGGCCGGCGAAGATGCCGAACAGCTGCGCCCGCGCCTCGTCGCCTTCGTACATCTCGCGCACCAGCTCGTCGGCATATTGGCCGCGGAACGGGATGTCGGGGACGATCCGCTTCCAGACCTCCTCGACCTGCCGGCCGATGCGGCCGCCGTCGGCGCCGCCGAAGCGGATGACGAGGTAGTTGAAGCGGTCGCGCTGGAAATAATAAAGGATCGGCTGGAGCGGATCGCGCATCGAGCGGAAGCGGGCGTCGTTGACGACCCCGACGATGGTGGAAGGCACCATGCCGCCGACCTCCTCGACGGTGAGGCCCGCCCGGATGTTCTGCCCGAGCGCCGCCTGCGCCGAGGGATAGCCCATCCGCCGCGCCGCCTCTTCGGTGACGATCACGTTGACGCCGCGCGCGACGATGGCGCGCTCGGCCTCGAGATCGACGGGCGCGGGGGTGGTGGCGTCGTCGCGCGCCAGCCGCTCGTCGAAATTGCGGCCGGCGACGACGCGCATCCCCATCGCCTGGAAGAATTGCGGATCGACGCCGTAGGTGCCGAGATCGACGACGTTGGGCTGGCCGGGCACCTGGACGCTGGTGACGCTGTTGTTGCCCGGAGCGACGCCGATGCTCGAGCGTCCCACGGCCGAGACGCCGGGAAGCGCCGACAGCTCGCGGATCAGGGTGTCGACCACCTGCTCCAGCCGCGCTCCTCCGATCATCTGCACCTGATAGAGACCGTCGCGGCGGTAGCCGGCGTCGACGGTGCGGGCGAACATGGTCTGGGCGTAGATGATCGCGGTGCAGATGATGAGGCCGATCGAGACCGCGAACTGGGCGACGACGAGGATGTTGCGCAGCTGCCCCGAGCCCTGCGCCTCGGCCGAGGACTTGTTCGCCTTCAGGATCTGCGCCGGCTGGAACCGCGACAGATAGAAGGCCGGATAGAGCCCGCCCGCGGCGCCGACCAGCAGGATGAGGACGAGCACCGGGAGCAGGATGTCGTCCGCGCCGAAATAGGAGATCTCCATGTTCGCGCCCAGGAACGTGTTGAACCAGGGCAGGGCCAGCTCGCACAGGGCCATCGCGATCACGGTGGCGATGGTGGCGACGAGGATCGATTCCCCCAGGAACTGGGTGATCAGCTGCTTGCGGTTGGCGCCGAGCACCTTCCTCAGCGCCACCTCGCGGGCCCGCTGAGAGGCGCGGGCGGTGGCGAGGTTGGTGAAGTTGACGCAGGCCATGCCGAGGATGAGCAAGGCAATGATCGCGAAGGTGTAGACGGTCTTGCGGTCGTTGCCCGGCGTCATCGACGCCTCCTGCGCATCGCCGAGATGGACGTCGCGCACGTTCATCAGGCGCCAGTCCTGATTGTCGCCGGGATTCTCCCTGCGGCCCTCGGTGACGTCGTCGGGGATGCGGCGCCGCTCCCAGTCGGGCAGCCGGGCGTTGATCGCCTCGGCGCTCGCTCCGGGCCGCAGCTTCACATAATACCAGCCGCCCTGCGAGCTCCAGGAGGTGAGGAAGCGCAGATTCTGGGCGTAGAATTGCTGCGGGTCCATCCGCGCGATGATGTTGAACGACATGTGCGAATTGGGCGGAATGTCGCGGAACACGCCGGTGACCTGGTAATCGACATTCTGGTTGCCCTGCTGGGCGATGGTGAGGGTGCGGCCGACCGGATTGGCCGAGCCGAAGCGCCGCTGCGCCTCGCTCTCGCTGATCACCAGCTGGCCGGGCCGCTGCAGGGCGGTGGCGCGGTTGCCGCGAACCATGGGCAGCTCGACCACTTCAAGGAAGTTGCCGTCGGTGAAGCGAAGGTCGTTGGTCAGCGTCGCCTCGCCGTCCTGGAGCACGTAGCCGCCGCCGCCGTTGATGTAGACGGCCCGCTCGACTTCCGGGAATTCCTCGGCGAGGGCGCGGCCGGAGACGTAGCTCGTCATCTGCAGGCGATATTCCTCGCCGCCGGTCTCGGTCGGGGAATAGAGGTCCTGGAACTGGTAGGTGCGCTCGGCGCCCGGCAGCCAGTCGTCGTAGCGCGTCTCATAGCGGACGTAGAGCAGGATCATCAGGCAGGCGGCGATGCCGATGGCGAGGCCCACGATGTTGATGAAGGCATAGGTCCGGTTCTTCGCCAGAGCGCGGAAGCCGATGGTCAGATAGTTGCGCCACATGTCCTGTTTCCCTTCAGAGGCCTAGGCCAATGGTCATTCGTACCGGAGTGCGTGGATCGGGTTGGCCCGCGCGACCTTGATCGCGTGGCCGGCGATGGTGCCGATCGCGATCGCGAGGGCGAGCAGGCCGGCGGCGACGAACGGCGTCGGGCCGAGGCCGATCCTGGCGTCGAACGTGTTGAGCCAGTCGCGCATCACCCACCAGGCGACCGGCCAGGCGATGAGGTTGGCGATCACCACCGGCTTCGAGAATTGCCAGGCGAGCAGCTGGACGATGTGGCGGACGGTCGCGCCGAGCACCTTCCTGACGCCGATCTCCTTGGTCCGCCGCTCGGCGGTGAAGGCGGCGAGGCCGAACAGGCCGAGACAGGAGATGATGACGGCGAGCAGGGAGAAGCCGGCGAAGACGGCCCCCCGCGCGCGTTCGCGTTGATAGAGCTCGGCGATCAGATCCTCGGCCAGAGCGCCTTCGAACGGGGCGTCGGCGAGGAAGCGCGACCAGACGCGGTTGACCCCCTGCAGCACTTGCGCCGGATTGTCGGAGCGGTAGCGGATGACGAGCCTGGTCGTCCGCTCGGGATCGTAGGTGAAGACGAGCGGCTCGATCTCGTCGCGGGCGGTGCGGATGCGGGTGTCCTCGACCATTCCGACGATCGTCGCGGGGATCATGTCGTTGCCGTCGAGGCCGATCTGCACCTGCCGTCCCAGCGCCGCGGCCGGATCGGTTATGCCGAGCAAGCGGGCGGCCCGGCGGTTCACGACCACGTTGAGGCCGCGCGCGAGCAAAGGCGACGGCTGCCCCTCGCCTTCCGCGCGCACCACGCGGTCGTTGGCGAAGCGGTCCGAGAAGCCCCGGCCCGAGAGCAGGCGCATGCCCATCGTCGCGAAGAAGTCCGCGTCCGTGCGGTAGACGCCCATTCCGAGCCCGTCCGGCGCCCCGGGCATCACGACGCGCTGGATCGACCGGTTGGTCGCGGCGATGCCGATATTGGTGCGGGCGACGTTGGCGACGCCGGGGACGGCCGCGATCTGGCGGCGCACCGCGTCGTAATTGCCGAGCTCCTGCAGCCGCCAGGCGCCGTTGACCTGGATCAGCCCTTCGCGCTCGTAGCCCGGGTCGGCGGTCTGGACGTATCGGGTCTGCGAATAGACCACCCAGGTGCAGACGATGAGGCCGATCGACACCGCGAACTGGGCGACGACGAGCAGGCCGCGCAGCCGCCCCGAACCCTGCGTCTCGGCGCTGGCCTTGTTAGCCTTGAGCACGCTGGCCGGCCGGAAGCGCGACAGGACGAAAGCCGGATAGAGCCCGCCGACGGCGCCGACCAGTAGGGTGAGGCCGATCACATGGGGGAGGAAGCCGCCCGTGCCGAGATAGGTGAGCTGCAAGTCGGCGTCGAGCGCCGCGGCGAGGTGCGGCAATGCGAGTTCGACCATGGTCAGCGCGATCAGCATCGAGATCAGGGCCACCAGCATCGATTCGCCGAGAAACTGTCCGATCAGCTGCTTGCGGGATGCGCCGAGCACCTTGCGCAGCGCGACCTCGCGGGCCCGCTGCCCGGCGCGCGCCGTCGACAGGTTGATGAAGTTGATGCACGCCATGAACAGGATGAGGGCGGCGACGATCGAGAAGGTCGCGACGGTGGCGCGGTCGTTGCCCGGGGACATCGCGCCCTGCTGCGCATCGCCGAGGTGAACGTCCGCGACCGGCGTGAGCCTGAAATCGACGATGTCGGACCGCGAGCGGGTCTGGCCCGGCTCGGGCGGCATCATCCGCCGCTCCCAGGCCGGGAAGGCGGCGTTGATCGCGGCCGGATCCGCGCCCGGCCGGAGCCGGACGTAGTGGAACTGGTTCATCTGGCCCCAGTTGCGGCCGATCGCGATGCCGTCCGGATAGTCGGACGGATCGAAGCGGAAGAGCGCGTCGAAGCGCAGGTGCGTGTTGCCGGGAAGGTCCGCGAGGATACCGGTGACCGTGTAATCCTCGCGCGTACCGCTCGAAGTCTCGGTCACCGTCCGGCCGATGACGTCGAGCGATCCGAACTGGCGCATCGCCTCGCTTTCGGTGAGCACCACGGACCGGACGTTGGGCAAGGCCGATCCGGCGGAGCCGCGCACGAACGGCAGCCGGAAGATGTCGAGGAAAGCCGGGTCGACGACCAAAGCGTCGAGGAGGAGCGGCTGGCCTTCCTTCAGGAAGGAGGCTTCACCCGCCTGGGCGATGGTGACCGCCTCGACCTGCGGGAAGCCGCCCGCGATCGTGTCGCGGATCGGCAGCGGGCTGCGCTGGCTGGCGTTGATCGGCTGACCGGGCTCGTGCCAGGTCGCCTGGACCTGGTAGATGCGCTCATGACCGGGCAGCCCCTGATCGTAGCTGGTCTCGTAGCGGACGTAGACGAACAGGATCAGGCAGGCGGCGATGCCGATCGCCAGCCCGAAGATGTTGATGAAGGCATAGGTCCGGTTCTTGACCAGGGCCCGCATTCCGACCGTGAGATAGTTGCGCCACATGGGAGATTTCGCCTCGTCTCGCTTGCATCCAGCGTCGAAGTTCGGGGTGTCCCGAGCCCCTCCCCTTTCCGGGGGAGGGGTCCGGCGGGGGCGGAGCTAGGGATTCCGCCCCCGAGGGGCTTCACGCCGCGCGGCGTCGCTCGATGAGGATCTTGCCGTCGAGCATGTTGACGACGCGGCTCGCATAGTCCGCATGGGCCGGCGAGTGGGTGACCATGACGATGGTCGACCCCTCGGCGTTCAAGGCCTGGAGCATCTTCATCACTTCCTCGCCGTGCTGTGTGTCGAGATTGCCCGTCGGCTCGTCGGCGAGGATCAGATTCGGGTTGCCGACGAGCGCGCGGGCGACAGCGACGCGCTGCTGCTGGCCGCCGGAAAGCTGGCTCGGCCGGTGCTTGGCGCGGTGCGCGATGCCGACCTTGTCCATCACCTCGTCGACCCGGCGCCGGCGCTCGGCCGAAGGCACGTCGTGGTAGAGGAGGGCGAGCTCGATATTCTCGCGGACCGTGAGCTCGTCGACCAGGTTGAAGCTCTGGAAGATGAAGCCGATGTTGCGCTTCCGGAAGTCGGCGAGCTTTGCCTCGGGCAGGCCCGCCACCTCGGTGCCGTTGAACACGTAGGAGCCGCTCGAGGGCGAATCGAGCATGCCCATCACGTTGAGCAGGGTCGATTTGCCGCAGCCCGACGGGCCCATGACGGCGACGAACTCGCCGTCGGCGACGTCCAGCTGGATGCCGTCGAGGGCCGTGGTTTCGACGGTGTCGGTTCTGTAGACCCGCGACAGGTCGCGCATGTTCAGCATCTTGGTCCGCTCCTTTTCATCAGCTCGTCAGGTCCAGCCGATCCCGCTCGGCGAAGCCCGTATAGGGTGAGGTGATCACGCGCTCGCCGGGTTCGAGACCGCCGAGCACCTCGATGAATTCGGAATTGCGCCGTCCGAGGCGGACCGGGCGCTTGACCGCGCTGCCGCCGTCGGGCGCCACCACGAACACCCAGTTGCCGCCGGTGTCGTTGTAGAAGGCCCCCGCGGGGATCAGCAAAGCCGGCGACGGGTCGCCGAGCGTCAGCCGGATCTGCACCGTCTGGCCGCGCTGGAGGTTGGCGGGCTCGCCGCTGAGGAAGTTGAGATCGATCTCGAAGGCGCCGTTGCGGACCTGCGGATAGATCTTCGAAACGCGCATCCGGTATGGGCGACCGTTCACCTCCGCCGAGGCGATCTGGCCCTCGGCGACACGGCCCAGATAGAATTCGTCGACCTGTGCGCGCAGCTTGTTCGATCCGGCGCTGTCGATCTGGCCGAGGCGCTCGCCGCGGTTGAACGACTGGCCGACCTGGATCGAAAAGCTGGTGAGCTGGCCGGAGACGGGCGCGCGCAGGTTGAGCGCGTCGAGGCTGGCGCGGGCGAGCTGGAGGCTCTGGTTCAGCGCCGCGGTCGAGGCGCGCAGCTGGGCCAGCTGGCTCGACTGCAGGCGCTCGTCCGTAGCCTGCTGGCGGCGGAGGATGGCGACCCGCTCGCGGGCGGCGAGATAGGTGTCGCGGCTGTCCTGGAACTGACGCTGCGGAACATAGCCCTTCTCGGCGAGCGGGCGCTGCAGCTCGTACTGACGCCGAGCTGTCTGGGCGACGAGATCCGCCTCGATCAGCGCGCGCTGGTTGGCGAGCCGGGTCTGCGACAGCGAGAGCTCCTGGCTGCGCATCGAATTGATCTGCTGGGTGACCTCCGTCTGCCGCGCGAGCACGTTCAGTTGCAGGTCCGAATTGGACAATACGGCAAGCAGCTGCCCCTGCTGGACCACGGCGCCGTCCTCGACCATGCGCTGCTCGACCCGTCCGCCCTCGACCGCATCGAGATAGACGGTGACGCTCGGCTCGACGCGGGCGCGCAGCGGCAGGAAATCGTCGAAGCGCCCGCGGCGCACTTCCGAAATCGTAACCCGGTCGGCGGCGATGGTCTGGCTGTTGGCGGTCGGCGCCATGAAATAGAAAGCCGCCGCCAGGAGCGCGACGATTGCGACCGCGATCGCGATCTTCAGCTCTTTCCTCAGGCCCCTGCGCTCGACGACCTTGTCCATGCCGTCGCCGCTATGGGCGCCGCCCGGCCCGGCCTTGTCCGACTTGATGGTGACGACGCTCATCCCATTACCCTCCGCTTGGCAATCGAGTAGCAACCATCGTGCCACGAATTGCCCAGACGGAAAGCCCCTGCCGGCCGCCGCGCGCGCCGCGAGTGTCCGTTTTCGGACACGGCCTGTTCGCGTGCGGACACCGGCAGGAGGCTCAGGCGAGCGGCGCCAGAGTGGCGAACATCAGCAGGCTCGACAGCATCAGGCCGATCGAGAAGGTGTAGGATTCCAGCTTTGCCATAGTCTTGCTCCCATTCGAAAAAGTGACGTTTCCCTGTCGGCGGACAATCAGCACGAGCCGTGCCACGGCGTACGAACCGCAGTTTTCCGCCATTTTTCGATCGATGCGCGGGACGCTTCCCTGGTCCGGCCAGCGACCGGGCTGTCCGCTTCCGGACAATAGCGTTCGCATGCGGACGCGCCCCGCGCCGCCTTGGCACGGAAATTGATTGTGAGGAGCCACACCGATAAACCGGCTGAGGGAGTGGGGGTCCGTGTCGCGCAGCAAGCCATTCGATCTGTGCATCGTCGTGGACGACGATCCCGACATCCTGCTGTCCGCGAGGCTGCTGCTGCGCGACCTCTTCGCCGAGATCGCCACCTTCCAGACGCCGGACGACGCGCTCGCCGCAATGGAGGCGAAGATTCCGGACGTCGTCCTGCTCGACGCGAATTTCGGCCGCGGCGCGACCAATGCGGCGGAAGGCTTCCAGTGGCTCGCAGAGATATTGAAGCGCGACCCCGAGGCCGTGGTGGTGATGATCACCGCCCATGGCGGCGTCAACATCGCCGTCGAGGCGATGAAGCGGGGTGCCACCGACTTCGTCTCCAAGCCCTGGTCGAACGAGCGCCTGCTCGCCACCGTCCGCACCGCCGCCGCGCTGCGCAACTCGCGCGAGGAAGCGGTGACCGAGCGCAGGCGCTCCGCGGCGATCACCGCGCCCGCGGCCGGCGAGACGCCCCTGCTCGGCGCGGCGCCCGGAATGGCGCGCGTCTATTCGCTGATCGAGCGCGCCGCGCCGACCGAGGCCAATGTCCTCATTCTCGGGGAGAACGGCACCGGGAAGGAGCTGGTCGCTCGCGACCTCCACCGCCGCTCGCGCCGCGCCGACAATGTCCTCGTCTCGGTCGATCTCGGCGCGGTGACCGAGAATCTGTTCGAGAGCGAGTTGTTCGGCCATGTGAAAGGAGCCTTCACCGACGCGCGCGGCGACCGGATCGGCCGGCTCCAGGCGGCGCATGGCGGCACCCTCTTCCTCGACGAGATCGGCAATCTCCCGCTCCACCTCCAGCCCAAGCTGCTGACGGCTCTGGAGCAGCGCCAGGTGATCCCGGTCGGCGCCAACAAGCCCGTGCCGATCGACGTCCGCGTCATCGCCGCAACCAACCTGCCGCCCGACCAGCTCGCCGACGAGACGCGCTTCCGCCAGGACCTCCTTTTCCGCCTCAACACGGTCGAGATCGACCTGCCGCCGCTGCGCGAGCGGCGCGAGGACGTGCCGCTGCTCGTCGAGCATTTCATCGCCGTCTATTCGAAGAAATACGGCAAGCCGCCCCGGGCCGTGCCGCGCGAGGTGATGGAGGCGCTCAAGGCCTATGACTGGCCGGGCAATGTCCGGGCGCTGCGCCATTCGGCCGAGCGGGCGGTGATCCTCGCCGGCGAAGGCGCCTTCACCGTCGAGGACTTCTCTCTGTCGCGCAACCTCCAGCCCCGCGTGCCGACACCGGCTGCCGCCCCCGCGCCGGCCGCCGCCTTTGCCGCCGCGGACCTCAACCTCGAGCGCGCCGAGCGCCAGATCGTCGAGCAGGCACTCAAGAAGCACGCCTACAACATCTCGCTCGCCGCGCAGGAGCTCGGGCTCACCCGCGCCAGCCTCTACCGCCGAATGGAGAAGCATGGGCTTTGATGCGAAGCGTCGCGGTGAGACTGCTCTAAAGCCCCTCCCCTCGATGGGGAGGGGTTTGGGGTGGGGTGGAGTCTCCGGACGAGGCTCGGCCCTTTCTTCAGACTCCACCCCCACCCAAACCCTCCCCCATCAAGGGGGAGGGCTTTCAGTCAGCATCCCACATGGGCTTTAGGAGCCGCTTCGTCTTCGGACTGGCGACCCGCGCCGGGCTGCTGCTCCTCGCGGCCTTCGCGTTCGTCCAGTCGCTCTACATGGAGGGGCTCGGCGCCGCCCGCGTCGTCGCCGGCTTGCTCTGCCTGGCCGCAGGTCTCGTCCTGTGGCGCTATATCCAGCGGACCAACCGCGAGCTCGCGCGCTTCCTTGACGCCGTCCGTTTTGGGGATCTCGGGCAGGGATTTGCGACGCGCTGGGCCGGAAGCGGGTTCGCCGAACTGGGCGAGGCGCTCGATCTCGGCATTCGCAAGCTCCGCGACGAGCGCCACAGCCTCTCTGACGCCAACCGCTTCTACGAGGCGGTGCTCGACGACGCGCCGATCGCCCTGCTGATCGTCGACCGCGACGGCAAGGTCGAGCTCGCCAACAAGGCCTCGCGCCGCCTGCTCGTCCGCCACACCGGCGTTCGCGTCGAGGACTTCGCGGAATATGGCGACGCATTCATGAAGGCGCTGGCGGGGGGCGCGGTCGGGCGGCCGCGGCTGGTGCCGCTGATCACGGAAGGCGTGCCGCAGACCGCGATGCTGAGCGCGGCGGTCGTGCACCGGCTCGGCGGCCTCGCCCGCGTCGTCGCCGTGCAGCCGATCCAGAGCGAGCTGAACGCGATCGAGATTGCCGCGCAGAGCGACCTCATCCGCGTCCTCACCCACGAGATCATGAACTCGATGACTCCCGTCACCTCGCTCGCCCATACCGCCGCCGACCTGATGGCGGAGATCGACAAGGGCGACGATCCGGCGGTGCGCGACGCGCGCCAGGCGGTCGAGACGCTTTCCCGCCGGGCGGACGGGGTGATGCACTTCGTCGAGAGCTATCGCCAGATCAGCCGTGCGCCCGAGGTCCGCCGTCGGCAGTTCGCGGTGGAGCCCTGGGCGCGGGAGATCGAGCGGCTGTTCCGCGCCGCGGACGCCGCCGACGGCATCGACGTGACGCTCGAGGTCGCGCCCGAGACTTTGACCCTGGACGCCGATCCGGACCTGCTTTGCCAGGTGCTGATCAACCTGCTGAAGAACGGCGCCGACGCCGCCCGCGCCGAGACCGAGACGCCGCGGGTCTCGCTCGCCTTCGCCGCGACCCCGAGCGGGCGCGTCCAGATCGAGGTCTGCGACAATGGCGCCGGCGTCCCCGAGGCGCTGCGGCAGGACATCTTCCTCCCATTCTTCACCACCAAGGCGAAAGGCACCGGAGTCGGCCTCAGCCTCGCCCGTCAGGTCGTGCTCGCCCATCGCGGCTCGATCACGGTCGACGAGGCGCCCGGAGGCGGCGCCGCGTTCAGGATCCTGATCTGACGATGCGCCGCGCCACGCCCTGCGCCTGGACGCGGATGTCGGGCACGGCGACGCTTTCCCAGAAGGTCGCGCGCGTCACGGGGCCGATCGCGTAGAGCCTGCCCGAGGGCGCCCCCGCGGCGTCGATCGCGCGGCAATCGCGATCGACGTCGACGCCGATCCGGAGCGGGTCCGGCCGGATCCGGCCTCGGGCGACAAGCGCGTCGAGCAGAGGCTCGCCGGCGCGCAGGATGTCGTGCTCCGGCCCGGTGCAGTTGACGATCCGCGACGCGCGCAATGTTTCGACGGTGCCTTGTCCCCGCCGTCGCCAGCGGACCAGGCCGTCCGGCTCGATCGCAGCGATCCGGCCCGCGGCGAAGGCGAGACGGCCTTCGGCCTGCATCCGACCGATGGTGGCCGCGACCGCGGGCGCGATCTTGTGACGGTGGACGTCCCACCAGGGGCGCAAGTGGCGCAGGAAGCGGCGCCGCTCCGCCGGTGCCGCCTGGGCCCAGATGCCCTGGGTCACGTTGCGGAGCTCATGGACCGCGCTTCGCCAGCCGATCTCGTCCGCGCGCTGTCGCACGCGGCGCAGCAGGCCGACGCAATCCGACGGCAGCGCTTCCTGCGGCGCGGTCATCGGCTCGCGCAGGCCGTGGGCCCGCGGCACCAGCCCGCGGCGCGACACGGCAAGGATGCGCCCGCCAAAGCCGTTCGCGTCGAGCGTCAGCGCGGCGTCGATCGCGGTGAGGCCGGTGCCGATCAGCAGGATCGTGTCGCCGTCGCCGAGCCCGCCGGCGACCGCGCCCGCCCAGGGATCGGCCAGCCAGAGGCCGCCGAGCGCCTCCGGATCGATCCCCCGCGGCGTCGCCGGCGGCAGGTTCCCCGGCGCCAGCACCACCGCCTCCGCCGCGATCCGGCGCCCGTCCGCCAGCACGACCTCCGCCCCGTCCATGTCGACCGCCTCGCCGCGGACAATGTCCAGCCCCTCGCCGGCCTCGCCGAGCAGCTCGACGACATAGTCGCCGAACAGCATGCGCGGCGCGAAATCCTCGGCGGTGCCGCCCCGGGCCGCATACCAGCGCACGAAATGGTCGGGCTCGTCGGGGAAGGCGCTCATCCGCCGCGCGGGGACGTTGAGCAGATGCTCCGGCCGGTCGGTCCCGTAGGCGACGCCGCGGCCGGGCACCCCGGCGCGCTCGATCACCAGGACCCGCCCCGCTCCTTCGCGGAGGAGATGGATCGCCTGCAGGGCGCCGGAGAGCCCGCCGCCGATCACCGCGGCCGTCGCGGCCGTCACGCGGGCTCAGCCGGCTCGGCGAGGTCGACGGGATCGGCGAGGCTCAGCCCGTCGAGGATGCGCGCGGTCTCGTCCCGGACCAGCAGCATCGCCCGGTGCAGCCGGCACTTGTCCTCCGTGATGCAATTCTTGCAGCTCTCATATGCATAGCGGCTTGCGCAGGGCAGCAGCCCGAGCGAGCCGCGCGTCAATCGCACGATCTGGCCGTAGCTGATGTCCGACGGCGGTTTGGCGAGCCAGTAGCCGCCCTCGCGGCCGCGCAGCGTCTCGACCATTCCGGCACGGCGCATCTGCGACAGGATCACCGTCAGGAACTTGGGCGGCAGGTTCTGCGCCTCGGCGATCTCGGACAGCTGCACCGGCCCCTCGCCGTAGCGATCGGCGAGGTGGAGCAGCGCGCGAATTGTATACCGCGTCCGTTGAGAAAGCATGGCGCCCCATGCCCACAAAGCCCACGGCTTTGCAACCGCTTCACAGCGCGTGGAGCGCGAGCCCCGCCGCCGCGGCCCCGCCGATCACGGCCAGCGGCCCGACGCGGAAACGCAGCAGGACGAAGAGCGAGGCCGCGGCGAGCGCCAGCGCCGCCCAGTTGACGCTCGCCGCCACCGGCACGTCGAACGTGGCGCCGAGCGCGCTGACCTCGCGCACCTCGCCGAACAGGGTGTGGAGGCCGAACCACAGAGCGAGATTGAGGATGACCCCGACGACGGCCGCGGTGATCGCCGCCAGTGCCGAGGCGAGCGCCCGGTTGCCGCGCAGCCGCTCGGCGAACGGTGCACCGAGGAAGATCCAGAGGAAGCAGGGGGCGAAGGTCACCCAGGTTGCGAGGATCGCGCCGAGCGTACCGGCGAGCAAGGGGTCCATCGTGCCGGCTCCGAGCCGCGCGGCCCCGAGAAAGCCGACGAACTGGACGACCATAATCAGAGGCCCCGGCGTCGTCTCGGCCATTCCGAGCCCGTCGAGCATCTCGCCGGGGCGAAGCCAGTGATAATGGTCGACCGCCTCCTGCGCGACGTAAGCGAGCACCGCATAAGCGCCGCCGAACGTCACCACCGCCATTTGCGAGAAGAACAGTCCGATGTCGGTGAAGACGTTGTCCGGCCCCGCCACCGCAAGCAGTGTCAGGGTCGGAGCCAGCCACAGCAGGAGGAGCACCGCCGAGATGCGCAGCGACCAGCGCAGGTTCGGCCGCGCATGGTCCGGAACGTCCTCGCCGAGCACGGTTTGCGAGTCCGGCACGGCCGCAACGGCCGCCGCGCCGTGGCCGCCGCTTCCTTCGAAGCCGCGCGCGCCGAGCCGCCCGCCCGCATAACCGGTCAGCGCCGCCGCGAGCACGATCAGCGGGAACGGGACGTCGAAGGCGAAGATCGCGACGAAGGCCGCGGCGGCGATCGCCAGCATAGGCCGGCTCCTCAGCGCGCGCGCCCCGATCCGCCGCACGGCGTCGAGCACGATGGCGAGCACCGCGGCCTTCAGCCCGAAGAACAAGGCGGCGACCGCGCCGACATTGCCCCACAGCAGGTAGATCCAGCTCAGCGCCATGATCGAGACGAAGCCGGGCAGCACGAACAGCATGCCCGCGACGAGTCCGCCTTTGGTCCGGTGCATCAGCCAGCCGATATAGGTGGCGAGCTGCTGCGCCTCCGGCCCGGGCAGCAGCATGCAGTAATTGAGCGCGTGCAGGAATCTTTCCTCGCCGATCCATCGCCTTTCCTCGACCAGGATGCGGTGCATCACCGCGATCTGCCCCGCTGGGCCGCCGAAGCTCAGCAATGCGATCCGTGCCCAGACCCGCACCGCTTCGCCGAAGCTCACTTGCTCTCTGTCCGGGGTGGCGATGCTAGAAGCTCCCGAGATCGACGGTGCGGACCGAGGGCAACCTCTCGCACCGTCGATAGACGAAGGCCGCCGCCGCGACATCCTGCAGCGCCGTGCCGGTCGAATCGAAGACGGCGATCTCATCGGGCGAGGCGCGGCCGGCTTTGGCCCCACCGACGAGCTCGGCCAGCTCCGCATGGACGTCCGCGGCGCCGAGCGCGCCGGCCGCAACCGCGTGGCGGAGGTCGCCCATGGCGAGGCACTGGTCGGTGACGTCGGTCACCACCCGCGTACCCTCGAACAGGTCGGGGTGAAGCTCGTTCTTGTGCGGGCTGTCGGCGCCGACCGCGGCGACGAACGTGCCCGGCGAGACGATCGCTTTCGACAGGAAAGGAATCGTCGCCGGGGTGCATGTGACAACGACGTCGCATCGGGTCGCCGCCGCCAGGTCCGCCCGGACGACCTCGAGGCCTAGCTTCGGCGCCATCTCCGCGGCGAAGGCCGAGGCCTTTGCGCCGTCCGCGTCCCAGGCGAAGGCCCGCCTGAGCGGCAGCACCGCCGCCAACGCCTCGACCTGCGCCCGACCCTGCTCCCCGCAGCCGCAGATCAGGATCGAGGCGCTGTCCGGCCGCGCCAGGTAGCGCGCCGCGAGCGCCGTCGCGGCAGCGGTCCGCCGGATCGTCACCTCGATCGAATCGAGGATCGCGAGCAGCCGGCCGTCGCACCCGTCGCAGAGCAGGACCGCGCCCTGAATCGTCGGCAGGCCCCGTCCGGCGGGGTTGGCGGGGAAATTCGCGTTGAGCTTCACCGCCACATACAGGCGATCGTCCAGCCGGAGCGCCGCGCCCTTGGCGTGGAAACCGCCGCCTTCTCCCTCGACATGCAGCGGCGACGGCGACCAGGCCAGGCCGTTCGCGGCGGCGGCAAAGCCGGTCTCGGCCGCCTCCAGCCATGCCGCCTGGTCCATCAGCGCCGCGACTTCGCCACGTTTCAGGATCAGCGTGTCGGCCACCGGTCAGGCTCCCGCCTTCGCCTTCGGCTTATGCGACACCCAGTCATGGGTCTCGTCGACCGCGTCCCGGGACCAGCGGTAGAAGGCGTCGTAGAGCAGCATTCCGGCCTCGAGCTGCTCATGGTCGTCGGCGAACATGCGGCTGAGCCCGAGCGAGGCCGCGAGCAGCCCGGCGGCCTGCGGCGCCAGCTCGGGGCGCGCGGTGTCGGCGCCGCGAACGATGGTGGCAAGGCGCCGCAGCGCGTCGACCTCGCCAAGGCCGAGCTCTTCGATCATGACATCGAAGGTGCAAAGCGCACCGCGGTGGCTCCAGAAGACGCCGTCGACGTCGAACGGGGCTGCGTCCAGCCTTTCCCCGACGCCGGCCACATCCGCCGGAGCCGCGAACAGGAAGACGGCCTCCGGATCGACGAAGCGGCGGATCAGCCAGGGGCAGGCGATCCGATCGACCTTCGGCCGCGCCCGCGTCACCCAGAGGGTGCGCCCCTGCGCGTCGCGCGGCGGCAGCACGGCTTCGCGTACCAGCGGGAACCCCGCCCCCGCCCATCCCTCGGCTCCGCCTTCGAGAGTTTCCGCGCGGACGCCGCGGTGACGCAGCCAGGCCGCGACCGCGGGGCTCGCCTCCGCCCCGTCACGGCACAGGACGACCGCGGAGCGCCCGGCGAACGCGTCCGCCCAGCGCGAGACGGCGTCCGAGGGACGCCGCAGCGACGCGGGGATGAAATCGCCGCAGGCGCGCAGGTCGATCAGCGCGGGAGCGGCGGGCGTGCCGATCAGTCGGGCGAGCTTGTCGGGAGAGATGCTGTTCAGAGCGGGCATGCGGCGTCCTTTCCAAAGAGGACGCGATTCTTCGGCATGTCGCCTCGTGGGGCGATCGCAGGCCCCATGCGCGCATAAGAAACGAGCCGTGGCCGGTGTCAAGAACCCGGGCCGTTGTCCGGGACGTCATCCCGGCGAAGGCCGGGATCCCGTCGGGTGAAGACGGCATGCGCCTTTGGAGCGCTCCAGGACCGCTTTGCCCTTCACCCCACGAGGTCCCGGCCTTCGCCGGGACGACGTGCTTCGGCTATTCCGCCGCTTCGGTGAACAAGGCCGAGCCCGTCGCCGGCGCAGCCTCGCGCTGCGCGTCGAGCTTGCGGAACGCCGCCAGCGCCTGTCCGACCACTTGGTCCATATTGTAATAACGATAGGTGGCGAGCCGGCCGACGAAGGTGACGCCCTTAGTCGCGTCCGCCAGCGCCTCGTATCTTTTGAACAGGGCCTGGTTCTCCGGGCGGGGGATCGGATAATAAGGATCGCCTTCCGCCGACGGATATTCGTAGGTGATGCTCGTCTTTGCGTGCCTCTGGCCGGTGAGGTGCTTGTATTCGGTGATGCGCGTGTAGGGCACGTCCGGGCTGGGATAGTTCACCGTCGCTACCGCCTGGAACTGCTCCACGTCCTCGATCCGGTGCTCGAAGCGCAGGCTGCGGTAAGGCAGCTTGCCGAAGCGGAAATCGAAATATTCGTCGATCGGCCCGGTATAGACGATATGGCCGGCGTCGATCCGGCCCTTCAGCTCCCGGAAATCCGCGCCGAGCAGCACGTCGATGTTCGGATGGTCGAGCATCGTCTCGAACATCTTCGTATAGCCGTGCCTGGGCATGATCTGGTGCTTGTCGGCGAAATAGCGGTCGTCGGTATTGGTCCGGGTGGGGATCCGGGCCGTCACGCTCTTGTCCAGCTCGGACGGATCGATCCCCCACTGCTTTCGCGTATAGCCCTGGAAGAACAGCTCGTAGAGCTCGCGCCCGACCGCCGAGACGACGACGTCCTCGGAGGTGCGGATCTCGTCCACCGGCTCCGCGCGCGAAGCGAGATAGGCGGCGGCCTCCTCGTCGGTCCTGAGGTCGAGGCCGAACAGCTTGTTGAGCGTCGTCCGGTTGATCGGGATCGGCACCAGCTGCCCGCGCACTTCGGCGAGGACGCGGTGCTCGTAGGGGCGCCACTCGGTGAATTGCGACAGATAGTCGACGATGTCGTCCGAATTGGTGTGGAAGATGTGCGGGCCGTATTGGTGGATGAGAACGCCGGCTTCGTCGCGCACGTCGAAGGCGTTGCCGGCGATGTGCGGGCGGCGGTCGATCACCAGCACCCGGGCGTCGTGCTGGCTCGCCAGCCGCTCGGCGACCACCGAGCCGGCAAAGCCCGCGCCGACGACCAGATAGTCGTAGCTGCGCCCCTCCGCGCTTGTGATGAAGTTGGGGCCGCCCTTCGCGTCACACACCGCTTCGCCGACGAGGCCGCGCATGCGCGCGAAGGTGATGTCCCAGCTGAGGTTGGCGAGCTTGGTGTCGACCGTGCGGAGCCATTGGTCGCCGCCTCGGGCGAGCTCCAGCGCCTGCTCGCAGCCGCGGATGAACTCCTCGGCGCCGTCCGCGATGATCACGCCTTCGAGGTCGCCATAGTGGCGAATGACGTCCGCGATCGGAGTCGACACGACCGGCCGGCCGCCCGCCAGATATTCCGGTGTCTTGGTCGGGCTGATGAAGCGCGTCGCCTCGTTGATCGCGAACGGCATCAACGCCACGTCCCAGCCGGCGAGATAGGCCGGCAGCTCCTCGTAGGTCTTGCCGCCCAGATAATATATGTTCGGCCGCTGCGGCAGGTCCGCCGGCTCGATCTTGACCACCGGGCCGACCATCATCACCGACCAGTCGGGATGCGCATCGGCGAGGGCTTCGATGAGCGCCAGGTCCATGCGCTCGTCGATGACTCCGTAGAAGCCGAAGCGCGGGCACGGCGCGGCCGCCTGGTCCTCGGGTTCGGCGTCGATCGCGCGGGCGGCGCCGAAATGGTCGCGGTCGACCGACGAGGGGAACGGGTGGACGTTCGGGTGGCGGCCCCTTTTGGCCTCGTACAGGCTGTACCCGCCGGTGAAGACGACGTCGGCGGCGTCGAACAGCTCGCTCTCGAGCGCGAGCAGCCGCGTCGGCGCGAAGCGGAAGTTGGCGAGCTCGTCCATGCAGTCGTAGACCGTTGCCGCCGCCTCGATGTGGCGCGAGAATGGCAGCATCATCGGCGTGTAGTACCAGCGGACCAGGGGCGCCCTCTCGCCGGCGAGGAAGCCGTCGAGCAGCGTCTTGAGGACCCTTTCCTGCTCGGCCTCTTCCATTCCCTCGGGAAGCGAAGGGGTGACCACGACGACGCCGGTCTCGGCGCAGGTGCGCACGCCGAGCGCGGGCTCGCAGCCGGCGAGGGCGGCCTCGGGCTCCTCCCAGAAGATGACCCGCCGCTCCTGCGCGAAGCGGCTCATCAGATGCTGGGGCCGCTGGAAGACGAAATTCCACCTTAAGTGGGAAAAGCAGATGAGGCTGTTGTCGAACCGGGGCGACGCGAACTGTGTCTGCCCCAGCGAAGAGGCGGTGGTAAGCTGGATCAAAGTGGGCGCCCTCGTTTGTTTATCTGCCGTTCAGGATAACGAGCGCCGCGCTTGGCGGGTTCCCGCACTGCAGCATGAATCGTGCTGATGCAGATTATATTTAATTGTCTGATTTATCGGGATTTACTGGCCCGGCTTGCGCGGGCCGGTGTCCGCCCGCGGACGCCCCGCTGTCCGGAATCGGACGCTGCGCGCGACTGAGGGTCGGCCTGGCCCGATTTCCCTCAGAGGATGGGCGCCCTGCGCCAGTTGGCACGGCTCGTGCTGCGATGAAACATGACGCTTGCAACCCGCTACGAATGTGGCATGCTACATTTGTAGCAGGAGGAAGGATGACGAAGCTCAAAACGTTGGCGAAAGCCGTGTCGCGGGCGGCTCTCGCCTGCGCCCTCGCCGCTGCCGGCACGGCGGCATTCGCTCAGGCCGATGCGCCGGCGGCCGCACCTGCGGCCGCGCCCGCGAGCGCGGGCCCGCGCAGCTACGCGCCGGCCGACCTCGCGCGCTACGCCCCGCGCACCGCGCTCGACATGATCCAGCGCATCCCCGCCTTCACCATCCGCGACGCGCCGCAGGAGCGCGGGCTCGGCCAGGCGACCGCGAACGTGCTGCTCAACGGCCGGCGGATCGGCGGCAAATCGGACGACATCGTCGCCCAGCTCGGCCGCATCCCGGCTGCCAACGTGGTGCGGATCGACATCGTCGACGGCGCGACACTCGACGTCCCCGGCCTCTCCGGCGAAGTCGCCAACGTCATCACCCGCGCCACCCGCACCACGGGCCAGTTCACCTGGCGCCCCGAATTCCGCCTCCAGCACACCGATCCGCAGTTCACCCGCTTCGAAGTGTCGGTGAGCGGGCAGACCGGCCCGGTCGAATGGACGCTGGGGCTCGACAACCAGGCGAACCACAGCGGCGCCGGCGGGTTCACCTACATACGCGACGCGAATCGCGACTTCGTCGAGCTGCGCGACGAGGTGTGGACATCGGAAAACAATCTGCCGCGGCTCAGCGGCCGCTTCGTCTATGACGGGCCGGGCAGCGCGGTCGGCAACCTCAATTTCTATTATCGACAATATTATCTCCATTATGACGAGACCGGCCTCCGCACCGGCCCCGGGCTCCCCGACCGCACGCGGACCGTCGTCCAGCGGACGGACGGGCACGACTACGAACTCGGCGGCGACTTCGAATTCCCGGTCGCGGGCGGGCGGCTCAAGCTGATCGGCCTCAACCGCTTCGATTCCGAGCCGCTCGACCAGATCGTCACCACCCGCTTCGCCAACGGCGCGCCCGCAGTGGGCACGCGCTTCGTGCGCGACGCCGACACCACCGAGCGCATCGCCCGCGGCGAATATCGCTGGCGCGGGGGCGGCGCCGACTGGCAGCTGTCCGGGGAATATGCGTTCAACCGGCTCGACGTCGTCTCCGGAGTGTTCGAGCTGCAGCCCGACGGCGACTATCGCGAGCTGCCCTTCCCCGGCGGCACCGGGATCGTCCAGGAAGACCGCTACGAGCTGATGGGGAGCTACGGCCGGCCCCTCGCCGACAATCTCACCCTGCAGCTGTCCGCGGGCGGGGAATATTCTCGGCTGAGCCAGGCCGGCGCGGGCGGCCTCACCCGCAGCTTCTGGAGGCCCAAGGGACAGCTCGCGCTCGCCTGGCGGCCGGACCCGCGCACCACCGTCAACCTGCGCCTCCAGCGCCGGGTCGGCCAGCTCAACTTCCTCGACTTCCTGCAGAGGGCAAACTTCATCGACGACCGCCAGAATGCCGGCAACCCCGATCTGGTGCCGCCGCAGAGCTGGGAGCTCGACCTCGAGGGAATCCGCAACCTCGGCGCCTACGGCCAGACCTCGCTCAGGCTCTACGGCCGCCGCTACGACGACATCGTCGACACCATCCCGATCGGCGCCACCGGCGAGTCGCCCGGCAACATCGACCGCGCCACCCTGTACGGCGCGGAGTGGAAGGGGACCCTCAATTTCGACCCGATGGGCTGGCGCGGCGCGCGGATGGACCTTCGCGCGCAGCTCCAGGCCAGCAGCGTCGAGGACCCGCTCACCCACCAGCAGCGGGAGATCAGCAACTCGCTGCTCCATCTGTTCGAGATGAGCCTGCGCCACGACGTGCCGGACACCGACTGGGCGTGGGGCGCCAGCCTCAGCAATTCGCTCAACGCCCACGATTACCGGCTGACCGAGGTCGGCAGGCAGTGGGAGGGACCGGTCTGGTCGACCCTGTTCGTCGAGAACAAGGATGTGTTCGGCCTCACCGTCCGCGCCTCCGTGACCAATCTCGGCGGCGCCGCGCGCTCGATGTGGGAGCGCACCGTCTATAGCGGCCGCCGCACCGGCCCGATCGCCTTCCTCGAAGACCGCAATCGCACCATCGGCCCGATCTTCTCTTTCCAGATCCGCGGCCGTTTCTGATCAGGGAGCTCCAATGATGACCAAGACGATGTTCCTCGCCGCCGCGGCCGCAGCCGTTCTGGCCTTCCCGGCCGTCGCGGAGACGCCGATCCGCGTCGCCGCGTTCGATTCGCTGGAGCTTCGCGGCGGAGGCGAAGTCGTGCTCCGCCACGGCGCGGAGCAGCGCGTCACCTTGATCAGCGGCGATCCGAATCTCGCTTCGATCGAGGTCGAGCCCGACGGCGACCTCGTCATCCGGCCCTGCCGCCGCTCCTGCCGCAATCAGCGCCTCGTCGTCGAGGTGGTGACGCCGCGCATCAATGCGGTGGCGATCACGGGCGGCGGGTCGATCCGCGCCGAAGGCCGCTTCCCCGCCCGCGAGTCCGTCGCTTTGGCGGTGACCGGCGGGGGCACGCTCGACGCACGCGCGCTCGCTTCCGACACCGCCGTCACCGCGGTCACCGGCGGCGGCCGCATCCGCACCGCTCCCCGGGAGACGCTGGTCGCCGCCGTACGCGGAGGCGGGACGATCCTCTATTCGGGCGATCCCGACAAGACTGTGGCGATCAACGGCGGCGGGACCGTGACGCGGGACCGTTAGCGTTTCCGCGCGATCGCTTCGGCGACCAGCGGTGTGATCATCCGCGCATGCGGCGGCGCCCGGTCGAGCACGGCCGCCATGCTTGAGGCTTCCTCCGCGGAGACGTAGCCGAGCGCGGCGAGCCGCGCGGCGCCGGTCGCCATGAAGGCGGCGGGCCACTGCCAGACGGGATCGTTGCGGCCGACAATGTCGACGAGCGGCCTGGTTTCGACCAGCTCCAGCCCGGCGGCGTGCAGCCATTGCGGCAGGGAGAGCGCCACGTCGGGTTCGCCGCCGGCGTCGCGCCAGCTCCGGATCACCAGGTCGCGGAAGCGATCGAGCTCGGGATCGGCGGGCATCAGTCGCCACGTGCTGTAATCGATATATTCGTGGAAGACGGCGACTCCCCCCGGCTTGAGGGCATCGGCAATGTGGCTCACGGTGCGCTCCGGCGCGGCGACGAAGGACAGCACCCAGCGGCACCAGGCCGCGTCGGCGAAGCCCTCGCCGAACGGCTCCTCCGCGACGTCCTGCGCGCGCACCTCGACATTCGCGAGCCCCCGCGCCTGCAATGCCGCAACGAAGCTTTCCGACCGCTCGAGCGCGACCACCCGTCCCTCCGGGCCGACGATCCCCGAAAGGTCCGCACTGGCCCAGCCTGGGCCCGCGCCGACGTCGATCACCGTCTGCCCGGCGCCGATCCCCGCCCGCGCCCAGGCGTCGAGCACCCGCTCGCGCCACAGCCGATGCTGCAGCCCCAGCCGCTCGATCTCGTCCGCCTCGGTGCCGAGGACGTAATCGCCATTCCCGCTCATCGCCGCGCTGATGCCGTGTGGAAGCTGCCGCCGCCACTCGTTTCTTGCGGTCAAAGCGCATCGGACAACCTTGACAGTGGGCGAATTTCGTCGCAAATTTCTGTCATGACAGAAACGAGCGTCACGAGTCGGATGCCCGCCGCCGTCGAAAAGTTCGTCCTGCAATGGGGCGACATGGGCGGCCAGTGGGGCGTCAACCGCTCGGTCGCCCAGATCCACGCCTTGCTCTATCTGTCGGATCGGCCGCTCACCGCGGAGGGGATTGCCGAAACGCTCGGCATCGCCCGCTCCAATGTCTCGACCAGCCTCAAGGAGCTGCAGGGCTGGAAGCTCGTCCGCCGCGTCCCCGTTCTCGGCGACCGCCGCGATCATTTCGAGGCGGAGACCGATCTCTGGGAGATGGCCACGCGGATCGCGGAGGGCCGCAAGGAGCGGGAGGTCGATCCGGCCGCCGCCGCCCTGCGCGCCTGCCGCGCCGAAGCCGAGGGCGACCCGCGAATCTCGCCCACGGCGAAAAAGCGGCTCGCCGAGATGGACGACTTCGTGACCGCCCTCAGCCGCTGGTACGATCAGATGCTCGCGGTGCCGCCGTCCAAGCTGATGGCCTTGGTCAAGCTCGGGTCGCGGATCGTCAGCCTCGTCGGTCTCGGCGGCGGGCGCCGCCGGGAGGCGCGGGCACCGGATTGAGTTTTTTTGAGTAGTTGTTTCTCTTCTTACAGAAAGAGCAGCATAAACAGGAGGGTCGGGTGGCGCAGAGACAGGCCGAAATCGTCCCTTTCCCGACCCGCGCGCCGACTCCGGGCGAGCTCGGGGACCTCCGCTTCCGGCGCCTGGTCGGCGAAGGAGCCTGGGCGGAGCTCCCGGCACCGGTTCGCGCGCGCTTTTCGAAGCGTCTGTGCGGCGGCCGAACGGCGGTCTTTACCGGTGAAGTGGTCGAATGCCGGATGAGTCGGCTCGGCTTCGCGTTGGCGCAGCTCGCGCGGCTGATCGGCGCTCCGCTTCCGCTCTCGCGCGACTGCTGGCTCCCGGCGACAGTGACGGTCACCGAGGATTCGTGCTCAGGCGGCCAACTCTGGAGCCGGATCTACGGTCGGCGCCGCGGCTTCCCCCAGGTGATACATTCGGCAAAGCGCTTCTGCGGTCCGACCGGCCTCGAGGAATATCTCGGCTGCGGCTTCGGCATTGCGCTGACCGTCCGCGTCGAGCGCGGGGCACTCCATTTTCTTTCCAATCACTATTTCCTGAGCGTCGGGCGCCTGCGCGTGCGCCTGCCGCGCTGGCTGTCTCCAGGTCTGATGACGGTCAGCCACGTCGAGTGCGGCGGCGGGCGCTTCGCTTTCGTCCTCAGCCTCGTCCATCCGCTCTTCGGCGTGCTCGTGCGCCAGACGGCGATGTTCGACGAGCGCCTCGAACCTTCCGAAGGAGCGGTGTCATGACCAGCTGGCTCTGGACCCTCGTCGCAGCCCAAATCGCGATGGGGGCGTTCGACACCCTCTTCCATCATGAAGGGACCGAGCGTCTCGCATGGCGGCCGTCGCAGCGACGCGAGCTGCAGCTCCACGGCGTCCGCAACCTGCTCTACACGGCGATGTTCGCGACGCTGGGCTGGGCAGAGCCGCGCGGCGCGCTCGCCTCGGCGCTGATCGCGCTGCTCGCGGCCGAGCTCGTCACCACCCTCTGGGACTTCGTCGAGGAGGATCGCACCCGCCGCCTCCCGGCGAGCGAGCGCGTCACCCACACCTTGCTGACGCTCAATTACGGCGCGATCCTCGTGCTGCTGGCCCCGCTCCTCCTGGGCTGGGCAGCGGCGCCGACCGGCCTGGGCTCGGCTTATCACGGTTTCTGGAGCTGGCTCTGCGCAGCTGCGGCATGCGGCACCGCCGTTGCCGGCGTTCGCGACCTCGCCGCCGCAGCCCGCGTCGCGCGGCTCGGCGAGTCCGATCCCGCAAGCCTGGCGGCCGGCTTGCCGCCGGAGAGCAGGGTGCTCGTGACCGGGGGCACCGGCTTCATCGGCTCCCGCCTGGTTGCCGCCCTGGCCGCCGCCGGGCACGACGTCACCGTGCTCACCCGCCGCCGGGAAAATGCCTCCTCTCTTCCGGCGCCGCTCAGGATCGTCACCGACCTCGCGCAAATCCCCTCCAGCGACCGCATCGACGCGATCGTGAACCTGGCCGGGGAGCCGATCGGCAACGGGCTGTGGACCGCATCCAAGCGCCGCAGGATCGTCGAGAGCCGGCTCGGCACCACCTGGGACTTGGGTCGGCTGATCGAGCGGCTCGAAACCAGGCCCGAGGTGCTGGTCAGCGGCAGCGCGATCGGCTGGTACGGCCTTCGCGGCGACGAGCCGCTGGCCGAGGACGGAGACTTTCGGGACTGCTTCAGCCACCGCCTGTGCAGCGCATGGGAATATGCGGCGCAGCTCGCGGCGGGCCGCGGCGTGCGGCTGGTGCTGCTGCGTACCGGCCTCGTCCTCGGCCGTGAGGGCGGGGTGCTGAGCCGGATGCTGGCGCCGTTCGAGTTCGGCCTCGGCGGCCGCTTCGGCGACGGGCGCCAGTGGATGAGCTGGATCCACCGCGACGACCTCGTCCGCCTGATCGTCCGCGCGATCGCCGACCCCGAGCTGGCCGGTCCGCTCAACGGGACCGCCCCGAAGCCGGCCACAAACGCCGAGTTCGCGCGCGCACTCGGCCGCGCGCTCGGCCGTCCCGCGATCTTCCCAGTCCCGGCGGCGCCGCTCCGCTTCGCTCTCGGGGACTTCGCCGACGAGTTGCTCCTCGGCGGCCAGCGGGTCCTGCCGGATAAGGCACGGGCAGGCGGCTTCCGCTTCGACTATCCGGACCTCGACGGCGCCCTGGCCGAGATCGTCGGCCGTCCGGCGAGACCTTCCGCCGCTGCCGGCGAGGCCGCGCTCGGAGCGGCGGCATGACCGACCCGCCGCTCAGCGGGGTGGAGGTGCTCAATGCGGCCATCGTCGCAATGCTCGCCCCGATGGTCCCGGTGGCGATCCTCATCGGACTTGCTTCGGGGGACCCGCTCGGCCTTGTCGCGGCTGTCCCGCTGGTGCTGTTCTTCGGACTCCCGATCGCGGCGGCTCATGTGCTCCCCTTCTGGATGCCGTCATACCTGCTGCTGAGGCGAAGCGGGGCGATGGGCTGGGGGCAGGCCGCCGCCTTGGGCTTCGCCTGCGGCGGGCTCCCCACCCTCATTCTTTCTTTCCCGGTCCCGGCGAGCCCGGCAGAAGCATGCTTCTTCGCCGCCTGCGGCGTCGTCGGCGGTCTTGCCTTTCACGGCGCCCTCGAATGGAGGCGCATGTGAAAAGGGCGGCCCCGAAGGACCGCCCTCTCTTTCAAACCCCGCTCGGGTCGGCGTTTAGCGTTTCGAGAACTGGAAGCTGCGGCGGGCCTTGGCGCGGCCGTACTTCTTGCGCTCGACGACGCGCGGGTCGCGGGTCAGGAAGCCGGCCTGCTTGACCGTCGTCCTGAGCGCGGGCTCGTAGCGGGTCAGCGCGGTCGAGATGCCGTGGCGCACCGCGCCGGCCTGTCCCGACAAGCCGCCGCCCTGGACGGTCGCGACCACGTCGTACTGGCCGCGGCGCTCGGTGATGTCGAACACCTGGTTGATGATCAGGCGCAGGGTCGGGCGGGCGAAATAGACGTTCTGGTCGCGGCCGTTGACGACGATCTGGCCGGTGCCGGGCTTGAGCCACACCCGCGCCACCGCATCCTTGCGGCGGCCGGTGGCGTAGGCGCGGCCCTGCTTGTCGAGCTGCTGCTCGCGGAGCACGGCCTGGATCTGCGGACCCTGAGTGGAGGCGCCGGGGCGCTCGTCGACGGCAGGCGCCTCAGCGGCGGCGGCGGCCTCGTCGCCGGCTTCGGCCGGGGCCGCGGCCGGAGCCTCGACCGGCGCGCCGGTGAGGTTGGCGAGATCGGAAAGCGATTGACGGTTGTCAGACATCAGGCACCCACCTTGTTCTTGCGGTTCATGCCCGCGACGTCGAGTTGCTGAGGGCTCTGGCCGGCGTGCGGATGCTCGGTGCCGGCATAGAGATGGAGGTTGCGCATCTGGTCGCGTCCGAGCGGCCCGCGCGGGATCATCCGCTCGACCGCCTTTTCGAGCACGCGCTCGGGGAAGCGGCCCTCGAGCACCTTGCCGGCGGTCACCGACTTGATGCCGCCGGCATAGCCGGTGTGCTTGTAATAGACCTTGTCGGCCAGCTTCTTGCCGGTGAAGCGCACCTTGCCGGCGTTGACGATCACGACATGGTCGCCGCAATCGACATGCGGGGTGTAGCTCGGCTTATGCTTGCCGCGCAGCAGGTTGGCGACGATCGTGGCGAGGCGCCCGACCACCAGCCCGTCGGCATCGATCAGATGCCATTTCTTCTCCACCTCGGCCGGCTTGGCCGACTTGGTGGTCTTCATCAGCGCCTTCATGGCCCGGACTCCCTCGAGGTCTTCCTCGTGCGTATAAATGAAACGGCGCCGCCCATAAGGAGCGGCGCTGCTGGACGGCCGAATGCCAGCGAGCCCGCAGAAAGTCAAGAAAAGCAGCGGTTCCGAAGAAGGTATTATGTTACCACTAGGCTTTTCATCATTGCGGCTGCCGCGTCAGGAGGCTCCGGCCTCCGCCACGACCCATGCTGCATAAGCGGGCAGGCTCCGCTCGATCGGCCACACCACCGCCGCGGGCACGTC
>DASVSD010000025.1:0-43712 GCA_036388255.1 Allosphingosinicella sp. | reverse complement strand
AAGCTGGCGAGGCCTTTGCTTTCCGCCGCCTTCCGATCGAACAGCTGCGCGCATGTGATCGGGATGGAACCGTTCCGCGGCGGTCAGTCGGGCAGCATCACGCTTCATGAATGGGGCGCTCTGATCGCTTCCAAGCCGGCGGACGTGGCGTCAGTCAAAGCGGCGGCGGCGCAGGTCACCCGCGACGATCTCGCCTGCCTCATCTACACTTCGGGCACCGGCGGCGCGCCGCGCGGAGTGATGCAGCATCACGGCGCCATCCTGCACAATGTCGAAGGCTGCACCGAGATCATCTCCGAGGATTTCGGCTGGGAAGACGAAGTCTTCCTCTCCTTCCTCCCCGCCAGCCACGCCTACGAGCATAGCGGCGGCCAGATGTTCCCGGTCGGCCTCGGCGCGCAAATCTATTATTCCGAAGGGATCGAAAAGCTCGCCTCCAACATCGAGGAAGTCAGGCCGACGATCATGGTGGTGGTCCCGCGCCTGTTCGAGGTCCTCCGGCAGCGCATCCTCAAGAATGTCGAGAAGCAGGGCAAGGTCGGCCGCTATCTGATGAAGCGGGCGCTCGACATCGGCGGCAAGGCCTATGAGGGGCGGGTGCCGCTCTGGGACAAGCCGATGGACCTGATCCTCGACCGGACGCTGCGGCCCAAGGTCAGCGCCCGCTTCGGCGGCCGCCTGAAGGCGATGGTCGCGGGCGGCGCGCCGCTCAATCCCGAGGTCGGCATCTTCTTTCACTCGCTCCGGCTCACCGTCCTCCAAGGCTACGGCCAGACCGAATCGGCGCCGGTGATCAGCTGCAACCGGCCGCGCGCGGGCGTCCGGATGGACACTGTCGGGCCGCCGCTACGCAATACCGAGGTCCGGATCGCCGAGGACGGCGAGATCCTGGCGCGCGGCGAGAACGTCATGCACGGTTACTGGCGCAATCCGGCGCTGAGCGAGAGGACCGTGATCGACGGCTGGCTCCACACCGGCGACATCGGCCATATCGACGAGGGCGGCCGCATCGTCATCACCGACCGCAAGAAGGACCTCATCGTCCTCGACAAGGGGGACAATGTCGCCCCTCAGCGGGTCGAGGGGATGCTGACGCTGCAAAGCGAGATCCTCCAGGCGATGGTGACCGGCGACAAAAGGCCCTACATCGTCGGCCTGCTCGTCCCCGATCCCGAATGGACGAAGGAATGGGCTAAGGCGAACGGCAAGGCGGGGACGACCCCCGCGGCGCTTCGCGACGATCCCGATTATCTGAAGGCGCTCGGCGCGGCGGTGGACCGGGTCAATGCCGGCCTCTCGGTGATCGAGAAGGTCCGCCGCTTCATCCTCGCCGACGAGCCCTTCACCACCGACAACGAGCAGCTTACCCCCTCGATCAAGATCCGCCGCCACGTCATCAAGCAGGTCTACGGGGAGCGGCTGGACGCCCTCTACCGGCGCTGAGGCTCCTCAGCCCCTGAAGCCGTCCTTCCAGGCCCTCCGTTCGGCGAGCTCGGCGGCCGAGCGGGCGCGCATGAACGGATTGGTCTCGCGCTCGAGCGCGATCGTGGTCGGAAGGGTGACCTCGCCGCGCTCCCGCGCCTCCCGAACTTCCGCCATCCGGCTCACCAGGGCTTCGTTGTCCGGCTCGACGGCGAGCGCGAAGACGCCGTTGCTGAGCGTATATTCGTGGCCGCAATAGATGCGGGTCTCGCCAGGCAGCGTGGCGAGGCGCTGCAGGCTGTCGTGCATCTGTTCGGCGCTGCCTTCGAAGAGCCGGCCGCAGCCCATCGCGAACAAGGTGTCGCCGACGAAGGCGGCCTGTGCCTCGGGGAGGTGGAAGGCGATGTGACCGGCCGTGTGCGCCGGTATGTCGAGGACCCTCGCCTCGAAGTCGCCGATCCGTGCACGGTCGCCGCCGGCGACGATGCGATCCATCTTGGACACGCGCTCGGCCTCGGCGGGGCCGGTGACCGTGCAGCCGGTCGCGTCGCGGATCGCGTCGTTGCCGCCGGTATGGTCGGGGTGCCAGTGGGTGTTCCAGACCTGGCCGATCCGCCAGCCGCGCGCGTCCGCCGCCGCCAGCACGGCGTCGGCCACCGAGGGGTCGACAGCGACCGTCTCGCCCGAAGCCGGATCGTGGACCAGCCAGACATAATTGTCGCTGAGCACAGGGACCGGAACGATCTCGAGCATCACCAATGCCCCGTATTCGGCATCGACGCCCACGGTTCCTCGGGCGGCAGCGCCTCGCCCGCCTGGAGCAGTTCGATCGAGATGTCGTCCGGCGTCCGCACGAAGGCCATGCGGCCGTCGCGCGGCGGGCGGTTGACCGTGACGCCCGCCTCCATCAGCCGCCGGCAGGTCGCGTAGATGTCGTCGACGCGGTAGGCGACGTGGCCGAAATTGCGGCCCTCGCCATAGCCCTTTTCGTCCCAATTGTGGGTCAGCTCGATCTGCGCCTGCTCGTCTCCCGGCGCGGCGAGGAAGATCAGGCTGAACCGGCCCTGCTCATTGTCCATCCGCCGCACCTCGCGCAGACCGAGCAGCTCGAAGAAGCGGATCGTCTCCTCGGGATCGGAGACGCGCAGCATGGTGTGCAGATATTTCATAGGCGCGACCCTTCTACTCCCGGCGCCGATATGGGGCTAGGCTCGCACGCGTGAAGACCAGGCTTATCCTCGCTGCGCTCGCCGTGGCCCTCGTCGCGGCGGTCCAGCCGCAGGACTGGGCCGATTTCAACGCCGAATGGGCGAATTCGCCCGAATATGCGACTTCGAAGGCGCTCTGCGCCAGTCTTCGCACCCGCGAGCCGCCGGCCGCCGACCGGCCGACGCCCGCGCAGTCCGCGGCGCTGCGCGACTGCAGCTCGGAAGCGCTCTATTACGGTATCGGCATGCCCGCCGATCCGGAGAGGGCGCGGCTTTGCGCCTTCACCGAAGTCGATGCTGGTGCCGACCGGCCCTTCGCCGGCCGCGGGATGCTGATGGCGATCTATGCGAACGGCGTGGGCGCGCGGCGCGATCTCGACGTCGCGATCCACCTCGCCTGCGGACTCGACGGTGCACCGGCCGAATCGCACGGCCGCGTCTCGCATCTGGCCGAGCTCCGGACGCAGCGCTGGACCGGCACCGATTTCCATTATTGCGACGACATCACCAGCGGCCTCTCGGGCGGCATCTGTGCGGGGCACCGGGCGCAGATCGAGGGTGCGCGCCGCGAAGCCGAGCTCGCTCGGCTGGTCTCCGGCTGGACGGCACGGGAGCGCGAGGTCTTCGCGCCGCTGCAGCGCGCGTTCGACGCCTATGTCGAGGCGCATGCCGAAGGCGAGGTCGAAATGAGCGGCACGCTTCGCATCGCATTGTATGTCGGCGCGCAGGAGGCGGCGAGAACGGAGTTCCTGCGGATGCTCCGGGAGCTCGAGGCCGGAACGGCGCCGGTGTCTAGCGCGGCCCAGCATCGCGCCGCCGACGCCGATCTCAACCTCGCTTATCGCGAGGCGCTTGGCGCGGTGCGGAGCGAGCCCTCGGGGACCGTCACCGCGGAGGGGATACGCGACGCGCAGCGGGCGTGGCTGCGCTACCGAGACGCCTTCGTCGCTTTCGCCGCGATCAAATATCCGCGGCTCTCGGGAGACAGTATCGCCGCCTGGCTGACCCGGCAGCGCACGCAGCTGCTGCGCGGCGAAGACTAGATCGGACGATCAGCGGCCCTGCGGCGGTCGCGCCGGTTGCGCCGCCGGAGGTGTCGCGGGAGGGCGCGCGGCAGCTGCCGGACCTTCGCGCGCAGTTCCGAGAGCCGCTGCGGCCCGGCGCCCTGCATCGCTGTTGGGCGCTGCGGCCGCGACCTGACGGTAGAGCCGCTCCGCTTCCGCCCCGTTGCCCTGCAGGCCGGCGATGGTGCCGGCGAGGAGCAGGATGTCGGGATCGTTGGCGGCGAGCGTGCGGGCGCGGGCGATGTCGGCCGCGGCGCGAGTCAGATTGTCCTGCCGCGCCGCCAGCGCCGCCGAGAGGTACCAGGCCATCGGGTCGGCGGGAACCAGCTGCAGCGCGCGGTCGATGTCGGTCCGGGCGCCGTTGGGATTGGAGAGAGCGACGAGCGCGCGGGCGCGGTCGAGATGGACCTCGCCACGTAGCTCGTCGCTCAGCTGGGCGTTGGCGAGCGCCGCATCGAACGCCTGGATCGCCTTGGTGCCCTCGTCGGCCGCGAGCCAGGCATTGCCGGACTGCACCCAGAACGTCGTCCGGCGGCCGTCCTGCGCCGTCTCCGCCTCGCGGGCCGCCTGCTCGTAGACGGTCGCGGCGGCGCGCCAGCGGCCGAGCTCGACATAAGCGAGGCCGAGGCACTGGCGCGCGTCGAGACCGCCGCCGTCCACGCGCCAGGCATTGGCCGTCTCCACCGCGCGCTCGGGGGCCACCCGGGTGAGCTCGACGCAACTGCGGAAGCGGCTCTGCTCGAGGGTCTGCGCCGGCGCGGCGGGCGTCGGCGGGGTGGCGGCGGCCTGGACGAGGCCGAATGCGATCAGGATCGGGCTCACATCTGCTCCAGAAGGGCGTGGACCGTCGCGATGAGGAGCGCGATGTCCCGCTCCCGCGACAAACGGTGGTCTCCGTCCTTGATCAGGATCGTCTGCACGTCGGCTGAACGGAGCCGCTCGGCGAGAGTCGGCGCAGTCCGCCACGGCACGTCCTCGTCCGCCTGGCCGTGGAGCAGCCGCACCGGGCAATCGATCGCGATCGCGCCGCCGAGCAACAGGCGCCGCTCGCCGCTCTCCCAGAAGGCGCGGGTCGTCACGGACGGCGCGTCGCCATAGGGAGAAAGCTGCTCGATCCGTCCCTGCTCGCGGATGCGGCTTTTCTCCTCCTCGCTATAGCCCCAGGAAGTGAAGTCCGGCGCCGCGGCAATGCCGACGAGCCCCGCAATCCGTCCCGGCCGCTCGAGGGCGGCAAGCAGCATCAGCCATCCGCCCATCGAGGAGCCGACCGCCAGCACCGGGCCGTCGATGCGCTCGATCACCGCGAGAACGTCGCCGAGCCAGTCTTCGAGGCTCTGCGCCTCGAAATCGCCGTCGCTCGCGCCGCAGCCGCCATAATCGAGGCGGACCATCGCCCGCCCCTCGGCCGCCGCCCAGGCGTCGAGCGCAGTCGCCTTCCCGCCCTCCATGTCCGACATGTAGCCGGGGAGAAAGAGCAGGGTCGGCCCGCGTCCGGCCCGCCGGCGCAGCGCGATCCGGCGGCCGGCTTCATGCTCGAGCATCTCGATCCCGGTCATGGCGCGTTCCAGAGCACAGCACCGCCGCCGCGGCAATTCCTCAGCCCCGGTTCTGGGCGGGGTCGTTGCGGCAGATGTCGACCAGAGCGCGCCATTCCGCCGCGCTGAGCGGCGGCTTCCAGCCGCTTCCTCCCTCGGCGCTGGCGCGGAAGCGGCGCGCGCGCAGCTCGGGCTCGGGATGGGTCGAGATGTAGGAGAGGCCCGCGCCGATCGCGCCGAGGCGGCTCTGCTGGCGGGCGACGCGGTCGAAGAAGCCGGCCGCGCCGCGGGGCGACACCCGCGCCCGCCGGAGGGCGGCGATGGCGTCCGCGTCGGCTTCGGCTTCGGCGCTCCGGCTGTAGCGGGCGCTGAGGAAGGTCTCGAGATTGGCGCCGGTGCCGCCGCCGACGAGGGTGACGAACAGGCCGAAGCTCAGCTGCCGGATCATCGCGGCGGTGACATGGCGGCGCTCGACATGGGCGATTTCGTGGGCGAGCACGCCGGCGACTTCGTCCGGCCCGTCCGCCTGGGTGAGCAAGGGCGCGAAGATCAGGATGTGCCCGCCCGGCAACGCCGCCGCATTGACGATGTCGACGTTGACCACCCTGATGTCGAGATCCTGCGCGTCGGGCGCGATCGCGGAAGCGAGCTTGCGCAGCGCCTCGTCGCCGCCGGGCCCGTGGCAGTAATGCCCGTCGAGGCTGGCGACGATCGGCCCGCCGACCGCCTCCTCCCAGGCTCGCGGCACATAAGGCGCCACCCAGGACGGGAAGAGCGTGGCGAGAAAGACGATCAGGGCCGAGACGGCCACCGCTGCGAGCACGGCCCGGACGAGCCCGATCCGATCGATCCAGCGACCGTAGCGCCGCCGCTGCGGGAGCAGCGACCCCAGGGTCGCGGCCGCGGCGCCCGGGACGCCCAGCCGCCAGCCGTCGACATCGCAATGGCCGTACACTTCCCATGCGCCGCGCGTGTCGACATGGAAGAGCTTGTCGCGCGGCACCCTGCTGGTCCCGCCGTCGGCGTAGCGAATGAGGAGCGCGTCTCCCCCGGCGCCGACCTCTATTTCGTGGCGGACCGCAGTCGTGCCGTCATAGAGCCAGCCGCCCTCCACTCAGATCGCACCGATGTCGAAGGCGTCGGCGAGGCCCTCGGCGTCGGTCGGCGACCGGGTCGAGGACTGGGTGAGCGCGGCGACGTCGATCTCGCCGTCGAGGTCGAGATGGCGGATCGCGAAGGAATAGTTGCGGTAGGCGATGAACAGCGCGCCGATGCCGAGCGTCACGATGACGAGGCCGACATGGCCGAGGAACAGCAGCAGCCAGTCCTTGGTGCGGGCCGAGAAGCGGAAGCGCAGCCCCGCGATGCCCGTCGCTTCGGAGACCCGGCGGTAATAAGCCGCGAAATAGGACAGAGCGACAAGCGGCAGGACCACGTAGAAGGCCATGAACACCAGCACGATGAGCAGGACGCTGGACCCTGCCGCGGCCTCGATCTCGGCCGGGGTCGCGCCCCGCATGCTGGCTGTGAACATGAAGAGGATCGCCATCGCGCCGGCGATCACCGCGTAGACGAGCAGCCAGCGCATGAAGAGCCCCTCGGCGGTCGCTTCGGCGTGGAAGCGGTGCTGGCCGAAGCTCATCTTGTTGAAGCGGGCGTTCCACAGCCGGGTCTGCGCCCAGGGCAAGGGGATGAATAGGGCGATGGCGGTTACCCAGGTGCGCCACATATAGTCCCAGCCATAGCCCCAGCCGCCGTCGTTGCTGCCGCCGCGTATGCCGTGCCAGTAGGTGCGGCTGAGCCGGTAGCGCAGCGCCCTCAGCACGGCCACGCCGGTCAGATAGAACATGCCGCCATAGACGCCGAGGATCAGCAGCCCGCCGAGAATCTGGGCGAGCGTATTGCCGGTGAAGAGATAGCCGGCGAGAAAGAGGAGGGCGATCACCGGGATCAGCCCGAGCATGATCATCAGGAAGCCGAGGAACATCTCCTTGCCGGTGCCGGTCCATTCGAGATGGTCGTCGATCAGCCGCGTCCGGCTCCAGAAATATTGCCGCTCGCGCGCCTTCGCCCAGAAGCGGTAGATGCCGAGCGTCACCACCGTCAGCAGCAAATTGGTGAGCGCGATCGGCAGGAACTCCTGCCAGGTGCCGGTGAATTCGAAGGCCCGGCCCGGGCCCGGCGCGGCGGCGCGCGTCGTCGTAGCGTCCATCGGAAAACCCCCCTTGTCCGCCGCTCAGGGTGCAACGCCGCGCGAGGGAGGGCAAGCGGCGAATGTCGAGGCGCGCTTGCTTGAACGCGAACCGCCGCTCCCCTAAGAAGCGCGGCCCAATCCCAAGCAGGAATCCGGTGCCGCAAATGTCGGAAATGTTCTCGATCCGCCTCCCCGACGGTTCCGTCCGCGAGGTCGAGCCGGGCACCACTCCGGCCGACGTCGCCGCGGCGATCGGCCCGGGCCTCGCCAAGGCGGCGATGGCGGCGCGGGTCAATGGCGAGGTGCGCGACATCATGCGCCCGTTCGAGGGCGATGCCGAGCTCGCCCTGATCACCGCCCGCGACGAGAAGGAGGCGCTCGAGCTCGTCCGCCACGATTACGCCCACGTCCTCGCGGAGGCGGTGCAGAACCTGTTTCCCGGCACCCAGATCACCTTCGGCCCCGCCACCGAGGACGGCTTCTACTACGATTTCGCGCCCGCGCCCGGCCGCGGCCCGTTCACCGAGGAGGATCTGCCGGCGATCGAGGAGGAGATGCGCCGGGTCATCGCCCGCGACGCGCCTTTGGTGCGCGAGGTGTGGAGCCGCGACGACGTGCGCGCTTATTTCGAGAAGCAGGGCGAGGCGTTCAAGGCCGAATGGGTGATGGAGCTGCCCGCCGACGAGACCATCACCATGTACCGGTCCGGCGACTGGCTCGATCTGTGCCGCGGCCCGCATCTGGCGACGACCGGCCGCCTCGACCCCCAGGCGTTCAAGCTGACCCGCGTCTCCGGCGCTTATTGGCGCGGCGACCAGAAGAATCCGATGCTGTCGCGCATCTACGGCACCGGCTGGCTCAACCGCAAGCAGCTCGAGGCCCATCTCGTCCGGCTCGAGGAGGCCGCGAAGCGCGATCACCGCCGGATCGGCCAGGACATGGACCTGTTCCACCTCCAGGCCGAGGCGCAGGGATCGGTCTTCTGGCACCCGAACGGCTTCGTCGTCTGGCGCGCGCTCGAAGCCTATATGCGCCGCAAGCTCGACGCGGCGGGCTACCGCGAGGTCAAGACGCCCCAGCTGATGGACGCGCGCCAGTGGGAGCAATCGGGCCACTGGGGCAAATATCGCGAGAACATGTTCGTCGTCCCCGACGAGGTGCCGAACACCGAAGAGGAGGGTCCAATCCTCTCCGGCGAGGGCGATCTGATGGCGCTCAAGCCGATGAACTGCCCCGCCCACGTGCTCATCTTCAAGCAGGGCATCAAGAGCTACCGCGACCTCCCGATCCGCCTCGCCGAGATGGGCACCTGCCACAGGAACGAGCCCCACGGCGCGCTCCACGGAATCTTGCGGGTGCGCCAGTTCACCCAGGACGACGCCCACATCTTCTGCCGCCCCGACCAGGTGATCGAGGAGGTGAGGATCTTCTGCGACCTGCTCGACGAGATCTACCGCGAGCTCGGCTTCGAAAGCTATGCCATCAAGCTCGCCCTCCGCCCCGAGCAGCGCTTCGGCACCGACGCGGAATGGGACCATGCCGAGCAGGAGCTGCGCGAGGCGGTCCGCGCCGCCGGCCGCGCCACGGCCGAATATGGCTGGGAGGAGCTTCCCGGCGAGGGCGCCTTCTACGCGCCCAAGCTCGAATTCCACCTCACCGACGCGATCGGCCGGACCTGGCAGGTCGGCACGATCCAGGCGGATACGGTGCTGCCGGAGCGGCTCGACGCCTCCTATGTCGCCGAGGACGGCCAGCGCCACCGGCCGGTCATGCTCCACCGCGCCATCCTCGGCACGTTCGAGCGCTTCATCGGCATCTTGATCGAGCATCATGCCGGCCGCTTCCCGGCCTGGCTGGCGCCGGTCCAGGCGGTGGTGGCGACGATCGTCTCCGAGGCAGACGCCTATGCGCGCGAAGTGGTCGCGGCGCTCGAGGCGGCCGGGCTCCGCGTCGAGGCGGACCTCAGGAACGAGAAGATCAACTACAAGGTCCGCGAGCACAGCCTCAAGAAGGTGCCGAACCTCCTCGTCCTGGGCCGGCGCGAGGCGGAGGAGCGCACCGTCGCCCTCCGCCCGCTGGGCACCGACGCGAGGCAGGAGGTGCTGCCGCTCGACGCGCTGGTCGAGCGCCTGCGCCTGGAGGCCCTGCCGCCCGATGCGGCCGGGAAGGGTTGAGGAAGCCGTATCCCGCGACAGAAGCGCAACAGGCGTGGCGGAAAAGTCGCGCCCGCCGCCGGCGCGTCTTTCATTCTGAACGCGGAGCGACTACCTCTCGCCCGACCAAATCCCTGATGGAGAAATCGCTATACGTCCTCCCATGATCCGGCGCCCGCAGGCGCCGCCGCTGAACGGCCCTCGCTTCAACGAATTCATCTCCGTGCCGAAGGTGCGCGTGATCGATGAGAATGGCGAGAATCTGGGGGTCATGCTCACCGCCGAAGCGATCGAACAGGCCGCCGAAGTCGGCCTCGATCTGGTTGAGGTGTCGCCCAACGCCGATCCGCCCGTCTGCAAGTTCCTCGACGTCGGCAAGTTCAAGTACGAGGCCCAGAAGAAGGCCAACCTCGCCCGCAAGACCCAGAAGACGCAGGAGATCAAGGAGATCAAGATGCGTCCGAACATCGACGATCACGATTACGACGTGAAGATGAGGAAGGTCCGGGACTTCATCGGCGAGGGCGACAAGGTCAAGGTGACCCTGCGCTTCCGGGGCCGCGAGCTCGCCCATGGCGAGCTCGGCATGCGGCTGCTCCAGCGGGTCCAGGGCGATGTTGCCGAGACCGCGAAGGTCGAGCAGCATCCGCGCATGGAAGGCCGCCAGATGCTGATGGTGCTCTCGCCGAAATAGGCCGCGCCGCGCCGCTTTTCGCCCGATCCGCGCTAAGTCCAGCATTCCGTAGCGGAAGCCGGCGCGCCGCGGAATCCGCTTGGTTGCGTTCTGCAACTGAATAGTTGCGCAAATGCAATAATCCGCCGCCGGCCGCGGAAAACCGCCCTTTTGCGCTGGCGACCCTGCCCGCTTTTGGCTAGCTCTTGCCCAAACAGATAAATGGGGAGGGTTAGATGTCCAAATATACGTGGCTGCTGTCCGCCGGCATCTTCGCGATGGCGACGCCCGCTTACGCCCAGCCGACTCCGGCCCAGCCGGATCAGCAGCCGGCGCCGACCGACAGCCCGACCGAGCAGGCCGCCGTCCAGGAAGGCGAAACCGGCAATGACGGCGCTCCGGACATCGTCGTCACCGCCCAGGGCCGCCGCCAGATCCTGCAGGACGTGCCGCTGGCCGTCTCCGCCGTCTCCGGCCAGTCGCTCCAGAATTCCGGCGCCAACGACATCCGCCAGCTGAACCAGCTCGCGCCGTCGCTGCTGGTTTCGTCGACCGGCACCGAGGCGAACGCCGCCCCGCGTATCCGCGGCATCGGCACGGTCGGCGACAATCCCGGCCTCGAAAGCTCGGTCGCCGTGTTCATCGACGGCGTCTATCGCTCGCGCGCCGGCGTCGGCATGAACGAGCTTGGCGAGATCGAGCGCATCGAGGTGCTGCGCGGACCGCAGGGCACCCTGTTCGGCCGCAACGCTTCGGCCGGCCTCATCCACATCATCAGCCGCCGCCCCGAATTCGATTTCGGCGGCAATGTCGAGCTCACCTACGGCAATTACGATTACATGCGCGGCCAGATCGGCGTGACCGGGCCGCTCAGCGAGACCGTCGCCTTCCGGCTCGACGCGGTCGGCGTCCGCCGCGACGGCTTCTACGACGTGATCAACGCCGCCGGAGGGACCGAGAGCCGGGTCAACAACCGCAACCGCCTGTTCACCCGCGGCCAGTTGCTGTTCGAGCCGAACGACGCGCTCTCGATCCGGCTGATCGGCGACTACACCAGGCGCGACGAGAGCTGCTGCGGCGCGGTCTACATCTCGACGGCCGAGACGTTCGATCCGACGCCCGGCGTGCCCGGCGACTTTTCGGTCGCGGCGTCGAACCGGATCGTCAACGTGATGACGTCCCTGGGCGGGATCATACCGCCCAATCCGTTCGACCGCGAAATCGTGGTCACGCCGGGGCGCTCCTATCGCGGCGACACGACCGACTGGGGCGTCTCGGCGCAGATCGACTACGATCTCGGCGACGTTCGCCTGACCTCGATCACCGCCTATCGCGACTACAGGTCGGAGCAGCCGGGCGACATCGATTACGGCAATATCGACATCTGGTACCGGCCGGACGACGGCGACTCGTTCCGCGCCTTCCGGACGTTCACCCAGGAGGTCCGGCTGCAAGGGTCGGCTTTCGGCGGCGTCCTCGACTGGCTCGTGGGCGGCTATTATTCGAACGAGGACCTGCACGTCCGCGACAACATCGTCTACGGGTCCCAGTGGGGCACGTTCACCTCGTGCCGGTTCATCACCCTGGTCTCCCCGGTGGCGGCCCTGCGCGATCCGACCCGCCCGGGCTGCCTCAGCGCGGCCGCCACATCTCCCGGGCAGCCGTTCAGCGCGACAGGCGCGTTGGGCGGCGCCGGCGCGCTGCTCGCGGGCGGCCTGCAGCGGCTCTACACTGTGACGAACGTCGGCGACAACGACGCCAATTATTTCCAGGACAGCCGCAACTGGGCGATCTTCACCCACAACATCTTCAACATCTCGGATGAGGTGAGCCTCACGATCGGCCTGCGCTACACCAACGAGAACAAGGATTTCCGCGCCACCTTCAACAACACGAACACCATCTGCCCGGTTCAGCAGGCGGCCTTCGCCAACTTCCTCACCGGCGGCCTGACTCCGCTCCCGGGCAGCGGCGTGAACGGCAATCCGGCGACCAGCGTCCAGGCGCTGGCCCAGGGGCTCGTCAACCTGACCTGCCAGGGCAACAATACCGCCGCCCTCAACTCGCTGAATCTCAGCGACGAGCGCAGCGAGGACGAATGGAGCGGGACGGCGATCCTCTCCTACCGGCCCAATTCGCAGTTCCTGCTCTACGGAAGCTATTCGCGCGGCTACAAGGCCGGCGGCTTCAACCTCGACCGCTCGGCGCTCGGCTCGCCGGTCTTCGCGCCCAACGATCCGCGGAACTTCGGCCCCCGCGGCGCGCCGTTCGGCACCGCCAACCTCCAGTTCGACGCCGAGATCGTCGACGCCTTCGAGGTCGGCTTCAAATACACGCGGCGCAACTTCATCTTCAACGTCGCCGCCTTCCGCCAGCAGTTCAGCGACTTCCAGCTCAACACGTTCAACGGCTCGGTCTTCATCGTCCAGAACGTCAACGGCTGCGCCACGCCGTTCGCCCCGACGACGTTCAACAACCAGCAGATGGATGCCGACAACGATCCGTCGGCGGGCACGGGTTCGTGCGCGGCCGATGATGTCGAGCACGGCGTCACCTCGACCGGCATCGAGCTGGAGACGGCGATCTATCCGCGCCGCGATCTCCAGTTCACCGGCGGCGTGACTTATGCGCGGACCCGCTACCAGGACGATCTGGTCGGCCGCAACACCGGCGCGCCGCTCGATCCGTCGCTGTTCCTGCTGCCCGGCCAGCAGCTCTCGAATGCGCCGGAGCTGGTCGTGACCAGCTCGATGGCGTGGACCCCCCGCCTGGGGACCAGCGGCATGACCGGCCTGGTCTACGTCGATCAGCGCACCAGCTCGGGCTACAATACGGGCTCCGACCTGTTCCCCGAGAAGGAGCAGGACGGCTTCACCCTGGTCAATGCGCGCCTCGGCATCCGCGGGCCGCAGCAGCGCTGGGCGCTCGAGCTGTGGGCGCAGAACCTGTTCAACGTCGATTACCAGCAGGTCGCGTTCAACTCGCCCGTCCAGGGCGGCAACAGCCGCGCCCACGTCCAGAATTGGGGCGCCGGCGTCGGCAACCCGCAGGTGTCCGGTTCGCCGGCGACGCAGCTCTTCTCGAGCTTCCTCGCCGAGCCGCGCACCTTCGGCATCACCGGCCGCTTCCGCTTCTAGGAGGGGACAGTCCGGGGACAGCCTATCTGGCTGTCCCAAGTCCTTCACGCCGCTTCGCGCTCAGCCTCTCCGTAGCGCGCGGCCCGCAGCAGCCGCGTCCGCAGCGCCTTCAGCCGCGCGGGGCTTTCGATCTTCGCGCCGTGCAGGTCGGTCAGATAGAAGACGTCGACGGCGCGCTCGCCGTAGGTCGCGATATGGGCCGAGTGGATGATCGCGCGGCTGTCGAAGATCGCGCGCGCCAGGCCGCTGAGCAGGGCGGCGCGGTCGCGGGCGTTGACCTCGACGACGGTGTAGCGGCTCGACGCCTGGTTGTCGGCGAACACCGCCGGCTCGATCCGGAACGCCTCGGCGCGGACCCGGGGCAGCGCCTTCGCCTCGAGCCGCTCGATGGCGGGCTCGGCGCCGTTCACGGCTTCGGTAACGGCCTTGTCGAGGCGCTTCAGCTGGTGCGGGTCGACGAAAGGCCCCGCGTCGCCGTCCTGGATCAGGAAGTTGTCGAGCGCCATCCCGTCGTTGGTGGTGTGGACGCGCGCGTCGATGATGTTCGCGCCGGCGAGGCTGATCGCCGCTGCTAGGCGATAGAACAGGCCGGGCCGGTCTTTGGCGTAGACGGTGACGAGCGTCGCGCCCCGTTCTTCCTGGATGCTGACGGCGAGGGGCTTGGCGCGCCGCGGGTTGCGGTCGGCCGCGTCGAGGAAGCGCGCATTCTTCTCGATGAGGTCGATCGGCTCGGCGAGCCAGTAGGAATCGGGCAGCCGCCAGGCCAGCCGTGTGAAATGCGGGTCGTCCCATTCGAGCCGACCGGCGAGCTCCTCCTGAACCGCGAGGATCCGCTCGCTCCGCCCCTTCTGCTTGTGGCCCAGCCGCAGCAGCTCCTCCGCTGCGTCGAACAGCTCGCGCAGCAGCTGGCGCTTCCAGCCGTTCCAGACCCCCGGCCCGACCGCCCTTATGTCGACGACCGTCAGCAGGAACAGCAGGCGGAGCCGCTCGGGGCTCTTCACCCGCTCCGCGAAGTCCTGCAGCGTCTTGGGGTCGGCGAGGTCGCGCTTGAACGCGGTTGCCGACATCAGCAGGTGCCAGCGCACCAGCCACGCGACCGTCTCGGTCTCGGCGGGGCTGAGTCCGAGCCGCGGGCACAGCTCGCGCGCGACCTCCGCGCCGAGGATGCTGTGATCGCCGCCGCGGCCCTTGGCGATGTCGTGGAGCAAAACCGAGACGTAGAGGGCGCGCCGCGAGGCGATCTGCTTCAGCAAGGCGGTGGCCAGCGAATGGTCCTCCTTCAGCTCGCCGCGCTCGATCTTCGACAGCAGCCCGATCGCCCGGATCGAATGCTCGTCGACCGTATAATGGTGGTACATGTCGAACTGCATCTGGGCGACGACCCGGCCGAAGTCCGGAACGAAGCGGCCGAACACCCCCGCCTCGTTCATCCATCTGAGCACCGTTTCCGGGTCGCGCGGTGACGTCAGGACGTCGAGGAACAGGGAATTCGCCCGGGGATCGGCGCGGACCGCCTGGTCGATCAGCCGCGCGTCTCGGCTCGCCGCGCGCATCGCCTGCGGGTGGATTTCGAGCCCGTAGCGGTCGGCGAGGGCGAACAGCTCGAGGAGCCGCACCGGATCCCCGGCGAAGAAGCCGTCGCCGGGAACGGCGAGGCGGCCCCGGTCGAGGAGGAAGCCGTTGAGCTTGCCGGGTCTCCGCCGGATCGCCGGCAGCCCGAAGCGGCGGCCCCGCCGGGCGAAGGTCTCGTCGATATGCGAGAGGAAGATGCCGCTGAGGTCTCCGACGGTGCGGGCGTGGAGGAAATAGTGGCGCATGAAGCGCTCGACCGGCGTCTTTCCGGGGCGGTCGGCATAATGCATCCGCGCCGCAATCTCGCGCTGATAGTCGAAGGTCAGGCGCTCCTCGGAGCGGCCGGCGAGGATGTGCAGGTGGCAGCGCACCGCCCAGAGGAAGCGCTCCGCTTTCTGAAACCGCCCGAGCTCCGCCGGGGAAAGCAGCCCTTTGTCCACCAATTCCCCGATCGACCCGACCCGATAGGCATATTTGCCGATCCAGTAGAGGGTATGGAGGTCCCGCAGTCCGCCTTTGCCGTCCTTGACGTTGGGCTCCACGACGTAGCGGCTGTCGCCCAGCCGCTTGTGGCGCTGGTTGCGCTCGTCGAGCTTTGCGGTGACGAAGGCGGCGACGTCGCGGGTCGACGCGTCGCTCCGCAGGCGCGTCTCGACCTCGTCGTAGAGGCGCTCGTCGCCCCACACGTAGCGCGCCTCCAGGAGGGCGGTGCGCACCGTCTGGTCCTTGCCGACGATCGAGACGAGCTCGTCGACCGAACGGAGCGACTGGCCGACCTTCAGCTTCAGGTCCCACAGCAGATAGAGCATCGACTCGACCATGCGCTCGGCCCAGCCGGTCGGCTTCCAGGGCGTGACGAAGGCGATGTCGACGTCCGAATGCAGCGCCATCTCGCCGCGCCCGTAGCCGCCGACCGCCATCACCAGCAGCCGCTCGGCGTCGGTCGGGTTGGCGACCGGATGCTCCTTGAGGGCGAAATCGTGGACGATGCGGACGATCTGATCGGTGAGAAAGGCGTAAGCGGCGGCGACCTCGCTTCCCTGCCATGGCTTGTCGTCGAGGCGGCGCGCAATCTCCGCCCTTCCCTCGGCCAGCGCCGCGCCGAGCAGCGCGGTCGCTTCGCCGCGGGTGCGACCGACGAGGGCGTCCGCCAGTGCCCGGCGATCGACGATCGCCCGCTTGGCCGGGATCGAGGCGAACCGCGTGGGCATCTGCACTAGATAAGGCTTCGTGGGTCCCTTGTCGTCATCCCGGCGCAGGCCGGGATCTCAGGGGGTGAAAAGTGTCAGCGCTCGTGGAGCGCTCAAACGCCGCGTGTGCGCTGCACATGGAGCGGCGATATCTTGTCCTGAGATCCCGGCCTTCGCCGGGATGACGGTCTCGCCCCTTCACCCCTCGCTGGCGAGGCGCTTCAGCCGGTAGACGAGCTCAAGCGCTTCCTTCGGGCTGAGGCTGTCGGGATCGGCCGCGGCCAAGGCAGCGGCGAGCAGGTCGGGCTCGGCCTGGGCCTGCTCCTGCGCTGCCGCCGCGAACAAAGGCAGGTCGTCGAGCCCCGCGGCGATTCCGCCGGTGGCGGCGCGTCCTTCCTCGAGCTTGGCGAGCACCGAGCGGGCGCGGGCGAGGACCGGCTGGGGCAGGCCGGCGAGCTTGGCGACTGCGAGGCCGTAGCTGCGGTCTGCCGGTCCCTTGGCGACTTCGTGGAGGAAGACCAGCTCGCCCTTCCATTCGCGTGCGCGGACATGGTGGAGCGAGAGCGCGTCGAGCCTCTCGGCGAGCCGGGTCAGCTCGTGATAATGGGTTGCGAACAGGCAGCGGCAGCGGTTGCGGTCGTGCACCGCCTCGACCACCGCCCAGGCGATGGCGAGCCCGTCATAGGTCGAGGTGCCGCGCCCGACCTCGTCGAGGATGACCAAGCTGCGCTCGGTCGCCTGGCTGAGGATCGCCGCGGTCTCGACCATCTCGACCATGAAGGTCGAGCGGCCGCGGGCGAGATTGTCGGACGCGCCGACCCGGCTGAACAGCCGGTCGACCAGGCCGAGTCGCGCGCGGGCGGCGGGGACGTAGGAGCCGGCCTGGGCGAGCACCGCGATCAGGGCGTTCTGCCTCAGGAAGGTCGACTTGCCGCCCATGTTCGGGCCGGTGACCAGCCACAGCCGCTCGTCCTCGCTGAGCGTGCAGTCGTTGGCGACGAAGCGGACGCCGCCCGCCTTCAGGGCGTCCTCGACCACCGGATGCCGGCCCGCCTCGACCTCGAAGCAATTGCCCTCATCGAAGGCAGGCCGCGACCAGCCGCCCTCCGCGGCCCGCTCGGCGAGCGCCGCGGCGACGTCGAGCCGGGCGAGCGCGTCGGCGGTGGCGGCCACCGGCTCCGCCCGCGCCAAGGCCGCCTCGGTCAGCTCCGCGAGATGGGCGGCCTCGGCATCGAGCGCGTGTGCGCCGGCCTGATTGACCCGCGCCGCCTGCTCATGGAGGTCCGGGGCGTTGAAGCGGACGACCCCTGCCAGCGTCTGGCGGTGGGTGAAGCCGCTGTCGGCCGCCATCAGCCGGTCTGCATTTTTCGCCGGCACTTCGATGTGGAAGCCGAGCACGTTGTTGTGGCGGATCTTGAGCGACGCGATCCCGGTCTGCTGGCGGTAGCGCGCCTCGAGGCCGGCGATGGCCCGCCGTCCCTCGCCGCCCGCGGCCCTCAGGGCATCGAGCGCGGCGTCGTAGCCTTCCGCGATATAGCCGCCCTGCGCGGCGTCGATCGGCGGCGAGGGCACCAAGGCACGCAACAACAGGTCGGTGAGCGCGCCGTGGCCGACCAGGGCCGGCAGCAGCTCGCCGAGGAGCGGGGGCCGCTCGGCGAGCCTGGCGAGCCGGTCGTGCAGCCGGCGCGCCTCCTCGAGGCCGTCGCGCAGCTGGCCGAGGTCGCGAGGCCCGCCGCGCCCCGCGACCAGCCGACCCAGCGCCCGGCCTACGTCGGGCAATGCCTTCAGCTGTCGCCGGACGGCGTCGCGCAAGCCTGAGTCGCGCTCGAAGGCGGCAACGAGGTCGAGCCTTGCCTCGACCCTGGCGCGGTCGAGCAAAGGCGCGCCGACGTCCGCGGCGAGCAGCCTCGCGCCGGCACCGGTCACCGTGCGGTCGATGGCGCCGAGCAGGCTGCCGGCCCGCCCTCCCGACGCCGCCACGGTGAGCTCGAGGCTCTCGCGCGTCGCAGCGTCGATCATCATGTGATCGCCCGATGCGAGCGCGACCGGCGGGCGCAGGAAGGGCAGCGAATCGCGCGCCGCCTCTTCGAGGTAAGCGAGCAGGCCTCCGGCCGCGGCGAGCGCCGCTCGGTCGAAACGGCCGAAGCCGTCGAGCGTCGCCACTTCGAAGCGCAGCTTGAGCTTGCGCTCGGCGGCGATGCTGTCGAAGCCGGTCTTGCGCAGCTGCGCGGCGACGCCGTCGAGCGGTTCGCAGGCGATGATCTCGGCCGCGGCCAGCCGGGCCAGCTCGGCGTCCAGCGCGCCCGGCGCGATCGAGCTCAATTCGAACCGTCCAGTCGAGACGTCGGCGGCGGCAATGCCGTAGCGGTCCGCCACCTTCGAGACGGCGACCAGCCAGTTGGCCGTCCGCGCGTCGAGCAAAGCCTCCTCGGTCAGCGTCCCCGCCGTGACGACGCGGACGATGGCGCGGTTGACCACGGCCTTCGAGCCGCGCTTCTTCGCCTCGACCGGGCTCTCGGTCTGCTCGGCGATGGCGACGCGGTGTCCGCCGCGGATGAGCTTCGCCAGATAGGCCTCGCCGGCATGGATGGGGACGCCGCACATCGGGATCGGCTCGCCCTCATGCTCGCCCCGCGCCGTGAGGGCGATGTCGAGGCAGGCGGCCGCCGTCTTGGCGTCATCGAAGAAAAGTTCGAAAAAATCGCCCATGCGATAGAAGAGCAGGCAATCGGGCGCCTCGGCCTTCAGCGCGAGATATTGCGCCATCATCGGCGTCGGGGTCCCCGTCGAAGTACTACTTCGACGGGAGCCCGGTGCGCCCGAACTCTTCGCCTGGGAGGCCATCAGGCGAGACTAGAGGGTCGGACGGCAGGGCGAAAGCCGCAGGCGTCGATATCTGTGGAAGACCGCTCGGCTTGCTCCCCGGCGCGTTCCCGCCCTAGAGCGGCGCGAAAAGCCGGAGAGAGCGATGAGCGAAGGCAGCAACGTAAAGTTCTCGGAAGCCGAGGCGCTCGAATTCCATTCGATGGGCCGGCCGGGCAAGATCGAGATCATCGCCTCCAAGCCGATGGCGACCCAGCGCGATCTCAGCCTCGCTTATTCGCCCGGCGTCGCCGTCCCCGTCCGCGCCATCGCCGAGGATCCGTCCAAGGCCTATGATTACACCGCCAAGGGCAACCTCGTCGCCGTCATCTCCAACGGCACCGCCATCCTCGGCCTCGGCAATCTCGGCGCGCTCGCCGCCAAGCCGGTGATGGAAGGTAAGGCGGTGCTGTTCAAGCGCTTCGCCGACGTCGATTCGATCGACATCGAGGTCGCGACCGAGGACGCCCAGCGCTTCATCGACGCGGTCGAGTTGCTCGAGCCGAGCTTCGGGGGCATCAACCTCGAGGACATCGCCGCCCCCGATTGCTTCATCATCGAGCAGGAGCTGAAGGCGCGGATGAACATCCCCGTCTTCCACGACGACCAGCACGGCACCGCGATCATCACCGCCGCCGGCCTGATCAACGCCTGCTACCTGACCGGCCGCGAGCTCCGCGACATCCGCGTCGTCGTCAACGGCGCCGGCGCCGCCGCCATCGCCTGCACCGAGCTGATCAAGGCGATGGGCGTCCGCCACGACCATGTCATCATGTGCGACCGCAAGGGCGTGATCTGGCAGGGCCGCGAGGGCCTCGACCAGTGGAAGTCCGCCCATGCCGTGCCGACCGACCGTCGCACGCTCGAGGAGGCGCTGGTGGGCGCGGACGTCTTCCTCGGCCTCTCCGCCGCGGGTGCGCTGAAGCCCGAAATGGTGATGGAGATGGCGCCCAGGCCGATCATCTTCGCCATGGCCAATCCCGATCCGGAGATCATGCCGCCCGACGCCAAGGCCGCGCGGCCGGACGCGATCGTCGCCACCGGCCGCTCGGATTTCCCGAACCAGGTCAACAACGTGCTCGGCTTCCCCTTCATCTTCCGCGGCGCGCTCGACGTTCGCGCGACGACGATCAACGACGAGATGAAGATCGCCGCGGCCGAGGCGCTGGCCGAGCTCGCCCGCCAGCAGGTGCCCGAAGAGGTCGCCGCAGCCTATGGCGGCAAGGCGCACAGCTTCGGCCCCGACTATATCATCCCGGCGCCCTTCGATCCGCGGCTGATGGAGATCGTCCCCGCCGCCGTCGCCCGGGCGGCGATGGAGACCGGCGTCGCCCAGCGCGCGATCGAGGACATGGACGCCTACCGCACCACGCTCCGGTCGCGGCTCAATCCGACCACCTCGGTGCTCACCCTCGCCTACGAAGCCGCACGGACCGACCCCAAAAGGGTGCTGTTCGCGGAGGGCGAGGAGGACGTGGTGCTGCGCGCGGCGATCGCCTTCCGCGACGGCGGCTACGGCGTGCCGGTGCTGGTCGGCCGCGAGGACGTCTACGACCGCCTTCGCGACCTCGGCGTCGACGATCCGAAGAGCTTCGAAGTCTATAACAGCCGCAACTATCCCCGCGTCCCCGAGCTCGCCGAACGGCTCTATGCGCGGCTGCAGCGCCGCGGCTATCTCCAGCGCGAGATCGAGCGGACGGTGAACCAGGACCGCAACATCTTCGCCGCCCTGCTGCTCGAGGCCGGCGAGGCCGACGTGATGATCACCGGCGTCACCCGGACCTACTCGCAGAGCCTGCGCCAGATCCTGCGCGTCCTCGATCCGAAGGCCGGGGTGACCCCGTTCGGCATCCACATCATGGTCGGCCAGAGCTACACGGTGTTCATCGCCGACACGACGGTGACCGAGCGGCCGAGTGCCGAGCAATTGGTCGAGATCGCGATCCAGACCGCCGGTGTCGCCCGCCGCATGGGCCACGAGCCGCGGGTCGCCTTCCTCAGCTACTCGATCTTCGGCAATCCCGAGGGGACCTATCTCGACCGGGTCCGCGACGCGGTGAAGCTGATGGACGGGCGCGACGACGTCGACTTCGAATATGAGGGGGAGATGCCGCCCGATCTCGCGCTCAATCCGGCGCTGCAGCGGGTCTATCCGTTCAGCCGCCTGACCGGCCCCGCCAACGTCTTGGTCATGCCCGGCCTCCAGACCGCGAACATCTCGGCCAAGCTGCTGCGCGAGCTGAGCGGCGGCGCGGTGATCGGCCCGGTCCTGGTCGGCATGCGGCACCAGGTCCAGATCGCCCCGATGACGGCGACCGCCTCCGATCTGGTGACGCTGGCCGTGCTCGGTGCGGGCGGAATCGTGCGCTGATCCGTCATGCCGGCGAAGGCCGGCATCTCAGGGCGAGAATGCTCAGGAGGTCTCGCCGAGACCCCGGCCTTCGCCGGGGTGACGCGTCGCGAGCGACGCTATTGCGGGTTGTCGGGGGTCTGGCCGCGCTGGCCGGGGGCGGCGGCGCCGATATTGCCGAAAATCTCGTCGAAGAAGCTGCGGCGCTGGCCGAGCGTCGGCGTGGTTTGGTTCGAGGGATCGACGTTGGCCACCAGCTCCATCCCCGTCCGCTCGACGCGCTCGACATTGCCGGCTTCGTCGAAGCGAATGTGGAGCACGATCTGGTCGGACGCGCGCGGATGCTGGAAGGCGAGCTGGCTGGTCGAGCGCGAGAGATAATACCAGTCGCGCTGGTCGAACTGGCCTGCGAGCGTCGGCCGGCCGAGCGTGCGCTCCACCGACTCGCGATTGTCGACTCCCGGCTGGACCGCCGCGATCAGCTGCTCGTCGGCGATATAGCCCTGATGGTCGCGGATCGAGGTGCAGCCGGCGCTGAGGAAGGCGGCGCCCGACGCGGCGACGAGGAGGAGGCGAGGTGCGAACCGCAGGTTCATTGCTGTGAAGTCTCCCGAAAGCGCTGCCGGAGCGCGCCACTTGCCCCCGTGGCTAGGCTCTCCAATATGAACAGAAGCCAACCGGCGCAAGCCTGAGCGGGACCCGCAAATGTCTTTCCTCACTCGCATTTTCGGCGGCCGCACGGAGCGCGCGGCGCTCGGGCCCCTCTATCGCGCCGTCGTCGAGCGCGCCCGCGACCCCTTCTGGTTCCGCGAGGGAGGCGTGCCCGACACGATCGACGGCCGATTCGACATGCTGGCCTCGCTGCTCGCTCTGGTGCTGCTCAGGATGGAGCAAGAGGGTGGCGGGGCGCGGCGGGCGGGCGTGCTGCTCACCGAGACCTTCATCGACGACATGGACGGGACCGTCCGCCAGATGGGAATCGGGGATCATGTCGTCGGCAAGCATGTCGGCCGGATGATGAGCGCGCTCGGCGGCCGTCTCGCCGCTTATCGCGAGGCGCGCGACGAGGCTGCCTTCGCGGCCGCGGTCCGCCGCAATGTTTTCCGCGACGCGCCGGTGGCCGAAGCGGCGCCGGAGCGGGTCGCGCGGCGCCTCGCCGCCTGCCGCGACGCTCTGGGTGCAGTCGCTTATCCCGATCTCCTGGAGGGGAAGCTGCCATGAGCGCGCCCGAGTTCAGCCGTCCGGTGCGCGTCGATACGCTCGGCCCCGCGCCGCGCACGATGACCATCGAGGCGGACGAGCGCGAGCGCACGGCGCTCGCGGAGCGCTTCGGCTTCGTCTCGCTGTCGCGCCTCGCGGCCGAGGTCGAGCTGGTCCGCAAGGATCACGGCGTGATCGCCCGCGGCACGATCCGGGCGTCGCTGGCTCAAGCCTGCGTCGCCACCGGCGACCCCGTCGAAGAGGAGGTGGAGGAACCTTTCGCGATCGAATTCCGGCCGCATCCTGCAGCCGCCGACGATGAAATCGAACTGGGCAGCGGCGAATTGGACGTGACCTTCTACGACGGCACCGTCGTCGATGTCGGGGAAGCCGCCGCCGAGACGCTGACGCTTTCGGTCGATCCCTATCCCCGCTCGCCCGCAGCGGAAGCGGCGCTGCGCGAGGCCGGCGTGCGGAGCGAGGAGGAAGCGCGCCTCGAATCGAGCCCCTTCGCCGCGCTCAAGGGCAAGCTGGGCGGATAATCCAGGACCGTCATCCCGGCGAAGGCCGGGATCTCAGTGGGTGAAGAGCGCAGGCGCTTGTGGAGCGCGGCACTTGCGGCGGGGCGAACTCTCCCTGGGATCCCGGCCTTCGCCGGGATGACCGTCTCGCGCCGGAATGTCCGGCGCGCGCCGGTCAGAACGGGACGTCGTCGTCGAGGTCGCTGTCGAAGGCCGGCGCCGGGCGGGATTGCGGGCGGGAGCCGCCGCTCGACCCGCCGCCGAACGAATCGCCGTAATCGTCGCCGCCGCCCGCCCCGCCGCCGCCGCCGCGGCTGTCGAGAAGGACCAGCTCGCCGCGGAAGCGCTGCAGCACGACCTCGGTCGAATATTTGTCCTGGCCCGAATTGTCGGTCCATTTGCGGGTCTGGAGCTGGCCCTCCAGATACACTTTCGAGCCCTTCTTGAGATAGGATTTGGCGACGCGCCCGAGATTCTCGTTGAAGATGACGACCCGGTGCCACTCGGTCCGCTCCTGCCGGTTGCCGTCGCGGTCCTTCCAATTCTCCGAGGTGGCGACGCGCAAATTCACCACCTCGCCGCCATTGCTCATCGAGCGCGCCTCGGGATCGTCGCCGAGATTTCCGACCAGGATGACCTTGTTGACGCCCGCCATGCTGTCTCTCTCCGTTCAGGGGTGGCCGCGACCTTAGCCGCGCGGCGACGCAGAATCCACGCCTCAAGCAGCGGCGGGAAGGGCGCCGCGCCTTCGGTTGCGGCCGAACCCGACGAGAAGGATCAGCAGCACCGCCACCTGAGCGCCGAGCGCCTCCGCCGTCGGGGCGATGCCGAGGATCGGGACCGAAGGCGCGCTCTCGACCGGGGTCACCCCGATCAGCCCGGCCTCCTGGATCGCAGCGACGCCCTTGCCGGCCAGCACGATTGCGAGCAACGCGATCAGCAGCGCGCTCCAGTTGAAGAACTGGGCGATCGGCAGGCGCCGGCTGTACTTCATCATCGCCCAGGCGACCATTGCGAGCAGGATCGCGGCCGTCAGCGCGCCCCCGAGCAGCGCGAGGCCGTCGCCCTGCGCGGACAAGGCCGCGTAGAACAGGATCGTCTCGAACACCTCGCGGTAGACGGCGACGAAGGCGAGCAGGAACAGGAACCAGGCCGAGCCGCGCGACAGAGCGTGGCCGAGCTTCTCGCGGATGTAGCGCTGCCATTCGCCGGCCTGCGCCTTGCCGTGCATCCAGATGCCGACGAAGACCAGAACGGCCGCGGCGAACAGCGATCCGACGCCTTCGGTCGTCTCCCGGCTGGCGCCGCTGATCGCGACGATGTGCGTCGCCGCCCACCAGGTCGCGACGCCCGCGACCAGCGCGGCGATCCAGCCGCCATGGACGTAGGGGAGGACCTCGCGCCGCTCGGCGCGCTGCAGGAAGACGATCATCGCGATCACGATGAGCAGCGCCTCGAGACCCTCCCGTGCGAGGATGACGAAGCCGCCGACGAAGCTCGAGGCGGCGCTCGCCTCACCGGGCGCGATCGCAGCCGCGGTCTCGTCGAACAGCCGGTCGAGCGCGGAAATGCGCGTCTCGACCTCGCCGGCCGGGCGGCGCGAGGCGATCGCGGAGCGGAGCTCGGCCATCGCCGCCTCGACCCGGCGAAGCAGGCTCCCGTCCCGGGTGGCGAGCAGCGGCTCGACCGGCTCGAAGCCGTCCAGATAGGCGGCGAGGGCAAGCTCGCGCGCCGCGTCGCGGTCGCCGGCGCGATAGGCGACGAGGCTCTCGCGCAACCGGGCACGGGCGACGTCCAGAGGCCCGCCGGCCGCGGCCGACACGGCATCGGGGTTCGCGCGGAGGAAAGCGGTGAGCGCCGCCGCTTGCTCCGGCCCCATTCGGGCGGCGAGCGCGGCCGGCGTGATCGCGGCCAGCGCTTCGAGGTTGGGAATGAGCGCGCGGACGGCGGCGTCGCCGCGCCAGATCCGTTCGCCCTCGCCGGCGAGGGCCGCGGGGTAGGCGAACCGGCCGGAATGGAAAGCGAGCGCCCAGCGGTCCTCGGCCGGCAGATGCGCGAAGCTCTGCATCGGCGTGCCCTCGAGGCCCTGCTCGATCACCTGGTAGAGCGCGAACACGCTGCGTTCGTCCGCCCGCGCGCGGTCGGTGAAGGCGATCGGCGGCGGCTCCATGCCGCGCGCCATCGGCCCGTCGCCGGCCCCGGCGGGGCCGTGGCACGCCGCGCAATTCTCGGCGTAGAGCTGCGCGGCGCGGCCGAGATCGGGCGCGGCGCGGGGAGCGAGCGGGACCGGGAAGGCGGCGAGCAGCTCCCGCCCGAGCCGCCGCGCCGTCGCGGCGACCTGTTCCGCGGGCACCTTCGCGGCGATCGCCCGGCGGAGCGAATCCGCCTGCGCCGCCAAGCCGGCCTTCGCGGGATGCTCCGGAAGCCGCCCGATCCGCTCGCGGACGGACGCCGAGAATTCGGTCATTTCGGCATATTCGGCCGCGTTGACGACCCGTCCTTCGCGCACCGCCTCGGGATAGTCGACGGCGACATAATCGAGCAGTCGCCACGTCGTCTGGACCTCGGCCTGCTGCGCCGCCGCGGGCGCGGGGGCGAGCGCGAGGGCGAATACGAGGGCGAGGAAGCGAAACAGCAGGGTCATTTGCAACTGATTATCAATAACAGAAAGGGAGCGGAAGGGGTTCGTGCCAATCCGTCGTCCCGGCGAAGGCCGGGACCTCAGCGAGTGAAAGACGCCGCCTCCGTGCAGCGCGCCCCTGGACAAGCGCGCCCATAATTCTCCCTGAGGTCCCGGCCTCCGCCGGGACGACGAGGCTTGCCCGTGCGCCGCTCCGATTGCAGTGTGCCGCAAACAGGGAGGGGCTATGGCGACGCGCGCCGAAGGCGGATCGGGACTGAGCTGGCTTCTTTGGGCGATCGTCGCCGCGCTGGGCGCCATTGCGCTCGGCGTGATCGCGCTGAGCCGCGGCGAGACGATCAACGCTTTGTGGCTGGTCGTCGCCGCGATCTGCGTCCATCTCATCGGCTACCGCGTCTACGGACTCTTCATCGCGCGGCGCGTCCTGCGCATCGATCCCGCCCGTCCGACCCCCGCCGTCCGCCGCAACGACGGGCTCGATTTCGTCCCCACCAACCGCATCGTCCTCTTCGGACACCATTTCGCGGCGATCGCCGGCGCGGGGCCGCTGGTCGGGCCGGTGCTGGCCGCGCAGATGGGCTATCTGCCCGGCACCCTCTGGATCCTCGCCGGCGTCGTCTTCGCCGGCGCGGTCCAGGACCTCATCGTCCTGTTCGTCTCGACCCGCCGCGACGGCCGTTCGCTCGGCGAGATCATCCGCTCCGAGATGGGCGACGTGCCGGGCGTGATCGCGATGGTCGGCATCCTCGCGATCATGATCATCCTGCTCGCCGTGCTGGCCTTGATCATCGTCAAGGCGCTCGCCGACAGCCCGTGGGGCACGTTCACCGTCTTCGCGACCATGCCCGTCGCCATCGTGATGGGCCTCTACGGCCGCTATTTGCGCCCCGGCCGCGTCGCCGAGGTTTCCGCGATCGGCTTCGCCGGGCTGCTCGCCGCGATCCTGGTCGGCGGGGAGGTCGCGGCCAGCCCGATTTGGGCGCCCGCGTTCACCTTTTCGGGCGAAGCGCTGGCTTTGATGCTGATCGGCTACGGCTTCGTCGCCTCGGTGCTGCCGGTCTGGCTGCTGCTCGCGCCGCGCGACTATCTCTCGACCTTCCTCAAGATCGGGACCATCGTCGGGCTGGCGATCGGCATCCTCCTCGTCCGCCCCGAGCTGCACATGCCGGCGGTGACCCGCTTCGTCGACGGCACCGGCCCGGTCTTCGCCGGCAACCTCTTCCCCTTCCTGTTCATCACCATCGCCTGCGGCGCCGTCTCCGGCTTCCACGCTCTGGTCTCCTCGGGGACGACCCCGAAGATGATCGAGAGCGAGGCGCACCTGCCCTTGATCGGCTATGGCGCGATGCTGATGGAGAGCTTTGTCGCGGTGATGGCGATGGTCGCGGCGAGCGTGCTCGATCCCGGAATCTATTTCGCGCTGAACAGCCCCGCGGCGCTGATCGGCACGACCGCGACGGACGCTGCGGCGGCGGTCTCGAACTGGGGCTTCGCGGTCACGCCCGCCATGCTCGACGAGGTCGCGCGGCAGGTCGGCGAGACCAGCATATTGTCGCGCACCGGCGGCGCGCCGACCCTCGCTGTCGGCATGGCGCAGATCCTCTCGGCGATGGTCGGAGGCGCGTCGATGACCGCCTTCTGGTACCATTTCGCGATCCTGTTCGAGGCCCTGTTCATCCTCACCACCGTCGATGCCGGCACCCGCGTCGCGCGTTTCATGATCCAGGACATGGCCGGCATGGTCTCGCCGCGCCTCAAGGACACGCGCAGCTGGGCCGGCAACATCGTGGCGACGGCGCTGGCCGTCGGCGGCTGGGGCTGGTTCCTCTACCAGGGCGTCACCGATCCGCTCGGCGGGATCAACACGCTCTGGCCCCTGTTCGGGATCGCCAACCAGATGCTGGCCGCGATCGCGCTGACTTTGTGCACCGTCGTCCTCTACAAGATGAAGCGCGAGCGCTTCGCCTGGGTGACGCTGGCGCCGCTCGCCTGGCTGCTCGTCTGCACGCTCACCGCGGGCTGGCAGAAGATCTTCCACGCCGACCCGCGCATCGGCTTCCTCGCCCATGCCGAGCGTTATTCGGCCGCGCTCGCCCGCGGCGAAGTGCTCGCCCCTGCCAGCGGCGCGGGCCAGATGCGGCAGGTGATCTTCAACGATTACGTCAATGCCTCGCTCGCCGGGCTGTTCATCGCGGTGGTGCTGGCGATGATCCTCTACGGCGCGAGGACGATCGTCGCCGCGAGGCGCTCGGAGACGCCGACCGCGATGGAGACGGCCGATGCGCTGGCGTGACGCCATGAAGTCGGCCGCGGCGACCGCCCGGCTGATGGTCGGCCTGCCCGATTACGAGGCCTATCTTGCCCACCGCCGCGCGAAGCATCCCGGCGAGCCGGCGATGAGCCACGCCGAATTCCACCGCGACCGCACCGAGCGCCGCTACGCCCGCGGCGCCCCCGGCCGCTGCTGCTGATATAAACAGGAGGAGAGCATCGATGCCGCAGTTCGTGATCGAAAGGGAGATGCCCGGCGCCGGCCGTCTCAGCGCGGAGGAGCTGAAAGGCGCGTCGCAAGGCTCGTGCAGCGTGCTCCGCCAGCTCGGGCCCGAGATCCAGTGGGTCCATAGCTACGTCACCGACGACAAGATTTACTGCGTCTACCGCGCGCCGAGCGAGGAGCTGATCCGGCGCCACGCCGAAACCGCCGGGTTCCCTGCCAACAGCATCGCGCAGGTGCGCGCGACGATCGATCCGACCACGGCGGAGTAGCCTTCAGCCGTAGGCGCGGCTCAGCACCCAGGCGGTGAGCAGCACGGCGATGACCGCCAGCGGCGCGCCGACCTTGGGATAGTCGCGGAAGCGATAGCCGCCCGGCCGCATCACCAGCATGTTGTTCTGGTGGCCGATCGGCGTCAGGAAATCGCAGGACGAGCCGATCAGCACCGCGAGCAGGGCCGCGTCCGGGCTGATGCCGAGCCGCGCCGCCGCCTCGACCCCGACCTGCGCCATGATCAAAGCGGTCGCGACGTTGTTGAGGAAGATCGAGAGCAGCATGGTGACGCCGCAGATCGCCGCGAGCGTGACGAACAAAGGCGTCCCGGTCAGCGCCCATTGCATGAACTCGGCGATCCGGTCGCTTCCGCCCGATTCCTCGAACGCCCGGCCGACCGGGATCATCGCCGCGATCAGCACGACCACCGGCAGGTCGACCGCGCGATAGGCCTCGTCGGCCGGCAACAGCCTCAAGAGGCAGATGGCGAGGGCGGCGGCGATGAAGGTCGCGGTGGTGGGAAGGCCGAACAGGGTCGAGAGCAGGACCGCCGTGGTGTAGATGCCGACGACCAAAGCGGCCGGCTTGCCCGCGCGGACCGGCGCGTTCTGCCGGCCGATCTCGAGCAAACGGGTGCGGCGGATCAGCCCGGCGAGCGCCTCGGGAGAGCCGCGCAGGAACAGCTGGTCGCCGGCCTCGATGAGATTGTGGTCGAGCGGGGCCTTGATCCGCGCCGCCCGCGGCCCCGCGGCGATGAACTCGACGTCGCCGCCGGTGCGCGCCGCGATCGCGCCGTAATCCTCGCCGATCAGCGACGAGCCGTGGACCACCGAGACGTGGGCGGTGACCGCGCCAGGCGGATCGCCGGCGGCGTCGGCGAACAGGCGCGCGCGCCCGGCGACCTCCCAGGGCTTGTCGCGGCTCATCACCAGCAGGCGGTCGTCATGATAGAGCATGGCGTCGCCCGAAATCCGCACGCGCTCGCCGCCCCGCAGCACCGCGAGCAGCACGGCTCCGGCGCCCCGCAGGGTGCGGCGAATGGCCGGGAGCCGGACATGCCCCTGGGCCGCCGCGATCGGCAGAGCGAGCTCGAACACCAAAGCGCGGCTTCCCTGCTCGTCCCCGCGGCCGCCGCGATGCGGCGCCAGACGCCAGCCGATCACGATCAGATAGATGAGACCCGCGCCGGTGACCGCGGCGCCGACGGGAGTCATGTCGAACATTCCGAACGGCGCCCCCACCCGGTCTTCGCGCACCGAGGACACGATGAGGTTCGCGGGCGTCCCGATCAAAGTCGTCATCCCGCCGAGGATGGTGGCGAAGGAGAGCGGCATCAGCACCGCGCCGGGCGGCAGCTTGTGCTCGCGCGCGACGGCGAGCGCGATCGGCATGGTGATGGCGAGAGCGGCGATGTTGTTCATCCACGCGGACAGCGCCGCGCCCATCAGCAGCACGCCGCCGATCCGCACCGAGAGGAAGCGCACCTTGGGCACGAACAGGCGCGTCATCGCCTGGGCGGCGCCGGTGAACTCGACTGCGCGGCCGACGACCAGCACCGCGGCGACGATCACCACCGCCTGGCTGCCGAAGCCGGCGAGCGCCTCATCGAGGCTGAGCAGCCCGCTGACCCAGGCGAGCAGCAGGATCAGCAATGCGACCGCGTCCGGCCGGATCCGGTCGCTGGCGAACAGGACGAGCGCCAGCACCATGATCGCCGTGCTGAGGAACGCGTCGCTCATCCGATCCTGCTAGCGGCGCGCGGAGCCCTTGGGCAAGCCGCTCAGGCGGCGTGGCGGCCTCTCCCCGCGACGGTTGCCGCCAGGCTCTCCAGCTCGCCGACGACCGGCGAGTCTGCCGCCTCCCCGGCGACGCGCGCGCCGAGCGAGCGGGCGGCCTCCGCGAAGGGACGCTCGTCGAGCAGGCGGCCGAGCGCGACCCTGATTTCGGCCGCGGCCGCGCCCGGCGGGAGCGACAGTCCCGCGCCGCGCTCGGTAACGCGCACCGCATTGTCGGCCTGGTCGCGGCCGTGGGGCATCACCAGCATCGGCAGGCCGTGGACGAGGGCGCGGGCGACGGTGCCGTGACCGCCGTGCGTGACCGCGAGGGCCGCCTCGCGCATGACCGCATTGTGCGGCGCGCTGCGCAGGAGAAAGCTGTTTGCCGCGGGACGAAGCTCCCCGGGCGCGATCGCGTCGCCGAGCGTGACGAGCAGGCGGACGGGGAGGTCGGCGGCGGCGTCTATCACGCGCTGGAGCGCCCCCGCATGGTCCTGGAATGTCGTGGAGAAGGCGGCGAGGACGAGCGGCCTGCCGTCGCCGGCCGGCCACGGCGAGCGCCATTGCCGGGCCCAGGCGGGATCGTCGAGCTGGGGACCGACATAGCGGACGAAGGGCGGCAGCGCCTCCGCCGCGAAGTCGAACGATCGGGCAGTGCCGAGCAGCAGGGCTTCGGCGGCGCCGAGCTGGTCCAGGACGTGGCCCAGCGGGGGGAGGCCGAGGGCGGCGCGCGCCTCGTTCAAGGCCGGGAGCCGCGCAGCCAGCATCTCGGCGCTGCCCGCGGCGATCGCGGCCTGCAGCGCGCGCTCCTCGTCGGTGCAAGCGGGCGCCAGCCCCGCGCCGAGCGGGGGCATGTCCGGTATCAGGGGATAGACGCAGATATTGGCGCTGAGCAAAGCGAGCCGCTGACCGGCGGCCTCGCAGCCCAGCATCGGGCCGAACAGCATCTCGTTGGACACGACCAGATCGGCCGCCTCGCGGTCGAGCTCCTCGACGAGGTCCTGGGCGTAGAGCGATGCGGGCCCGATCATCAGATTGTCGAGCGTGCGCTCGAACCCCGTCATCGGGTCGACTTCCCAATCGCGCAGGAGATCGGAGTCGCGCGACCGGTCGGGCCGGCTCGGAGCCCGCGTCCATGGGACGAAGACGGCGCCGACCGCCTCGGCTTCGGAGCGATTGCACGCGTCGCTCATGAACCGCACGCGATGGCCGCGCGCGAGGAGCTTGCGCACGACGGTGAGCGCGGGGCCGACGGAGCCGCCGCCTTCGAAGCTGGCGAAAAGGAAGTTGCGGGGCGTCATCAGGATTCTCCTTCCAGCTCGGAGGGCGCGCCTCCGAGCGCCGCGGCAATCATCTGCAGCATCAGCGCCTCGACCGCTTCGGGGCCGCGTCCCATGTCGCGGCGGACGAGCTTCCAGACATAGACGTCGAGCGCGACCACGAGCGCGTCGAGCATCGCTTCCCGGGGCTTTGCGGGAGCGCTTTCGAGCCGGGCGGAGAAGGTGCCCGCAACCCAGGCGCGATGGCTGAAGCGCCCGATGTCGGTGAGGCGGCGCATCGCCGGGTAGCGGTCCTCCTGGGCGAGCATGCGCATGACCAGGTCGCCGCTCACCTCGTAATCCTGGACGAGGGCGTGGACGGCGCCTCTTATTCCGCCGCCGGCGACGTCGCGGCGGCGCTGGACGGCTTCGCCCATCCGCCGGGCGGCCACGTCGAGCAACCCGTCCTTGCCCCCGAAGCGGCGGATGACCGTCTGCACCGTCACTCCGGCATCGCGGGCGATGTCCTCGAGCCGGATTTCCTCGAACCAGCCCTGCTCGAGACAATGACGGAACGCTTCGAGAATGCGCTCCCCCGTCGCTTCGGCCGCCGCGGCGCGGCTGGTCTGACGATAGGCGCGGCGGGGGGCGGCAATATTCATGCGAATCATCTTAACACGAAATTCGCATGGCGCAAGAGTTGATGTTAGTGAAAGTTACGCGAAATGTCAGACCGCCGGGTAGCGAAGTCTTCCGAGGAAGCGGCTGAGGCTCGGCAGGCGCTCGCGCCCGCCGCGCCAGCTCGCCTTGACCTTCTCGATCCGCATGACGTCGTCGATTCGGCGGCCGAGGAAGGCGCGGGTGTCGGCGAGATCCTCCGAATTGTCGTCGACGAAGACCAGGGAAGTCGAGCCGTAGACGCCGGTCAGCAGCGCGCGCTTGGTGTAATAATTATAGTCCGTGGCTAAGTCGCCGGCGACGCGCCACATCCGGTCGGCCGCCCGCCAGGCGAGCTTCGCGGCGGCCGGCACGTTCTGCGGCTGGGCGAGGATTGCGAAGGCGCGGCGCAACGCCTCGCGATGGGGCAGCATGCGCTGGAAGCGGAACAGGACGAGCTCGCGGATCCGCTCACGGATCTTCATCGCCGCAATGCGCTCGGGCGGAAAGGCCTCGAGCATCGCGAGGTCGATCGAATCGAACCAGGCGTCGATCATCTGGACGGCGCCGGCGGGGAACGCGATCCGGGCGCGCGGCGCGGGGACGCCGAGCTCGCGGGCGGCCATGGCCAGCGCCTCGTCGCTCCAGCCGTCGAATGCCGCATGGGCCGGGATCAGCGGACCGAGCGCGATCCGGAGCTCGTCGAGCGTCATCTCGGCGGGTTCGACCATGAGCGCGCTAATGATCCTTGCTCGACCGCGATGCAAGGGCGGCTCCCCTCCCCTTGATGGGGAGGGGATGGGGGTGGGGTGGAGTCAATGAAGTGCGGTGATTCTCCGAGGAGTCCACCCCCACCCAACCCTCCCCCATCAAGGGGGAGGGCTTTTCACAGGCAGGCGGATCAGGACCATCGCCGCGCAGATCAGCAGCGCGCCGAACCCGTCGCGGGCGGCGAACGATTCGCCGTAGACGGTCCAGCCGATCAGGGCGGCGGCGATCGGCTGGGTGAGCAGGCCGAGGCCGGTGACGATCGGGCTGAGATGGCCCATCGCGAAAACCAGCAGCCCCTGGCCGATCAGCTGGCTGCCGAGCGACAGCAACAGCACCGCGCTCCAGTCGCTCGGCATCACCGCCTCGCCGAGCGCGAGCGCGAGCAGCAGCAGCGGCAGCGCCCCGGCGGCCGTCGCCACGGCGAGCACCGGAAACGGCGGCAGGGCGCGGCGCGCCTTGTCCACCGCGATCAGGTAGAAGGTGTAGAACAGGCCGGCGAGGATCGCGAGCAGGTCGCCGGTGAAGTTGCGCGACGAGACTTCGAAGCTGCTGCCGAGTAGCAGCGCCGTCCCGCCGCCGGCGAGGAGCAAGGCGAGGAGCTGGACCCGGCCCGGGAGCGCGCGGAGCAGCACGAAGCCGTAGATCGCGAACAGGAAGCTGGCGAAATTGCCGAACAGGGTCGCGTTGGCGAGCTTGGTGCGCAGGATCCCCTCGTGCCAGGCGGCGAGGTCGGCGGCGAAGAACAGCCCGCCGACCCCCAGCAAAGCGACGAGGCCCCATCCCGGCGCGGGGCGATCCTTCATCTGCCTCCAGCCGAGCCAGGCCAGGAAGGGCACGGCCAGCGCCAGCCGCCAGAAACCCGCGGCGACCGGGCCGACGTCGGCGAGCCGCACCATCCAGGGCCCCGCGGCAAGGAACAGGTTCGCGACGATCAGCGCCGCGAAGGCGAAGCGGCCCGCGCCGGATCGAGATGCCGCCTGGTGCATTGGGACGCAGCGGCCGCTAGGCCGCGTCGCTCCCGCCCGTCAACCTCGCGCCTCCAGGAGCCTGCCTTGCCGTCCTTGTTCGAGCCGATCGCCGTCGGGGCGATCCTCTGCCCCAGCCGCATCTTCATGGCCCCGCTCACGCGCGGCCGCGCCACGCGCGAGCATGTCCCAACCGCGATCATGGCGACCTATTACGCGCAGCGCGCCAGCGCCGGCCTTATCATCAGCGAGGCCACCGGTATCTCGCGGCAAGGCCTCGGCTGGCCTTATGCGCCGGGCATCTGGACCCTGGCGCAGATGGAGGCGTGGAAGCCGGTCACCGATGCGGTGCACGAGGCAGGCGGGCGCATCTTCTGCCAGCTCTGGCATATGGGCCGGGTCGTCCATCCGAGCTTCCTCGGCGGCGAGGCTCCGGTCTCGGCCTCGGCGACGACCGCGCCCTACAAGGCGCACACCTATGAGGGGCGCCAGCCTTATGCCGAGGCGCGGCCGCTGCGTAGGGACGAGATACCGGAGCTGCTCGGCGACTACAGCCGCGCCGCCGGCCTCGCCGTGGCCGCCGGCTTCGACGGCGTGCAGCTCCATGCCGCCAACGGATACCTGATCGATCAATTCCTGCGCGGTTCGACCAATTTGCGCGACGACCAATATGGCGGCCCGGTCGAGAACCGCATCCGCCTGCTGCGCGAAGCGACGCAGGCGATCGCCGACACGGTGGGGGCGGAGCGCACCGCCGTCCGCCTCTCGCCGAACAGCGAGACCCAGGGCTGCGAGGACGCCGACCCGGAAGCCCTGTTCACCGCCGCCGCGGCGGCGCTCCAGGGAATCGGCATCGCCTTCCTCGAGCTGCGCGAGCCGGGGCCGGAGGGCACGTTCGGGAGCTCCGAGGTACCGCCGGTCTCGCCCGCGATCCGCAAGGTGTTCACCGGCCCGCTGGTCCTGAACTCCGACTATGTCCTGGATAACGCCGAGGCCGCTCTGGCCGACGAATGCTGCGACGCGATCAGCTTCGGCCGCACTTTCCTCGCCAATCCGGATCTGCCGAACCGGCTCGCGAACAAGCTCACGCTCAACCCGGACGACCGCGCGACCTGGTACAGCCAGGGACCCGAAGGCTATATCGACTATCCCGAGGCCTAATTCCTCCCCGTTCCGGGGAGGACTAGGCGCCGAACCTCTCCTTCAGCGCCATCATCGCCAGCGCCGCTTTCGCCGCTTCCCCGCCTTTGTCCTTCTGGTCGGGGCGGGCGCGGGCGAGGGCCTGGGCTTCGTCCTCGACGGTGAGGATGCCGTTGCCGATGGCGAGGCCGTCCAGGGTCAGCGCCATGATCCCGCGCGCGCTCTCGCCGGCGACGATCTCGAAATGCCAGGTCTCGCCGCGGATCACGACGCCCAATGCGACAAAGGCGTCGTAGCGGCTCGTCTCCGCCGCCAGAGCGATCGCGGCCGGCACTTCGAGCGCCCCCGGCACGGTGACGGTCTCGTGTTCGTGTCCCGCCGCCTCGATCGCCGCGCGCGCCCCCGCGAGCAGCAGGTCATTCAGATGGTCGTAGAAGCGCGCCTCGACGATCAGCAGCCGGGCCATGCTCAGTCTTCCGCGTTGACGATCGGCCGCTCGCCGACGATGGCGAGGCCGTAGCCGCCGAGCGCGACCGGGGTGTGGTGGCTGTTGGTCAGCAGCACCATGTCCCGCACCCCGAGCGCCATCAGAATCTGAGCGCCCACGCCATAGTCCCTGATCTGCTCCACGCCCCGCGGCTCCGCCTCGCCGGAACGGACCCTGAGCGCTTCGGTGAGCGCGTCGGGGACCGGGCGGTTGATGACGACGATCACGCCCGATCCTTCCTGTGCGATCGCCTTCATCGCGCCTTCGAGCAGCGCGCCGCGGGGGCCGGCCTCCGCGAACACGTCCGAGAGAAGGGATAATGCGTGCATCCGCACCAGGGTCGGCCGCGCCGGATCGACCCGGCCCTTGACCAAGGCGACCTGCTCCGCGCCCGACGCCTTGTTGACGAAGGTGCGGGCGGTCCAGCTGCCGCCCCAGCGGCTCTCGAACTGCGCCTCTGCCGTCTCCTCGACCAGCCGGTCCTTCTCCAGCCTGTAGGCGATGAGGTCGCGGATCGTTCCGATCTTGAGGCCGTGAAGCTGGGCGAATCCGACGAGATCGTCGAACCGCGCCATCTCGCCGTCCTCCTTCATGATCTCGCAGATCACGCCGGAGGGGTTGAGGCCGGCGAGGCGCGCGACGTCGACCGCCGCCTCGGTGTGGCCGGCGCGGACCAGCACGCCGCCGTCGCGCGCGACGAGCGGAAAAACGTGGCCGGGGCTGACCAGATGCTCGGGCCCCTTGGAAGCGTCGATGGCGACCGCGACGGTGCGCGCGCGGTCGGCCGCGGAGATGCCCGTCGTGACCCCCTCTTTGGCTTCGATCGAAATGGTGAAGGCGGTCTCGTGGCGGGTGCCGTTGTGGCGGGACATCAACGGAAGGCCGAGCTGGCCGACCCGCTCCGCGGTGAGCGAGAGGCAGATCAGGCCGCGGCCGTGCCGGGCCATGAAATTGATCGCGTCAGGAGTCGCCATCTGCGCGGGAATGACGAGGTCGCCTTCATTCTCGCGGCCCTCGTCGTCGACGAGGATGAACATGCGGCCGTTGCGCGCCTCGTCGATGATCCGCTCGGGGCCGACCAGGACGTCGCGGCTGCCGCTGGCGAGGAACTTCTCGAGCTTGAGAAGGGTGTCGGCGGTCGGGTTCCAGTCGGCGTCGCCGAGCTTGCGCAGCGAATTGGGGTGGAGGCCGGCGGCCCGGGCGAGACCCGAACGCGACATGTCGCCCTCGTTGACCAGCTCGGAGATGCGTTCGATCAGGACGGTGCTCATCGGGCCGAATTATCACATTGTAATGTGATACGGAAGCCCTTCGGTCACACGCTGCTGGCGCGAAGCTCCATCATGCGGCCGAGATATCGGGCCAATATGTCGATCTCGACATGGACCTTTCGCGCCGGTTCGATCCGGTCGAAGGTCGTCTCGGCGGCGGTGTGGGGGATGAGGTTGACCGAGAAGAGCGTGCCGCCCTCCGACGTCGGCTCCACCTCGTTGACGGTCAGCGATACGCCGTCCAGCGCGATCGAGCCCTTGGCGGCGACATAGGGGGCGAGCCCCGAGCCGACGGCGACCCGGATCCGGGTCGATCCGCCGACCGGCTCGACAGCCACGACCTCGCCGATCCCGTCGACATGCCCGGTGACGATGTGGCCGCCGAGCTCGTCGCCCACGCGCAGCGCCCGCTCCAGGTTGAGGCGCCCGCCTTCCGCCCAGATTCCCGGAGCGGTCCGGCTCACCGTCTCGGCCGACAGGTCGACCGCGAACCAGTCCGCGCCCTTGTCGACGACGGTGAGGCAGACTCCTGAGCAGGCGATCGAGGCGCCCAGAGAGATCGTCGCGGGGTCGTACCCGCAGGCGATGCGGAGGCGCAGGTCCCCCTTTTTGTCCGCGGCGGCGATCCGCCCGACATCGGTGACGATTCCGGTGAACATCAGCGCGTCCGCTCGTAGACTTCGAGGCTGTCGCTGCCAAGCATCCGGCGGTCGTGAAGGCGCCAGCGCCCGTGGGCGTCGGCGAGCGACTCGAGTGCGATGTCGCCCAGCCCGGCCTTGCCGGCGCCGACCAGGATCGGCGCGCGGTAGAGGAGCAGGCGGTCGACCAGGTCCGCTGCGAGGAAGGCAGAGGCCGTCTCGGCCCCGCCCTCGACCAGCAGGTCGTTGACGTCCGGCAACGCGAACACCCCTTTGGGCGAGGCGAGCGCTCTCCAGCCCGGCGGCGGCTCGCCGCGCGTCAGCATGGCCCGCGCCGGCGACCGATCCTCGAGGCCCTCCAGCCGCACGTCGAGCCTGGGCGCGTCCATCTCGAAGGTGCCGCGGCCGACCAGGATCATGTCGGCGCGCGCGCGCTCGAGATGGGCGTGGGCGCGCGCCTCCTCCCCGGTGATCCACCGGCTTTCGCCCGACGCGAGCGCGATCCGGCCATCGAGCGACATGGCAAGCTTCAAGGTGACGAACGGGCGACCGAGCCGGACCCGTGTCAGGAAGCCGGCGAGCGATCGCTCCCCTGCTTCGGCCGCGGCGCCGGTCTCGACCGCGATGCCGGCCGCCTGGAGCCGCTCCAGCCCGCGGCCATCGGTACGCGGGTCGGGATCGCGAAGCGCGACCACCACCCGCTCCGGCCGCGCCGCAACCAGAAGGTCCGCGCAGGCCGGGCCCCGCAGGCTGTCGTGGGCGCAAGGCTCGAGCGTCACATAGACGGTGGCGTCTCGCGCAGCCTCGCCGGCCGCATTCAGGGCGACCGCCTCCGCGTGGGGCCGCCCGCCCGGCAGCGTCCAGCCGCGCCCGACGACGCGGTCGTCCCTGACGATCACGCAGCCGACATTGGGATTGGGCGCGGTCCGCCCGCGCCCGCGCTCGCCGAGCGCGGCGGCCGCGCGCATCCAGCGCGCGTCTACGGGTCGATCCCCAGCCGGTTGCCGAGCTGCTTCCATTCCTGCTGGCGCTCGGCCTCAGCACGCTCGCGCTCGCGCTGACGGATCTGCTGCGCCCTCCTGATCTCCGCGTCCGTGCGCGCAGCCGACCAGCTCTCGACGAAGATCACCTGCTCGCCCGGCAGGATGTTGGTGCGGCCGTCGACCACGAACAGGCCCAGGATCGCCACCGGCATCACCACCGCGAAGAAGGCGGCGATCCACTGGTGCCGGGTCCGCTGCGCCGCGAAGGCCCGCAGGTCCTGCATCAAAGCGCGCGGCGAGGCTGGGCGGGGGAGCGGCATCGCGCCTAGATAATGCGGGCCGCTCCCCGGCGCCACCCCAAGCCTCAGCCGTCCCGGAGCTGGAAGCGCACGGTGAGCGTCTTGGTCGCCTCGACGGGGCGCCCGTCGACCGTCGCCGGCCGGAACCGCCAGCGCGAGCGCGCGTGGCGCGCGGTCGTCTCGTAAAAGGCGTCGCTGGTCGCGCTGACCTTCTCGGCCCGTACCACCCGGCCGTCGGGGCCGACGACGACGCGGATTACGACCGTCCCCTCGCGCCGGTTGCGCTGCTCGGAGGTCGGATAAGGCGGCTGGAGGTCGCCCGAGATCATCACCGCTTCGCGCCGCACCGGAGGCGCGGGCGGCGGTGAGGGAATCGGCCGCGGGGGCTCGGGCACGCCAGCAACGTCCTCACTGCCCGCCAATGAGCCCAGATCGGGCGGCGTCCGCGGAACGTCGGGAACAGTCGGCGTGTCCGGCGTGCGGAAAGGCGGCGTGGGCGTGGGAGTCCACACCGTGCGCTCTTCGCGCGGCCGAGGGCGCTGCGGTTCGGGCGGGGGCGGCGGCTCGATCGGGACCGTGATTACATCGGTGTCGGTGAAGACCGGGGGTGTGGGGACATAGCCCTTCGCCATGAGCAAGGCGGTGATCGCCGTCCCGTGCAGCAGGACCACAATTGCGGCCGCGCCCGGCCTGATTCTTCTGGGTTCGAGAAAAGCGGCTTCGGCCATTTTCCGTCTCCTTCGTCGGCAACAGCTACACGTTATATCATCACTGAATGATATAATATATCCTAAATTTGCGGGCGGCGATATTGTTCCGGGATTCAGGCTAGAGCGTCAGGAGAGGCCGGCGGCGGCGCGGAGGCGCGCGACCGCCTCGTCGCGGCCGATCAGGGGGAGCAGCGCGGCCATTTCGGGGCCGCTGTCGCGCCCGGTCAGGGCCCGCCGAAGCGGGTGAAACAGCGATTTGCCCGCGCGCCCGGTGTCCGTCTTCAGCGCGGCGGTGAGCGCGCTCCAGGGCGATTCGCCCCAGTCGATCGCCGCCGCGATCTCTGCCGCCCGCGAGAGGAAAGCGCGGTCTTCTTCGGGCGCATTCTGCTCGACATGGCCATGAAGTATGTCCCACCAGCCGGCCGCCTCATCGACGCAAGCGAGGTTGGGGCGAATCGCCTCCCAGTCCGCCGCCGACATGCCCTGGGGCAGGCGGTCCGCGACTGCCTCGTGCGGCAGGCCGTGGACGATGCGGGCGTTGAGCGCCTTCAGCTCTTCCATGTCGAATCGCGCCGGCGCGCGGCCGAACGTGGCGAAATCGAAGCTCTCGACCAAAGGCTGCAGCGAAGCGACCGGCTCGACCGGGAGGCTGGTGCCGATCCGGGCCAGCTTCGCGGCCAGGGCGATCGGCTCGATGCCCGCTTCCTCCATCGCCTCGACTCCGAGCGAGCCCAGCCGCTTGGAGAGCTTGCCCTCGGAGCCCACCAGCAACGCTTCGTGGGCGAAGGCCGGCGGCGCCGCGCCCAGGGCCTCGAACATCTGGATCTGGAGCGCCGTGTTGGTGACGTGGTCCTCGCCGCGCAGCACATGGGTGACGCCGAGCTCCACGTCGTCGATCGTGCTCGGCAGCATGTACAGCCACGTTCCGTCCTCGCGCCGGATCACCGGATCGGAGAGCAGCCGCGGCTCGAAATGCTGCCGTCCCCGGACGAGGTCGTCCCATTCGATCGGGGCGTCGTGGTCGAGCCGGAAGCGCCAGTGCGGCCGCCGCCCCTCCGCCTCGGACCGGGCGCGATCCTCCGCGGTCAGCGCGAGCGCGGCGCGGTCGTAGACCGGCGGCAGCCCCCGGCCGAGCTGGACCTTGCGCTTGAGCTCCAGCTCCTGCGCGGTCTCATAGGCCGGATAGGCCCGCCCCGCCGCCGCCAGCCGCGCGAGCGCCGCATCGTAGCGATCGAAACGCTGCGACTGGCGATGCTCCGCATCGGCTTTCACGCCGAGCCAGGCGAGGTCGGCGCGGATCGCCTCTACGAGATCCTCGCGGGAGCGCTCGCGATCGGTGTCGTCGAGGCGCAGCAGGAAGCTGCCGCCGGATCGCCGCGCGAACAGCCAGTTGTGCAGCGCCGTGCGCAGGTTGCCGACATGCAGACGGCCCGTCGGCGACGGCGCGAAGCGGGTGACGACGCTCATCGCCGGCGCTGTAGGGGCAATTCCTCCCCGTCGCCAGACGGGGTGGGGTCATGCCGCTCTTGCCAAGGATTGGCCTTGGCGGCACTGGGGTCGCGCCGCTCCCGGAGACGCGACCCCATGAAGCTGATGTCGGGCAATTCGAACCTGCCGCTGGTGAGCGCGATCGCGGCCTATCTCGAAATGCCCGTGACCGAGGTCAGCGTGCGGCGCTTCGCCGACGAGGAGGTGTTCGTCGAGATCCACGAGAATGTCCGCGGCGAGGACGTGTTCGTCGTCCAGTCGACCTCCTATCCGGCCAACGACAATCTCATGGAGCTGTTGATCTGCATCGACGCGCTGCGCCGCGCCTCGGCAAAGCGGATCACCGCCGTGATCCCCTATTTCGGCTATGCCCGGCAGGACCGCAAACCGGGGCCGCGCACGCCGATCTCCGCCAAGCTGGTCGCAAACCTGATCACCGTCGCCGGCGCCAACCGCGTCCTTTCGGTCGACCTTCACGCCGGCCAGATCCAGGGCTTCTTCGACATTCCGACCGACAATCTCTGGGCGGCGCCGGTGATGTCCGCGGACATACGCTCGCGCTTCGCCAACCGGGCAATCACCGTCGTCTCGCCGGACGTCGGCGGCGTGGTCCGCGCCCGCTCGCTCGCCAAAAGGCTCGACAACGCGCCGCTCGCGATCGTCGACAAGCGCCGCGAGCGGCCCGGCGAATCGGAGGTGATGAACATCATCGGCGACGTCGAAGGCCGCTTCTGCGTGCTCATCGACGACATCGTCGATTCGGCCGGCACGCTGTGCAACGCCGCCGCCGCGCTCAAGGCGGACGGAGCCGAGGAAGTGGTCGCTTATTGCAGCCACGGCGTCCTTTCCGGCGCCGCCGTGGCGCGGGTCGAGCGCTCCGAGCTGGCCGAATTGGTCATCACCGATTCGATCGCGCCGACCGAGGAGACCGAAACCGCCGCGCGCATCCGCCTGCTCACCATCGCGCCCCTGATCGGCGAAGCGATCAAGCGCATCGCCGACGAGTCGAGCGTGTCGAGCCTGTTCGACTGATGCCGAGCGTCCTCATTACCGGCGCCGGCCGCGGCCTCGGCCTCGAATTCGCCCGCCAATATGCCGAGGACGGCTGGGAGGTGGTCGCGACCGCGCGTGGCGAGGCACCCGAGCTCGAGCCACTCGGCGTCCGCGTCGAGCGGCTCGACATGCGCGATTTTGCCGCCGTCGCCTCGTTCGGCGAGCGGCTGGCGGGCGCGCCGCTCGACCTGCTCATCGCCAATGCCGGCGTGTCGGGACCGCAGCGGATCGGCAATCCGCAGACCGCGGCGGAGTGGCAGGAGGTCCACGCCGTCAATGCGGTCGCGCCGACCCTGCTTGCCGAGGCCCTCCTCCCCAACGTGCTGGCCGCCGAGGGCAAGATGGTCGCGATCACCAGCCGGATGGGCAGCATCGCCGACAGCTCCGGCGGCTACATCGCCTATCGCGCGTCCAAGGCCGCGCTCAACGCCGCGTGGCGCGCGCTCGCGCTCGATCTCGCCGGCCGGCCCGTGACGCTCGCCCTCTTCCACCCGGGCTGGGTACAGACCGACATGGGCGGCCCCAACGCCCCGCTGGCGCGTACCGACAGCGTCGCCGCGCTCCGCCGGATCATCGCCGGGCTCGCCCCGAAGGATTCGGGCTGCTTTCTCGACCGCGACGGCTCGGTGATCCCCTGGTGAGCCGCTGGCCCCGGCGGGGGACACTCGACTATGCTCAGGCAGCCAGCGGCAGGTCTTCCAGCTCCGCTCCCAGCGGTCCGTGCGCACCGGCCTGCGCATCGTCCGCTTCGGCGGCGGCGTCGACCGGATTTGGGGCGAGCCAGCGCGACAAAGCGACCAGCATCCCGACGACCGCATAAGCGCCGACGGCGGCGACCGGGCTCCAGAACAAGAGGACGGCGAACAGCAGTCGCAGCCAGGTCGGGTCGAATCCGAAATCCGCGCCGAGCGCGAAGCAGACGCCGAAGAGCGTGTCCTCGCGGCTGAAAACCGATTGCGTTGCCATGACTCGTTCCGTCTCGCTCCGGGCCCCGGCTTGGGGCTGCCACGGCGGGGCGAATAGCGAGCCTTCGTTTCAGGACGTCGCCGGGCGCCCGGGAAAGCTGTTTCAATTGTCGCCGCGCCCGAAGCTTAGTCCCGGGGCCAAACCCTTCAGTGCTCCGGCGAAGGCCGGAGCGTTGGCCGCAGCGCAGAGGTCCGCAATGCGAGGGCCGAAATCGGTTGACCGCACGCTTGGCTCATCGCGATCCATACACGGCTCCGGCCTTCGCCGGAGCACCGGCAGGCGAGCCTTGCGCCGGCGCGCGTCCGCCTCTATAGGCGCCGCTTCTTTCCAGCTTTGGAAGAACATGAACCGCCCGGCTCACAAGGGCTGCCGTGGCTGTTCTCAAACGTCCGCCCCTCGTGGTGGCCAAGGAGACGAAAATGCCCAAACTGAAGACCAAGAGCGGCGTCAAGAAGCGCTTCAAGCTCACCGCGACCGGCAAGATCAAGCACGGCGTGGCGGGCAAGCGCCACCGGCTGATCAGCCACAATTCCAAATATATCCGCCAGAATCGCGGCACCTTCGTCCTCGCCGACGCCGATACGGCGCGGGTGAAGGCGTGGGCGCCCTACGGCCTGAAGTAGGAGGAACCCGACATGGCTAGAGTCAAGCGCGGGGTCACCACCAAGGCCCGCCACAAGAGGATCCTCGAGCAGGCGAAGGGCTATTACGGCCGCCGCAAGAACACGATCCGCATCGCCCGCCAGGCCGTCGAGAAGGCC
>DASVSD010000024.1:0-201116 GCA_036388255.1 Allosphingosinicella sp. | reverse complement strand
ACTCGATCGGCCGCATCCCCATCTGACGAGAAAAGGGCGGCCGCACCATCGCGCGACCGCCCTCCTCTTTCTTGAACTATGCGGCCACCCGCTGGCGATTAGCCTTCGGCGGTTTCCGTCTCGGGCGTCGCGGTCTCGGCGACCTGCTGGCCGGTCGTGCGCGGATCGCGGCGCTCGGCGATGCGGGCGGCCTTACCGGTGCGGCCACGCAGGTAGTAAAGCTTGGCGCGGCGGACGGCACCGCGGCGCACGACCTCGATCGAATCGACGTTCGGCGAGTAAAGCGGGAAAACGCGCTCGACCCCCTCGCCGAAGCTGATCTTGCGAACGGTGAAGGAGCTGCCGATGCCGCGGTTGGCGCGGGCGATGCAGACGCCTTCGAAATTCTGGACGCGGGTGCGGTCGCCTTCGACAACGCGGACGCCGACGCGAAGGGTGTCGCCGGGGCGGAATTCGGGGATCGCCTTGGTGGCGGTAAGCGCCTCAATCTGCTCGGCTTCGAGCGTCTGGATCAGGTTCATTGGTCTTCGCCTTCGTTTTGTCGCCGCGCGCCAGAGGGCGACTGCCTGGGGGCGCCCCCATGGCGCTCCATCAGGTCCGGCCGCCGTGACCGTGTGTCCTCGACCGCTCTGGCTCGACGCCAGGCGGCGATCTTCGCATGATCCCCCGACCGCAGCACCTCGGGGATCGTGCGCCCTTCCCATTCATAAGGTCGGGTATAATGAGGGTATTCGAGAAGGCCCGCTTCGAAGCTCTCCTCCTCACCGCTCGTGGGCGCGCCCATTACCCCGGGAAGCAGCCGAACGCAAGCATCGAGCAGGACCATCGCGCCCACCTCGCCGCCCGAAAGCACATAGTCGCCGATCGAGACCGGGACCACCGGCCGCGCCTCGAACAGACGCTCGTCCACCCCCTCGAAGCGGCCGCACAGGATCGAAACTCCCGGGCCCGCCGAAAGCTCGCGCACCAGCCCCTGGGTCAGGGGCCTCCCCCGCGGCGTCATCGCCAGCATCGGCATCGCCGGGCGCCGCGCCAGGACATCGTCCACCGCCGCGGCGAGTATGTCGGCGCGCATCACCATCCCCGCCCCGCCCCCGGCCGGCGTGTCGTCGACCGAGCGGTGCCTGTCGGTCGCGAAATCGCGGATCTGCACCGCCTCCAGCGACCACAGTCCCTCCGCGAGCGCCCGCCCCGCGAGGCTGTGCCCGAGCGGGCCGGGAAACATGTCGGGATAAAGGGTGAGCACGGCCGCGGCGAAAGTCATGCCCGCACCCAATTCTCGATGCGCAGACCCGGCACGTCCGCGAAGTCGCGCTCGTTGTTGGTCGCTAGCGGAAGCCGCAGCTGGAGCGCGTGAGCGGCGATAAGCCGATCGAAACTGTGCCGCTTGAAAGGAAGGCGCCGGTACTCGAGCGCGGCCTCTGCGCCGAAGGCAATCACGGGGATGATTTCGAAGAGCGCTTCCGCATTGGCCGCCGCTATCCTGTCGTCGAGGTCGACCCCCATCATGACCTCCGCATATGCGATCGCCGATGTGACCACCTCGCCGGGCGCAAAACGCTCGATTCTGCGCCGCGCAGCCTCGGCGAGTCCCTCGATGAGATAGATGCAGATGTTCGAGTCGAGGAGGACCAGCGGCTCATTCATCGCGGAGCCGTTTCCCTTCCCAGTCCAGTTCCCGCGATTCGATGATGCGCTCGGATGGTTCCAGCGGCTTCAGACCGGCTCCCGCACCATAAATGCCGGTGAGGTCGATCCTGTGAGGTTTCGGATCGACCCGCTCAAAGATGTAGCGTCCCCGCTCCTCCCGAACCGTCATTTCGACGCCGGGTTCGACGCCGAGCTCCTTGGGCAAGCGCACGGCCACCGAATTCCCCGATTTGAAGGTCCTCGTTTTCTTCACCGTCGCCTCGTATATACGACCTGTATATACGCGCTTTCCTACGGGATTGAAAGACGCAGCGCCTGGATCCATGGCGGATGCGTCGGCGCGAGCAGGAGGGGACGACAGCCAGCGGGAACCATCGCCGCCTGCCTTCGCTCTCACGCCGCATGAGCGACCCGCTTTACGATTGCCTCGTCGTCGGAGGCGGCCCCGCCGGGCTGACCGCCGCCATCTACCTCGCCCGTTTCCACCTCTCGCTGAAGGTGATCGATGCGGGGGAGAGCCGCGCCGCGTGGATCCCCTGCACCCACAATCACGCCGGTTATCCGGACGGAATTGCCGGCAAGGAGCTGATCGCGCGGATGAAGGAGCAGGCGCAGAAATACGGCGCCTCGATCGCGCAGAGCCGGGTCACCCGGCTCGACAGGGTGGAAGGAGGCTTCCGCGCCGAATGGGGCGAAGGCTCGGTGACCGCGCGGGCCGTGCTCCTCGCCACCGGGGTCCGCAACCGCCGCCCGCCTATGGACCTCGAGCTCCACGACGAGGCGATGGCGCGCGGCCTGATCCGCTACTGCCCGATCTGCGACGGCTATGAGGTCACCGACAAGAAAGTCGGGGTGATCGGCAGCGGCGGCCACGGCGTCGCCGAGGCGGTGTTCCTGCGCAGCTACACCGCCGACGTCACCCTGATCGGGCCGGACAAGGCCCACATGCTGAGCGGCGAGGACCAGGCGAGGCTTGAGGAATTCGGGATCCCGCTGGTCGACGGCCCGTGCGAGGCGGTCGCCGCGCACGAAAACTGCATCGTCGTCGACACCGCCGAGGGCCACCACACGTTCGACAGCGTCTATCCCGCGCTCGGCTCGGACAACCGCACCGAGCTCGCGGCGCAAATCGGCGCCGAGCTTTCGAAGGATACCGGGTGCATCCTGGTCGATTCGCACCAGCGCACCAGCGTCCCGGGCGTCTATGCCGCCGGAGACGTCGTCTTGGGCCTCGACCAGATCAGCCACGCAATGGGCGAAGGCGGGGTCGCCGCCACCACGATCCGCAACGACCTCGCGCGCGAGCGGCCGCTGAAGCGCGAGAAGCTGGCGGAGAAAGCGGCGCGCTGAAAACTCTGCTCTTTACGGTGAGTTAGTAATATAATACACCTTCGTTGAACACAACGAAGAAGGTCCCCATTGAAACGCTCATCCCCTCTCGTCGCCGCCTTCGCGGCCGCGCTCGCCCTTGCCGCCTGCGGCCCCTCTCCGCTCCCCACAGTCGGCTCCGGGCCGACGCTGGAAGCACGGCTCGAGACCAGCTGGCGTCTCGGCGACGCCCCGGCGCGCCAGCCGCGGTTCAGCCGCGACGCCGCGCTGCTCGCTGTGTCGAGCGCGAGCGGCCTGGTGGTCGTGCGGCGGACCGCCGACTGGAGCGTCGCCAGCCAGCTCAATCATCCCGATGGCGCCACGGCGGTCGCCTTCAGCCCGGATTCCCGCTTTTTGTTCACCGCAGGCTATGACGCGACGGTGCGGATGTGGGATCTCGCCACCGGGCGCGAGGTCGCGCGCTTCGCCGGCGCGCAGGGCACGGTCTGGACGGTGGACGTATCGCCCGACGGCACGCGTCTCGCCGCGGCCGGAGAAGACCGGACGATCCGGATCTGGCGGGTCGGCTCGAGCCAGCCGCCGCAGACGCTGCGCGGCCACGAGCTCAACGTCTGGGAGGTGCGGTTCAGCCCCGACGGCGCGCGGCTGGCGAGCGCCAGCTTCGACCGCAGCGTCCGCCTCTGGGACGCCGGCACCGGCGCGCCGATCCGCACGATCGGCCGCCACGACGAAGCCGTGGTCGGCCTCGATTTCAGCCCAGACGGACGTTTGCTCGCCACCGGGGGGGACGATTCGACCGTCCGCTTCTGGCGCGCGAGCGACGGCGCGCCCGTCCGCGCCGTTTCGAGCAACGCCCATGTCCACAAGCTCGACTTCAGCCCCGACGGGCGCTGGCTCGCCAGCGCCGGCCGGGCCCGCGGCGCGGTCGCCTCGATCTGGCACGACGTCACCGGAGGCGGCGGCGCGGCCGCGCCGGTCCACCTCTGGCGGGTGGCCGACGGCGCCCATGTCGCCGCTTTGCCCCATGACGGCGACGTCATGCTGCTCGCCTACAGCCCGGCGGGCGACCGCGTGGTGACCGCGGGCGAGGACGGCACGGTCAGCGTGTGGCGGCTCCGCGAGACGAGACGCTGAGCGGGGAGGCTATTCGACGAAGGCGTCGTCGATCACCAGCCGGTCGACCTCGATCGTCACCGCCGCGGCGACCGGGACCATGAAGCGGCGGCCGTCCGGGCGCTCGACCTCGACGATGTCGCCGGCCCCGAAATTCTCGATCGCGACGGCCACCCCGAGGTCCGGTCCGGACGCTGCGACGCAGGGAAGGCCGATCAGGTCGGCGTGATAATATTCGCCGTCCTCGAGCGGCGGCAAAGCCGAGCGCGGCACCGAGAGCGTCTCGCCGCGCAGCGCCTCGGCGGCGCTGCGGTCGGCGATCCCGGCGAAGCGGGCGATCGCGCCGAAGGCGGCCGGCTTGATCGACGTGAGGGTGAGGACCCGCTCGCCGACCTGCACGTCCGAGTGGCGCTTCAGGCTGTCGAGGCCCTCGGCAAAGAGCTTGAGCCGCACCTCGCCGGCGATGCCATGTGCGCCGGCGACGGCGGCGAGGGTGACGCGCGGTTCGGTCACAAAAGCCCCTCCCCCTGAGGGGGAGGGGTTTGGGGCGGGGTGGAGTCGATGAAGTGCGCGGAGATCGAGACGGGACCTCTCCCCAGATGGAGAGTCCACCCCCACCCCAACCCTCCCCCATCAAGGGGGAGGGGGCATGCGGCGACCTTGATCAAACCCATCCTTACTCCGCCTTCTCGGCGCCTTCGGCGGGAGCGGCTTCGTCGGAGCCTTCGGCGGGCTCGCTGGTCGACTGGCCCTCGTTCGGAGCCTCGTCGGCCGGAGTCGCCTCGCCGTCACCGCCGGCCTCGGCCGCGGCGGCTTCCTCGGCAGGAGCGGGCTCGTCGGCTGCGGGCGCAGCTTCGTCGGCGGCCGGCGTCTCTTCAGGCGCGGCAGTCTCTTCGGCAGCCGGAGCAGCCTCTTCGGCAGGCGCGGCCGCATCCTCGGCGGCCGCAGCCTCCTCCTCAGCCGGAGCGGCCTCTTCGGCGGCCGGAGCGCCGTCCTCCACCGCGGGCGCAGCCACTTCCTCGGCCGGAGCCTCGGCGACCGCGGGGGCGGCGGCTTCGGCGGCAGCCGCCTCGGCGGCTTCGGCCTCGCGGCCGGCGCGCTCCTCGGCGCGCTCCTTCGCCTTCTCGCCGGGCTCGCCCCTCTTCAGATTCTGGCGGGCGGCACGCTCGCGGACGCCGGCGGCGTCGAGGAAGCGGGCGACGCGGTCGCTCGGCTGGGCGCCGACGCTGAGCCAGTGGCGCGCGCGATCGGCGTCGAGCTTGACCCGCTCCGGGCTGTCCTTGGGCAGCATCGGATTGTAGCTGCCGATGCGCTCGATGAACTTGCCGTCGCGGCCGGTGCGCGAGTCCGTCACCACGATCTTGTAATAAGGCCGCTTCTTCGCGCCGCCGCGCGAGAGCCTGATTGCTACTGCCATTTTCTACTGTCCTTTCTGAGAGATATCTTCATTTCTTGAGGAAATTTTCAAAGCCTGGCGGCAGGTTCATCGGCGACTGGCCGCCGCCTGGGCCGCCGGTCGGAAGGCCGGGCATCCCACCCGGCATGCCACCCCCCATTCCGCCGAGCGCGCCGCCGAGGCCGCCGCCTCCAAATAGGGCGCCGAGCTTGCCGAGGCCGCCCATCTTGCGGATCTTCTTCATCGCGCCGGCCATCTCCTGGTGCATCTTGAGCAGGCGGTTGACCTCCTGCACCGTCGTCCCCGAGCCCTTGGCGACGCGGATCTTGCGCTTGGCGTTGAGCAGCTCGGGCTTGAACCGCTCCTTGGGCGTCATCGAGCCGATGATCGCATCGAGCCGGACCAGGATCTTGCCGTCCATCGCGCTCGAGTTCATCGCATTCTGCATCTTCTTCATGCCGGGCAGCATGCCGGCGAGCGCGCCGATCCCGCCCATGCGCTGCATCTGCTGAAGCTGGCTGCGAAGGTCGTTGAGGTCGAACTGACCCTTGGCCATCTTCCTGGCCAGCGCCTCCGCTTCTTCCTCCTTGATCGTCTCCTGCGCCTTTTCGACCAGGCTGACGACGTCGCCCATGCCGAGGATCCGGCCCGCCACCCGTTGCGGATGGAAGGGCTCAAGCGCGTCGATCGCCTCGCCGACGCCGGCGAACTTGATCGGCTTGCCGGTGACGGCGCGCATCGAGAGGGCCGCGCCGCCGCGGGCGTCGCCGTCCATCCGGGTGAGCACGATCCCGGTGAGCTCGACCTGGCCGGAGAAGTTGCGCGCGACGTTGACCGCATCCTGCCCGGTCAGCGCGTCGACGACGAGCAGCACCTCGTCCGGCTCGGAGACGGAGGCGATCGCCTTCATCTCGTCCATCAATTGCTGATCGACGTGGAGGCGGCCCGCAGTATCGAGCATCAGCACGTCATAGCCCTGGAGCTTCGCCGCCTGCAGCGCGCGGCGGGCGATGTCGACCGGCTGCTGGCCGGCGACGATCGGCAGGGTCGCGACCTCGGCCTGGCGCCCCAGCACGGCGAGCTGCTCCTGCGCCGCCGGGCGCGCGACGTCGAGCGACGCCATCATCACCTTCTTGCGGTCTTTCTCGGTGAGGCGCTTGGCGAGCTTGGCGGTCGTCGTCGTCTTGCCCGAGCCCTGCAGGCCGACCATCATGATCACGGCGGGCGGAGTGACCGCGACCTCCAGCTCGCTGGCCTCGGCGCCGAGCATGTCGATCAGCGCGTCGTGAACGATCTTGACCACCTGCTGGCCCGGAGTGACCGAGCGCAGCACCTGCTGGCCCACGGCCTGCTCGGTCGCCTTGTCGACGAACTCGCGGACGACCGGGAGGGCGACGTCGGCCTCGAGCAAGGCGATGCGGACTTCGCGCATCGCGACGCGGACGTCTGCCTCGCTGAGCGCACCGCGGCCGCGCAGACGGTCGAACACGCCGGCTAGGCGGTCGCTCAGGCTGTCGAACATCCTCTACGCTCCTCTATCCGCGCCAAATGCAAAAGCGCCGGCGGGCGAAACTCGCCGGCCAGCGCGCGCCCTCGGACGCTTCGTCTCCCGTGAACGGGATGTGGGGGCGCATAGCGGCGAGGGCAAGCCTAAGCAAGCCGAAGCGGGCCGGATCGCGAAGACGTTTGCGCAAGTCACGTCGCCCCGGCGAAGGCCGGGGCCCCAGCGGGTGAAAAGCGCCGACGCCTTTCACCCGACGAGATCCCGGCCTTCGCCGGGATGACGCAAGGAAGCACCGCAGCGGAGCTTAACAACATTTTCACGCCCTCGCCCCTAGGCCGGGCCGGCCAACTGGAGATGACGAGGAACGAATGGCGAGCCTTTTTTCGCATCAGCGGCCGCAGGAAGGCTCCGGCGCCGCGAGGGACATCGTCGCGCTCGGCGTCGCGCTCGCCACCTTGCTCCTCTTCCTCAAGATCAGCGACGGCTACGTCCTCCAGCTCGGACAGCAGCTGGCCCGCCTCGGCTCCAACAACGGCAACATCATCGTCGGGCTGCTGCTCCTGAACGTCGCGCTGACAATCTACGGCTGGCGCCGCTATCGCGACGCCGCCCGCGAGGTGGTCGAGCGCACCGCGGCCGAGAAGCGCGCAAACTCCCTCGCCTCGACCGACCCGCTGACCGGCTTCCTCAACCGCCGCTCCTACACCCAGGCGGCGAACGACCTGATCGCGCGCGCCGCCAGGCAGCGCCAGAGCGTCGCCATGTTCGTGATCGACATCGACGGCTTCAAGACCGTGAACGACCTTCACGGCCACCTCACCGGCGACAACCTGCTGCGCACCGCGGCGGACGTCATCGCCAAGGCGCTCCCCCGCGACGCCGTCACCGCGCGCCTCGGCGGAGACGAGTTCGCGGCGGCCTTCAGCTACGACAGCGCTGCGCCGTCCGAGGCGGACCGGGTCGCCGACTTCATCGTCGACCGCCTCGGCAAGCCGTTCGACCTCGCCGGAGTCCATACCCATGTCTCGGCGTCGATCGGCGTCGCCAGCTCGGGCCAGGATTGCGATTCGGTGGAGATGCTGACGCGGCGCGCCGACATCGCCATGCACGCGGCCAAGAAGCTGGGCCGCGGCCGCTACGCCTGGTTCGACGCGTCGATGCAGCGCGAGCTCGAGAACCGCAACGCGATCGAGGTGGGGCTGCGCCGCGGGATTCCCGCCGGCGAGTTCGTCCCCTATTTCGAGCAGCAGATCGATCTCGTCACCGGCAGCCTGCACGGCTTCGAGATGCTGGCGCGGTGGGAGCATCCCGAGCGCGGGCTGGTCCCGCCGGCCGAGTTCATCCCGATCGCCGAGGAATGCGGGCTGATCGGCGACCTTTCGGTCTCGGTGATGCGCCAGGCGTTCGAAACCGCCAAAGGCTGGGACCCTTCGCTCACCCTCTCGGTCAACATCTCGCCGATCCAGCTCAAGGATCCGTGGCTCGCGCAGAAGATCACCAAGGTGCTGGTCGAGACCGGCTTCCCGGCCGAGCGGCTCGAGATCGAGATCACCGAAAGCTCGCTGTTCGAATGCCTCGGCCTTGCCCAGACCATCATCGCCAGCCTCAAGAATCAGGGCGTGAAGCTCGCGCTCGACGATTTCGGCACCGGCTATTCCTCGCTGGCGCATCTCCGCGCCCTCCCATTCGATCGGATCAAGATCGACCGCAGCTTCGTCGCTTCGATCAACGAGAACAGCGATTCGGCGACCATCGTCACGGCGATCACCCGCCTCGCCGAAAGCCTCGGCCTCGCGGTCACGGCCGAGGGGATCGAGGACGAGATCATCGAGGCGCGGCTGCGCACGATCGGCACGTTCAAGGGCCAGGGCTACAAGTTCGGCCGCCCCGTTCCCGCCGTGGAGGTCGACGGCCTGCTCACCGCGCGCGGCCTCGCGGCTGCACCGCGGGTCTCCGCCCCGATTGAGGAAATCGAGGCGGTCCGCCGCCGCGCCTGACGGCAACGGGCGGCCGAGGTGGACGAAAGCGGCCGCGGCCCCTAGATCGCGGCCCATGCGCCGCCCCTTCCGCAAAATGCACGGGCTCGGGAACGACTTCGTGATCTTCGACGCGCGCGAGGCGCCGCTCGAGATCGACGGGGCGACGGCGCGCGCGCTCGCCGAGCGCCGGACCGGCATCGGCTGCGACCAGCTGATCCTGCTCGAGCCTTCGGACGCGGCCGACGTCAGGATGCGGATCTGGAACGCGGACGGAGGCGAGGTCGAGGCCTGCGGAAACGCCGCCCGCTGCGTCGCCTTGCTGCTCGGCGGCGACAGCAGCATCGAGACCAGAGGCGGCATCGTGCGCGGCGCCGCGAACGGTACGGCGGCGACGATCGACATGGGAGCGCCGCGCTTCGGCTGGGACGAGATCCCGCTCGCTTACCCGCTCGACACCGCCGCGATGCCGGTCGCCTGGGAAGATCTGCGGGGCCCCGCCGCCGTCAATGTCGGCAATCCCCACATCGTCTTCTTCGTGCCCGAGGCCCGCGCCGTCGACCTCGCCCGCCTCGGGCCGCTGATCGAGAACGACCCGCTCTTCCCCGAGCGCGTCAACGTCAACGTCGCGTCCCTGGAGGACGGCGCCATCCGCCTGCGCGTCTGGGAGCGCGGCGCGGGTCTCACCCAGGCCTGCGGGACCGGGGCCTGCGCGACCGCAGTCGCGGCGATCCGGCGCAAGCTCGCCCAGAGCCCAATCGAGGTCCGCCTTCCCGGCGGCAGCCTCACGATCGAGTGGGCGCCGGGCGGCACCGTCCGAATGTCCGGCGCCGCGACCCACGTCTTCGCCGGCGAGGTGGAGCTGTGAGCGGGCCGGAGCTGATCACCCTCGGCTGCCGCCTCAACGCGGCGGAGAGCGAGGCGATGCGGCGGCTCGCGGCCGGCGAGAACGACCTCGTCATCGTCAACAGCTGCGCCGTCACCAACGAGGCGGTCCGCCAGACCCGCCAGGCGATCCGCAGGGCCAAGCGCGCGCGCCCGGAGGCGCGGGTGGTGGTGACGGGCTGCGCGGCGCAGGTCGATCCGGGGAGCTTCGCGGCCATGCCGGAAGTCAGCCGGGTTATCGGCAATCGCGAGAAGTTCGATCTCGCGTCCGTCGCGGGGATGACGGAGAAGATCCGCGTCTCCGACATCTTCGCCGTTCGGGAGACGGCGCCGCACCTCGCCGCGGGCTTCGCGGAGCGGGCGCGGGCGTTCGTGGAGGTGCAGAACGGCTGCGACCATCGCTGCACCTTCTGCATCATCCCCTATGGCCGCGGGAACAGCCGCTCCGTGCCGGCAGGGCTGGTGATCGAGAGCGTCAAAAAACTTGTCGACGAGGGTTTCGAGGAGGTGGTGCTGACCGGAGTGGACGTCACCAGCTACGGGCCGGACCTGCCGGGAAGCCCGAGCCTGGGGATGCTGATCGAGCGCATCCTCCGCCTCGTCCCTTCTTTGCCGCGCCTGCGCCTGTCTTCGCTCGACTGCATCGAGATGGACGAGCGCCTGTTCGAGATCGCGTGCGCCGAGCCGCGCTTCATGCCGCACCTCCATATGAGCTTCCAGTCGGGCGACGATCTGGTGCTGAAGCGGATGAAGCGGCGGCACAGCCGCGCCCAGGCGGTGGAGACGGTGGCGCGCCTCAAGGCGAGGCGCCCGGAGATCGCGATCGGCGCGGACCTTATCGCCGGCTTCCCGACCGAGACCGACGAGATGCACGGGAAGTCGCTGGAGCTGATCGACGAGTGCGACATCGTCATGGCCCATATCTTCCCCTTCTCGCCGAAGCGCGGCACCCCCGCCGCGCGCATGCCGCAGGTGCCGCCGGCGACCGCCAAGGCGCGCGCGCGCCGGCTGCGCGAGGCGAGCGCGCGGCGGCGTGAGGCGTGGTTGCATGGCCTCGTGGGGACCACCCAGCGGGTGCTGGTCGAGCGCGACAACGGTTTCGGACACGCCGAGAATTTCGCGCCCGTGCAGGTGAAGCCCCTCCCCTTGATGGGGAGGGGTTTGGGGTGGGGTGGAGTCTCCGAAAGAGGCTCAGCCCTTTCTTCATACTCCACCCCCACCCAAACCCTCCCCCATCAAGGGGGAGGGCTTACAGGGCACACCGTCAGCGTAAAGATCACAGCCATCGAAGCCGACACCCTCGTCGGAGTTCCCGCGTGAGCGAGAGCTGGCTCGACCGCCTGCGCGCGGGTTTCCAGAAGACGTCCGACCGGCTCGGGGAGAATCTCACCGGCCTGATCGTCACTTCCAGGCTCGACGATCAAGTCCTCGACGAGATCGAGGAGGCGCTGATCGCCTCCGACCTCGGGCCGCAGACGGCGGCCAGGGTCCGCGAGCGGCTGCGCGGCGAGCGCTTCGAAGGCGATCTCACCGAAGCCAGGGTCCGCGGCATCGTCGCCGAGGAATTGGAGAAGATCCTCGCCCCGGTCGCCGAGCCGCTCGAGATCGACGCCTTCCCGCGGCCGCAGGTGATCCTCGTCGTCGGCGTCAACGGATCGGGCAAGACGACCACGATCGCAAAGCTCGCCCACCTCTTCCTCGAGCAGGATTATTCGGTCCTGCTCGCCGCCGGGGACACGTTCCGCGCGGCGGCGATCGACCAGCTGAGGGTCTGGGCGGACCGGATCGGGGTGCCCATCATCGCCGGCCCGGAAGGCAGCGACAGCTCCGCGATCGTGTTCGACGGGGTCAAGAAGGCGACGGCCGAAGGCATCGACGTGCTGATCGTCGACACGGCCGGCCGGCTCCAGAACAAGACCGGCCTGATGGACGAGCTCGCCAAGATCCGCCGCGTCCTCGGCCGCCTCAATCCCGAGGCGCCGCACGACGTGGTGCTGGTGCTCGACGCGACGACCGGGCAGAACGCGCTCGGTCAGATCGAGGTGTTCAGGGAGGTGGCCGGCGTGACCGGGCTGGTGATGACGAAGCTCGACGGGACGGCGCGCGGGGGAGTCCTCGCGGCGGCGGCCGAGCGTTACCGCATGCCGATCCACGCGATCGGCGTCGGCGAGCGGATCGACGACCTCAGGCCTTTCGATCCGGGAGAGACTGCGCGCGCGATCGCCGGCGCAACGGGAGCAAAAGAGTGAGCGTCGACGACAAAGCGATTTCCGCACCCGGTCCCGGCGCCCGGGTGGCGATCGACCTGCTTCCCCTGGTCGTCTTCTTCGCCGCCAATTACTGGCGCGGCATCTTCACGGCGACGATCGCCTTCATGGTCGCGATCACCGTCGCCATGCTCGTCTCCCAGCTGCGCTACCGCCACATCTCGCCGATGCTGTGGTTCTCGGGCGTCATGGTGCTGGTGCTCGGCGGCATCACCGTCTGGCTCCACGACGACACCTTCATCAAGATGAAGCCGACCCTGGTCTACATCGCCATCGCCTCCGTGCTGGCCTTCGGCCTCGTCACCAGGCGCAACCTGATGAAATCCGTGCTGGGCAGCGCCTATCCCGGCCTGTCCGACCGCGGCTGGACGATCCTCACCCGCAACTGGATCGGCTTCTTCCTGGTGATGGCGGCGGTCAACGAGGCGGTCTGGCGCTCGAGCAGCACCGATTTCTGGGTCGGCTTCAAGCTCTGGTTCTTCCTGCCGGCGACGATCCTGTTCGCGCTCGCCAACATCCCGATGCTGATGCGCCACGGCATGCGCCTCGACGAAGCGCGCGAAGAGCCGCCGCTCCCCCCGACGCAATGACCCGCCCCGTCATCTCCATCGCCGGTCTCTCGAAGACCTACAAAGGCGGCCACCAGGCGCTGAAGAGCGTCGACCTCGAGATCGCCAAGGGCGAGATCTTCGCTTTGCTCGGCCCCAACGGCGCCGGCAAGACGACCCTGATCAGCATCGTCTGCGGCATCGTCACGCCCAGCGCCGGCACCGTGCTCGTCGACGGCCACGACCACCGGCGCGACTATCGCGCGGCGCGCGCGAAGATCGGCCTCGTCCCCCAGGAGCTCCACACCGACGCCTTCGAGACGGTGTGGGCGACGGTCACCTTCAGCCGCGGCCTGTTCGGCTGTCCCCCCTCGCCGGCCCATGTCGAGAAGGTGCTCAAGGACCTGTCGCTGTGGGACAAGCGCAAGGCCAAGATCATGGAGCTGTCCGGCGGGATGAAGCGCCGGGTGATGATCGCCAAGGCGCTCTCCCACGAGCCCGAGATCCTGTTCCTCGATGAGCCGACGGCGGGCGTCGACGTCGAGCTGCGGCGCGACATGTGGCAGCTCGTCCGCGACCTGCGCGACACCGGCGTCACCATCATCCTCACCACCCATTATATCGAGGAGGCCGAGGAGATGGCCGACCGCGTCGGCGTGATCTCCAAAGGCGAGCTGATCGTCGTCGAGGAGAAGACGGCGCTGATGAAGAAGCTCGGCAAGAAGGAGCTCACCCTCAACCTCTCCGAAGAGATGGCGACGGTCCCCCCCGAGCTCGCCGAATGGAATCTGGCGCTCAAGGCCGACGGCCACGAATTGCTCTACGCGTTCGACGCCAATGCCGAGCGCACCGGCGTCCCTTCGCTGCTGCGCCGGATGAGCGACCTCGGCATCGGCTTCAAGGACCTCAACACCCGCCAGAGCTCGCTCGAAGACATCTTCGTCAGCCTGGTCCACCGGGAGAGCGCCCGGTGAACGTCCACGGCGTCTGGGCGATCTACCGCTTCGAGATGGCGCGGGCGATGCGCACGCTCTGGCAGAGCCTGGTCACGCCGGTGATCACCACCTCGCTCTATTTCGTCGTGTTCGGCGCCGCGATCGGCCGCAACATCGAGACGGAGGCGACCGGCGGGGTCCCCTACGGCGCGTTCATCGTCCCGGGCCTGATCATGCTCTCTCTGTTCACCCAGAGCATCTTCAACGCCAGCTTCGGCATCTTCTTCCCCAAGTTCACCGGCACCATCTACGAATTGCTCTCCGCCCCGATCTCGCCGTTCGAGACGGTGATCGGCTATGTCGGCGCGGCGGCGACCAAGTCGATCGTGCTCGGCCTCGTCATCCTCGCCACCGCGGCTTTGTTCGTGCCGCTGAGGATCGACCATCCCGGATGGATGATCGCCTTCCTGGTGCTGATCTCGGTCACCTTCTGCCTGTTCGGCTTCATCATCGGCATCTGGGGCCAGAATTTCGAGCAGATCCAGTTCATCCCGATGCTGATCGTGACCCCGCTGACATTCCTCGGCGGCGCCTTCTACTCGATCTCGATGCTCGCCGAGCCGTGGCGGACGATCACCCACTTCAACCCGGTCGTCTATCTGATCGAGGGCTTCCGCTGGAGCTTCTACGGCACCGCCGACATCGGCGTCGAGATCAGCCTCGGCGCGACTTTGGGCTTCTTCCTCGTCTGCCTCGCCATCGTCTGGTGGATGTTCCGCACCGGCTACCGGCTGAAGACCTGAGACCGCCGCAAAGGGCTGGTTCACCGGAAAGCAAGTAAAGTACTTTTCGAATTGCGCTAATCGATTACGAGCGTCCGTGCCGGAAGCGAAATAACCAGGCAAAATCAGTTGTTTTAGCCCCGGATGAAGCACGATTCAGTCTTGCGTGCCCCTGGAGCCCTATGCCAGCTTGGAAACGTTCATTCCGAACAGGGGGTTATCAATGAAATCGACATTTGCGCTCGCGCTGCTCGTCAGCGCGGCGACGGCTACGTCTGCCTTCGCTCAAATCCAGCCGGCGGCACAGCCCGCTGTCCTCGAGGCCCAGCCGGCGACTGCCGTCGCGGCCGTCTCGGCCGAGGGCGTCCTGCCGTCGAACACCGACGTCGTGCTGCGTCTTACCGACATGCTCACTACCCGCACCCATCGCACGGGGGATACTTTTCCGCTCACGGTCGTTTCGGACGTCCTGCTTGACGGCCATGTCGTCATTCCCTCGGGAACGCGGGCGATCGGGCAGGTGACCTGGCGCACCGGCCGCGGCGGGTTCGGAAAAGCGGGCAAGATGGAGATCGCGCTGCGCTACATCGAGCTCAACGGCCAGCGCATTCCGGTCACCGGCTTCCACCGGCAGGAAGGCGACGGCAACACGGCCGGCACGATCGGCGCCACTCTGGCCGCCGGCGTGATCGGCGGCATGCTGGTTCACGGCAGCCACGCCAGGATCGCGGCCGGGCGCGAGTTCACGGTCCGCACGGTGGACCCGATCCCCGTGTCGCTGGGCGACGGGCGGCTCGCGGCGATCGCCGCATCCTATCGGCCCACGCCCTTCGGCACCGAGCTCGGCCGTCGCCGGGATGCCCAGGCGACCGCACCGCGCTGCGGCAACGGGGACCGCGCCGCACAGTCCCGCCGCGAAGCCCGCCTCGCGCGCGAATGCCGGGAGTCTCTGCGCAACAACCAGACGTAAGCGGGCGCCACGGGGGCAGGGTCAACGACCGGGGACAGTTACTGGTAACTGTCCCCTCACCGCCCTGTCCCCGACGCCTCTCGAGTGCCCCACGCAGCTTGAAGGCGGGCGCCGATTGAGCGGCGGCGGTGGCAGGTACGTACTGTCACCGGAGCATGCTGTCACCGGAGCATCCTGTTCGGGCAACCACGGGGCCCTACGGCGAGGATTCGCAGGCTCGTCCGCTTTGGGTTAAAAGGCTCGATGCGCTCTTTCTTTCTCCACGCCGGCGTCGCTCTTGCCACGCTCGCGGGTCTGCCGGCCGGCGCGCCTGCGCAGCCGCGCGCGCCTGCTTCTGCGGTGGCGGGGCCGGCAGCCTCCTGCCGGCTGCCCCCGGGCTGGTCTGCTGTCCGGTTCGACGGCGCCGACGACCCTCGCCTCGGGCCGGTGGCCGTCAACGACGTCGCCGTTCTTCCCGGCGGGGAGCAACGCTGGAACGGCCAGCCCATAAACCGCCAGCTGTTCGGCCAGTTTCTCCTCGTCGCGGGAGAGATGATGCCTCGGGCCGTGCTCCTGCTCTGGCCGGACGGCGGGGCAGGATGCGACGACATGGCAGCGGCGGCCGCCTTCGTGGAATCGCGATTCCTCTGTTCTCCGGAGATGTGCCGGATCGCCGGCGCGGGGTCCGCAAGACGGCTTCCGCCGCCGGCACCGCCGCCGCCCCCTTCCTCGCCCTCGGCTCCGAAACGCTGACTCGGTGAACGGGCCGCGGGCGGCGGTGGACAGGTACGTACCTGTCACCGGAGCCTGTGCGGGGACAGTTACCGGTCACTGTCCCCTACCCCCCTGGCTCTACGGAAGCCGGATAGCGCCGAAACCGTTCGGGCGCGCATCCATCTCGCCGCGAAGGCGTTAGCTCGCACATGCCGCGCTATTTCTTCCATGTCTTCAACGACGAGATCACCCTCGACGAGGAGGGGATCGAGCTGCCTGATCTCGACGCGGCTCGCGAGCAGGCGATCGAGAGCGCACGCGCTCTCGTCTGCGAGTCGGTCAAGCATGGCCATTTGAATCTGGATCACCGCATCGAGATCGCGGACGAAACCGACGCGCGCAAAATGACGGTGACGTTCCGCGAGGCCTTCAGCCTCGAAGGCTGATCGTTTCTCGAACTGGCGGTGACAGGTAGGTGCCTGTCACCTGAGCAGGGGGAAAGGCCGCTCGAAGCGCGGGTGCCGCTTCCGCCCCTCCCTTCCAGGGAGGGGACGCCTGCATTGGGTTGGCCGGACTCTCCTCACCCCTGCCCCACCGCCCGCTTGATCGCGTTCGCCGCGGCGCTGACGTTCTGGCTCCTGGCGATGTCGTTGTCGAATGCCAGCGAGCGCCAAAACCAGACGAAGGCGGCGCGGTCGCCGCCGCCGGCATAGGCCCAGAGATAAGCGAGCGCGAAGCCGAGCGCCTTGCTGCGCTCGGGAGGGCGGCGCCGCGCCTGCTCGGCCGCCTCCTCGACCGCCGCCAGCGCGCGATCCCGAAGCTGATGCGGCGCGAATCCCATGGCCCGTCTCTTATCCGTGCCGGAACGGAACGGGAACTCCGTTCCTTCCCATCGACCGATATGGGACCAGGCGGGGAGGAACGTGGCGCACTGGACAGGCGGGAACCGCCCGCTTTAGGTTCCGCGCCCTCGAACGCCCTCGCATGGGAGGGGCCCGACAATGGCGGATCGCATCGCCTTGCTGATCTTCGCGGCCTTCATGGCGGCGACGGCTTTGCTGGCGGCGCGTGCGCCGATCCACAATTGGGACATGATCGCTTATGTCGCGCTCGCCGAGGCGCGGCCCGGGATCGACGCGGCGGCGCGGCAGGAACGCGCCTATGCGATCGTCCGCGCCGAGGTGCCGCCGCGCGACTGGGCGCTGCTGAGCCGGGGCAATGCCTATCGCATGGCGCAGCACCGCGATCCTGCCGCGTTCGACAGCCAATTGGGCATGTACCGGATCAAGGTCGCCTATGTCGGCGCAGGGCGGGCGCTGGGCGCTTTCCTGTCCCCGATCGCCGCCTATCGCGCGATCAACCTGATCGGGCTCGCCTTGCTGGCCGCGGCCGCGATCGGGTGGATGGCGGCGGGCGGCTTCGCCCAGGCGGCGATCTTCGTCGCGCCGGCCTTCGCCCTGGCCGGGCTTCCCCATACCGCGCGGATGGTCACGCCGGACGTCCTCTGCGCCGCATTGGCGCTGAGCGGGCTCGCGCTGATGCGGCGCGGGTCGTGGCCGCTGGGCGCTTTGTGCTTCGGCCTCGCCACCGCGGTGCGCCCCGATTTCCTCTCCTTCCCGGCGGCCCTGCTCGCGGTCGCGCTGGCGATGCGCTTCTCGGTCCGCGAGGCGGCCGCCGCGTTCGCCGCGGGCGCCGCCGCTTATGCCGTCGCCATGCTGGCCGGCGACCATCCCGGATGGTGGACCCATTTCAGCTTCTCGCTGATCGAGCGCGCGCCCGACCTCAATGCGGTCGGGCCTTTCTCGCCCGCCGCTTATTTGGGGGGAGCGGCGCGCGCCTGGGCGTCGAGCCTCGCGACCCAGAGCTGGCCGGCTTTGACCCTGCTCTTCGCTGCCGCCTGGCTGTTGATGCGCGGCCGGCCGGTGCAGCGCGAGCGGCAGGCGGACATCCTCTTCCTGGCCGTGCTCGGCTCGCTACTGATCCGCTGCATCGCCTTCCCTTTGCCCGAGCAGCGCCTCTATCTCCCCGCTTTGGTCATGCTGGCGATGCTCGTCGCCGAACGCTGGGCGCCGCGCTTCGCGCCCGGGGACAGTAAGGGGACAGTTACGTAACTGTCCCCCGGCGGCGGCCCCTCACCGCTCTTCGCCGGTGCACCGACACCGTCGCTTTTGCCTAGCGCGCGTCCGGCGGCTGCCGGCAGCGCCAGCTATCGCCGTCCCTGCAAAGCGCCGCGCAGGCCTCCGGGCGGCCGCCGTCGCATTCCGCAATGGCGCGGCGATATTCCGCAATCGGCAAATCTCCGCTCGGAAAAGGGGCACCGGTCGATACCGTGGGCGATCTCGCGACCGACGAGCCGATGAACAGTCCCGCTCCGCCGCCAAGCAGGAGGAGGCCCGCCAAAGTCCCGACGACCCTGAAGAGCTGGTAGTTGACGTGCGTCGCCACCTGGCCCCGAGCGACCTCGCCGCGGGCGATCCCGGCGCCACGCCAGAACAACCAGACGATCATCGTTGCGCCGAGAAGAAGCGCGATCGAAGAATATATCTCAATCCTGTTCATCGCACGCCCCTATCGCTCGTCCCGCAGCCATGTCCCCGCCCCGCTTGGCCTTTCCGGATCTACCACGATCGCGCCCCGAGCGCACCCTCGCAGCCGCCCGCTCGGCGGCATTGACGCCGGCCCGCCGCTTCGTCCACACACCAAAGAAAAGAGGGGATATCTTGGCCAGCCTGGAGATCGTCGACGTCCGCAAATCCTATGGTGAGACGCTCGTCCTCGACGGCGTCTCGCTGACCATGGAGCCCCGCGAGTTCGTCGCCTTCCTGGGGCCGTCGGGGTCGGGCAAGTCGACTTTGCTGCGCATCATCGCCGGGCTCGAGAGCGCCGACAGCGGCGAGGTCCGGCTCGAGGGTCGGCGGATCGACGCGCTGCCGCCCGGGGAGCGCGGCGTCGCCATGGTGTTCCAGCATTACGCGCTCTATCCGCACATGAGCGTGTTCGACAACATGGCCTTCGGCCTCAGGAACGCCGGCGTGCCGAAGGCGGAGATCGAGACGCGGGTCGCGGAGGCCGCGCGGGTGCTCGAGATCGAAGCGCATCTGGGCAAGAAGCCGGGGCAGATGTCGGGCGGGCAGCGCCAGCGCGTCGCCATCGGCCGCGCGATCGTCAAGCATCCGCGCCTGTTCCTGCTCGACGAGCCTTTGTCCAACCTCGACGCGGCTTTGAGGATGCGCACCCGGGTCGAGCTCGCCCAGCTGCGGCAGCGGGTCGACGCGGCGGTGATCATGGTCACCCACGACCAGGCGGAGGCGATGACTTTGGCCGACCGGATCATCGTGATGAACGACCGGCGCATCCAGCAGATCGGGCCGCCGATGGAGATCTACGCGCGGCCGGCCAACACCTTCGTCGCGCGCTTCGTCGGCTCGCCGGCGATGAACCTGGCGCCGGTCGACCTGGTCGACGGCGGCGGGCCTTTCGCAACGGTGAAGCTTCCCGACGGGGCGGAGGTCGAGACTCGGGTGGCGCAAGCGGGGCTTCCGAAGGGCGGCGTGCTGCAGCTCGGACTCAGGCCGGAGAGCGTGCGGGTCGTCCCCGAGGAAGAAGCGACGACCAGCGCGAAGGTCGAGCTGGTGGAGCGGCTCGGCGAGCGCACCCTCGTCTATGCGACGCTCGAGGGCGGGCAGCCGGTCACCGCGGAGGACAAGGGCGCCAGCGCGGTCAGGATCGGGGACCGCGTCGGACTGCGCGTCGACGGCTCGGCGGCGCATCTGTTCGGGCCGGACGGCGCCGGCCATCACTCGGGCCATCACGCCGGGGCCGCCGCGGCATGAACGCGCGCGGGCGGTTCGGAGGTCTGGCCTTCGTCGCGCCCTTCCTGCTCGCTTACACCTTCCTGCTCATCTACCCGCTGATCAATGGGATCATCCTGAGCTTCCAGCATGTCGACCTGTTCGGCGGCGGCCGCTTCGTCGGGCTCGACAATTATGCCCGCCTGTTCGCCGACGCCACCTTCCTGCGCTCGATCCTCACCACCTTCATGCTCGCTCTGATGATCGTCCCCCTGCTGACGATCCTCTCCCTCGCGCTCGCCCTCGCCCTCAACCGCGCCACCCGCGGGGCGGCGATCTTCCGCGGCATCTTCTTCTCCTCCTCGGTCCTCTCCGTCACCATCGTCACCCTGATCTGGCGCTTCGTACTGGCTCCGGACGCCGGGCTGCTGGGCGAAACGGCGCAGGCGCTCGGCGCCGAGCCGATCCCGTTCCTCAGCCACCCGACCTGGTCGCTGTGGGCGCTGGCGATCACCACCATCTGGTGGTCGATCGGGCTGCCGATGATGCTGTTCCTGGCCGGCCTCCAGCAGATCCCCGGCGACGTCTACGAAGCCGCGGCGCTCGACCGCGCGAGCCGCTGGGCGACGCTTCGTCGCGTCACCCTGCCGGCGCTGAAGCGCACCGTCGTCCTCGTGGTGATGCTGCAGACGGCGGCGCAGCTCCAGATCTTCGGCCAGGCGCAATTGCTCACCGGCGGCGGACCCGGCGGCTCCACCCGCACCATGGTGCTGTTCATCTTCGAGACCGCATTCGCGCGCTGGGAGCTGGGCTACGCCACCGCCGCCGCGGAGATCCTGTTCCTCCTCATCGTGGCGCTCACCCTCGCCCAATATGCGGCCACGATGCGCGGATCGGAGGCCGACGGTGGCCGCTGAGGCAAGCGGCCGCGCCCGCCGATCCCGGCTGACCTGGGTGGCGATCCTGCTCGCCGCCTTCGTGATGCTGGCGCCCCTGATCTGGACCCTCCTGCTCTCGCTCAAGGCGAACGAGGCGCTGATCGGCGACAGCGGCGCCGCTCTGTCGCCGCCCTACACGCTCGAAAATTACCGCTCGATCCTGCAGGGCAACCAGGTGTTCCGCTGGCTGCTCAACAGCCTGATCGTCTCGGGAGGAACGACGCTGGGCGTGCTCATCCTCTGCAGCCTCGCCGGCTACGGCTTCGCCCGGCTCGAATTCCCCTTCCGCCGGACCCTCTTCATCTTCGTATTGCTCGGGCTCGCCATTCCCGAGCAGGCGGTGATCCTGCCGCAGCACCAGCTGTTCGCGGACCTGCGCCTGCACAATAGCTATCCGGGGCTGATCCTGCCCGGCCTCGCCGGCCCGTTCGGCGTCTTCTTCATGACCCAGTATTTCCGGGCCATCCCGAAGGAGCTGGACGAAGCGGCGATGCTCGACGGCGCCTCGCGGCTGACTTTGTTCCGCAAGGTGCTGCTCCCTCTGACCCTGCCGGCCCAGGCGACTTTGGGCGTGTTCACCTTCCTCGGCACCTGGAACAGCTATTGGTGGCCGCTCATCTCCGCGACGCGCAGCGACATGTACACGCTCACCGTCGGCCTCGCCTCGGCGCAGATGAACTACGCCCAGACCAGCGGCCTCGGCTTCCTGATGGCGCAGGCGGTGTTCGCCTCGATCCCGATCTTCGTCGTCTACATATTGTTCCAGAAGCAGATCGTGCGCGCCATGGCCGGGACCGCGGTCAGGTGAGGCGCCTCTCTCTGTCACTGGCGCTGCTCCTCGCGGCGAGCTGCGGCGACGACGGCGGGCGGGACGACCGCGCGGAAATCTACCTCCAGCGCTTCTTCGGCGAATGCGGCGCCCAATATGGCGGCGTCACCGACGTCGCCAGGGTCGAGGGCGAATGCGGGATCATCACGGCGATGATCAACCGCTTCAACGCCGACAATCCCGACGTCCATGTCGACAGCAACGTCGTCGCCTGGCCCGGCTACCCCCAGCTTTCGGCGCAGATGGCCGCTTTGGATCCGCCCGACCTCGTCACCATGCACACCGGCGTGATCCCGGATTATGCCGCCGAGGGGCTGCTCGAGCCGATCGAGCCCTATCTCGCCGAAGCCGGGCTCCAGCCTTCCGCGCTCACCGAGGCCAGCCGCAGCGCCGTGACGATCGGGACGCGCCTCTACGGCCTGCCCTTCGACACCCATGGCGGCCTGTTCCACATCAACACCCGGCTGTTCGCACAGGCCGGGCTGATGCGCGACGGCAGGCCGATCCTGCCCACTTCGCCCGAGGAGATGCTCGCCCATGCGCGCCAATTCACCCAGCGCACCGGCAAGCCCTACATCATCCAGAGCCTGGTCGGCGACAACGCTTATGCCGCGCGCAACCTCTACACCTATCTGCTCGCGCAGGGCGCGGCGTTCTTTCCCACCCCCCGGACGGTCCGGCTGCAGACCCCGGAAGCGGAGCGGATCGTCGACTTCTTCCGCGCCCTCACCGCCTCGGGGACGAGCACCCGCAACCAGGACACGCCCGCCGCGATCGGCGCCTTCGTCTCGGGAGAGGGCGGCATCTACCCGACCGGCACCTGGATGATCGGCCAGTTCGAGGCGGAGGCGAACACGCCCGGCCGCCCGCTCTACCGCGGCTACACCGTCTACCCCTATCCGCGCCTCTGGGGCGCGCCGGTCAGCTATGTCAGCGGCCATGCCTGGGTCGTGCCGCGGCGCGAGCGGACGCCGGCCCAGCGCCGCGCCATCGCCCGCTTCTTCCGCTTCATCGCCGACCACAATTTCGACTGGGCGCGCACCGGCCACCTCCCCGCCTTCCAGGCGGTGGTCGACAGCCCGGCCTTCCGCGCCCTCCCCCACCGCGCCAACATCGCCCCGATCGCCGCCACCGGCCGGCCGCTCCCCGGCGGCGTCCAGCGCCAGAACGCGATCGAGGGCCTGGTCGGCGAGGAGGTCGCGGCGGCGTTCAACGGCCAGAAATCGACGCGCCAGGCGCTGGCCGATGCGGAGCGCCGGGTGAACGAGCTGCTGGCGCAGACGGAATAGGCCGGCAGCGGCCGGCGGCGCGGGGTTGGAGCGGGGCCCGGGGGCCGCGGCGAAGGTCACGAAGGTCACACCAAATCCGTTAGGTCTGCCCTCCCGCACAAAGGTACCGCACTCCCCCGTGGCCGGGGCAAAGTGGACGAGTTGGACGCGATCGGCGGGTCCGCCCGCGGCAGCTCGAAGTTGACGACTTGGACGAGTTGGACGCGATGAGCGCGTTTCCCGCGCGCAGATCGCGGGGCGAAGTGGAAGATGTGGAAGGTTGCCATTGCCTTCGGCCGCATCCTTCCAAGTTGATGAAATGGGCGGCTGCCATTCGACCGCGGGCGGGCGCGGAAGTTGACGGCCGCCGCCGTCGGAAGTTGATGAAGCTTGCGAAGCCTGCACCAGCCAATGCGCGCGGAAGTTGACTAACCTCGCGGCACGTCGAGGGCGAGAGCGCCCTCGCCAAGGCGGCGACCGCACGCCGGCGACACAGGGCCGCGCTGCCGGCGGATAGCCGCAGGAGCGCGCTCAGGGCAGCAAGGGCGAAGGCGAGTCGCTGGAACATCCGGTGAACGATGACACGCCGAATCCTACATTGGAAGACCTTGGCCGGCCGATATTTGATTTGGTCCACGACAGATCGCAACGCGCAGAGCCCGGCGCGACCGTCGAGGGAGGGGCTGTGAAATGGCGCGTGCCCGTGGCACGACCGTTTCATGAAGACGACGCGCTACTTCGACGAGCAGGTGCTGCGGAAGCGTCCCTATATCGAGCGAGTCTGGTGTGCGGAGGCAATCGCCGATCCGATCCGGCGCGAGGTACAGACGGACGGGCGCATCCGGTTCTGGCGCGAGTTCACATTGCCGGGCGAAAAGGAGCCGCATGTGCTAAGGGTCGTGACGCTGGAGGACGGCGAGACGGTCCACAACGCCTTCTTCGACCGCAACTTCACCAAGGAGCCGCGATGAAGCTGCATTATTATCCGGAGACGGACAGCCTCTATATCGAGCTGAAGGCCGGGCCCGGCGCGGAGACACGCGAGGTCGCGCCCGGGGTCCAGGCGGACTTCGCCGCCGACGGAACGATCGTCGGCTTCGACATCGACGGCGCGAGCAAGCTCGACCTGACGACGCTGGAGACGGTCGAGGTGCCCTTGCGGGGGTTGCGAGCGGCTTAGAGAGGAGCGGGGCGGGTGGAGGCGATCGGGCAGCAGCGACCGTCACGTCCTGCGTCAGTGGCGTGCGCCGAGGCGGCGCAGCGTAACGGCGAGCGCGGAGTCTCGGCCGGCTTGTTCCTCGACGGCGGGAAGCACCCGCCTGCCCTCCCAGCGAGCGTTCACGTCCATGCCGCGCGCGACCAACAGCTCGAGCAGCTCGGGCGGAAAGCCAGCCTCGAGCTCCCAGTGGGCGTTGCGCATCGGAAACAGCACGAACGAGACGGGCGGGCGGCCCTGGTCGTCGGGCAGATTGAGGTCAGCGCCAGCGGCGAGGAGGCGGTGAAAGATGGCGCGTGCCCTGCCGGTCCATTCGCCGCGTCCAAGGTCGATGCGCATCGACGTGACCGCGTTCCAGATCGGGCGGGTCCGGTGCGACGGCCGATTCGGGTCCGCGCCGGCCTGCAGCAGCAGGTCGACTATTTCGACGCTCCCTTCGTGGATCCCCCTCGAGGCAACGCCCAAGACCGTTTCGTAGGCGCTCACCGTGTTGGGGTCGGCACCGTGACGAAGTGACAACCTGATCAAATCGAGTCGCGGTTCACTCTCGACCGCGCGCGCGAGCAGACGATCAGCCAGGGCGCGATCACGGCGCAGGACCGGTTCGAACATTGCGGCAGCTGGCAGCGAGCGCCGGCTGATAGACTCGAGCCGAAACGGCTCGTGCGGCTCTGCGAGCATATGCTCGATGATAGCGACTTCGCCCGAAGATACGGCTGCCGCCTGATAGATTGCGGACCAGCGTTCAAAGGGGCGCCCCGGCCGGCCGACGAGCCGCTCGAACAGGTCGCCGCGGCCGAGCGCGGCAGCCCAATAGACCGCGCCGGTGCGATATTCGGGGGCGCCGATCCAGGGATTTGCGCAGGCGGCGAGCAATGCATCGATCGCCTGGGCGTTGCTGCGCGCCACCGCCCACGCAAGCGGTGTCATGCCGAGGCTGTCGGGCGCGTCGGGGTCGGTTCCGACGAGCAGGCGCTCGACGTCGACGCGGGTCCCGCGGCGAGCGGCCTGGTATATCGTCGCAGGCGGCGCGGCGACTGCCCGGGCGTCGCGGTCGAGAGGCGGTTCAAATCCGCTCCGCTCCTCTTCCTCGCTGATGGTTCGGCAAAGATCAGGAGCCGGATAATCGGGGCGGTCGACGAGAGCGCGATTATAGGTGCGCGCGTAGCTGCTCCACCGCATGACGGCGTCGTCATAAACGTCGCCATGGGGCAGCTCGGCCAGCACGCGGGGCGGCCGTCCGTAGGGCGTGGAGCATGCGAGCCCGATCGCGCGAGCGGTGCGGTTGCCTGTGAGGATTATCCCGAATTCGCCGCGATCGGCCGCCGCATGGGCGTCGGCCCGAGCGTCCGCGTCGCCCGCCTGGACGCGGGCATAGAGGGCAACGGCCTGCTCAGAAGCCAGCGCCGGGAGCTGGTTTTGCGGTGGAGTGATGCGACCCACGCCTGCTGTGCCCCGAGCGCATTCGCAGCGGGGCGAAGCCGCCGCGACGCAGGCGCAAAGGCCGGTCATCGTCAACGCGATGAGCCAGCTCCTAGACGATGAAGGCATGGCCTATCCCCATCCGCCGACCCTATCCCTACAAAGTTTTCAATTGCTTGCGAACGCATGGTCGCGCACGCCTTTACCGCTCACCCAGGGTGCGCCGGCCCCGGGTGACCCCGCCCGGCCGATGCGCTAGCGCTGAAGCTTCGCAACGCCCCGCGATTCGGTGGCCCGGCGACGACAGGGGGACATCGGATGCCGATACTGAACGACCAGCTGGAGATTCTCGGGGCGGCCTATGGGCTGGCGGACGTGGCGGGGAAGGTGCGCAAGGCGGTGAACCAGGGGGCGAGCCCGAATGCGCTTTCGATCCGGGCGGACAATGCGACGTTCGGCGACAGTTGGCCGGGCTTTGCCAAGACCTTGACCGTGGTCTGCCGCTACGGGCCCGACGGCGGGCCGGTGACCAAGGCGGTGCGGGAGGGCGAGACGCTGACGCTCGGCCAGGCGGAGTATGACGCCTCGCGCGCGGGGGCTTCCGACGTGCCGGTCAAGAGCGGCGACAAGCTCACCATCTGGGGCGCCAGCTACGGGCCGGCCGACGTCACCGCGATCGTGCGCGCGCGCGTCGGCGGCGACCAGACGCTCGGCTTCACCGCCGACAATGCGACCTTCGGCGACAGCTGGCCGGGCGTGCGCAAGACCTGCGTAATCGTCTCCTCCTACGGCCGCGCGGGCCTCGACACCGACATCGTGATCGAAAGCGCGGCGAGCTCGACCATGCCGGGCGACGACCTCCAGATCCTCGGCGCCGCCTACGGCAAGGCGGACGTGACCGCCATCGTCGCGGCGGCGGTCGACCGGCATGCCGACCCGAACACGCTCGACATCGCGGCGGACAATGCGACCTTCGGCGACGGCTGGCCGGGCATCCCCAAGACGCTGACCCTGGTCTGCCGCTTCGGCTCGGACGGGGCGCCGGTGGTCAAGGTGGCGCGGGAAGGAGAGCGGCTGACGATCGGCGCGGCGGACCATGCGGCCTCGCTCGACAATCAGTCGCCCGAGACGCGCAGCCCGGGCTTCCTCACCTTGTGGGGCGCGAGCTACGGGCCGGCGGACGTGACCGACAAGGCGGGCGCCTTTTGCGGATCGGACCAGGCGCTCGCCTTCACGGCGGACAACGGGACGTTCGGGGACAGCTGGCCGGGCGTGCGGAAGGCCTGCGTGCTGGTGTCGTCTTATTACCCGCAGCCGCCGGTGGTGACGATCGCGGAGGAAGGCGGAGGCTTGAAGCTGGTGCCGCCGGCTTTGTGACGGTGTGAGGGCGCCGCCACCGGCCGCTTTGCGGCCGGCCCCTCCACCATGCTGCGCATGGTCCCCCTCCCCGGTCCGGGGAGGAGTTAGACCAGCCTGCTCTGCTTCACCGCCGCTTCTATGAAGCTGGCGAAGAGAGGGTGCGGCTCGAAGGGCTTCGATTTCAGCTCCGGGTGGAACTGGACGCCGACGAACCAGGGATGGTCCGGGCGCTCGACGATCTCGGGGAGGGCGCCGTCGGGGCTCATGCCGCTGAAGACGAGGCCGCCGCGCTCCAGCGCGTCGCGATAGTGGACGTTGACTTCGTAGCGGTGGCGGTGGCGTTCGGAGATGCGGTCGGCGGCGTAGATGGTGTGAACGACGCTGTTGCCTGAGAGCACGGCTTCGTAGGCGCCGAGGCGCATGGTGCCGCCCATGTCGCCGTTGGCCTCGCGGCGCTGGCGCAGGCCTTCCGCGCTCATCCATTCGGTGATCAGGCCGACCACCGGCTCTTCGGCCTCGCCGAATTCGGTGGAGGACGCGCCGGCGAGGCCGGCCGTGTTCCGGGCGCCTTCGATGCAGGCCATCTGCATGCCGAGGCAGATGCCGAAGAAGGGGACGCCGCGCTCCCTCGCGAACTGCACCGAGGCGATCTTGCCCTCGCTGCCGCGCTCGCCGAAGCCGCCGGGGACGAGGATGGCGTGCAAGGGTTCGAGCTCGGCCGGGAGGTCGGCCTCGGGATGCTCGAACAATTCCGCGTCGAGCCAGCGTATGTTGACCTTGACCCGGTTGGCGAGGCCGCCGTGGATCAAAGCCTCGGTCAGCGACTTGTAGGCGTCCTGGAGGCCGACATATTTGCCGACGACGCCGATCGTCACCTCGCCCTGCGGATTGAGCAGGCGATCGAGGATGTCGTCCCACCGCTCGAGCTCCGGCTCGGGCGCGTTCTCGATCCCGAAGGCGCGCAGCACCTCGGCGTCGAGGCCCTCGCGATGATATTGGAGCGGGACGGCGTAGATGCTCTTGGCGTCGAGGGCCGGGATGACCGCTTCCTGGCGGACGTTGCAGAACAAGGCGATCTTGCGGCGCTCGCCGTCCGGGAGCGGGCGGTCGACGCGGCAGAGGAGGAGATCGGGCTGGATGCCGAGGCTGGTGAGGTCGCGCACCGAGTGCTGGGTCGGCTTGGTCTTCAGCTCGCCGGCGGCGGCGATGTAGGGGACGAGGGTGGTGTGGATGAAGACGGTGCGCTTGCGGCCGGTCTCGTCGAAGGCGAGGTCGTTCCTGAGCTGGCGGATCGCCTCGATGAAGGGCAGACTCTCGATGTCGCCGACCGTGCCGCCGATCTCGCAGATGACGAAATCGAGGCCGTCTATGTCGGTCTGGGCGAAGGCCTTGATCTCGTTGGTGACGTGCGGGATCACCTGGACGGTGGCGCCGAGATAGTCGCCGCGCCGCTCCTTGGCGATGATGTCGCGGTAGATGCGGCCCGAGGTGACGTTGTCGCTCTGGCGGGCGGGGACGCCGGTGAAGCGCTCGTAATGGCCGAGGTCGAGGTCGGTCTCGGCGCCGTCGTCGGTGACGTAGACCTCGCCGTGCTGGTAGGGCGACATCGTGCCGGGATCGACGTTCAGATAGGGATCGAACTTGCGGATCCGGACCTTGTAGCCGCGCGCCTGGAGGAGGGCCGCCAGGGAGGCCGCCATCAGGCCTTTGCCAAGGCTGGAGACCACGCCGCCGGTGATGAAAATGAACCGCGCCATGGGAGTCGAGGCTTAAGCGGTCGGGCGGCGAAAGGGCAAGGGCGGTTCCGACGAAAGTGGCACTTTCGTCGGGGAAAAGTTGGAGGGCCATCGTCCAGGTTCCGTCATCCCGGCGAAGGCCGGGATCTCAGCGGGAGTACACCGAGGCGCTTTTGGAGGGCTCCATTTGCTCCGGCGCCTACCCTCCCTGAGATCCGGCCTTCGCCGGGATGACGGTCTCGGCCTAGCGCGGGACGGTGCCGTTGCCTTGCGGCTGGGCGGGAGTCGGGGCGGCGGGGCTGGGCTGCGCGCCCGGAGGGGCGGCGGGCGTGTTGGCGCCGGGGACGGGCTGGGTCGGGCCCTGCTGGGGCGTGGACGAGGGGAGCTGCTTGACCAAAGAAGGGTCGATCCGGCGCGGGCCGCCGGCATTGGCGGCGAGCGCGGCCAGCACGATCGACAGGACGACGAAGATCGTCGCCAGGATCGCGGTGGCGCGGGTCAGGAAATCGGCGGCGCCGCGCGCCGTCATCAGGCCCGACGGGCTGCCGCCGGTGAGGCCGCCGCCTTCCGAGCGCTGCATGAGGATGACGATGATCATCGCCGCGGCGACGAGCGTCTGGACGATGAGCAGGAAGGTGAACAGCATGAGGAAGCGGCTTTCGGGAGGGTTTCGCGCGCTGACTTAGGGGAAGGCGGGCGCGCGTTCAACCGCGGGCGGCGGCGACGATCGGCACGAAGTCCGCCGCCTTGAGGCTGGCGCCGCCGACGAGGGCGCCGTCGACGTCCTCGACCCGGAGCAGCTCGGCGGCATTGTCCGGCTTGACCGAGCCGCCGTAGAGGATGCGCACCCGCGCGCCGCGATCGCCGAACCGCTCGACCAGGGCCTTGCGGATGACGTTGTGCATCAAAGCGACGTCGATCGGGGTGGCGACATTGCCGGTGCCGATCGCCCAGACCGGCTCGTAGGCCAGGACCAGCTCGGTGTCGCCGAGCCGCTCGGGGAGCGAGCCGGCGAGCTGGCCGGCGACCACCGCGACATGGTCGCCGGCGAGGCGCTGCGCCTCGGTCTCGCCGACGCAGACGATCGCCTTGAGGCCGGCGGCGAGCGCGGCCTCGGCCTTGGCGCGGATGATCGCGTCACTCTCGCCCTGCTCGGCGCGGCGCTCGGAATGCCCGATGATGACCAGCCTCGCGCCCGCTTCCTGGAGCATCGGCACCGAGACGCAGCCGGTATGGGCCCCGCTCGGCTCGAAGTGGCAGTCCTGCGCACCGATCAGCAGCCCGCCGCCGCGGGTGACGGCGGCCGAAATCAGGGTGAAAGGCGGGCAAATCGCCACGTCGGCTCCGGCGGCCTCGCGCGCGGCCTCGGCGATCGCCGCGAGCTCGGCCAGAGCGGCGAGGCTGCCGTTCATCTTCCAGTTGCCGACGATCAGCTTGCGGCGGACGTGCACTTTGCCCTCTTCCTTCCTCCGGGAGCGCGGCGCCTAGCAGGCGCCGCCGCGCCCGCCAAGGCCGGCGCCCGCCTTCGCCGCCATCCGCGGGTTGCGGGCACCCCGCGCTCTTTCTATGGTCCGCCGCCGACCGGGGCTGAGCGCCCTTGCCTCTTTCAATCCTCTCCGAAGCGAGTTTCGTCGATGCTCCGTGCCTTCCGCAGCAAGCTCTCCTCCTGGCTGATGCTCGCCTTCCTGGCCCTGGCGGTCGGGGCGATCGTGATCACCGGCTTCGGCACCGGCGGCATGGGCGGGCTGCCCTCGGCCGGCCAGGCCGGCGGCGAGACCCTGGTCGAGGTCGGCGGCGAGGAGGTCGATTCCACCGAGCTCGAGCAGCTCGTCCGCCGCCGCTTCCAGGTTGCCCAGCAGCAGAATCCGGAGCTCGATTTCGGCCGCTTCCTCGCCGAGGGCGCGTTCGAGGGAATCCTCAACGAGACGGTGATCGGGCGCGCGCTCTGGGCGTTCGGGCGCGCCAACGGAATCACCGTCACCGACCGCATGATCGACCGGGTGATCGCCAACGTCCCCGAATTCCGCAACTTCGCCGGCCAGTTCGACGAGGCGACCTACCGCCAGACGCTGGACGCCCAGAATCTGAGCGAGGCGCAGCTCCGCCGCGAGATCGCCAATTATCTGATGCAGCGCCAGCTCCAGCTTCCGATCGGCATGGCGACACGGATGCCGGAAGCGGTGGCGGTGCAATATGCATCCTTGATGCTGGAGCGGCGGCGCGGCTCGATCGGGATGATTCGCAGCGACGCGATGACCGCCGGCTACGCTCCGAGCGATCAGGAGGTCGCCGCTTATTTCCAGCGCAACCGCACCCGCTATACCGTCCCCGAGCGGCGGGTGCTGCGCTACGCCCTCATCGGCCGCGAGCAGGTGGCGGCGAGCGCGACGCCCAGCGAGCAGGAGATCCAGGCTTATTACCGGCAGAATGCGGCGCGCTACGCCGGATCGGAGACGCGCACGCTCCAGCAGGTGGTGCTGCCGACCGAAGCGGCCGCGCGCCAGTTCGTCCAGCGCGCCGGCGGCGGCGCCAATTTCGCCGCCGCGGCGCAGCAGGCCGGCTTCGGCGCGACCGACATCGCGCTGGGCCAGCAGAGCCGCGAGCAATATGGCAACCTCACCAATGCCGAGGCGGCGAACGCGGTCTTCTCGGCGCAGCAGGGCGCGGTGGTCGGGCCCCTGCGCTCCGAGCTCGGCTGGCACGTCGTCCGGGTCGAGAGCATCAACCGCGCCAATGCCCGCCCGCTGGACGCGGTGCGCGGCGAGATCACGACCGAGCTCACGCGGCGCAAGGTCGCCGACGCGCTCGTCGCCCTGGTCGCCCGGATCGAGGAGAAGATCGACGAGGGCGCGAGCTTCGAGGATATCGCGCGCGCCGAGCGCCTGACCATGGCCGAGACTCCCGCGATCACCGGCGCCGGCCAGGCGCCGGGCGTCCAGTGGCAGGCGCCGGCCGAGCTGCGCCCCCTGCTGCGCACCGCCTTCCAGGTCGATCCCGAGGATCCGGCACCGGCGGTCGAGACGATCGCGCCCAACGAGCGCTACGCCTTCCTCTCGGTCGCGCGGGTGATCCCCGCCGCCGTCCCGCCGCTCGCGCAGATCGCCGCCCAGGTCCGCGCCGACGTCATCCGCCAGACCGGCTTCGAGCGCGCCCGCACCCTCGCCCAGCGGCTCGCCGACCGGATCAACTCCGGGGTCCCCCCGGCGCGGGCCTTCGCCGAGGCCGGAATCCGCCTCCAGCCGCCGACGCCGGTCGACCTGCGCAGGCTCGACCTCGCCCGCAGCCGCGAGGTGCCGCCGGTCATGTCCATGTTCCTCAGCGTCCCGCAGGGGCGCGCGCGCACCCTCGAAGGCCCGAACCGCGGCGGCTGGTACGTGGTCCACGTCGCCCAGCGCACGCCGGGCCAGGCGAGCTGTCCCGCGAACCTGCCGCCGGCGCAGCAGGCGCAGCATGAAGGCTGCCTGCTGATCCAGGCCGCGCGCCAGGAATTCAGCGCGCGAGCGGGAAGCGAATATACCGAGCAGTTCGCCCGCGCCGTCCAGAACGGGCTGGAGACGCGCCGCAACGAGCCGGCCATCGCGGGCCTGCGCCAGCGCCTCAGGGCCGGGACGGCGCAGTAAAGCGCGGGCGATGCCGCGCATCCTCGTCGTCGACAATTACGACAGCTTCACCTGGAACCTGGTCGATTATCTGCGCGCGCTGGGCGCCGAGGTGCGGGTCGAGCGCAACGATGCGCTGAGTCCCGCGGAGGCGCTGGCGAGCGGCGCCGACGGCGTGCTGATCTCGCCCGGGCCGGGCAACCCCGACGAAGCCGGCATCTCGCTGGCCCTGGTCGGCGCCTGCGCGGAGGCGAAGCGGCCGCTCCTCGGAGTGTGTCTCGGCCACCAGGCGATCGGACGGCATTTCGGCGGCCGCATCGAGCGCGCGGCGCAGCCGGTGCACGGCAAGACGTCGCCGGTGACGCATGACGGGAGCGGAATCTTCGCCGGCCTCCCCTCCCCGTTCGCCGCGACGCGCTATCACAGCCTGACGCTGGCGCCGGACAGCCTGCCGCTCTGCCTGGAGGTGAGCGCGACGGCGGACGACGGCACGATCCAAGGCGTGCGGCACCGCGCCTTGCCGATCCACGGCGTCCAGTTCCATCCCGAGAGCGTCGCCAGCGAGCACGGCCACGCTCTGCTCGCGAGCTTCCTCTCGCTGGCCTGTCCGTCGGGGTGATCCGGGGACAGTTACTTTCATCCCGCCACGCCTGCCGTCCAGCCGCCGCCGCGTGAAAGTAACTGTCCCTCCCGCGACTCGCACCTCGAACAGAAGGGCGCTTGACACGTTCCGACGCGTTGCCTACACGTTCCCTTAACGTTCCGATGGGGGACCTGAACATGCTGACGCGCAAGCAACACGAGCTTCTGACCTACATCAACGAGCGCCTCGCCGAGGGCGGCGTATCGCCCTCGTTCGAGGAGATGAAGGACGCGCTCGACCTCAAGTCGAAGAGCGGCGTCCACCGGCTGATCTCGGCGCTCGAGGAGCGCGGCTTCATTCGCCGGCTGCCCAACCGGGCGCGCGCGCTCGAGATCACGAAAATGCCGGACGGCAAGGGTGCCCGCTCTCCGGGTACGCCGCCCGCGGCCGCCAATTCGAACGACGTCATCGAGATTCCGCTGCACGGCCGGATCGCCGCCGGCACCCCGATCGAGGCGCTGCAGGGAACCGACATGCTGCCGGTGCCCGCAGCCCTGCTCGGGCCCGGCGAGCATTATGCGCTGCAGGTCGCCGGCGATTCGATGGTCGAAGAGGGAATTCTGGACGGCGATTTCGCCCTCATCCGCAAGACCGACAGCGCCCGCGACGGCGAGATCGTGGTCGCGCTCGTCAACAATGAGGAAGCGACGCTCAAGACCTTCCGGCGCGAAGGCTCGATGGTCCGCCTCGACCCGGCCAACCGCCGCTACGATCCCCAGCGCTACCGCCCCGATCAGGTCCAGGTCCAGGGCCGGCTCGCGGGGCTGCTGCGGCGCTATTGAGCAGAGACCCCAGCCTCCGCGGCAAAAATTTCGGCGGAGACGCGTTTGAAAGACGGGGACAAACTCCCTCCCCCTCGATGGGGGAGGGTTGGGGTGGGGGTGGAGTCGGAGGAGAGGCTCATGACTCGTTATCGTCCTCCGATCGGGAGCACGCAGCGGGCCCGTTCACTGCGACGAAGACGCACCAAAGCGGAAAACGCAATGTGGCGCCTCCTTCGCCAGGCCTTTCCGGACGCCCATTTCCGCTACCAGGTTCCGATGCGCGATTTCATCGCCGATTTCGCGAGTCATGGGGCGAAGCTCATCATCGAAGTCGACGGCGGGCAGCATGGCGGTGATTCCGATCGCCAGCGGACCCGGGTCATCGAGGGCGAAGGCTATCGGGTGCTGCGCTTCTGGAATAACGACGTGCTCGGCAATCCGGACGGGGTCGCCAGGATCATCGACGCAGCGTTGGTCTCTTAGTCCACCCCCACCCTAGCCCTCCCCCATCAAGGGGGAGGGAATCGAGCGGAGCTAGTCATGGCGCGATTGAATTATGTGGAGCTTCCGGTCAGCGACATCGGCGCGGCCAAGGCCTTTTACGAAGCGGCGTTCGGGTGGGAGATGACGGCGTTCGGGCCGACCTATGCCGCCACCCTCAGCGGCGACACCGACATCGGCCTCCAGGGCGACGCCGCCGAAGCGACGAAGGCGCCGCTGCCGGTGATCGAGGTCGGGGACCTCGAGGCCGCGCTCGCCGCGGTCGAGGGCGCCGGCGGCCGGATCGTGCGGGCGATCTTCGCATTTCCCGGCGGCCGCCGCTTCCACTTCCTCGATCCCGGCGGCAACGAGGTCGCCGCGGTCCAAAGCGACCCGCATTGAGGTCCAGCGCAATCGCGTTGCGGCGCATGCGCCCCGCCAGGGCCGAGCCGGTCGAAGGCCGGGCCGGAGAGTTGCGAGCCACCCTTCGTCGGGCTCAGGGCTAGCGGCAAGGCATAGCCCCCGATCGCGCGCTGCCCGCTACGGGATCTCGTCCACCCAGGCGGCGAGGTCGGCGAGGGAGGCGAGCTCGCGGTAGCGCGGGTGGCCGGCGGGGGCGTCGGCGGCCTCGTGAGACCAGACCAGCTCGAACGGAATCAAAGCCGCCCAGGCGCCGGCCTCCAGGACGGGAAGAATGTCCGAGCGCACCGAATTGCCCGCCATCACCGCCCGCGACGGATCGGCGCCGTAGCGTTCGAAGATGCGCCGGTAGGTGTCCGGCTGCTTGTTGGAGACGATCTCGACGCCGGTGAACCAGGCGCCGAAACCGGAAGCGGCGAGCTTCGCCTCCTGGTGGTGGAGGTCGCCCTTGGTCACCAGCACCAAAGGGGCGCGCTCGGCCAGAGCGGGGAGCGCCTCGACCACCCCGTCCAGAGGCTCCAGGGGGTGGGCGAGCATGTCGCGGCCGAGGGCGAGGATCGCGCGCACCGTCGCCGGATCGAGCGCGTCGCCGGCGACGTCGGCGGCGGTCTCCAGCATCGAGAGGATGAAGCCCTTCGCGCCGTAGCCGTAGGCGCCGAGGTTGCGGTGCTCGGTCTCGTCGAGCTGGCGCTGCAGCGCCTCGGCGGGCGCGAACTCGGCGAGCAGCTCGGCGAACCGGCCGAACGTGGTGCGGAAGAAGGCCTCGTTGTGCCACAGCGTGTCGTCGGCATCGAGGCAGATGAGGGCGATCGTCATCGCAGAGGCGCCTAACAGCCCGCGCGTCGCCGCCCAAGCCCCGCCTTGCGCCCCCCGGGGGCGGGGGGTAGGCTGGCGCTTCGACAGAGGAGGCGCCTCATGGACCGCAGGCACAAGCTCACCCGCCGCTCCTTCCTCGGCCGCGTCGGCGGCGGCGTGCTGCTCGGCGGCGGCGCCCTCGCCTCTCTCGGCGGCTGCGCCACGCTCGGCAACACCGACGCCGACACCGGCCGATACGCCGACCCGGTCGGACGAGGCCGCGGCCGTTACGGGCGCGGGCGCTACGGGCGCACCGGGATCACCGATGCCGACAGCGGTCCCGGTGCCGACCCCGCCGGCAGCGGCCGCGGCGGCGGCTATGGCGGCGCGGTCACCGACAACGACACCGGCCGCTATGCCGATCCCGTCGGGCGGGGGCGCAGCGGCCATGGCGGCGGAGTCACCGACGCCGATACCGGCCGCTATGCCGATCCCGTCGGCCGCGGCCGGGGCGGCGGTTCACGGGGCGGCGTGACCGACGCCGACACCGGTCAATATGCCGATCCCGTCGGGCGGGGACGCGGGGGCGGCGGGGGCGGCGGCGGAATCACCGATTCCGATCGCGGCAGCAATGCCGACCCGGTCGGACGCGGGCGCGGGCGCGGGCAGCGCCGCCGGCGCAGCGGGATCACCGATTCGGACAGCGGTCCCTCCGCCGATCCGGCCGGGGACGGCCGCGGAATCTAGTCCGAAGCGCGCGTCCAGGGATGGGCGCCCGCGGCTGACGCGACCGTCGCGACCCGCGGCACGGCGCCCAAGCGAATGGCGAGGCCGCCGGTGCGCGAGAGGAGATCGCGGTCGGCCTTGAGCCAGCGCGGGACGCAGCTTCGCGGAAGCCGCCGGTCGGAGACGACGATGTCGGCCTCGGCGCAGGCGCGGGCGAAGGCGGGAATCTCGACATAGCGGCTCGAGCGGGTGGCGAGCAGCCGCCAGCGGCGGCCGCCCCGGACGAGGTCGGCGGCGCACAGATCGTCGCTGCAGGCCGCAATCGGCAGCGCGTCGATCTCGAGGAACTCGGCCTCCTCGCCGGCCGTCTCGGAGAGCAAGGAGCGGACATAGTCGCCGGCGCGGCCGCGCAGGATGGCGAGCTCTCCCGAAGCGGTGCGCAGGGCGAGGTGGCGGCCGTCCCCGGTGACCAGCAGGTCCGGCGGCGGCGTCGCCAGCGCCCAGAGGGCGCCGCCCGCGACGGGGACGAGGCCCCAGCGGCGCAGGCCGGTGCGCCAGAGGCAGATCCACAGCCCGCCGAGGGCGATCAGCGCGAAAGCGGGGACGGGCATGCTCGGCAGCATCGCGACCGCGCCCGGCGCGGCCGCCGCGGCATAAGCGAGGCCGAGCAGCAGGCCGAGCGCCTGTCCCGCCAGCCACCAGAAAGGCGCGCCGAGGCCGGCGAGGTCGAGGAGCAGGGCCATCGCCTCGAGCGGCATGATCACGAAGGTGGTGAGCGGGATGCCGATTATGTTGGCGAACGCGCCGTAGAGGCCGGCGCGGTGGAAGTGGAACAGCGCGATCGGGGTGAGCGCGATCTCGACGGCGAGGCCGGTGAGGACGAGGGCGAGGAGGAAGCGGCCGGCCCTGGCATGAACCGGCTCGTCGCGGCGGGCGAGCAGCGCCTGGACCTTCGGGTGCTCGTGCAGCGCGACGATCGCCATGATCGCCGCGAAGCTCAGCTGGAAGCTCGGCCCGGCCAGGGTTTCGGGCCAGAAGATGAGGACGGCGAGCGCGCCGACCGCGAGCAGGCGCAGGGTCAGCGCCTCGCGGCCGATCGCGATACCGATCAGGATGAGAAGCGCGGCGATACAGGCTCTTACGGTCGGCACCTCGGAGCCGGTGAGAAGCGTATAGGCGATTCCGGCGACCGCGCCGGCGGCCGCTGCGACGAGGACCAGGCGGATGCGGAGCGCCAGGACCGGGCTGAGCGCGAGCAGCTTCAGGGTCAGCAGCATCACCGCCCCGACGACCGCGGTCAGATGGAGGCCGCTGACCGAGAGCAGGTGGGCGAGGCCCGATCGCCGCATCGCCTCCGCATCCTCCTCGGAGATGCCGCCCTGGTCGCCGGTGGCGAGCGCCGCGGCGATGCCCCCCTCCCCGCCCGGCAGCCGGCCGCGGATATGGTCGGCGAGGCGCTGCCGCCACAGGGCGAGGCGCGCGGACCAGCTTTGCGTCGCGGGCGCGGCGGTGACGGCGACGTCGAGGGCGCGGCCGGTGGCGCCGATGCGCTGGAACCAGGCGGCGCGGGCGAAATCGTAGGCGCCCGGCACGGCCGCGGGCGCGGGCGGCATCAGCCAGGCACGGATCGTCACGCGGGCGCCGGGAGCGAGCGCGTCGGTTGCCTCCGCCTCGTCGACATTGACGCGGATGCGCGGCGGCAGGGCGGCCCCGTCGGTGCGCACCACGAGGCGGACCGCCTCGCGCGCCGGCAGGCGCTGCGCGCTTTCGATCGTCCCGGAGAAGGTCGCGAGCCGCTCGTGCGCGAGGACGGGCGCGGCGACCCGCTCGGCTTTCCACCAGATGTTGAGGCAGCCCAGAGCGGCGGCGAGGCTGAAGACGGCCAGCGCCCGCGCCCAGCGCGTCCCCGGCGCGGCGGCGGGGAATCCGAGCGCCCCGGCGAAGGCGAGGAGCAGGAACGCGATCCACCCCTCACGGTCCGCCAGCCAGAACCAAGCGGAGATTCCGAGGATCATCCCCACGGGAAGCCAGAGCGGCAGCTGGTCCCGCTCGCGGTCGGCCAGGGTCTCGAGCGCAGCCGACAGCGCAACCAAGCGTCGCCGCAGAGCGCCCTGGGCGCAGGGAGCGAGGAGGTCGGTGGCGCTCGGTCGGCTCGCCATGCCGCATCCTTCGGCAAAGCCGCGTCGCGCGCAAGCGGGAGCGGAGGTCCGGCGGTTGCCCGGTACTGTCATCCCGGCGAAGGCCGGGATCTCAGGACGAGAAGTCACCGACGTTCGTGGAGGGCGCCTTGCCCAGGCCTCCGCGCGCACTCTCCCTGAGATCCCGGCCTTCGCCGGGATGACGCGCCCGCGCCGCCGCCGGCCCCCTTCCGCGGTGGCGACGGGCTATGCTAGGGCGCCGCAGTCCCCGGTCGCGAGACCCCATCCTTCGGAGAAATGCCGCGTGAGCGGAAGCGAAGAGCCCCACAGCGTCGTCACCCGCTTCGCGCCCTCGCCGACCGGCTTCCTCCATATCGGCGGCGCACGCACCGCTTTGTTCAACTGGCTCTACGCGCGGCGGCACGGCGGCCGCTTCCTGCTCCGGATCGAGGATACCGACAAAGCGCGCTCCACCGATGCGGCGATCCAGGCGATCCTCGACGGCATGCGCTGGCTCGGCCTCGATTGGGACGGGCCCGAACATTACCAGTCGCAATTCGCGAACCGCCATGCCGAGGTCGCCCACGAGCTGCTGCTGCGCGGGCATGCCTATCGCTGCTGGATGACGCAGGAGGAACTGGCCGAGCAGCGTGCCAGGGCGCAGGCCGAGCGGCGGCCCTTCCGCATCGACAGCGCCTGGCGCGACTGCTCGCCCGATGCGCCCGACCCCGATTCCCCGTCGGTGATCCGCCTCAAGGCGCCGCGGGAGGGCGAGACCGTGATCGAGGACCGGGTCCAGGGCCGGGTGACGGTGCAGAATGCGGAGCTGGACGATTTCGTGCTGCTGCGCTCGGACGGAAGTCCGACCTACATGCTGGCGGTGGTGGTCGACGACCACGACATGGGCGTCACCCACGTCATCCGCGGCGACGATCATCTCAACAACGCCTTCCGCCAGCTCGCCATCGTCAAGGCGATGGGCTGGCCGGAGCCGGTCTATGCGCACCTCCCGCTGATCCACGGCCAGGACGGGGCGAAGATGTCCAAGCGCCACGGCGCCACCGGCGTCATGGACTATGAGGCGCTCGGCTTCCTCCCCGAAGCGGTGGCCAATTACCTGCTGAGGCTCGGCTGGGGCCATGGCGACGACGAGACCATCAGCCGCGAGGAGGCGGTGCGCTGGTTCGACCTCGACGGCGTCGGCCGCTCGCCGTCTCGCTTCGACTTGAGGAAGCTCGAGAATCTGAACGGCCATTATATCCGCGAAGCGTCCGACGGCCGCCTCGCCGGCCTGGTCGCGCCGCGCATGGCCGACCGGATCGGCCGGCCGCTCGAGAGCGAGGAGATCGCCATCCTGACCGGAGCGATGCCGGAGCTGAAGCTGCGCGCGAAGGACCTGAACGAGCTCGCGGAGGGAGCGGCGTTCCTGTTCAAGGCGCGGCCGCTGGACATGGACGACAAGGCCGCGGCGCTGCTAGAGGGCTCGGCGGCGGACCTGCTCGCCCTCCTCCACCGGCGCCTCTCGGCGCTGCCGGAATGGAACCAGGAGGCGACAGAGCGGGCCGTGAGGGAGGTCGCCGAGGCCGAAGGCGTCAAGCTGGGCCAGGTCGCGCAGCCTTTGCGGGCGGCGCTCACCGGCCGGGCGACGTCGCCGGGCATTTTCGACGTGCTGGTCCTGCTCGGCCGCGAGGAAAGCCTCGCGCGGATCGGGGACCGGATGAAGGAGCGATAAATGGCGGACAGGGCCACTCTCAGCCTCGGCGGGCAGGATCATAGCTACGACATGCTGTCGGGAACGGTCGGGCCGCAGGTGGTCGACATCAGGAAGCTCTACGCCGACGCCGACGTCTTCACCTACGATCCGGGCTTCACCTCGACCGCCTCCTGCCAGTCGCGCATCACCTATATCGACGGCGACCAGGGCATCCTGCTCCACCGCGGCTATCCGATCGACCAGCTCGCCGAGCATTCGACCTTCATGGAGGTCGCCTATCTCCTCCTCCACGGCGAGCTGCCGCAAAAAGAAGAGCTCGACCGCTTCACATATACGATCATGCGCCACACCATGCTGCACGAGCAGCTCGCCACCTTCTATCGCGGCTTCCGGCGCGACGCGCACCCGATGGCGATCATGTGCGGCGTGGTCGGCGCGCTCTCGGCCTTCTACCACGATTCGACCGACATCACCGATCCCAAGCAGCGCATGATCGCTTCGCACCGGCTGATCGCCAAGATGCCGACCATCGCCGCGATGGCGTTCAAATATTCGATCGGCCAGCCGTTCATGTACCCGCAGAACGCGCTCACCTACACCGGCAACTTCCTGCGCATGACCTTCGGCGTCCCGGCCGAGCCCTATGAGGTCAATCCGGTGATCGAGCGGGCGATGCGGCGGATCTTCATCCTCCACGCCGACCACGAGCAGAACGCCTCGACCTCGACCGTCCGCCTCGCCGGCTCGTCGGGCGCCAATCCGTTCGCCTGCATCGCCGCCGGCATCGCCTGCCTGTGGGGCCCCGCCCATGGCGGCGCCAACGAGGCGGCATTGAACATGCTGCGCGAGATCGGGCGGCCGAACCGGATCCCCGAATATATCGCCCGCGCCAAGGACAAGGACGACCCGTTCCGGCTGATGGGCTTCGGCCACCGCGTCTACAAGAATTTCGACCCCCGCGCGAAGGTGATGAAGGCGACCGCCGAAGAGGTGCTGAAGGAGCTCGGCCTCACCGATCCGGTGCTCGACGTGGCCCAGGAGCTCGAGCAGATCGCGCTCTCGGACGATTATTTCATCGAGAAGAAGCTTTATCCGAACGTCGATTTCTATTCCGGCGTGATCCTCTCGGCGATCGGCTTCCCGACCTCGATGTTCACCGCGCTCTTCGCGCTCGCCCGCACCGTCGGCTGGGTGGCGCAGTGGAACGAGATGATCTCCGACCCCGACCAGAAGATCGGCCGCCCCCGCCAGCTCTATGTCGGCGAGCCGCAGCGCGATTACGTGCCGGTCGGGGAACGCTAGGCCTCGAACCAGGCGAGCCAGTCGCCGACCACGGCGTTGAGCAGGTTGGTCGCCAAAACGTAGTCGCGTTCGCGGCCGCGGGGCTCGACCGTGACCAGCCCCGCCTCCCGCAGCACCGAGAGATGGCGGCTGGTGGTCGGCCAGGAGCAGCCGAAGCGCTGGGCGATGTCGCCCGCGCTCATCCGCCCGCCGCGGAACTTGAGGGTCAGCAGGATCTGGCGGCGCGACGGGTGGGCGAGCGCCGCGAAGACGCGGTCGGCCTGCTCGAGCCGCGCCTTCGGATCAGCCCCCCCCTTGTCATTATGTGCCAAGGTCGAGCGGGCGGACCAGCGGGAACTCCATCGGCGGCCGGCCGCCGCGCGACTCGACCAAAGCGCCCATCGGCTCCCACACCGCCATCACCTCGGGCAGCTCGTGGGCGCGGTCGGCCATGCCCGGGCCGGCCCAGCTGAAGATCTCGATGAAGGTCGTGCCGGATTCGCCGTGGGGCTCGCCTTTCGACGGCACGGCCTCGAAGTGCACCGCCGGCGTTTTGGTGACCAGCCCGGCGCCGCGCAGGGCGGGCCAGTGCTTCTTCAGGAGTTCCACGAAGGCATCGCGCGCGCCCTCTTTGACGCGATAGGTGCAGATGACGGTGTTTTCGGTCCACGCCATGGCGGTTTCTCCTGCTCGGCAGGGGCTTACTTAGCAGGATCGCTAAATGAGTCCAGCCAGGAGCTTCCGCTGTTGCATCGGACGTGTCATCCTGCCGCAATGCTGCTCCGGCTGTCCTTCCTGCTCCTTCTGGCCGTACCGCTCGCCGCGCCGGCAGAGGCGCAGGCGCAGGCGCGCGCGTTGCCCTGCGCGAGCGCCACGAGCAGCCTCGCCGGCCTGGCCGAGGTCGCCTGCGACTATGACGGCGCCGGACTGGCCGCGCGCCTGCTCGATCTTTTCCGGCTGCGCGACGGTCAGCTGACGATCGAGGCGGTCGAGCGGGCGTTCGGCGTGCCGCGGCTCGGCGCGACCTACGCCAGTCCGTGGACCGCGCATTACAGTCTGCTGCTGCGGCCGGCGCCGGGACGAGGCGACTGGCAGGTGCTGCTCAACTTCCAGGAAAGCTTCGGCGCGGGCCTCCCCGGCCGCCGCCACTACCTCCGCGGCACGACCCGGCCGGAACGGATCAACCCGCGCGTCCGCGGCGACATGCGGCTCGACCTCACCTTCGGCGGAGCGAGCGCGCCGGCCGCCGGGGCCCCGGAATGCCTGCCGCCGGAGCGGATCGCGGCCGAAGGCGTGCGACGCGGCTGGAGGCGGCGGCCCGCTGAACCGGTGATGCTCAGCCATGGCGGGCCGCTGTGGAACCTGGTGCTGAGACGCGGGGACCTCGCTCTGTCTACAGACGTCACCGACGACCCGCCTTGCGCCCGGCGGATCGAGCTAAGCCAGGAGACCAATGCCCCGCCCGAGCGCAATCTCGAGAGCCTGCGCGAGGCAGTGCTGCGGCGGGCGAGCGTCGAAAGGGCCGAGCGCATGGCGGCCGCGATGGCGCGCCCGGGCGATCCCGAGGAGGATCCCGACGCGCTGCGGGCTTATGCGCGCTTCGTGCGCGACGGCTATCTCCGCTTCGACGCGGCCGAGGGGAATCCGTGGCGGGACATCGACCGGGAGGTCCAGGCGATGAGCGAGGCCGAAGTTCGCGCCCTCGCCTCGCGGCTCGCCAACGGTCATCCCTGGGGCGTCGCGCGCGAGGATTGCGAGGCGGCGATCGGCGAGGAAGACGCGCCGGCCGCGCTCGAGCGCCGCGCCCGCCGCAGGGGCCTCGGCGCGCCGGAGATCGCGGCGCTGCGCGTCCAGTGCCTTGCCTTCCTCGAGGGCCGCCGCTTCCGCTACCGGCCTCAGGCCCCGCCCGCGCCGGGCAACTGAGCGGCGGCCGCGGGAACCGCGGGGCGGCCCGGTCGCTTGTTGCCGCGAGCAACAGGAGCGACGCCATGGCAGAGGACAGAGAGAAAATCACCACCGGCGCCAACGAGCGCGCGGTCAACGAGACGATCGCCGGCACTGGCCCCGGCATCCCCGACGACGCCCGCGGCCCCGGCGAGGAGGTTCCCGAGCCGCCGAGCGACCAGGAAGTGGCGCGGGCCGCGGAGGCGCTCGGCGCGGCGGTGGACCACGACAAGGGCAATTGCTGACAAATGGTGCCCCCGGCCGGAGTCGAACCGGCACTCCTTGCGGAACTCGATTTTGAGTCGAGCGCGTCTACCAATTCCGCCACGGGGGCACGCGCTCGCAGCCTCTAATGGACTGGCAGGCGTGCCGCAACCGCACCCCTCCCCGGGAAGCTTCAGATCTCGTCGAAGCTCCCCGAGCGGCCGCGGCCGGCCGCGAAGCGGGCGGCGCCTTCGCGGGCGCCTTCGCGCAAGGGACCCTCGCCGCCCCGGGCCTCCTCGCGCAGCGCCTCGGCGAGCGTGAAGTCCCACTGGCGCCGGGCCGAGAGGCGGTCGGCGCGCATGCAGAGAGCCGGAAAGCGGGCGATCTCCGCGGCGAGACTTTGCGCCTCGGCCAGCGCCTGGCCGGCGGGCACGACCCGGTTCGCAAGGCCGAAGGCGACCGCCTCGGCGGCCTCGACCGGGCGGCCGGTGAGGATCATGTCGAGCGCCCTTCCCTCCCCGACCAGTCGCGGCAGGCGGACCGTGCCGCCGTCGATCAGCGGCACGCCCCAGCGGCGGCAGAAGACTCCGAACACCGCCGTCTGCGACGCGATCCTGAGGTCGCACCACAAAGCCAGCTCGAGTCCCCCGGCGACGGCGTGGCCCTCGACCGCCGCGATCACCGGCTTCGACAACAGGCGACGGGTCGGGCCCATCGGCCCCTCCCCATCCGGATCATATTGGTCGGCGTCGCCCTCGGCGACCGACTTCAGGTCGTAGCCCGCGCAGAAGTTCCCGCCCGCGCCGGTGAGCACGGCGACGGCCGCCTCCTCGTCCGCTTCGAAGGCAGCGAAGGCGGCACGCAGTGCCTCCGCGGTCGCGCCGTCGACCGCGTTGCGGCGCTCGGGCCGGTCGATGGTCACGGTGAGGACGGGCCCCTGGCGCTCGCTGCGGACATTCATATCCGGCGCTCCCTTCCTTCCCAGAACGGATCGCGGAGCGCGCGGCGGAGCGGCTTTCCGACCGCGCTCAGCGGGATCTCGTCGACGAAGCGCACCGATTTCGGCGCCTTGTAGGCGCCGAGCCGGTCGCGCGCGAAGGCGACCAGCGCCGCCTCGTCCGCCGGTTCGCCCTCGCGCAGCATGACGAAGGCGGTGACCGCCTCGCCCCAGCGCGCGTCGGGAAGGCCGACGACGGCGACGCGCAGGACCGCCGGGTGGCCGGCGAGCACGTCCTCGACCTCGCGCGGATAGACGTTGTAGCCGCCGGTCACGATCATGTCGGAGGTGCGGTCGATCAGGGTGAGATAGCCTTCGGCGTCGAAGCGGCCGACGTCGCGGGTCCTCAGCCACCCGCCGGGGAGGAAGGCCTCGCGGGTCAGCGCCTCGTCGGTATAGCCCTTCATCACGAACGGCGCGCGCAGCACGATCTCCCCCGGCTCGCCCGCCGCCACGTCGGCGCCGTCCTCGCCGATCAGCCGAATCTCGACCTCCACGCCCGGCCGGCCGCAGGAGAGCAAACGCTCCGGCGCGGCGGCGGCATGCTCCTCCTTTCCGAGGCAGGCGATGGCGAGCGGGGCTTCGGTCTGGCCATAATATTGGACGAAGACCGGGCCGAACCGCTCGAGGCCGCGCTCGAGCACGGGGCGCGGCATCGGCGACGCGCCGTAGACGATCGTCTCGACCGAGCTCAGGTCGGCCGTCTCGATCGCCGGACATTGCAGCAGCATGTCGAGCATGGTCGGGACCAGGTTGAGCGCGGTCGGCCGCCAGCGCTCGACCGCCGCGAGATAGTCTGCCGGCACGAAGCCCGGCAGGATCGCCGCCGCGCCGCCGCGGATCCAGTAGGGGATGATGAAGGTGCCGCTGGCGTGGATCAGGGAGGCGGCGTGAAGCATGATCTCGCCCGGTTTGGGGTCGACGAGGTTGGTGAGGACGTTGTGGACCACCGCCGAATAGCTGGCCTGCGTATGCTGGACCGCCTTGAGCGTGCCCGTGGTGCCGGACGTGAACAAGGCGACGATGACGTCGTCCGGCTCGTGTTCGAGCGCCGGATCGGACTCGTCGGCGCCGGCGGCGAGGGCGAGCAGGTCCGGCGCCAGCGCCGCGCTGTCGAGCCCGAGCAGGCGGAGGCCCGGAACACAGTCGCGAAGCGCGGCCGCACGGTCGGCCTGGGTCGCGCCGTGGATGAGCGTCCCCGCGCCGATCGCCTCGATCATCCGCCGGTGCTCGTCGAGCGAGAGCCGGCCGTTCAGCGCGACCCGCACCAGCCCGGCCTTGATCAGGGCGAAGCTGCACGGAGTCGACCAGAGATCGTTGTCGACCAGCATTGCCACCGGCGCGCCGCGCGGCAGCTTCGGATCGGCGATCAGGCAATGCGCGATCCGGTTCGCAAGGGCGTCGGCCTCGGCGAAGCTCAGACGCGCGTCGCCGAACAGCAAAACGGTTCGGTCCCGGTGATAGAGCGCGCCGCGGCGGATCATCTCGGTGACGAGCACGCTTTCCTCCCCTTCCCCGCCGGCACCTTGGTGCGGAAAGCACCGGGCTGGCAAGCGCGGCGGCTTCCCCTATGTGAAGCGCCAGAGGAGCCGACATGAAACCCATGACCGACCAGCATCTCGCCATCCTGCGGCGCCACATGGTGGAGGTGGTGGGGATGCATTTCGACCTCGCCAGCGAGGAGATCGGCAGGGACGAGCCCGATCCGACGCTGCAGCGGGCGCTGCTGCGCGTGCCGCGCCACCTGTTCGTCCCCGCCCAGCTCGCCATCGCCGCCTATCAGGACACGCCGCTGCCGATCGGTTTCGACAAGACGGTGTCGCAGCCCTTCATCGGCGCTTTGATGCTCGACCTGCTCCAGGTGGAGCCGGGGATGCGGGTGCTCGAGGTCGGCACCGGGCTCGGCTACCAGGCCGCCGTGCTGGCGGAGCTCGGCGCGCGGCTCTGGACGGTCGAGATCGTCGAGGAGTTTGCGAGCGAGGCGGGGCTGCGGCTTTCGACGCTCGGCTATGAAGGCATATCCTTGCGCGTCGGCGACGGCTCGCGCGGTTGGGCCGAGCATGCGCCGTTCGAGCGCATTCTCGTCACCGCCGCCGCCAAGGCGCCGCCGCAGGCCCTGCTCGACCAGCTCGCGCCGGGCGGGCGGATGGTGATCCCGGTCGGGCCGAAGGACGTGCAGCAATTGAGCGTGGTCGAGAAGCAGGCCGACGGCGCGGCGACGCGGCGAGAGGTGATGGCGGTGCGCTTCACCCAGCTCGAGACGGCCGCCTGAGCGCGTGGCCCGGGAAAGCGCCGGGATCCTGATGCACCGCCGGCGCGGCGGCGCCATCGAAGTGCTGCTGGTCCATTTCGGAGGTCCGTTCTGGGCCAGGCGCGACGAAGGCGCGTGGGCGATCCCCAAGGGCCTGATCGAGCCGGGCGAAACGCCTGAAGCCGCGGCGCGCCGCGAGTTCGCGGAAGAGCTGGGCACGAAGGCGGAAGGGACGCTCCTCCCGCTCGACCGAATCCGTCAGACAGGCGGCAAGTGGGTCGAGGCCTTCGCGCTCGAAGGCGAGTTCGATGCCGACGCGATCGTTAGCAACCTTTTCACCGTCGAATGGCCGCCGAAGAGCGGGGCGTTCGCCAGCTACCCCGAGGTCGATCGGGCCGCCTGGTACCCGCTCGCCGAGGCGCGCAGAAAGATGCTGCCGAGCCAGCTTCCCCTGCTCGACCGCCTGGAGGCGGCACTCGGCGAAGGCTGACCGTCAGGCCCTGCGGCCGCGGCCCGGATTGGAGGCCCAGCGCACCGGCACGTCGCCGGCGAGGGCGCGGACGAAGCAGCTGCCGCCGCGCGCCTGGATCGACGAGCAGACCCTCACCGCGTCGGCGCGGGTGCCGAAGCCGGCGATGGCGACGCGGGTGAAGCTGCGGCCGTTGACCGTGACTCGCGCTGTCCGAGCCTCGGCATTGGCGAGGCCGAAGCGGGCCGAAGCCTGCCGCCAGGCCCGCTCGGCATTTTGCGGATTGGTGAAGGCGCCGAGCTGGACGACGAAGCGGCCGCCGCCGCTGCCGATACGCGGGATGCGGGCGCTGACCGCGGCGACGCGCGCGATCGGAGCGGGGCGGAAGGTCGGCCGCGACGCACGGGCGGGGGCCACCTGCGGCCGGCTCAGCACCGGCGACGGCGCCGACAGCGTGCTGACCGCAGCGGCATAGCGAACCTCCGGCTGGGGCGCCGGCTCGGCTGCGGCCGGGACCTCGGCGGGCGCGCTGTGGGCCGGGGACGGCCACCAATTTGCGGGCGCGGCCGCTGTCGGAGCGGAGGCCGCCACCACCGGGGCCTCGGCATAGTGGATCGGCTCGGGGAGCGGCACCGCGGCGGGCGCTTCGGCGAGCTGCACCGGGGTTTCGGCGGAGGTTTCGGCGGAGGCTCCGGCGATTGGCGCCGGCGCTTCCACGGCGGGCTCCGCCTGGGCAAAGGCCTGCGGCTGCGGCTCCGGCTGCGACAGAGCGAGCCGGACCGGCTGCCCCGGATCCTCGCCCGGCGAGACTCCGAGCAGGCTGGCGACGGCGCTGTGCGGCGCGGCCGGATTGGCGAAAGCGGCCCATTGCCGCAGCCGGCCGGAAAGCTCGGCCGGCGAGACGTCCTGGGCGGCGACGACGCGGGCACGCTGCCAGTCGCCGGCGATCGCATAAGCCAGAGCGAGATTCTGGCGGGTGCGGCCGTTGGCGCCCGGCGCGCGGGCGGCCGGCTCGAGCAGCTGGATCGCCCGCTGCGGCTGGCCGGCGAGCGCGTAAGCGAGGCCGACGTCGCTGGCCGGCGCAGATTCGTTCAGCCCCTCGAGCGCGACCAGGGCGTCACCGTTGCGGCCCTGCCCGATCTGCACGAGCGCCGTGCTGAGGCCGGCGCGGGCATTGCCGGGATCGAGTGCGAGGACGTCGCCATAAGCGGATTCGGCCGACCGGAAGCGGCCGCTGCGCAGATAGACGTCGGCGAGCAGCATCCGGTAGCCGACATCGCGCGGGGCGAGCTCGACGGCGCGCTCGGCGAGGCCGACGGCGCGCGCCGCGTCCCCGGCCTGAACGGCGGCGCGGGCCTGCTCGGCATAGCGCGACGCCTGCTGCTCCGAGCGCTGCGCGGTCGAGGCCGAAGCCGATACGACGAGGGCGTCCGAATGGCAGCCGACCATCGCCACGGCGATGACCATGGTCGAGGCGGCGATCTTGGATGCGAACCTGTTCATCTTGTGAGCTCCGCTGTCAGCTTCGTGCCCTGGCCTTGGTGGGCAATTGCCCGGCCAGTGCGTCGATCTCGGGAAAGGTCTTGAGAATCTCGTCGAGCGCTTCGGTGACGATCTGCTGCGCCGAACGGCCGCTCACCGCGCAGGCGAGCCGCAGCCGGAAGTGGCGCTCGGGATCCAGGCGCAGGGTGAAGGCGGCCTTGTCGCGCGCGGCCAGCGCCGCGCGGCGACGCGGCATCACGACCACGGCGGCCGGCTCGGCAACGGGATCGGCGTCCGCCTCGGGCTCCGCGCCAAGCTCGTCGGCGATGGCCCGCTGCTGCTCGCGCACCGGCGCCGGCTCCGCGACGGCGCGGGGCGCCGGCGTCAGGGCCGCGACCGAACTCGGCACATGCTCGGGCGCCGGCTCGGGCTCATGGTCGCCCATGTCGTTCCAACCCAGATCGTCGAGGTTCGGCGCGAGCTGGCCGAACGCCTGGGGGCGCATGGCGGGCTTGGCGGCGCCCTTGCGGGCGAGGAGGCCCGAGGAGAGCGAGGCGAAAGGGCGTGCTTCGGTCATCGTCCGCACCCCCTTCACTGGCCGACCACGCGGCGGCCGAAGCCGGCGGCGGGTCGCTGGACTGCGGGATGGGCCGCCAACCCGCCCGGGGCGGAAAAGACGGTCCGGCGGAAATTCTTCTCGAGCCGGTCGGAAATGTAGGTCCAGAGGTCCTCGACCTCCTTGGCCGAGCGGCCGTTCGGATCGACCTCCATCACGGTTCGGCCGTCGATCATCGAGGCCGCGAAATCGGTGCGGTGGTGCACGGTGACCGGAGCGACGGTGCCGTGCTGGGAGAGTGCGACCGCCGCTTCATAAGTGATCTTGGCTTTGGGCGTCGCCGCGTTGACGACGAAGATGAGCGGCTTGCCCGCGCGCTCGCAGAGGTCGACGGTGGCGCCGACGGCGCGGAGGTCGTGCGGGCTCGGCCTGGTCGGGATGACGATCAGCTCCGCGACCTGGATGACGCTCTGGATCGCCAGGGTGATCGCCGGCGGGGTGTCGATCACCGCCAGCTTGAAGCCTTGCCCCCGCAAAGTCTCGAGGTCGGAGGCAAGCCGCGCGACCGTGGTCTGGGCGAAGGCCGGCATCTCCGCCTCGCGCTCGTTCCACCAGTCGGCGAGCGAGCCCTGCGGATCGATGTCGATCAGGCAGACGGGGCCGGCGCCGGCCCTTTCCGCCTGGACGGCAAGGTGTCCGGACAGGGTCGTCTTTCCCGACCCGCCTTTCTGTGAGGACAATGCCAATACGCGCATGAACTTTCCCTCGGCTCCCGATCTCCGGACGAGGGTTGCACCCGCGGCTGCTAAAATCTGGTTAACGAAACCGTGCCGGGGGCCGCAGTCGGCGCCGCCGTGGCGAAGCCGCTGAAAACTATGCTAAGTGCGCATTAACCATTGGGCGCTAGCCCGGGCGCGGAGTTTTTCGGGTGGGAGAATTGGCAATGAAGTATCGCCAGTGGATGTTGGCCGCCACCGCGGCCGTCGCCATCGCCGCCGCTGCCGCCGGCACGGCGTCCGCGGACGTGCGCGCGGGCATCGAGCAGTGGCGCGCCGGCAATTACGAAGCGGCGATCCGCGAATGGCGCCCGCTGGCCGAACGCGGCGATGCCGACGCCCAGTTCAATCTCGGCCAGGCCTACCGTCTCGGCCGTGGGGTCGCCGCCGATCCGCGCACCTCCAACATGTGGTTCGAGCGCGCCGCCCGCCAGGGCCACGCCCAGGCCGAGGCCAACCTCGCTTTGTCGCTTTTCCAGAGCGGCGAGCGCGAGCGCTCGATCCCCTGGCTGGAGCGCGCCGCCGAGCGCGGCGACCGCCGCGCGCAATATTATCTCGGCACCGCCCATTTCAACGGCGACCTCGTCGCGCGCGACTGGCCGCGGGCTTATGCGCTGATGAGCCGCTCGGCCGAGCAGGGCCTGCCGCAGGCGCGGACCAGCCTCGCCGAGATGGAGCGCCACCTTTCCGCGGACGAGCGCGCCCGCGGCAGCGTGCTCGCCCGGCAGATGGCGGTGGCGAGCCGACCCGGCACCGTCATCGCCACCGCAGCCCCGCCCCCGCCGCCCGCCGGCGCGCCGCAGCGGTCCTCGCGTGTGGCGGGAACGCAACCGCCGATCGCCCGCACCCAGACGGCGCCCCCGCCGGTCGTTGTGCGCACCCCGGCTCCGCGCGTCGCCGCGCCGGCCCGCCAAGCGCCCGCTCCCGCCGCCGCCGGCCGCTGGCGCGTGCAGCTCGGCGCGTTCAGCAACCAGGGCAATGCCCAGCGCCAGTGGAACGCCGTGCGCGGACGCATCGCTGGCCTGAGCGGGCTTCAGCATTATTATGTCCGCGCCGGTGCGATCACGCGGCTGCAGGCGGGGCCGCTCGCCAGCCGCGCCGCGGCCAACCGGCTCTGCGCCTCCGCCCGGGCAGCGGGCGCGGCCTGCATGGTGGTTGCGCCTTAACGGAATTTTCGGCGGCCATGGCTTAGAGCCCCTGCCGACAGGGGGGAAACATGGCGGCAGCAGCGAAGCAGAGAGCGATGGCGTCACGCTGGCGCAGGCGCCGGATGTGCGTGCTCATCGGCGACCGCCCTGCCCCGGCCGCGCTTCGCGACGTTTCCGCCACCGGCGCGTTCCTGGAGACCAATGCGAGGCCGGCCCTCGGCCGGCGCGTCGAGCTCCACCATCCGGAGGCCGGAGCGATTGCCGGCACGGTGCGCTCGCTTTCTCCCGACGGCATCGCGATCGGCTTCGATTGCGGCGAGCGGTCGGTGGCCTTCGCGCTGGCCGCCATCGCCGCGGACATGAGCCGGCCCGCTTAGCCTGGCTCCCATTCCGACTTCTTGTACCCCTGCACATAGAGCAAGGCTGTGAGGTCGTTATGCTCGATCCGGGCGTCAGCCGCAGCGGCCGCAGCGGGTTTCGCGCTGAAGGCGACGCCGAGCCCGGCCGCTTCCAGCATGGGAATGTCGTTGGCGCCGTCGCCGACGGCGAGCGACTCCTCCGGGTCGATGCCCGCGAGGGCTGCGGCGTCCAGGAGTGCATCGCGTTTCGCCCGAGCCCCCACGATCGGGAGCCCGACCGCGCCGGTGAGCCTGCCGCTTTCGACCTGAAGCTCGTTGGCGACCACCGCGTCGAAGCCGATCGCCTCTCCCACCTTGTCGGCAAAGGCGGTGAAGCCGCCTGAGACGAGCACCGTCCGCGCCCCTTCCCGCTTCATCGTGCGGACCAGCTGGATCGCGCCGGGGGTGATCCCCACCCTCTCGTCCAGGCACCGGGCGATCGCGGCCTCGTCAAGCCCCTTGAGGAGCGCGACCCGCTCTCTCAGCGCGGTCGCGAAATCGAGCTCGCCGCTCATCGCCCGCTCGGTGATCGCCGCGATCTCGGCCTTGATCCCGGCATAATCGGCGAGCTCGTCGATGCATTCGACCTCGATCATCGTCGAATCCATGTCGGCGACGAGAAGGCGGCGACGGCGCAGCCCATCCTCGCGCTGCACCACCATGTCGACGCCGGGACGCCTTCCTTCGATCGCGCCGCGAATTCGAGGACCCTCGTGCGCGAGGGCCTTGCAGCAGATGTCGGCGGCGCTCCCCTCCTCGATCCAGGACCAGGCATGCGCACGCATGCCGGCATCCTCGACAAGGTCGGCGACGGCAAAAACGTCGTCCTTCGTGAGCCGCTCGGCTGCTATCAACGTGGCGATGAACATGGATCTTCCCTCGCTCGCGCTCATCGCAGGGCCGACCGCGAGCGGCAAGTCGGCCCTCGCGCTGGCCCTGGCGGAGCGCGCGCGAGGCACGGTGATCAACGCCGACAGCGCGCAGGTCTATCGCGACCTGCGGATCCTCACCGCCCGCCCGGGCCCGGACGAGGAAGCGAGAGCCCCGCACCGGCTCTACGGGACGCGCGACGGAGCGCGACCCTGCTCGGCGGCGGACTGGGCCGCCGACGCGCGGGCCGAGATCGAGGCGGCGCAGGCTCGGGGGGGGCTGCCGATCCTCGCCGGCGGCACAGGCCTCTACATCCGGACCTTGCTCGACGGGATCGCGCCGGTGCCGCCGATCGACCCCGAGATACGAGCGGAAGTTCGAGCGCTCCGGGTCGCGGAAGCCGTCGCTGCCTTAACCCGCGAGGATCCCTCCGCCCGTCTGCGGCCGACCGACGCCGCCAGGGTCGCGCGGGCGCTCGAAGTGGTGCGGTCCACCGGGCGGCCGCTCTCCGAATGGCAGCGGGAGCGCTCGGGCGGCATCGGCGGCCGCGTGCGGCTGGTCCCGCTCATCCTGCTGCCGCCGCGCGACTGGCTGGTCGCGCGCTGCGACGAACGCTTCGAAAAAATGATGTCCGAAGAGGGCGTTGACGAGGTTCGTTCGCTTCTGGCGCGAAATCTGGACCCGGCGCTGCCGGTGATGCGCGCGATCGGCGTCGGCGAGATCGCCGCCTGGCTGCGGGGAGAGATATCGCGCGAGGAGGCGCTGGCGCGCGGACGCATCGCAACGCGGCAATATGCCAAAAGGCAATATACCTGGTTCCGCCGCCAGCCGCCGCCGGAATGGCCGCGCTTCGAGGCGCCGCTCGATGGACGCGGCTTCGAACATGCCCTAGCGAAATTCGATGCGCGTCTATCGTGACGAGGATGCCGATCCGGCGCTGATCCGGAGCCGCCGCGTCGCCGTGATCGGCTACGGCAATCAGGGCCGCGCCCAGGCGCTGAACCTCAGGGACAGCGGCGTCGCCGTGACTGTGGGCCTGCCTGAAGGCTCCGCGAGCCGCGCCCGCGCGGCGGAGGACGGTTTCGACGTCATGACGGCAGCCGAGGCCGCCGCCGGCGCCGACCTGGTCGCCATGCTCGCCGCCGACGAGGACCAGGCGAGGATCTACCGCGAGGAGATCGCGGCGCGCCTTCGGCCCGAAGCCGCCCTGCTGTTCTCGCACGGCCTGAACGTGCATTTCGGGCTGATCGCGCCGCGGCCCGACCTCGACATCTTGCTGGTCGCGCCCAAGGGGCCGGGAACGGCTTTGCGCGACGAATATCAAAGCGGCCGCGGCCTGATCGCCCTCTACGCCGTGGCGCAGGATGCGAGCGGCGAGGCGGAGCCTCTGGCTTTGTCCTACGCTTCGGCGATCGGCAGCGGCCGGGCCGGCATCCTCAAGACCAGCTTCGCCGAGGAATGTGAGGCCGACCTTTTCAACGAGCAGGCGGTGCTCTGGGGGGCGATCCCGGAGCTGATCCATGCCGGCTTCGAGACCCTGGTCGAGGCCGGCTTCTCTCCGGAAGTTGCGTATTTCGAATGCCTGACGGAGGTGAAGCTGATCGCCGATCTCATCTACGAGCGCGGCATAGCCGGGATGCGCGAGGCGATCAGCAACACCGCCGAGTTCGGCGCCCTGAAGGGTGGCGGCCGCATCGTCACCGCCGACACCCGCACCGAGATGCGGCGCATCCTGCGCGAGGTCCGCTCGGGGAGCTTCGTCAGGGACCTGATCGCGGAGGCGGAAGCGGGCTATCCGCGCCTTCTTGCGAGCCGCGCCGGAACGGCTTCACATCCGATTGAAGCAATCGGGCGCAAGCTTCGAGAATTGAACGGATAGGAGGGCAAAATGGCCAAGGTTCTTTGCGTGCTCTATGCCGATCCGATCGACGGCTACCCGACCTCCTATCCCCGCGACGGCCTGCCCGAACTGGCCGTCTACCCGGACGGCCAGACCCTCCCCTCCCCCCAGGCGGTGGATTTCGAGCCGGGCAGCCTGCTCGGCAGCGTCTCCGGGGAGCTCGGCCTGCGCCCCTATCTGGAGCGGCTCGGCCATGAGCTCGTCGTCACCGCCGACAAGGACGGCGCCGACTCCGAATTCGACCGCCAGCTCGCCGATGCCGAGATCGTCATCTCGCAGCCCTTCTGGCCCGCTTACCTGACCGCCGAACGGATCGCAGCGGCGCCGAAGCTGCGCATGGCGGTCACCGCCGGCATCGGCTCCGACCATGTCGACCTGCAGGCGGCGATCGATCGCGGCATCACCGTGGCCGAAGTGACCTACTGCAACTCGATCAGCGTGGCCGAGCATGTCGTCATGATGATCCTGTCGCTGGTCCGCAACTATCTCCCCTCCCACGATTGGGTGCGGCGCGGCGGCTGGAACATCGCCGATTGCGCCGCCCGCTCCTACGATGTGGAGGGGATGCATGTCGGCACGGTCGCCGCCGGCCGGATCGGCCTCGCCGTGCTGCGGCGGATGAAACCGTTCGACGTCCATCTCCATTATCACGACCGCCACCGGCTGCCGGCGGCAGTGGAGCGCGAGCTTGGCCTCGTCTGGCACGACAGGGTCGAGGATATGCTGCCGCATTGCGACGTGGTGACGATCAACTGCCCGCTCCATCCGGAGACCGAGAACCTCTTCGACGAAGCGATGATCGCGCGGATGAAGCGCGGCGCCTATCTGGTCAACACCGCCCGCGGCAAGATCGCCGACCGCGACGCTGTGGCGCGCGCGCTCGAGAGCGGCCGGCTCGCGGGCTATGCCGGCGACGTCTGGTTCCCGCAGCCGGCGCCGGCCGATCATCCGTGGCGCACCATGCCCCATCACGGCATGACGCCCCATATTTCCGGGACGAGCCTGTCCGCGCAGGCGCGCTATGCCGCCGGCGTGCGCGAGATCCTCGAATGCTGGTTCGAGGGCCGTCCGATCCGCGAGGAATATCTGATCGTGGAGGGCGGCCGCCTCGCCGGTGCCGGCGCGCACAGCTACAGCGAAGGCAATGCCACAGCCGGCTCGGAAGAAGCCGCTCGGTTCCGCACCTGATGCCCGTGAACCGGATCGCGACAAGCCCGGGCATCTTTGCAGAGAGCGAACGCCTCGTCCTGCGCCGCGCGCGCTACGAGGATCTCGAGGCCCTGGTCGAAAGCTGGTGCGATCCGGAGATGAGCCGCTGGACGCCCCATCGCGAGGACCGCCCGGGCTTCGTCCGCCAGATGGTCGAGGACATGCAGACCAAGCAGCCGGGCGACGACGGGCCCGACCACAGCTGGTACCAGTATATCGTCGAGCGGCGCGAGGACGGTGCCATGGTCGGCGATATCGGCATCGGCTTCAACGTGCCCGGCGAGCACCAGGTCGAGGTCGGCTATCGCATCCACCCCGCCTTCCATCGCCGCGGCTATGCCCGAGAAGCGGTCGCCGCGATCATCGACCATCTGATCGCCGAGCATGGCATCCACCGCTTCGTCGGGGTCGCCGCCGCTCCGAACGAGGCGTCGAAAGCGGTGCTGCGCGCCCTCGGCTTTCGCCACGAGGGCCATTTTATCCAGAGCTTCTGGTGCGGCGGCGAATGGGTGGACGACGATTATTTCGCCTTGCTGGCGAGCGAATGGCGCGGTGCGATGAAGTAGGTGGCCGGGATCCGCGCCGGCGGCGGCGTCCCCATCCCGACAATGAACAGCAACAGCATCAGGGCGATGTCGACCGCGCGGGAGGGCGCGAAGACCGGCCCCCGAAAGGGCCGTGGATCGACGGAATCGAGCAGCTCGGCGGCGAGCGCGGCGTCGCACGCCCGGATCTGGACTTGCACGCCCCCCAGCGCAACGACGATCGCCCAGTCGACCCGCGCGTGATTCTCCCCGACCGTCGCAGCGAAAATCCCGTTGCTGCGGAGCAGCCCGAGAAGAGCATAGAGCTCCCCGCGGCTGTAGACCGCCGCGATCGTCACCAGCCTGTCTCCGTCCTGCTCCTTGCTCATTTCCGTCCGAACAGTTTCTCGATGTCGCCGTGGGCCAGCTTCACCCAGGTCGGGCGGCCGTGATTGCACTGGCCCGAATGCGGCGTCACCTCCATCTCCCGCAGCAGGGCGTTCATCTCGGCGACCGAGAGCAGGCGCCCGGCGCGGACCGAGCCGTGGCAGGCCATGGTCGCGGCGACATGATCGAGGCGCTCCTTCAGCGACAAAGCCTGATCGAAAGCGGCGAGCTCGTCGGCGAGGTCGGTGACCAGGCCTTTGACGTCGCCCGCGCCGAGCATCGCCGGCGTCGCGCGGACCAGCACGGCGCGGGAGCCGAAACGCTCCAGCTCGAGGCCCATCTCGGCGAGCTCCGCGGCCCGCGCCTCGAGCCGGTCGCAGGCGGGCTCCTCGAGCTCCACCACCTCCGGAAGCAGCAGAGCCTGGCGCGCGACGCCGCCATTGGCCATCGCCTTGCGCATCCGCTCGAGCACCAGCCGCTCGTGCGCCGCATGCTGATCGACGAGCACGAGGCCGTCCTCGGCCTCGGCGACGATATAGGTGGCGGCGACCTGGCCGCGGGCGACGCCCAGCGGGTAGCTGCGCGCTTCCGGCACGGGCTCGAAGGCGGTCTCGCCCCTCGCGGCAGGCGCGTAGCCCGCGCGCTCCTCGAAAACGTTCGACTGCCCGGGCGGCGGCAAAGGGAAGCTCGGGCTGCGGATCGGGGCCGGTTCTGGCCGCCAGCCGGAGAAGGTCGCCGGCTGCTGCGCGGAACGATGACCCGCCGCGTCGAGCGCGTGGCGCAGCCCCCCGACGATCAGGCCGCGGATCCCGGCGGGGTCGCGGAAGCGGACCTCGGTCTTGGCCGGGTGGACGTTGACGTCGACCTCCTCGCGCGGAAGCTCGACGAACAAAGCGACGATCGGGTGGCGGTCGCGGGCGAGCAGGTCCTGATAGGCCGCGCGCACCGCGCCGATCAGCAGCCGGTCCTTCACCGGGCGCCCGTTCACGAACAGATATTGGTGGTCGGCGACGCCGCGGTTGAAGGTCGGCAGCCCCGCCACGCCGCCGAGCCTGGCGGAGCCGCGCTGGTAATCGATCGCGACGCTGTTCTCGCCGAGCGCTCGGTCGGTCAGCGCCGCCACCCTCGCCGGACCGTCGTCGCCGGCCTGCACCGCGATCGGGCGGCGGCCGTCATGATCGAGGCTGAAGCCGATATCGGGCCGCGCCATCGCCAGCCTTTTCACCACATCGAGGCAGGCGGCATATTCGGAGCGGTCGGAGCGGAGAAACTTGCGCCGCGCCGGGACGCGGGCGAACAGGTCCTCGACCACGATCCGCGTTCCCGGAGGGAGCGCCGCGGGGCCCTCCCCCGTCAGCCGGCCATTGTCGACGGTGCGCGACCAGCCGTCGGCGCCGCGTACCCGGCTCTCGACGGTCAGCCGCGCGACGCTCGCAATCGAGGGCAAGGCTTCGCCGCGGAAGCCCAACGTGGAAACATCCTCGATCGCGTCGCCTGGCAGCTTCGAGGTCGCATGCCGCTCCAAGGCGAGCGCCATTTCCGCCGGGTCCATGCCGCAGCCGTCGTCCGCGACCTCGATCCGTTCGATCCCGCCGGCCCTCAGCGACACCGCGATCCGCGCCGCGCCCGCGTCGATCGCGTTTTCCACAAGCTCTTTCAACGCGCTGGCGGGTCGCTCCACCACTTCGCCGGCCGCAATACGGTTGACCAGATGCTCGGGAAGGCGCCTTATTGACATGGGAACATCCCTAGCCCAAGCGGCGCCGTCCCGCGAGATGTCGTTCACGAGAATGTGGCGCTTGCACAGGGGGCACCCTATAGAAGCAATCCCCGGGGGAGAGCCGGTTTTCGGCGCGTAGGCCCCCATCTGGAAGCGAGTATCCAAATGTCCTTCTTCCGGTTCCTGAAGTTCCCCTCGCACGACATGGCGATCGACCTCGGCACGGCGAACACGGTCGTCTACGTGCGCGGCCGCGGCATCGTCCTCAACGAGCCGTCGGTGGTCGCGATCGAGACGATCAACGGGGTCAAGCGCGTGAAGGCGGTCGGCGACGACGCCAAGATGATGATGGGCAAGACTCCCGACCAGATCGAGGCGATCCGCCCGCTGAGGGACGGCGTCATCGCCGACATCGACGTCGCCGAACAGATGATCAAGCACTTCATCCAGAAGGTCCACGGCAAGCGCCGCTTCCCGCGCTGGCCGGAAATCGTGATCTGCGTGCCCTCGGGTTCCACTTCGGTCGAACGCCGCGCCATCCGCGACGCCGCCTCCAATGCGGGCGCCTCGCAGGTCTGGCTGATCGAGGAGCCGATGGCGGCGGCGATCGGCGCCGACATGCCGGTCACCGAGCCGATCGGGTCGATGGTCGTCGACATCGGCGGCGGCACCACCGAAGTCGCCGTCCTGTCGCTGCGCGGCCTCGCCTATACCACCTCCGTCCGCGTCGGCGGCGACAAGATGGACGAGGCGATTTCCTCCTATGTGCGCCGCAACCACAACCTCCTGATCGGCGAAGCGACGGCCGAGCGGATCAAGAAGCAGGTCGGCATCGCCAAGCCGCCGCCCAACGGCTCCGACGGCCAGACCGTCCACATCAAGGGCCGCGACCTGGTCAACGGCGTGCCCAAGGAGATCACGATCAACCAGCGCCAGATCGCCGAGGCGCTCTCGGAGCCGGTCGGCACGATCGTCGAGGGCGTCCGCATCGCGCTCGAGAACACCGCCCCCGAGCTTGCCGCGGACATTGTCGACCAGGGCATCGTGCTGACCGGCGGCGGCGCTCTTCTCCAGGGCCTCGACGAGGTGCTTCGCGACGAGACCGGGCTTCCCGTCACCGTCGCAGACGACCCCTTGACCTGCGTCGCGCTTGGCACCGGACGGGCTCTGGAAGAGGAAGTCTTCCGCGGCGTCCTGCTGACGGCCTGAGCGGAGACCGGACATGGCGCCGCCGTCCAGCCGGCGCACGGGTTTCTCCCGCAGGGCGCAATATGGACTGTTCCTCGGCTATGTCGTGGCCGTGGCGGGCATATTGTTCGCCATCCTGCTGCTCGCGATCGCCGCGATCGACCCGCAGGGCTTCCGCGCCCTGAAGGGCGCCGCGCTCGACGCCACGACGCCGATCAGCCGCGGCGCCAGCAGGGTCGGCGGCTTCTTCGGCGGCATCTTCGAGGGCATCGGCAATTATTGGCGCGCCGGCTCCCGAAATGCGGAGCTGAAGCGCGAGGTCGAGGAATCGCGGCGCACCTTGATCCGCGCCCGCATCATCGAGTTCGAGAACCGCCGTCTCCGCCAGCTGCTCGGCCTCGCCGGGGAGATCGAGGACGAGGTGACGGTGGCGCGCATCGTCGGCTCGACCTACGCATCGGGCCGTCGCCTGGCGACGCTGTCGGCCGGCTCGGCCTCCGGCGTGGCGATCGGCCAGCCGGTCAGGGCCCCCGAAGGGCTGATCGGGCGGGTGCTCGAGACCGGCCGCTGGGCGGCGCGGATCCTGCTCATCACCGATGCGCAGAGCAACGTGCCGGTGCGCCTCGTCCGCAACGGAACCTCGGCATTCGCGCACGGCACCGGCGAGGGCCTGATCGAGCTCAGGACTCTCGAAGTCGGGCCCAATCCGTTCCACGTCGGCGACATCCTCGTCACTTCGGGGGTGGGGGGACTCTACCCGCCGGGCATACCGGTCGCGCGCGTCGTCCGGCTCGACGGCGACAAGGCGCTGGGCGCGCCGATCGCCGAGCCGGCGCGCGCCGATTTCGCGGTCGTCCAGCGTCCCTACCAGCCGGCGGCGACCGGTCCGCTGGACGCGGCGCCGCCGCTCCAGCAGGCGCCGGTGACCGTCGCGGCGCCGCCGCCCGGCGAAGGCCAGCCCAAGGCCGCCACGCCGGCGCCGCGCCAGCAGAGCCCGCGCTACCAGCCTGCGCTGCAACGGCCGCAGGCCGCCGTGCCGGGCGGGGCGCCGCCGCAGGGGCAAAGGCGATGAGCCGGATCGCGGGCTCGCGAAGCGAGGTCGCGATTCGCGATCTCCGGCGCCGCTTCGTGCCGGTCGGCTCGACGCTCGCGGCCAGTATGCTCGCTCTGCTGCCGATCGTCGCTTCGCGGCCTCTGGTGCCCGAGCTCGCCTTGCTGGTGGCGATCGCCTGGCGGCTGCTCCGCCCGGAGATCTGGCCGGCGTACATGGCGCTCGCCCTCGGCCTGTTCAACGATCTCGTCGCCGGCCATCCGCTCGGCCAGTCGATGGCGACCTGGACGATCCTGTTCCTCGCCTGCGACTTCATCGACAGCCGCGTCGGCTTTCGCGACTATTGGATGGACTGGCTGATCGCCGCCGCCGCGGTCCTCTTCCACACCGCCGCGGCCTGGTACGTCGCGCTGCTGATGGGCGCGCCGATGCGCTTCTCCGTCCTCCTCCCGCAGCTCGGCGTCGCGATCCTCGTCTACCCGCTCGCCGCGCGCTTCGTGCTGGCGCTCGACCGCTGGCGGCTGTCGCGATGAGCCGGCGCGGCGGCCCCCTCGTCACCGAGAGCAACCAGGCGGTCACCTTCTCGCGGCGCGCCTTCGTCCTCAATGCCGGCCAGTGGGCCATCGCGGCCCTGCTCGCCGGCCGGATGGCCTATATCTCGATCGCCGAGAACGAGCGCTACGCCAGCCTCGCCGACGAGAACCGCGTCCAGATGCGGCTGATCCCGCCGCGGCGCGGGATCATCTACGACCGCAACGGCATCCCGATGGCCTACAACCGGAGCAACTTCCGGGTCGATCTCATCCCCGACCAGCTCGAGGACGCAGACCGCGTCATCGCGGAGGTCGCAAGGCTCCTCGAACTGCCGGCGGAGGAAGTCGAACGGATCCGCCGCGAGCTGGCGCAGGCCGCAGGGTTCCAGCCGGTCGCGGTCGCCGAGAATCTCAGCGAGGAGAAATATGCCGCAATAACCTTGCGCCTGCCGGAGCTGCCCGGCGCGTCGCCGCTGAGCGCCTTCGCCCGCTTCTACCCCGAGGGCCCCGCCGTCGGCCATCTGATCGGCTATGTCGGCACGCCCAACCGCGAGGAATATGAGGCGGAGAACCGCAACCGGCTGCTGATCACCCCGGGCTTCAAGGTCGGCAAGGAAGGCCTCGAAAAGGTCATGGAGCAAAGGCTGCGCGGCACTCCCGGCGCGGCGAGGGTCGAAGTCACCGCGCGCGGCCGGCTGGTGCGCGAGCTGCGAACGCTGGAGGACCGCGAAGGGGCGCCGCTCAGGACGACGATCGACGCCGGCCTGCAGAGCTTCGCGGCCCGCCGGCTCGGCGACGAATCGGGCTCTTGCGTGGTGATGGACTGCCGGACCGGCGACCTCCTGTGCATGGCGTCGATGCCGTCCTACGATCCCAACAGCTTCGCCGACGGCATCAGCCGCGCCGAATGGCAGATGTTCTCCGAGGACGAGCGCCAGCCATTGCGCAACAAGGTGCTGAACTCGCTCTACCCGCCCGGCTCGACGATCAAGCCGATGGTGGCCATGGCCCTGCTCGAAGCCGGCGTCGATCCGGAAGAACGGGTCAACTGCCCGGGCGGCTTCCAGCTCGGCAACCGCTTCTTCCGCTGCCTGGGCCGCCACGGCTCGATGAACATGCACACCGCGATCGCGCGCAGCTGCAACACCTATTTCTATTCGATGGGGCGGCGCATCGGCTACGATCGGATCGCCCCGGTGGCGCGCGAGCTCGGCCTCGGCCAGCGCTTCGACCTGCCTGTGGTGTCGCAGAGCTTCGGGACCGTGCCGGACAGCGCCTGGAAGCGCCGCCGCCACGCCCAGAATCCGCGACTGATCGAGCGGCCCGACTGGACCCAGTCGGATACCCTCAACGCCTCGATCGGCCAGGGCTATCTGATCCTCAATCCGATGCAGCTGGGCGTGATGGCCGCCTGCATCGCCTCGGGCCGGAAGATCCGTCCCCGGCTGATCCAGGGCGAGGGTCCGCGGGTCGCGGGCCTCGGCTACGCGCCCGACCATTTCGAGAAGGTCCGCCGGGGCATGTGGGAAGTGGTGAACGGCCACGGCACCGCGGGCGCGAGCCGCCTGCCCTTTCCGAACATCCAGATGTGCGGCAAGACCGGCACCGCCCAGGTCCGCCGGATCGCCGGAGGGCAGCGGGGCCAGAGCGGGGCCTGGCGCTACCGCGACCACGGCCTGTTCGTCTTCTTCGCCCCGTTCGAGCAGCCGCTTTACGCCGGAGCGGTGGTGATCGAGCACGGCCTCGGCGGCGCGCGCGCCGCGGCGCCGGTGGCGAAGGACGTGCTCACCTATCTGTTCGACAAGGACCTCGCCATGCAGTCGCTGACCGCGCTCGAGGCGCAATGGGGCGGCAGCATGATCGAGCGGATGGAGCGGCGCACCGCCGCCTGGATGGCCGGACGCGGCCGCGGCGCGGCGCCGCCGCCGGGCGGAACCACCTGATGGCCCTGTCCTTCGTCCCGGCGCCGGTGGCGCAGCTTCCCTGGCGGGCCCTGTGGATCGTCTGCGCGCTCGGCGGGATCGGCATCCTCGCTTTGTATTCGGTCGCCGACGGCGACTTCTCGCGCTGGGCGCTGGCCCATTCCATGCGCGTCACGGTGTTTCTCGGCCTCGCCCTCTTCCTCTCTTATTTCCGGCCGCAGACTTTCCACGATTACGCCTTCGCGGCCTACGGCGCCGGGATCCTGCTGCTCATCCTGACGCTGGCGCTCGGCGTGGTCGCCGGCGGCGCGCGGAGCTGGCTCGATCTCGGCTTGCTGCGGCTCCAGCCGTCGGAGCTGATGAAGCCGGTGATCGTGCTCTGCCTGGCCCGTTTCTACGCCCACGTGCCGCCGCGCGAGATCCGCCGGTGGTCGGCGATCTGGCCGGTCGGCGCGCTGCTCGCCTTGCCGATCCTGCTCATCCTGCTCCAGCCCGATCTCGGCACGACGATGCTGATCGTGCTCAACACCATCACCATGATGTACCTCGCCGGCCTGCCGCTCCGTCTGTTCGTCGGCGGCGGCCTCGCCGCCGCGGCGGCGATCCCCGCAATCTACTGGTTCCTCCTGCTGCCCCACCAGCAGGAGCGCGTGCTGATCTTCCTCAATCCCGAGCTCGATCCGCTCGGCGCCGGCTATCACCTCACCCAGTCGAAGATCGCGATCGGGTCGGGCGGATTGTTCGGCAAGGGCATGCTGAACGGCACCCAGGCGAGCGGCGATTTCCTCCCCGAGCCGCAGACCGACTTCATCTTCGCCGCCATCGCCGAGGAATGGGGCCTGATGGGCGGGCTGGTCATCATCCTTCTCCTCTTCCTGCTGCTGCAATGGGGAATGCGGGTGGCGCAGGAGGCGAAGGACCGGTTCGATCGGCTGGCCGCGGCGGGGATGACCTTGACCGTCTTCTTCTACGTCGCGATCAACCTGATGATGGTGATGGGCCTCGCCCCCGTCGTCGGCATCCCGCTTCCTTTGATCTCCTATGGCGGATCGGCCATGCTCACCTGCATGATCTGCCTGGGCATCCTGATGTCGATCGACAGGCGCACCCGCCTCGAAAAGCGCCGCCGCTGACGCCCGGCGGCGGCATTGCAATATCCCCGGGGCCCCACTAGATGCCCCGTCTGCCCACGAGGCGCGGACGCATAGCTCAGTTGGTAGAGCAGCTGACTCTTAATCAGCGGGTCCCAGGTTCGAGCCCTGGTGCGTCCACCATAAAATTCAGCTGCTTAGCAGCAAAAATACTCTGCCCGGGCGGCGTTCCTAGTCTGATGAGCACCGGATAAGCACCGAGAGAGCAAGTCGATCCGTGAGGATCGAGCGTCGCACCCCAGCGGTCGTGCGGCCGGCCAGCTCGAAGCGCCGATCGGTCCGCTCTGACCGCTCACAGAGCTGGGAAGCGGCCAACCTGCCCCTTTCAACTCGGCCCGCTGTCTGGCATCAGGCAGTGAACGGATGAAGGGAGGCCCGTGGCGAATATTAGGTCGGGCATCAGGGACAATCGCAGCAGAGGGGCAGTTCACCAGTTCATCACGGAGAGGGCACTGGAGGGCAGTCGCCTTTCGATCGTCTCCGCCTATTTTACCACTTTCGCCTATGAGAGCCTTCGCACGACGCTCGACGATGTCGGCCATATGCGCTTCCTGTTCGGCGAGCCGCGCTTCCTCAAGTATGCCGACAGCGCAGGACTGATCCCCCCGGCCTTCTCGTTCGGCGAGGATGGGCTTCGCCTGACTGAGCAGATCAGGCAGAGGGCCGTCGCACTGCGTTGCGCGCGATGGGTTAGGGACCTTGTTGAGATTCGCTCCGTAAAACGCTCCGGCCTGCTTCACGGCAAGCTGATCCACATCGACGACGGTCGGCGCGCCCATGCGCTGCTCGGCAGTTCGAATTTCACCATGAACGGCCTGGGGCTCGGCGGTACGTCGAATATCGAGCTCAACCTTGTTGTCGATGGCGACCGCGACAGGGAAGACCTGCTGGCCTGGTTCAACGAACTCTGGTCCGACGAAAACCTGACCGACGACGTGCGCGAGGAAGTCCTGCGCGCGCTCGAGGCCAGCTACGCCCATGCCAGTCCAGAGTTCGTCTATTTCAAAACGTTACTCCACATCTTCGGTGACTACCTGGCCAAGCAGGCCGATGAGGCCGCCCAGTTTGAGCAGACCGCGTTCGACCAAACTGCGATCTGGCAGGCGCTGTTCGATTTCCAGCGCGACGGGCTTCGCGCAATCCTGTCGAAGCTGGAGCGACACGGCGGCTGCATCCTCGCCGACAGCGTGGGCTTGGGAAAGACCTACACCGCGCTCGGCGTTATCAAGTGGTACGAGAAGCGCAATAAGAACGTGCTGGTTCTCTGCCCCAAGAAGCTGCGCGAAAACTGGACCGATTATCTTGCAATCAACAACAGCGACTTGAATCCTCTCCGCGCTGACCGGTTCGGCTATACCGTGCTCTCGCACACGGACCTTTCGCGCGAAAAGGGCAGGGTCGGCGACATCGATCTCGCAAAGATCGAGTGGGGGAATTACAATCTCGTCGTCATCGACGAATCGCACAATTTTCGGAACGCCTCGCGCAATCGGAGCGGCTCCGGTCGAACGACGCGATACGAGCGCCTAATGGACGAAATCGTCAAGTCGGGGCTCAAGACCAAGGTTCTGCTGCTCTCCGCCACGCCGGTGAACAATGACCTCAGCGATCTCAAAGCGCAGCTCGATCTGATTTCAGCCGATAACAACGACGGTTTTGCCGAAATCGGGGTGCCGAACCTCTCGCTGATGATCGGCCAGGCGCAACGCAAGTTCGTCGACTGGGCAAAACGTGGCAGCGGCGACGCGGCCAGTCTGCTCGCCGATCTCCCTCCCGCACTCTTCGGACTGCTCGACGGCGTGACCATCGCGCGCTCGCGCAAGCACGTCGAGCAGCACTACGCCGCATCGATGGAGCGCATCGGCAGCTTCCCGAAGCGCACCCCTCCGGTATCGATCTTCGCCAACATCGACACCAAGGGAGGCTTCCCCGCCTTCGAGGACGTGGACGGGGCGATCGGTCGGCTGGAACTTGCGCTCTACAGCCCTTTGAAGTTCGTCCTGCCCGAACATCAGCAGTATTATGACAAGGGCGGCAATTTCGATCAGGGCACCCGCGAGAAATATCTGATTGCGATGATGAAGTCCGGCTTCCTCAAGCGCCTGGAGAGTTCGGTCAATTCGTTCTGGGTGACGATGGACCGAATGATCGAACGTATCGACCGCCGGGTCGACGAACTCGATGTCTTCGATGAAGTGGCATCGATCGAAGCCGAACTGAATGGCGAGGAAGATCTGGACGAGGAACTGGAGGAAGCCTTCGAGATCGGCGGGGCACTCAAGTACCGGCTCGGGCATATCGATCGCGACGGATGGAAGGCGGCGCTGTTGCGCGACCGGGAGCGGATCGTCGGGCTCGCGGATGCCGCGCGGCAGGTCACGCCGGAGCGCGACGCCAAGCTCGAAAAGCTGGTTGAGATTGTCCGCGCCAAGGCAAGCAACCCTTCGCGCAACCGGAACGGGGAACCTAATCGCAAGATTATCCTGTTCACGGCCTACACCGATACGGCGCGCTACCTGTACGATCAGCTTCTGCCGCTCGCGAAGGAATTGAAGCTCGAAGCCGCGTTGGTAACAGGCAGCGCGTGCAAGGCGACGCTGGGCCGCGCCCATTTCCAGGACATTCTTGTCAACTTCGCGCCGCGGGCGAAGCGGCGCGCCGACATGAGGAGGGCGGAGCAGGCTCGCGAGATCGACTTGCTGGTGGCGACAGACTGCATTTCCGAAGGGCAGAACCTTCAGGATGCCGACCTGATGGTGAATGTCGACATCCACTGGAACCCGGTGCGGTTGATCCAGCGGTTCGGGCGGATCGACCGGATCGGCAGCCTCAACGAGGCGATCCGCATGGTGAATTTCTGGCCGACCGAGGAACTCAACAAATATCTCGGGCTCAAGGGTCGGGTCGAAGCGCGCATGCGGCTCGTCGATCTGTCGGCGACCGGCGACGACGATTTGCTCAACAAACAGGTCGAGGCCCAGGCCGATCTGCGCTGGCGCGATGCGCAGCTGCAACGGCTCAAGGACGAAGTGTTCGATCTCGAGGAGAGCAGTGGCGGCGTCACACTCGCCGACTTTGCGCTCGATGATTTCCGCGCCGACCTGCTTGGCTTCGCCAAGGCCAACGAAGACGCGCTTCGCGAGGCACCGCTCGGCCTCCACGCCATCGTACCCAACGAGATCGAGGGCGGCCCGGCAGATCCCGGCGCCATCTTCTGCTTACGGCGCCGTCCGCCCGATCCGAACCCCGAACAGGTGAAGATCAACCCGCTCGATCCCTATTATCTCGTCTATGTGAAAGACGATGGGGCGATCCGCTTCGCGTTCGGACAGCCGAAACCGATCCTGGAAGCCTGGCGCGCGCTCAGCCTTGGCCGCACCGAGCCGTTCGAAGCGCTGTGCAACGCCTTTGACGACGAGACCGAGCAAGGTGAGGCGTTGGACCGGTACGATGCGCTGATTGAGGCGGCCGTGGCGTCGATCGGTGAGACGGCGGCATCGCGGACCTTGGCTGCGCTTACGAGCGGGCGCGGTGCCAAGGTGCCGGATGAAACGGCACAGGCGCGGGCAGGCTCCGAATACGATCTCATCACCTGGCTGATCGTACGCAAACCGGGAGCGACGGCATGAGCCACACGCCGCAACGCCTGGCCGCCATCCGCGACGCCATTGCGGGGCTCGGCGACAGAGATGTCGCGGCCGCCGGGCGCGTGCTGCTCGACGCGCTCGGCTATCGCAGCCCGAAGACGCTGGACGCGCCTTCGCAGCCGTCCAAATTCCTGGCCGCGCTCGAAATGGACCCCGGCAAATTCGAGGGGCTCGACCGCTGGCGTTCAGTGCACTTCCTGTTCCAGCTCACCGGCGACGAATTGCCTGCCCTGTCGCGCGGCGGCGATCCGGCGACCGGCGAGGCGTTCCAACGCGGGGCAATCGATTCCTTTGTGTTCCTCGCGGTCGATCTCGACGACGAGTCTTGGTCGCGACGCCAGCTTGTCGGCATCGTACGCGCCTTCAATCGCGGCTTCGCGATGCCCGCGATCCTGCTGTTCCGCCATGGGGCCAGCGCGACGCTTGCGGTGATCGACCGGCGGGCCGACCTTCGCGATCCTTCGCGCGACGTGGTCGGCGGTCGTATCAGCCTGGTCAAGGACATCGACCTCGTCAGCCCACACCGGGCGCATGTCGAGATTTTGGCCGATCTGTCGCTGTCTTCCCTCGCCGCGCGAAAGGCGCCTTCCGATTTCCGGAAGCTCTACGATCTCTGGCTCGATACTCTGTCGGCGGCCGAGCTCAACAAGCGCTTCTACGAAGAGCTCGCGGACTGGTTCGCCTGGGCCACCACCTCCAAGAATCTCGTGAGCTTCCCGAAAGGCCAGGGAAGTGGCGACGGCGCCAAGGAGATCGCGCTGATCCGGCTGCTCACGCGGCTGATGTTCGTCTGGTTTATCAAGGAAAAGCGGCTTGTGCCGGAGGCGCTGTTCGATGCCGGGGCCCTAGCGAAGCTGCTGAAGGAACCCCCCGCCTCCACGCCCAACGGGCACGGCTATTATCTTGCCGTGCTGCAAAACCTTTTCTTCGCGACACTCAACACCGAAATGGACGCCCGTCGCTGGCGGCAGGACGAAGGCGGGCAGTCGAAGGATTATCTGGGCCACCACGTTTATCGCCACGCCGGGCTGTTCGCCGAGCCTGCGAATGCCCTGAAGGCATTCGAGAGCGTCCCCTTCCTCAATGGCGGCCTGTTCGAATGCCTCGATCGCGAGGTCGGCGCCGACGATCCACGCAAAGACCTGGCGGAACGCGAGCGCGGACCGATGATCCTGCGTATCGACGGTTTCTCCGATCAGCCCGACAAGCAGCCGCGGCTGCCCAACGCGCTCTTCTTCGGGGTGCAAAAGAACGTCGATCTCTCGGTGTATTTCGGAAGGCGGCGCGTCGTCGATGTTGCCGGCCTCATCGACCTGTTCCAGCGCTACAAGTTTACAGTCGAGGAAAACACCCCGCTTGAAGAGGAAGCCGCGCTCGATCCCGAGCTGCTCGGCAAGGTATTCGAAAACTTGCTCGCCTCCTACAACGAGGACACCAGGACCACCGCCCGGAATAAATCCGGCAGCTTCTACACGCCGCGCGAGGTGGTCGATTTCATGGTCGACGAAGCACTGGTCGCCTGGCTGCTGCCCAGACTGCCGGGCGAGTTGAACCTGAAGCGGCCGCGGACGCAGGCGCTGGCGCTCGACAGGCCGGGGGAGCTCGACGTCTCGAGCCCCAACCCCGCCTCTTCGGCGAGTGCGGAAGGACAGGACGAAGCCCGCCTCCGAGCGCTGCTGAGCTTCGCCAGCCGCAGCCACGATTTCAGCCCTGTGCAAGTCGATGCGCTGATCGCTGCCATCGAAAGCTGCAAGGCGATCGACCCCGCCGTCGGCTCCGGAGCCTTCCCGCTCGGCTTGCTGCAAAAGCTGGTGCACGTGCTGGACGTGCTCGATCCGGGGGGCGAGAAATGGCGGGCGCGCAACCGGCTCTATTACGAGCGGCAGCTCGCCGAGGCGGAGAACATTCCCGCCGCCAACGAGCGTGCGGCGGAGATCGAAAAAGCCCGCGCGGCGCTCACCGATTTCGACGCCAAGTTCGAAAGCGGCCATTATCCCGATTACACGCGCAAGCTGTTCCTGATCGACCGGTGCCTCCACGGCGTGGATATTCAGCCGATCGCGGTGCAGATCGCCAAGCTGCGCTGCTTCATCAGCCTCGCGGTCGAGCAGAAGGAAGATCCCAGCCGCCCCAATCGCGGCATCACGCCGCTGCCCAACCTCGAGGCCAAGTTCGTCGCGGCGAACACGCTCACGCCCTTGCACCGCAGGGGCCAAACGGGACTGGTGACGCAAGACCTGCGCGAAAAGCAGCGCGACCTGCGCGAGGCCAACCGCGCCTTCTTCGCCGCCGCCAACGGCGCCGCCAAGCGCGCGGTGCAGAAGCGGATCAAGGCGCTGCGGGAGGACATCGCCGCCGAGGTGAAGCGCGAACGCACCTTCGCCGGCGACGATGCCGACAAGCTTGCGGCGTGGGATCCTTTCGATCCGAACGGCCGTGCGTCCTTCTTTGACCCGGAATGGATGTTTGGGTTTGAGCCATCCGCAACCAGCGGCTGGTTCGACATCGCGCTGGCGAACCCTCCCTTCATTCGGTCAGGAAATATCGACCCGCAGCTGAAAGCTGCACTGAAAGCCGACTATCCGGGCTTCTTCACCGGCTCATCGGACCTTCTCACCTATTTCTTCAAGGCCACAGAAAGCCTTCTTGTTAAGGGTGGTGTCATCTCATTCATCACTTCGAATAAATATATGCGGGCCGGGTACGGCGCGGCGACGCGCCAGTTGCTCAGCGAGAAATTTCAACCGCTTGTGATCATCGATTTCGGAGAGTTCCCGGTTTTCAGAGCGGCGGTGGACAGCACCGTCTATATCGGGATCGACGGGATGGGTGGGGACATGCCGTTCAGGGCGCTGCCGATCAAAACCCTCGACGACATCGCCCGCCTCGGAGCGATCGTACGCGAAAGTTCGCCTGCGATGAGACCGAGCGAGCTTGACCCTGCCGGGTGGAGCTTCGCGCCGCCGGAAATGCGCTCGATCGCTGACCGAATGGATGGGGTCGAATCAAAAGTGGCGGATCTCGTAGGCGAAGAGTTCTATCGAGGGATACTCACGGGATTTAACGCCGCCTTTCTGATCGACGGCGCCGAGAGGCAGAGGCTGCTAGCGGGAGGCGCCAAGAAGGCATTCATCCGGCCATGGATCGATGGCGGCGAGATTGGCCGGTGGGAGCATGGCTACTCGGACCAGTACATCATCGCCATCCCGTCCGGCTCGAACATTCGGGGAGGATGGCCTTGGTCGAGCCGATCCGAAACCCAAGCCGAGCGAATATTCGCGGCCGAGCACCCGGCATTGTTCAAGCACCTTTCTGAATGGCGAACGGAGTTGAAGAAGCGCACCGACAAAGGGGAATATTGGTGGGAACTTCGCGCCTGCGCCTATTGGGATGCATTCGACAAAACGAAAATCGCTTATAACGAGACATCGCGCGAGCTGCATGCTTTTGTCGATGAGGAGGGATTTTGCTTTAACAAAACTGCATTCATCCTGCTACCGGACGATCCTTGGTCGCTCCTCGCGATGATGCTTTCGAAACCGCTCGATTTTTATTATCGGATGCGGTTCCCAAGCTACGGCGATCCCTTCAGCGGCGGTCGACCGCAATTCCGTAAGGACAGGATGTTGACCGTGCCCGTGCCGGCTTTGACCGCCGAGCAACAAGGCGCGCTCGCAGGTCTCGCAAAAGCGGTGACTCGTTGCCACGAGGCTGAGATGCCAGCAGCTGCCAAACGCCTCGAAGCCCTCATCAACGCCTTCGTTTATGAGCTGTTCTTCGCCGAGGAGCTGCAGGCGCGGGGCCTGAGCCCCTTCGCCGCCGCGCGCGCGGCGGGGCTGATGAGGCTGGCGGAGCTGGAAGGTCCCGCGCTCGCCCGCTCGGCCGACGACTGGTCCCGCCACCTCGCCGACCCCGCCCATCCCCTCTACGCCGCGCTTTTCGACCTCCAGTCCGTCGACGCGGTCCGCATCATCGAGGGGCGCGCCTGACATGTTCGGGGGGTGGCGCGACAGGCTCGGCAAGGCGCTGCTCGCCGCCGGCCAACAGATCGCGCCCGCGGGACGGCCGCAGCCTCCGGCACCGGCGCCGCCGCTCGATCCTCCCGTCGCCGATCAGCTCTCCGGACCGTTCTGTTCGGCGCTGAATAGCAAGACAGCCAACGATCTCGTCGGATTGAGCGGGCTGCCGCACAACGTGTGCGCGATGGAGGCAGAGGCCGTCGCCCGGCTGATCGCCAATCGGGCGGTGCCGAAGACCCCATCGGCGGCTTGTTTGAAGCGGAGCGTTGGGGGCGGCGACACGCGGCTGGTCAATGTCGGTCTGGTGGACAAGCCGCCAGCCGGATCGAGTCCGTGGCACGGCTGCAATACGGGTGCGATGGGTAGCCGATGACGGACCTTGGGAGGGCAGAGGAAGCGCCGAAGCCCTTGAGGATCGAGAGGCTTTCATTGCGCGCATATCGCGCGTTCAGCGCTGAGTTAGAGATCCCTGTCAATGGTCGAAACCTGATCGTCTATGGAGAGAACGGCGCAGGCAAGTCCTCGATCTACAAGGCTCTGCGCGATCTCTTCGCGCGCCGCCCGCACCGGGATGCGCTCAAGAACCACAGGCACGTCCACCCGCTCGATCCGACGCTGACGCCGCGCGTCACCGTAACCTTCGACGATGGCCAGCCGCCGCTGGAATGGACCGAATTGCGTCATCCAGGTTCGCCGATCGCAGATCCCCGCGTGGCCTTGGCGGCACTTCGAAGCTCCTTCCTCGACTACCATGCGTTGCTGGAAACCAACGCGTTCCATGGCCAGAACCGACCAAATCTGTTCAACCTAGCTATCGACACGCTGCTCGCCGACTTCGCCGATGCCACTTCGAGCGAAACTCTCGGGGAAAACTGGAATGCCGTGAAGCGCGCAAAGCCGGTAAAGCACTATTGGCGAGGCAATTACCTGGCACCGGTTGAGGCGGCCTGCGACGCCTTCAATACCCGCCTTCAGGCGGCGTTGGACGCCCTCCTCCCCCACGTCAACAAGCTCTTGGCGGATCTGGGCCATGCGGAAATGGAGTTGGACCCGTTCGAGCGAGGGACCGTCGCCTATAACAACAAGCGGTTGACGAAGGAGCGCGGCTTCGACGGCAAGGAATTGTTCCTGCGATTGAAATTCCGTGGCTACTACCCTTCACAGCCTCAGCATTTCCTCAACGAGGCGCGGCTCTCTGCGCTGGCACTTGCGTTCTATCTGGCCGGGCGGCTGGCCTGCGTGCCGTCCGCGCCCTCGCCCGCGCTCAAGCTGCTGGTACTCGACGATGTGCTGGTCGGCCTCGATTACGCCAATCGTCGCCCCCTTCTCAAAGTGCTCGAGGACCATTTCAGCGACTGGCAGATTGTGCTGCTCACCCACGACCGCCACTGGTTCGAAATAGTCCGCGCTGCAATCCCGACGGATCGCTGGACCTCGCACGAAATGTACGAAATGGTGGCGCTGACGGGAGAGGCGACGCCGTATCTGCGTCCGGTGAATACAGACGTAGTGGCGGCCACCCTTCTGCAAGCACGTAACTTCATCGTCCAAAAACACTTCCCCGCGGCTGCCAACTATGCCCGATCTGCGTGCGAGCTTTTGCTACGCAAGCAGTGCGAAAAGCGCGGTGTGCTCTTTCCCTACAGGCCGGATCCCAAGAAGATCATGTTCGAACAGCTCAAGAACGGGCTTGAAACGAAGCTCGCGGGCAATCAGCCGAAGCTGGACGCGCTCGCGGCTATCACTCCGCATCAGGCCCGCATCCTCAATCCGCTATCCCACGATCCAACAACCTCACTGAACGAAGCGGAGGTAGTCGCGGCAATCGACGCGGTGGAAGCGCTGATGACATCGTTGAGAACCTAGGGGGAGCCATGCCGACGTTTGAAAGCGCTCGAGATTTCCACGGCCCTAAGCTCTATCAGCAACGAGCGAGAGAGGTGTTGCCGATCCTGGTCCGGCAGGCCGGGGCGCGCCAGCCCGTCTTCTACGAGGCGCTGGCTCGGGAAGTCGGAATGCCCAATCCGCGCAATCTCAACTATGTGCTCGGGTGCATCGGCCGTACCTTGAACGAACTCGCTGAGGAGTGGGAGGACCACGTTCCCCCAATCGAGGCGCTCGTGGTCAATCAGCAGACCCGCCTCCCCGGCCCCGGCTTCGACGGCTTCCTTACCGAACAAGGCGAGACATGGAGCACCAAGGCCGAGCGGCGCGCACTGATCGAGGCGCATTGGGCCAGAATCTACGCATATCCGTACTGGCGTGAGGTGCTCGACGAACTGGAGGTGGAGCCGACCGTTGATGCCGCAGCCGACATCATCGCGCGCGCTGGCCGGACTGGCGGCGGCGGTGAGGGGCCCGACCATCTCGCATTGAAAGAGCTTGTTCGGAGGAACCCTCATCTGGTCGGGTTGGCCTTTGGCGACGCTCCTGGTGAGCCTGAATTCTGCTTGCCGTCCGGCGATAGCGTCGACGTCATCTTCTTTCAGAAGCGCCGAATCCACGCGGTCGAGGTAAAGCCCGCGGGCGCCGCCGACAGCGATATCGCCCGCGGCTTATTCCAGTGCGTGAAGTATCGGTCCGTTTTGCAGGCACTAGCTGCCTACGAGCACGATCAACGGAAAATCACAGTCTGTCTCGCTCTGGGCAGAGAACTCCCACCACGGCTGATCCCGCTTCGGAACAGCCTCAATATCGACGTGTTCGAAAGCCTGGCCGGGAGGGAATGACGGTCAAGCTCCGGTGCGTTCGGCCGTTCTCGCCCGGGCGTTCCCACCCCCAAAGCAACGCGCTCGGCCGCACGGTACGGAAGGTGCTTTACATACATAATACAGCATGACAGATACAGTCCGGTAGACGATTCCGGACGCTTCCCATGCTAGAGCCGAACGACCCCCAGCCAAGCCCTCCCGCGACCATGGACGAGCGATTTCAGTGAAAGCTCACAAGTCCGTCATGCCGGCCGCCATCCTCGCCGCTAATCGGCTGGCAGAGGCGCAGGCCTCCCCCCGCCACTCCTCCGAAGGAAGCCGCTAAATGAAGCATAAAGACTATGGCGCTTGCGGATCGATGCTCGCACTGGCGGCCTGCCTGCTTGCACCGACCGCCCTCCAGGCGCAGCCGCCGCAGGGGCAGCGACCCGGGAGCAGCCCCGGGCCCGCCGCGGGGGCGCCCCCCTCTCCTTCCAACCCGTCCGGCGAGGTGACGGTGGTGACGGGAACGCGCGCGGACGTGGTCGCCACGCCGGATCGGGTGAGCTTCAGCGTCGCGAACGACCTGCAGGTGCAGACCGGAACGCTCGCCGACGCGCTGCGCGCCGTTCCCGGCGTCGAAGTCGACGTCCAGGGCAATGTCAGCCTTCGCGGCGACCCCGGCGTGACCATCCTGGTGGACGGTCGTCCCTCCGCGATGCTGCGCGGCGACAATCGGGGCCAGGCGATCCTGTCGATGCCGTCCAGCCAGATCGAGCGGGTCGAGGTGATCACCAATCCGTCCGCCGACATGAGCCCCGAAGGGTCGGGCGGCGTGATCAACCTCGTCAGCCGCCGGACGCGCCAGAATACGCGGACGGCAACCGTCCGCGCCAATGTGGGCGGCACCGACCGCGCCAGCCTCAATCTGAATGGCGCCATGTCCCGGCCCGGCCTGACCGTCACCGGCGACCTCGGCTACCGCCGGTTCGGCGGCAGTGCCGGCGCGGTCCAGCTCCGCTCGCGGCGGGATCCCGTCTCTGGCGAGTTCGTCTCCAGCCGCCAGGATTCGGAGCTGGACAACGTCAACGCGTTCCGCTCCGCCCGCTTCGCCGTCGATTACGACCTCGATCCGCAGAATCGGCTGAGCACCGAGCTGAGCTATCGCCAGGGAACCGGCGAGGTGGACCGGTTCGACCTATTCGCCAGCGAGGTCGCGGGCGCGTCCTTCGAGCGCAGCTCGGAGATCGACCTCTCCCAGCGCGGCTTCGGCGGTCGCCTGTCGTGGCGCCGCACCCTCCCCGGTACCGGCCACGAATTCGTCGCCGACCTGGAAGCGGAGGACGTCAGGATGCGGCGCGCGGTCGATGCGGAGACCGTCTTCGGCATCGGCCAGACCAATTTCGAGCAGATCCGCAATGCGATCGACCGCGAGGACTATACCCTGAAGCTCGACTATCGGCGCCCGCTCGGCACCGACCGGTCGCTCAACCTCGGCTATCAGGGCGACGCCCGCTCCAGCGCGTTCGACTTCACCGGCGCCTTCGGACCCGCGCCGGACGCGCTCGTGCCTGCCCCCGGGCTCACCAACGCATTCGGATATGACGAGACGATCCACGCTCTCTTCGGCACTTTCCGGTTCAAGCTGGGTGATCTCGACGCCCAGGCCGGCCTCCGTCTCGAACAGGTCGACACGCGCCTCGACCAGATCACCGACGGGGTCCGCGTCGATCGCGGCTATTTTCGCGCCTACCCGACCCTGCACCTCAATTACGAGCTATCGGACCGGGAGACGCTCCGCGCAAGCTACAGCCGCCGCATCCAGCGCCCCTCCGCGCAGGACCTCAACCCCTACACCATCTACCTCGACGCGCTGAACCGGCGCCGCGGCAACCCCTTCCTCCTGCCCGAGGTGACGGACTCGTTCGAGCTCGGCCTGCAGCACCGCAAATCGGGCACCTTCTACTCGCTGACCGGATTCTACCGCCGCTCGACCGGCGGCGTCACGGACATCATCAGCGATATCGGCGACGGCGTCTTCCTGACCACGCGGGCCAACCTGGCCACCGCCTTGCGGGTCGGCGCGGAGCTGGTCGCCAACGGCCGGCTCAGCGACAAGCTCACCTACAACTTTTCGGCGACCCTGCTGTGGCACGAGATCGATCCCCGCATCGGCGGCGTGTCGGACCCGCGTTCGATCACCACGGGCACGGCCCGCGCGAGCCTGAGCTGGCAGCCGGCGCCCAAGGACTTCTTCCAGCTGAACGCAACCTATGCGGGGCGCCAGCTGCTCCCGCAGGGCTATCGCGAATCCGGGCCGGTCCTCAACCTCGGCTATCGCCGCAAGGTCAACGACCGCTTGAGCCTGCTCGTCACCGCGCAGGACGTGCTGGCCAGCGCCCGGCAGGAGGTCGTCTTCGAAAGCCCCAGTCTGCGCGACCATATCGAGCAGCGGGGCCCCGGCCGCATCGTCTTCTTCGGCATCACCTACAATTTCGGCGGGACCACCGGCCGCCAGCGCCAGGAGCCTGGCTTCGACTTCCAGCAGCCAGGCGGAGGCGACACGCCGCAATGACCGGCTGCGGGCGGGAGCGGCCGCGGAGCGGCCGGGCCCCGCAGGCGATCGGGTTCGGCGGGCCCTCGGTGCCGCGTTACGAGCGCCAGGGAATGCTCAGCGCGAAGAGGGCCCCGCCGCCCTCCCGGGCTCGGGTTTCGAGGCGGCCGCCATGCGCCAGGGCGATCTGACGGGCGAGCGTGAGCCCGATGCCGGAGCCGGTCGCCTTGGTCGTGAAGAAGGGCACGAAAATCTCCTGCAGGCGGTCGGCGGGCACGCCCGGGCCGTTGTCGGCGACGCTCCAGACGACGTCCGATCCGTGCTGTTGGCAGTCGAGGCGAATCGCGGGTTCGCGCGCCGTCGACGCCGCGTCGGCGGCATTGTGCAGAAGGTTGAGCAGCGCCTGGGAGAGCAGTTCGGGATCGCAGGGAAAGACGAGGTCCGCAGGCTCGACGGTGCGCGCATAAGCGATGCCGCGACTTGCAAAGCCGGTCTGCAGGACCGCCTCGAGGTCGGAGGCAAGTTCGGCGGCGGGGATCGGGCGCAAGCGGGGCTCCGGCAGGTCGGCCACCTCGCGATAGCGTTCCACGAAGTCGATGAGGCGGACGCTCCGACGCGAGATGGCCGTGACGGCGCGAGAGAGCGCGAAAGGCGGTTCGCCCCGGGACTCGATCAGGGCGGCAGCGCTTTCCGACAGCGAGGCGATCGGCGTCAGCGAGTTCATGATCTCGTGCGCCAGGACGCGCGTCATGTCCTGCCAGGCGCGCAGCTGCACCGCATCGAGCTCGCCCGCGACGACCTGCAGCGAGATCAGTTTCTGGGGCGCTTCGCCTGGCACCGACAGGCCCACGATCCAGACCAGCACGAGCCGGCCGTCGGCCAGCGTGATGATGCGGCGGGCGCCGCCAGGCAGACCGAGGATCTCGGCCGCGCCATCGGCTCCCAGTACGGGGACGTCCGCGAGGTTGGCCGGCATCGCGCCGGCGAGGCCTCGCGCCGCCTGGTTGGCAAAGCGGATGCGGCCGTCGGTCGTCACCGCGATCAGCGCGACGGTGACAGCATCGAGCAGCGCGGCCGTCCGCTCCCTCTCCTCGAGATGGCGGCGCCGCTCCAGGCTCCGGTCCGACTCCGGAGCGGACGCGGCGCTCTCGCGGCGCGAGGCGTCCCATACGGTGAGGAGCGCAAGGCCGCCCAGAGCGGCGGCGGTGGCGTAATAGCTGGTGCCGGCCAGCACCTGAAGGAAAGCGAAGGCGAGGCCGCCCGCGACGAGCGCCCTCAAGGCGGCGGACGAGGCGAGCGGACGCCTTTGCGCTCTAGAGGCCATGACGAGCCATCCGCCGATACAAAGCGGGGCGGCTGAGGCCGAGCCGCGCGGCCGCCCGGGCAATGTTGCCGCCGCTGTGCGCGAGCGCCTGCTCGATCGCGTCACGCTCGAGGCCTTCGAGCGGCTGCCCCGCCCGCGCCGCGCGCGTCGCTTCGCTCGCCGAACGGACCGCGGCGAGGAGGTCGCGATTGCGCCAGGGCTTGAGCATGAAATCGTGCGCGCCCCGCTTCAGCGCCGCGACGGCGAGCGACACGCCGCCGAAGGCGGTCATCAGCACGACCGCCAGCGCCGGGTCCTTCCCCCTGATCCAGGCGAGCGCGTCCATGCCCTCGCGCCCGGATCGCTCGCCGGCGAGGTAGTTCATGTCGAGCAGCACGCAGCCATAGCGGCCCGGCCGGAGCAAAGCCGCCGCGTCGTCCGGGCATGCGACGGCGTCGCTCCTCTCGACATAAGGCTCGAGCGCCAGCTGCGCCGCATGCCGGACGTCGGCGTCATCCTCGACGATCAGCAAAGGGGGAAGCCTGTCCATTCGGCGATATTACGCTCGAGACTCGTAAACGCCAGCCAATGGCGGCGCCGGTGAGGAGGCCTCACTGTCCCGGACCGGTTGCTCAATAACGTCGAAACACGAAACTCGTACCCCGCTCGACCTGCGCCACGGCCTCATGCACCAGCCCGTCGACATATTCCCGGTCCATAGCCCACCCGGCGAGCTGACCATCGACCATTTCGACGAAGTCCTTCACCGGACGATTGTCTGGGTGGAACCGCGCGGCCTCGACAAAGCTGCCGCTTGGTCCATGAAGGAAAAAATCGACCGTGCAGCTGGGCGCGCAGCGCTCATATCGGGGCGGAGTAACGGGCGTGCCGAGGGGAGAGCCGACGACAAAGGTTTTCTCCTCCGGATTGAAGCGGCTCAAATGCAAGTCACGGCCGTAATAGCGCGTGAAGAAGGACCGGCCAGAATTGGCATAACTGCCGTCCGCTTCGATCTTCCATGCGCGGAAGAGAAGCTTGTCGCATTTGCGGAACCCGTTCGGTTCGGGATAGGCGACTTCGAATCCACCTCCCCAACTTTGCTCCAGCCCAGTTCCCAACACCGATTGCAGCGTCATTGCCCGAGCGCCGAAGCGAAGCACGATCGCGCGCGCGAGCAGGCCATCGGCGCCTTCCTGGCCGTGGAGCAGTGCAGGATGCTCTTCGAGATAATCGAGGAAATCGGTGCGGCCCGAGCCTAACAGATAGATCCGCTTGCCGTTGAGCTCGAACCCGCAAGTCCTTGCTCCGACCGGCTGGACCTTTCCCCCGTGGATCACGACCGCGAGCAGCTCGCTGTCCTCCTCGCAGCTGTTCAACAGGTCGAGCACGATTCGACCGTCATGGAGCTCCCCGGAACGTTCCGGAAGGACTTGGTCGAGCCCCCTGATGATCCGGTCGGCATTGGCCTTGCTGCCCGCCCAAGCGAGCAGGAAATAGGAGCGCACGATGACTAGCTTCTGCGAGAGCGACGAGGCGAAATGGTTATCCAGGCCCGGCGCAATCCGCGGCTCGGCCAGGGTCGGCAGGTCGACCGGGGCTGCCAGCTGGCGCGAGATGAGGAGGTCGCCAACGAACGCCGGCAAGCCTCCGACGCTAACCCCGGCGACAAGCGTCACGACGCCCCCTCGTCGTCTTGGAGTGCAGCGAACATTTATACTGGCCGCGTTTCATTGGGCGGCGAGCCGGACGAGCCTCATTCGCAGCGCATCGTGGGGCGGTAGACCTGCATGGCGTTGGTGCCGGAATTGCCGCCCAGCGTGATCCCGCCGCCGGGCAGGAAGATCCGTCCGCCGATCACCGCGGTGCCCTTGAGGCCGTGGATCGCGATCGGGAGATTCGGCAGCGTCGTCCAGCGGTCGGTGCGGGGATCATAGCCATAAGCGTTGGGCGTCAGCCCCAGCACGTGGGTCCGCTCGCCCTCGCCGCCGAAGACGAACATGCAGCCGGCATAAGCGGCGCCGGTGATGCCGCCCCGCGGCGCCGGAAGCGGCGCGCCCCGGGTCCAGCGGCGGGTGGCGGGATCGTAAATTTCGACCACATCGACCCTTTCGGCCATGGCGCCCGGGCCGGTGCGGCCGCCGGCGACGTAGATCTTGCCGTCGATCGCCACCATCGCGAGGTGGTTGCGCTGGGTCGGCAGATCGGGGAGCCTTTCCCACCGGTCGGTCGCCGGGTCGTAGACCTCGAAGGCGGAGCCGCCGGGCGGACGGCCGCCGGCCACGTAGATCCTGCCGTCGATCACGGCCTTGCCGCCGCCGCTCCGCGCAGTCGGCATCGGCGCGCGCGGAACCCAGCCGCCGACCGCCGGATCGTGCATCCACACGTTCGCCACGAAGGTCTCCGGCCGTCCCGTGCTCGCGCCGTCGATCTCGCCGCCGATCATGTAGAGCCTGCCGCCGACCGCGGCGACATGGGTGTGGTGGATCGGCTGGGGCAGGCTGGGCCCGAGGGTCCAGCGGTTCGCGGCCGGATCGTAGATCTGAACGAGGTTGGACGGGAGCCGCCCGGGCGGATAGCCGCCGAGCACCCAGATCCTGCCCTCGAATTCCGCGACGGCGTGTTCGGAACGGGGAAGCGGCATGGCGAGGCCCATGCTCCATCCCTCGAATTCCGGGAAGGCCGCGCCCGGAGGGCCGGCGCTCACGCGCGGGTTCCACGCCTCGATCAGCTCGTTCGCCTCGACACGGACGGCCGGCCCGGAGGGCGGCCCTCCCCCTCCCGGGCCTTGCTGCGCCTTTGCGGGCGCCGCCTGCGGCTGCTGCGGCTGCTGCGCCTGCGCGATGGCCGCGACCGACAGCGCGAGCGCCGCAGCGCCCACCGACGATCCGAAACTCCGTTTTGCAACCCTGCCCATCGATACGCTCCTCGCTACGATCAGGTGAATGCTGCCACAGGGCGAGCCGCCTTACCACGGTCGAAAGTCGCGGTTTTGCGCAGTTTCTGTGCAAGTTCATGGCGGTCTTTGCATGATGTCCGCATCCGGACGCTTTGCCGTCCGGAGAATCGCGTCGTCTGTCCTAAGCTGCGGGACGGGCTCGTTTTTTTCTGGAGCGCAGCTGACGTAGAATGAGGTCGTGCCGACGCTCGCCAATCTGAGACAGACCTACCGGACGAGCCAGGTCGCGCTCAAATCGCTGATGAGCAACAAATTCTATGCTTTGCTCAACATAGCCGGCCTTGCGACCGCCCTGGCGGCGGCGATCCTGTTGCTGCTCTGGGTCCATGACGAGGCGACCTGGGATCGCGCACTGCCGGCCGATGCCTATCGCGTGTCCTCCGCGATCACCATGCCGGGTGGCCAGCATGTGGTGTTCGATGGGACGGATTATGCGCTGGCGCAGGGGCTTGCCCTCGAAGTGCCGGAAATCGCCTCGGTGGCCCGGATGATGCCGCAGGACTGGACCGTCAGGCGCGGGCAGATCGAGTCGAACGAGACGATCTATTGGTCCGACGCCTCGCTCTTTTCGGTCCTGCCGATGCCGGTCGTCGCCGGCGACCCGGCAAATGCGCTCAGAGAGCCGGGGTCGGTCGTCCTCACGCAAAGCATGGCGCGCAAATATTTCGGCCGCGACGCTCCGCTGGGCGAAACGCTCCAGCTCAATCGCGATCGGCAGCTTCGGGTCACGGCCGTGATCCGGGATCTCCCGTCGAACACGCACATCGCCGCGCAATTCTTCGGATCCGCCAGCACGCCTTTCTCCAATCTCGCGGCCCTCGACGCGGCGAGCGGCTTCCACTTCGACGGGACCACCTACACCTATTTTCGGCTGAGGCCGGGCGCCTCCCCCTCGGCCATGCGGCAGGCGCTGCCCGATCTGGTCGTCAGCCGCCTCCAGATTCCGAGGGACAATCCGTTCGGAATCGCGGTGACCTTGACCGCGCTCCCGGTCCGCGACGTGCATTTCGCCCCGGCGGGGATCAACGCGATGAAAGCGCCGGGCGACAAGGAGGGGGTAGCCGCGGCGGCCCTGATCGCGCTGCTCATCCTCGCCGGCGCCTGCTTCAACTTCGTCAACCTCAGCACGGCGCGCGTGGCCGGCCGCGCCGTCGAAGTCGGCGTGCGCAAGGCCGCAGGCGCGAGCCGCGCCGCGCTGGCCGGCCAGTTCATCGCCGAGGCGCTGCTGCAGGTCGGCGCGGCGATGGTGCTGGCGCTCGCCGCGGTCGAGCTGCTTTTGCCGACGTTCAACGGCTTCCTGGGGCGCGAGATCGTCTTCGCTTACTGGCAGCCCGGCCTGCTCGGCCTGCTGGTCCTGGCGGTCCTGGCGATCGGGTTGCTTGCCGGAGCCTATCCGGCCCTGGTGCTCTCCGCGTTGCGGCCCGCGGTCGCCCTTCGCGGCGGCCCCGCTGCGCTCGACCGCGGCCGGCTGCGGCGGGTCCTCGTGGTCGTCCAGTTCGCGATCCTCTCCGGCCTCGTCGTGGCGACCGCCGTCATCTGGAGCCAGACCCGGTTCGCGGCCCAAGCGGCGGCGCGGCTCGGGGGGCAGCAGATGGTCCTGGTCTCCGCCCCGTGCACCGACGGGCTCAGGAACGGGCTCGCGGCTTTGCCCGACGTGGTGACCGTCGCCTGCTCCGAGCCGGTGATGATCGGCCCGGAGCGCAGCGTCGAGATGATGGAAACCTCGCCGTCGGCCATCCACTCGTTCGACACGCTTTCCGTCGGGCCGGGCTTCCTCGAAGCCTACGGCCTTGCCCCGCTCGCGGGGCAGCTGCTCGGCGACGGGCACGTGGTCGCGACGGCACCGGAGAACGGGGCGCCGCAGGAGGTGCGCATGGTCGTCAACCGGACGGCGGTCGGCGCGCTCGGTCTGCGCAGCCCGGCCCAAGCTGTCGGGCTGCGCCTCCAGGCCTCGGCGCAGCGGGGAATGCGCTATTTCACAATCATCGGCGTCGTCCCCGATTTCCCGACCGGCTCGGTGCGGGTGCCCGTCGCACCCACGGCCTATTTTTTCGACCCTTCGCGCTTCGGCATGCTCAGCGTGCGCCTGAAGGCCGGGCGGATGGCGCAAGGCATAGCCGGGATCCGCAACCTGTGGATCGCCACCGGACAGGAAGGGCTGCCCAGGATCCTGCCGCTCGAGCAATATGCCGAGGGACTTTACCGAGACGTCATGCGCGAAAGCGTCCTCCTGGCGGTCGCGGCCGGCGTCGCCTTGCTCATCGCGTGCATCGGCCTTTACGGAATGGCCTCGTTCATAGCGGAGCAGCGCACCAAGGAGATCGGCATCCGCAAGGTGCTCGGAGCGACGACCGCGCAAATTGTCCGCCTGCTGCTCTGGCAATTCTCGCGGCCGGTCCTGGTGGCGAACCTCATCGCCTGGCCGGTGGTCTGGTGGCTGATGCGCCGCTGGCTGGACGGCTTTTCCGCTCGCGTGCCGCTGGAGCCGTGGCTGTTCCTCGCCGGCGGCGCGTTCACGCTCGTCGTCACCCTTGCGACGGTGGGAACGCAGGCCGTCCTGGTCGCCCGGCGGCCGCCCGTCGCCGCTCTCAGATACGAGTGAGACCCGCGCGGCGGTCGCCGCGATCGGTCCACCCCATTCCGCAATTGTCGGGGCCGCCTTGCGCGTCTAGGCGCGGCTGCAAGGATCGGACGAACAAGAGGAAGACGCGCGATGTGGAGCTATTTCAGGGGCGCGTTCGTCTTCACCCTCGTCTGCCTGGGGCTCGCGGTCTGGCTCGGCTGGGCGACGACCGGGACGGTGACGGGAACGCTCGGCGTCCTGTGGATCGTCGTCGTCCTCTCGGTGCTCGAAGTCTCGCTCTCGTTCGACAACGCCGTCGTCAACGCGACCGTGCTCAAGGACATGGACAGGATATGGCAACGGCGCTTCCTCACCTGGGGCATCGCCTTCGCCGTGTTCGGCATGCGCGTCGTCTTCCCGGTCGCGATCGTCGCCATCGCCGCCCGCATCGGCCCGATCGAGGCGGTCCAGCTCGCGGCGCGCGATCCGCAGGAATATGAAAGGCTGATCACCGCGGCGCATGTCGGGATCGCCGGATTCGGCGGCGCCTTCCTGGCGATGGTCGGCCTCAAATTCTTCTTCGATCAGGACAAGGAGATCCACTGGATCGGCGCCATCGAGAAGAGGCTGGCGAGGCTCGCCTCGATCGACGCGATCGACATCGGCCTCGTGCTGCTCACCTTGTACCTGATCTCGAGGATGCTGCCGGCCGAAGAGGCACCCGCTTTGATCAACGCCGGCATCTTCGGCATCCTTACCTATATCGCCGTCGAGGCCGTGAATTCGGTCCTCGAGCCGCCAAAGGCGGACGTTGCGGGAGCGGCGGTCCGGTCGGGGCTCGGAGGCTTCCTCTACTTGAACGTGCTCGATTCGGCCTTCTCGTTCGACGGCGTGATCGGAGCGTTCGCGCTCTCGAACAACATCTTCATCATCGCTCTGGGCCTCGGCATCGGCGCGATGTTCGTCCGCTCGATGACGATCCTGCTGGTCGACAAGGGCACGCTCGCCCAATATCGCTACCTCGAGCACGGCGCCTTCTGGGCGATCCTCGCGCTCGCCGCGATCATGCTGCTTTCGGCCCGCTGGCACATACCCGAAGTGATCACCGGGCTGATCGGCGCGGTCCTGATCGGCCTCTCGCTGGTCTGGTCCAGCCGCTACAACAAGAAGCGCGGCGCGGGCGGCGACGGCGACGAAGCGCACCGGCCGATCCGTCCGGGCGGCAGCCGCTTCGAGGACAAGGAGGCGGGCGGAGGAGCCTGAGGCCCCTCCCCCGGATCAGAAGCCGATCGAGGCGCGCGCGTAGATGAAGCGCCCGTTGAAGCCGAACGGCGAGAAGCCCGAATAAGGCAGATAATATTGGTTGATCGGGTAGACACCGCCGCCTTCCGAAGCGGGGCGCGGCCCGAACGGCGAGCGGTCCGGATAGACGTCGAAGATGTTGTCGGCGCCGATGGCGAGCTCGAGCCGGTCGAACGCGCGGTAGCGAAGCTCGAGGTCGGTGACCCATTTCGCGCCGAGCCGGATGTCGTCCGGGCCGAGCTCGGTGAGGCTCAGGGGAGCGGAGATCGGAGCGGTCGCGCCCGGCGCGATCACCGAGCCGAAACGGGTGGTGCGGGCGGTGAGGCCGAAATTGCCCATCTCGCCGTCGGCGCTGAGCACGATCTTGTCGCGTGGCTGGCCGTCGGTGAAGCGTATGCCCTCGACCCGGCCGAACAGGACGATGCCCGGGATGGTCGCGAGGGGGCCGAGATTGTTGAGGCGCTCCTGGATGCGGGTGCGGTTGCGGTTATAGGCCGCGGTCAGCGTCCAGTTGCCCAGGCCCCCGGTCCGCCAGCGGTAGCTCATCACTGCATCCAGGCCGCGGGTGCGGGTGTCGAGACCGTTGATGAAGAAGCGCGCGGCGCCGACGCTCTGGAAGCCGTTGGCGTCGAGCAGGGCTTTCACCGCCAAATTGACCGCGGGCGTGCCCGCGCCGGCCGCGCCGAGATTCTCGGTGAGCACGATGCGGTTGTCGATGTCGATCTGGTACCAATCGAGCGTGAAGGTGAGCCCAGGCACCGGATTGGCGGTCGCGCCGAGAGTGATGTTGACCGATTCCTCCGGCTCGAGGTCGTTCGATCCGAGCGCGCGCGCGACCGGGTTGCTGACCGCGAGCGTGCTGATGTCGACCGGCAGGCCGTTGATGAAGTTGGTCGACGTCGTCGTGAAGAATTGCTGGTGCAGCGACGGCGCCCGGAAGCCGTTCGAGATCGAACCGCGGACGGCATAGCCCTCGACCGGCTCGTAGCGCACGGCGAGCTTGCCGTTCAGCGTCCCTCCGAAATCGGAGAAATGCTCGTAGCGGCCCGCGAGGACGGTCGTGAAGCCCTCGAACAGATCGGCGTCGATCTCGGCATAGGCCGCCCAGCTGTGGCGGCTTTCGTCGGTGGCGCTGACGGCGGGGATGCCGGGGAAGCCCTGGGCGCCGGCCGGAGCAGCACGCCCCGGGAAGTCGCAGGTGGTAGGCGCCAGGAACCCGTAACGGCCGCCCTGCGTCGCGCAGTTCGCCGCCGTGCTCGTGAAGGCCGGGCGGAACAGCGGACCGGCCTGCCAGGATTGATCGTCGCCCGGCCGGATCGTGAAATTCTCGCGGCGATGCTCGGCGCCGACCGCGATCGACACCGGCCCCGCCAGCCCCATCGCGAACTCGCGCGAGAAATCGAGGTTGGCGACGAACTGGCCGTAGCCGAGGCCGCCCGCGTCGAAGGTCGTCTGGCTGTCCGTGCCGAACGAGGTGTTGAGGCTGTTGCGCACCGTATAATCGAAGCTGTTGTGACCATATTGGGCCGACAGGTCGGTCCGCCATCCGGCGACCTCGCCGCGAATGCCCCCGGTCACGGAATAATCGTCGAGGTCGGTATCGATGAGCGGCAGGAACCCGTCGGGCGTCAGCGGCACGAAATTGGCGTTGTTCGGCACCGTAGCCGGCGTGATCGTCGCATAGTTGCGGTTGGCGCCCGAGCCGGTCTGTCCGGCGAGTTGCTGCCGCCAGTTGGCTGCGCTGAGGCCGTCCCTGTGGCCGTAGGAGCCGAAGCCGTAAAACTCCCAGCCGCTGCCGCCGAGCGGCATGCCGGCGTTGAGGAAGAAGCTGTAATCCTCGGTCCGCGCGTCGCCGTAGCGGAACTGGAGCCGGTCGAAGGTCAGCTCGCGCGCGTCGAAGGCTGCGGTCGGGCGGTTATAGTTGGGCCTGAGGTCGTAGCCCGCGCGGTTGGTCGGGTTGCGGTCGCGATATTCGGCGGTGACGTTGACGAAGCCCTCGCCGATCGGGACACCGATATTGGCACCGATCGTGTACATCTCGCCGTCGCGGGCGCGGCGCTCGCCGTTGCTGGTCGCGGCGAGGACGCGACCGTCGGTGGGATCGAAAAAGGGCTGTCCGGCGCCGTTGACCTGCAGGCCGGTGATCCGCGCGACATCATTGAGCGTCGTGTGATAGCGCCCGTAGGTCGCGGTGATGCGGCCGCCATTGTCGGCGTTGCGCAGCTGGATGTTGATCACGCCCGCGATCGCGTCGGAGCCATATTGCGACGAGGCGCCGTCGCGCAGCACCTCGATCCGGCCGATCGCCATGCCCGGGATCATGTTGAGGTCGACCGCCGCGCTGCCGCGGCCGATCGTGCCGTTGATGTTGAGCAGCGACGAGACGTGGCGGCGCTTGCCGTTGACGAGCACCAAAGTCTGGTCGGGGCTGAGGCCGCGCAAGGTCGCCGGGCGCAGCGCGTCGGTGCCGTCGGCGATCGAGGGCTGCGGGAAGTTGAACGACGGCACGAGATCGTTGAGGATCCGGTTGGTCTCGGTCTGGCCGCTGTTCTGGATCGCCTCGGCGCCGATCACGTCGATCGGCACCGGGCTGTCGGCGAGGGTGCGGTCGGTGCGGCGGGTGCCGGTGACGATGATCGCATTGCCCTGGGCGATCTCGTCTTCCTGGGCGGTCTCGGCCTGCTCGACGGGCGGAGCGGCCTCATCCTGGGCAAAAGCCGGCGAGGCGGCGAAGGCGGCGGTCGAAATGCCTGAAAGAAGAAGAGCCAGCCGATAGGTCGTCATGTTCTTGTCCCCCGAATGAAGGTCCCCGAATCAGGAACCTAGCTCAATTTGGGTTTTTCAAAAGGACTAAGTTTGCTGCGCCGCAACGAAGTTACGCCTGTGGCTGCGGGAACACAGTTGCAGGGCTATTCGGGCGCCGAGCGCAGCCTCGCGCTCGCGACTATGCGCTCGAACTCCGGGAGGATCTCGCCGAAGAAATGGCTTTTCGGCGCGTCGAACAGGATCATGTAGAGCCGCCGCCCGATGACGGCCCCGACCACGCGTCCGCGCCGCTCGAGCTCGTTGCCGCCGAGATGGTCGTAATCGAGCTGGAAGCCGGGATGGCCGAGGAAATTGCGCGGCTGCAGCCCGGTCACCGTGAAGCTCAGCGAGCCGCCGCGGATCCGGTAATAGCTCTCGATCATCGAGGCGATTTCCGGCGGAGTCATGTCGGCGCGGAAATTCGGCACCTGGCGGATGTCCTGGCGCCTCTGCCAGCGCACCAGAGGCCGGCCGTCCTCGAGGCCGCCGATGAACGAGAGCGCGTCGAGGGTGACCCCGTGCAGGGTCCAGTTCTCCTCGCGGCCGATGTCGCGGACGTTGCGCGGCGCGCGGTTCCAGCGGACGGTGGGCGTCACCAGCATGGTCCGCGCCACTTCGCGCTCGCGCGGCTGGACGAGGCTGTAGCGGTAGAAGCCGAGGCCGCCGCCGCCGCCTCCGGCACAGCCGCCGAGGAGCGATAAAGCGGCGAAGGCGGCGATGAAGACCCTCATATGCGTTCCTGTTGCTGGCCTATTGCTGGAGAGTGTAGCGGACCATCGCCGCGTCGGGGGCGTCCGGCGCCAGCTGGAGATAGCGGGCGAGCGCCGCTTTCCCCTCCTCGCGCCGTCCGGCCTGGACGAGCGCGTAGCCGTGCATTCGCCACGCCTCGGGCGGTGCGTCCGGGTAGGCGGCCGCCGCCGCATAGCTTGCATTGGCGAGCTCGCGGTCGCCGCGGCGGCCGCGCAGGCGGAAGGCCTCGCCCTCGTAGAAGCGCAGCAGGCCGCTCCAGCCGTCGACGGCGAGGTTGCGCACGATGTAGAGGCTGGCGCCGGGATCGTTCAGTTTGACCTGGTCGTCGAGCAGCATCTTGCGGTGCGCGCCGAGCGCCGCGGCGTAGCGCTCGCGCCCGCGCTCGAACGCCCCGCCCCGCGCCTTCACTTCCTCCGCCGAAGCGCGCAGGTCCGCCATGCGCTCCTCGGGCGCCGGGTGGGTCGCGAGCAGCGAATAGCCCCGCCGCGGCCGCCGGCGCCGCATCTCGGCGCTCGCTTCGATCTCCTGGACGAGCTGGCGCCAGATCTCCGGCATGGCGGCGGGATCGTATCGGTTCTCGGCCATCAGCCGGACGCCCATCGCGTCGGCCTCCGCCTCCATTTCGCGGCTGAAGGCGGCGAGGGTGAGGATCGTCCCGATCTGCGCCAGCCGGACCGCGTCCCCGAGATAGATTCCCGCGCCCGCGCCTCCGACCCCGGCGCCCATCGCGAAGATCGAGAAGAGGTCCGTCCGCCGCCTGAGGTCGCGCCACTGGCGGATATGATGACGGCGCAGGAAATGCCCGGATTCGTGCGCGAGCACGCCGGAAAGCTGGGCCTCGTCGCGCATCCGGGTGAGCAGGCCGGAGAAGACCACCATGAAGCCGGTCGGCGCGATGAACGCGTTGAATTCCGGCACCCGCGCCAGATAGACGCGCAGGTCCCCCGCCGCCGGCCCGCCGATCCGCTCGACGATGCCGCCGAGATAGGATGTGAGGCGGGGGTCGCGGATGAGCAGGTTGGAGCCGGCGATCTCTGCCTCCACCCTCTCATATTCGCGCCACATGCCGCGCTCGTCCGCCTCGGTCGGCCGGTAGCCGGGGCCGATCAGCGGCCGCATCGCCCAGGGGCTGATCCGCGCCAGCGCCTGGCCCGCGCCGATCAGGCCGACGCAGCAGGCGCAGCCGAGCCCGCCGAGCATCATCCGCCGGGTGAGCGGCAGGGCCTCGTGGCTCATTGCGCCCCTTCCCTGCGCTCGCGAACGTGGCGGCCGGCGCGCATCCGGCCGATCAGCCGCTCGACCATCTGCTCCGCCCCCTCGCGCGTGCGGATGTCGCCGAACGCCACGCCCGGGAAGGCGCTGTTGGTCTGGAGGATGTTGAACCAGACCACCTCGCCGGTCCGGAGGTCGACCAGGGACGCGTAAGCCGATTGGCTGCCGCCGCTCTGCGGCGCGCAGAAGCCGATGAAGCAGCCGGCGACGCCGAGCACCTGCAGCGCGGTGCGGCCGCTCGAGGCCTGAGCGTCGGTCGCGCTCAGGAACAAGGCGTAATCCATCCCCGTGGCGCGGCCGAGAGCAATCGCGTCCCCGCCGAGCGTCCAGTCGAGCCCGCGCCGCTTGGTCGGCAGGCGAAGGCCGGCATAACGGTGGACGATGATCGCGCTGCCGACCGCCTGGAACAGCCGCTCGATGTCGGCGACCTGCTGCTCGCTCATGCCGCGCACGCCGGCGCGGCTGTCGAGCACCATCGTGCGCCCGCCGCGCCCCGCCTGCTGCCGCCGCAGCGCCTCGAGGATGTGGACGCGGGCCTGCTCGGTCCATTCGGCGCGCGGCTCGACCAGGCCGCCGGTGGTGATCGAGCCGACCGACACATAAGGCCGCAGGACGAGCAGCGAATAGTCGCCCTGCGGCGGCGCAAACTCCGCGTCGGCATATTGCCGGGTCTGCACGCAGCCGGCGAGCGCGAGCGCTGAGGCGGCGATCAAAGCGAGGGCATTGCGACTCATCGCGCGACTCCGGCAGCGGCCGAGACGATGAGGATGGCCGGAAAAGCGTTTGAGCACAAGGCTTTGCGTCCCCTGCCGCCGCCGCGGCTGAATGCCGCGGACGGTACGGGGCTCAAACGAATGCGGGCGGAAGATGATCCGGCCGGCGGCCGCGCCGCCTTACGCGGCGCGGCGGAACAGGCCGGTGCCGGTGAAGCCGGTATCGGCGAGCGCGATCGCGGTGCCGCAGAAGCCGCATTCGGCCGACAGACGCCCGACAAACCAATGCGTCCGGCCGCAGCCGGGGCAGCGATTGACCTCGCCCGGATGATAGACGGGCAGGAAGCCGCGGATCGCCGGATCGTGCGCGAAACCCTTGCTGCCTTCGATCGTCCTCAACATCGTCCTCACTCCTCGACGCACGCTCACTTGTGCGACGAGTCGTTCTATTCCATCGATGAGTTGAACGCATTATGAATGATTGCGGTGGGGCAACGAACCCGTAGAAGCGATGCAAATCCGCCACAGTCGTGCAGAAGGCAGACGATGACCCTCACCCTCTATTTCCATCCCTTCTCATCCTTCTGCCAGAAGGTGCTGATCGCGCTCTACGAGCGCGACGTGGCGTTCGCGCCCCGAATCGTCGACCTCTCCGAGGCCGCCGAGCGCGCCATGCTCGAGGCGCTGTCGCCGATCGGCAAATTTCCGGTGCTGCGCGACGAGGAGGCCGGCCGGACGATCGCCGAGGCGAGCGTGATCGTCGAATATCTCGACCGGTTCAGGGAGAGCCCTCCCCTCGTCCCTGGCGAGCGCGAGGCGGCGCTCGATGTCCGTTACTGGGACCGGCTGTTCGATCTCTATGTCATGACCCCGATGCAGAAGGCGGTCGCCGACAGCTTCCGCCCGGAGGGGACGCACGATTCGTTCGGCGTCGAGGAGGCGAAGGCGATTCTCGCGCGCAGCTATCGGATCGTCGACGAGGCGCTGGCGCAGCGCCAAGGGGACTGGATCTGCGGCCCGGAGGTCACCCTCGCCGATTGCGCCGCGGCGCCGTCGCTCTTCTACGCGGGCATGGTCGTGCCGTTCGACGCCTACCCGCGCCTCGTGCCCTATTTCGCGCGGCTGCGCGCGCGACCGAGCTTTTCCCGAGCGGTCGACGAGGCGCGGCCCTACCGCGCCTTCTTCCCCCTCGGCTGGCGCGAGGGCTGGGATTGAGCGCGCTCAGTAGAGCATCACGCTCTTTTGCTCCTGCTCCCACAACGCCTCGTCGGCGCCGGCGATCGCGTCCAGGTCGCCCGGCTGCGCGGCGGCATCGTCCACCCATTCTCGAAGGTCGGGGCCGCCGTTGATCACGTCGATGGCGAGCTTGTCGAACTCATATTCGTAGGGGAAATCGCGCCACAGCGGATAGTCCGGGTGGAGACGGCGGATCGCCTTGAAGGCGAGCGCCTGAAGGCGCCAGGGGCGAAAGCGCGCATGGTCGTAGGCAGGGCCCTCGGCGTGGAAATGGAGGCCGTTGCAGAGCTGGCCCTGATGCTTGTGGAAGGTCGGCTCGAACCAGATCTCGCGCACCAGGCAGCCTTCCAGCCACTCGGGTGCGAGCCGCCGCATCTCGGCGTGAACGGCGCGTGCGTCGATGTCGGGCGCGCCGAAGATTTCGAGCGGCCGTGTGGTGCCCCTGCCCTCGCTCAGGGTCGTGCCCTCGAGCATCACCGTCCCCGCATAGTCTCGCGCCATCGACAGATTGGGGGCATTGGGGCTCGGATTCACCCAGATGCGCTCGCCGAGGGGCCAGCCATATCCCGGTGCGGCATCCGGGTCGTAGCCCTCCATCTCGATCACGCGATAGTCGAAGATGAGCTTGTGGTTGTGGAAGAACCAGCGGCCGAGCTCGCCGAGGGTCAGGCCGTGGCGCATCGGCAGCGCGCCGGCGCCGACGAAGCTCTCCCAGCCGGGACGCAGCGTGGTGCCCTCCACCGGCCGCCCGGCGGGATTGGGCCGGTCGAGCACCCAGACCGCCTTTCCGTGCGCGGCGGCGGCCTCCATGACGTAGAGCAGGGTGGTGACGAAGGTATAGATCCGGCAGCCGAGGTCCTGCAGATCGACGAGCAGCACGTCGAACGTCCCCATCGACTGGCCGGTCGGCCGGCGCACCTCGCCGTAGAGGCTGAACACCGGAAGCTTGTGGAGCGGGTCGGTATAGTCGTCGGACTCGACCATATTGTCCTGCTTGTCCCCGCGAAGCCCATGCTGCGGGCCGAAGGCGGCGGTCAGGTTCAGGCCGGTCGCCGCGAGCGCGTCGAGCGCATGGGTGAGGTCCCGGGTCACCGACGCCGGATGGGCGAGCAGGGCGACGCGCTTGCCTTCCAGCGGCCGGCGCAGCTCAGGGTCTTCGAGCAGGCGGTCGAGGCCGGTCTTCAACATGCTCAGGCTGGTGGCGGGAGAATGGCCGCAAAGCAATCGGGATGATGGAAATCCGGTGACCCCGGCGGGTGGGCGAGCGCCCAATAGGATTTGCGGCCGTTCGTCTCCTCGATGACCGCGGACAGGCCGAGGCGGCGCTCGCCCCCGGTCCTCAGCCGCAGTGCGACGCGCAGCTCGAAGCGGTCGGCGGCGGCGGCGACTTCGATCCGCGGCGGCGGCAGCGCCGCATCCTTCCGCTCGCCGCGATAGCGCGCGAAGCGATATCCCGCCCATTGCGTCGAAGGCGCGACGTTGAGCTCGGCATAGCCCTCACCCTCGTCGTCGGCGAGGAACGCTTCGAAGCAGCTGTGCTGCCAGAGGCCGTGCCCCTGGATCGACGGGCCCGGCGGCGGCAGAGCGAGATCGGCGATCCGGCCTATGACCAAATAGCGCAGGCCGAGCACGTCCGCGCCGCCGCGGACGACATCCACTTCGATGCGGCTCACCGGCTCGCAGACGCTGTCCGGGTGGAGCCTCAGCGCGTGCCGCATGCGCTCAGCCGAGCGCCTTCTTCAGCAGCTCGTTGACGACCGCCGGATTGGCCTTGCCCTGCATCGCCTTCATCACCTGGCCGACGAAGAAACCGAAGAGCTTGTCCTTGCCGCCGCGATACTCGGCGACCTTGTCCTGATTCGCCGCGAGCACGTCGGCGATCGCCCGATCGATCGCGCCGGTATCCGAAGTCTGCTTCAGCCCCCGCTCCTCGACGATCCTACCGGGATCCTGGCGGGTCTCGAGCATGATCTCGAACACCTGCTTGGAAAGCGTGCCCGAAAGCGTGCCGTCGGCGACCAGGCGCAGCAGCTCGGCCCCCTGGGCTGGGCTGACCGGGCTGTCCTCGGTCGACAAACCGAGGCGGTTGAGGGCGCCGAACAGGTCCGAGATCACCCAGTTGGACGCACGCACCGCATGCTCGTCGCCGAGCTCGGCGAGCAGGGCCTCGAACCAGCGCGCCGTTTCGACCTCGGCGGTCAGCACGGCCGCATTGTAGACCGGGAGGCCGAGGGCCTGCTCGTAGCGGCGGCGCTTGGCGTCGGGCAGCTCGGGGAGCGAGGCGCGGCATTCGGCGAGGAACGCCTCGTCGAGCTCCACGGGAAGCAGGTCCGGATCGGGGAAGTAGCGATAATCGTGCGCCTCCTCCTTGGAGCGCAGCGAGCGCGTCTCGACCCTGTCCGGATCGAACAGCCGCGTCTCCTGGACGATCGCGCCGCCGCCCTCGATCACGTCGACCTGCCGGCTGGCTTCATATTCGATCGCGGCCATGATGAAGCGCACCGAATTGACGTTCTTGGTCTCGGTCCGGGTCCCGAGCGGACCGCCGGGACGGCGCACGCTGACATTGACGTCGGCGCGCATCGAGCCCTGCTCCATATTGCCGTCGCAGGAGCCGACATAGCGCAGGATCGATCTCAGCTTCCGGACGTAAGCGCCTGCTTCCTCTGGGCTTCTCATGTCGGGACGCGAGACGATCTCCATCAAGGCGACGCCGCAGCGGTTGAGGTCGACATAGGAGAAGCTGGGATGCTGGTCGTGCATCAGCTTGCCCGCATCCTGCTCGAGGTGGATGCGCTCGATGCCGACCGTCTTGGCGGTCGATTCGTCCTTCTCGTCGGTGAGGATGGTGATCGCGCCCTCGCCGACGATCGGATGGTAGAGCTGGCTGATCTGGTAGCCCTGCGGCAGGTCCGCATAGAAATAATTCTTCCGGTCGAAGCGCGACCAGGCGTTGATCTGCGCTTCGAGCGCCATGCCGGTGCGCACCGCCTGGCGGATGCATTCGCGGTTCGGCACCGGCAGCATGCCGGGCATCGCCGCATCGACCAGGCTGACCTGGCTGTTGGGCTCCGCGCCGAAATCGGTCGAGGCGCCGGAGAAGAGCTTGGCCTTCGAGGTCACCTGGGCGTGCACCTCGAGCCCGATCACCACCTCCCACTCCCCGGTGGCCCCCTGGATTCGGTAATTGGATGCCGTCTCAGTTGTCATGATCGAACTCACAACCGTTCGCTTCGAGCGAAGTCGAGAAGCCGTTTCGAGCGAAGCGAGAACGGGGTGTGCGAGGAGAAGTAGGGCCTCGGCTTCGCTCGGCGCCGGTCCTCAACTTCGCTCGGACCGAACGGGTGTCGATTGCGCGAGCCATCACCACCAGGCCTCCGGTCTTGCCGTGAAGCCGGCGCGTTCCTCGAGGGCGAGGGCGGCGTCGAGCACGCCCTGCTCGTCGAGGGCGCGGCCGACGATCTGGAGGCCGAGCGGGAGGCCCTGCTCGTTGAGGCCGGCGGGGACGCTGATCGCGGGCAGGCCGGCCAGCGAGGCGGGCACGGCGAAGACGTCGTTCAAATACATCGCGATCGGGTCGGCGCTCTTCTCGCCGAGCGCGAAGGCGGCCGAGGGCGCCGTCGGCGTCAGCAGATAGTCGCACTCGCTCCAAACCCGCTCGAAGTCGCGGGCGATCAGCGCGCGGACCTTCTGCGCCTGGTTGAAATAGGCGTCGTAGAAGCCCGCCGAGAGCACGTAGGTGCCGATCATGATCCGGCGCTTGACCTCGGCCCCGAAGCCCGCCGCGCGGGTCGCCTCGTACATGTCGGTGAGGTTGCCGCTCTCGGGCGCCACGCGCCGGCCGTAGCGAACGCCGTCGTAGCGGGCGAGGTTCGACGAGGCCTCGGCGGGGGCGATGATGTAATAAGTAGGCAGCGCGTAGCGGGTGTGCGGCAGCGAGACCTCGACCATCTGGGCGCCCGCCTCGCGCATCATCGCGATGCCCTGCTCCCAGACCAGGTCGACCTCCTCGGGCACGCCCTCGATCCGATATTCCTTCGGGATGCCGATCCGCTTGCCGCGTATGTCGGAGGAGAGGTTGGCCTCCCACCGCGGCACCGGCAGATCGAGCGAGGTCGAATCCTTCGGATCGAAGCCCGCCATCGCCTCGAGCAGGATCGCGCAGTCCCTGACGTCCCGCGCCATCGGCCCGGCCTGGTCGAGCGAGGAGGCGAAGGCGACGATGCCCCAGCGCGAGCAGCGGCCGTAGGTCGGCTTGATGCCGGTGATCCCGACGAAGGCGGCCGGCTGCCGGATCGAGCCGCCGGTATCGGTCCCGGTCACGCCCGGCGCGAGCCGCGCGGCGACCGCGGCCGCCGAGCCGCCCGAGCTTCCGCCCGGCGTCAGCGGCGCATTGCCCCCATCGCCCCGCCGCCAGGGCGAGATGACCGGCCCGTAGCCGCTGGTCTCGTTCGACGAGCCCATCGCAAACTCGTCCATGTTGAGCTTGCCGAGCATCCCCGCGCCGGCCGCGAACAGGTTCGCCGAGACGGTCGATTCGTAGGTCGGCGCAAAGCCTTCGAGGATGCGGCTGCCGGCGGTGGTCTGGACCCCTTCGGTCGCGAACAGGTCCTTGATGCCGAGCGGGACTCCCGAGAGCGGCTTCAGCGCGCCCGACGCGCGCGCCGCGTCGGCGGCGTCGGCGGCGGCGAGCGCATGCTCGGGCGTCTCGACGGTGAAGGCGTTGAGCCCCCTCGCCTTGCCGACGACATCGACGAACGCCTCGGCCACCTCGCGCGCGCTGAATGCGCCCTCGCGCACGCCGTCGCGGATCGCGGCGACGCCGAGATCGGTCAGTCCGCTCATTCGATCACCTTGGGGACCGCGAAGAAGCCGTGCTCGGCCGCGGGCGCGTTGGCAAGCACCCGCTCGCTGATGCCGCCGTCGGTGACCGCGTCCTCGCGCAGCCGCAGCGCGTTCGGGATCACCGCCGTCATCGGCTCGACCCCCGCCACGTCGACCTCCTGCAACTGCTCGACCCAGCCGAGGATGTTGTTGAGCTCCGGCGCGAGCGCCTCGACCTCGGCGTCGGTGATGGCGATGCGGGCGAGACGGGCGATATGGCGGACGGTGGCGGCGTCGACGGACATGAGGGCGCGGCTAGCATCCATGCTGCGCTGCATCAACGATGACTTGCATCCCCTCGGCTAATACGCTTTCGAAGCGCTCATGTTGGCAAGGCGTTTTCTCTGGGTGGTGGCGGGGCTCACCGTCCTCTTCATCGTCGGGGCGATCGCCTACAAGCTGTTCGAGACGCAGCTGATGCGCCTCGCCTTCGTGCCGAGGACCGAGTTCCGCGAAGTTCCGATGAAGGCCGGCGCCAGCTATGCGAACCGCGACCTGTGGATCGCCCGGCCGGACATGCCCGGCAACCCCGCTCTGTGGACGCCCCCCGGCGTGAGCCGCACCGGCAGCCCGCGCGCGTCGGTGTTCTTCATCCACCCCACCTCCTATCTCGAGCGCACGCAGTGGAACGCGCCGATCGACGACGAGGAATCGCAGCGGCGGGCGCGGCTGTTCGTGCGCAGCCAGGCGAGCGCGTTCAATTCGGTGGGGGAGATCTGGGCGCCGAAATACCGCCAGGCCGCGTTCGGCGCCTTCCTGACGACCGAGGAGAATGCGCGCCGCGCGCTCGATTTCGCCTATCGCGACGTGCTCGCCGCCTGGGAGCAGTTCCTGCGCGAAGCGCCGCGCGACCGGCCGATCATCCTCGCCGCCCACAGCCAGGGCAGCCTCCATCTCACCCGCCTGCTCGCCGAGCGGATCGCCGGCCGCGACGAGGCGCGAAGGATCGCCGCGGCCTATGTGATCGGCTGGCCGATCTCGATGACCGCGGACCTCCCCGCGCTCGGCCTGCCCGCCTGCGAGCGCCGGGGAGAGGCCGGCTGCATCCTCAGCTGGCAGAGCTTCGGCGAGCCGGCGGACCCGAAGATGGTGACCGACGTCTACGACGAATCGCGCGGCCCCGGCGGCGCGCCGCGCGCGGGGACGCGGATGCTGTGCGTCAACCCGCTCACCGGCAACCGGGGCGACGAAGCGGGGCGCGAGGCCAATCGCGGCACGCTCTTCCCGAACGAGGACTTCACCGAGGCCGAGTTCCGCGCCCGCGAGGTGCCGGCGCGCTGCGACGTCCGCGGCTTCCTGCTGATCGGCGAGGACCCGCCCGAGCTCGGCGGCCACGTCCTCCCGGGCAACAACTACCACGTCTACGATTACGCTCTGTTCTGGGCGAACGTCCGGGCCGATGCGGAAGCGCGGCTCGCGACCTTTCTCGCGCGATGATCACGGCGAGCCCCGCCGAATATCGGGAGGCCCTGCCGGAGGGGGGCCGGCTGATGGGGCTCGATGTCGGCACCAGGACGATCGGGGTCGCGCTGTGCGATTCGCAATGGACGATCGCCACCGCCGCCGAGCTGGTCCGGCGCGGCAAGTTCGCGGCCGATCTCGCAAAGCTGCGGGGAATGGCCGAAGCGCAGCAGGTGCGCGGCCTGGTCGTCGGGCTCCCGCTCAACCTGGACGGCTCCGAGAGCCCGCGCACCCAGTCGGTCCGGGCCTTCGCGCGCAACCTCGCCCCGCTCTCCCTGCCGGTTCTGCTCTGGGACGAGCGCTGGTCGACCCAGGCGGTGACGCGCACCCTGATCGACGCCGACGCCAGCCGCGCCCGCCGCGCCGACCTCGTCGACAAGATCGCCGCCGCCTACATCCTCCAGGGCGCGCTCGACGCCCTTACGATGGGGTAAGGGGACAGTTACCTTCAAACCCGGCGGTGCCGGACCTCCCGCCGCCGCGGGTGAAAGTAACTGTCCCCTCCCGCGGCGGCGCAGGCTCTGCCGCTCGATTTCCTCGCGCAGGTCGGGGCCGAGGCAGGGCTCCGACGGTTCCCGGCCGGCTCCCGCGACGTGGAAGGGGCCGGGGCCGCGGACGTACACATACCAGGGCGCGAGCCTGCCGGCCGGATTGTCATAGCGGCGAGGGTCGAGGCGGACCTCGATCGCCCCGCTTCGGCAGCGGCGGATCGGTCCGAAACCCAGCCCGACACCCTCGCTCCTTTCCAGTGCGGAGAGCCGGCGGTGCGCGTCGGCGATCGCCGGGGCCGGAGCGGACCAGGCGCCGGCCTCGGTCCAGGGGGCGCCGATCCAGGCATCCACGAAGTCCCGGACGTTGAACGCGGCCGGCTGGATCCGCCGCACGGCGTCGCCGTCCACGGAATAGGTCTCGACGTGCCGGCGCACGATGATGTCGCTGTCGACGATGCCGCCGTCATGCTCGATCTGGAAGCGATCGGCGTCCGCCCGCAAGACGGCGAGGATGTCGTTCCCGATATACCCGCTGACGGTGCGCTCATAGAAAATGCGCGGCCGCTGCGGGTCCGGTCCGGGACGGCTCAGATCGTAGACGATCCCGCGCCAGGCCGAGCTGCACCACGGCCTCGTCGATGCGGTGGCGACATACCAGCGGCCGTTCCGGTCGGGGGGCGACACCGAATAGGTGAGCCCGAGATAGCCGCCGCTGATTTCCTCATAGGGCGGGCTGCGGCGAACGATCAGCGGGCGCATGCCGGCGCGCCTGTCGAACAACAGCAACAGCGCATCCTCGCCGCATTCGATGCCGAACCGCACGACGATCGCGATGAGACCGGGCTGGGCGCTCGGGACATCCGCCTCGTAGGTCAGCCATGCGCCGTGCATGTCGCGCACATCGTCCGGCCTGACCACGATCGGAGCGGCGGCATCGCTGAGCGCCGCGAGGCGCGCTTCGAGCGGCTCGGCCGCTTCGGCGGGAGGAGAGCAGGCGACGGTCGCCTCCACGAACTCGACGAGACGGTCTTTCAGCGTCTCGATCGCGACCTGCGCCGCAGGAGAGAGTCGCGTCTCCATCTCCCCGACAGGAAGCGATGATAGCCGGGATCGCGCCTCGGCGACGGCCGCGCCGCGCTCCCGCACGGCCCGGACCGAGCAGGGCGCGGGCGCGGGCGGATCGGCGCGGCCGAACAAGGCGAGGAGGGCGAACAGGACGCCGGTCAGCATCCGCAAGGACTATACCGGCGGCGGCACCTTCACCAGCGCCGCGCGCCGCACCTTGAGCGGCGTCCGCGCCGCCGCTATCCGCGGCTGGTGAGCGCCTTCCCGCACCGTCATCTGCTCGGCATCGAAGGGCTCTCGCGCGATGACATCCTCCTGATCCTCGACGAGGCGGAGGGCTGGATCGGCTTCAACCGGCAGGCCCGCAAGGCCGACGATCGGCTGCGCGGGCTCACCCAGATCAACGCCTTTTTCGAGAACTCCACCCGGACCCTCTTCTCGTTCGAGATCGCGGGCAAGCGCCTCGGCGCCCAGGTCTCGAACTTCCACCCGGCGGCGTCGAGCGTTCGCAAGGGCGAGAGCCTGATCGACACCGCGCAGACCCTGAACGCGATGGGGCCGGACCTGCTGGTCATCCGCCACGAACAGAACGGCGCCGCGCACGAAGTGGCGGCGATGGTCGATTGCCCGGTGATCAACGCCGGCGACGGCCGCGGCGAGCATCCGACCCAGGCCTTGCTCGACGCGCTGACGATCCGACGCTGGAAGGGCCGGATCGAGGGGCTCAAGGTGGCGATTTGCGGCGACCTTCGCCACAGCCGCGTCGCCGGATCGAACCTGCGCGCGCTGCCGCTGCTCGGCGCCGAGGTGCGCGCCGTCGGCCCCGCTTCGCTGCTGCCGGAGGTCGTCCCGCCCGAAGTCGCGGCGTTCGAGGACATGGACGAAGGCATAGAGGGCGCGGATGTGGTGATGATGCTGCGCATCCAGCGCGAGCGCATGGAGCAGGCGGTCGCCGGGTCGCTCGGCGACTTTCACGCCTGCTACGGGCTTACCCGCGCCCGGCTCGCGCATGCCGCACCGGACGCGATGGTGATGCATCCCGGTCCGATGAATCGCGGCGTCGAGATCGCCGGGGATGTGGCCGACGATCCCGAGCGCTCGGCGATCCTCGATCAGGTCGCGAACGGCGTCGCGGTCCGCATGGCCTGCCTCGACCTGCTCACCCGCGCCAGGCGCGGGGGCCCCTAACGGCGGCGGAACTCGACGACATTGCCTTCGCCCTCCTCGCGCCCGTCGAGCATCTCGCGGATGCGGGCGGCGACCTCGGCGATCCGGAACGGCTTCCTCAGCACCGTCTCGTCGCCGAGCTCGTCGCCGAAAGTCTTCACGTCGGCATAGCCGCTGGCAAAGAGGATCGGCAGGCGCGGCGCGATCGCGCGGACCTGTCGCGCCAGTTCGACGCCGGTGATCTCGGGCATGACGATATCGGTGATGAGGATGTCGACCGTTTCCGTCTCGAGCAGGCGCAGCGCTTGGCCGCCGCCCGCGGCGATGAGCACGTCGTAGCCGAGCTCTTCGAAGATGGCCGCGGCGACCTCGCGCACGCCTTCGTCGTCGTCGACGACGAGGATGCGAGCTGCCGAGTCCGCGCGCGCCTCTGCGAGCGGCGAAGGCGCCGGCGCCGCCTCGGCGCGGGTACGGGGGAGATAGATGGTGACGGTGGTGCCGGAACCGAGCTCGCTCTCGATCCGCACGGTGCCGCCGGACTGGCGGGCAAAGCCGTAGAGCTGGGCGAGGCCGAGCCCGGTCCCCTTCCCCCGGTCCTTCGTCGTGAAGAACGGCTCGAACGCGCGGGCGAGGATTTCGGGCGGCATTCCGGAGCCGTTGTCGGTGACCGCGAGGGCGACATATTCGCCCGGCGAGAGCTCGGCCGCGACCGGCGGCGGCGGTTTCGCGACATTGCGCGTCTCGATGCGCAGGCGGCCCCCCGCGGGCATGGCGTCGCGGGCGTTGATCGCAAGGTTGAGGATCATCACCTCGAGCTGGGTCGGGTCGGCCAGCGCGCGCCACAGATCGGGCGCGAGCCGCATCTCGATGCTGATATGGGTGCCGATCGCCCGGCCGAGCAGGTCGGCCATGCCCGAGACCACCTTGTTCGGATCGACCGCGGTCGGCGACAGGCGCTGCCGGCGCGAGAAAGCGAGCAATTGCGCGGTGAGCTTCGCGCCGCGCTCGGCGGCCTGGAGCGCGTTGCGTGCGAGCCGCAGGACCTTCTCGTCGTCGGTGCGCCGCAAGAGCAGATCGAGCGAGCCGACCACGGCGGTCAGCAGATTGTTGAAGTCGTGAGCGATGCCGCCCGTGAGCTGGCCGACCGCCTCCATCTTCTGGGCCTGGATCAGGCGCGCTTCGGCCCGCTCGCGCTCCGAAATCTCTGCGATCAGCCGCTCGTTCGCCGCGGCGAGATCCCGGGTGCGTTCGTCGACCTTCTGCTCGAGCGTCGCGGCAAGCTCGCGCAGCCGCGCCTCGGCAGCCTCGCGTTCGGCGAGATAGTCGGCGGCGAGGCGCTGTCTTTCTCGGCCGCGGCGGGCGGACCGTACCGCGCTAATCAGGTTTGCCGGGTGAAGCGGCCGCTCCAGCGCGGTCACGTTGATCAGCTCCTCGATCGCCCTGGAACCCAATCGCGTCTCGCCGCGGCGGGCGAGCAGGACGAAGGGAAAGTCGGACCAGGGCGGCTGGCGCTCAATCGCGTCGCGCAGCCTCGCCGCATCGATCCGCGCGACCGCGTCGTCGGTGATCACGGCGCCGGCAGCCGAGCCGTCGACGATCGCTTCGAACAGCTTGTCGGTGGAGACGATCTCGCATTCGATCGCGGCGCTCCTCAGAAGCTGCGCGATCACGCTCGCATCGCGCCCGGCGGGCGCGAGGATCAGCAGCGGGCCGGCGCCGTCAGCGGGCCGGGGCGCGGTCATCGTCGCCGCGAAGCAAAGGCGACGCGCCTTCGAACGTGGGGGTGCCGGTCAGGACTCCGCGGAAGCCGTCGAGCTTCGGCCCGACGCTGATCCCGCCCGAAGCGATCCGGACCTCCCGGATCGTCGCCTCGTGCGGCCCGGTGCGCTTCTTCAGCACCGAGAGCGCCCGCCGGATCTCGCCCCGCGCCTCGAAGAAGCGCAGCAGCAGCACCGTGTCCGAGAGATAGGTGATGTCGACCGGCGAGTGCATCGCGCCGACCATTCCGGCCTGCGCAAGGATCAGGAAGGTGAGCACGCCCTGCTGGTTCAGGTAGGTGACGATCTCGTGCATCTGGAGGAGCATGAACTGCTCCTGCGGCATCGCGTGCTGGTAGCCGGAGAGCGAGTCGATCACGACGGCGCAGACGCCCTTTTCCTCGACATGCTCGCGGATGATGGCGCTAAGCGCGCCCGGCGAAAGCTCGGCGGGGTCGACCTGGCGGAAGAGGAAGCTTCCCTCCTGCTCGAATCCTTCGACGTCCAGGCCGAGGCCGGCGGCCCGGCGGTGGAAGACGCGCCGCGTCTCGTCGAAGCTGACGAACAGCGCCTTCTCGCCGCGGCCGAGCGCCGCGTGGATATATTGCAGCACCACGGTCGACTTGCCGACGCCGGAGGGTCCGATCACCAGGGTCGTGGTGCCGTAATCCAGGCCGCCGCCGACCAATGCGTCGAGCTGGGGAATGCCGCTCTCGGCATGGCGCGTGGCGCCGCCCCCGTCCGGATGGTCCGCGGCGATGAGGCGCGGAAAGATGACGAGGCCGCCTGTGCGGATCTCGAAATCGTGGAATCCGCCTCGAAATGCGCGACCGCGCATCTTGTGAACGCGCAGCCGTCGCCGTTCCGCCCCGTATTTCAACGCCGTATGCTCAAGTCGGACGACACCGTGGGCGAGGCTGTGGAGGCTCAAATCCTCCCCTCTCCCATTGTCGGTGAGATCGTCGAGGAACAGGACGGTGCAATTGCGCTTGGCGAAGAAATGCTTCAGCGCGAGCACCTGGCGCCGATAGCGCAGCGAGCCCTGCGCGAGCAGGCGGATTTCCGAGAGGCTGTCGAACACGATCCGCGCGGGCGACAATCGTTCGACCTGCTCCATCACCATTCCGACGGTTTCCCCGAGCTCGAGGTCCGAGGCGTAGACGATCGACTGCTCGCGTTCCGGATCGAGGCTGAGCTCGGGCGGGACCAATTCGAAGATGTCGATGCCGTCGAGGCTCCAGCCATGCGTGCCCGCGACGTGGAGGAGCTCGGCCCGGCTCTCCGACATGGTGATGTAGAGGCAGCGATCGTTCCGCCGTACGCCGTCGAGGAGGAACTGGAGGCCGAGGGTGGTCTTGCCTGCGCCCGGAGCGCCTTCGATCAGGTGGATTCGGTTGGATCCGTAACCGCCGGCGAGAATCTCGTCGAGCGCGGCCGATCCCGAGGAAACGGGGGAGCCTTCGCCGTAAGAATCGCCGTCAGCCGTCATTGCCGTCTCCCTGCCGGTTTTCGTCCGGCCTTCAATTCGCGGAACATCATGCTCGTTCCCGCGCTATCGAGTGCAGCGGCGTTTCTCAGTTGCGAAATGGCACGAATCCTGAAACAATGTACGTTTCCGAACACTTGGAGCCCCCCCAATGATCGTATCCCTGTTGTCCGTTGCGTTGTTTGCTGCCCAGCCCACGCCTGCGGATCCCCCGCTCGAAGCCGAAGTGAAGGTCGAAGCCGAGGCTGAGGCGGAGGCCGAAGCCGCGGCGCAGGCCGCGGACGCCGCAGCGGATCAGGCCGATGCCGCCGCCGATCAGGCCGAGAATGCGGCCGACCAGGCCCGCGAGGCCGCCGAGACGGCGGAAGCCGCCGCCGAGCGCGCGGAGGCCGAGGATGAGCAGGTCTGCCGCCGTCGGGTCCGCCCGTCGAACCGGCCGGGCATTCGCTACCGCTGGGTGGAAGTGTGCCGGTCGCGCTCGGAGTGGGAACGCCGCGGCTCGCGCGACGACTGATCACGCCGTCTTCCCGGAAGCCGGGAACAACCGAGCCTTCGGACGATTGGGCGCGAGCCTGCGATAAATCGCGCGTTCAGCGGCGCGCGCCCAGCAGGCGAGCGTCCAGTCGTCCAAGGCGAGTATATTTGTGTCCTCCCGTTTCCTGATCCTGCTCCTCGCCGGCGTCGCGCCGGCTCCTCTCCTCGCCCAGGTCCCGGCGCCGCCCGCCGAGCCCGAGTCCCAGGCTGAAACGTCAGCGACCGGCCAGGTCCAGGAGACTGACCCGGCGGACGAAGGGTTCGAGGACGACGAGGACGATGCGGCGATCGTCGTCACCGGGCAACGACCGCGCGGCTCGGTCGATACCGACGTCCCGCCCGAAATCGTTCTCAACCGACGCGACATTCGCGCGACCGGCGCGGGAACCGTCGCGGAGCTGCTCGACGCCATCGCACCGCAGACGCGCAGCGGTCGCGGCCGCGACGGCGGCGGCCGGCCCGTGGTTCTGCTCAACGGCCAGCGCATCTCCGGCTTCGGCGAGGTCCGCGACCTCCCGCCCGAAGCGATCGAGCGCGTCGACATCCTCCCGGAGGAAGTGGCGCTTCGATACGGCTACCGCGCCGACCAGAGGGTGGTGAACATCGTGCTGAGGCGGCGCTTCGACGCCACCACCGCGGAGCTTCAGGGCGGCCTCGCCACCGCCGGCGGGCGGGGCAGCTACGGCGTCGATCTCAACCATTTGCGCATCGATCCTGCGGGCCGCTACAGCCTCGACTTCGAATATCAGCACGCCGACCCTCTGTTCGAGAGCGAGCGCGACATCATCCAGCAGGCCAATGCGCCGGAGGAGATCGGCCGATTTCGCACACTGCTTGCGGAAACCGACCAGCTGACGCTTGGCGGGACCGTCAACCGCAACGTGTTCGGGAACGTCTCCGGGACGGCGAATGCGCGGCTGGAAAGGAGCTGGAACACCCGTTTCCTCGGCCAGGATCCCGCCGCGGTGCGCGGGCTGACGCGGGAGTCCGAAGGCCGGACCGCGCATCTCGGGATCATCCTCAACGGCAATGTCCGGCCGTGGCGGTGGTCGCTGACCGGCAACTACGACAATGTGCTTAGCACCAACCGCACCGACAACGGCCTTGGAAACGTTCCGGACCGTGCACGCTCGGTGTCGTCGGTCGGCGCCGCCGAGCTGGTGACGAGCGGACCGCTGTTCGATCTGCCTGCCGGCGAGGCTTCGGCGACAGTCCGCGCCGGTTTCGACACGCGCGACTTTTCGAGCGAGACGCTGCGTGACGGCGTCGAGCAAAGCCGCAACCTCTCCCGCGACCGGGGCAGCGTGCAGGCGAGCATCGACCTTCCGATCGCCAGCCGCCGCCGGGCGGTGCTGACCGGCCTCGGCAACCTCTCGGTCAACTTCAACGCGGAGGTCGAGCAGCTCTCCGACTTCGGCACGCTGACGACGCTCGGTGCCGGCATCAACTGGTCGCCCGTCGCCGCGCTCAACTTCGGCGCGACCTATACCGACGAGGAGGGCGCGCCCTCGATGCAGCAGCTCGGAGATCCGGTACTGGCCACGCCGGCCGTGCGCGTGTTCGACCTGGTGCGCGGGGAGACGGTGGACATCACCCGCATAGAGGGCGGCAATCCAGTCCTGCTCGCGGACAATCGCCGCGTGCTGACGCTGCGCATGAGCGCGCGGCCCTTCTCGGACAAGGATCTGACGATTCTCGCCAATTATACGAACAGCCGCACCGACAATCCGGTCGCCTCGTTTCCAACGGCCACCCCGGAGATCGAGGCGGCCTTTCCCGACCGCTTCGTCCGCGATTCCAGCGGCAGGCTCGAGCGAATCGACGCTCGGCCGGTCAATTTCGCCCGCTCGAGCCGAAGCGAGGTCCGCTGGGGGATCAACTTCGCCCAGCCGATCGGCCCGCAGCGGCCGGCCGGCGGCTTCCGCGGCCGGTTCGGCGGCCAGCGTCCGCCCGATGCCGGGGCGCCGCCCGCGAGCGGCCAGACCGCCGAGGGGTCGCCCGCGCAGGCTGCACCCAGAGAGCCTGCACCCAGAGAGGGTGCGGCCGGACAGCGGGGACCCGGCGGTGGCGGCGGCTGGCGCGGGGGTGGCGGGGGAGGCCGCGGCGGCTTCGGCGGCGGCGGCGGGCGGTTCGGCGGACGGCTGCAGCTCGGCCTGTTCCACACCTACCATATCGAGAACGAGATCCTGATCCGCGAGGGCGTGCCCGTGCTCGACCTGCTCGACGGGTCGGCCGTGGGCGGGCGGGGCGGCCAGCCGCGCCACGAAGTCGAGGCCCAGGCGGGCCTGTTCCGCAACGGCTTCGGCGCGCGGCTCACCGCCAACTGGCAAAGCGGCACGACGATACGCGGCCGGCCCGATCTCGGCGGCACCACCGGCGACCTCGAATTCGGCGACTTCTCGACGGTCAACCTGCGGCTGTTCGCGGACCTCGGCGCGCGCCGGGACTGGGTCCGCGAAGTGCCGTTCCTGCGCGGGACCCGAATCACCCTGTCGATCGACAATCTGTTCGACAGCCGCCTCCGGGTTCGCGACGCCGCCGGAGCGACGCCGCTCAGCTACCAGCCGGACTATCTCGATCCGCTCGGGCGATCGGTGCGCCTCACCATCCGCAAGCTCTTCTTCTGAGGGCTCGGCCGCGCTAGCGCGGCGACGGATGGACGCAGAACAGCCCTTCGACCGCCGGCTGCGGCGCCTGCGCCGCGCGCGCGCCGCAGCCTCGGCCCGCGAGGCGGACTATCTGCTCCGCCACGCCGCCGACGAGCTGATCGAGCGGCTGCAAAGCGTGCGACGGAAGTTCGACCGCGCGCTGGTGCTCGGCTGCGTCGAGGCCAGCTTGGCGGCAAAGCTCCACGAACTGGGCATGAACGTCGTTTCCGCCGATGCGGGGGCGACGCTCGCCGACGTCCGCACCGACGAGGACCGACTTCCCTTCGCCGAGGGCGCCTTCGACCTGGTCCTGTCGGTCGGGGCGCTGGACAGCGTCAACGACCTTCCCGGCGCGCTGGCGCTGATCCGCCGCGCGCTGCGCCCGGACGGGCTGTTCCTGGGCGCCTTCGCCGGCGCGGGAAGCCTCCCCGCTTTGCGCCGGGCGATGCAGGCGGCCGAGGAGGCGGAGGGCTTGCCCGCTTCGCCGCGCATCCACCCGCAGATCGACCTGCGCGCGGCCGGCGACCTGCTCGCCCGCGCCGCGCTCGCCCTCCCCGTCGCCGACGGGGAGACGCTGAGTGTGCGCTTCCCTTCGCTGCTCCGCCTCGTCGCGGACCTGCGCGCGATGGGGGCCACCAATATCCTCGCCACCCGCTCCCGCCGGCCGCTCGCACGGGCCGGCCTCGCCGCCGCCATGGCCGCATTCGCAGCCGAGGCGGATCCCGACGGAAAGACTCCCGAGCGCTTCGAAATCGTCTATCTGACCGGCTGGGCGCCCTCCCCCGACCAGCCCCGGCCGGCGCCCCGCGGCAGCGCCACCGCCTCGCTCGCAGAAGCGCTGAAGCGGCGCTAGAGAAGCGCCTTGAGCAGGGCGATGAGCGGGCGGTCCGCCGGCGGCATCTCGTCGGGGTTCATGTCGTCTGGACGCAGCCATTCGAGAGCCTTGGCGTGGAGAGGACGCGGCTCACCCTGCCAGTTCCTGCAGACGTACAGCAGCAGGACCAAATGGCGCTCGCCGAGCGGGGCGCTCGCGAAGCAGGTGGGAAGAAGGTCGGCGGCGGCAGCGGCGATGCCCAGCTCCTCCTCGAGCTCGCGCACCAGGGCCGCCTCCGGCAGCTCGCCCTCCTCCACCTTGCCGCCGGGAAACTCCCAGAGGCCGGCCATGGCGCGCCCCTCGGGCCGCTGCTGGAGCAGCACGCGTCCTTCGCCATCGATCAAGGCGGCGGCGACCACCATCATTGTCGGATTTTTTTCCAATCCGCGCCCTCGCGTCAGGATTCCCTTAACCGTCGCTGCCGTAGAGGCGAGGCTCGGGGAACACCAGAAGGGCGACAAACGATGCGCAGGCTGCGGGATCTGGGGAGAGACAGACGCGGGGCCACTGCTATCGAATATGCCCTGATCATGGCCCTCGTGTTCCTGGCGATGATCGCCGGCGTGCGCGCCTTCGCCGAAGGCACGATCCGCATGTGGGACAATGTCGCGGACAATGTCGCGACCGGCTGAGCGTCAGCCGGAACGCGCCCCGTAGACCACCAGCTTCACCCGATCGCCGGGCCGCAGCACCGCATTGGCTGCGAGGCCGTTCAACACTTTGAACCGCTCCTGCTGATAGCTCGTATAGGCCATCCGTCCGGCCAGGCTTGCCACCGTCTCGCCGGCGCGGACCGTATGGATCTGCAGCACGCGCGGGCGGATCGCCGCCGCCTGCTGGGCGCCGATGCGCCGCAGCGAGCTCACCATCGACTGGAACGGGCCGATGCCGGTGCCGGCGCGGGTGATCATTGCGAAATGGTAGGCATGGCTCGCGTCGAACTGATAGGCGACGACGGTGACGTCGACGACGCCCTGCTGCGCCTGGACCCGCGTCGAGGAATAAGCCGCCTGAAGGCCGTTGATCGTCGTCCCCTGGGGCGCCGGATGCGGGATACGCGCCTGCTGGCCGCCGAGCGCCTGGAAGACCTGGCTCACATAGGCCGAGAGGTTGCCGTTATAGGGCAAGGTCGAGAATTGCGCCTGCCCGCTCTGCCCGACGATGCTCACCGCGCGGGCGCCGTTCTGCATCTGGAAGCCCTGGGGGATGGTGAAGGCGAGCCGCAGGTCCGGGTGGATGAAATCGCGGCCTTCGATGACGCCCTGCTCGGGATCGTCGTCGAAGATCATGCCGTTGATCTCGGCGAGGTGCTGCTCGCGGTTGCGGATGCCCTGACCCATGCGCCCGGTTCGCTGCGCCTCGGCAGTCGAGCGGCGGACGCGGTCGGCGCTGAGCGGGTGGGTGCGCGCCCATGACGGCGTCGAGCGCTGGTCATTGCCGCCCTGCCCGCCCTGGAAACGCGGCTCGAGGTCGCTCCAGCTGCCGAGCGAGTTCAGGAAGCTCGCCGAAGCGGCCGGGTCGTAGCCGGCCGCCGTCATGTACCGGACGCCGAAGCGGTCCGCCTCGATCTCCTGGCTCCGGGAGTAGCGCAAGGTGACGAGCTGGCCCGCCTGGCCGGCGATCTGGCCAAGCTCTCCCGAGCCGGTGACGACACCGACGAGAAGGGCACCGAGCTGGGTGAGGATGTTCGAGCGCTGGCGCTCCTGGCTGTGGCGGGCCTCGATGTGCCCCGCCTCGTGGCCGATGACCGAGGCCAGCTCCGCCTCGTCGTTCATCAGCCCGAGCAGCTGGCGCGTGAAATAGAGATAGCCGCCGGGGACCGCGAACGCGTTCATCACCGGCGAGTTGAGCGTGGAAATGTGGAAGGCGTTGGCGCCGCCGGTGATGTTGGTGCGGCTCGTCACCCTCGCGCCGACCGCGCGGACGTAGGCGGCGCGGGCGCCCTGCAGCTCGCCGCCGAACTCCTGGACGAGCGCGGGATGCTGCCGCGCGGCGGTCGCCTGGGTCGATTGCGAGATGTTGCGGGTACGGCTCTGCGCCAGTCCGTCGCTCGCGCCGGCGAGGCAGACGAGCGAAGCGGAGAGCGCCATCAGCGCCTTGCTTCTCATGGGGCGGTACTCCTTACACGGACGAAAGGTCGTCCGCCCGAAAACACCGTTACGGAAGCGATTGTTCCTTGTGGGAACCTAGGCCCACGCCGTCATCCCGGCGAAGGCCGGGATCCCAGGACGAGAAGTCTCCAGCCTCCGTGGAGGGCGCCCTGCATATCCGCCTGCGTGCAATCCCGCTGAGATCCCGGCCTTCGCCGGGATGACGGTCTTGCACCAACCCGCCCTAGCCGATGGCGAGATACTTCTGGCGCCGCTGGGCGCGCAGCTCTTCGCGCGACAGGCGGGCGAGGCCGTCCAGCTCCTCCTCGATCGCGGCGCCGAGGCTCTCGATCGCCTCGGCCGGAGCGCGGTGGGCGCCCCCGAGCGGCTCGGGCACGACGCGCTCGACGACGCCCAGTTGCTTCAGGTCCTCGGCGGTGATCTTCATCGCCTCGGCGGCATCCGCCGCGCGATCGGCCGTCCGCCACAGGATCGAGGCGCAGCCCTCCGGCGAGATCACCGAATAGACGGCGTGCTCCAGCATCAGCACCTTGTTCGCGGCGGCGATGGCGATGGCGCCGCCAGAGCCCCCCTCGCCGACCACCGCCGCGACCATGGGCACGCCGAGGGCGAGGCACTGCTCGGTCGACCGCGCGATCGCCTCGGCCTGGCCGCGCTCCTCGGCCTGGACCCCGGGAAAGGCGCCCGACGTGTCGACCAGCGAGACGACAGGGAGCCCGAAGCGGTCGGCGAGCTGCATCAGGCGGATCGCCTTCCTGTAGCCTTCGGGCTTGGCCATGCCGAAATTGTGACGGAGGCGGCTGGCGGTGTCGTCGCCTTTCTCATGGCCGATCAGCATCAGCTTGCGGCCCCGGAAGCGGCCGAGGCCGCCGACGATCGCCTGGTCCTCGCCGAATGCGCGGTCTCCGGCGAGCGGCACGAAATCCTCCACCAGGGCGGCGACATAATCCTTGAAATGCGGCCGCTCCGGATGGCGCGCGACCTGCGTCTTCTGCCAGGGCGTCAGCCGCTGGTAGGTCTCGCGCAGCAGCCGCTCGGCCTTGGCGCCGAGCCGGTCGATCTCGGCGTCGATGTTGAGCTCGCCGGCCGATGCGGTCTCGCGCAGCTCGGTGACCCGCGCCTCCAGCTCGGCGATCGGCTTTTCGAAATCGAGGAAGGTGGCCATGAAGCGCGGCGGTTACGGCTTGGCGCCGGGCACGTCAACGCGGCGGCCCCTTCGCGGGGCAGCGTCCGCAAGCGGGTGCCGGCTGTTGACCAGCTCGATCAGCCGACGGCTGTCGACATGGGTGTAGATCTGCGTCGTGGCGATGTCGGCGTGGCCGAGGAGGAGCTGGAGGGCGCGCAAATCCGCGCCGCCCTCGAGCAGGTGGGTGGCAAAGGCGTGGCGCAGCACGTGCGGACTGATCCGCTCCGGCGGGATCCCGCAAGCCGCCGCAAGCTCGCGCACCAGCTGGAAGAGGCGGACGCGGCTGAGATGGGTCCTGGCCGAGGGAAACAGCCACGGCGATTCGCGCGGCACCAGTTGCGACCACGCGCCGACCGCGGCCCGCGCGCGGTCCGAGATCGGCACCAGCCGCTCGCGCCCGCCTTTGCCCTTCAGGATCAGGAAGGGCCGATCGGGCGAGACCGCGTTGCGCGGCAGCGAGACCAGTTCGGTGGCCCGTAGCCCCGATCCGTAGAGCAATTCCACCAGCGCCGAGAGCCGCAGCGCTTCGGGAGCGCCCTCTTGCTTCCGCCGCTCGATCTCGGCGAACAGACGGTCGACGGCGGCGCGGTCGAGCACCTTGGGAAGCGGGCGCTCGGCAGCGGGGCGCGGCAGCGCGGAAGACGGGTCGTCAGCGCGAAGACCCTCGTCGGCGAGGAAGCCGAAGAAGCGCCTCAGCGCCGCGGACTTCCGGGCGACGGTCGCGCGCTTCAACGGCCGCCACGCGTCGGCGAGCCTCTCGAGCTGGTCCGGGGGCGCCGCGGAGAGTCGGCCGCCGAGCAGTTCGGAGGCGCCGCGCAGGTCGCGCTCGTAGGCGAGCAGGGTGTTGCGGGCGGCTCCCGCCTCGGCAGCCATCATTTCGAGGAAGGCGGCGATCAGCCGGCGGTCCTCGCCGTCGGCAGTCACAGCCGCATCAGGGCTTCGGCGGCGACCATCCGCGCTTCATATTCGTGCCCGGTGAGGCGGAGAGCGCGGACGATCCTGAACAGATAGCGCGGCGGCACGCGCGACCAGTCGGGCGCCTGCATGCCCACCGCTGCGAGCAGGGCGACGGTGCCCGGCTGGCGCGCCCGCACCGCCTCGTCGAGAGCGCGGGTCCACAGGTCCTCGCGTGCGATCGGCATGCCGAGGCCGGCAGCGAGCTGAGAGGCCTGGTCGGCGTTGATCCTGTCGAGGCCCGCCAAGCCGGCAACGAGCATTTGCGTGCGTCGGTCGTCGCGACTGTCGTCCGCCGCCCGGAAGGCTTCGATCGCCGCCGCGGCGTCGACCGAGGGGCCCGGGGTTCCCACGGCGAGCAGAGCCGCGGCGAGAGGGTCGGCGCCGCCGCCGGCGACGACGTCGCTCCACCGCGCCGCTTCGTGGTCCAGCCCTGCGCTGAGCATCGAGGCGATCAGCTCGTCGGCATGCTCGCGCCGCTCCTCGCTCGGCCCGATCCGCGTCGCGGCGCCGGCCGTCAGGATGCGCCGGCCGTAACGCTGGAGCGGGCCGTCGCCATCGTCCCAGAGGTCGCGCAGTGCGCGGATGCGCCGGTCGGCGTCGCGGTCGGCGAAGGCGGTGCGCAGCCTGCCCGCGGGCGTCTCGCCGGCGTCCTCCGCCTCCGCGCTCTCGAACAGCAGGCTCTCCATTTCGACGAGGGCGCTGCTCGAGAAGACTCCCAAAGCGGCGGCGACGAAGGCGGACTCCATTCTGTGCTCGACCGGGACCATCGGTGCGCGCGCGAACCATGCCTGCATCCGCGGTCCTGCTCGAACGACAAGCCCCTCGGGCACCTCGGCCCCGGTCGCGCCGGCCAGGCCGAAGCGCCACGGGGTAAGGCGGTCCACCTCTTCCCAGCGAAGGCTGACCGCGCGGCGGCTGTCGATGCCGGCACCGATCACCTTCTCGGCGAGCACCAGATCGGCTCCGCTCGCCTCGCCGCGGTTGCGCGCGCGGTCGATCAGCTCGCTGGCGCGCGCCGCATCCCCGGCCAAAGCGGCGCAGATCGCGTCGGCCATGCCCCAGACCGGCTGGTCGCCGAGCCGTCGGCCCGGCTCGATCAGAGGACAAAGCGCGCCCGGATCGGCGGTCGCGAGCGCGGTGTCGAGCGCGGCCTGAATCATTGCAGGCGTGTAGGCGGAGACGTCGACCGCCTGGACCAGAGAGCGGGCGGCGTCGGCCTCGCCCATCCGGAGCAGCAAAGAGGCGCGCGCGGCGACCCAGTCGACGGGATCGATGGTGGCAGGCGACGGCACCCGCGACATCAAGGCACGGCGCAGCAGCATCGACGCCCAGCGCGAAGGCAAAGGCGCCTCGAGCTGGCGCATCAGGCTCGAGAGATAGGCGCCCCCGCCGGTGCCGAAGGCGTTCGGCCCGAGCCCCCAGCTGGAAGGAGCGAGCGGGCCGACGACGTCCACCGGTCGGCGCAGGGCCTCGGGCACGTCCTGGGTGTAGCTGGGCCGAACCCGGGGCAGCTGCTCGAGATCCTGCTGCGCGGAATCGGTCACTTCCTGGACCGGGGTCTCGGTCGGCGAAGGCGTCGGGACCGCCGCGTTCCCGGTCTCGGCCGGGACCGGGCCCGACGGCTCGGCAGGCGTGTCGCGCGGCTCCTCCTTCGGCGCCGGCTCGGGATCGCCGAAACCGGGCGGCAGCAGGGATTCGGGGGAGTCCTGCCCCAAGGCCGGGATCGCCGCGGCGAGCGCCGCGACGCCGGCGATCAGGAGGCGCCTAGCGCCCCAGCGCCGCATTGGGGACGTCCTGCTCGATCCGCTGGGTCGGCACCTCTGTGTCCATCGTCGACAGCCAGAAGAGGAAGCCGACGATCAGGATGAGCAATATGAGGAGAAGCATGGGAAGCGGCGAACGGCGCCGGCGGGGCGGCGGGGAAAGCATGGACGATCTGCGCATGGCCGGCCTTTTGCCCCACCCGGCGGCTCGCTGTATAGCCCCAGAAAGGATGGCCAGCCCCGTTCCTCATGCCGACCGGTCGATCGTGCTCGTCGGGATGATGGGGGCGGGCAAGACGACGGTGGGCAAGCGGCTGGCGAGGCGGCTCGGCCTCCCTTTCGCCGACGCCGACGAGGAGATCGAGCGCGCCGCCGGCCGCAGCATCGCGGAGATTTTCGAGCGCTTCGGCGAGGCGGAGTTTCGCGACGGCGAACGGCGCGTGATCGCCCGGCTGATCGAGGGCGCGCCCCAGGTGCTGGCGACGGGCGGCGGCGCCTTTTTGAACGAGGAGACGCGGGCGGTGATCCTGGCGCGCTGCATCGCGGTTTGGCTCGACGCCGACGTCGAAACGCTCGCGAAGAGGGTGGTGCGGCGGGAGTCCCGCCCGCTGCTGCGGGGCCGGGAGCCGCGCGCCGCCCTTGCCGAGCTCGCCGAGCAGCGCAACCCGATCTACGCCGAAGCCCATCTGCGCGTCAGCACCGGGCCGGTGCCGCACGACGAGGTCGTGGACCGGATCGTCGCGGCGCTGGCGTCAGTCGGATGACGGATCGGCGGACCCTGCCGGGCGGCCGCCGATCGGATTCCAGGGGCTGAACATGTTCTCGCGGAGGGCGCGTATGTCTCCGGTCGCGCTCTGCCTCTCCAGCCGCTGGTGGTCGCGCTCCCGATATTCTCCGATGACGCGCTCGACCTCTTCCTCGTCAACCTTGAAGGCGAGCAACGCCTCCCGGCCCATGCAGACCGCCGATTCGAAGACTTCGCGGATGATGCAGCGCAGATCGAGGCTGCTGAGCTCGATCAGATGGAGACGGTCGAAGGCGCGGACGAAGACCGAGGCCTGCGGAAAGGCCTCGAGGATCGGCTCAAGCCGGCGCGCGTTCATCGGCGGGCCGTCCTGGCAGAAAAAGATCGCCTCCGCCTCGCCCGCGCCGGCCAGGCGGAGCAGATCGATCCGCGTGCCGTCGCCATAATAGACCTTCATCCCGAAGCTGCCCGATATCTCGATCTGGCTGGGCTTCGAATCGATCAGGGTGACGCCGATCTCCTTGGCCATCATGATCTGCGAGACGGTTTGGCCGAAGCGGCCGTACCCGACCACGATCGCACGCGACTTTTCGGATTCCTCGGGACCTTCGAGTCCCGCGCGCTGGCGGCGCGATGCAGCCTGGTCGAGCTTGTCGTTGAGCATCATCAGGAAAGGCGTGGTCGCCATCGACAGGGTGACGATTGCGCCGAACAGGCTCGCCGCCTCGGCCTCGATCAGCACCGCGCGCTGGGCGGCAGCGAACAGCACGAAGGCGAACTCGCCGCCCTGGCTGAGCAGCAGCCCGAGCTTCAGCGCGCGCCGGCTCTCGACCCCGAACATTCGCGCGAGGCCGAACAGCACTGCGGCCTTCACCGCGATCAGGGCCGCGGCCATGCCGATCACGAAGCCGGGGCTGCGGGTGATCGCACCGAGATCGAGCATCATCCCGATGGAGACGAAGAACAGGCCGAGCAGGATCGAGCGAAAGGGCTCGATGTCCGCCTCGAGCTCGTGCCGGTAGGGCGAATCGGCGAGCATCACGCCGGCGACGAATGCGCCGAGGGCCGCCGAGAGGTTCAGGGCTTCCATCACCGCGGCGGAGGCGAGCACGATGAAAAGGCCGGCGACGACGAACAATTCGCGCTCGGAGATCCGCCCGACCAGGCGGAAGAGCGGGTTGATCAGGAAGTGTCCGGCGAGGACGAGGAAGGCGATCGCGCCCAACGTGTAGAGCGCCAGCTGCCAGCCGGGCGGCGCGCTCGGATCGACCGGCGCGCGCGACAGGGCCGCGATGATCGTGATCAGAGGGACAATCGAAAGGTCCTGAAAAAGCAGGATCGAGAAAGCGCGTTCCCCCGCGGGCGTGTGGATGTCCCCCGACGAACGCAGGCTCGGCAGGACCTGCGCGGTCGATGAGAGAGCGAGCGGAAGGCCGATGGCGAGCGAGGCTGGCCAGCTGAAACCGCCGGCGAAGTGCACGAGGCCGGCAATGACGATCCCGCTCACCGCAACTTGGAGGAAGCCGAGGCCGAAAATGTCGTGCCTCAAACGCAGCAGCCGGCTCGGATTGAGCTCGAGGCCGACCAGGAAGAGGAGCAGGACGATGCCGAAATCGGCGACGTGGAGCATCTCCTCCGGCGCTCCGATCAGTCCGAGCGCGTGCGGTCCGACCAGCGCGCCTGCGACCAGGTAGCCGAGCACGGCGCCGAGCCCCAGCCGGCGGAACAGCATCACGAACAGCATCGCCGCCCCGAGCATGATCACCCCGTCGCGGAGCAGGAGCGCGGCGGCGTGCGGAGTCTCGCCGTTCATCGCGCCGCCGCCTTCCGTGCCGCCTCCGCGGCGGCTTCGAAGGCCAGGAGGATGGAGGCGTGGCGGGCGGGGTAAGCGCGGGCGTGGGCGAAGACGGCGAGGCCCGGCCAGTCGCCCGGATCGTCGCGCTCGCCGCGCAGCCAGGCGGCGAAGGTGTCGCGCGCTTCCGCCAGCTCGCTCGGCGACCGGCCGCGGGCGGCGGCGCCCATCAGCGACGCGGAGGCCTGGCCGAGCGCGCAGGCCTTCACCTCCTGGCCGATCGCCGCCACCCGCCCCTCCCCGTCGAGGATCAGGTCGACCGCGACGCGGCTTCCGCAGATGGGAGAGCTCCTCTCCGCGCTGCCCTGGGGATGGTCGAGGCGGCCGAGATGGGGGATGGCGGCGGCGAGGCGGAGGACGTCGCGATTGTACAAAGCGGTCGGCACCCGGCGCCTATAGAGCGGCCGCGCGCCGACCGCCACCACGCCTCATTGCAGGAAGCGGTCGACCGCGGCGGCGAAGGCTTCGGGCTGGTCGAGCATGATGAAGTGGAAGCTTCCGTCGATGCGCCGGAGGGTCGCACCGGGCGCGTTGGCGTAGGCCGAGCGGAAGATTCCGTCGATCGCCTCGGCCGGCACCCCATAGAGCGGATCGTAGGCGTAGAGCACCGTGAGCGGGGCGCGAATGCGGCCGAGCTCGGGGCGAAGATCGGTGGTGACCAGCTCGTGGATCGCGCGGGCGACGACGCTGCGGTCAGACGAGCGGCTCCAGGCGATCGGAGCGGCGCGCGCCGATTCGGTGCGGACGAGGCGCGCAATGCTCGCCTCCGCTCCGGCGGCCGCCTGCTCCTCGGTCTGGGCGAGCAAGGCGGCGCGCATCGCGTCGGCCTGGAGACGCACGGAATCGACGGTCGCGGCGGGATTGAACAGCAGGCTGTAGAAAGGGAGCGAATCGACCGTCATGACCCGGCCGACCGCTTCGGGATGGCGCGCGGCGAGCATCAGGGCCGCCTCGCCGCCGAGCGAATGGCCGATCAGAGCGGGCGCCTCGAGGCGGTTGCGGGCGATATAGTCGGCGAGCGCTTCGGCTAGCGGCGCGACGACGAGGCCGTGATCGTTACCGGCCGCCGGCGCGCCGGCGAAGCCCGCGACCTGGACGAGATGGACGCGATGACGTGCCTTGAGGCGCTCGGCGGTCGCGTCCCAAACGGCGGCGGACGAGGCCAGGCCGGGAATCAGGATCACATCCGGACCCGAGCCCACGACGGTGACGGTGAAGCGCGGCGGCACGGGCTCGGTGGCGAGCGCATGGGAGGCGGCGAAGACGAGGAGGAACAAAGCGGCGAAGATCCGGAGGGGACGCATTTTTAGTCCTTTCAGGGATGGAAAATCTCTTCGATGGTGAGGGCGAACAGCCCGGCGATGGCGAAGGCGAGCGGAAGGCTGGGGTCGTAGCGGCCGTTCTCGATCGCGTTGACCGTCTGGCGGGAGACCTGGAGCGCGTCGGCGAGGTCGCCTTGGCTCCATCCCCGCCCGGCGCGCAGCTCCTTGAGGCGATTGTTCACCGGTAGCGGCTCCGCGCGATGACGAGGCCGATCATCCAGGCGACCGCCATCACCGGCCAGACCAGGAAGGCCGAGAGGCGCGGCGCGCCGGCCTCCTCGGCGAAGCCCCAGCCGAAGGTGATCAAAGCGGTGGCGAGGAAGGCCATGGCGATGGCGTCGAGCTGGATGCGGCGCTGGAGCTCGTCCATCCGCCAGATGCCGCGCATCACCGCCCAGCCCGCGGCGGCGGCTCCGACCATCGGGGTCAGTGCGAGCGCGATGCGGGCGTTGCCGGTGACGTGGAAGGCGTCGTCGATCAGGTTCGAGGCGACCAGCAGCCCGACGTACAGCGCGAACGCCGCGCTGAGCTCGAGATAGTAACGGCGCTTGTTCATGGAGAAGCTCCCTTGGAAAGGAAGCTTTACATGAGACATGCCGTACGTGTCAAGGACCCTTTACAGGGGCCAGGCGAGTTCCTCCCTAGGCCCGTCGCCAGGTGGTCCCTGTCGGGCCATCCTCGAGCAGCACCCCCTCTTCCGCCAATTCGGCGCGGATGCGGTCGGCTTCGGCGAAGTCGCGGCGGGCCTTGGCCTCGGCGCGGTCGGCGACGAGCGCGTCGATGCGCTTATCGCCCTCGCCCTGGAACCAGGCGGACGGGGCGCTCTCGAGCAGGCCGAGCAGCATTGCCGAGGCGCGCAGCACGGCCGGATCCTCGATCGCGGACAGGCGCGACAAAGCGAGCGGCGTGTTGAGGTCGTCCGCGAGGGCATCGAGCACTCCGGCGTCAACTTCCCCGCATTCGGCCTCGCCGACCGCGCGGTAGAGCCGATCGAGGGTCGCCCTGGACTGGCCCACGAGCTGCGAGGACCATTCGAGCGGCTGGCGGTAGTGCGCCGAGAGCAGAGCCAGCCTCAGCGTCTCGCCCTTGTGGCCCTGTTCGAGCAGCTCGCCGACGGTGACGACGTTGCCGAGACTTTTCGACATCTTCTCGCCGCCGGCCATCGAGAGGAAGCCGTTATGGACCCAGTAGCGCGCGAGCGGCGCGCCTCCATGGGCGCAGCGGCTTTGGGCGATCTCGTTCTCGTGGTGCGGGAAGATCAGGTCGAGCCCGCCGCAGTGGATGTCGATCGTCTCACCGAGATGGCGCTCGATCATCGCCGAGCATTCGATGTGCCAGCCGGGCCGGCCGCGGCCCCAGGGCGAATCCCAGCCGATCATGTCGGGCGGCGAAGGCTTCCACAGGACGAAGTCGGCCGGGTCCTTCTTGTAGGAGGCGACCTCGACGCGGGCGCCTGCGATCATCGCCTCCCGATCGCGGCGGCCGAGCGCGCCGTAATCGGGGTCGGAGGGCACATGGAAGAGGACATGGCCGTCCGCCTCATAGGCGTTGCCCGTCTCGATCAGGCGCGCGATCATCGCCACCATGTCCGCGACATGCTCGGTGGCGTGGGGCGTGAGCGGCGGCTTCTCGACGCCGAGCGCGCCGGTGTCCTCGTCGTAGTAACGCTCGAACCGAGCGGTGATCTCCGATGGGTGGACGCCCTCCTCGCGAGCCGCCGCAATGATCTTGTCGTCGACGTCGGTGACGTTGCGGGCGAAATCGAGCCGCGCGCCCGGATGGACGCGGCGGAGCAGGCGGGCGAGCACGTCGAACACCACCGCCGGGCGCGCATTGCCGATATGGGCGCGATTGTAGACGGTCGGGCCGCACAGATACATCGTCACGCGGCTCGGATCGGAGGGCGCGAAGGCGCGCTTCTCCCGCGCCATCGTGTCGTAGAGGCGGATCATCAGCGCGCGTTCTGGGCTTCGTTGCCGAGCGCGCTTCCGTCCGCGCCCTCGGCCGGAGCCGGGCCGCGGCGCCACTCGACGAAATCGACGATGGCGCGGCCGCTGGCGTTGAGCAGGGGATAGGTGCGGCTGTCGGCGATCCAGGCAGGCCGCTGCGCGGTGCGCCCGCTCCACATGTCGATCAGGAGGTTGGCCGCGAGATAGAGCAGGGTGGCGACGATCAGGCCTTTCAAGGCGCCGAAGCCGGCGCCGAGCACACGGTCGATCGGGCCGACGATCGAGCGGCGGGTGGCGCCGCCGATCCGGCGCGAGACCAATTTGCCGGCGATGAAGACGATGCCGAAGATCAGGGCGAAGGCGAGCACGGCGGCTCCGCCCCAATTGCCGACGACGCCTTCGAGCGCCCCGGTGAGCGGCGTGTGGAGCAGCTTCAGCGCCGCGATGGCGACCACCCAGGCGGCGAGCGCAAGCACCTCCTGGACGAAGCCGCGCATCGCGCCGAGCACGAGGCCGCCGCCGACGAGGAGCAAGGTGACGATGTCGAGCGCGGTCATGCTGCACTTGCTAACGGAGGTTGCGGTCGAGGGGAAGCGAAGGATCAGTCCAGCAGGCGCGCTTCGCTGGCATGGATGGCGTAGCTGGCCCCGCTTTGGCCGTCGGCGGTGAATGTGATCGGCACCTCGATACGCCGCCCGCAGGCGGCGAACGTCCATGCTTCCCGCCACGAGCCCCGGTAGCGGACGCCGTAATAATCGGGACCGAGGTCAGGCGCTGTCGAGACCAGCCGGAAGCCTGTGAGGGCGGCACCGTCGTCGGTGCACCCCGGGACCAGCTGGCGCGCCATCGCCTGGACGGCGGTCAAGGCGGGGCCGCGCGCGTCGAGGATCAGGGTCGGATTGGCGATCGCCTCGCCGAACATCAGCGGCGCCACGATCAGCGGTCCCGTGCTGGGGCGAAACACGACCAGAAGGAGGGGCCGCCTTTCCTCGCAGCCTTCGAGACGGCCATAAGCGACCCAGCCGTTGCGGACCTCGCCGGCGCCGATCATCTGAACGACGTGGCGAGTCGCCGTGATCGGCCGCGGCGCCTCTACCCGAACGGCGGTCGGAACGCAGATCCCGTTCTGCCGGTGGATATCCTGGACCGCTGCCAGTGCTAACGGGGCGATCTCGGACACCGCGGGGGCCGGCGCCGCCGCATTGGCCTGCTCCACCATGCGGGCGAAATCGGGGTTCTGTGCCGCCGCGGGCGCCGAGACGAGCAACACAATCGCTGCGAACGCCGCGAAAACGACTCTATCGTTCAACATCATCCACCCCCGAGAGTCCAGCTAAGCACCTGCCGTGGCCCGCGGCAAGCGGACACCTCAGCCGCGGCCCAGCAGATGGTCCACCAGCTGCCCCAGCGTGCGGAAGCCGCTGAGCGCCATGCCGCCCCGCTCCCCGCCGAGCGAGGCGGGGACCAGTGCCCGCGTGAAGCCGAGCTTGCCGGCTTCCTTGAGGCGGAGCGCGCCGTGCGCGACCGGACGGAGCTCGCCGGACAGCGCCACCTCGCCGAACGCGACGGCCTCGGCGAGGACCGGCCGCTCCGAAAGCGCCGAGACCAGGGCGGCGGCAACCGCCATGTCCGCTGCCGGGTCGCCGATCCGGTAGCCGCCAGCGACGTTCAGATAGACTTCGGCGGTCGAGAAGCTGAGGCCGCAGCGTGCCTCCAGCACGGCGAGAATCATGGCGAGGCGGCCCGAATCCCAGCCGACCACGGCACGCCGCGGCGTCGCGCCGCTGGCGAGGCGAACCGTCAAAGCCTGGATCTCGACCAGTACCGGGCGGGTTCCTTCCAGCGCCGGGAAGACGACGGCTCCGGCCACCGCCTCGCCGCGCTCGGTGAGGAACAGGGCCGACGGATTGGCGACTTCGGCGAGCCCCGCCTCGCCCATCGCGAACACGCCGATCTCGTCGGTGCCTCCGAACCGGTTCTTGGAAGCGCGCAGGATCCGGTATTGGTGGCTGCGCTCGCCCTCGAAGCTCAGCACCGTGTCGACCATATGCTCGAGCACCCGCGGGCCGGCGATCGATCCGTCCTTGGTGACGTGGCCGACCAGGACCAAAGCGGCGCCGGTCTCCTTGGCGTAGCGGATCAGCTCGTGGGCCGAGGCGCGAACCTGGCTGACCGTGCCGGGCGCGCCCTCGATCAGGTCCGAATGCATGGTCTGAATCGAATCGACGACGAGCAGAGCGGGCGGCGCCCCGTCGCCGAGCGTGGTCAATATGTCGCGCACCGAGGTCGCGGCGGCGAGCCGGAGCGGGGCCGCTCCGAGCCCGAGGCGGCGAGCGCGCAGGCGCACCTGATCGGTCGCTTCCTCGCCGGAAATATAAGCTACGCCATGGCCTTGCGCAGCGATCTTCGCAGCCGCCTGGAGGAGCAGGGTGGATTTGCCGATGCCGGGATCGCCGCCGACCAGGGTCGCCGAGCCGGCGACGAGCCCGCCTCCCACGGCGCGGTCCAGCTCGGCGATGCCGGTCGACATGCGCGGCGGAAGCGCGACTTCCGCGTCCAGGCCGACCAGCTCGAACGGCCGGCCGCCGCCGCGCAGATTGTGCCGCGCCGCGAACGGCGTGACGACGGCGCCGGCATCCTCGACCAGAGTGTTCCAGCCTGCGCAGTCCGGGCACTGGCCCTGCCAGCGGCTCTGCGCAGAGCCGCAGGCCTGGCAGACATATCGGGTGCGTGGTTTCGCCATCGGGGAAGGCTAGCGCGTTCGGAACAAAAGGGGAAGGGTCCGTTCGCTCCGAGCGAAGTTGCGGGGATTGTGCCCTTTCACGCCGAGCAGTGGGAACTCCCCTGCCCCCCTCGCATTCACCGTGCATCCCAGCAGATGTGGAGAGTGAGCTTGTTCATCCAGATTCATGCCGACAACCAGGTCGAGAGCGACGCCGAGCGCAACCTTCGCCTCGAGGAGCAGATCCGCCAGCGCATGGCGCGGTTCGAGGACCGGATCACCGACGTCGAGGTCCATGTCTCCGACGTCAACGGGTCGAAGGGCGGCCATGGCGACCTGCGGTGCACGCTGGAGGCGCGTGTGAACGGCATCCCCCCGATCGCCGTCGCCGACGAGGGCGCAAGCGTCGACCGCGCGGTGATCGGCGCCGCCAAGAAGGCGGTGCGCGCGCTCGACCACCAGCTCGGCAAGCTCTCCGATCGGCGTGGCTAGGGACGGTTGGGGACAGTTACTTTCTGGCGCGGCATCGGTCGCTGCGAACGGCGGCGCGTGAAAGTAACTGTCCCCTCCCGCGCCAAGGGGGACAGTTATTTTCCCGCGCGGCGGCGGCTAGACGCGCATCGTTTCGCCTGAAAGTAACTGTCCCAAATGATCCGCGTCGCGAGCTACAACATGCGCAAGGCGATCGGCACGGACCGCCGGAGGCGGCCGGAACGCACGCTGGAAGTGCTGAACGAGCTCGATGCCGACGTGATCGCCCTGCAGGAGGCCGACCGCCGCTTCGGATCGCGGGCGAGCGCCCTCCCCTTCCACCTGATCGAGGAACATAGCGATTACAAGCCGGTGCCGCTCGATGCGCGCGCCGGCAGCATCGGCTGGCACGGCAACGCCTTGCTGGTGAAGAAAGGAGTTGAGATCCTCGACCGCGAGCTGGTCCACCTGCCCTCCCTCGAGCCGCGCGGGGCCGTGCTCGCCGACGTGCGGATCGACGGGACGGAGCTGCGGGTGGTCGGAATGCATCTCGATTTGTCCGGGCTCTGGCGGCGCCAGCAGGCGCATGCGATCCTCGCCCATCTCGCCGCCCGCCGCGGCGACCCTCCGACCGTGCTGATGGGCGACCTCAACGAATGGAGCGTCCGCGGCGGCTGCCTGCGCGATTTCGCCACGCGCCACGTCTTCGCGGATTGCGGGCGCAGCTTCCACGCCCGCCGCCCGATCGCCCAGCTGGACCGGATCATGGTCTCGCCGGATCTCGCGGTGGTGGCGAGCGGCGCGCACCATTCGGCCACGGCCCGAAAGGCGTCGGATCATCTGCCGATCTGGGCCGAGCTGCGGCTGACGTGAGGGGACAGTTACTTTCACCCGCGGCGGCGGGAGGACGGGCACCGCGGTGCCGAAAGTAACTGTCCCTACGGCCCCGTGCTTTCCACCGCATTCTCGCCCGGCTCCGCGGGTTCCTCGGCAGCCGGCGCGGCGCCGGGGCGGCCGTCGAGCTCCATCCAGTCGCGGAACGGGAGGCCGTAGAGCATGTCCATCACTTCGAATTCGATGCCGCCGGGCTGCGTCGCCGAGCTGTTCCACAAGGCGACGACGCCGGTCCGCCGCTGGGGATCGAACAGGATCAGCGAGCGATAGCCGCGGACGCCGCCGCGGTGGCCGACGACGCGGTGCCCGGCATAATCGTAGACCCGCCAGCCGAGCCCGTAATGGCTGTTGCCGAGGCGCTCGGCCTGGCGGCGGCGGCGGCGATCCTCGGCGGGGGTGCGGGCGCGCGGCTCCTGGATCAGCTGCAGCGCCTCGGGCGGAAGCACGTCGGGCGCGATGCCCATCTGGGCGCGCATCCAAAGCGCGAGATCCTTGATCGAGCTGTTGACCCCGCCCGCCGCAGGGACGCGATAATAAGCTTCGGTGACTTCGACCGGGCGGCTGGCGCGCCCGCCGACATGGGGCCGTGCCCAGCTTCGCGCGCCGATCAGCCCGGCCCGCGTCATCGTCGCCGAATCCATGCCGAGCGGCGCGAACAGGCGCTCGCGGACGATGTCGCGATAGGGCCGCCCGGTGACCCGCTCGACCACCTCGGTGGCAGCATCGAAGGCGACGTTCTGGTAGGCGTGACACTGGCCCGGGGCACAGATGAGGTGCAAAGTCGCCAGCGTCGCGCGCAGCCAGCGCGGATCGTAATCGTCCTCGAGCTTCGAATCCTGCGCATGCGAGAAGAGGCCGAGGCGGTGGGTGAGAAGGTCGGAGACGGTGGCGCGCGCTTCGGCGCCGCCGGGGAGCCGGAGCGAGCTCGACCAGCGGCTGACCGGATCGAACAGAGAGAGCCGCCCCTCGTGGGCGAGCAGGCCGACCATGTCCCCGGCCACGCCCTTCGACAGCGACGCCCAGCGGAAGACTGTGTCGACGGTGACCGGCTCGTCGTTGTTCGAGGCGGTGGTGCCGTAGCCCTGGAGGAAACGGATCTCGCCATTCTCGATGATGCCGACGGCGAGGCCGACCATGTTCGGCCGCTCGGCGAGGCGCTGCAGCCGCTCGTGGATCCGGCGATAGTCGATGACGCTCGGTCCGGCCGGGGAATCGCCGATCTGCGTCTCGTAGCCGCTCCGCGGGCCGATCCTTTCCGGCGTCTCAGCCTGCGGCTCGACCGATCCGACGAATTGGACCAGGCCGACTGCCCAGCCAAGCCCGACGAGAGCGAAGAGTGCGAGGAAAATGAAGGCGATACGCCGGGCGGGCACGGGCGGACTGCTTCCCACGGACAAGAGGCGCTGGAGATCGGGCACGGCTTCTAGCGCGGCGATTTTCCGAAAGATAGGCGCGCTCGACAGGAGCGGCGCGCGCTGTCAGGCTTCCGGGCGATGCACGAGAAGGAACTGCGCCTTGCCCTCGTCTGCTATGGCGGCGTCAGCCTCGCCGTCTACATGCACGGCATCACCCGCGAGATCTGGCACCTGGCGCAGGCCAGCGAAGCCCATCATGCCGGGAGGGATCCCGAACGGGCGACCGAAAAGGTCTATGCGGGGCTGCTTCGCCAGGCGGAGGAGGAGGGCCAAGTCTCGGTGCGCGTGCTCGTCGACATCCTGGCGGGCGCGAGCGCGGGCGGGATCAACGCCATCTTCCTCGCCGAGGCGATCGCTTCGGGAAGCTCGCTCGAGCCGCTGACCGCTTTGTGGCTGGACGGAGCCGACGTCGACCGGCTGATCGACCCGGAGGTGAGCGGCCTTTCGCGCTTCGCGAAGGCGGCGGCTTTGCCCTTCGCATGGGCGCTCTCCGGACGCGGCAAAAGCGGGAACGCCGAGGACGGGGCGCAGCGCGGCGAAGTGCGCGCCAAGGTCGCAAGCTTCGTCCGGGCGCGCTGGTTCGCGCCGCCGTTCAGCGGGCCCGGCTTCACCGGGATCCTGATCGACGCGATCGAGGCGATGAAGCGCGAAGGATCGGGCACGCCCCTGCTGCCGCCGGGCCACCCCCTCGACCTCGCCGTCACGGTCACCGATTTTCATGGCTTTCCGCAGGTCCTGCGGCTGAATTCCCCGCGCGAGGTGCTGGAGACCGAGCACCGGCTCACTTTCGCGTTCCGCGCCGCGGGAGCGCCGCTGGGGAGCACGCCCGACCTCGCCTTCGCGGCGCGGGCGACGGCGAGCTTCCCCGGCGCCTTTCCGCCTTTCACCGTCGCCGAGCTGGACTCGGTTCTCGCCGGCCGCGGCATGGAATGGCCCGCGCGGGCGTCCTTTCTCGCCGCCGCATTCCCGCGACGGTCGGCGGAGGAGGTCGAGCGGGCGGTGCTGATCGACGGCTCGATCCTCGCCAACGCGCCGTTTCGGCCGGCGATCGCCGCGCTCCAGAACCGGCCTGCGCGGCGCGAGGTCGACCGGCGCTTCGTCTACATCGACCCCAAGCCGGGGATCCGCAGCGTACGGCTCGGCCCGGCCGGCGAGGCCGAGCCGCCGGGCTTCTTCGCCACCATCTTCGGCGCGCTCTCCGACATCCCGCGCGAGCAGCCGATCCGCGACAATCTCGAGGCGATCGAGGCTCGGTCTGCGCGCGTCAGGCGGATGAACCGGATCCTCGAGGCGATCCGGCCGCAGGTCGAGTCGGCGATCGACCGCGCCTTCGGCGGCGGCTTCTTCGTGCGCGCGCCGACCGCGGCCCGGCTGAAGGCCTGGCGGGCGCGGGCGCACGCCCTCGCCACCCGTCAGGCGGGCTTCGCCTACGCCGCCTACGGCCAGCTCAAGCTCTCGCGCGTGGTCGAGGAGTCGATCCTCCACCTCTGCCGTTGCGCGGGAGTCGAGCCGGAGAGCGGCGTGCGCACGCGCGTCTGGCGGGCCGTGCGGCAGGCGGGGGTCGCCGGCGACGACGCCTTCACCGCGCGCGGGACGAGCGAAGCGGCGGTCCGCTTCCTCGGCGCGTTCGATACGGGCTTCCGCATCCGCCGGCTGCGCTTTCTCGCCCGTACCCTCCAGGCGCGGGGCTCCGAGCGGCCGGAGCTTCGCGTTCTCCTCGACTCGATGGTGGCGCGCTACCGGGCCGCAGCGGCGGTCGACGTCAGGGACCTCCCAATCGACGAGGCGGACGCGGCGCTGGCGCGGCTGTCGGCGGCGCTCGACCTCGGCGCGATCGACGCGGAGGCGGACGCGCGGCTGGCGGAGGCGCTGAGCGCGATCCCGCGCGCCGAGCGCAAGCCGCTGATCGTCGCCTATATAGGCTTCCCCTTCTACGACATCGCCACCTTCCCTCTCCTGCAGGAGGACGGCCGCGACGAATATGATCCGATCAAGGTCGACCGGATCTCGCCCGACGACGCGACGGCGATCCGCTCCGGCGGCGCGGCGGCGACGCTGAAGGGGATTCAGTTCAACAGCTTCGGCGCCTTCTTCAGCCGCGCCTGGCGCGAGAACGATTATCTGTGGGGCCGCCTCCACGGCGCCGACCGGCTGATCGACATCCTGCTCTCGACGGTGCCGGCCCACCGGATCGACCCGGCGGCTGTCAAGCGCGAGGCATTCCGGGCGATCCTCGCCGAGGAGGAAGCGCGGTTGACCGCCATCGCGCCGTTGTTCGAGACGCTTCGACGCGAGATCGGCTGAGGCTGGACGCGCGAGACGAATTCGGGGAGGAAGAGGCATGCAGTTCCTGAAGACGCTGTTCTGGGTGGTCCTGGCGATCGTCCTCGTCCTGTTCGCCAATGCGAACTGGACCCAGGTGACGATCAACCTGTGGGGCGGACTGCAGATGGACGTGAAGCTGCCGGTGCTGGTGGTGGCGGCGTTCCTGATCGGCTTCCTCCCGACGCTGCTCGTCTACCGCAGCCGCGTCTGGGGGCTGAAGCGCAGGCTCGAATCGTCACATCCGGTCACCGTGGCCAACACGCCACGGGGATTCGTACCAGCGGCGGCGCCGCCGCGCAGGGAAGAGGAGCGGATCGCGACGGACTCCAAAGTCTGGCCCGCATGAGCGGGAGCCCGATCTACGTCGCCATCGATACCCCCGAACTCGAACGGGCGAAGAGCGTCGCGGAACGGGTGCGGCGCCATGTCGGCGGCATCAAGCTCGGCCTCGAATTCTTCTGCGCCAACGGCCGCCAGGGCGTCCGCGAGATGGCAGAGCTCGGGCTTCCCATCTTCCTCGATCTCAAGCTCCACGACATTCCGAACACGGTCGGCAAGGCGATCCAGGCGCTGCGTCCGCTCGAGCCGGCGATCCTCACCGTCCACGCCGCCGGTGGCCGGGCGATGATGGAGGACGCCAAGGCCGCGGCGCCAGCGGGCACGAAGGTGGTCGGGGTGACGGTGCTGACCAGCCTCGACGGCGAGGACCTGCGTTCGGTCGGGCTCGACGACGATCCGCACAAGCAGGTCGAGCGGCTGACCGCCTTGTCGCGCGAGGCCGGGCTCGACGGAGTGGTCTGTTCGGGAAACGAGGTCCGGATCGCGCGTCGGCTCTGGCCGGAGGGGTTCTTCGTCGTGCCCGGGGTGCGACCGAGCGACGGCCATAGCGGCGACCAGAAGAGAGTGGTGACACCCCGCGCGGCGCTCGATGCCGGGGCCTCGGTCCTGGTGATCGGCCGACCCATCACCGCGGCGCAGGACCCCGACGTCGCGGCGAGGGCGATCGAGGCGACGCTGTAGCTGGACAAGGCTCGCAGCGCGGTCCTATCGCCGCCGCCCAAGGAGAATCCCGATGAGCTGGCTCACCCGCGTCCGCAACTCGATCCCCTTCCTGCCCAAGCGCGAGACGCCGGAAAATCTCTGGCACAAGTGCCGCGAATGCGATGCGATGGTGTTCACCAAGGAATGGGAGGAGAATCTCAACGTCTGCCCGCGTTGCGGGCATCACGGGCGGATCGGGCCGAAGACGCGCTTCGAGCAGCTGCTCGACCCCGGTTTCGCCGTCCTGCCGCCGCCGCAGGTGCGGGAGGACCCGCTGCGGTTCCGCGACTCGAAGCGCTACGTCGACCGCCTCCGCGCCGCCCGCCAGCAGACCGGCGAGAGCGACGCGCTGATGAACGCGCGCGGCACGATCGACGGGGAAAAAGCGGTGGTCGGAGTCCAGGACTTCGCCTTCATGGGCGGATCGATGGGGCTGGGCGTGGGGGCAGCCTTCATCGCAGGCGTTCGCGCCGCGATCGAGGATCGCAGCGCTTATGTGATCTTCACCGCCGCCGGCGGCGCACGCATGCAGGAAGGCATTCTTTCGCTGATGCAGATGCCGAAGACGACCGTGGCCATCGCGGAGCTGAGGGAAGCGGGCCTGCCCTATATCGTGGTGCTGACCGATCCGACCACGGGCGGGGTCACCGCCTCCTATGCGATGCTAGGCGACGTGCAGCTCGCCGAGCCCGGCGCGCTGATCGGATTCGCCGGCCAAAGGGTGATCGAATCGACCATTCGCGAGAAGCTGCCGGAGGGATTCCAGCGCGCCGAATATCTGCTCGAGCACGGCATGGTCGACATGGTCGTGCCCCGCCACGAGCTGAAGCCGCGCCTGGCGCAATTGCTCGCCTATCTCACCCCGGAGAGAAAGGCGGCGGCGTGAAATTCCTCCCCATCGCGCAGCGATGGGGAGGGGGACTGCCCGAAGGGTGGTGGAGGGGTAAAGGGCTCAGGCCGAGCCAGACACCCCCCCACCATGCTTCGCATGGTCCCCCTCCGAACGCCTTCGGCGCAGGGAGGAATCGTGGCTGACCACGCCTCATCGGATCATCCCGCGGTCCAGGCTCAGCTCGAGCGACTGGCGGCGTTGGCGCCGGCGGGCGAGATGCTCGGCCTCGAGCGCATCACCAACCTGCTCGACCGGCTCGGCAATCCGCAGCGGTCGCTGCCGCCGGTCCTCCACGTCGCCGGGACCAACGGCAAGGGCTCGACATGCGCCTTCCTGCGCGCCGCGGTGGAGGCGGCAGGGCTGAAGGCGCATGTCTACACCAGCCCGCACCTGGTTCGCTTCAACGAACGCATCCGGATCGCCGGCAAGCTGATCGACGACGCGGCGCTCGCCGCCTATCTCGAAGAGGCGCTCGACGCCGCGGCCGGCATGGAAATCAGCTTTTTCGAGGCGACGACGGCGGCGGCTTTCCTCGCTTTCTCTCGCGTGCCGGCCGATGCCTGCATCGTCGAGGTCGGGCTCGGCGGGCGGCTGGATGCGACCAACGTCGTCGCCTCGCCCGCCGTTTGCGGGGTCGCGCAGCTCGGCCTGGACCACCAGGCCTATCTCGGCAGCCGAATCGAGCAGGTGGCCGGCGAGAAAGCCGGCATCGCCAAGAGCGGCGTCCCCCTGGTGACCCACCATTATCCCCCAGCGATCGCCGAGCGGATCGGCGAGGTCGCCGAAAGAGCGGGCGCCTTGTGGCTGCCGCGGGGCGGGAAATGGGAGGCGGCCGTCTACCGCGACCAGCTCCACTATCGCGATGAAAGCGGACTCCTCGATCTGCCGCTTCCGCGCCTGCGCGGCGCCCATCAGGCGATGAATGCCGGTCTCGCGGTGGCGATGCTGCGGCACCAGGCGGCGATAAGGGTGCCCGATTCGGCGCTGCGGGCGGCGATGGGCTGGGCCGACTGGCCCGCACGGCTGCAGCGCCTCGCCCGCGGACCGCTCCACGATCTGCTTCCGAGGGAGGCGGAGCTCTGGGTCGACGGCGGCCACAATCCGGCCGCGGCCCGTGTCGTCGGCGACTATTTCCGGGCTCATGTCCCCGCCGACAGGCCGTTTCACATCGTCCTGGGGCTGCTCGCCAACAAGGACTCGGCGGGCATGCTGAAGCCCTTCCAGGGCCGCTCGGTGACCTTCCATCCCGTCCCGGTCGAAGGCCACGAACATCATCTCCCCGCGGACCTCGCGCGGGTCGCGAAGGAGAACGGGCTCAGCGCAGTCGCCGCCGGGGGAGTCGCGGATGCCCTTGGCTGGATCGCGCGGCACGCCGACCGCGCGCGGCCGCCGGTGGTCCTGATCCTGGGCTCGCTCTATCTCGCCGGCGAAGTGCTCAGGAAAAACGGACAGGCGCCGGCGTGACGAACGTCATTGCGAGCGAAGCGAAGCAATCCAGATCGGCTTCGGATATCGGGCTGGATTGCTTCGTCGCTGCGCTCCTCGCAATGACGGCATTCCCTGACTACAGCCCCCTCCCCCGCAGGTCCGCCAGGGTGCGCTCCGCCCAGGCGTACATCTCGCGGTCGCGAAGGCGCTCGTAGCGGTCGAGCCGGCGGGCGCGGCGCTCGGCTTCGGCGAGCGGCACGACCGCCTCGGCCTCCCTCCCCTGCTCGATCAGCAAGGCCGCCTGGCGGCATTGCGCCTCCGCGCCGGGCAGCCGCTCGCCGATCTCGGCGAACAAGGCGATCGCCGCCTCCGCCTCGCCGCTATCGGCGAGCGCGCGGCCGAGCAGCAGCCGGCCGCGATCCTCCTCGGCGATGCTGTGCGTCCCTGGAAGCGACTCGAGCAGTCGCCGTGCTTCGGCCGGATTGCCGGCCTCGAGGTTCGCCTTGGCCAGCTTGATCTGGACGGCGCGGTCCGGCAGCGGCGTCTTCGCCTGCGCCTCGCGATAATGGAGGATCGCCTCGGACCACCTCGCCTGCCCGGCGAGCGCGTCGGCCATGGCGATACGGTTGGCGGCGGTGTCCGCGGTGTCGAGCGCAGCTTGCGCGGCACGGACCTCGCGCTCGGGATCGATGGTCTTGACCGCGGCGGCCTTCGCCAGCCGCACCTCGCGCCGCGCCCCGAGGCCGGGGAGCACCTCGACGATCAGATAAGCGAGGCTGCCGACCAGCGGGAAGACCAGGATCGGCAGGATCCAATACGGGTTCCGGCCCTTGCGCAGGCAGTGGACGATGCAGCCGACCGCGAGCCCGATGATGACCGCAAAGAAGTGCATCGCTCAGGCCGCCGTGTCGCCTTCGGTGACGTGGGCGGCGTCGCTCGCCGGAACCAGCGCCGGCGCCGCCTCCTCGCGCCGCGTCTGGTGGGCGGCGCGAATCCATTCGAGGATGCAGAAGACGACCGCCACGCCGCCGAGCGCGGCCGTCAGGTAGAAGACGGCGACATAGCCGTCGGTCTCGATCATCTCCCCGAGGGCCCCGCGGCCGAGAGAGCCGACCAGCAAAGTGAGCGACGAGAGCAACGCATATTGGACCGCGCTGTAATCCTTGCTCGCGATCGAGGAGAGATAGGCGACATAGGCCGCCCCCGCGAGCCCGCCCGCGATATTCTCGGCGGAGATCGCGACCATCAGGCGGACCATGCGCGGATCGACGCCGAGACCGTTGAGGCCGAAGAAGTTGGCGAAGGAATCGATGAAGGGCGAGCCCGCCGCGAGGTCGGCATAAAGCAGGTTGGTCAAAGCCGCGACGACCGCCCCCAGGAGGAGGGTCGGCATGCGCCCCAGAGTGACGAACAGCAGGCCGCCGATCGCGATTCCCGTGATGGTCATGATGACGCCGAACACCTTCGAGGCGAAAGCGACCTCGTCGGCGCTGTACTGGAGCTCGGTCAGGTAGAAAGGGAAGGCGAAGGGCCCCCAGATGCTGTCGGTGAGCCGGTAGCTGAGGATGATGCCCAGCGCGATGACGACGCCCCAGCGCAGGCGCGCGATGAGGTCCGCCATGGGCAGCAGCAATGCGCTATAGGCATGGTCGGCGGCGCGCTGCGTGGCGCTGCTCGAGGGGACGTCGGAAGTCAGCACGCTGCGCCCCTGCTTGCGCAGCCAATTGAAATAGGTCGCGACCAGCGCCGGCAGGACGACGGTCGCGGCGATGATCCAGGGGCCCATCTGTGCGGTGAAATCGCTCGCCTTCGGCGGGTTCGGATCGCCCGGCTCGACGCTGAGGATGCGGACCATGAACCAGGCGACCGCGCCGATCGCCCAGGCCCAGCCCAGGCCGACCACGGCAAGTCCGATCGCGCGCAGCTTGGGATGGACCGCGCCGCGCTCGCGCAGCTCGCGAAAGCCCAGCTCGTCGACCGGCCGTGCGGTATCGGGCGCGATCAGCGTCGCGACGACGGTGAGGGCCATGACGACGCCCATCGCCGCGTAGACGCCGGGCCAGCTGATCCGCGACGACAGGACGAGGGCGAGGGCGCCCCCGACCAGCGCGGCCGTTCGGAAGCCCATCTGATAGACGGAAGACAGGATCTCGACCGTGGCTGTGTCGTCCGCCACGTCGATGCGCCATGCGTCGATCACCACGTCCTGGGTCGCGGAAGCGAAGGCGCCGATCACCGCGACCATGGCGAAGGTGCCGATGGCAAGGGCCGGGTCGGTCAGCGACAAGGCCAGGAAGGTCGCGGCCAGGATCAGCTGGCAGACGATCAGCCAGCCGCGCCTCCGGCCGAGGCGGCCCAAGACGGGGAGCCGCGTGCGGTCGACGAGCGGCGACCACAGGAACTTGAAGGCGTAAGCGAGGCCGATCCAGGAGATGATTCCGATCGTCGCGAGGTTCACCTGCGCCTCGCCGAGCCAGGCGTTCAGCGTGCCGATGAGGAGCGAATAAGGGAGGCCCGCCGAGAAGCCGAACACCAGCATGAGCCCGGTCTTCCGGTTCTTCATCGCGGCGCCGAGGAGGCGCCACCCGCTCAGCTTTTCAGCCACTCGCCACTCCGTCCGAAGAGAGCGCGCAGCTTTAGCGGATTTCCCGCACTTGCAAAGCGCGCCCGGCGCGGCTTGCCTTCTCGCCGCAGCCAACGCACGATCCGCGGCCATGGACATGCCGACCAAGCAGCGGCCGACCGAAGGCCAGCTCGCCCTGGCGCGGGAGATTGCCGGCGGCGTCGAGCGGACCGGCGCGAGCGTGCTGACGGTCCCCGCAAGCGTCTATACCGATCCGGAGCGCTTCGCGCGCGAGCAGGCGCGGCTGTTCCGCCGGCTCCCCACCGTGATCGCGCCCTCGGCCCTGCTGCCGCGCCGGAACATGGCGGTGCCGCATGACGGCTTCGGCCTGCCGCTGCTGCTGACCCGCGATAACCAGGGTCGCGCCCACGTCTTCTACAACGTCTGCCGCCACCGCGGCACACGCCTCGTCGAGGGATCGGAGCCGGTGTCGGCGCCGCGCATCGTCTGCCCCTATCACGCCTGGACCTATGCCGCCGACGGGCGCCTGGCGGGAATGCCGCGTCCGGACACCTTCCCCGGGCTCGACAAGGCGGCGCACGGACTATGCGAGCTTCCATCGCGCGAGGCAGGCGGCCTGATCTGGTTCGCCGCACATGAGAGTGCGGACCTGTCCGACGCCGACGCGCTGGCGCCCGAGTTCGACGCTTTCGGGCTCGCAGGGCATCATCTCTACCGCCGCCGAATCCACGACGTGGCGGCCAATTGGAAGCTGATCATGGACGCTTTCCTGGAGAGCTACCACGTCCAGCGCCTCCACGCCGCGACCATCGCGCGCTTCTTCGCCGACGGGATCACCGCCGGCGACCGGATCGGCATCCACCAGCGCTCCGCCGTCGGCCGCACCGACTATCTGGCCGGCATCGACCATCACGACTGGCCCGCGCTGCGCGCGGTGATCACCTTCGCCTACCAGCTCTTTCCGGCGACGATCATGATCATGAGCCCCGATTATGTGAACTTGATGGTGCTGATGCCGCAGACCGCCGGGCGCACCCTGGTGGAAGACTTCATGCTGATCCCCGAGCCGCCACGGACGGCCGAGGAGGAGGAGCATTGGGAGAAGAGCTGGCGCATTCTCGACGAGGGCGTCTTCGAGGCGGAGGATTATCGCGCGGCGAGCCTTCAGCAGAACGGCCTCGAATCGGGATCGCTCGACGAGCTGACCATCGGAACGCTGGAAACCGGCATCCACATTTTCCACGAGCAGGTGGAATGGGCGCTCTCATAACCCCCTCAAGGCGGAGGGCTTCAGGACAAGCCTCCCCTCAGCCGGCAGCCTGCTCGTAGAGGCTGAGCTGCGGCGGAAGCTTGTTGACCTCCTTGCCCTGGAGCACGTCGTCGAGGCAATCGAGCGCGGCCTTCAGCACCTTGTCGGTATAGGGCTTGGCCAGGCAACCGACGGCGAGGGTCCGGGCCTCGTCGGGGCAGAAGCCGGTGACGAACAGCACCGGTATTCCCCGCGCGCGCGCGATCCGGGCCACATCGGTCCCGTCGCCGTCGCCGCTCAGCCTGATGTCGGTGAGGACGAGATCGATCCGCTCCTCGCTCTCGATCACCGCGCGGGCGTCGGCCAGGCTGTCGACGGTCGCGACCACCTCATAGCCGGCCTCGCCGAGCGAATGCTCGTTGTCGAATGCGACCAAAGGCTCGTCCTCGACGACCAGGATGCGGCGGATCAGCCTTTCGCGTTTGCCGAAGAGCATGTTAGTCCGCGCCTCCCATCGATCGATCTGTCCGCGTAACGAGCAAGTCGGTCAAGGGTGCCGGGGCGGAGACTCGCCTCGGCTCGAAACCCGTTCCTACTGGCCGAGGAATCATGCCGCCGCCCCGCCCCTCTTCTCCGCGCGAGCCGCAAAGGATCGCCAAGCTCCTGGCGAGGGCGGGTGTGGCCTCGCGCCGCGAGATCGAGCGGATGATCGAAGAGGGGCGGATCGCGATCGACGGCGCAAAGGTCGAGAAGCCCGCGACTCTGCTGACCTCGCTTCACGGCGTTACCGTCGACGGGAAGCCCGTGAAGGCGCCCGCGCCGGCGCGGCTCTTTCGCTACCACAAGCCGGCCGGTTTGCTGACCACCGAGCGCGACCCGAAGGGCCGGCCGACCATCTACGACCGGCTCCCGAGCGGCCTGCCGCGGGTGATGCCGGTCGGGCGGCTGGACCTTAGTACCGAGGGTCTGCTGCTGCTCACCACCGACGGCGAGCTGAAGCGCCAGCTGGAGCTCCCCGCGACGGGGGTCGAGCGTAGCTACCGCGCCCGCGTCTTCGGCGAAGTGTCGCAGGCGCGGCTCGAGGAGCTGATCCACGGCGTCGAAATCGAGGGCGTTCGCTACGGCGCGATCGATGCGAACCTGGAGCGCCGGACCGGCCGCAACGCGTGGGTCGAGATGCGCCTGAAGGAAGGCAAGAATCGCGAGGTGCGCCGGGTGCTGGAGCATCTCGGCCTCCAGGTCTCCCGGCTGATCCGCACCGCTTACGGCCCCTTCCTCCTCGCGGACCTGCCCGCCGGGGCCGTCGACGAGGTCCGCCAGCACGATCTCGTCGCGTTCCGGAAGGGGCTCGGCAAATCCTCCCCCGGTTTTCCGGGAGAGGGGGGCCGCTCGAAGAGCGGTGGAGGAGCCGCGCCCAAGGCGCGTTCTTCTCGCCGATGAAAAACAAGAGGCTCGCTTCGCTCGCGCCCCTCCACCGTCCTGCGGACGGTCCCCGTCCCCTGCAAAAGCAGGGGAGGATTTAGATTGAGGATCATCGCCGGCGCGTGGCGGGGACGGCCGCTGCTCGCGCCGTCCGGCCGCGAGACCCGCCCGACCTCCGACCGCGCGCGCGAGGGGCTCTTCTCGATGCTGACGAGCCGGCTCGGCAGCTTCGACGGGCTGGAGGTCGCCGACCTGTTCGCGGGCACCGGAGCGCTTGGGCTGGAGGCGCTGTCGCGCGGCGCGGCGCACTGCACCTTCGTCGAGAAGGACCCTGGGGCGGTCGACGCGTTGAGGCGCAACATCGGCAGCTTCGAGGCCGGCGAACGCGCGGAGCTTCGCGTGCAGGCGGCCGAGCATTGCGCGCCGCCGCGCGCGCCCTGCGACCTCGTGCTGATCGATCCTCCCTACCGCACCGGGCTCGCCCAGAAAGCGCTGGATCGCATCGCGAGCGGCCGCTGGCTGGCGCCCGGCGCCTGGCTCAGCCTGGAGCTGAGCGGCGAAGAGGTCGATCTACCCGATGGGCTCGCGTTCGAGGCCGACCGCCGTTTCGGCAAGGCGCGCATCCTGCTGCTCCGCCGGGCCGCCTGACCTGCTCAGCGGCGGTTCACCTGCGGAACGGCAAACGAAGCAGCGGCATAGGCCCGGAGCTTGATGTCCACTTTCGTCCAGCAACCGACCACGACCGAGCGCGTGCGGGCCGCCTTGCCGGTCGCCGCCATCCACATTTTGCTCGCGCTCGCTTTGATCCGCGGCCTCGCTTCGGTGCCACCCGCGGCGGACGAGGACCGGGTCAAGCTGATCGACCTCCCCTTGCCGCCACCGACCCCCGAGCTCAGCCCTCCGCCTGCACCGTCCACGGGCGAAACCGACTCGCGGCGCGAAGGCGCGCCGCGCGAGGAGGGCGCCGCTTCCCCACCGAATCTGGAATCGCGCGCGACCGAGATCGTCGCTCCGACCCGCCCGGCGCCCTCGCCTCTTCCTGCCGCCGCCGTCGCAGGCGCGGGAGCGCAACCGACCCAGGGCGCGGCGCCGGTTCGCGGCCCAGGCACAGGAAGCGGCGGCCTCGGCCAGGGGACGGGCAGCGGCGCCGGCGGCGACGGGCCGGGCGGCGGCGGCGAGGGCGGCTATGGCGACGGGCGCGGCCTGAGGCCGCCGCGCTGGCTGCGCGGACGGCTGCGCGACAGCGATTATCCGCGCGGCCTCGGCGAGGCCGGCGTGCGCGGGCGGGTCGGCGTGCGCTACGTGGTCGAGACGGACGGCCGCGTCACCAACTGCTCCGTGACCCGCTCGAGCGGCAGCTCCGCGCTCGACGACACAACCTGCGCGCTGATCGAGCAGCGCTTCCGCTACGACCCGGCCCGCGACAGGTACGGCCGCCCGATCCGCTCCAACCTCATCGAAAGCTACGAATGGCTGGTCGAGGACGAGCCCGATTCTGAGGACGAGCTCCCTCGGCGGCGGCGCCGGATCTTCTGACGCCGGATCAGCCGGGAAAGCGCTCGAACGAAGGAAGCTTGTGCGCGCGTTCCATCCAGCCGATGCGCTCGGCGGTCTGGATCTGCGCCTGCATCGCGATCGCATCCGGTTCGTCGAGCGTGGCGGTCTGCACGTCGATCATGCCGGGGAAGACGATCTCGTTCGTATAGAAGAGGCTCGTTCCACAGACGCCGCAGAAATGGCGCCGCGCATGCTCCGACGAAGCATAGACTTTGGGCTCGCCTTCTATCGTCACCGCGTCGCGCGCCGCCAGCCCCCACGAGACCACCGGCGCCCCGGAGGCACGGCGGCAATCGCTGCAGTGGCACAGAGTATGGTGGACGACATCGTCCGGCATCTCGTAGCGCACTGCGCCGCAATGGCATTGCCCCTTGAGCATCGTGATCTCCTTTTGTTCCCACCGAGCTGATGCCAAATCCGCGTCGGTCGTGCAAGCCTGCGCTTGCTCCCGCCCGTCGCGTTCCCTAGCTGTTCAAGCATGAGCCTGCCTGCCCAAACCGCGGAGCCGCAATATCTGCGCGGGCTCAACCCGCCGCAGCGGGAGGCCGTCGAGACCGTGGACGGGCCGGTGCTGGTCCTCGCCGGCGCGGGGACCGGCAAGACGGCGGCGCTGACCGCCCGGCTCGCGCACCTGATCGCCACCCGCCGCGCCTGGCCCTCGGAGCTGCTCGCCGTGACCTTCACCAACAAGGCGGCGCGCGAGATGAAGGAGCGCGTCGGGCGGATCATCGGCGACGCGGTGGAGGGAATGCCCTGGCTCGGCACCTTCCATTCGATCTGCGCCAAGATGCTGCGCCGCCACGCCGAGCTGGTCGGCCTCCACTCCAACTTCACCATCCTCGACACCGACGACCAGCTGCGCGTGCTCAAGCAGCTGATCGCCGCCGCCGACATCGACGAAAAACGCTGGCCGGCGCGGATGCTCGCCGGACTGATCGACCGATGGAAGAACAAAGGCTGGGCGCCGGCCCAGGTCGATGCCGGCGAGGCCGAAACCTATGCGAACGGCAAGGGCGCAGCGCTCTACGTCCAATATCAGGAGCGCCTGAAGACGCTGAACGCGTGCGACTTCGGCGACCTGCTGCTCCACATGCTCGTGATCCTGCGCACCCGTCGCGACGTGCTCGAACATTACCAGCAACGCTTCCGCTACATCCTGGTCGACGAATATCAGGACACCAACCAGGCCCAGTATCTCTGGCTGCGTCTCCTGGCGCAGGAGCGGAAGAACATCTGCTGCGTCGGCGACGACGATCAGTCGATCTACTCCTGGCGCGGTGCCGAGGTCGCCAACATCCTGCGCTTCGAGCAGGATTTCCCCGGCGCCAGGATCATCCGGCTCGAGCAGAATTACCGCTCGACGCCCCACATCCTGGCAGCCGCGTCCGGCCTGATCGCCCATAATGGCGGCCGCCTCGGCAAGACCTTGTGGACCGAGGAGGGCGAGGGCGAGAAGGTCAAGGTGGTCGGAGTCTGGGACGGGCCGGAGGAGGCGCGGCGGATCGGCGAGGAGCTCGAGGCGATCCAGCGCCGCGGATCGCTCGACGACGCGGCGATCCTGGTCCGCGCCCAGTTCCAGACCCGCGAGTTCGAGGACCGCTTCATCGCGATCGGCCTCCCCTACCGAATCGTCGGCGGCTTCCGCTTCTACGAGCGCGCCGAGATCCGCGACGCGCTCGCCTATCTGCGCGTCATCGCCCAGCCGGCCGACGATCTCGCCTTCGAGCGCATCGTCAACACGCCCAAACGCGGCCTCGGCGACAAGGCCGTTGCGAAAATCCACAGCCTCGCGCGCGCCCAAGGCGTGCCGCTGATGCAGGCGGCCGCGACGATCCTCGATACCGACGAGCTGACCGGCGCCGCCCGCCGCTCATTGGGCAACCTGGTCGGCGATTTCGCCCGCTGGCGCGCCCGCCTCGCCGAGCTGCCGCACCCCGAGCTTGCCCGCCTGATCCTCGACGAGAGCGGCTATACCGCCATGCTCCAGGCGGACCGCTCCGCCGAAAGCGCCGGCCGCCTCGAGAATCTAGCCGAGCTCGCCCGGGCGATGGAGGAGTATGAGACGCTGGGGGCCTTCCTCGAACATGTCTCGCTGGTCATGGAGAACGACGCCACGAGCGACGCGGAGAAGGTCACCATCATGACCATCCACGCCGCCAAGGGCCTCGAGTTCGCCAGCGTTTTCCTCGCCGGCTGGGAGGAAGGCGTCTTCCCCTCGCAGCGCGCCTTGGACGAAGGCGGCCAGGCCAGCCTCGAGGAGGAGCGCCGGCTCGCTTACGTCGCGATCACAAGGGCGCGCCGCAAGTGCTTCATTTTCCACGCTGCCAACCGCCGCATCTACGGCCAATGGACGAGCTCGATCCCGAGCCGCTTCGTCGCCGAGCTCCCCGACGCCCACATCGAGCAGGAGCACACCATGTCGGGCGGCGAGAGCCTGTGGCGCGCCAATTGGTCCGAGCGCGCCGACCCCTTCGCCGACGTCGCCCGAGGCACCACCCGCGGCCCCGGCTGGCGCCGCGCCGTCCAGGGCGGCTTCGAGCGGACCCCGGCGCGGGTGATGGACGTGAAGGCTTCCGCGATCAGCCTGGGCAATCCCGGCCGTACCGATATCGCCCTCGGCCAGCGCGTCTTCCACTCCAAATTCGGCTACGGCACGGTCGCCGAGATCGAAGGCAACAAGCTCGAGATCGACTTCGAGCAAGCGGGGCGGAAGCGGGTGCTGGACAGCTTCGTAAGTGTGGGGTGAGATAGCTGGTTTTGAAAAACGGCTATCATTCCCCTCGATTCAGGCCCACGAGCGCGGCAGTCGATACGGGGGGATAGAGATGCAATATTCGCGCATGTTGGCGACCGCGGGCAGCATCCTGGCGACCTGCGCCATGACGGCCTCTACCGATGCCCAGCCCCTGCAAGCAGACCCGCGGCCGACTGGAGCGCAGCACGGCAGCTGGTCACAGGGGCCTGGCATCCACACGTTCAGGATATGCGCGAGCGTCGTGGGCGTGAGGCCATACGACATACGCGACCGGTTCGAGCAGGAGGGAGGCGGTGGCGGCCGCGCGCCGCTCTGCAACGTGACCGCCCTCCCCGGCCAGTCCATTCCCATCACGATCGAGACCTGGGGAGCCGGCGGCGGTGGCGGCGCCGGGGGATTTCCTGGAAAGCCCGCCAATCGTGGCGGAAAAGGCGGGGGCGGAGGCGGAGGCGGTGGCTATGGGAGAACCGTCCTGAACGTCCTCGTCCCAGCCACCGGTGCGGTCGTCTACTTTGTCGGCGTCGGAACGGGGGGCGCCGGTGGCCAAACGTCCGGCGCTTCGCCCGATGGCGCCGACGGAGGATTCACCGAGGTGAGGATCAACGACGCCAACGGCACGCTGCTGCTGAAAGCGTCTGGCGGCCGGGGAGGCAGTGGCGGTTCCAACGCTTATGGCAATTCCGGCGCTTCTCCCGGGACCGGGACGATCAACGCGTGGCCCGGCACTCAGGGCTATAATGGCGGCCTCCCGACCAGTTGCAATGGCGCGGCCGGAGGATTTGGTGGGGCCGGGGGCGGGCCAGGTCGGACAGGCGCTCCCTATATCAATGACGGCGGAAACGGAGGGGCGGGCGGCTATCGCAACCAAGTGGGTTGTACGGCCCACGGCCACGAATGGGGACGCGCGCCGGGAGTGATCGGCGGAAATGGCAAAGCCAGCTTTACCTGGTAGCCGATCTGCGCCAGGCGGCTCTTCCCCCGAAGCGGAGAGGGGATGTCGTGACCCTGCTTTTCTGATGATCGTCATGCGGCGGCCGGCCTGCACCTCCGTCACAGCGGCGGATGCAAGGTACCTGTTTGCAATCCGCAACCTCCTCGACTTGTTTGCTCAGCCGGGCGGTCCGCGACCGGTGGGGGCGAGCCGATGGCGCTAGGATGCGGTCTGCCGCATGCGAGAATCTCGCCTTGCCGCCGCCCTTGAGGCTCCTCTAGGCGCGCCCCATGGCTTCCTCCGCCGCCCCTCCGGCCCCCCACCCGTTCCGGATCGCGGACTTCCGTTTTTATTGGGTCGCGCGGCTCGCCTCGACGATCGGGTCGATGGCGATGGTGATCGTGATCGGCTGGCAGGTCTACGACATCGCCCGCCAGACCATGGACGTGAGGAGCGCGGCGCTTCAGCTCGGGCTGATCGGCGTCGTCCAGTTCGTGCCCCTGTTCGCGCTGACGCTGCTCACCGGGTGGGTGGCGGACCGGCTGGACCGTCGCGTCATCGCCCGCGCGTCGATCGCGCTGGAAGTCGGCTGCGCTTCGGCCCTCGCCTGGCTCGCTTATACGGGCACGACGACGCTGCTCGCTTTGTTCGTGGTCGCCGGGCTGCTCGGCGTCGCGCGTGCCTTCGCCGCGCCGGCGTTGAGCGCGCTGGCGCCCAATCTGGTGCCGCGGGAATCGCTGCCTCGCGCGATCGCGCTCTCGTCCATCGCGTGGCAGTCCGGATCGATCGCAGGCCCGGCGGTCGGCGGCTATCTCTACGCCTGGGAGCCGCACATGCCTTATGCGGTCAGCGCGGCCCTGTTCCTCGTCTCGCTCCTGTGCATGTTCCTGATCGGGCCGAAGCCCCGTTCGGCGATCGAGGGCTCGAAAAATCCGTGGCGCCAGATGGTCGACGGCCTCGCTTACGTCCGTCAGAACCGGCTCGTGCTCGGCGCGATCTCGCTCGACCTCTTCGCCGTGCTGCTCGGCGGGGCGACGGCGATGCTGCCGGTGTTCGCCCGGGACGTGCTCCACACCGGGCCGGAAGGGCTCGGCCACCTGCGTGCGGCGCCGGCGGTGGGCGCCACCTTGATGGCCCTGTGGTTCTCGTTCCGGCCGCTCAAGCGCCATGTCGGGGTGAAGATGCTCGCCGCGGTCGGCGTGTTCGGGGCGGCGACCGTCGTCTTCGGCTTCTCTCGCTGGATGCCCTTGTCGCTCTTCTGCCTGTTCCTGCTCGGCGGGGCGGACATGCTCTCGGTCTATGTCCGCCAGTCGCTGATCCAGCTCTACACGCCGGATGCGATGCGCGGCCGCGTGGGTGCGGTCTCGACCTTGTTCATTTCGGCGTCGAACGAGCTCGGCGAAGCGGAATCGGGCTTTCTCGCCGCATTGATCGGTCCGGTGGCGGCGGTGGTCGGCGGCGGCGTCGGCGCGATCCTCGTCACCTTGCTGTGGGCGCGCTGGTTCCCGGAGCTGAGGCGCGCGCGCAGCTTCGATCCGCCGGAGGGCGGTCCCGCCCCCTGAGGAACGTCAGCCGATGATGACAGAGCCTTCCAGCACGTCCGCGCCGGTCAGCGAAACGACCCCGGTGAGCACGATTCTGAGGTCCTGCACGTCGAGCACGCCGTCGCCATTGTCGAACCACAAGGTTTGAGCATCCTGCTGGTAGACGGCGTCGAAGGTCGCGTCCTGAGGCGTCAGCAGCGCCTGCGCCGCCGCAAGGTCGGCGCCGTTGCCGAGGAAGTCGATCACCTGCCCTGCATAAGCCTCGCCCTGAAGGCTCGTGACGTCGATCACGTCGGTACCGGAGACGAAATCTGAAACGGTGTCGCGCTCGGCGGCCGAGCTTTCGGCAAAGGCCGTGTATCGGAACCGGTCAGCTTCGCTTCCGCCGCTCAGTGCATCGGCGCCGCCGCCGCCCTCGATCACGTCAAGACCGGCACCCCCGGAAATCTGGTCCTGCTTGCCGCCGCCGGTCACGCTGTCATTGCCGGCGCCCGCGATGACGATCGTGGGGACGAACATTGCGGCGAAAATTGTGTCGTTGCCGCTGCCCGCTTCGAGATAGCTCGCCCCGGTCACGAAAAGCTTCGCCGTCGCTGCGGACGCATCGATCGCCGCGTAGATTTTCGATTCCGGCGTCCCCCGGACCGCGTCAAAGACGTTTATGGTCAGCGTATCCGTGAAGTTGAGATCCCCGCGTGCCGTATCCAGGATCAGGGGCCCGTTGCTCATCGGACGCGTCCGTCCGGGATCGGTCACAGTCACGTTGATCGTTTCGACGCCCGTGAGGTTCTTGAGGTCCAAAGGGGGCAGCACCGGCGGATTTCCGGAGAAGGGCGTGTCGAAGATCAGGTAGTTGATGTTCAGCACGTCGAGCGAACCCGTGCCGCCGCGAACGATGTCGTTCGCTTGCAGCTCGGTCGAATCGGTGGTGAAACTCAGCTCCGCGCGGGACGCCGAAGCGTCGATCAGGTGCGCGATGCTGCTGCTCACCGGGGCGTCGAAGGCACTGCTTGCATTGCGGGTCAGGAAGATCTTCATCGGGCCGTAGAACTCCGGCTCGAAGACGACATGCCTGGAGACATCGCCTGTGAGATTGATGTTCTTTACACCTCCGCCCGCCGCCAGGTTCCCCAGCATGATGTTGGCGACGCCCTCATCGAGAATCTCCACTCCGCGAAAGTGTCCGAAATCGGCGTCTCTCATCGTCGTGCCGAACAGAACCAGGCGGTCGATTCCGCCGCCGCCCTCGACGAGCCAGTAAGGCGCGAGCGGGTCGATATTCATGTGGACGAGGTCGGGACCCGCTCCGCCGATGAAATGGATCCCATTGTGGGCATCACTGGTTTTGCTGAAGAACGTCCCCCCGGGGGCGGCCTGGATTGTGAAGTAGATGTTGGACGCGGTCATCGTGGGATCGATGAAGACCGAGCTGATCTCGTAATTGCCGTTGCCGACGATCGTGTAGCGCGCCTCGGCCGTCGGCCCGCTCGTCGTCAGGTGCAGGTTCATGAGCCCGGTTCCCTGCTCGATCCGCTCGATGCCGCTGAGCTTCGCAAGGTCGAGAGTGAGCTCGCCGGTGACGCGGATCCTGTCGGTGCCCGGACCGCCGTCGATCATGTGGGAGGCCGATACGGCACCGGTGACGATATCGTCGCCGCTGCCGAGGGAGAGATACTGGGCACCGGCGCCGGTGATGACGTGGTCGTTGCCGGAGCCGGTCAGGACTTCGTCCCCGCCGCCCGCGCTGACGTCCACGGTGAGGCCGGTCGTGTAGGCGCTGGCGTCGATGATCGAGGCGAGGTCGCTCGTCGCCGTGACGACACGGATCCCCGCCGCCTGCGCGTTCGGCCCGAGCTGGACGGAGTAATGGTCGGTCAGAACGAGATAGCGGATGCCATGAACCCCGGCGAAATCGGCGTCCGTGTAATTCCGGCCGCCGATGGTCATCGTGCCGGTTGCATTCTCGGTTTCGCTTAGCCGGTAGGTACCGGTCTGACTCGACGTGACGACGACGAAATAGCGGCCCCCATAGGATGCCGTGAAATCCAGCCCGGAGACGTCGCCGGCCTGCACGTTCCTCGATGCGATCACGACTCCGTATTGGTCGTGCAGCGTGATCGTCGCGGGGCGGATGGACCCGTCGGCGTTGGTGGTGAGCAGGCTGTGGAACGTCGCCTGGGCAAGGTTGACCTCGAACCAGTCGCGGTCGCCCGCGAAATCGATCGCCGCGACGGCGGTGCTCCCGACGGGAAGCGCATGAGTCGACTGATCGTGGCCGAACAAGGTGTCGCCGGCCCGGCCCTCATAGACGCCGGTGCTGATCCAATGCTGGAGGGCGGCGCCCTCGGTCAGATGATTTCCGGCGAGGTCGGCATAGCTCAGCAGATAGGCGCGCTCGTCGAAATCGGTCGGGCGGCCCTCGTCCGCGCCGGTGCGCAGATAATGGTACAGCGCCTCGTCAGCATAATTCAGATATCCGGCCAGCAGCAGGTCCTTGTTCGCCGCAACATATTGCCGGGCGTCGAAGCCGCTGGTCGCGCGGTGCTCATAATAGCCATGGTTGATATAATGGGTGAGGATCTGCGCGCGGTCGTCGCCGTAAGCGGCGGCGACGTCGGAATTCGAAGCGGCGTAGACCAGGGGATCGAAGCGGCTGAAGCTGCGGCCTTCGTTGAAGCCGAATTCCAGATAGTGACGGGCGAGCGCGGTGGGATCGGTGCCGTAGACCACGAGAAGATCGGCGTTGGACGCGGAATAGCCGAGATAGTCGAAGCTGGACGGCGCCCGCCCCTCCGCGAAGCCGTGCTGGATGTAATGGATGGTGTAGGCCGCGTAGTTCGTCCCGAACGCCGCGATGAGATCGGGGTGCGAGGCGCCGTAGATGAAGGGATTGAACAGGAAGGGATTGCGCCCCTCCGCCTGGCCGTGGGTCAGCCAATGCTGCCGGCCCGCTTCCGCGTCCGCGCCGAAAGCCTGGATCAGGTCCGGATAGGAGGCGATGTAACGGAGGGGATCGAACTCTTCTGGCACCCGATTTCTCCAACGAGCGCGAAACCTTGCGGCCCTTGCCTGGGGCAATAGGCCAGTTTCAGGGGCGTGGCGAGCGCCCGATTGCTAAACACCCAGCTTTTCTCGGCACTTAGCAAAGTGCCGATGGCAGCGCCCGAGCGTCATCCGATAATGACGGAGCCTTCCAGCACGTCGGCCCCCGCCAGGGACGCGACGCCGGTCAGCACGATGTGGAGGTCGAAGGCGTCGAGCACGCCGTCGCCATTGTCGAACCAGAGGCTGTGGGTGTCCTGCTGGAACACCGCGTCGAGCGTGTTGTCGCCCGGTGTCAGCAGGGCCTGCGCCGCGGCCTTGGTAGCAGCATTGCCGGCGAAGGCGATGGTCTTGCCGGCAAAGCCCTGCAGATTGAGGACGTCGATCACGTCGCTTCCCGACGCGAAATTGAGGACCGTGTCGCTTTGGGTCCCGGCGCTGTTGGTGAGCGCGGTGTAGCGCAGCCTGTCGCTGCCGCTGCCGATGTCGAGCTGGTCGGCGCCCGGCCCGCCGAACACAATGTCGTTCCCCGGCCCGGCATTGATGGCATCGGCCATGTTCCCGCCGTTGACGGTGTCGTTTCCGGAGCCCGTTTCGATGATCGAGCGCGTGTTCGAGAGCGCGGTGATCGTGTCGTTGCCGCTGCCGCTCTTGACGCGGTTGGCGCCGCTGATCGCCAGGTCCGCGGTGGCGGCCGAAGCGTCGATCGGCGCGTAGAGCAGGTCCTCGGGATTGCCCTTGACGCCGACCACGGTAATCGTCTGACGCGCCGCCTGAATCTCGCTCGCCTGGGTGTCGATATAGATCCAGCCGTGCGAGGCGACCGGCACGTGCGGATATGCGGTGACGAAGCTGATGTTGACCGTCTCCACCCCGGTGACGTTGGCGAGCGTCACCGCGGTGTAGCCGTCGGCCGAGCTCTCATTGTACAGATCGTAGAGGATGTTGAGCACGTCCGTGGCGAGGCTGCTCCCGCGGATCGTCTCGCTGATCTCGAGCTCGTGCGCGTAGGCGTTGACGGTGATCGCCGCCGCAGACTGAGAGGCGTCGACCAGGTTCGATCCCCAGTCGATCGCCGCCCAGTCGGAGCGGAGATGGCCTTCGCCCGAGATCGTGACCTCCAGCGCGCCGCCGAAGGCCGGGTCCACCACGAGGCTGTTGGCGCCGGCGATGTTCTCGTCGAGAAAGACGTGGTTCAGGCCCATCTCCCTCGCCTGCGCGCCGAGATGCACGTCGGCGCCGACGCTCCTCAACGCCTGGAACCTTGAAATCTGCGCGAAGCTCGCATCCGTCGCGACGCCGCCGGTCAGGACCATGTAATTGTCGGCGCCGGGGCCTCCGTCCGCCGTGACGTTCGGGCGTAAGTCCGACGCCGATATCGACAGCGCGTCCGGCTTGATGCTGCCGGTAAAGCTGATGACATTGTCCACGCCGACATTGCGTTTGTAGAAGATGAGCGACGTGCCCTCGTTGGAGATAAGATCGAGCGAGACATTGGCCCCCACCGTCGGAGAAAGGCTGACCTGGTTGAGGGTGTAGACCATGGGATTGGTGTAGGGCGGAGACGTGGCCACGAAAGTGTAATGGCTAGGCGTCTTGGGAGCATCGGTCAGCCAGTGCAGCCAGAGGGTCCCGGCATCGCCCGACTCGATGCGCTCGATATTCCTGACGATCGACAGATCGAGAGCCGAATTATAGCCGCCGAGCCACAAAGTATCGTAGCCCGGACCCCCGTCGACGGCGTGGGTGAAATCGAAAGGCCCCCGCACCAGATCGTTGCCCGAGCCGAGCGAGATTGTCTGTGCGCCCTCCCCGATATTGACCAGGTCGTTGCCGCTGCCGGTGTGCACGACGTCGTCGCCGCCTGCGTGGACGTTGACGGTGAGGCCCGTCGTATAGGCGCTCGCATCGGTGACCGAGGCGCCCGGGTCCGTCGCGGTGACGATGCGGATGCCGGCCGCCTGCGCGTTGGCCCCGAGCTGCGTCTCGAACGTGTCGGCGATCAGGAGGTAGCGGGTCTTCTGGAGGCCCTGGAAATCCGGGTCGGCATAGTTGCGGCCGTTGAGATTGAGCGTCGCCCATCCCTGCGTGAGCTGCAGCTTGTAGGCCCCCGTCTGGGCGGATTCGACGGAGACGTAATAGCGGCCGTTGACCGTCGTAAAATGATCGAGCGAGGTGACGCTCTCGCCGGGAACGAGGCCGTCCCCCGCTAGCCTGACTCCGAACTGATCGTGGAGGGTCACCCGGGCGGGAACGGACTCGCCGTTGGGTCCGGTCACGAACAGGACGATCCCGATCCCGGACGCGAGATCGACCTCGAACCAGTCGCGGTCGTTCGGACGCTCGAACGCGGCGAGGGCGCCCGTCGCCGGCAGAGCATGGCTGCGCTGGTCGTGGCCGTACAGGGCGTCGCCCGCGCGTCCCTGGCCTATGCCGACGGTAACCCAGTGATTGAGGGCGTCGGCGGTGCCGAGGTGGGCGGCGGCGAGGTCGGAATAGGTAAGCAGATAGGCGCGCTCGTCGAAATCCGTCGGACGGCCCTCGTCGGCGCCGGTGCGCAAATAATGGAGCAGCGCCTCGTTCGGATAGTTCAGATAGCCCAGCTGCAGCAGGTCGCGGTTGGCGGCGACATATTGGACGGGGTCGAAGCCGGTCGTCGGTCGATGCTCGTAAAAGCCGTGGTTGATATAATGCTTCAGGAGATTGGTCCGGTTGTCGCCATAGGCCGCGGCAACATCCGGATTGGACGCGCCGTAGGTCAGCGCGTCGACCCGGCTGAAGCTGCGTCCTTCCTTGAAGCCGAATTCGAGATAGTGGCGGGCGAGCGCGGTGGGGTCGGTGCCGTAGACTACGAGAAGATCGGCGTTGGACGCGGAATAGCCGAGATAGTCGAAGCTGGAGGGCGCCCGCCCTTCGGCGAAACCGTGCTGAATATAGTGGGTCGTATAAGCGGCGTAATTGGTGCCGAACGCCCCGACCAGATCCGGATGCGACGCCCCGTACATGAACGGGTTGAACAGGAACGGATTGCGGCCCTCGGCCTGGCCGTAGGTCAGCCAGTGACGCCGCCCCGCTTCCGCGTCTAGCCCAAACGCCTGGATGAGGTCCGGATAGGACGCGATGTAACGGAGCGGATCGAACTCTTCGGCCACAGGACTTCCCCCAACGGCCGCGAAGACTCGCGCCCCTGGTCTGAAGCGATAGACCTATTCGGAAGCCGAAGCGAGGCTTCGATTGCGAAATCGGCAACTCTTTTCGGCACTTAGGAAAGTGACTCTTGAAGTGTCCGCGGTTCAGCCGATCATGACCGAGCCTTCCAGCACGTCCGCGCCAATCAGCGAGGCGACCCCGGTGAGCACGATTCTGAGGTCCTGCACGTCTAGCACGCCGTCGCCATTGTCGAACCACAAGGTTTGGGCATCCTGCTGGTAGACGGCGTCGAAGGTCGCGTCCCCAGGCGTCAGCAGCGCCTGCGCCGCCGCAAGGTCGGCGCCGTTGCCGAGGAAGTCGATCACCTGCCCCGCATAAGCCTCACCCTGAAGGCTCGTAACGTCGATCACGTCCGTTCCCGAAACGAAATCGGAGATGGTATCCCGGTTCGCGCCTTCGTATTTGCCATCGCTTTCGGCGAAGGCGGTGTAGCGGAAACTGTCGGACTCGCTTCCCCCGCTGAGCCGGTCGGAGCCCCCGGCCCCGGTGATGACGTCGGCGCCAGAGCCGCCGGAGAGCTGATCGTAGTTCGCGCCGCCGATGATGGAGTCGTCGCCGGCATTCCCGATGATGATGGTCGGGACGGACTGGGCGGCAAGGATAGTGTCGTTGCCGCTGCCGGCCGCGAGGTAGCTGACGCCGTTCACGACGAGGTTCGCGGTCGCGGCGGAGGCATCGATCGCCGCGAAGATTTTAGGTTCAGGAATGCCGCGGATCACCTGGAAGAGGTTGATCGTGAGGGTGTCCGTTCCATCGAGGTCGCCGGGCGCCGTGTCGAGGATCATCGGCCCGTTGCTCATCGAAAGCGACGTGTCGGGGTCGACGACCGTTACGTTGATCGTTTCGACGCCCGTGAGGTTGGTCAGATCGAACGGCGGCAGGAAGGGCGGTTTTTCTGCAAAGGGCGTATTGTAGATCAGATAGTTGATGTTCAGCACGTCGAGCGAACCGGTTCCGCCGCGGACGATGTCGTTCGCCTGGAGCTCGGAAGAGTCGGTCGTGAAGATCAGCCGCCCCGGCGACGCCGATGCGTCGATGAGGTGGTGGACAGTGCTGCTCACCTGGGCGCCGGAGGCGCTCCTGACGTTGCGCGTCAGGTAGATCTCCACCTCGCCCGTGAAATCGGGCTCGAAGACGACGTGCCTGGAGACGTCTCCCCTGAGATTGATGCGCGTCAGGCCGCTGGCCGCCGCCAGGTCTCCCAGCGTGATGTTGCTGACGCCCTGATCCAGAATCTCCATGTTGCTGAAGCTTCCGAAGTCGGCATCGGTCATCGTCGTTCCGGACAGGACGTAGCGGTCGACGCCGTCCCCGCCGTCGATCATTACGTCCGGGCCGAGATCGTCCAGACCGAGCTGGACGAAATCGGGGCCCACGCCGCCGATGAATTCGATCGCATTGTGGACGTCGTTATCCTTGGTGAGGAACGTCCCGCCCGGCGCGGCTACGATGGTGAAGGAGATGTTGGAGGCGGTCATGGTCGGCTGGAGGAATATCCAGCTGAAAGGGTAATTGCCGTTCCCCACGATCGTGTAATGCGCATCGGCCGCGGGACCGCTGGTGGTCAGGCGCAGGACCATCCTGTCCGCGCCTTGCTCGATCCGCTCGACACCGGTGATCTTCGCCAGGTCGAGTGTCCGATCGCCGGTCACGCGAATCGTGTCCGTGCCCGGTCCGGAGTCGATGGTATGTAACTCGGAGACCGCCCCGGTGACGAGGTTGTCGCCGCTGCCGAGGGAGAAGTTCTGCGCGCCCGATCCGGCTATGACATGGTCGTTGCCGGAGCCCGTGAGGACGGTGTCCCCGCCGCCCGCGTTGACGTCGACGGTGAGGCCGACCGTGTAGGCGCTGGCATCGATGGTCGAGGCGAGGTCGCTGGTCGCGTTCACGACGCGGATCCCCGCCGCCTGCGCGTTCGGCCCGAACTGGACCGAATAATGGTCGCGGAGCTCGAGGTGGCGCACATCATGCACTCCAGCGAAATCTTCATCGGTATAGTTGCGGCCGCCGATGCTCATCGTTCCGGTCGCAATCTCGGTGTCGCTGAGCCGGTAGGTGCCGTTCACGAACGACGACTCGACGACGACGAAATAGGTGCCCGCATAGGATGCCGTGAAACCGAGCCCGGAGACGTGGTCGGTCTGCACGTTCCTGGACGCGATCGGGACGCCATATTGGTCGTGCACCGTGATCCTCGCAGAGTGGATGGACCCGTCGGCGTTCGTGGTGAGCAGACTGTGGAACGTCCCCTGGGCAAGATTGAGCTCGAACCAGTCGCGGTCGTCCTCAAAATCGATCGCCGCGACCGTGGTGCTCCCGACCGGGAGCGCGTGTGTCGCCTGATCGTGGCCGAACAGAGAGTCGCCGACCCGTCCCTCGTGCACCCCGCTGTTGATCCAGTGGTTGAGGGCGGCGCCTTCCGAAAGATGATGCCCCGCGAGGTCGGCGTAAGTGAGGAGATAGGCGCGCTCGTCGAAATCGGTGGGCCGCCCCTCGTCGGCGCCGGTCTGGAGATAATGGTACAGTGCGTCCTGGGGATGGTTCAGATAGCCGAAATCGAGCAGGTCGCGGTTCGCGGCGACATATTCCACATAGTCGAAGCCGCTGGTCGGCCGGTGCTCGTAATAGCCGTGGTTGATATAGTGGGTGAGGATCTGCGCGCGGTCGTCGCCGTAAGCGGCGGCGACGTCGGAATTCGAGGCGGCATAGGTCAGCGCATCGAAGCGGCTGAAGCTGCGCCCTTCGCTGTGGCCGAACTCGAGATAGTGACGGGCGAGCGCGGTCGGATCGGTGCCGTAGACGACCAGCAGATCCTCGTTGGACGCCGAATAGCCGAGATAGTCGAAGCTCGACGTCGCCCTCCCCTCCGCGAAGCCGTGCTGGATATAATGGGTCGTGTAGGCCGCGTAGTTCGTCCCGAATGCGGCGATCAGATCGGGGTGCGAGGCGCCGTAGATGAAGGGATTGAACAGGAAGGGGTTGCGTCCCTCCGCCTGGCCGTAGGTCAGCCAATGCTGCCGGCCCGCTTCCGCGTCGGCGCCGAAGGCCTGGATCAGGTCCGGATAGGACGCAATGTAACGGAGCGCATCGAACTCTTCGGCCATCGGAATTCCCAGGGCCGCGAAACTCGCGCCCTTCCTCCCGCAATAGACCTATTCCAGCGATCAAGCGAGCAGGCACTTACGAAACGCGAGATATTGCCGCTACTTAAAGCAGGCGACCTTCAACGCAGACGCATCAGCCGACGACGATCGATCCGTGCAGCACGTCCGCGCCGGTCAGCGACGCGACGCCGGTCAGCAGGATGTGCAGATCGCTCGCATTGAGCACCCCGTCGCCATTGTCGAACCAGAGCGAGTGGTCGTCCTGCTGGAAGACGGCGTCGAGCGTGTTGTCGCCGGGCGTCAGCAGCGCCTGCGCAGCGGCGAGATTGGCCGCGTTGCCGGCGAAGTTGATCGTCTTGCCGGCGAAGCCCTGCAGGTTGAGCACATCGACGAGATCGGTGCCGGACACGAAATTATAGACCGTGTCGATGGCCGCCCCGGCGCTATCGGAAAGCGCGGTGTAGCGCAGGCGATCGGTGCCCGTGCCGCCGTCGAGCTGGTCGGCGCCGCCGCGGCCGAAGAGGATGTCGTTGCCGTCGGCCGTGGAGATGATGTCGGTCAGATTGCCCCCGGTCACACTGTCGTTGCCCGAACCGGTCTCGATCTGCGAGCGGGAGGTGGCGAGCGCCGTCACGTTATCGTTGCCGCTGCCGCTCTTCACCCGGGTCGTGCCGCTGATCACGAGGTCCGCGCTCGCCGCCGAAGCGTCGATCGGGGCGTAGAGGAGATCCTCCGGATTGCCCTTGCCCCCGATGACGTTGATCGTCTGCTGGGCCGCCTGAATGTCGCCGGCCTGGGTGTCGAGGTAGATCCAGCCGTGCGAGCGCGGGTCCGGATTGAACGAAAAGCCTTCCTCGACGAACGTGATGTTGATCGTCTCGATGCCGCTGACGTTGGTGAGGTTGACCGGCGTGTATCCGCCGTTCGGATTCTGCCGAACATAGGTGACGTAGGTGAGGTCCATCACGTCGGTTGCGAAGCTGCTGCCGATCAGCGTCTCCGTCGCCTGTATGTCGGGAGAAAAGACGGTGAAACGCATCGCCGCCCCCGCCTGAGACGCATCGACGAAATGCGTGCCCTTGTCGGTATGGGCGTCGTTGTTGTTGAGGCCGAAGCGATCCTTGAGAACGATCTCGACAGGTACGTTGAAGGCCGGATCGAAGACCACGCTGTTCGTCCCGCGCCCTTCGAGAATAACCTGCCGCAGGCCCATTTCGACGGCCTGGGCGCCGAGATGGACGTCGAGGTTGGAGCCGGTGAGGATCTCGAAGCCGGAGAGGCGCGTGAAGCTGGCGTCGGTGGCGACGCCGCCGAGGAGCCTTACCGTATCGCCCGAGCCGAGCTGCTGGCCGAAGCTGTCGGCCCCACCGTCGGCCGTAATGTTGGGGCCAAGGTCGGAGGCGTAGACCGCGATCGAATCGCCGCCGCTGCTCGAGCCGACGAAGTTGATCACGTTCGGTATGCCGATATTCTCCTTGGTGAAGTTCCCGCCCGCGACGTTGAAGGCGACCGCGCTGCTGAGCAGGTCGGCGGCCAGAGTGACCCTGCCCGAGACCTCGTAGGTGCCCGTCGCGGTCGGGCCGCCGCTCAGAACGACCCTCGCGTCGTCGATCAGCTCGATCCTCTCGACGCCAGTGATCCTGGCGAGATCGAGGTTGGCGGTCCTGAGGAAAAAGTCCGGACCGGAAAGACGGATGATGTCGGTGCCGGGCCCGCCGTCGACGGTATGCGAGGTCGACAGCTTGCCGGTGACGAGATCGTTGCCGGAGCCGAGCGAGATGGTCTGGGCGCCCAGCCCGGCGATGACATGATCGTTCCCGCTTCCGGTGCGGGCGACGTCGGCGCCGCCCGCCGCGACGTTGATCGTGAGACCGGTCGTATAGGCGCTCGCGTCGGTGATCGAGCCGCCCGTGCTGGTGGCCGTGACGAAGCGGATGCCAGCCGCCTGGGCGTTGGCGCCGAGAATCGTCTCGAAATTGTCCGCGATCCTGAGATAGCGGGTGTGGTGGACGCCCGCGAAATCGGCGTCGGTATAGTTGCGGCCGCCGATGTCGAGCGTGGCCCAGCCGTCGCTGACATCCAACCTGTACTGGCCGGTCTGCGCCGATTCGACGACGAAATAGTAACGCCCCGCGCTCGTCGCCTTGAAATCGAGCGACGCAGCATCCTCTCCGGGAACCAGCGAATCGGACGCGAGCGGCACGCCGGCTGCATTGAACATCGTGATCGTGGCCGGGATCGCCTCGCCCGCCGGGCCCGTGACGATGATGACGGGGGCGGCGCCCGCGGCGAGATCGAGCTGGTACCAGTCGCGGTCGCCGGGCCGGTCGAAAGCGGCCGTAAGGCCGGCGGCCGGGACGGTGTGCGTCGCCTGGTCGTGGCCGAAAAGCGTGTCGCCCGCCCGGCCCTCATGGACGCCTACCAGCATCCAGTGGTTCAGCACCTGCGCCTCCGAGAGGCCGGCGAGGTCGCGATAGGTCAGGATATAGGCGCGTTCGTCGAAATCCGTCGGTCGGCCCTCGTCCGCACCGGTTCGCAGGTAGTGAAGCAGCGCCTCGTTCGGATAGTTCTGGTAGCCGAGGAGCAGCAGATCCTTGTTCGCCGCAACATATTGGACCGCGTCGAATCCCGTCGTCGGCCGGTGCTCGTAATAGCCGTGATTGATATAGTGCCGCAGGATCAGCGACCGGTCGTCGCCATAAGCGGCGGCGACGTCTGGATTGGACGCAGCATAGGTCAGCGCATCGACGCGGTTGAAGCTGCGGCCCTCGTTGTAACCGAACTCGAGATAGTGGCGCGCGAGCGCCGTGGGATCGGTGCCGAAGACGACGAGAAGGTCTGCATTCGACGCCGAGTAGCCGAGATAATCGAAGCTAGAAGGCGCCCGTCCCTCGGCGAAGCCGTGGCGGATGTAATGGGTGGTGTAGGCCGCATAGTTCGTCCCGAACGCCGCGATCAGATCGGGGTGCGAGGCGCCGTACATGAAAGGATTGAACAGGAAGGGATTGCGCCCTTCCGCCTGGCCGTAGGTCAGCCAGTGCTGCCGGCCCGCTGCCGCGTCGGCGCCGAAGGCCTGGATCAGGTCCGGATAGGACGCGATGTAACGAAGCGGATCGAACTCTTCTGCCACGGGACTCTCCTTGCCTCAACTCCAGGCGGGCTTGATAGCCGCCCCTGGGATAGCTCCATTTTGACATCTATTCCAGCGCGGAAAGCGGGAATTTCGGTCCGATCATCGTCACTTAGTGCAGGACGAGCGGCCGCTCGGACGCTTCAACCGATGATCACGGAGCCTTCCAGCACATCGGCGCCGGTCAGCGAGGTGACGCCGGTCAGGACGATTCGGAGATCGTTCGGATCGAGTTGGCCGTCGCCATTGTCGAACCAGAGGGTCTGCGTGTCCTGCTGGAAGACGGCGTCGAACGTAGCGTCGCCCGGCGTCAGCAAAGCCTGGGCGGCCGCAAGCGTCGGGGCATTGCCGAGGAAATCGATCGTCTCTCCGAAATAGCCGACGGAGGTCAGGCCGGTGACGTCGACGACGTCGTCGCCGGAGGTGAAACCCGCCACGGTCTCCGGCCCTCCCGCAGTGTCGCTGAATCTCCGATACAGCAGGCGGTCGGTTCCGCCGCCGAGATCGATCGCGTCGGACCCATCCGCGCCGTAGAGGACGTCGTTGCCGATGCCGCCGAACAACTGATCGGCGAGGGTTCCGCCGTTGATCGTGTCGTTGCCGGCGCCGCCTTCGAGGATCGACCGCCACGCCTGGCTGCCGGTGATCGTGTCGTCGCCGCTGCCCGACTTCACCCGATAGGCACCGTTGATCACCAGGTCGGCCGTCGCGAGGCTGGCGTCGATCGGAGCGGTCAGCAGGTCCTCCGGATTGCCGCGGGCCCCGACCACGTTGATCGTCTGGACCGTCGTGCCGTCGAGGTCGCCGGGCGCGGTATCGATGAACACCCAGCCGTGCGTCTGCGGGCGAAGGCTGTCGCCGGTGACGGTGATGTTGACGGTCTCAATGCCGCTGACGTTGGCGAGGTCGAGCGGCGTCGCGTCGATCGTGCCCACGGTGGGCCGGGTGAAGATCGAATAGTCGATGTTGAGCACGTCCAAGGAACCGGTCCCGCCGCGGATGATCTCGCCCGACTGGATCTAGCTATCCCAGGCGGACACCGTCAGCTGCACCGGGGAGAGCGACGCGTCGATGACATGCGACAATTCATCCCCCGTTTCCCGGCTGAAAAAGCCGGTCCGGGTCATGGTGACTTCGATGGCCCCCGTATAATCGGCCTCGAAGACGATGTTCTTTCCCCTCGACGTTTCAAGGTTGATCGTCGTCAGCCCACTCGCCGCGGCGACCTGGCCGAGCGTCACCTCGTCGGGAGCGACATTGAGGACCTCCATATTGCGGACGGGTGCGAAATCCGCATCCACCAGCAAAATGTCCTCCGCGAAGTACCAGTCGACCCCGCCGCCCCCGTCGATGAAGCCGTCGGGTCCGAGATTCGTAATGCTGATCTGAACGTTGTCGAACCCCTCGCCGCCGACGAACTTGATCGTGTTCGCGATGCCGTTGTTCGCCTTGTAAAATTGGGTCCCGCCGGGCGCTGCCAGGATGGTGAAGTCGATATTGGGCTGGGTCAGCTCGAGCTCCAGCCAGACCAGATTATATTCGTAGCTGCCGTTTCCGACGATGGTGTAGTGCGCGTCGGCGGTTGGACCGCTCGTCGTCAGGCGCAGCCAAAGCTTGCCGTCCCCTTGCTCGATCCTTTCGACGTCGCTGAACTTCGTAAGATCGAGCAACACGTTGCCGGTGACGCGAATCGTGTCGGTGCCGTCTCCGCCGCTGATCGTGTGCGCGGTGGATACGGCTCCGGTGACCAGGTCGTCGCCCGCGCCGAGCGATATATTCTGTGCGCCGGCCCCGGCGATGACGTGGTCGTTGCCCGAGCCGGTGATGACGGTGTCGCCGCCGCCCGCGCTGACGTCGACGGTAAGACCGACCGTGTAGGCGCTCGCGTCGATCACCGATGCAAGGTTGCTGGTCGCGGTGACGACGCGGATCCCCGCGGCCTGTGCGTTCGGCCCGAGCTCCACCGAGTAATGGTCCGTGAGCACGAGGTAACGGATACCCTGAACCCCCGCGAAATCGGCGTCCGTGTAGTTGCGGCCGCCGATGGTCATGGTGCCGGTCGCATTCTCGGTGTCGGTGAGACGGTACGCACCGGTCTGGTCCGAGGTCACGACGACGAAATAGCGGCCTGCATAGGAGGCGGTGAAATCGAGCCCGGACACGTCGCCGGTCTTCACGATCCGTGAGGCGATCGGCACTCCATATTGGTCGTGCAGCGTGATCGTCGCCGGGCGCACGGAGCCGTCGGCATTGGTGGTCAGCAGGCTGTGGAACGCACCCTGGGCCAGGTTCAGCTCGAACCAGTCGCGGTCGTTCGCGAAATCGATCGCCGCGACGGCGGTGCCGCCGACCGGGAGCGCATGGGTCGTCTGATCGTGGCCGAACAGAGAGTCGCCGACCCGTCCCTCGTGCACCCCGCTGTTGATCCAGTGGTTGAGGGCGGCGCCTTCCGAAAGATGATGCCCCGCGAGGTCGGCATAAGTGAGGAGATAGGCACGCTCGTCGAAATCGGTGGGCCGCCCCTCGTCGGCGCCGGTCTGGAGATAATGGTACAGTGCGTCCTGGGGATAGTTCAGATAGCCGAAATCGAGCAGGTCGCGGTTCGCGGCGACATATTCCACAGGGTCGAAGCCGCTGGTCGGCCGGTGCTCGTAATAGCCGTGATTGATATAGTGGGTGAGGATCTGCGCGCGGTCGTCGCCGTAGGCGGCGGCGACGTCGGAATTCGAAGCGGCGTAGATCAGGGGATCAAAGCGGCTGAAGCTGCGCCCTTCGCTGTGGCCGAACTCGAGATAGTGACGGGCGAGCGCGGTCGGATCCGTGCCGTAGACGACCAGCAGATCCTCGTTGGACGCCGAATAGCCGAGATAGTCGAAGCTCGACGTTGCCCGCCCCTCCGCGAAGCCGTGCTGGATATAATGAGTCGTGTAGGCCGCGTAGTTCGTCCCGAACGCCGCGATGAGATCGGGATGCGAGGCGCCGTAGATGAAAGGATTGAACAGGAAGGGATTGCGCCCTTCGGCCTGGCCCAGGCTCAGCCAGTGCTGCCTGCCTGCCTCCGCGTCGGCGCCGAACGCCTGAATGAGATCGGCGTAAGACGCAATGTAACGGAGGGGATCGAACTCTTCGGCCACGGGACTCTCCTTTGCCTCAACCGGAGGCGGGGCTGACGGTCATGCCCCCAGATAGCGCCATTTTGACATCTATTCCAGCACCGAAAGCATAGATTTTGCTCTGATTGCTACGACTTAGTGTACATAGCTGAGCACCGGGCGCAGCATCGGCGCGCGGGCGCGGCAGCTGCGCGCCGGGGATTGAACCCGGCGGCATTCCGCACGATGTGACGGGCTGCAGCAGGCAGGAGATTCGCGGTCATGAGAGCGGGCAGCATCCTCGAGACGATCGGCGCGACGCCGCACATCCGGATCAACCGCCTGTTCGGCCCAGAATCGAACGGGGCCGAGGTCTGGATCAAATCGGAGCGCGCCAATCCCGGCGGCTCGATCAAGGACCGGATCGCGCTGGCGATGATCGAGGATGCCGAGCGCTCCGGCGCGCTCAAGCCGGGCGGAACGATCGTCGAGCCGACCTCGGGCAATACCGGCATCGGCCTGGCCATGGTCGCCGCCGTCAAGGGGTACCAGCTGATCCTGGTCATGCCCGAAAGCATGAGCCTCGAGCGCCGGCGGCTGATGCTCGCTTACGGCGCCAGCTTCGATCTCACCCCGCGCGAGAAGGGCATGAAAGGCGCCATCGCCCGCGCCGAGGAGCTGATCGGCGAGATCGAGGACAGCTGGATGCCGCAGCAGTTCGAAAATCCGGCCAATCTCGAGATCCACCGGCGCACAACCGCGCGCGAGATCCTCGAGGATTTCCGCGACTCGCCCCTCGATTTGCTGATCACCGGAGTCGGCACGGGCGGCCACATCACCGCCTGCGCCGAAATCCTCAAGCGCGAATGGCCCGGCCTGCAGGTATTCGCGGTCGAGCCGACCTTGTCCCCCGTGCTCTCGGGCGGCCAGCCGGGCCCCCATCCGATCCAGGGCATCGGCGCCGGCTTCGTCCCGGGCATCATGGACGTCGGCCTGCTCGACGGAATCATCCAGGTCGCCCCGGACGACGCCAAGGAGATGGCGCGGCGCGCCGCCCGCGAGGAGGGCATGCTCGTCGGCATCAGCTCGGGCGCGACGCTGGCCGCGATCGCCCAGAAGCTCGGAGAAGTCGGCCGGGACAAGCGTGTCCTCGGCTTCAACTACGACACCGGCGAGCGCTATCTCTCGGTGCCCGACTTCCTGCCGGAGGAATGACCCGGCCAGGCTGAGCCGGGGGGAGGAGCCGGACCGATGTCGCCGCTCGAACAATCGCTGATCGCTTTCACCTTCGCGGCGGCATTGTTGACCATGACTCCCGGGCTCGACACCGCTCTGGTCCTGAGGACCGCCACCGTCGACGGCGGCCGCCGCGCCTGGTTCGCAGCGATCGGAATCTGCCTCGGCTGCCTCGCCTGGGGCGCGATCGTCGCGGCGGGCCTCGGGGTGCTGCTTGCGGCCTCGGAGCTCGCTTACACCCTCCTCAAATATGCCGGCGCCGCTTACCTCGTGTGGCTCGGCGCGAAGCTCATCCTCTCGACGCGCGACGATTTCGGTGCGGCGGCGCCGGCGGGAGGAGGCGATGCGGCCTGGCTGTGGTTCCGCCGTGGTTTGCTCACCAACCTGCTCAATCCCAAGGTCGGCGTCTTCTACGTCTCGTTCCTGCCCCAATTCGTGCCGCCGGGAAGCGACGTCGCGGCGACCACTCTGCTCCTCGCCGTCATCCACGCTTCGCTCGGACTGGCCTGGTTCGCGGCCCTGATCCTGGCGACGCGTCCGGTCGCCGCCGCCTTGCGCAGGCCGTACACGATCCGCTGGCTCGACCGCGCGACGGGATCCCTGTTCCTGCTGTTCGCCGCGCGCCTCGCTCTGTCGCGCGACTGAATCGCTTCGGACGCGAAAGGAACCGGCGCGCCGGCGGCGGCGTTCGGTTGGGCGAAGGAGCACAATCATGGTCGTCGAACGGGAAGAGCGCGAGGTCGAGAGCGAGCCGGTGGTGGAGCGGCACACGACGGTGGTGAGCACCGGCGGCGGCCGCGGCGGCGGCGGGACGCTGCTGGCGGTGCTGCTTCTGGTCGTGGCTTTGGTCGTCTTGTTCTTGGTCTTCGGACGCGGCCTGCTCGACGGGCAGGACGTCAACGTCAATGTCGGCGTCGACGCGCCCGACGTCGAGCTCCCCAAGGTCGACCCGCCGGCGCAGCCGTCCGGCTGAGCCGGTCAGCGGCGCCTGTAGCGGCCCCGCAAGTCGCACCACAGGTCGGCTTCGGGGCCGGAAACGTCGACGCCTCGGTCGGTGAAGTCCACGATAAACCCCTGATAGGGAGCCAGTCCGTTCTGCGTCACCGGCACGGATGAATCCCCATCGCGATCGCTGGTCGCGACGAAGCGGGCGCCGTCCAGCGAGCCGATCGCCACCATGTGACAGGCGTTTGCGCGCTCCCCCGCCGGTGCTGTCCCCTGCGTTTCGACCTGCCAGAGGCCGGTCGGAAGCCGGGACAGGGTGAACGCCGCCGACGCACCGCCGATGCGCTCATAAGTACCACTCGGATCGGATGGCGGCTGCGGCGCGCCGCTCGGCGCACAGGCCGCTGTCGCCGCCGCCAAGCCGATCGTGCGCAGCCGCTTCACCGGTTCACCGTCTGCATCCCGGCGGGGTGGTAGCGATCGCCGGCCGCCGCGCCGCGCGGGAAAACCGCTTCGATCCGCTCGAGCTCCTCCGCGGACAGCCGCATGTCTAGAGCGGCGATATTCTCGTCCAGCCAGCGCCGGCGCTTGGTGCCGGGGATCGGCACGATGTCGTCGCCCTGGGTGAGCACCCAGGCCAGAGCGAGCTGCGCCGCCGAGCAGCCCTTCTCCGCGGCCAGCGCCTCGATCGCCTCCACCAAAGCGAGATTGCGGTCGAAATTCTCGCCGGCGAAGCGCGGATGGAAGCGGCGGTAGTCGTCGTCGGGAAAATCCGCCGCGCGTTTGAACTGGCCGGTGAGAAAGCCGCGGCCGAGCGGGCTGTAGGCGACGTAGGAGATGCCGAGCGCGCGCACCGTCGGCAGGATGTCGTCCTCCGCCTCGCGGCTCCACAGCGAATATTCCGTCTGCAGCGCCGCGATCGGATGGACGGAATGCGCCCGGCGGACCGTCTCCGGCGCCGCCTCCGAGAGGCCTAGGAAGCGCACCTTGCCCTCCCGCACCAGCTCGGCCATCCCGCCCACCGTCTCTTCTATCGGGACCTCCGCATCGACACGGTGCTGGTAATAGAGGTCGATGACCTCGACGCCGAGCCGCTTCAGGCTCGCCTCGCAGGCGGAGCGGACATAATCGGGCCGGCCGCAGACGCCTTTGAAACTGCCGTCCTCGCCGCGGACGTTGCCGAACTTGGTTGCGAGGAAGACGCGGTCGCGTCGGCCGGCGATGGCGCGGCCGACCAATTCCTCGTTGCGGCCGACGCCGTACATGTCGGCGGTGTCGAGGAAATCGACGCCGCGCTCGATCGCGTGATGGATGGTCGCGATCGATTCCGCCTCGTCGCCGGCCCCGTAGAATTCGGACATGCCCATGCAGCCGAGGCCGATCGCGGAGACTTCGGGACCGTCGCGGCCGAGCCGTCTTCTTGGGATCATGGTCACCGCTCCTGCCGGGTCGCTGCCGAGCTCCTTACGCCGGGTCAGTTGTGCGGCGCCAGCCTTCGGTAGCTGAGGGCTTCGGCGACGTGGACGCGTTTCACCTCCGCGGATCCGGCAAGGTCGGCGACGGTGCGTGCGACGCGGAGGACGCGGTGATAGCCGCGGGCCGAGAGGCGCATCGCCTCGGCGGCCTGGCCGAGCAGGCGGCGGCCGGGCTCGTCGGGCGTCGCGACCTCGGCGAGCAGGTCGCCGTCGGCTTCGGCATTGGTTCGGATGCCCTTTGCCTCGTAGCGGGCGGTCTGCACGTCGCGGGCGGCGGCGACGCGGTCGGCGACTTCCGCCGAACCTTCGGCGGGCGGCGGCAGGACCAGATCCGCGGCCGCGACAGGCTGCACCTCGACATGAAGATCGACGCGGTCGAGGAACGGTCCCGACACCTTCGCCTGATAATCGGCGGCGCAGCGCGGGGCACGCGAACAGGCGAGAGTTGCGTCGCCGAGATGACCGCAGCGGCAGGGGTTCATCGCCGCGACCAGCTGGAACCGCGCCGGAAAGGTGACATGGGCGTTGGCGCGGGCGACCTGGACGGCGCCGGTCTCGAGCGGCTGGCGCAGCGAATCGAGGACGTTGCGCTGGAATTCGGGGAGCTCGTCGAGGAACAGCACGCCGAGATGGGCGAGGCTGACCTCGCCCGGCCGCACCTTGAGGCCGCCGCCGACGAGCGCCGGCATCGAGGCCGAATGGTGCGGCGCCCTGAACGGGCGGGTGCGGATCAGCCTTCCGTCGAGCAGCTGCCCCGCGACGCTCGCGATCATCGAGACTTCGAGCGTCTCCGACGGCGTCAGCTCGGGAAGGATGCCGGGCAGGCAGGCGGCTAGCAGCGACTTGCCGGCGCCGGGCGGCCCGCTCATCAGCAGGTTGTGGCCGCCGGCCGCGGCGATCTCGAGCGCGCGCTTGGCCGTCTCCTGGCCCTTCACCTGGGAAAGGTCCGGGCCAGGACCGGGGGGATCGGCCTGGCCCGGGCGCGGCGGCGTGAGAGCCATGCCGCCGCGCATGTGGTTCAGCAATGAGATGAGATCGGGAGCCGCGACCACCTCGATGGTGCCCGCCCAGGCCGCCTCGGGCCCCTGCCCGGCGGGACAGATCAGGCCGAGCTCCTCCGAAGAGGCGTGGAGCGCCGCCAGCAGCACGCCCGGCGAAGGCGCGATCCGCCCGTCGAGGCCGAGTTCGCCGACCACGACGAAGCCGGCGATCGTCTCCTTGTCGACGGCGCCCATCGCCGCGAGCAGGCCGAGCGCGATCGGAAGATCGTAATGCGAGCCCTCCTTGGGCAGGTCGGCGGGCGAGAGGTTGACCGTGATCCGCTTGGGCGGAAGCGCGAGCCCGATCGCGGCCAAAGCGGCGCGCACCCGCTCGCGGCTTTCGGCGATCGCCTTGTCGGGCAATCCGACGACGACGAACGCCGGCAGCCCGCTCGCGATCTGGACCTGCACCTCGACGGGGCGCGCCTCCAGGCCGAGAAACGCGACCGTGGCGACGTGCGCGACCATGAAGCCCCCCTGGCGATTCCTCCATTTCGGATGAATCTCGGTCCGATGTTGAGCATTTCCGTGGAGAGGAAGGAAGCCCCCATCCGCGCCAGATTGGACCTAGTTGGCCGCGGCCCCGCCGGCGCTCCGCCAGCTCGGCGCATGCTGAAGCAAGAGCGAGCGCACAGCGTCGAGCATCGCCGGGTTCGGATCGTGGCCGGCGCGGGGGACCAGCACGAAGCTCTTGGTCGGGGCGGTCAGATATTCGAAATAGCGGCGCGACACGCCCGGCACGGTGAGAAGGTCTTCGCTCCCCTGGACGAGGAAGACCGGAATCGCGAACCGCCTGCCGAGCGCGGGCAAATCGATGCGGGAATAGAGGCCGTCGCCGGCGGCGCCTACGAACTGGAGAAAGGAATAGTCCTCCCCCGCTTCATAGGCGGCGGCCGCTTCCGGCGTCGCGTAGAGCGGGGCAGGAACCCACCAACTGTCCGGAGCCGGGTCAGTGGCGTGACGCTCGTACCGCCTGATCGCCCGGCGCAGGACGCCGAAATATCGCGGGTTGGTCCAGGGCGGCGGGCCGAGCGCCTCGATCGCTGAGACGGTCTCGCCATCCCGCGCGGCACGGGCCCTGGCGAGGAGACTGCGATAGCTTTCCTCCTGATTGGCGCGATATTGGACGAGCTGCGAGACGCCGACATAGGCATGGAAGAGGTCCGGTCGCGCCAGTGCCATGTGCACTCCCAAGGCCGAGCCCCAGGACGTACCGATCAGCACCACCCGATCCTGGCCGAGGCTCCGCGCGAGGAAGCCGGCAATCTCGACGCCGTCCTGCGTCATCCGCTCCAGGCTGAGGACATCGTTCGCGGTTGCCGGGTTCCTGCCGAAGGTCCTCCCGGCGCCCCTTTGATCCCATTGCACGATCGTGAAATCCCGTTCCCATTCGCGGAAGACGTTGGCCGAGAAAGGACTCATCGGATTGCCCGGACCGCCGTGGACGAACAGCAATATCGGATTGCCGCAGGCCGATCCCCTCACCGTCACCCATTGGGCGATTCCGCCGATCGGGACGAAGCCCTGCGCCTCGATCGGTGCTTCCGGCGACGCGCAGGAAAGGGCCGTCATTTCCTCGCTCAGCGCTGGCGCCCGCGACGGCGTCAGCAGCAGCGCCGCGGCGACGATCAGCAGAAGCCGCATCACTCATTCCCTCCCGGTAAGCGCGGACGGTAGCAGCGCAGGGGCGAGGTGGCGAGACGGCGCGCCTCGCGCCGATTTGACGGACGCGCGCATCGACCCCAGATGAGCGGCATGACCCTTCGCGAGAGACTGGGCAGGCTGACGACGCTGCCGATGGTTCGCCAGAGCCTGGTCGTCCTCGGCTGCCTGCTGATGGCGGTGTCGCCGCTGGTCGGGGCAATCCCCGGGCCCGGCGGGATCGTCGTCTTCGCGGCCGGTCTCAGCCTCGCGCTCAAATATAGCGGCCTCGCCAAGCGGCTCTACGTGCGCTTCAAGCGCAAGCATCCGAACAAGGGCCGCTGGGCCGATTGGGGCCTGAGGCGGGCGAGCGCCAAACGCCGCGAGGAGCGGCTCAAGGCGCGCGAGGCGGAGCTCGAGCAGCTGGTGGCGCCGGGCGCGGCGCAGGCGAGTCCGGCAGCGCTGGACGATTGACTTTGACGGCCGCTTTGCCTATCCGCGCCATCGACCGAGGCCGCCCTGTGGCGGCCCTTTTCAATTTGATGATCGAGGAATGAGCGATGAAGCGCACCTTCCAGCCCAGCAAGCTCGTGCGCAAGCGGCGCCACGGCTTCCGCGCGCGGACGGCGACGGTCGGGGGCCGCAAGGTCCTGGCGGCACGGCGGGCCCGCGGCCGCAAGTCCCTGTCGGCCTAAAGACCCTCACCCGGCGCGCCGACTTCCTCGCCGCCAACCGCGGCAGGCGCGCACCCATGCCCGGATTCGTGCTGCTCGTCCGCCCGCGCGGCGACGAGGATCCGACGATGCGGGTCGGCTACACCGTCACGAAGAAGATCGGCGGAGCCGTCGTCCGCAACCGGATGAAGCGCCGTTTCCGCGCCCTCGCGCGCGAGTTGCTGCCGGAAGCGGGCCTGAGCGGCGCCGACTATGTCCTGATCGGCCGCTCCGGCGGCATAGAGCGCGACTTCGCGACGCTGCGCGAGGAGCTCCGCAAGGCGCTCGCCAAGACCGCGAAATGATCGCGCGGCTGCTCATCCTGATCGCCCGGGGCTGGCAGGTCGGCCCATCGCGCGTCCTGCCGCCGAGCTGCCGGTACCAGCCGAGCTGCTCGGCCTATGCAATCACCGCGCTCCAACGCTATGGGGCGCTGCGCGGGAGCTGGCTCGCGGCCAGACGCCTCGCCCGTTGCCACCCCTGGGGGGGCTCTGGCCACGACCCGGTGCCATGAGGGAAAATCTGTGAACGAACACCGCAACCTGTTCCTGGCCGTATTGCTGTCGGCGCTCGTGCTGATCGGCTGGAACGTCTTGGCCGAGCGCTTCTTCCCGACCGCGAGCGAGCCCTCGACGAAAATCGTGGACGGCAGGCAGGTGCCGGTCCAGCAGCGCAGCGGCGCGCCCACCGCGACGGCCCCGCAAGCCTCCGCCGCACCCCGCGCCCGCCCCGCCCCCGCCCCGCGCCTGCGGATCGAGACTCCGCGCCTCAGGGGCTCGGTGAACCTGCGCGGCGCGCGCATCGACGATTTGCTGCTCACCACCCACCGGGCCGACATCGCGGCCAGTGCGCCCCCGGTCCGCCTGTTCGCCCCCGAAGGCACGCGCCACGCTTATTACGGCAGCTTCGGATGGAACGGCGAGGGCCTCGCGGCGCCGGGCCCCGAGACGGTGTGGCGGGCGAGCGCCGACCGCCTCGTCCCCGGCCGCCCGGTCACCCTCTCCTGGGACAATGGCCGCGGCCAGCTCTTCGAGATCGTGCTCGCCGTCGACGACGGCTACATGTTCACCGCCGAGCAGCGCGTGACCAACCGCGGCGCCGGCCCGATCGCCGCCCGCGCGTTCGGCCTCATCAACCGTAGCGGGCGCTCGCCGGACATGGACAGCTGGACGATGCACGTCGGGCCGATGGGCGTGTTCAACGGCGGCGCCGATTACGGGCACAATTGGGACGACGTCGCCGAGGCCGGGACCCAGACCCAGAACAGCAACGGCGGCTGGCTCGGCTTCACCGACAAATATTGGCTCGCCGCCGTCATCCCCGCGCAAAGCGGCAGCGTCGAGACCGCCTTCCGCCACATCCGCGCGACCGACTCCTTCCAGGCGGACTTCCAGACGACTCCCGCCATCGTCCAGCCCGGCCAGACCCATCGCACCGTCTCGCACATGTTCGCCGGCGCGAAGGAAGTGCAGATGCTCGACCGCTACAGCGACGCGCTCGGCACGCCGCTCGAGCGGGCGATCGACTGGGGTTGGTTCCGCTGGTTCATGATCGCCATCTATTCGCTGCTGAACTGGCTGTTCGCCCATATCGGCAATTTCGGGGTGGCGATCATCTGCCTCACCCTGATCGTCCGGGGCCTGCTCTTCCCGATCGCGCAGAAGCAGTTCGCCTCGATGGCAGCGATGCGGGTGCTCCAGCCCAAGATCAAGATGCTGCAGGAGCGCTACAAGGACGACAAGCCGCGCATGCAGCAGGAGATGCTGAAGCTCTACAAGGAGGAAAAGGTGAACCCGATGGCGGGCTGCCTGCCGATCCTGCTCCAGATCCCGATCTTCTACGCGCTCTACAAGGTGCTGCTGCTCGCCGTGGAGATGCGCCACGAGCCGTTCGCTCTGTGGATCCGCGACCTCTCCGCGCCGGACCCGCTGACTCCGGTCAACCTCTTCGGCTATCTCGATTTCCAGCCCCCCGGCTTCCTCGCCATCGGGGTGCTGCCGATCCTGCTCGGCATCACCATGTGGCTCCAGTTCCGGCTCAATCCGGCGCCGATGGACCCGGTGCAGAAGCAGGTCTTCGCCTTCATGCCCTGGGTCCTGATGTTCCTGATGGCGCCGTTCGCGGCCGGCCTGCAGCTCTACTGGACGATCAACAACGTCATCTCGATCGCCCAGCAGAAATTGCTCTATGCGCGCCACCCGGTGCTGAGCGCGCAGGCGGCGGGCGACTCTCCGGCCCCGACGATCCTCGAAGCCCCGCCCTCTCCTGCGCGTCCTGCTAAGGGACGGCCCAAGAAAAGATGAGCGAGGAGGACCAGGCAGCGCTCGACGAGGCGGCCCGGAAGCTCTTTTCCGGGCCGATCGCCTTCCTGAAATCGGCGCCGCAGCTGAAGTTCCTGCCCGATCCGACCGTCTCCGAAGTGGCCTTCGCCGGCCGCTCGAACGTCGGCAAGTCGTCGCTGCTCAACCGGCTCGCCAATCGCAACGGCCTCGCCCGCACCTCGAACACGCCCGGCCGCACCCAGGAGCTCAATTTCTTCGACGTCGGCGATCCGCTGCGCTTCCGCCTCGTCGACATGCCCGGCTACGGCTTCGCCAAGGCACCGCCCGAGGTAGTCCGCAAATGGCGACACCTGATCAACGATTTCCTGCGCGGGCGGGCGGTCCTGAAGCGCGCGCTCGTGCTGGTCGACAGCCGCCACGGCCTCAAGGACATCGACCGCGAAGTGATGAAGATGCTCGACGAAGCCGCGGTCAACTACCATCTCGTCCTCACCAAGGCGGACAAGATCAAGGCCAGCGAGCTCGCGGCGGTCGAGGAGCGGACGGCGGCGGAAGCGCGCGCCCACAGCGCCGCGCACCCCGAGATCGTCGTCACCTCCAGCGAAACCGGCCTGGGCATCGATCGGTTGAGGCGTGCAGTGGTCGAGGCCGCTCTCTGATACCTCTCCGTCATGCTGAACTTGATTCAGCATCCATGAACGCGGCACTAGGCGACCGGACGAAGCCGTGTTCATGGGTCCCGGATCGAGTCCGGGATGACGCTCGAGAGGGAAAATGCTGAAGCTCATCATCGGCAACAAGGCCTATTCCTCCTGGTCGATGCGCGGCTGGCTGGCGGTCAAGCAATCGGGGCTCCCGTTCGAGGAGATCACCGTCCCGATGTTCGACGAGGAATGGGACAGGCGGCGCGCGGGCCAGGAATTCGCACCCTCGGGCGGCAAGGTCCCGATCCTGTGGGACGACCAGGCGGTGATCTGGGATTCGCTCGCGATCGTCGAGTGGCTCGCCGACAAGACCGACCGTGCGCGCTACTGGCCGCAGGACGAGGTCGCGCGCGGCATGGCGCGATCGATGGCCTCGGAAATGCACTCGAGCTACGACAATCTCCGCCGCGAATGCCCGATGAACCTCAGGAAGCAGTTTCCCCAGGGCAAGCTTGCCGACGGCGTGGTCGAGGAAATCACGCGCATCCTCGAGCTCTGGGCGCAGGCCCGCGCGCGGCACGGCAGCGGCGGGCCCTATCTGTTCGGCACGTTTAGCGCCGCCGACATCATGTTCGCGCCCGTGATCACGCGTTTCGTGACCTATTCGATCCCCGTCCCCCGCTTCGCCGCCGCTTATATGGAGGCGATGCTCGACCATCCCTGGCTTCGCGAATGGGTCGAGGCGGCGCAGGCCGAGCCCTGGGTGATCGAGAAATACGAGACGCCGGCAGGCTAGGGTCCTACACGCGCTTCGCCTCGTAGGGCGTCCCGTCCTTGTGGACATAGGTGCCTTCGGCCGTGAACCGCATGTCGATGTCGGGATAGTCGCCGCCGGCCTGCTCGCCCGCTCCGACGACGACGAAGACGCAATCGGCGTCGCTGCGGTTCTGGAGGTGATGGCCGTTGCGGTCGTTCTTGGGGAAAGCGGCGCAGTCGCCTGCGCGCAGGACATGGTCGCCATCGTCGTCGACCAGCACGGCCTCGCCCGCAACCATCACCAGGAACTCGTCCTCCCCCGCGTGCCAGTGGCGCTGCGACGACCAGGCGCCCGGCTTCAGCACCACGTGGCTGACCCCGAACTCGGTGAGCCCGCCGGCAGGCGCGAGCCGGCGATACCAGCGCCCTCCCACGGCCTCGTCGAACGGCGCGGGATAGCCGGTGCGGTTCACCTGTTCGATCGAGTCGAGGTCGAGCTTCGGCATGGCGTTCCTCCCGGAGCCGGTGCTAGGCGAGCGCGATGAGCGGAGCAATCGATCCCGTGGACCTGGCGCGGCGGCTGATCGCCTGCCCGAGCGTAACCCCTGCGCGGGGCGAAGTCTTCGATGTGCTGGAGGCGGCGCTCCGGCCGCTCGGCTTCGAGGTCCACCGCTTCGTCGCCGGCGAGCCGCCCGACGGCCCGGTCGAGAACCTGTTCGCGACGCGCGGCACCGGGGCCCCGCACTTCGCCTTCGCCGGGCATCTCGACGTGGTTCCCCCGGGCGAAGGCTGGACCCGTGCGCCGTTCGAGCCCGAGATCGAGAACGGGCTCCTGAGCGGCCGCGGCGCGGTCGACATGAAAGGCGGAATCGCCGCCTTTGTCGCAGCCTGCGCGGCGGAAGCGGATCATCCAGGCACGCTCAGCCTCATCATCACCGGCGACGAGGAAGGACCCGCCACGTTCGGGACCCCGGCCTTGATGGAGTGGATGGACGCGCGCGGGCTGCGCCCGGACATGATCCTGATCGGAGAGCCGACTTCGGAAAACCGGCTCGGCGACGTCGTCAAGATCGGGCGGCGCGGCTCGGTCAACATGTGGATCGACGTCCCGGGCACGCAGGGCCATGTCGCTTACCCGCACCGCGCGGACAACCCGGTGCCGAAGCTCGCGCGGGTGATTGCCGCGCTCGACGCGCTGCACCTCGACGACGGCAGCGAGGCGTTCCAGCCCTCCAACCTCGAGCTCACGGCCGTCGAGACTTCGAGCCGGGCGACCAACGTCATCCCGGGATCGACACGCGCGCAGCTCAACATCCGCTTCAACGATTTGCATCGCGGAGCCGACCTCGTCGCGCTCGTCCACCGCACGGCCGAAGAAGCGGCGCCGGGCTCGACGGTCGAGGCGAAAATCTCCGGCGAGGCGTTCCTGACCCCGCCGGGGCCGATCTACGACATCGTCCGCGAAGCCATCCGCGCCGAGACGGGCATCGATCCGCGACTCTCGACCCACGGCGGCACGTCGGACGGCCGTTTCCTCATCGCCTGGTGCCCGGTGGTCGATTTCGGCCTCCCCAACGCGACCATGCACAAGCTAGACGAGGCGGCGTCGGTGGAAGACATAAGCGCTTTGTCGCGGATCTACGGCCGGGTCATAAGAGCCGCATTGGGCCAGACACGTCATCCCGGCGAAGGCCGGGATCCCAGCGGGTGAAAGGCCGAAGCGGCGCTGCAAAACCAACGAAGCCAGCGCCTGCTCTCCCTGAGATCCCGGCCTCTGCCGGGATGACGATCTCGGTCTAAAGCTCTCGCTTGCGTCTGAGCACGATGTAGAGGGCGCCGGCGCCGCCGTGGCGGGGGTGGGCGTTGCGGACGGCGGCGATGTCGCCGGCGTGGCGCGAGGCGGCGAGCCAGTCGCCGACCGCCGCGCGGATCGCGCCGCGCGCCGCGGCGCGGCGGTCGCCGGACGGCGCCTTGCCGGTGATCAGGAGGAGAAGACGCGCGCCATCGGCGATCGCCTCGCCGAGGCGCCGGTCGAGGAGATCGTAGGCCGTGGCAAGGTTGTGACCGTGGAGGTCCAATGTCGCGTCGGGCGAGACGACGCCTCGGGCGAGGCGCCGGTCCCAGGTGCCGTCGAGGGTGTTTCCCGGAACCGGCTTCCGCCTCGCGACCGGCGCAGGCGGGGGTGCGGCCGCGGCCCGCTTCGGCGGGGCCGGAGCCTCGGCTTCGACCGGGGCCTCGACCGACGCGGACGCACCCGGCTCCAGCGGCCGCACCGACGCGACCACCTTCGCCCAGAGCGCGCGCTCCTCAGGGTTGAGTCGGCGTCGCAGGGGCCATGATCCGGGCGAGCGTGCCTCGCGGCACCAGCAGATAGGCGCGGCCCCGCGCGGACATGCCGCCCGCGATCCGCGCCGCCTCGTCGCCCGCGCCCCAGAAAGTGTCGAAGCGGTTGGGGCCGCGGATCGCGCCGCCGGTATCCTGGGCGATCCAGAGGCCGTTCGCCGCCGGGTCGCTCATCTCGAGCAGCACCACCGGCGCGCCCAGCGGCACGAAGCGCGGATCGGCGGCGACGGTCACCCGCGGCGTCACCGGCCGGTCGAGCGCGCCGAGCGGCCCGGGGCCGGTCAGCTCGCGGAAGAAGACGTAGCTCCTGTTCTCGCGCATCAGCGCCCTTCCCTCCTCGGGATGGGCGCGCAGCCACTCGACGATGCGCTGCATGGTGAAAGGCGCCTCGATCAGCCCCCGCTCGCGCAGCAGGCGGCCGAGGGCGACATAGTCCCGGCCGTTCTGACCCGCATAGCCGATGCGCATCACGCTCCCGTCCGGCAGGCGCAGCCGCCCCGATCCCTGGATCTGGAGGAAGAAGAGATCGACAGGATCGGCCGCCCAGGCGATCTCGAGGCCGCGGCCGGCGAGCGCCCCCTGCTCGATTTCGGCGCGGTCGTAATAAAGGACGTACCGGCCGGCCTCGTCGATCCTCCCGCGGCCGCGCGTGCCGGTGGTCGGGTCGGCGTCGAGCAGATCCGGCGGCTTGGCGTAGATCGGCACCTCGTAGCCGGGCCGGCGGGTGCGCGAGCCGCGGATTTCGGGCTCGTAATAGCCGGTGGCGAAGGCGGCGCCGTCGCCGACCTGGACGAGCTCGAAGCGGTCGCGGAAGAAGGCGACCATCGCCGTGGGGGTGGCCAGGGTTGCGCTCTCCTCGCAGAGCGGGCGCCAGTCGGCGCCGCGGGTGAGCCCGCTCGCATCCTGCCGCGCGACCAGGGCCGGGCAGCTGATCCGGAACGCCTGCCAGGCGCGCTCGGCAGCCACCGTGTCCGCCAGAGCGAGCATCGGACCCGCGCTAACGCCGGCCTGAATGGCGCTGGTCGGCGGTGGAGGCGACGGCGGCTGAGGGGGCGGCAGCGGGCGCGGCGTGGCCGGCTCGGCCGGCGTCGGCCGCTGCGGCTCGGGCGGCGCGGTCTCGGGGCGCGGCACGACCCGGCCGCAGGCGGCCGCGGCGAGCAGGCAGCAAAGGAGGAACGGACGCGCGCTCATCGCCCGGCCATAGCCGGAGCGGCGGCGACGAGGGAAGTTGCGGTTTCTACGCCCCGACGGCGTCGTCGGTCTCGACCAGCAGCCAGTTCGGGTCGTTGCTTCCGAGGGTGCGGCGGAACGTCCAGACGTCGTGCGTCTCGACCGCGTCGGTGAGCGTTCCGCCGATCACCTCGCCCGCCGAATCGCGCGTGACGGCCGCGATGTCCGCATCGAAGCGGACGACGATCTCGGCGACGCGGCCGCTGAGCCGCGCATCCTCGATGACGGCGCGCTCTATCGCGATCAGCCGGTTGTCGAGGCGGTGCCCGGCCGCCTCGCGCTCCGCGATCGCCGCTTCGAACGAATCGAACACCTCGCGCCCGGCGAGGTAGCGCAGCTCCTCGCGGTCGCCCTTCCAGAAGGCTTCGAGGGTCATTCGGTAGGCGGATTGCGCGCCCTCGAGGAAGCGCGCCACGTCGAAGGTCGGATCGGCCGCGATGATCGCGCGGATGCCCGCGGCGGCGCCGTCCTCATAGACCAGGCCGGCGCTGTCCTTGCGCTCCGGCACGGCGTCGGCGAGAGGGGCCGGCGACTCCGCCTTCTTGGCCGCCTCGGGCCGGGTGACGGGCTGCTGCTCGTGGCCGGTCCTCTGGCCGAGCACCGCATAGAGCCTCAGGCCCACGAACAGGGCGACCATCGCCAGCAACACGATCTCGAAAGTCACGGACACACTCCTAAGCTCCGCCTACATAAGACGGAACGGGGGGCGTTTCAAATCGCCCCGGACGCGAACGCACGGAGGCGGCGACATGTTGCGCCACCGCTTCGCGCCTGCTACCTCCCGCGCCCTGCGGCCGGCCCCAGGCGCCGGCCTTCTTATCCATCATTATTTTGCAGGGATTCCAAATCAAATGGCCGACGAGCAGGACGCAGCGGGCGAGCAGGGCTTCAACGGCGGCGGCGGCGACGATTTCCCGCAGATCGGCGTCATTTCGCAATATGTGAAGGATCTGTCGTTCGAGAATCCTGCCGCGCCCGCCGTGTTCCAGTGGCAGGGCCAGCCCCAGATCGACGTCCAGTTCAACATCGGCGCCGGCATGGTCGGACCCGACCTGCACGAAGTGTCGCTGCGCATCGAAGTCAGCGCGAATGCGAGCGAGGGGACCGCCTTCAAGGTCGACCTCCTCTATGCGGGCCTTTTCGGCATCCGCAACCTGCCCGAAGAGCAGCTCCAGCCCTTCCTCCTCGCCGAAGCGCCGCGGATCCTGTTTCCGTTCGCGCGGCGCGTGGTGGCGGACGCGATCCGCGACGGCGGCTTCCCGCCGCTGATGCTGGAGCCGATCGACTTCGCGACGCTTTACATGCAGCGCCAGGCGCAGGTGCAGGCCGAACAGACCGGTGGCCAGGTCGGGGACGTGACCGGCCAGGCCTGATCGGGGCGCGGCCTGATCGGGGGGATCGGCGATGAACCTGATCAAGGCGGTCGGCACGATCGGCGGGCTCACCATGGTCAGCCGCGTCCTCGGCTTCGCCCGGGACATGATCGGCTCGCGCGTGCTCGGCGCCAGCCATCAGAACGACGCCTTCCTGATCGCCTTCCTCATACCCAACATCTTCCGGCGCCTGTTCGGCGAAGGCGCCTTCGCCAGCGGCTTCGTGCCCCTGTTCAGCAAGCGGCTGAACAGCGAGGGGGGCCTCAGGGAGGCCGAACGATTCTCCAACGAGGTGATGGCGGTGTTCATGCCGTCGCTGATCCTGGTGACCATCCTGTTCGAGATCGTCATGCCCGGATTCGTCTGGCTGATGGCTTCCGAATATCATGAGACTCCCGGCAAGTTCGAGCTCACGGTCGAGCTCACCCGCATCACCTTCCCCTATCTGATCTTCATCAGCCTGGTCTCGCTGCTCTCGGGCGTCCTCAATTCGCTGATGCGCTTCGCCGTCGCCGCGTTCGCGCCGGCGCTTCTCAACCTCGCTTTGATCCTCGCATTGGTCCTCCAGCCGGGCGGCGGCGTGCCGACGGTCCGCTTCATGGCCGGCGCGGTGATCGTCGGCGGCATCGCCCAGTTCGCGCTCTGCTGGCTGAGCGCGCGCAGGGCCGGCGTGCACCTCGCCTTCTTCCAAAGGCCGCGCATGACCCCCGCCGTGAAGGAGCTGGTGATCCTCGTGCTCCCGGCCACCTTTGCCGCGGGAATCTATCAGATCAGCCAGTTCTTCTACGGCTTCTTCGCCTCGCGGCTCGGCGAGGGCGCCATGGCCTATCTCAATTATGCCGATCGGCTGAACCAGCTGCCGCTGTCGATCATCGGCACCGCGCTCGGCACCGCGATCCTGCCATCGATCAGCCGGGCCATCGACCGCGGCCGCGGCGACGAGGCCGGGCGGATCCAGGGACGCGCCTTCGAGCTGTCGATGCTGCTCACCCTCCCCGCCACCCTCGCGCTTGCCGTCGCCGCCGGCCCGATCATCGGCGCCCTGTTCGAAGGCGGCCGCTTCACCGCCGAGGATGCCCGGATCACCGGCAACGTGCTCGCCATCCTCGTCATCGGCCTGCCCGGCTATGTGCTGGTGAAGGTGCTGACACCCGGCTTCTATGCCCGCAAGGACGTGCGCACACCGGTCCGGATCGCGATGACCATCCTCGTCGGCAGCGTCATCGCCAATTTCGCGTTGATCCCGTTCATCGGCATCTACAGCCTGGCCACGGTCACCGCCGCGGGCGCGTGGCTCAACTTCCTCGCTCTCTACCTTATCCTCCACCGCCGCGGCCATTTTCGGATCGGCGGCGAGAGCGGCGGGCGGCTGCTCCGCCAGCTGGTCGCGGCCTTCGCGATGGCGGGCGTCCTGCTCCTCGTCCAGCGCCCCCTTTCCGGCTTCTTCCTCGGCTCGACGATCGAGCGGCTGGCGGCCGTCGGCGCGCTGGTCGGCGCCGGGATCCTCGTCTATTTCGCGGTCGCCTGGGTGATCGGCGGCATGAACAAGGACGACGTCCGGGAGCTGGTCAGCCGAAAGAAGAATGCGGAAGCGAGCGAATGATGCGAGTGGTCTCGGGCATCCAGCCGACCGGCAACCTTCATCTCGGCAACTATCTCGGCGCGATCAAGCGCTGGGTCCGGATGCAGGACGAGGCGGAATGCCTGTTCTTCCTCGCCGACCTCCACGCCATCACCGTCTATGTCGATCCCGCCGAGCTCGCCGCCAACGTCCGCGAGATGGCGGCGGCCCTGATCGCCTGCGGCATCGACGAGCGCAGATCGGTGCTGTTCAACCATGCCCGCGTGCCCGCCCATCCCGAGCTCGCCTGGATCCTCAACTGCACGGCGCGGATCGGCTGGCTCAACCGCATGACCCAGTTCAAGGAGAAGGCGGGAAAGAGCCGCGAAGGCGCCAGCGTCGGCCTGTTCGACTATCCCGTGCTGCAGGCAGCGGACGTTCTGCTCTACCAGGCCAGCCACGTGCCGGTCGGCGAGGACCAGAAGCAGCATGTCGAGCTGATCCGCGACATCGCGCTCAAGTTCAACTGCGACTACGACCGCGAGGTGTTCGCAGTCCCCGAGCCGCTGATCGGCGCCGCCGGCGCCCGGATCATGTCGCTTCGGGACGGCGGGGCCAAGATGTCGAAGTCCGATCCGTCGGACATGAGCCGGGTCAACCTCACCGACGATGCCGACACCGTGGCCCAGAAGATCCGCAAGGCGAAAACCGATCCCGAGCCGCTGCCCGACGCCCTGGACGGGCTCTCCGGGCGCCCGGAAGCCCGCAATCTCGTCACCATCTATGCGGTGCTCGCCGACGAGACGCCCGAGCATGTCCTCGCCCGCTTCGCGGGCCAGGGCTTCGGCGCGTTCAAGCCGGCGCTCGCCGAGTTGCTGGTGGAAACGTTGCGGCCGATCAAGGCACGGCTCGACGAATTGCGGCGCGACCCGGCCGAGCTGGACGGGATTCTCGAGCGCGGTGCGGCGCGGGCGGCGGCGATGGCCAAGCCGACGCTCAACGCGGCCTATGACGCCGTCGGCCTGCGCCGCGGCAGCTGAGACTCGCCGCCGTGCTTCAGGCACGGTTCAGCGACTTGGCGATATGGCCAAGCCATTCTATATCCATGCTTATCCGCCTTTTCACAGGAAGGGTCGCGTTCATGTCTCTCCACAGGAAATTGCTCGCGCTCGCCGCGCCGGTCGCTTTGCTCGGCCTCAGCGCCTGCGCCACCGGGCTTCCCACCCAAGTCTCGCGCTTCCAGGCCATGCCCGCGCCGCAGGGCCAGAGCTTCTTCATCGTCCCCGCGGACGAGAAGAACGAAGGCGGCCTCGAATTCTCGCAATATGCAAACCTCGTCAGCCGCCACCTCGCAGGCTTGGGCTACAGCGAAGCGGCGTCGCGCCAGGCGGCGAGCATGGTCGTCGAGCTCGATTACGGCGTCGACCGCGGCCGGCAGCAGGTGGTGGTGACGCCCGACCCCTTCGGTCCCTGGGCGCGCGGCTACGGCTTCGGCCACAGACCCTTCTACTCGCGCTACGGCTATTTCGGCCGCTACCGCAGCCCCTTTTATTACGGCTGGAACGATCCCTTCTACTTCGGCGGGGACCGGGTGAACGCCTATCGCGTCTATACCAGCCACCTCGACATGGACATTCGCCGCGCCTCCGACGGGCAGGCCTTGTTCGAGGGCCGGGCCGAGGCGCGGTCGCGGGACGACGATCTCCAGGAGCTCGTCCCGAACCTCGTCGAGGCGATGTTCACCGATTTCCCGGGCCGCTCGGGCGAACGCGTGCGCATCACCGTGCCGCCCCGCCGCGACCGCGACTGAACGGCTTGCTCGAAACCGGAACGACGAAGGGGAGACGGGCAACCGCCTCCCCTTTTTCTTGGGTCAGCGGGCGCCGGCTCCGACCGGCTGGATCCGAAGGCTGATCCGCGTCAGCTGTTGGCCCGCGCCGTCGACGCCGAACTCGATCGCCGCCGGCGACTCGAACCCGACGAGCAGAATCGGCTCGACGCGGCGCTCGGCGCCGGACGCGCGCGCCACCGCGATCGACGAGCGCAATGCGACCACCCGGTCCCCATGCGGCGCTAGGGTGAAGCGCATGCTGTACCGGTCGCCGCCTTCGTCGCTGACGACGATGTCGGCGGGGCTGTTCGCGCGCACCCGAAGCCTCGGCTCGGCGAGGAGCCGGCCGCCGTCCGTGACGCTCATCGATACGAGATAGTCGGATTCGAGCGGCCGCGCCGGCTCTGCAGAAGCGCCGGCAGACGGAGCCAGGCAGGCGCCGAGCAATAATAAGGGCTTTCGCATCGCTGATCTCCCAGGTGGATCGTCTCGGCTAGACGCTTATGGTTAACGAGCGGTAACCGGCTTCATGCCGGCGGGCCGTGCTAACGCTGCTGGACCAGCCAGGCCCCTGCCAAGACGAGCAGGACCCCGGCGATGCGCTGAACGCTGATGTCCTGGACCGGCAGGCCGAACGCCCCGGCTCGATCGAGCCAGAGGGCCATTGCGAGCTGGCCTCCGATCGCCAGCATCAGGAAGAAGGTGACGCCGAGGCGCGGCGCGGCGAAGGCGGCGAGCGCGACGAAGATCGCGCCGTAGACGCCGCCGGTCCACGCGTACCAAGGCAGGCTCCGCATCGCAGCAGGCTCGGGCCGCGCGCCCAACGCCAGCGCCGCCGCGGCGAGGGTCGCGAGGCCGACGGCAAACGAGACCAGAGCGGCGTTGACCGGAGAGGCGGCGGCGCGGGAGAGCATAGCATTGGTGGGCGCCTGCAGCGCGATCAGCGCGCCGGCAAGGAAGGCGCCGGCGGTCGCGGCGAGCCAGAGCGGGTTCATGCGTCCCGCAGCGTCCCGCTCAGCTCTCGAGCTGGCGGGTGAGCAGCCGGATGTCCGAATCGAGCTCGGGATCCTGGGCGCGCAGCTTCTCGATCTGCTTGACCGCATGGATCACCGTGGTGTGGTCGCGCCCGCCGAAGCGGCGGCCGATTTCGGGCAGGCTGCGGGGCGTCAGCTGCTTCGAGAGATACATCGCGACCTGCCGCGGGCGGGCGACCTCGCGGGCGCGGCGCGCCGAGGTCATCTCGGCCTTGCGGATGCGGTAATGGTCCGAGACGCGGGTCTGGATCTCGTCGATCGAGATCCGCCGCTGGTTGGCGCGCAGCGTCGAGGCGAGCACCTCGCCGACGAAATCGAGGTCGATCGGCCGGTTCTGCATCATCGCGTAGGCGGCGATCCGGTTCAGTGCGCCCTCGAGCTCGCGGACGTTCGAGCTGATCCGCTTGGCGAGGAACATCTGGACCTCGCCCGGAACCTGGACGTCGGGGAGCGCCTCGAGCTTCTTGGCGATGATGTTGAGCCGAAGCTCGAGATCCGCCTGGTTGATGTCCGCGACGAGGCCCCAGCCGAGCCGGGAGAGAATGCGAGGCTCGATGCCGTCGAGGTCCTGCGGCGCACGGTCCGAGCTGATCACCAGCCGGCGGCCGGCCGAGATGATCTCGTTCATCGTGTGGAAGAATTCTTCCTGGGTGGATTCCTTGCCCGCGATGAACTGGACGTCGTCGATCATCAGCAGGTCGGCGGAGCGCAGCTGCTGCTTGAACTGGATTGTGTCGTTGGCGCGCAGGGCGGCGACGAACTCGACCATGAACTTCTCGGCCGACATGTAGATGATCTTCGCCCGCGGCCGCAGGCGATGGAATTCGTGGCCGACGGCGTGGAGGAGATGGGTCTTGCCGCGCCCGGTACCGCCGTGGAGGAAGAGCGGATTGAAGACCACGTCCTTGGCGGCCGCCAGCGTCTTCGCAGCGTTGTAGGCGACCTCGTTCGCCTTACCGACGACGAAATTCTCGAAGCGGTAGCGGGGCTCGAGCGCGACCGCATAGACGTTGCCCGCCTGCCGCGCGGATTCCTGCTCGCGCGCTGGCGCCGGAATCTCGACGAGCGCGGCGGTGCGAGGGGCGGCGGCGCCGACTCCGATGCGGACATTGCGGACGGCGGGCAGCGTCGCCCGCCACGCCATCGTCAGCCGCTCGGAGAAATGGGTCTGGACCCAGTCGGCCATGAACTGCGACGGGAGCTCGAGGCGCAAGGTCGCGGACTCCGGATCGAAACTGCCGAGCGCGATCGGGCGCAGCCAGCCGTCGAACGTCCGCGCCCCGCAATCGCGGCGCAGGCTCGACCGGATCAGTTCCCAGGATGCCGGGATCGAATCGAGAACTTCGTCGACCTCGGTCATAGCGTCGCCTCTCGTCGGCGTGTACGTCACGCAACAACCCCCTCTTCCACCTCGAGCCGCCGCTGTGCCGCGGCTTTTTTCAGTGCAAAGCTCTCCTGCACGGCGCATGATCCCCCGGTCATGCCGTTGCTGAACGTCGTTTTGCATTGGCCCGGCAGCGAGATTTCGACCGCCGGAGAGACTTTTTTGGAAGCTTGCGCGGGCGGGCGCAACCGGAAAATTCATCTCGATTGCACAAAGACTTCTTGACACACGGATTCCTGCGGATTTTTTAGAAAACGGCAGAAATCCGCCATTTTTTTTGCCGCCGCTCGCGAATCGCGGGAATTCCTAGGGTTTTTGCGACGCCGCCGTTTCGATACGCCCGCGGCATGAAAAAGCCCGCCGGCGGGCCGGCGGGCCGAATGCTCCCGAAGCGCTTGCGAACCTCAGCCGAGCGCAGCGACTCGGCGCGTGAGGCGCGAGATTTTCCGGGCGGCGGTGTTCTTGTGGACGACGCCCTTCGAGACTCCGCGGGCGAGCTCCGGCTGGACCCGGCGAATCGCCGCTTCGGCCTGTGCCTTGTCGCCCGAGGCGATGGCCGCCTCGACCTGCTTGACGAAGGTGCGGATACGGCTGACGCGGGCGCCGTTGATCTCGGCGCGGCGGTCGTTGCGGCGGATTCGCTTCTTGGCTTGCGGCGTGTTCGCCATCTTGTCGTGACCTTTTGATCTGAAATGAAAAGGGCGCGGCTCTCACCGCACCCGCTCGCGCCGCCCTCTACGCAAGGCCGAAGCCGAGGTCAACCTCAAGCGCGCTGGCAGCGGGGGCAGAAGAAGGTCGAACGACCCGAGTCGCTGCGACGGCGAATCGCCGCGCCGCAAGCGCATGGGTTGCCTTCGCGGCCGTAGACCCGCCACTGCTTCGAGAAATAGCCGAGCTCCCCGTCGGGCCGCGCATAGTCTCGCAGCGTCGAGCCGCCGGCTTCGATCGCGGCGAGCAGCACCTCCTTCACCGCCGCCGCCAGCCGGTCGAGCCGGATACGCGAGATCCGCCCGGCCGCACGTCCCGGAGCGATGCCGGCCATATGCAGCGCCTCGCAGACGTAGATGTTGCCGAGACCGGCGACGATTCTCTGGTCGAGCAGCAAGGCCTTGATCGGCGCCGCGCGACCCGCCAGCGCCCTTTCGAGATAGCCGCCCGAAAAAGGCTCGCCGAGCGGTTCCGGGCCCATCCACACGAACGGGTCCGAAGCGCCGAGCGATTCTGTCGCCAGGATGTCCAGCGACCCGAATCGCCGCGGGTCGTTGAGCGCCGCGACCCGGCCCTCGTCGGTCTCCAGGAAAAAATGGTCGTGCGTGCCGAGCTCGGCGGGGTCGATTCGCCAGCGGCCGGACATGCCGAGATGGAAGACGAGCGTGTCGCCGCGGTTGGTCTCGATCAGGCCGTATTTGGCGCGCCTGCCGAGGCGGGTGACGACCGCCCCGGTGAGCCGCTGCCGAAGGTCCGGCGGAAAGGCCCGCCGCAGGTCCGCCCGCCGCGTCTCCGCCCGCACCAGCCGCCGGCCCTCGAGCACCGGCCGCAGGCCCGCGACGGTGGTCTCGACCTCGGGTAGCTCAGGCATATCGGGTCGACTCCATATCGCGCGTGCACATCGCGCGACTCCCCTGCTAGAGGCTGCGCCGATGGACAAGGTCAGTTTCGGCTACGAAGAGGTCGAGCCGCAGGAGAAGACGAGACGCGTGAGCGGCGTCTTCTCCAGCGTCGCGAGGCGCTATGACCTGATGAACGACGTCATGTCCGCCGGTCTCCACCGTCGCTGGAAGGATCTGTTCGTCGCCCGGGTCCGCTCGCGCAAGGGCGAAAGTATCCTCGATATGGCGGGGGGCACCGGCGACATCGCCTTCCGGCTCGCGGCCGGCGGAGCCGCGGTGACGGTAGCCGACATCAACACCGACATGCTCGACGTCGGCATCGAGCGCGCCCGCAAGCGCGGAATCGAGGGGCTCGCCTGGGCGCAGGAGAATGCCGAGGAGCTGAGCTTCGCCGACGGCAGCTTCGACGCCTATACGATCGCGTTCGGCATCCGCAACGTCACCCATATCGACAAGGCGCTCGCCGAGGCGCACCGCGTTCTGAAGGTCGGCGGGCGCTTCTTCTGCCTCGAATTCTCGCGGACGACCTGGCCGGGCTTCTCGAGCCTGTACGATTCCTACAGCCACCGGATCGTGCCGCGTCTCGGCCGGCTCTTCGCCGACGACGCGGAGAGCTATCGCTACCTCATCGAGTCGATCCGCCGCTTCCCGCCAATGGACGACTTCAAGGCGATGGTCGCGCGCGCCGGCTTCGCCAACGTCAAGGCGGAGCCGATCCTCGGCGGGCTGGTGGCTATCCACAGCGGCTGGAAGGTGTGACCCACCCCGTCGTCCACGTCTGGCGGCTTCTGAAATGGGGCCGCGTGCTGGCGCGCCACGGAGCGCTCCGCGGGATCGAGCGCGACATGAACACGCCGGCGCCGGTGCGGCGGCTCGCCCGCATCGCCCGCTTCGGCGCGCGGGTTCCGGCGGTGCCGACCTATGCTGCGGCTTTCCAGGAGATCGGGCCGGCCGCGATCAAGTTCGGCCAGGCGCTCGCCACCCGGCCCGATCTGGTCGGGGACGCGGCGGCGCGAGACCTCAGCCTCCTCCAGGACAGCCTTCCCCCGGCCCCGTTCGCCCAGGTTCGCGCGGCGATCGAGCTGGCGCTCGAAAAGCCGCTCGACGAGCTCTTCGCCGAGATCGACGAGGAGCCGGTCGGCGCGGCCTCGATCGCCCAGGTCCACCGGGCGATCACCACCGACGGTCGCGAGGTCGCCGTCAAGGTGCTGCGGCCGAGGATCGAGGAGGACTTCGCCCGCGCGCTCGAAACCTACGAATGGGCGGCCGCGCAGGTCGAGCATTATGGCGGCGAGGCGGCGCGCCTGCGGCCGCGCGTGGTGGTCGCGACCTTCCGTCAATGGACGATGCGCGAGCTGGACCTGAGGCGCGAAGCGGCCTCCGCTTCGGAGCTGCGCGAGAACCTCGTCGCCGAGAGCAACTTCCACATCCCCGAGATCGACTGGAGCCGCACCGCCCGCAGGGTGATGACGCTCGAATGGATCGAAGGCATCAAGCTTACCGACCGCGAGGCGCTGGTCGAGGCGGGGCACGACCTCAGGGCGCTCGCCGCGACGCTGGTGCGCGCCTTCCTCCGCCAGGCGGTGATCGACGGCTTCTTCCACGCCGATCTCCACCAGGGAAACCTGTTCGCGCTCGCCGACGGGCGGCTGGCGGCGATCGACTTCGGCATCATGGGGCGGATCGACCGGCAGGCGCGGGTCTGGCTCGCCGAGATCCTCTACGGCCTCATCGTCGGCAATTACCGGCGCGTTGCCGAGATCCATTTCGAGGCGCAGTACGTTCCCTCGCACCACAATGTCGACGAGTTCGCGACGGCCTTGCGCGCCGTCGGCGAGCCGATCCGCGGCCTGCCGGTCAAGGACATCTCGATCGGCGCGATGCTCGACGGCCTGTTCGTCATCACCCGCGATTTCGACATGCCGGTCCAGCCCCACCTTCTCCTGCTCCAGAAGACGATGGTGATGGAGGAAGGCGTGGCGACCGCGCTCGATCCGGACATCAATATGTGGGAAACCGCGGAGCCCTTCCTGCGCGAATGGGTGCGCGGCGAGCTCGGGCCCGAGGCGCGGCTCGCCGACGCCCTGGTCCGCGACTTCCGCACGCTCCGCCGCCTGCCGGAGCTGATCCGACGCCTCGATTACTATTATCCGCCGCCCGGCGCCGCGCCGCCGGACCCGCCCCTCCCGGACGTGGTCGTCGTCCAGCCGCGCCGTTACGGGAGCTACGTTCTCACTGCACTGATTTCGGGGGCTGCTGGCGCCGCGGCAGTCCTGCTCCTAGGCTGAAGCGATGCACGGCAAGCGCATCCTCCTGATCGTCGGCGGCGGGATCGCCGCATACAAGGCTTGCGAGCTCGTGCGGCTGATCCGGAAGGCGGGCGCGAGCGTGCGGTGCGTGCTGACCGCGGGCGGCGCCCAGTTCGTGACGCCGATGACGCTCGCCGCTCTCACCGAGCAGCCCGTCCATACCAGCCTCTGGGACCTCAAGGACGAAGTGGAGATGGGGCATATCCAGCTCAGCCGCGAGGCCGACCTCGTGGTCGTCTGTCCGGCGACGGCCGACCTGCTCGCCAGGATGGCTGCCGGGATCGCGGACGACCTCGCGACCACCCTGCTTCTCGCCACCGACAAGCCGGTGCTCGCGGCGCCGGCGATGAACGTCAGGATGTGGCGCCACGAGGCGACGGTCCGCAACGTCGCGCGGCTGCGAGGCGACGGCGTAACGATCCTCGAGCCCGACGAGGGCGAAATGGCGTGCGGCGAATATGGGCCGGGACGTCTGCCCGAGCCTGCCGCGATCCTCGCCGCGATCGACGCCGCCCTCGCCCCCGGCGAAAAGCGCCTCGCTGGGCGGCACGTCATCGTCACGGCCGGACCCACCCACGAGCCGATCGATCCGGTGCGGGTCATCGCCAACCGCTCATCCGGCAAGCAAGGCTTCGCGATCGCGGAAGCGCTGGCGCGCGAAGGCGCGCGGGTGACGCTGGTCGCGGGTCCCGTCGCGCTCGCCACGCCTCCCGGCGTCGCCCGCATCGACGTCGAGACGGCTGCGGAGATGGACGCGGCTGTCGCTGCAGCGCTCCCTGCGGACGCGGCGGTGCTGGTCGCCGCGGTGGCCGACTGGCGTGTGACGCCGGCCCAGGCCAAGCTCAAGAAGGCGGACGGACCGCCGCGTCTCGACTGGACGGCCAATCCCGACATCCTCGCCCGCCTCGCCCAAAGCCCGCAGCGGCCGCGCCTCCTGATCGGATTCGCCGCCGAGACCGCCGACGTCGCCGCCGAGGCACGGGCGAAAAGGGAGCGCAAGGGCTGCGACTGGATCCTCGCCAACGACGTCTCCGGCGACGTCATGGGCGGGGACCGCAACGCCGTCCATCTGATCACCGCCGACGGCGAGGAAGCCTGGGGCGACGCGCCCAAGGCGGAGATTGCGCGCCGGCTCGCCGCAAAGGTCGCCGATGCCCTCCAGTGAAATCCGTGTGCAGCTGCGCCGGCTGCCCCACGGCGAAGGCCTGCCCCTCCCCGCTTACGCCAGCACGGGCGCCGCGGGGCTCGACGTCGTCGCCGCCGAGACCCTGGTGCTGGAGCCGGGTGCGCGCCGCGCGGTCGCCACCGGCTTCTCGGTGGCGATCCCCGAAGGCTTCGAGATCCAGGTTCGGCCGCGCTCCGGCCTGGCGCTGAAGCACGGCATCACCTGCCTCAACACCCCCGGCACGATCGACAGCGACTATCGCGGCGAGGTGAAAATAATCCTTGCAAATCTGGGCGCTGAGCCGTTCCATGTGGTCCGGGGCGAACGGATCGCGCAGCTGGTCCCGGCGCCCGTCGTCAAAGCGACGTTCGACGAGCAGACGGAGCTCGACGAGACCGGCCGCGGGAGCGGGGGCTTCGGATCGACTGGGAGATGAATCGTGACCAACCTGCTGATCGCGCTTGCCGCCCTGCTCGCGAGCCAGAGCCCGACGCGCGCGACCGTCACCACCGACGTCCAGATCGACGTCGGCAATGCGGACTGGAACGGATATCGGCGGCTGCCCGAGCCGCGCGGCCTGCCGATCCCGGTGATGGTGAGCTATGTCGAGACGATCCTGCGCGAGCGCCAATGCGAGATCGAGGGCCAAACGGCGCGCCACTTCGAGATCAGGGTGCCGTGGATCGTCCAGGTCCAGCCCGACGGCCGAGTCTCGCGCATCGTCGTCGCGGACATGGATTGCCGGCCGCTCGAAGCCTATGTGGCGAACCTCGTCGTGGCGCTCGCCCAGCAGGGGGCGCTTCGGGCGCGGCCCGGCGCAGAGCCGCTTTGGTATCGCAGTGACTTCAGCTTCTACTTCGTTTCGTGACGACCAGCTCGACCGCTACGCGCGCCAGATCGTCCTGAAGGAGCTGGGGGGCGAGGGGCAGCGCAAGCTCCTCTCCGCCACCGTCGCGGTGATCGGCGCCGGCGGGATCGGCGCGCCGGTCATCCAGTATCTCGCTGCCGGCGGCGTGGGACGCGTCCGGGTGATCGACGACGACGCCGTCAGCCTCGACAATCTCCAGCGCCAGATCCTGTTCGCCACGGCCGACGTCGGGCGGCCCAAGGCGGAAGTCGCCGGCGAGGCCGCCGCGCGGCTCAATCCGGACGTCGCGGTCGAGGAGCGGCGCGAGCGGCTGGTGCCGGCCAATTCCGCCGCATTGCTCGGCGGCGCCGACGTGGTCGTCGACGGCAGCGACAATTTCGCGACACGGCTGGCGGTCTCCGACGCCTGCACGGCCGCGCGGATCCCGCTCGTCTCGGCGGCGATCGGGCAGTTCCAGATCCAGATCGGGACCTTCCGCGGCTGGGAGCCCGGCCGGCCCTGCTACCGCTGCTTCGTCGGCGATGCGTTCGACGCCGACGATTGCGACAGCTGCGCCGAGCTCGGAATCCTCGGCCCGGCCGCCGGCCTCGCCGGGAGCTGGGCCGCGCTGGAGGCGATGCGCCAGATCGCCGGCTTCGGCGGCGACGCGCTCGGCAAGCTCCACATCTTCGACGCGCTGGAGCCGGCGATGCGCACGATCACGCTCGTCAAGGACCCTGCCTGCCGCGCCTGCGGGGAGGCCTAGGCGATCCGCTCCCGAAACCAGGCGGCGAGCGCGTCTTCGGAAATTTCACCTGCGGCCAAGGCGAGGAATTCAGTCACGATTTCGGCGTTGCCTGCCTGTAAGTGAAGTCCGTTCAGAGCCAGGAAAGTCTCGCTCACAACCACCGCCGTGCGCTTGTTGCCGTCAATGAAGGGATGGTTGCGGGCAATGCCGTAAGCATAGGCGGCAGCGAGAGCAGCGGCATCCGGCTCTTCGTAGGCCGCGAGATTTTCCGGGCGCGCCATGGCGGACTGGAACAGCCCGAAATCCCGGACTCCGGCGCCGCCGCCATGCTCGGCGATCTGTTCGTCATGAGCGGCGAGCGCAACGCTTTCCGCAACCCAGACCCACATCTATTTGGCAAGCTCGCGGAGCGCCGGGCGCCGGCTGCGCATGATCTCGCGCGCCGCCCGCATCTGCTCGTCGAACTCGGCATCGGCCGGCCTTAACTCGACACCGCCGGACGTCTCGACGACACTGACGCTGTCGCCCTGCGCCACCCTAAGGCGAGCGAGCACCTCCTTCGGCAGGATGACACCCGTCGAATTGCCGATCTTGATGAGTTTCAGGGGCTTGTTCATACAGATGTTATAACACAGGCATGGACGGGGCTCAACGTTAGAACTCCGCGACCGGGCCCTCCGTCGCCAGGACGCACCATTTGTGGCGCCGCTTGCCGTAGACCGACACCGTCGGCTCCGGAAAGCCCGGGTCCGCGAAGGCTCCGACCGGGACGGTCACCATGAAGGGGCGCCGCTCGATCCGGTAGGTCACAGTCGAGCCACAGTCCGGGCAGAAGGAAAACTCGCCCCAGAAACCTTCGTCGCCGATGCGGCGGAAGGTGTTGGCGGGGCCGTTGGCTTCGACCTGCTCCTCCGGATAGGTGGCGCCATAAGCGAAGGCGCTGCCCGAGCGCTTCTTGCAGTCGAGGCAGTGGCAGACCGAGATCCGCACCGGCTCGCCGCGTGCCACCGCGGTGAGCGCGCCGCACTGGCAGGAGGCGCGGCGGTCCGTCATGGCTTCTTGCCCTTCTTCTTCGGCGCGGGCTTGCGGCCCCTCCCCTTCTTCGCGGACGGCCCCTTGGCGGCGCGCTCGTCGAGGAGTTGGGCAGCCTCCTCGAGCGTCAGGTCGTCGGGCTTCAGGGTCTTCGGGAGGGTCGCGTTGGTGGTGCCGTCGGTGACGTAGGGACCGAAGCGGCCCTCCATCAACTTGATCTCGAGCTCCGTCCGCGGATGGAGGCCGAGCACCTTCAGCGGCTCGCGCGAGCCGCGGGCCCGTCCGCCGCCGGCTGCCGCCTCCGCGAGCTTCACCACCGCCGCGTTCATCCCGGTCTCGAACACCTCCGCGGTGCCGGCGAGCTTCGCATATTTGCCGTCATGGGCGAGATAGGGCCCGTAGCGGCCGATCGAGGCGGTGATCGGCTTGCCTGTCTCCGGATGGTCGCCGATCGTGCGCGGCAGCGACAGCAGCCGCACCGCGAGATCGAGGTCGAGCTCGCCGGCATCCTTCGGGATCGAGGCGCGCCGGTCGCCGCTCTCGACATAGGGGCCGTAGCGGCCGGTCTTGCGGACCACGTCGGCGCCGGTCTCCGGGTGGGTCCCGAGCAGCTCGGGGCCCTCGTCCGCTGCGGCCTCGTCGCCGCCCTGCCCGAAACGCCGGGTGAACTTGCATTCGGGATAGTTGGAGCAGGCGACGAACGCGCCGAAGCGGCCGCCCCTGAGGCCCAGCCGTCCCTCTCCGCAGGCGGGGCAGAGGCGGGCGTCCGAGCCGTCGCCCTTGTCCGGGAACAGCCAGGGCGCGAGGAAGGCGTCGAGCGCCTCGGTGATCTCGGAAGGCTTGCGCTCCATGATCTCGACGGTCTTCGGCTTGAAGTCCCGCCAGAAGGCGTCGAGCACCTGCTGCCATTCGGCACGGCCGCCGGAGATGTCGTCGAGCTCGTCCTCCAGGCGCGCGGTGAAATCGAACGAGACGTAGCGCTCGAAGAAGCGCTCGAGAAAGGCGGTCAGCAGCCGGCCGCTTTCCTCGGGCAAGAAGCGGTTCTTCTCGAGCCGGACATAGTCGCGATCCTTGAGCGTCTGCAGCGTCGCGGCATAAGTGGAGGGCCGGCCGATGCCCAGTTCCTCCATCTTCTTGACCAGGCTGGCTTCGGAATAACGCGGCGGCGGCTGGGTGAAATGCTGCTCCGCGGTCACGCGTTTCTTCGCCGGCGCCTCGCCTTCGCGCAGCCGCGGCAGGCGGCGCGATTCCTCGTCCTGCTCGTCGTCCCTCCCCTCCTCGTACAAAGCGAGGAAGCCGGGGAAGAGGACGACCTGGCCGGTGGCGCGGAGCGCGGTCTGGCCGCTGCCGTCGGCAAGCTCGACGGCGGTGCGCTCGAGCCGCGCCGAGGCCATTTGCGAGGCGAGGGCGCGCCGCCAGACGAGGTCGTAGAGCCGGCCGTGGTCGCCGGAGCCGTGGCGGTCGGCGCCGAAGTCGGTCGGGCGGATCGCCTCGTGGGCTTCCTGCGCGTTCTTGGCCTTGGTCGTGTAGACGCGCGGCCTGTCGGGCACATAGCTCGCATCGAAGCGCTGGGCGACGGCGCGGCGCGCTCCGGAAACCGCCTCGGGCGCCATGTCGGCGCCGTCGGTGCGCATGTAGGTGATCGCGCCGGCTTCGTAGAGATCCTGTGCGACCCGCATGGTGTGGCTGGCGGAGAAGCCCAGTTTGCGCGCCGCCTCCTGCTGCAGCGTCGAGGTCATGAACGGGGGCGGGGGGTTGCGGGTGAGCGGCTTCGTCTCGACCGACGCGACGGAGAAGCGGCCGTCCTCGACCGCCTTCTTCGCGGCCAAAGCGGTGCCCTCGTCGCCGATCGCCAGCCGATCGACCTTCTCGCCGCGGAAGCGCACCAGGCGGGCGAGGAATTCCTGGCCGTCCGCCTCCATCAAGGCCGCGACCGACCAATATTCCTGCGGCCGGAACAGCTCGATCTCGCGCTCGCGGTCGACGATCAGGCGCAGCGCTACGGACTGCACCCGCCCCGCCGACTTCGCCCCGGGGAGCTTGCGCCAAAGCACCGGCGAGAGCGTGAAACCGACAAGATAATCGAGCGCCCGCCGCGCGCGATAGGCGTCGATCAGATCCTCGTCGAGCGCGCGCGGCCGCTTCATCGCCTCGGTTACGGCCGACTTCGTGATCGCGTTGAACGTCACACGCTCGACATCCTTCGGAAGCGCGCGGCGGTTCCTCAGCACCTCCTGGACGTGCCAGCTGATCGCCTCGCCCTCGCGGTCCGGGTCGGTCGCGAGGATCAGGGCATCCGCCTTCTTGGCCTCGTCGGTGATCGCTTTGAGCTGCCGGGCCTTGTCGGCATAGGTCTCCCAACTCATCGCGAAGCCGTCGTCCGGATCGACCGAGCCGTCCTTGGGCGGCAGGTCGCGGACATGGCCGTAGGAGGCGAGCACCCGGTAGCCGCTGCCGAGATATTTCTCGATGGTTTTGGCCTTGGCCGGCGATTCGACGACGACGAGCTTCACTCAAACACCTTTCCCACGCGTACGCGCACAGGGTGTCGAAGCGGCGGCGGGGGCGTCAAGTGCGCGCGCAGTCTTGACGTGGCGGACGCGTTCACAGGCGATTCCCGTCAAGACTGTCAATTCCGGGGCGCGTCAGGCGTTCGAACGCCTCCAGCCGCTCGCCGTCGGCGCGCAGGTCGCCCGCGCCCCCGAGCCGCTCCGCCAGCCGGTCGAGCCGGCTGAGCAGCCGCATCGCCCCCGCCACGTCCTCGCGCTGGACGAAGCCCACCAGGCGACCGCGATAGTAACGGGGCACCAGCATCGTCTCGATGCCGCAATGCCCGCGTGCCGCCGCGCGTCCCGCTCCGGCCGCGCTGCGCGAGAACGCCAAAGCCGCGTCCCAGGCGGCCGCGAAGCTCCCGGCGCCCGGCTTCTTGCGGAGATCGTAGGCGGACTGGCGGCTCTTGCCGAGCGACCGCGCCGCCTCGTCCACCCCCGCGCCGCGCGCGAGAGCGAGAATGAAGCGCAGCTGCAGCCGCGGCGTCCAGCCATTATGCTGGGTCCGCACCGGGACGGGGCTGAACCGCAGGAAACCGGGCACCGACATGATTCGGGAACGTAATGCGAACGATATACCACGCGCAAGACTGGCCGCAGTGGGTAGCGGGCCAGCTTGAAAAACCGCAGGGCTAAGGGCTGCCGTACCTGCTGCCATATTGCGACCATGGCAAAGAAGCACTCCAAGCGGCACGCGAATCCCCGCGAAGCTGATAGCCGACTCTGCGAGGCTCAGGATGAGGCGCCGGAGCACCCAGACCTACCCAGCACCCAGCAAGCCCTAGCGCAGCAGCTGCGCCTCTAGATTCTCTAGCATAGCAACGTGGTCCGACGTTTTTAGAGGGGCGCTCGAAAACCAATAGTTTGCGTCGAAGGGCGCATTGAGCCTTCTTTCGAAGGTGAACCCCATTATTCGCTTTCCCCCCGCGCCGATCGTTTCCGACTGAGCCCCGAGCCCGCCGAAGACGAACTCGGTATCTCCATGACCGTAGTCGCTGCGGAAACTGGCAAGGTCCTCATAGAGACCATTCAGAAACGCGAATTTGGCCGGGACCCTTTTGTCCATCTGAACAACAAGGCTGCTTTCATAGTGCCGCGCCTCCGGTGGAGCGGGCACCTTCAAGACCCCAAATTCCTTGCCGACAAAATCATAAAGGTCATCGAGAAAGGCATCTATCAGGCCGGTATCCGAACGCGCTGCAACGATCATTCCGTCGTTGTACGCCGAAAGCTCGTCGATCTGTACGCTGGTCCATTTACCGACTGAAAGGCTCACCGAGTCGTTGGAAAGGTCCGGCACTCTTTCAGGGAAATGCTGAAAATTATATCGGCGAACAACGCCGGTAAGTACATCAACCGCGAACGGCTGCCCCCTCGTGGGTCTCAAAAAAGTTAGGGATACCACCCGGCTTGCTTCGATACTTACTAGCTTCATTTTTCGATCCCAACGGTTTGAAATGTTCAAGTGCCGATAACCTCGCGGGCTGCGGCGGTCTCCCGGTGGTAAGTCTATCTAGAGCCGAGGAGCGCTTCGGTTCTGGCGTCGGATCCTCATACTCGTGAAGCACCGCCTCCGTCGGCTCGATTACCACCCTTAGGCGCGCGTCAAGAACCTCCACAATCTTCCACAGCGTGCTAAAGCTCCAATTGCGATAATCAGCACGTTCGATCCGCGAAATGCCGGACTGTTGAGTGCCTACAAGCTCTGCCAATTCTACCTGCTTCAAGCCTCGAAGCTTTCGCAAGGCGGCAAGCTGCCCAGCGATGGAAGCAGAAGCCTCGGCAAGAAAGAAGTTGCGACGATAATATTGATCTGACAATTTGTCTGAAATACTAAGATTAATGGATGGTATATCGCCCACCTGCGCCGTCCTTTCCATACTTGTCTTCAAAGTCCTTCTTCCTATTTCGTGCCTTAGCATAACCGCGTTGCTGCTCCTGCTTTGAGCGCTTTTTGTGAAAGTGAAATACTACTATCTTATTTGCATAAGGCGCATACAGCAGGCGATACTGATTCCGGTTCTTCTTAATGTTAATCTGCCAAAGGTAATCAAGGTCTTTCCCTAGATTCTTCGCGTCATAACCAAGCGGATTCGGACCTTCCTTCCGCAGCCCAAAAAGAACTGCATCCGCTTCCTCCCGCACCTCGTGCAGAGGTTCCACCTCCTTCACGTAGACCGTGGCGGGCCATTGCTTCAGTTCGTACATGGGCATATCACAAAAAAGTGCTACTGAAAAGCGCTTGAGGCCGGCATAATATCACAATCCTGTTATGTCGAGTGCGAACATTGCGTTTGGCACAACTCCCACGACACCGTCAGCATCCCCGCCCAAGTGCTTCGCGATCAAGACGCGAGCCGCCGCCTAATCCTCCACCCGAAAATCGTTCGGCAGGGCGCAGCGGCCGTTCTGGTAGTCGCCGACCGAGCGGATCACCTCGGAGTCGGCGGGTTCGACCCGGCGGCCCGAGATCAGGCTGTCGAGGACCCTGCGGACGAGCGTGTCGAGACGGGTGACGAGGTAGCAGTCGACGGCAGGCTCGGCGTGGCGGTTGCCGATGCCGCTGTCGTCGGTGAGGAAGAGGTAGCGCGACTGGCTGAGCGCCGCCATGCCGCGCATGACGAACTCGGCGAGGTCGTCGACGCCCGAAGCCGCGACCGGCACGATGTGGATGCGGCGGGCGCGCGCCGCTTCCGCAACCGCCCAGGCCTGCGGCACATTCCCGTCGTGCGGCGGCGCGTCGGCGACCAGGAGGATGGCGCGGACCGCGTCGGGCCGCCATTCCTGCGCGACCGCGCGCGCCAGCGCCTCGTCCATCGCCTCCGGGAGGTCGCCGCCCCCGGCCGAGCTCTGGGCGGCCAGATGCTCGCGCATCTGCTCGATGTCGCCGGTGAAGGGGAAGGTGCGCGTGACATATTCGTCGCCCTGGTCGCGATAGACCACGAGGCCGACGCGGATGTCGAGATCGCGGTGGCGCTCGCGCAGGGCACCGACGATCGCGCGCAGCTCCGACTTCAGATAGTCCAGCTCGTCGTCCATGCTGCCGGTGGTGTCGACGGCAAGGAAGAGGTCGAAGCGGGTGACGGCCCTCCCCGCGCCCGCCATCGTCACCCGGTGGCGCTGCGCCTCGCTGCGGCCGAAGACGCGGACCGGACGGCCCTCGCCGGCCCTGCGGCCGGCCGCGGCCACGCTGACGCGCACTCTGTCGCCAAGCCGGTCGACGGCGGGGAAGAAGATAGCGGTTCCGTCCGCCACCGTCTCCAGGGTCAGGGTGTTGCCGTCGGCGCAGGTCAAAGTGACCGCGGCGAACGGCACCGGTCGGCCGGCCTCGTCCTGCACCGCGACCGTGAAGACGCGGCGGGTGTCGAGCACCGGCACGCCCTTGCCGACGAGGCTGCCGCCGCTGCGGGCGACATAGCGGGCATAGAGTTCGGGATTGAGGAGATCGTCATGTTCGCCGGCCGTGAGCTGGCCCGATTGGGGCTCATCGACGCCGCCGCGGCGGCGGCCTTCGGAGGCGGGGCGGCGCGCGCTGCGGCCGGTGCGGCGGGTGCCGGTGAGGACGATCGAGGAATCGTCGCTCTCGCTTCCGGTGGCGGTCGGCTCGGGCGCAGGAGGCGGCATTATCGGCACCGGAGGCGCGGCCGTCTCGCCGATCGGCGGCGGTTCCATTGAAGGCGGCGGCGGTGGCGGAGGGGCGACGGGGGCCGGCGGCGGAGGCGGTGGAGGCGCCGGCGGCGCCTCCACCGGCACGGGGGACGCGTACCCGTAGTCGTTCACTTGCTCCCCGGCCCGATTGTGCTCCCCCTCCGGCGGGAGTTGCGGAAGCGGGGCTGGGCGGCGGCAGAGCGGCTCGCGCCCCTGCTGCTGCGCCGCCCCGGAAGCGGCGTCGAGCGGCGCGAGCCCCGGGGGCGGCAGCATGAGGCCCGCAGTCGCCGCGCACAGCAAGGCGGCCCGAAACAGCTTCAGCATCCTCGTCTCCCCGGGTTTGTATCTTTTCTCACGCCGCGAGGCTCACCCTGCCGCCTGCGTGGCGCTCGAGGCGGCCGGCGAGCTCGAGCTCGAGCAGGACGGTCTGCACCAGCGGGGCGGGAAGCTCCGACTGGCGGACGAGCTCGTCGATCGGGACGGCGGTGACGCTGAGCAGCCCGAGAACCATGGCGCGCTGGCGCTCGTCGGCGTCGGCGCTGAGGTCGGGAGCGGTCCAGCCGCGCTCGGGGTGGCGGAAGGGGCGGATCTGTCCAGGCTCGATCGCTTCGAGCACGTCCTCGGCCGTCTGGACGAGGGTGGCGCCGTCGCGGATCAGCTGGTTGCAGCCCTGCGCGCGCGGATCGAGCGGCGAGCCGGGCACCGCCATGACCTCGCGGCCGCATTCGGCAGCGCAGCGCGCAGTGATCAGCGAGCCCGAGCGCGGCGCCGCCTCGACCACGACGACGCCGTGCGACAGCCCGGCGATAATCCGATTCCGGTAGGGAAAATGGCGGGCCCTCGGCTCGACCCCGGGGGCCTGCTCGGCGATCAGCAGGCCGCGCTGGGCTATGGCCTGCTGCCGCGCCTCGTTCTCGGGCGGGTAGAAGACGTCGATGCCGCCGGCGATCACCGCGATCGTTCCGGTCTCGAGCGCGCCGTCATGGGCGGCGGTGTCGATGCCGCGGGCGAGGCCCGAGACCACGACGGTGCCCGCGGCGCCGATCTGCTGCGCGAGCATGCGGGCGTAGCGGCAGGCCGCGGCCGAGGCGTTGCGGGCGCCGACGATCGCGACGGCGGGCCTGTCGAGGAGCGAGAGATGGCCCTTGACGATCAAGGCCGGGGGCGCCGTCTCCAGCTCCGCGAGCAAAGGCGGATAAGGCGGCGTCCCGAGGAAGAGATACCGGGCGCCGAGCCGTTCGACCTCCTCGATCTCGCGCTCGATCTGGCTCCTCGGCACGAGCCGCGGCGCGCGGCCGCCGCCGCGGGCAGCGAGGTCCGGGATGGCGTCGATCGCCGCCTGGGCCGAGCCGAATCGGGCGAGCAGCTGGAAGTAGGTGATCGGACCGATATTCTCCGACCGGATCAGGCGCAGCCGCGTGATGCTGTCGGCCGGGGCGCCGGGCTCAGCCATCCGACGACGCCTCCGCACGCTCTTGTCCCACCCGCGGCTCGCTTCCGCTCATCAGCCGCTCGAGATTGGCGCGGTGCTTCCAGACGATCAGCAGAGCGAAGCCGAGCAGCAGCAGCGCGAGGTCGAAGCGCCCGATCGCCGCGGCCGCGACGGGCGCCGAGAGCGCCATGGTCATTCCGGCGAGCGACGAGAAGCGGGTCAAAGCGAGCATCAGCAGCCAGATGGCGGCGGCGGCGAGCGCGACCGGCCAGTGCAGGGCGGCGAGAATTCCGAGGAAGGTGGCGACCCCCTTGCCGCCCCGGAAGCGGAGCCAGAGCGGGTAGAGATGGCCGATCAGCGCTCCGAAGGCCGCCAGAGGATCGAGCTGCGGCTCGCCGGGGAAAGCCAGCCGGACGACCAGAATTGCCGCGGCGCCCTTGGCGGCGTCGAGCAGCAGGGTCGAAGCGGCAAGGCCCTTGCGCCCCGTCCTCAGCACATTGGTCGCGCCGATATTGCCCGAGCCGATCGCGCGCAGGTCGCCGGCCCCGGCGGCGCGCGTCAGCAGGATCCCGAACGGGATCGAGCCGAAGAGATAACCGATCAGCAGCGCCCCCAGCGGCCCCGCGAGAGTGTCGAAAGTCACGCCCTACCCCCCGGAAAGCGAAACTAATCGAAAGGCGCGGCCGCAACAACAAAATGAATCAAGCGCTTGCGCGCCCCAGCTACCGCGCGGCGCGCGACCCCGGTAAGGCCACGCTCGTGAAGCCCATCCTCGTCCTCGATTCCGGAATTGGCGGCCTCTCGGTGCTCCGCCCGATCCGCGCCCTTCTGCCCCATGCGCCGATCCTCTACGTCGCCGACAATGCCGGCTATCCCTACGGCCTGAAACCCGAGCACGAGATCGAGGCCCGGGTGCCGGCTTTGCTCGGTCGCCTGGCGGAGCGCTTCGATCCCGAGCTCGTCGTGATCGCCTGCAACACCGCCTCGACCATCGCGCTCGACGGCGTGCGCGCCGCGCTCGATCTGCCAATCGTCGGGACCGTGCCCGCGATCAAGCCGGCTGCGGCGCTGTCGAAGACGCGCACCATCGGCGTGCTCGGCACGGCGGCGACGGTGGTGCAGCCTTATGTCGACCGGCTGGCGGATCGGTTCGCCGCCGACTGCACGGTGCTGCGGCACGCCTCGGCCGACCTGGTCGAGCTCGCCGAGGCGAAGCTGCGCGGCGAGGAAACCCGGCGGGAGGATTATGCCCGTGTCCTGGACGGGCTGCTCGGCCGGCCCGGCGGCGACCGGATCGACACGATCGTGCTGGCCTGCACCCATTTTCCCCTGGTGGAGGAGGAGCTCGCCGCCGCCGCGCCGCGGCCCCTCGCCTTCGTCGACGGCAAGGAAGGAATCGCCCGGCGCACCGCCTGGCTGCTGCGCGACAAAGAGTGGTCCCGCCCCGCGCCGGAAGGCCGCGCCCTCTTCACCCGGCGCGACGATTCTTGGCGCGCTTATGCGCCCGGCCTCGCCGGATATGGGCTCACCGAGGTGTCCACCCTCTAGGAAAAGTCCGGAATGGACGCACCGCTTCTGGCCTTTTATTGGCGGCATCGGCTATAGAGCGGCGGGAAGCCGGGGAAGCGGGTCTTGGACTATCAGCGGATTTTCGCGCAGGCGATCGACCGGCTTCACGCCGAAGGCCGCTACCGCGTGTTCATCGATATCCTGAGGAACAAGGGCTCCTACCCCAACGCGCGCTGCTTCGCCGGCCATAACGGACCCAAGCCGATCACCGTCTGGTGCTCGAACGACTATCTCGCAATGGGCCAGCATCCGGACGTGGTCGCCGCGATGGAGGAGGCGCTGCACGACGTCGGCGCCGGCTCGGGCGGCACCCGCAACATCGGCGGCAACACCCATTACCACATCCAGCTCGAAGCCGAGCTCGCCGACCTCCACGGCAAGGACGGGGCCTTGCTGTTCACCTCCGGCTATATCTCGAACGAGGCGACCCTCTCGACGATCGCCAAGCTGCTCCCCGGCTGCATCATCTTCTCCGACCAGCTGAACCATGCCTCGATGATCGCGGGCATCCGCAGTTCCGGCTGCGAGAAAAGGGTCTTCCGCCACAACGACCTCGGCCACCTGGAGGAGCTGCTCGCCGCCGCCGATCCCGAAGCGCCCAAGCTGATCGCCTTCGAGAGCGTCTATTCGATGGACGGCGACGTCGCCCCGATCGCGGCGATCTGCGACCTCGCCGACAAGTACAACGCCTTGACCTATCTCGACGAAGTTCACGCCGTCGGCATGTACGGCGCGCGCGGCGGCGGGATCTCCGAGCGCGACGGGGTGGCGCAGCGGCTGACCGTGATCGAGGGCACGCTCGGCAAGGCCTTCGGAGTGATGGGCGGCTATATCGCGGCCGAGAAGAACATCGTCGACGTGGTGCGGAGCTACGCCCCCGGCTTCATCTTCACCACCTCGCTGTCGCCGGTCCTGGTCGCCGGGGCGCTGGCGAGCGTCCGGCACCTCAAGGCCAGCGTGGCCGAGCGCGAGGCGCAGCAAGCGAGCGCGGCGAAATTGAAGGCGGTCTTCGAAGCGGCGCGCCTGCCGGTGATGCCGTCCACCACCCACATCGTGCCCTTGATGGTCGGGGACCCGGTGACGGCCAAGAGGATCAGCGACATCCTGCTCGCGGAGTACGGCTGCTACGTCCAGCCGATCAATTATCCGACGGTGCCGCGCGGCACCGAGCGCCTCCGCTTCACGCCGGGCCCTGCGCACACGGAAGCGATGATGCGCGAGCTTGCCGGCGCCCTGGTCGAGATCTGGAGCCGGCTGGAGATGAAGCTGGCGGCTTGACGCTCAGCCGAGCGTGATCGTCCCGAGGCCGTCAGGAAGTTCCAGCGGCTCGCCGAACCTTACGACGTCTCGTTTGTCATAGCCGTCTTCGCCGGGCGCCCCCATCACGTGAGTCACGCGCGCGTTGACGTCGACGACCCAATAATGCGGGATTCCGGCGTGCGCATATTCGTCCGATTTGCGGCCGAGGTCGCGATTGAGGCTCGTGTCGGCGACCTCTACGAGGAGGGTCAGCTGGTGGGGCTCGTACTCGCCCAGGGGCGCAATGCCCCGAATCAGGGCGGCGTCGAATGCGTAGACGGTTTCGCCGGACAAGCGGATCGCGGCCTCGCCCGTCAGGGTCAACCCGCTGCCCTGTATGGCCCGCGACAGCGCCACGATGATCTGGGCGACGGCTGCCCCGTGCGGAGCAAAGGGCGGATTCAGGCGGACGATCTCGCCATGGTCGAGCTCCACCTTCATCTCGTCGAACGCGCCGAGATCGGCCATGCGCAAGAATTCCTCAGCGCTGAATCGCGCGGGCGCGGGGCGACCGAACCGCGTCGAGGGAGCGGGCCTGTTCATGCTCAATGAAACTAACATAGCCCCGTGAAAGGTTCATCCTCAATCGACACTTGCGGGCCGGTCGGCTAAGGCTCTGGCACGTCCGATAGCGAGAGAGAAACACCCCTTGAGCGAGCGAATCGCCATCGTTTCCGATCATGCCGCGTACGAGATGAAAGCGACGCTCGCGGACTATCTGCGCGATCGCGGCTGCGACGTGCTCGACCTCGGGACCGCCTCCACCGACAGCGTCGACTATCCGGACTACGGCTACCGCATGGCGCGCGCCATCGCGGAAGGGAAAGCCGACCGCGGGATCGCACTGTGCGGCTCCGGAGTCGGCATCTCGATCGCCATCAACCGCCATCCCGCCTGCCGCTGCGCTTTGGTATCCGAAAGCGTCTCGGCGCGGCTGGCCCGCGAGCATAACGACGCCAATGTGATCGCGCTCGGCGCGCGGCTGATCGGGATCGAGCAGGCGAAGGAATGCGTTTCCGTGTTCCTCGCCACGCCGTTCGCCGGCGGGCGCCACCAGCGCCGGGTGGAGAAGCTTTCCAACCCGGTTTTCGAAGCCCAGGAGCCCGCATGAGCAGCCGTCCCGCCAACGATCTGTCGCAGGTCCAGCATGAGGGCTTTTTCTCCGGGCGGCTCGCTGCGGCCGACGGCGCGGTCGCCGAGGCGGTCGCGGCCGAGCTCGACCGGCAGCAGAACCAGATCGAGCTGATCGCATCGGAGAATATCGTCTCGCGCGCCGTGCTCGAGGCGCAGGGCTCGGTGCTGACCAACAAATATGCCGAGGGCTATCCCGGGCGGCGCTATTATCAGGGCTGCGCGCCCTCGGATTCGGTCGAGACGCTGGCGATCGAGCGGGCGAAGCAATTGTTCGGCTGCGGCTTCGTCAACGTTCAGCCTCACAGCGGCGCGCAGGCAAACGGCGCGGTGATGCTCGCGCTGGTCAAGCCCGGCGAGACGATCCTGGGCATGTCGCTCGATGCCGGCGGCCATCTCACCCACGGCGCCAAGCCGGCATTGTCCGGCAAATGGTTCAACGCGGTCCAGTACGGAGTGCGCCGCGACGACGACCTGATCGATTTCGACCAGGTCGAGGCGCTGGCGAAGGAGCACAGGCCCCGCCTGATCATCGCCGGCGGCTCGGCCTATCCCCGCCATATCGACTTCGCCCGCTTCCGCGCCATCGCCGACGAGGTGGAGGCGATCTTCATGGTCGACATGGCCCATTTCGCGGGGCTGGTCGCCGCGGGCGAGCACCCGTCCCCGTTCGGCCACGCCCATGTCGTCACAACCACCACCCACAAGACCCTTCGCGGGCCGCGCGGCGGCATGGTCCTCACCGACGACGAGGCGATCGCCAAGAAGATCAACTCGGCCGTCTTCCCCGGCCTCCAGGGCGGGCCGCTGATGCACGTCATCGCCGCCAAGGCGGTGGCCTTTGGCGAAGCCCTGCAGCCCGAGTTCAAGAGCTATGCCCGCGCCGTCATCGCCAACGCCAAGGCGCTCGCCGGCCGACTCAAGGAGCGCGGCGCCGACCTCGTCTCCGGCGGCACCGACACCCACCTCGCCCTCGTCGACCTGAGGCCGCTCGGAGTGACCGGCAAGGACGCCGACGAGGCGCTCGAGCGCGCGTCGATCACCTGCAACAAGAACGGCATACCGTTCGACCCCCTGCCCCCGGTCAAGACCAGCGGGATCCGCGTCGGCTCCCCCGCCGGAACCACCCGCGGCTTCGGCGTATCCGAGTTCCGCGACATCGCCGACATGGTCGCCGACGTGCTCGAAGGGCTGCGCGACAATGGCGAGGAGGGCAATGCCGCCGTCGAGGCCGAGGTGAAGGGCCGGGTTCGCGCGCTCTGCGCCCGATTCCCTATCTACCAGGATCAGTGACGGCATGACCGACGAGGAAAGGAAGCTCGGCAAGAGCATGGCGAAATGGGCCGCCCTGGGCGCCGTCGTCGCCATTCCGGTGCCGTTCGTGGGCCCGGTCATCGGCGCCGCGGCCGGCGCCGGCTATGCCTGGTTCAAGGCCAAGAAGAAGCCCTGAATGCGCTGCCCTTTCTGCTCCCACGAGAACAGCCAGGTTAAGGACAGCCGGCCGACCGAGGACGGCGCCTCGATCCGCCGCCGGCGCCAGTGCGAGGAATGCTCGGCCCGCTTCACCACCTT